>NZ_MBQD01000011.1 GCF_001693815.1 Tessaracoccus lapidicaptus | reverse complement strand
CGTCCAACGCCGCGCCAAGACCAACCACGTCTACCTCTCCCGCCGGAAGATCAGCGATCCGAAGCGGGCAAACCCAGATGAGTCAACGACTCAAACCAAGCGGGCATCTTGACATGAGGCAACAGGAAACGACGCCCCCGCCGCCACGCTCAGGCGTCGATGCTGCCCCTCAGCCGCGCCACCGCAGCGGCGACGTTGTCGGGGACGTAGTCGCTCACGTCACCGCCGAGGCGGATGACCTGCCTGATGATGGTCGACGACAGCGTCACGTGTCCCTTGGCCGCCGGCAGCAGGACGGTCTCGATGCCGCCCATGGCGTGGTTCATGTGCGCCATCTGCAGCTCGAAGTCGAAGTCCGCGCCGAAGCGCAGGCCCTTGACCACCGCCGGGATCCCTCGGGCGCGGCAGAAGTCGACCAACAGCCCGTCCATCGGTTCCACCGTGATGTGGTCCAGGTCCGCCGTCGCTCCGCGGACGAGGTCCACCCGCTCGTCGAAGCTGAACAGGTAGTCCTTGGTGGAGTTGTTGCCGATCGCGACGACGACCTCGCCGAACAGCGCGTGTGCGCGCCGGATGATGTCGAGGTGGCCGACGGTGATGGGGTCGAACGACCCCGGGCACAGCACTGCCATGACGCTCCTAGTCCACCGCTCCGAAGTAGAGGGTCGTCTCACCGTAGCCGCGGTGCCACGTGTCTGTGAACCGGACGGGCCAGACCGGCTCCCGGTCGCGCGTCGAGCGCTCGACGACGACGAGCCCCCGGTCCGCGAGCGTGTCCGCGGCCAGGCGCTGCAGCAGGGCGTCGACGCGCTCCGTGGGGAGGTCGTAGGGCGGGTCCAGGAAGATGAGGTCGAAGCGACGGCCCGGTTCGGCGGCCACCGATTCGGCGCGCGCGGCCCGCACCTCGACCGCCAGCCCGGTGGCGGCGGCGTTCTCGCGGATGATCCTGGCCGTCGGGCGATCCGCCTCCACGAGCACGACGGGCGCGGCCCCGCGGCTGGCCGCCTCGAGGCCGACCGCGCCGGAACCGGCGTAGAGGTCCAGCACCGAGAAGCCGGCGAGCTGCTCGGCGGGGTCGGCGTCCGCGGCGTCGAACCAGCTGGCGAGCGCCGAGAACAGGGCCTCGCGCGTGCGGTCCGTCGTGGGCCGGGTCGCCGAACCCTTGGGGGTGAGAAGCCGGTGCCCCTTGGCGCGCCCGGCGATGATGCGGCTCATGACTTCTCCATCCATTCGCCGGCCGCGAGCTGGTCCGCCTTCGCCATGAGGTCAGCCAGGAGCGGATCTGCGGCGGCGCGCTCGTCCGCGAGCACCCGCTCCGCCAGCACCTTCGCGCGACCGATCACCTCGGCGTCGTCCAGCGCCCGCAGCAGCTTGAGGGTGCCGCCGCCGGACTGCGCGGCGCCGAGCACGTCGCCCTCACGCCGGATCCGCAGGTCGAGCTCGGCGAGCTCGAAGCCGTCGGTGGTGTCCGCCAGGGCCCTGAGGCGGGCGTCGGCGTCGCTGTCCTCCCCCGGCGCCGCCAGCAGCAGGCAGAGTCCCGCGTGCCCCCCTCGCCCGATGCGGCCGCGCAGCTGGTGGAGCTGCGACAGACCGAAGCGGTCGGCGTCCAGCACCACCATGACCGACGCGTTGGGGACGTCGACGCCGACCTCGATGACGGTGGTGGCGACCAGCACGTCGAGCGCGCCCGCGGCGAAGGCCGTCATCGCCTCGTCGCGATCCTGTGCCGGCTGCCGGCCGTGGACGACGCCGACCCGCAGGCCCGCGAGCGGCCCGGAAGCCAGGTGCGGGGCCACCTCCTCGACGGCGGCCCCGCCGCCCTTCCCGTCTGCGGCCGCGTCCTTCGCCGAGATGGCGGGGCACACGACGAATGCCTGCCGCCCGGCGGCGACCTCCTCGCGGATGCGCTGCCAGGCCCGTTCGACCCAGTGCGGCGTGGCGGCGGTGTCCACGAACACCGTCTGCACCGGCGCCCGTCCGGCGGGACGCTCCCGCAGCTCGCTGACCTCGAGGTCCCCGAACACGGTCATCGCGATGGACCTGGGGATGGGCGTGGCGGTCATGATGAGCGTGTGCGGCCGGGCGGAGGCCTTCGCCGCGAGCGCGGCCCGCTGCTCGACACCGAATCGGTGCTGCTCGTCGATGACGACCAGCCCGAGGTCGAAGAACTCCACCGGGTCGCTCAGGAGCGCATGCGTCCCGATCACGATGCCGGCCTCGCCCGTGACGATGTCGTTGAGGGTGGACCGCTTCGCGGCCGCGGAGCGGCTCCCGGTCAGCAGCACGACGCCCGTGGCGTCCGGGTGTGCGCCGAGCTGCCGGCCCTGGCCGAGGTCGCCCAGCAGCTGGGTGATGGTGCGGTGGTGCTGCTTCGCCAGGACCTCGGTGGGTGCCAGCAGCACGGCCTGCCCCCCGGCGTCGACGGTCGCGAGCATCGCCCGGAGCGCGACGATCGTCTTACCGGAGCCCACCTCCCCCTGCAGCAGGCGGTGCATGGGTGACGTGCCGGCCAGCTCCTCGAACAGCGTCTCCCCCACGGCGCGCTGCCCGGCGGTGAGCGTGAAGGGCAGGCGCTCGTCGAAGGCGTCGAGCAGGCCCCCGGAGCGTCTGGGGCGCGGGACCGCCGGCTGGGCCGCCGCGTCCCGGCGCCTGGCGGCCATAGCCAGTTGGATCCCGAACGCCTCGTCGAAACGCAGCCGCGCCTGCCCGTGCTCGGCCTGCGTGACCTCCACCGGCTCGTGCACGGCCGTGAGCGCCTCCGCGAACGGCAGCACGCCCGCCTCCTCGACGATCCACCGCGGGAGTGTGTCGCCCTCGAGCGAGGGCAGCACCAACTGCACGGATTCGGCGATCGTCCAGGTCGGCAGGTTGGACGTGGCCGGGTACAGGCCGATGAGGGTGGCCCGCTGGACACTGCGTTCCATGGCCGCGCGCTTCTCGGCGTTCTTCCCACCCGTGATGCGGGCCCCGTCGAGCATGACGAAGTCGGGGTGGGTGAGTTGGAGCGTCTCCTTGAACATGCCGACGCGCCCGATGAAAATGCCGCGGCGGCCGCGTTGGAGCATCCGCTCCCAGCCCTCGAGGATCCTGCGGCGCTTCGCGAACAGCGTGATCGACAACGGCGTCCCGGAGCCGTCGCTGAGGGACGCCTGGACCCGCCCGGTGTCGCCGGCCCAGTGCAGCTGTGAGCGCTCGACCCGGGCGATGACGGCGACGTCCTCCCCCACGCGCAGGGTGGAGAAGTCCGACATCCCCGTCCCCGAGATGTAGCGGCGGGGCACGTGCCGGACCAGGTCGTCCACCGTGGTGATGCCGAGCTTCGCGAACTCGCCGGCGGTCTTCGCGCCGAGCACGTCGACGAGGCGGCGGCCGAGTTCCCGGTAGATGGGGGTGCGCCAGCTGGACATGCGTCCGACCCTACCGGCCCGCTCCGACACGCCGCCGAGCCACTCCGCCGGGACAACGCAACCGGCGGCCCGCAGATGCGGACCGCCGGTTGGGCATGGACTAGCTCAGCGCGAGACCTTGCCGGCCTTCAGGCAGGAGGTGCACACGTTCACGCGCTGCGCCGCGCCGTTGACCACAGCGCGGACCCGCTGGATGTTGGGGTTCCAGCGGCGGTTGGTCTTCTTCTTCGACCAAGGAACGTTGTGACCGAAGCCGGGTCCCTTGGCGCAGACATCACACTTGGCGGCCACTGGAATCTCCTTGTTGTCGGTGCCAGGCGACGGCCTGGTTTGATGTTCGTGTTCGGGTGCCCGCGGGGGCAGGCAACCGCACAATGTTAACCCGCCCCCGCGGGATTGGCCAAATGGAGGCCTACTTCTTGCCCCTGCGGCGGGGCTTGCGCTCCCCGCCGTCGGACGGGGACTGCGAGTCCACCGGCTCCTCGAAGCGGACGTAGCCCGCGCCGTGGCAGTGCTCGCACTGTTCGGTGAACGCCTCCTGAAGGCCCGTGCCGATCCGCTTGCGCGTCAGCTGGACGAGCCCGAGGCTGGTCACCTCGGCGACCTGGTGGCGGGTGCGGTCCCGGCCGAGGCACTCGACGAGTCGCCGCAGCAGCAGGTCGCGGTTGCTGGGCAGGACCATGTCGATGAAGTCGATCACGATGATGCCGCCCAGGTCGCGCAGACGCAGCTGCCGGACGATCTCCTCCGCCGCTTCGAGGTTGTTGCTGGTCACGGTCGCCTCGAGGTTGCCCCCGGAACCCGTGAACCGCCCGGTGTTGACGTCGATGACCGTCATGGCCTCGGTGCGGTCGATCACCAGCGATCCGCCCGAGGGCAGGTAGACCTTCCGGTCCAGCGCCTTGGCGATCTGCTCGTCGATCTTGAACTGCGCGAACACGTCGGAGTCGTCGCCGTCAGCCTGGAACCGGGACACGCGGTCGGCCAGGTGCGGGGCGACGTGGCCGACGTAGGCCGAGATCGCGTCGTAGGCGTCCTCCGGGCCACCGTTGCCCTGCACGACGAGCTGGGCGAAATCCTCGGTGAAGAGGTCGCGGACGATGCGCAGCGTCAGGTCCGGCTCACTGTAGAGCGCCTGCGGGGCGCTGCCCTGCTTCGACTTCTTCTCGATGACCTCCCACTGGGCCTTGAGCCGGTTGACGTCGCGCACCAGTTCCTCTTCGCTCACGCCCTCCGCCGCGGTCCGCACGATGACGGACTCCTCGTCGGAGATGAGCGTGGCGAGGATGCCGCGCAGCCGGGCACGCTCCGTGTCGGGGAGCTTGCGGGAGATGCCGGAGAGGTGGCCGCCCGGCGAGTAGACGATGTAGCGGCCGGGCAGCGAGATGTGCCCGGTGAGGCGGGCGCCCTTGGCCCCGACCGGGTCCTTGGTCACCTGCACCAGGACGCTCTGACCGGACTTGAGCACGTTCTCGACCTTGCGGTTCTCGCCGGTCACCCCGAACAGCGCCCAGTCCACCTCGCCGGCGTACAGGACGGCGTTGCGGCCGCGGCCGATGTCGATGAACGCGGCCTCCATGCTCGGCAGGACGTTCTGGACGCGGCCGATGTAGATGTTGCCGATCAGTGACGTGGCGGAGGCCTTGTCGACGTAGTGCTCGACGAGGATGTTGTCCTCGACGACGGCCAGCTGCGTGTAGTCCTCCGCCTGCCGGATGACCAGGCGACGGTCGACCGACTCGCGGCGGGCGAGGAACTCGGCCTCGCTGAGGATCGGCGCGCGGCGGCGCCCGGCGGCGCGGGACTCCTTGCGGCGCTGCCGCTTGGCCTCCATGCGGGTGGAACCCTCGATGCCGGTGACCTCGTCGTCGATGGACGACGCGTCGCCCGCGTCACCGCGGCGGCGACGGCGGCGGCGACGGCGGGTGCTGCCGGACTCGTCGGTCTCGGTCTCGGACTCGGACTCGCCTTCGGCGCCCTCCGACTCGGGGCTCTCGTCGGCGTCGGACTCGGCGCCCGTCTCGTCGGACTCGGCGCCCGTCTCGTCGGACTCGTCGCGCGAGCCGACGCGGCGGCGACGGCGACCGCCGCGGCGACGGCGACGGCGACGGGTCTCGCCACCCTCGGCGTCCACGTCCTCCTCGTCGGAGGCCACGTCCTCGTCGATGTCGTCGTCGGCGTCCGCGACATCGTCAGCGGCTTCTGGCTGATCGGCGATGCCGGCCAGGTCCTCGGTCTGCTCCTCCTCGGCGACCACCTCGTCCTCCGGGCCGGCCGCGATGGCTCCGGCCAGATCGGCGAGCTGCTGGTCGCGTGCCGAGGCGGTGAGGAACGGATCGCTCAGCACGGCCCGCCGCGCTTCTGCGACCTCTTCGGCCGCGCGCAGGGCCGCTGCGATCGGGTCCTCGTCGGTCTCCGCGGGCGCCTGCGGCGGCGCCGTGGGGCGGGTGGCGCGGCGGCGGCGCGACGGCGCGGGCGTCGTGACGGCCTCGTCGACGACGGGCGCGGGCGTCGCGTCCTGCAGCTGATGCAGGGCGCGGTCGGCGGCGGCGGCCGGGTCCGCGTCGGCGGGGGGCGCGGCCTCGGCGGGCGCGGCGTCGGATGCGGGGGCCTCCTGCGAGGCCGCGGGGCGGTCCGCCTCTGCCGGAGGTGGGGTGCGGCGCGTCGCGCGCCGGCGGGTGGGCGCGGGGGCCTCTGCTGCGGGGGCCTCTGCGGCGGGGGCCGCAGTGGTCGGGGCGATCTCCTCAGGCTGGCCGGGCTCCGGCGCGGACTCGGGGGTGGCCTCGACGGCGCTCGCACCGTCGTGCTCGACCGCCTTGACCCGGCGGCGGCGCGGGGCCGCGGGTTCGCCGGCGGCCTTGGTGGCAGCCCGGCGGCGTCGGGTGGGCGGTGCGGCGTCCTCCTGGGGCGCGGGGGCCTCGGCGGCGACCGGCTCGGCGGCGGGCGCGGTGACCGGCTCGGCGGCGGGCGACGCCTCAGGCGCGGCGGCCTGGGCGGGCTCGGCCGCGGCAGGCGCCGCGGGAGTGGGATCTGAGGGGGCGGGGGTTGCGGGCGGCCCGGCCGGGCGGGAGGCGGCGCGGCGACGGCGCGGCGGCGCGGTGGTGGCGGGGACCTGTTCCTGCGGGCTGACGGGACCGTCGGACATCTCGAGCATGTGGCTCCTTACGCGCGCGACGCGCGGACTGGCACAGACGCGCTGTGCGCTAAGACTGAGGTCCGCCGAGGCAGTGCGAGCAGTCGCGGCAAGTTCTCGCCGCGGTGCAGTCTCGCTGCGTCGGGTGGCACCGGCGGTGCCGTGACCTGACCGTTATTCTCGCACACCGCACAAGCCTCCGTCGCATGCCCCGCCGGGAATCGCCGTCAGTTACGGCTGCATGACGGGCGACTCGCGCAGCGGGTCCCCGATCCGCTCCCCCACCAGCGGGCCCTGCGCCAGGCGCGTCAGCAGCGCCTGGGCCGGCACCCGCGCGTCGAGTTGGCGCAACGCCGTCACCACGTCGTCCGGGCGGACGAGCGGCGTCTGGTGGACGGACCTCAGCGCCAGCGTCTGGTCGTCGATCGCCCGCAGGATCAGCACCGCCGCACGGACGTCGAAGGTGCGCATGCCGTTCTTGGTCAGGCGCTCGACCGTGTACTCGTCGCGGTCCAGCAGCCGCGACGCAGCCTGTCCCAGAACGCCGGGCTGGGCGCCCGCGAGCGTCATCTTCCAATCCGACACCTGGAGCAGGTCGCCCAGCGACTCGGGGCGCCCCTCGGCGACGTCCAGGATGACGAAACCGTGCGGCAGCACGTCGTTCAGGGCCGCCGCCACCTTCTGCGGATCGCAGACCTCGGCGAGCGCGAGCTCGACGTACTCCGCCTCGGACGCCGCCGACGTCGGCGCCGCGTTCGCGTAGGAGATGCGCGGATGGGGCGAGAATCCCGAGGAGTAGGCCATGGGGATCTCGGCGCGGCGCAGCGCCCGTTCGAGCGCACGGCCGAAGTCGCGGTGCGACGTGAAGCGTCCCGGGCCGCGCTTGGCGTAGCGCAGCCGGAGGCGCTGCGCGGGCGGGGCCTGCTGGACCGGAGGTTGTCGTTGAGCCACGCCCGGCAGTGTAGACGAGCGCGCCTCAGCGCTTCCGGTAGAGCTTCTTGCTCTGGAAGACCGGTTCGCTGGTGACCTGCACCCCGAGGCTGCGGAAGATGGCCTCGTCGACCGGCCCGAGGATGACCGTGGTGTGCACGTCGCACCCCCTGAGGCGCGGCAGCTGCGACATGGCGCGGCGCGCGTTGTCGTCGTGGGTGGCACCGACGGCGAGCGCGATGAGCACCTCGTCCGTGTGCAACCTCGGGTTGGCACTGCCCAGGTGGTCCGTCTTCAGCGTCTGGATCGGGCCGATGGTCTCGGGCGCCAGCAGGTGCACCTCGTCGGGCAGGCCGGCGAGCGCCTTCAGTGCGTTGAGGAGCACCGCCGACGAGCTGCCCAGCAGCGCCGAGGTTTTGCCGGTCACCACGGTGCCGTCGGGCAGCTGCAGCGCGGCGGCGGGGGCCTTGGTGCGGCGCTCGGTGTCGAGGGCAGGGGCCACGACCGGCCGGTCCTCCTGCGCTATGCCCAGCTGGCTCATCGTCAGGGCGATCCGCTCCGAGACCGTGGGCTCAAGCTCCTCGCGGCGCTCGTGGACCAGCGCCTTGAAGTAGCGGCGGATGACCTCCTGCTTGGAGGCGTCCCGGCACGCCTCGTCGTCGGAGATGCAGTGGCCGGCCATGTTGACGCCCATGTCCGTGGGCGACTGGTAGGGCGACTCCCCCAGCATCCGCTCGAACAGCATCCGCAGCACGGGGAAGACCTCGACGTCGCGGTTGTAGTTGACGACCTGCTCGCCGTAGGCGGCGAGGTGGAACGGGTCGATCATGTTGACGTCGTCGAGATCCGCCGTGGCCGCCTCGTACGCGAGGTTCACGGGGTGGTCGAGGGGCAGGTTCCAGATGGGGAAGGTCTCGAACTTGGCGTAGCCGGAGTCGATGCCGCGCTGATGGTCGTGGTACAGCTGGGACAGGCAGGTGGCCATCTTGCCGCTGCCGGGACCCGGTGCCGTGACGACGATGAGGTCGCGGGTGGTCTCGATGTAGTCGTTGCGGCCGTAGCCGTCGGCGCTGATGATCAGCGCCACGTCGTTCGGGTATCCCTTGATCGGATGGTGGCGGTAGACCTTGACGCCCAGCCGCTCAAGCTTGCGCTTGAAGGCGCGCGCCTGGCGGTGCTCGTCGGTCATCTGCGTGATCACGACGGACCCGACGTAGAGGCCGTAGGACCGGAACTCGTCGATGAGCCGCAGCACGTCCGCCTCGTAGGGGATGCCCAGGTCGGCGCGCTGCTTGTTGCTGGCCAGGTCGTGCGCGCTGACCGCGATGACGACCTCCACCTCGTCCTTCAGCGTCTCGAGCATGGCGATCTTGTTGTCGGGCGTGAAGCCGGGCAGGACGCGCGACGCGTGATGGTCGTCGAACAGCTTGCCACCGAACTCGAGGTACAGCTTGCCGCCGAAGCGGCGACGGCGCTCGTCGATGTGCTGGGACTGGAGGGTGAGGTACTTCTGGCGGTCGAAGCCGACCCTGCGCGCGTTATCCACGGAAGGCCACCCTATCCCAGCCGGGCCGGGCGGCCGTCCTCAGGCGAGGTTGGGCTTCGCGACCATGAGCGGCAGCAGCACCTTGCCCGTGGGGCCGATCTGGATGTCGGTGTCCATCTGAGGACAGACGCCGCAGTCGAAGCACGGGGTCCAGCGGCAGTCCTCCACCTCGCGCTCGTCGAGGGCGTCCTGCCAGTCCTCCCACAGCCAGTCGCGGTCCAGCCCGGCGTCGAGGTGGTCCCACGGGAGGACCTCCTCGTAGCCCCGTTCCCGCACGGTGTACCAGTCGAGATCCACTCCGTAGGGAGCCAGCTCCTCGGTGGCCGCCGCGACCCAGCGCTCGTAGCTGAAGTGCTCGTTCCAGCCGTCGAACTTGCCACCCTCGCGCCAGACCCGCTCGATGACCCGGCCGACGCGGCGGTCCCCACGCGACAGCAGCCCCTCGATGACGCCGGGCTTGCCGTCGTGGTAGCGCAGGCCGATGGCCTTGCCGTAGTTGCGGTCCTGCCGGATGGTGTCGCGCAGCAGCAACAGGCGGTGGTCGATCGTCTCGGCGCTCGCCTGAGCGGCCCATTGGAACGGAGTGTGCGGCTTGGGGACGAACCCGCCGATGGAGACGGTGCAACGGATGTCGCGGGTGCCCGACGCGCGGCGCCCGGTCTCGATCACCCGGCGGGCGAGGTCCGCGATGGCGAGGACGTCCTCGTCGGTCTCCGTGGGCAGGCCGCACATGAAATACAGCTTGACCTGCCGCCAGCCGCTGGAGAACGCCGCGGCGACTGTGTTGATGAGGTCGTCCTCGGTCACCATCTTGTTGATGACCTTGCGCATGCGCTCCGAGCCGCCTTCGGGCGCGAACGTGAGCCCGGAGCGGCGCCCGTTGCGGCTGAGTTCGTTGGCGAGGTCGATGTTGAAGGCGTCAACGCGCGTGGACGGCAGCGACAGGGACACGTTGGATCCCTCGTAGCGGTCCGCCAGCTGTCGCGTGACCTCGGCGATCTCGGAGTGGTCGGCCGACGACAGCGACAGCAGTCCGATCTCCTCCAACCCCGTCGCGCGCAGACCGCCCTCGACCATGGCGCCGATGGTCTCGATGTTGCGTTCGCGCACCGGCCGGGTGATCATGCCGGCCTGGCAGAAGCGGCAGCCGCGGGTGCAGCCGCGGAAGATCTCGACGGAGTAGCGCTCGTGGACCGTCTCGGCCATCGGCACGATGGGCTTCTTCGGGTAGGGCCACTCGTCGAGGTTCATCAGTGTGTGCTTGCGCACCTGGAAGGGCACCTCGGGCCGGTTGGGGGCGACGCGCTGGATCCGGCCGTCGTCGAGGTAGTCGACGTCGTAGAACCGGGGCACGTAGAACGCGCCGGTGGAGGCGAGCCGCAGCAGCAGGCCCTCGCGCCCGCCCTCGCGGCCGTCCGCCTTCCACTCCCGGATGATGTCGGAGATCAGCAGGGAGGCCTCTTCGCCGTCGCCCAGGACCGCGACGTCGATGAAGTCGGCGATCGGCTCGGGGTTGAAGGCCGCGTGCCCGCCCGCGATGACGATCGGCTCGTCCTCGCCCCGGTCGGCCGCGTGCAGGCTCATGCCGGACAGATCGAGGAGGTTGAGCAGGTTGGTGTAGCCGAGTTCGGTGGAGAACGACACGCCCAGCACGTCGAACATCCGCACCGGGCGGTGCGCGTCGAGCGTGAACTGGGGCACGCCGGCGTCGCGCATGCGCGCCTCCATGTCCGGCCAGATGGAGTAAGTGCGCTCGGCGAGGATCCAGTCGCGTTCGTTGAGGATCTCGTAGAGGATGGCGACGCCCTGGTTGGGCTGGCCGACCTCGTAGGCGTCAGGGTAGGACAGGCACCAGCGGACGTCGACGTCCTCCCAGGCCTTGACGACGGAGTTGTGCTCCCCGCCGACGTACTGGATGGGCTTGCTCACCTGCGCGAGCAGCGGCTCCAGCCGGTCGAACAGCGAGTGCGTGGGCAGGGTGGGCAGTGTAGTCATGGTGCCGTCAAGGATAACCGCGGGGCCGACGTTCCCTATCCCTCGCCGAACCAGAGCGCGATCTCGCCGGCCGCCGCCTCGGTGGAGTCCGAGGCATGGACCGCGTTGCGTCGCGTGGACTCGGCGAAGTCGGCCCGCACCGTCCCGGGGTCCGCCTTCGTCGGGTCGGTGGCCCCGTGCAGAGCGCGCACCCGGGCCACGGCGTCCTCGCCGCGCAGCACCATGGCGATGAGCGGCCCCTCCGTCATGAACTCGCGCAGCGGGGGGTAGTAGTCGCGCTCGACGTGTTCGGCGTAGTGCTGGTCAGCGAAGGCCGCGTCGATGCGGCGCAGCTCCATGCGCGCGATCTCCAGCCCCTCGTCCTCGTAGCGCGAGAGGATGGCGCCGACGCGGCCGGCGGCCACTGCGTCGGGCTTGATGATGACGAACGTCTCTTCGGTCACTGGCGCTCCTTGTCGCTGTGCATGGTCTCGAGCCGGCGGCCCAGCACCATGCAGGTCACCCAGATCAGGGCGAAGATGATACCCATGGCGTACATCCACGGGGTGAGGACGCCGAGGCCGATGATGACGGCCTGGGCCGCCCAGCCGACGAGATAGCCCCACCGACGGCGCAGGCCCGCGATGCCGGCCACGCACAGCAGGGTGGCGACCGCGCACCAGAAAGCGGCCACCGCGAGGCTGATCCCCTCGGCCTGGATCATGCCGATGTAGGCGAGCCAGATGACGACGACCTCGAACAGCAGGACCGACATCGCGGCCGGCCGCATCGGGTTCGTGGGTTCGAGCGTCATGACTCGTCACCGTGCGCGGTCAGGAGGTCTCGCGCCTCGCCGGCGGCGATGACCGAGCCGGCGACCAGGACCCCTCCGTTCATACCGAGTGTGTCGGCCAGCATCACTGCGATGTCCAGGGCCTCGGCCATGCCCGGGGCGCGGTGGACCTGCTGCGGCGGGAACACGGACTCCGCGACCGCCGCGAGGTCCTCGACCGAGCGCCCGCGATCCGTCGATGAAACGGTCGTGACGACGACGTGCTGCATCTGCTCGGCGAAGATCGTCAGCACCTCGTCCGCGTCCTTGTCCTGCATCATCGCGACGACTCCCACGAGAGGGTCGAACGAGTAGGCCTCGGCGAGGGCGTCGATGGTCGCGCGGGCGGCCGGCGGGTTGTGTGCGGTGTCGAGGAGGATCGGGGGCGAGGTGCGCACCTGCTCCAGCCTCGCGGGCGCCTCGACGGCGCCGAGCCCCTCGACGATGATGTCCGGGTTGAGCGGCTGCGACCCCAGGAACGCCTCGACGGCGGCGACCGCCAGCGCGGCGTTTCGGCCCATGTGCTCCCCGTAGAGGGGCAGGAAGACGTCACCGACCGGACCGCCGGCCGTATCGAGACGCAGCACCTGCCCGCCGACCGCCAGCTGCCGCTCGAGCAGCCCGAAGTCGGGACCTTCGACGGCGATGGAGGCGCCGACGTCCATGGCACGCTGCAGCAGCACCCGCGCGGCCTCGGGATCCTGGCCCGCGAGAACGGCGCGGGAGCCCTCCTTGATGATCCCCGCCTTCTCTCCGGCGATCTCGGCCAACGTCGATCCCAGGATGTGCATGTGGTCCATGCCGATGGGGGTCACGACGGCGACGGCCGGATCCGCGACACTCGTGGCGTCCCAGCGGCCACCGAGCCCGACCTCCATCACGGCGACATCGACGGGGGCGTCGGCGAACGCGGCGTACGCCATCCCGGTGATGACCTCGAAGAACGTCATGGCCACGCCGTCGTGGCGCTCCTCGTCCACCATGGCGACGTACGGCTCGATGTCGCGCCACACCTCGTCGAACCGCTCCTCGCTGATCGGCTCGCCGTCGATGCTGATCCGCTCGCGCACGTCGCTGAGGTGCGGGCTCGCGAACCGCCCGGTACGCAGCCCGGCGGCGCGCAGCAGCGTCTCGATCATGATGGCCGTACTGCCCTTGCCGTTGGTGCCCGCAACCTGGATGACCGGCACCGCGCGGTGGGGATCGCCCAGCAGGTGCATGAGGGCGGAGATGCGCGAGAGGCTGGGCGCGACCCGGTGTTCCGGCCAGCGGGCGGTGAGGGCGGCCGTGAGCGCGGCGTGCGTGGAGTGAGTCATGGTGCCGCCTAGCCTACTGGGGCCGTCCCGCTGGAGGCGCGTCACGGCGGGAGCCGTTGCGTGTGCCGGTTAGGATGGCGACGCCGCGGCCCCGCAGGAGGTCCGGCCCCGCACCGCCACACCAGGAGCACACGTCGATATGGCCAACAACTCGTCGCTCAGCAAGCGCGCCGCCCTCCGGCAGCAGCAGGAACTCGAGGAGCGCAACAAGCGGACCCGCAGGATCCTCGCCGTCGGCGCCGGGCTCGTGGCGGTCACGGTCGTCACCGTCATCGCCATCGTCATCTTCCAGGCCCTCGGCCGGAACGCGACGGTGGCTGAGGAGCAGCTGACGCCGCCGAACGCCACGGAGGGCTACGGCATCCTCCTGGCCGGCAAGGCACCGCAGGAGGGCACCCCCCACCTCGTCGTGTGGGAGGACTTCCAGTGCCCCGCGTGCGCCGCGCGCGAGGAGGACTACGGGCCGATCATCGAGCAGCTGGTCGCCGACGGGTCCATCACCGCGGAGATCCGCACCGCCTACTTCCTCGACGCTGGCCTACGCAACGATTCCTCGAAGCGGGCGGCGCTGGCGGCCGCCGCGGCTGCCGAGGTGGGCGCGTTCGACGAGTTCCACAAGGTCGTCTACGCCAACCACCCGGCCCAGGAGGGCCAGGGCTTCACCGAGGAGCAGCTGCGCGTCGACTTCCCTGCGCTGGCGGGCATCCAGGGCGAGGACCTCACGCGCTATCAGGAGCTGTACGACACTCGGGCCTTCGACGAGTTCACGACCAACGCCCACGACAAGTTCGGGACGGATCAGATCGGCTCGACGCCGACCTTCCTCGTGGGCGGCCAGCGCCTCGAGTTCTACGACCAGGAGGCTCAGACGGTCCTCATCGAGCCCACCGTCGAGAGCATGCAGGCCGCCATCGACGAGGCGTTCGAGGCGAGCGGCCAGCAGCTGGACAGCTGACCCTCCGCGGGGCCACTAAGATCGGGGCCCATGACCGCATCGACCGCTCAGCGCGCTCTGCCCGACAAGCCCGTCCTCGAAGGCCTGGAGGCCAAGTGGGGCGAGGTATGGGCCGAGGAGGGCACGTACGCGTTCCGCCGTCCTGCCTCCCGCGACGACGTGTTCAGCATCGACACCCCGCCTCCGACGGTGTCGGGTTCGCTGCACGTCGGGCACGTGTTCAGCTACACGCACACCGACACGATCGCCCGCTATCAGCGGATGCGTGGCAAGCGCGTCTTCTACCCCATGGGCTGGGACGACAACGGCCTGCCGACCGAGCGCCGGGTCCAGAACTACTACGGCGTGCGGTGCGACCCGTCGATCCCGTTCGACGCGGGGTTCCAGCCGCCGGCGAAGCCTGACCCCAAGCGGCAGGTGCCGATCAGCCGCGCCAACTTCATCGAGCTGTGCCACGAGCTGACCGCCGTGGACGAGCAGGCGTTCGAGGACCTGTGGAAGCAGCTCGGCCTCTCGGTGGATTGGTCGACGCTGTACACGACCATCTCCGCGAGCTCGCAGGCGGTGGCGCAGAAGGCGTTCCTCCGCAACCACGCCCGCGGGGAGGCCTACCTCAGCTACGCACCGACGCTGTGGGACGTGACGTTCCACACCGCCGTCGCGCAGGCGGAGCTGGAGGCCCGCGAGTACCCCGGCGCGTACCACCGTGTCGCGTTCCACCGCGCGGGCGGCGAACCCGTCTACATCGAGACCACGCGGCCGGAGCTGCTTCCCTCGGTCTGCGCCCTGATCGCGCACCCCGACGACGAGCGCTACCAGCCGCTGTTCGGCAGCACCGTCACCTCGCCGCTGTTCGGCGTCGAGATCCCGGTGCTCGCCCACCCGGCGGCCGAGCCCGACAAGGGCGCCGGTATCGCGATGTGCTGTACGTTCGGCGACCTCACCGACGTGCAGTGGTGGCGCGAGCTCAACCTGCCCACCCGGACGGTCATCGGCCGCGACGGCCGACTACAGGCGGAAACGCCGGAGTGGATCGTCAACGCCGGCGCCTACGAGCCGCTCGCCGGCAAGACGGCGTTCTCCGCCCGCGAGGCCACCGTCGCGATGCTCCGCGACAGCGGCGACCTGGACGGCGAACCCAAGCCGACCACGCGCATGACCAACTTCTACGAGAAGGGCGACAAGCCGCTCGAGATCGTGGCCACCCGCCAGTGGTACATCCGCAACGGCGGCCGCGACGAGGACCTCAAGCAGCGGCTGCTCGAGCGCGGCCGCGAGCTGCGGTGGACGCCGGAGCACATGGCTCACCGCTACGAGAACTGGGTCGGCGGCCTCAACGGGGACTGGCTGATCTCGCGCCAGCGGTTCTTCGGAGTGCCGTTCCCGGTCTGGTACCGCCTGGACGGCGAGGGCGAGCCGGACTACGAGAACCCCATCGTCGCCGACGAGGCGTCGCTGCCGATCGATCCCGTGACCGACTGCCCGCCCGGCTTCTCCCCCGACCAGCGCGACCAGCCCGGCGGCTTCATGGCCGATCCGGACGTCATGGACACCTGGGCCACGTCGTCGCTCACGCCGCACCTAGCCACGGGATGGGAGCGTGACGACGAGTTGTTCGGGCTCACCTTCCCCATGGATATCGCACCGCAGGCCCACGACATCATCCGCACCTGGCTGTTCTCCCGCGTGGTGCGGGCACACTTCGAGAACGGGTCGCTGCCGTGGAAGCGGGCGACCATCTCCGGCTTCGTGGTGGATCCGGACCGCAAGAAGATGAGCAAGTCGAAGGGCAACGTGGTCGTGCCCACCGACATCCTCGACAAGTACGGCTCCGACGCCGTCCGGTGGCGCGCCGCCATGGCCCGGCCCGGGATGGACTCGCCGTTCGACGAGACGCAGATGAAGGTCGGCCGCCGCCTCGCGATGAAGGTCCTCAACGCCGGGAAGTTCGTGTTGACGCTGGCGCAGGACCCGGGCGGCCTCGCCGCAGTGACCAACCCCGTCGATCTGGCGATGCTCGCTGGGCTGCGCGACGTCGTCGCCGCCGCCACGAGCGCGTTCGAGGAGTTCGACTACACCACCGCGCTCGAGGCGGCCGAGTCCTTCTTCTGGTCCTTCTGCGACGACTACCTGGAGCTGGTCAAGGAGCGTGCCTACGGCACGCAGGCCACGGCCGAGGAGGCCGCCTCGGCGCAGGCTGCGCTCGCGTTGGCGCTGGACGTGCAGCTGCGGCTGTTCGCGCCGATCCTGCCCTTCGTGACCGAAGAGGTCTGGCGGTGGACCCGCGACGGCTCGGTGCACCTGGCCGCGTGGCCGTCGGTGGACGAACTGCCCGACGGCGACTCCGCCCTGCTCGCCGACGTCGCGACCGCGCTCATCGCCATCCGCGGAGCGAAGTCCACGGCGAAGGTCTCCATGAAGGCCGAGGTGACGCGGGCGGCGTTCGCCGGCCCTGCCGCCGTCGTGTCGCGGCTGCGCACCATCGAGCCGGACCTGCGCGCCGTCGGGCGGCTGGTCGGCGACGTGACGTGGGCCGAGGGCGACGGCCCCCTGACCGTCGCGGTGGACCTGGCCGACCAGGCCTGAATCAGCCTCTGAGAAGGGCCGGTGTCTGCGGACACCGGCCCTTCGGCCATATCTGGAGCGTTGAACACACAATTTCGCGCCACCCCCTTGCATGCTCACACGAGCCGACTTATGGTCGTCCGTAGACCGGTCTACACAGCTCGTTCACAGCCGAACGGGCTCCCAGCACGTTGCCGAGGAGATCATTGTCATGAACCAGCACCGACGACGGGGCGCGGCCATCAGCGTCGCCGCCGCACTCACCCTCCTGTCCGGACTGGCCAGCCCCGCCCTGGATGAGGTGGCTCGGGCAGAAGAGCCCTACCCCGCCGAATGCCCGTGGATGAACACCCAACTCACCGCCGAGGAACGCGCCGACCTGCTGCTCGACGCGAGCACCCAGCACCAGAAGTACCGATGGCTCAATGAGCATGCCGCCAACTCACCCATGCGGACGACCTTCGGACAGACCTCCGCACCCGTGAGCTACCCCGCCCAGGTGGGCTGCACGCCCACGGTGGTCTACGCCAACGGGGCAGAGGGCGTGCACGGCAAGGCCGGGACCACGGCCTGGCCGTCACCCATCGCCATCGCCGCGACCTTCAACGAGGAGCTGAACGAGACGAAGGCCGCGATGCAGGGCAGCGAGGCGTTCGACAGCGGCAATGCCGTCATCCTGGGTCCCGGGATGGCCGGCGGGCGCACTCCCCTGTCCGGGCGGACACCCGAGTACTTCGGTGAGGATCCCGTCCTGAGCGGCGTCATGGGCGCGGCCGCCGTGCGCGGCCTCGAGGACGGCAACCTCGGCAAGGGAGTCATCGCCAACCCCAAGCACTTCGTCGCCAACGAGCAGGAGTGGGATCGGCAGTCCAGCTCGTCGAACATGGACGAGCGCACGCTGCAGGAGTTCTATGTCCTGCCCTACGAGATCGCCGTCCGCGAGAGCGACCCCGACAGCGTCATGTGCTCCTACAACCAGATCAACGGCACGTGGGCGTGCGAGCACCCCATCATGAACGAGGATCTCAAGGACCGCATCGGGTTCAAGGGCTACGTCATGAGCGACTTCGGCGCCGTGCACTCGACCGCGGACGCGCTCAACGCCGGCCTCGACCAGGAACTCAACCGGCCGATCTGGTTCACGCCGGAGAAGCTCGATGCCGCGCTCGCGGCGGGCGAGATCACCCAGCAGGCCATCGACGAGGCCGCCTTCCGCGTGGTGCGGGCCTACATCAACGTCGGCCTCTTCGACAACCCGGTGCCGTCGCCGGCCCTGACCAGCGTCTCGACCGAGGAGCACAAGGCGGTGGCCCGCGAGCTCGCGGAGCAGAGCACGGTACTGCTGAAGAACGCTGACGCGACGCTCCCCCTCACCGACGGGCTGACCGTGGCCGTGATCGGGCAGACCGCCTCCCTGACCCCCACCGACGGAGTGAGCGCGACGACTGCCTGTGCCGCACACTTCCGGTTCCGCAACGGTCCCATCCTCAACTGCGATGCCCTGGTCGACCCACTGACCGCCCTGACCGAGCGGATCGAGGCAACCGGTGGTGAGGTCGTGTTCAGCTCGGGAGCGGATCTGTCCGAGGCAGCCGAGGTCGCGGCCGCGGCTGACGTCGCCGTCGTGTTCGGCCACATCAGGATGGGCGAGTTCGCCGACATCCCCGATCTCAACCTGGACCTCAACGGAGACGCACTGGTCTCTGCCGTGGCGGCCGCCGCGGAACGGACCGTCGTGGTCCTGAACTCCGGCACCGCGGTCGCGATGCCGTGGCTCGCAGACGTCGACGCCGTCCTGCACGGCTGGTACGGCGGCGAGCAGTTCGGCCCCGCCCTGGCCGGGATCCTCCTCGGCGACGTCAACCCGTCCGGCAAACTGCCAATGACCTTCCCCGAGTCGCTCGCTGACACCCCCACGTCCACCGAGGACCGCTACCCGGGCATCGTCGACGAGACAGGGATCCGCCAGGTCGACTACGCCGAGGGCCTGAGTGTCGGCTACCGCTGGTACGAAGCCCAGGACATCGATCCGCTGTTCGCCTTCGGCCACGGCCTTTCCTACACGACGTTCGAGTACTCGAAGGTCAACGTCACGCCGAAGAACAGTGACGGCTCGAAGGCCATCCGGGTGAGCTTCCGGCTCACCAACACCGGTGACACCACGGGCACGGAGGTTGCGCAGGTCTACGCCGACCTGCCCGAGTCGGCGGACCTGCCCTCCCAGCGCCTGGTCGGATGGGAGCGCGTCACGCTGGAGCCCGGCGAGCACCGGAACGTGACGGTCGAGCTGACCCCGCAACAGCTGGCGGACCGCCACCTGCTCCAGGTGTGGGATGAGGGGGAGGACGGCTGGGTGACCCCTGCCGGCACCGTCTCGTTCCGCGTCGGCGGCGCGTCCGACGCTCTCTCGGCCCCGGCCGTGATGGCCCTTCGCTGAGCAGTTCGACGGTGGGGGTGGGCCGCCCGGCGGTCCGCCCCCACCGTCGCGTTCCCGACTTCCCATCACTAGGCTGTCGATCAGCGTCAGACCCAGGAGTGACCATGTCGGTTCGATCCACCGCGACGATCGCCGACGTGGCGCGCCAGGCGGGTGTGTCGCGGGCGGCGGTGTCGAAGGTCATCCGCAACGCCTACGGGGTGAGCGACGACATGCGCCGCCGCGTCGAGGCCGCCATCACGGAGCTCGGCTACCGTCCCAGCATCGCCGCCCGCGCGATGCGAGGGTCCAGCTACACGCTCGGCATCGAACTGCCGACGCTGGCCAACAACTTCTTCGACACGTTCGTCCGGGGCGCCACCAGCGCCCTGGCGGCGAGCCCTTACCAGCTGATCATCGCTCCAGCCGGGCCGGACCACGACAACGGACCCCGTGCCATCCAGGCACTGGCCGACCGCAACGTCGACGGCATCCTCGCCGTGTCCCCCGCCGTCGCGCCCGAGTGGCTGGAGGCCCTCGGCAGCTCGGTCCCGCTGGTGATGATCGGCCGCCACGACGCGTCGGACCACTACGACACCGTCGTCGACGACGACCTCCTGGGCGCGAGGCTGGCGACCGAACATCTCCTCGGCCTCGGCCATCGGCGCATCGCGCACGTCACCCTGACCCCGGAAGCGGAGAGCGGCCTGCCGCAGGCACCGCACGCGCTCCGGACGGCCGGTTACCGGGCGGCCATGGAGCGGGCGGGGCTCGCCGCGCAGATCGTGCACGTCGCGCCGACGGAGGAGGCGACGTACCGCGCGACGCTGGCGTTACTCGGGGCGGATCCGTCGCCGACAGCGATCTTCGCCGGCCACGACGAACTGGCCATGGGGGCGCTGCGCGCCGTGGCCGAGTCGGGCCTCACGGCCGCCCAGTGTTCTGTCGTCGGCTACGACGACACCGACATCGCCGCGCACCCCCTGATCTCGCTCACCAGCGTGGACCAGTCCGCCGCCGAGATGGGCCGGGTCGCGGTGGGGCTCCTCCTGGAACGCATCGCGGGGCGCGGGACCCCGGTCCACCACGTCTTCTCCCCGTCGCTGGTGGCCCGCGCCTCCAGCGCGCAGTGCGCGGGGCGACACTAGAGCCCCAGGCGCTCCAGGTACGCGTTGGCGAAGCGCCGCTCCGGGTCCAGGCGGCGGCGCAGATCGACGAAATCCGCCCACCTCGGGTACCGGGCCGCCACGTCATGGCCGGGCAGCGTGAAGACCTTGCCCCAGTGCGGGCGCGCCGAGGCCGGGAGTGCCCGCTCGATCTCGGGGAGCAGCTGGCGCACGGCCGACTCGTCGGGCCGCCACGTGAAGTGGAGGCCGACCGTGTCGCGTCCCTGCGCGGGCGAGAGCCACAGCCCGTCCGAGGCCATCGTGCGGATCTCGCACACGAACAGCAGGGGCGCGATCCGCGGGGCGAGGTCCTGCACGGCGCGGATGGCGTCGACGGCGTCGCCGCGGTCCACGAGGTACTCCGACTGCAGTTCCTCCCCCACCGACGGTGTGAACTCGAGGCGGAAGTGGGGCAGGCGGTCGTACCAGGGGCCGGGCGCGCCCAGCTGGGGCGTGCACGGCGTGGGGTCGATGCCCGCGATGGGGTGCCGGGGTCCGTCGGCAGGGCGGCCGCCCGCGCGGCGGATCGCGGCGTCATCGACGTCCCCGCCCGACTTCACCCACACCTGCGACACGACGGCCGGATCCTGCCAGTGAGTGAACATGCTGACGCTGTCGCCGGCGCCCGTGACAGCCCCCAGGTCGGCCAGCACGTCGTCCAGCCGCACCCCCTCGTACACGTGCTGGGCGACGTCGCGGGCGGGCGACACGTCCAGCTCGACGTGGGTGAGCACACCGAGAGCACCCAGACCTACGACGGCACCGTCGAAGTCCGGCTCCCCGCGCTCGAGCCGCAGCACCTCGCCCGTGCCCGTGACCAGTTCCAGCGCCGACACCTGCGTCGCGAGCGTCCCGATCCGATCGCCGGAGCCGTGGGTGCCGGTCTGCACCGCTCCGGCCACGGAGATGTGCGGCAGCGACGCCAGGTTCGCCAGCGCCGCGCCCGCCTCGCGCAGGACGGGGACGAGGTCGCCGTAGCGCAGCCAGGCCGGCGTGCGGAGCGTGCCGGGCGCCGTCAGCCTCGGCTCCTCGCCCCGGAGCCGGGCCAGCGACACGTGGACGCCCGGGGTATCGGCGATGTCGTTGAAGCAGTGCCGGGATCCCAGGGCCCGGACCCGCGGCTCGCTCGCCACCAGGGCGGTCAGGTCCTCCACGGAGACCGGTTCAGCGACCCGCGACGAGGAGTAGCTGACGTTGCCCGCCCAGTTCCGCTGCGTCACCGCGCCCCCTCCGGCCGGCCGAAGCGGGCCGGGCCGAGCGACGGCGGGACGGACGCGGGCCGCTCCCCGAGCCGCGTCAGCGCCTCATCGACGGCGCGGTCGAGCTGCTCGTCGGCGTCGGACTCCCATTCCGCCGGCCCCATCTCGACGACGATGTCCGGGTCCACGCCGTGGTTCTCGAGCGTGAACCCGTGTCGGTCGAAGGCGATCCAGTACCTCGGCTGCGTCACCTCGGTGCCGTCGACGAGCGCGAACCGTCCGTCGATCCCGATGACGCCACCCCAGCTGCGCTCCCCGACCACCGGTCCGAGGCCCAGCTCCTGCGCCGCGGCGGTGACGATGTCGCCGTCGGATCCCGCGTACGCGTTGGTGAGGAAGATCACCGGACCACGCGCCGCCTGGCTCGGGTAGGTCGTGACGTCGTCGTGGTGCCGGGCACCGTTCCAGCCCACGGCGCGGCGCGCCAGCCGCTCGATCACCAGCTCCGACGTGTGCCCGCCCGCGTTGAAGCGCACGTCGACCACGACGGCCTCGCAGCGCATGGCGGCGTCGATGAGCCGGTGGAATTCCGCCCAGCCTCGGGCGACCATGTCGGGGACGTGCACGTAGCCCACCCGGCCGCCGGAGCGACGCCGCGTGTACTCGACGCGTCCCGCCACCCATTCGTGATACCGGAGCGGGCCCTCGCTCGCCGTGGGGACCACCGCCACGCGGCGACGCTGCCGACCCTGCACGAGGGTCAGCTCCACGACCTTGTCCGCGGCACCCTGCAGGAGCATGCCGATATCGGCCACGTCCGCGGTGGAGCGGCCGTCGACCGCCGCGATGACGTCGCCTGGGCGCGCCGCGACACCGGCGGCCCGCAGCGGTGAGCGGGCCGTCGGGTCGGACGTCTCGCCGGGCAGGATCCGCGCGATGACCACCTCGCCCTTGGCATTGCGGGTGAACTCCGCCCCCAGGAATGCGACGTGTGCCGCGTCGTGGTGCGCCGACGGCGGATCCACGTAGGCGTGCGAGGTGTTGAGCTCCCCGACGGTCTCCCACAGGACGTCCACCAGGTCGTCGTGCGTGGCGATCCGGTCCAGCAACGGCCGGTACCGCGCCGCGACCGCGGCCCAGTCCGTCCCGTCGAAGTCGTCGCGCCAGAAGTGGTCGCGCATGAGGCGGGCGTTCTCGTCGAACATCTGCCGCCACTCCGCGGCGGGGTCGATGTCGCGCCGCAGGCGGCCGAGGTCCACGGGGATCTTGGCGTCGTCGCCGTCCGGCTCGTGGTCGGACTGCTGCACCCACACCTCGTCGCCGTTTCGCACGACGAGGTGTCCGCCGTCGCCGCTGACCGCCGCGCCGTCGCAGCCGTCGACGACGACCGTGAGCTTGCGGGTCTTGAACGAGAAATGCTCGATCTGATCCTTGACCTCGCCCTCGACGCCGGCGCGCAGGGCCCCCAGCTCGCCCGTGGCGCGCACGGAGAGCCACACGAGCCCGTCCTTCGCGGCCTGCAGGTGGGCGTAACGCCCGGACGGCACGGGCAGCGGCACCATGCGGTCCTCGACGCCTTCCGTGTCGAACACGACCGCCGGCTCCTCCGGCTGGTCCTCGCCGTCCTTCTTGGGCTTGTCGCCGTCGTCGCCGTCCTCGCCGTCGCTGACGGGCCAGCCCTCGGCCGACGGGCCGAAGGGCGCCGGTTCGGCGGCGCCCAGCGGGACCAGCCACGGGCGGGTGGTGTTGGTGAAGGCCAGGTCGAAGCCGAGCTCGTCGTAGGTGGGATCGATGGTGCGGCTGGAGAGGAAGCACAGGTGCTTCCCGTCGCGCGTGAACACGGGCGAGAAGTCGTTGAACTGGCCGCGGGTCAACGTGAAGGCCCGGTCCTCGGTGAGGTCATGACCGACGAGCTGCCCCCGGGTGCCCTCGTTGGCGATGGCGTTGCGCCAGACGAGATAGCGGCCGTCGGGCGACCACGTCAGCCCCGTCGGCTCTCCCGCGGGCGAGCGCCCGATGCGCTTGACGGATCCCCGCGCGACGTCCACGAGCGACACGGTGCCGTCGTGGCTGCCCACCGCGATCTTGGTGCCCTCCGGGTTGGGTTCGAGCGTCATGATCCGGCCCAGGCGGCCGGTGCCCAGACGGCGAGCGGCGCCGTATCCGTCGAGCTGCCGGATCTCCAGGGCGTCCTCGCCCGTCTCGTCGGTCACCCAGACGCCGCGGCCGGTGCCGGCGAGGAACCTCGGCTCCCGGATGCGCGCGCCGGGGACGTCTGCGACCGCCCGGCCGGGGCCGCCGCGATGCGTCAGGAGGTACGCGGCGCCGCGCCACTCCACGAGCGAGGTGTCGCCGCCGCGGTCCGGCGCGATGACCTCGAGGCGGTCCGTGGGCGCCACCGGCATCGGCTGCGGCCGGCCCACCGGGACCGTGACGTCGACCCGCCGCGCCTCGGCGTCCAGGGAGGGCAGGTGGTAGACGACGCCACGGGAGTGGTAGACCACGCCGGCCCCGTCGCTGGTGGCGTCACGCACGTAGCCCTCGGACTCGGTGTGCGCGGTGTGGCTGCGCAGGTCACCGCCGGCGGCGTCGACGGACCAGACCTGGGCCTGGACGGCGGCACCGTCGCCCAGGTCCGAGGTGAAGACCAGCCGGTCCCCCACCCACGTGGGGTGGAACAGTCCCGCCGTCTGGTCGGCCAGCAGGCGGGTCCAGTCCCCGCGCCCGTCCGGCGACGTGTAGAGCCGCGCCGCCATGCCGCCGCGGTAGCGCTTCCACCCCGAGGGGTCCCGGAAGTTGGCGGAGGCGACGGCCACGCGGCCGGACGCGTGCACCGCGGCGGAGGTCGCCAGGCCCCAGGGGAGCCGGGTGAGCTGCCCGTCGAGCGACAGGGAGTACATGGCGGAGTCGACGCGGTGGAAGCCCTCGTGCTGCGAGCACACCAGGATGTGCGAGTCGTCGAGCCAGCCCGACACGAGCATGGGGCGGCCGCTCAGCCAGGTGAGACGCCGGGTGCCGCCGTCGAGGTCGACGACGTGTGCGTCCCAGCCGCCGTGCGTCGTCGCGGTGAAGGCGACGCGTGAGCCGTCGGGAGAGAACCGCGGGCTGCGGGGCGTCTCCTCGCCCAGCGTGATGCGGGCGGCCCGGCCCCCGTCGAGTGGGGCGAGCCACAGGTCGTCGTCGGCGACGAAGACGAGCTGGTCACGGTGCAGGTGCGGGTAGCGCAGGTAGCCGTCAGTCACCGGCCCCACGATACCGGCTACGCGAGGGCCCGGACCGCCTCGAGGGTGTCGGCCTCGGCCGCCGTCTTGTCGTCGCGGTAGCGCAGCACGCGCGCGAACCGCAGCGCGACGCCGCCCGGATACCGGCGCGACCGCTGGACGCCGTCGAAGGCCACCTCGACCACCTGCTCGGGCCGGACGTGCACGACGTGGCCCTCCCGGCCCGTCGCCAGCTCCAGGAAGCGGGCGGTCTGCCAGGTGAGCATCTCGTCGGACATCCCCTTGAAGGTCTTGCCCAACATCGAGAAGCCGTCGCCGTCGCGGGCCCCGAGGTGGATGTTGGACAGGAGGCCGGAGCGTCGGCCGCTGCCCCACTCGACGGCCAGCACCACGAGGTCCAGGGTGTGCCGCGGCTTGACCTTGACACAGGCGGAGCCGCGGCGGCCGGCGTCGTACGGGGCGGCCAGGTCCTTGATCACGACGCCTTCGTGGCCGAGTGCGATCATCCGGTCGAAGAACGCCGCGGCCTCGCCGGCGTCTGCCGTGACGAGCCGGGGGGCCACGGCCTCCGGCGGCACGATCCGCGAGAGTTCGGCGGCGCGGACGCGTGCCGGCTCGTCGATGAGGTCCCGGCCGTCGACGTGGAGGACGTCGAAGAACATCGGCGTGAGCGGCACGGTGGCGCGCAGTGCGGTGGCGTCGCGGCTCATGGTCCGCGAGCCCGTGTCCTGGAACGGCCGGGGGCGGCCGGTCGCGTCGAGGGCGATGGCCTCGCCGTCGAGGACGAGCCGCAGGGGCCCCAGGCTCCTGGCGACGTCGACGACCTCCGGGAGCCGCTCGGTGATGTCGTCCAGCGATCGGGTGAAGACCGTCACGTCGTCGCCCCGGCGGTGGACCTGGATGCGGATGCCGTCGATCTTGCCGTCGACGCAGACCTCGCCGTCGCTCTGGTCCATGGCGGCTGCCACATCCGGGGCCGACGCCGCGAGCATCGGCCGCACCGGCCTGCCGACCTCGAGCCGGAACGCCGCCAGCGCGTCAGCGCCGCCCCGGAGCGCCGCGGCCGCGACGGGACCGGTCGGCGCCGAGAACATCGCGGCCCGCCGCACCAGCTCGACCGGCACGGCGGCAGCCTCGGCGACGGCGTCCAGCAGCAGGGAGTCGAGTGCCCCCTGGCGCAGTTCCCCGGTGATGAGCCCGCGCAGGGCGTCCTGCTCGGCGCCGGTGGCGCGCGCGAACAGCGCCGTGACCTCGCGGGCGCGTTCGCCTTGGGAGCCGGACCCGGCGAGGAGGGAGAGCCGCTCCAACGTGGCGTCGATCTCGAGCGGCGTCAACGACGGGGCGGCCGCCGGGGCGGGCAGATCGGCCAGGCCGCGCCATCCGACGCCGGTCCGCCGCTGCCGCACCCGACCGGAGAGATACGTGGCGACGACCTCCGCCTCGTCAGCGGAGGCGGACCGCAGCGCGCCCGCAAGGAGGCGGCGCTTCTCCAGCCGGGACCGCGTGGCCGCGACGGCCCCGGAGACGGCGACCAGTTCGCTGAACAGCATGGCCCGCGCCCGGAGTGGGTCAGGCGGACATGTCGCGGCGGCGGGCCAGCTTGGCCCGCGGCACCATGGTGGGCGCGGCGAGTCCCTCGACGGCGTCGCGGGTGACGAGCACCTGCGCCACGTCCTCCTCGGAGGGCACCTCGAACATGACGTCGAGCAGCAGCTCCTCGAGGATGGCACGCAGGCCGCGGGCGCCGGTGCCGCGCACCAGGGCGAGTTCCGCGATCGACTCGACGGCCTCGTCGGTGAACTCCAGCTGGACGCCGTCGAGTTCGAAGAGCTTCTGGAACTGCCGCACCAGGGCGTTGCGGGGCTCGACGAGGATCCGGACCAGCGCCTCGCGGTCCAGCGGCGACACCGACGTGATCATGGGCAGGCGGCCGATGAACTCGGGGATGAGGCCGAACTTGTGGAGGTCCTCGGGGCGGACGGCCGCGAACGGCTCGCCCTCGGGGGCGCGCGCCTCCGTCGAGTTGTTGAACCCGAGCGGGCGCTTGCCGATCCGCTGGTTGATGATCTCCTCGAGGCCCGAGAAGGCGCCGCCGACGATGAACAGCACCTTGGTCGTGTCGATCTGCAGGAAGTCCTGATGGGGATGCTTGCGGCCGCCCTGCGGCGGCACGGACGCGACCGTGCCCTCGAGGATCTTCAACAGTGCCTGCTGCACGCCCTCACCGGACACGTCGCGCGTGATCGACGGGTTCTCGGACTTCCGCGCCACCTTGTCGATCTCGTCGATGTAGATGATGCCGGTCTCAGCCTTGGCGATGTCGAAGTCCGCCGCCTGGATCAGCTTGAGCAGGATGTTCTCCACGTCCTCGCCGACGTACCCCGCCTCGGTGAGCGCGGTGGCGTCCGCCATCGCGAACGGCACGTTGAGCATCCGTGCGAGCGTCTGTGCGAGGTAGGTCTTCCCACAGCCCGTGGGGCCGATCAGGAGGATGTTGGACTTGCCCACCTCCACGTCGTCGTGTTCGGCGCGGCGGCCGTGGCTGCCCTGCTGCGCCTGGATGCGCTTGTAGTGGTTGTAGACCGCCACCGACAGCGTCTTCTTCGCCGAGTCCTGGCCGATGACGTAGGTGTCGAGGAAGTCGCGGATCTCGCGGGGCTTGGGCAGTTCCGCGCCGAGGCCGGTGTCGGTCGGCTGGGGGAACTCCTCCTCGATGATCTCGTTGCACAGCCCGATGCACTCGTCACAGATGTAGACGCCGGGGCCGGCGATGAGCTTCTTGACCTGCTTCTGGCTCTTGCCGCAGAAGTTGCACTTGAACAGGTCACTGGACTCGCCGATGCGCGCCACGTCGCCCACCTCCTTCATTGTCTCGTGCGTGGGCTCCGTCAGAGCCCCACCCTACCCGCGCCGCGCCGCCCACACGGGAGACACACCAACCCGGATCCGTGGGGCTGCGCCGGATGGCGCCGCCCCACGGACGGGAGGTCAGCCCAGGTCCTTCAGCGACGGCAGGATGTCGTCGACGATGCCGTACTCGACCGCCTCCTGCGCGGTCAGGTACTTGTCGCGCTCGATGTCCTTGCTGACCTTGGCGAGGTCCTGACCGGTGTCGGCGGCCAGCATGTTCTCCATCAGGGCGCGGATCCGCAGGATCTCCCTGGCCTGGATCTCCAGGTCAGAGGACTGGCCGTAGCCGCCCTCGGTGGCCGGCTGGTGGATGAGGATCCGCGAGTTCGGCAGGGCGAGCCGCTTCCCCTTGGTGCCGGCAGCCAGCAGGACGGCGGCCGCGGAGGCGGCCTGTCCCAGGCACACCGTCTGGATGTCCGGCTTGATGTAGCGCATGGTGTCGTAGATGGCGGTCAGCGCCGTGAAGGAGCCACCGGGCGAGTTGATGTAGATCGAGATCTGCCGATCCGCGTCCATCGACTGCAGGCACAGCAGCTGGGCCATGACGGCGTTGGCCACGTCGTCGTTGATGGGGGTGCCGAGGAAGATGATGCGGTCCTCGAACAGCTTGGTGTAGGGGTCGACGCGCCGCACGCCGTAGCTGGTGCGCTCCTCCCACTGCGGGATGTAGTAGTTCATGTCCATTCCGGGCCGGGCGACGCCCTCGGGCAGGGTGCTCATCACTGGTTCGGGGCCTCCGTCTTGATCTGCGCGGCGCGCTCGAACACGTGATCGATGAACCCGTACTCGAGAGCCTGCTCCGCGGTGAACCACCGGTCACGGTCCGAGTCCGCCTCGATCTGGTCGATGGTTTGACCGGTGTGCTTGGCGATGAGCTCGGCCATCGTCTTCTTGATGTGCAGGGACTGCTCGGCCTGGATGCGGATGTCGGAGGCCGTGCCGCCGAGGCCGCCGGACGGCTGGTGCATCATGATGCGGCTGTGCGGCAGCGCGAACCGCTTGCCGGGCGTGCCTGCGGACAGCAGGAACTGCCCCATCGACGCGGCCAGGCCCATCGCGACCGTGGCGACGTCATTGCTGATCCACTGCATGGTGTCGAAGATCGCCATGCCGGAATCGACGGAGCCGCCCGGGGAGTTGATGTAGAGGAAGATGTCCTTGTGGGGGTCCTCCGCGTTCAGCAGCAGCATCTGCGCGCAGATCGCGTTGGCGTTCTCATCGCGCACCTCCGACCCGAGGAAGATGATCCGGTTGGCCAACAGGGACGCGTAGACGTTGTCGGTCAGGCCGAGGCCGGAGCCGCCGGGCCCCGCCATTCGGATGTCGTTCGAAGTGTTGTTCACCCCACTAACCTACCGGCAAACCGCCGCCACCCAAGCGGGTGGGGCGGTGTTCGCCGACGGCTGTCTCAACGACGAATCGCCGCCCGGTGATCCGGGCGGCGATTCGCGACGTCAGGGGCTACGAGGGACGCTCAGGCGTCGGTCTCGTTCTCCTCGGCCTGCTCCTCCGCGGTGACCTCGTCGGCCGCCTCGATGGGGTCCACGGCCAGCGAGGTGTCGACGGCGTTGCCGTCGGCGTCGGTGACCTTGGCGTCGGCGCAGATGGCGGCCAGAGCCTTGCCGCGGCGGATCTCCTGCATCCACTCCGGCATGTGGTTGTGCTCCATCATGTGGTTGATCTCGTCCTGCGGGCTCGTGCGGTTCTGCTGAGCCTTGCGGAAGATCAGCTCGGTGAGCTCCTGCTGCGACACGTCGATGGAGTGCTCGTCGGCGTAGACGTCGAGGACGACCTGCGCCTTGAGCGCCTGCTCCGAGCGGGTGTCGATCGTGGCCCAGAACTCCTCCTCGGTCTCCGCCTCCTCGTCCTCGGCGTTGGCGAGGTAGTCGGCGACGGTGAGGCCGCCGGAGGCCAGCTGACGCTGCACCTCACCGCGACGCGCCTCTAGCTCGCGCGACAGCACCGACTCCGGAAGCGGGACCTCGACCTGCTCGATGACGGCCTCGAGAACCTTGTCGCGGGCGTCGGCGAGCTGGTCGGTCTTGACCTGCTGTTCGGCACCCTTGCGCAGGTCCTCCTTCATCTCCTCGACCGTGTCGAACTCGGAGATCAGCTGGGCGAACTCGTCATCGACCTCGGGGAGCTTCTGCTCCGAGACCTTCTGCACGGTCACGGTGATCTCGGCCTCCTGGCCGCGGAACTGGCCGCCCACCAGAGTCGAGGTGAAGGTGGCGGACTCGCCGGCCTTCAGGCCCGTGACGGCCTCGTCGAGGCCCTCGAGCATGTTCTGGTCCTGGCCCACCTTGTAGGTGATGCCATCGGCGGTCGCGTCGGGCAGCGTCTCGCCGTCCTGCTTGGCCTCGAGGTCGAGGGTCAGGACATCGCCCTCGGCCGCGGCCCGCTCGACCTCGGTGGTGGTGGCGAAGCGCTCGCGGAGCAGCTCGATTCGCTCCTCGACGAGAGCGTCGACGTCGCCCGCGTTGTCGACGGTGGCCGTGATGGCGGCGAAGTCGGGCAGGGTCACCTCGGGGCGGACGTCGACCTCGGCGGTGAACTCGACGAGTTCGTTGTCCTCAAGCTTCGTGACCTCGACCTCGGGCTGCGCCATCGGCACGACCTTGTGCTCGGTGACCGCCGCGTTGTAGGCGTTGGGCACGGCCTCGTTGATGGCCTCCTGCAGCACGACCCCGCGACCGAAGCGCTGGTCGATGACGGCGGCGGGCACCTTCCCCTTCCGGAATCCGGGGATGTTGACCGACTCGGCGATCTCCTTGTAGGCCTTGTCGAGGTACGGCTTGAGATCGGCGAAGGGGATCTCGACGGTGAGCTTCACCCGCGTCGGGTTGAGCTTCTCAGCGGTGCTGGGCACGAATGGACTCCTGAAGTTGGACATGAATCACCGGCGAGTCTATCGGTCATCGGGCGGGCGACCAATCGGCGGGCCCGACCCCTCCGCCGGCCTGCGCCACGGCCGTCCTAGAGTGGCCCGCGTGACCGAGATCACCAGCACCGTGACCGACACCGCCCTCATCTTCGAGGGCGGCGGCATGCGGGCCGCCTACTCCTCAGGCGTGCTGGCGGTCCTGCTCGAGGCGGGCATCCACTGCGACTGGGTCGGTGGCATCTCGGCGGGCTCGAGCTGCACGGTCAACTACGTGGCGCAGGACGCCGAGCGGGCGGAGCGGTCGTTCGTGGATTTCGCGGCGCACCCCGAGTTCGGGGACTGGCGGACGTGGCTCGCGGGCAAGGGCGTGTTCAACGCGGAGTGGATCTACGAGCAGACGTCGCTGCCTCACCAGGTGCTGCCGCTGGACTTCGACGCCTTCACCGGCAACCCGGCCCAGGTGCGCATCGGCGGCTTCCGGTGCAGCGACGGTGAGATGGTCTATTGGGGCCGCGACGACCTGGCGGACATGGCGGCGCTGATGAAGCGGGTGCGCGCGTCGTCGACGATGCCGCTGCTCATGCCGCTGACCACCATCGACGGCGTCGACTACTGCGACGGCGCCCTGGGTCCGACCGGCGGTTTCGCCCTTGACGCGGCGCGGGCCGATGGGTACGACCGCTTCATCGTGGTGATGACCCGGGAGCGCGGCTACCGCAAGCCGCCGGCCAGGTTCCCGGTGGCACACCGCGCCCTCTTCCGTCGCTACCCGGCGGTCGCCCGCGGCATCCTGCAGCGGCCCGCCAACTACAACCGGACCGTCGACGAGCTGCTCGAACTCGAGCGCGCGGGCCGCGCCTACCTCGTCTTCCCTGATCTCATGCCCATCCGCAACTCTGAGCGCCGGGTGCCGGTGCTCCGCTCGGTGTTCCAGGCCGGGCGCGCCCAGGCCGAGCGGGAGCTTCCCGCGATCCGGCGATTCGTCGGCGTCTGATTCGGCGCGATCGCGCCGAACGCACACCCCCGCCCGGCTGCAGCCGCCCCACAGGGGCTATTCCGGCACGATCTCGCCGGAATAGCTGGACTTCGTCGCCGGCGCGTGCTCTACTGGATCCAACCGGCACGATCGCGCCGGAGGAGGGGGCAGTGACCATTGATGGATCTCGCCGCGGTCGTCACCGAGCGCCGGAGAACGCTCGGCCTCACCCAACTCGATGCAGCTGACATGGCAGGCGTCTCGGAGCGGTTCGTCCGCGATGTCGAGGCCGGCAAACGATCCGTCCGACTCGACAAGGCGGAAGCGCTCCTGGCGGCCCTGGGCCTGCGACTCACCGCAACGGTGCAGCGATGAGCGCGGACGTCTACAAGGCCGGGACCCTGGCGGGCCGACTCACCGCGGTCGGAGCGGACACCAGGTTCGAGTATCTGGCGGCTTATAGCGGCCCTCCAGTCGCACTCACCCTCCCACTGGGCACGGTGGTCGACCGCCCCGGCCGCACACTGCCGCCCTACTTCACCAACCTCCTCCCGGAGGGACGCCGTCTCTCGGCGCTGCTGCGTGCGGTCAAGACGTCAGCGGACGACGAGTTGAGCCTCCTGCTTGCCGTCGGCTCGGACACGGTGGGAGACGTTCAGGTGCTGCCGTCCGGGACGGCGCCGGTTCCGGCCGAGCCGGTCATCGCCCCGGGGGCGACGCTGGATTTCGCGGCGCTCCTCAGGACGCACGGAATCGATCGGGTGTCCATCCCGGGAGCCCAGGACAAGCTGTCCTCGGGGATGATCACCCTTCCCGGCGCCGGTGTGGACGGGGCCCCGGCCTTCGTGAAGCTCACGCCCCCCGACTATCCCCACGCCGTCGAGAACGAGGCGTACTTCCTCCGGCTCGCCCGCAGGCTGAGGCTGCCGGTGGCCGAGGCGCGCCTCGTCACCGATGCCCGAGGGCTCTCCGGACTCCTCGTGCGGCGCTTCGACCGGGTGCCGGAGAGGGTCGCCGTCGAAGATGCCTGCCAGGTGATGGGCCGCTATCCCGCCGACAAGTACCTGCTCAGCACGGAGGACGTCGCTCTCGCCCTGGCTGCGGTGTGCGCCGCCCCTCAGGCGGCGCTGCGCAGTGTGTACCTGCAGGTGGTCTTCTCGTGGCTGATCGGCAACGGCGACCTGCACGCGAAGAACCTCGCCGTCCGCCAGGATCCCAGCGGCGAGTGGCGCATCGCGCCCATCTACGATGTGCTCAGCACGCTCCCCTACGGGGATCACACCACGGCGCTGACCATCGGCGGCCGGAGCGACGGACTCATCCGCCGGCACCTTCTGGCGTTCGGCACAGACATCGGGCTGCCCCTCCCCGTGGCCGAACGGGCTCTGCAGATCGCACTCCGCGCCACCGAGGGGCTCGACGAGGACCTCGCCGGAGGCACGTTGCCCTTCGACGACATGGCCGTCCGCACGCTGCGGCGGCAGCTAGCCCGACGGCGGCGCGATGCCGGGACCTGAGGACGCCGTCGCGTGGATCGCGGCCCCCCGCCAGTGCTGATACACTCGTCGGCGGTTCTGCGGATGTAGCTCAATGGTAGAGCCCTAGTCTTCCAAACTAGCTACGCGGGTTCGATTCCCGTCATCCGCTCGAGGCGCCGGAGCCCTTGTCAGACACATGTTCGGCAAGGGCTCCGGTCTCACTATCGGGGCGTAGCGTAGTGGCTAGCGCGCCTGCTTTGGGAGCAGGAGACCGCAGGTTCGAGTCCTGTCGCCCCGACCACGCACCGACGCGTCCAGACACGAAAGGCCCCCCATGTCCCAGCGCCGCCGCTACTGCTTCGAGCTCCAGGTCAAGCCGGACCGCATCGAGGAGTACAAGGAGCGCCACGCGGCCGTCTGGCCGGACATGCTCCGCGCGCTCAAGGCCTCCGGCTGGCACAACTACTCGCTGTTCATGCGCCCCGACGGTCTGCTCATCGGCTACGTCGAGTCCGACGACCTCGCCGCGGCCCAGGCCGCGATGGCGGCGACGGAGGTCAACGCGCGCTGGCAGGCCGAGATGGGCGAGTTCTTCGTCGACCTCGACGTCGCCCCCGACGAGGGCTTCGTGCTGCTGCAGGAAGTCTTCAACCTCGAGGACCAGCTCGCCGCGCTCGAGGACTGACCCTCAGATCGACAACCAGGCGACGTCGACCGGGTTCGGCGCCGCCGACAGCAGGCACAGGAGCCGGTTCTCGGCGGCCTGCGCGTAGGCGGCCAGCCGGATGCCGCGCTCCGACTCCCCCAGTCCCGCCGCGTACAGCTTGGCGAGCGCCACGTCGCTGCCCCTCAGCGGGCGGTCGTCGGTGCTGATCCGCCCGAAGCCGATCGCCGTGAACGCCGAGCGGCCCACCTCGTCGAAGTCCCCGATGGGCCACCCGCCGCCCGCGACATCGACCGGCGTCAGGCCGTGCAGCGCGAGCAGGATGCCGTCGAGGCGCGTCGGGCGCGCCAGGACCGCGGCGGCGGCGGCCGACGCCTCCCTCTCGACCGGCAGACCGAGCCGGTGGGCGAGGATCGCGGTGCACGCGGCCCACGCGGTGGGGCGGTCCTGGTAGTCGCCGATGACGCGGTCGACCGCGTCGAGCAGATCCTCCGACGTCCAGGAGTCGAGCATGTGCCGCACGGCGACGTAGGCCCAGACGTCGGTGCGCGGGCCACCGGCCATCAGCTCACCGCGGAGGACCGCCACGTCGCGGAACGCGCCGACCTCGACCTCGGTCCGGCCGCCGGGCCCCCACACCCCGACGCGCTCGAGCCCTGGCCTCGGGGTGACCATGAACTCCCCCTCCGCCTCGGCCAGGTCGGCCCCCTCTTCGACCGTGACGGTGCCGTCCGGGACGCTGAACTCGACGGCGTCGCCCACCGGGACATGCCGCACCCACGGCAGCCAGGTCTGCTCGACCGGCACCTCCAGCTCCTCGCCCGTCATGGCCTCGTACGTCCAGGCGGCCGACACCAGCTGTCGCGGGCGCAGCAGCGCGGGGTCCTCGAACAGGACGGCCTCGCCGAGGCCCTCGCCCGGGGCACACAGGCCGCGGCGCTGCGTCAGCATGCCCGGGCCGTCCGGCGCCGGCAGGACGATCTCGCCAGACGCACCCGCCAGCCACGACACGGGCTCCCGCGGACCCTCGACCCGCAGCACGGGCGCCGGCACCGCGACGATGTCCTCGGTCACCGACTCCAGCGACACCTCCAGGCGCACGCGCTGCCCGGAGCGCACCCGCACCCGGGCGACGACGCCGGCCTCGTGGTCGACGTCGACCCCCGCGACGTCCTCGGCAGGCCGGGGGTGGCCCCAGCCCTCGCCGAACTCGACGGTGAGTCGGCGCAGGCGCCCCTCGCCCCACAGCTCGAAGCCCCGCGCCGTCGGGCGCGACTCGAACGTTTCCTGGACGGCCCCGGTGAGTTCGGTCACCATCAGAGCGGTCCTCCCAGCACTGTCGGGCCGTCCGGATCCTGGGCCTGCGCGCCGGGAACCACGGCCCGCACGATCGACCCGTCCTCCCGGTTGGCGCCCAGCACCGGATGCCGGCCGTGCAAGGAGGCGAGCCTGGGGCCTTGCCCGTCCAACGGCACCCGCAGTGGTGTGCCGGGCTCCACCGTCACGTCCTGACCGCGCACGCTCACGGCCACCGGCTCGCCGACTTCGATCTCGAACGTGATGGCGGTGCGCTCCAGATGGACCCTGACCCGGGAGCCGCGGATCTGCAGGGGGAACCGGAGGCTGTCCCACTGGTCCGGCAGCCGGGGATCGAACGTGATACGCCCCCCGTGGTCGCGCAGGCCGCCGAACCCGTAGACCAGAGCCGTCCAGACGCCGCCCGTCGAGGCGATGTGCACACCGTCGCGCGCGTTTCCGTGCAGGTCGGCCAGGTCCACGAACAGGCCCGACAGGAAGTAGCGCATGGCCATGTCCTGGTAGCCCACCTCGGCGGCGACCACGGACTGCACCACGCCCGACAGGGTGGAGTCGCCCGTGGTGATCGGGTCGTAGTACTCGAAGTCGGCGCGCTTCTGCGCCGGGGTGAACTGGTCGCCCTGCAGGAAGAGCGCCAGCACGACGTCGGCCTGCTTGAGCACCTGGAAGCGGTAGATGACCAGCGGGTGGTAGTGGAGCAGCAGGGGCCGGTTCTCATCCGGGGTGTTCTCGAGGTCCCACAGCTCGGAGGCGAGGAACTGGGCGTCCTGCGGGTGGATGCCGAAGGTCTCGTCGAACAGGACGACCATCCCGTCGGCGCAGGCCTCCCACTCGTCGACCTCGGCCGGGTCGAGATTCAGCCGCGCGGCGAGCCTGCGGTAGACCTCCGCATCTGCCGTGGCCATCTCGCGCACCAGCGTCGCCGCGGCCCGCAGGTTGGCCCGGGCCATGACGTTGGTGAACATGTTGTTGTTGACGACGGTGGTGTACTCGTCGGGGCCGGTCACGCCGTGGATGTGGAACTGGTCCGTGCCGTCGGCGTCCTGTCGCCAGAACCCGAGGTCGGCCCACATGCGGGCGGTCTCGATCAGCACCTCGACGCCGTCGCGGTGCATGAACCCGGTGTCGCCCGTCAGGTCGCCGTACTTGGCGAAGGCGTAGGCCACGTCCGCGTCGATGTGGTACTGCGCGGTGCCGGCGGCGTAGTACGCCGAGGCCTCCTCACCGCTGATGGTCCGCCACGGGAACAGGGCGCCCCTCTGGGACAGCACGGCCGCCCGCTCCCGTGCCCGGGGCAGGAGGTTGACCCGGAACCGCAGGACGTTGCGCGCCACCCGCGGCGAGGTGTAGATGAGGAACGGCACCACGTAGATCTCGGTGTCCCAGAAGTACTGGCCCTCGTAGCCGGAGCCCGTCACGCCCTTGGCGGCGATTCCCAGTTGGTCGCTGCGGGCGGCGGCCTGCGCCAACTGGAACAGGCACCACCGGACCGCCTGCTGGACGGCGGGGTCGCCGTCGATGACGACGTCGGAGTCCCGCCAGAAGGTGTCCAGCCAGGCCTCCTGCTCGGCGTGGTAGTACTCGAATCCCTTGTCGCGGACGCGGTCCAGCGTCCGGCGGCACCGGTCGGACAGCTCCTCGGCCGGCACGCCCCGGGAGGTGTGGATGGCCACCGCCTTGCGCACCGTGATGGGGACGCCTTCCGCCGCCTCGACGCGGAAGACGTACTTGCCGATGTCCTCCTGCGTCGACGACAGGATCTCGACGGGATTGTCGGTCTCGACGGCGTGGTCGGCTCCCACCGCCAGCGTCATGCCCGAGCGTGCGGTCTGGTAGGTCAGCACCATGCGGGGGTCGTGCTCCCAGTGCAGCTGGGGCAGCAGCACGCGGCCGTTGAACGCCGACGAGCGGCGCGGGTCCCAGCCCTCGCCGGCCGCTGCCGGCCGCCGATAGTCGGTGTAGCCGTCCTGCCTGTTGACGATGAGGGAGTTGACCACGACGGGTGCCCCGCCGCCCGAGAGCACCGTCACCTCCAGCTCGTGGAGCACGACGTGGCGGTCGGTGAAGGAGACCATGCGCGAGGACCGGATCCGAACGCGCTTCCCGGCCGGCGTGCGCCACACCAGCGAGCGGGTGAGGCGGCCGCGGCGGAAGTCGACGGCGCGCTCGTAGGACTGTAGGTCGGCCACGGAGATCACGAAGGGTTCGTCGTCGACGTAGACCTTGAGCAGCGTGGTGTCGGGGACGTTGACGATCGTCTGTCCGGTCCGGGCGAAGCCGTAGGCCTCCTCGGCGTGCTTGATCGGCCACGTCTCGTGGAAGCCGTTGACGAAGGTGCCCGGCGAGTGGCTCGGCCGGCCCTCCTCCGTCGTGCCGCGGATCCCGATGTGGCCGTTCGCGACCGCGAAGAGGGTCTCGGTGAGGCCGTGGTCCTCGCCCGGCTCGGTCTCGACGAGCCGCCAGGTGTCGACCGGGAAGCGGTCCCGGTCCATGGGGTCGCCCGTGATGTCGCGGATCATCGCGCCGCCACCTCCGCCAGGTCGGACACGACGACGTGGGCGCCGGCGATGCGCAGCGCCTCGGCCCCCACGCCCCGGTCAACCCCGATCACCAGCCCGAAGCCCCCCGCCGCGCCCGCGGCGACGCCCGAGATGGCGTCCTCGACCACGACCGCCTGCGCCGGCGGCGCGCCCAGCAGCTGGGCGGCGCGGAGGAACGTGTCGGGGGCGGGCTTGCCGGCCAGCCCCTCGGCCTTCGCGAGCACCCCGTCGACGACGACGGGGAAGTGGCCGGCCAGCCCGGCGGCCTCGAGCACCGGCCGGGCGTTGCGCGAGGAGGACACGACGGCGAGCCGGTGGCCGTCGGCCGCCAGCTGCTCGACGAGCGCCACGGACCCCGCGTAGGGGGTCACCCCGTCGCGGGCGACGATGTGGGTGAAGGTGGCGTTCTTGCGGTTCCCGAGACCGCAGACCGTCTCGAGGCCCGGGTCGTCGTCGGGTGCGCCCTCCGGCAGGAGGATGCCGCGCGAGGCCAGGAAGTCGCGGACGCCGTCGTAGCGGGGCTTGCCGTCGACGTAGGCGAAGTAGTCCGCGTCGCCGTACGGCTCCTGCCCGGGCAGGCCGGCGAGGTAGCCGTTGAACATCTCGCTCCACGCCTTCATATGGACCTCGGCGGTCGGGGTGAGCACCCCGTCGAGATCGAACAGCACCGCGGTGTACGCGCCCCACTCCATGCGGACGAGCCTAGACCTGCGCGGCGGCCCGCGACCGGCGTTGGCACCGAGGACACCAGTAGAGGTTGCGTCCCTCGACCACGCGGGTCCGCACCGCGGTGCCGCACACCAGGCACGGCTGACCGGCCCGGCGGTAGACGTACACCTCGCCGCCGTGGCGGTCGACCCGCGCGTCCCGGCCCTGGGCCTCGGGGCCGTGCTCGACACGGACGGTGTCGATGCGGCCGTGCTCCACCGCGTACGCCATGAGGCCCACCAGGTCCGTCCAGATGAGGTCCCAGGTGCGCTGGTCGACACGGTTGCCGGGGACGTCGGGGTTGAGGCGGTGCCGGTACAGCACCTCCGCCCGGAAGATGTTGCCCACGCCCGCGGCCACCCGCTGGTCCATGAGGAGGGCCGCGAGCGACTTCGACGAGCGGCGCAGGCGGGCGAATCCCTTCGCGGGATCGGCGTCGGGGCGAAGCGGGTCGGGGCCGCTGGCCGCGACGACGGCGTCGCGCTCGTCGGGGGTGATGGTGCGGCACCACTGGGGCCCGCGCAGGTCGGCGGAGGTGATCCCGTCATGGATCCGCAGCCGCACCTGCCCCCGGGGAGGGGCCAACGGCTCGAGCTGGAGCTTCCCGATGAGGCCGAGGTGGATGTGCACGACGTCACCGGTGGCGAAGTCGACGAAGAGGTGCTTGCCGACGGCCTCGCCCCGTTCGAGGACGGCGCCGTCGAGTGGGGCGGCGTCGAAGCGCCCCTGCGGGGACGTGACCGAGACCGGGCGACCGCCGAAGGTCCCCGTCAGGGCGTCGGCGAGGCGATGGATGATGTGACCCTCGGGCATCGCCCCAGACTAGCCCGGGGCTACCATGCCCTCATGACTGAGGAGCATCCGCGGGAGTTCGGCCGCGACGGGGTGTCCGGCCTCGTGGACCGGGCACGCGCCATCCGCGCCCGGCTGCTCCCCCGGCGCACCGCGCCGCGCGACGAGCGGCGCCCGCCCGCCGCGCCCGGGAGGAACTAAGCCCGCGCCTCGTACGCGGCGAGTTGGTCGATGCGGCGCTGGTGCCGCTCGTCGCCGGAGAAGGGTGTCGTGAGGAACGTCTCGACGATGGCGTAGGCCTCGTCGAACGACTGCATCCGGCCGCCGAGGGCCACGATGTTGGCGTCGTTGTGCTGGCGCGCGAGCTCGGCCAACTCCGGCTTGTAGGCCAGGGCGGCGCGGATGCCGCGCACCTTGTTCGCGGCGATCTGCTCGCCGTTGCCGGAGCCGCCCAGGACGATGCCGAGCGCCCCGGGTTCGCCGGCCACGGCCTCCGCGCAGGGGATGATCAGCGGCGGGTAGTCGTCAAGCGCCTCGTACGTGTGGGCGCCGTGGTCGACGACGTCGTAGCCGGCGGCGCGGAGGCGGTCGACGAGGTGGTTCTTCAGCTCGAAGGCCGCATGGTCGGTGGCAATGTGGACACGCATGGGGGCAACTATTCCACCCCGGCCGGACCCCTGGCCAAGAGGGCCTCGAACCCGGACTCGTCGAGGATCCGCAGCCCCAGCTCCTCGGCCTTCGCCGCCTTCGAGCCGGCGTTCTCCCCCACGACGACGAAGTCGGTCTTCCGGCTGACCGACCCCGCGGCCTTGCCTCCGCGCGACAGGATGGCCTCCTTGGCCTCGTCGCGGCTGAAGCCCTGCAGCGAGCCGGTCACCACGACCGTGATCCCTTCCAGCGTGCGCGGAGCCGATTCGTCGACGTCGTCGGCCATCCGCACGCCGGCGGCCGCCCACGCCTCGACGATGTCGCGGTGCCAGTCCACGTCGAACCAGGCCTGGATCGATTCGGCGATCACCTGGCCCACACCGTCGGCGGAGGCGAGGTCCTCGACGGAGGCGGCGCGGATGGCGTCGAGCGAGCCGAACCGGGCCGCCAGCGAACGCGCCGCCGTGGGCCCGACGTGCCGGATGGACAGTGCCACCAGCACGCGCCACAGCGGCTGCGTCCTCACGGAGGCGAGGTTGGCCAGCAGGTTCTCCCCCTGCCGCGACAGCACACGCCCGTCCCGGATGCCCGTGGCCGGCGGGTCGGCGAGCTCGGCGGGCTTCGCCTGGCGGGTGTAGAGCTCGGTGCGGAGCAGGTCGTCGGCGGTGAGGCCGAACAGCGCCCCCTCGTCGGTCAACAGCCCCCGCGACAACAGTTCGCCGGCGCCCTCCCAGCCCAGCGCCTCGATGTCGAACGCCCCGCGCGACGCCAGCGCGAAGAGCCGCTCCCGCAGCTGGCTGGGGCAGGTCCGGGCGTTGGGGCAGCGGATGTCCTTGTCGCCCTCCTTCTCGGGCCGCAGTTCGGTCCCGCAGGACGGGCAGTGGGTGGGCATGACGAAGGCCCGCTCGGTGCCGTCGCGGAGCGCGACGACCGGTGCGACGATCTCGGGGATGACGTCGCCGGCCTTGCGCAGCACGACGGTGTCGCCGATGAGCACGCCCTTGCGCTCCACCTCGTAGGCGTTGTGCAGCGTGGCCATCTCGACGGTGGAGCCGCTGACGAACACCGGCTCCATGACGCCGTAGGGCGTGACGCGCCCGGTGCGGCCGACGTTGACGCGGATGTCGAGGAGCCTGGTGTTGACCTCCTCCGGCGGGTACTTGTACGCGATGGCCCAGCGCGGGGCGCGCGACGTGGCGCCGAGGCGCTCCTGCTCGTCCAGGTCGTCGACCTTGATGACGATGCCGTCGATCTCGTGGCTGAGGTCGTGGCGGTGGTCGCCGTGGTGGCGCACGAACGCGGTCACGTCGTCGGCGCCGGTCACGACGACGAACGTGTCGGGGACGGGCAGTCCCCACTCGCGCATGCGTGCGTAGGCCTCGCTCTGCGACCCGAACTCGACGCCCTCGACGGCGCCGACGCCGTGGACGAGCATGCGCAGTGGCCGGGCCGCGGTCACCTCGGGGTTCTTCTGCCGCAGCGAGCCGGCGGCGGCGTTGCGGGGGTTGGCGAAGGGCGCCTTGCCCGCGGCGACCAAGGCGGCGTTGAGGTCCTCGAAGCCCGCGACGGGGAAGAACACCTCGCCGCGGACCTCCAGCACCGCCGGGGCCTCGCCGCGCAGCCGGTGCGGCACCCCCTGCAGCGTGAGGACGTTGGGGGTGATGTCCTCGCCGACGCGACCGTCGCCGCGGGTGGCCGCGACCGCGAGCCGTCCGTCGAGGTACAGCAGGTTGACCGCCAGGCCGTCGATCTTGAGTTCGCACAGGTAGCGCTCGGCCGGGGTCCTGGCGAGCCACGCCGCGAGCTCCTCGTCGGAGAAGACGTTGTCCAGGCTCATCATGCGCCGGCGGTGTTCGATGGGCCGGAAGTCGGTGACCCGCGCCGCCCCGACCCGCTGGGTCACGGAGTCGGGCGTCACGAGGGAGGGGTGCGCGGCCTCCAGCGCCTCGAGCTCGCGCATGGCCTCGTCGTATTCGGCGTCCGACAGCGTCGGCGCCGCGGCGCCGTAATAGGCCTCCTGCGCCTCGGCCAGGAGTTGGTTGAGTTCGGTCCAGCGCCGCCTCAGCTCGGGCGAGGTCACCCCGGACTCGGCCTCGTCGTGCTCGCTCATGGCGCCCATCGTTCCACACGCCATCCGGCCCTGACACGGTCCAGGAGTCCGAAATCCCACGCGCGGGGGCCGGTACGCTCCAGAATGGGCCGCAGTGGCGCGCCGGTCCGCAGGGGGTACGGCGCCGAGACACCGACAGTAGGAGCAGCAGCATGGCTACGGCGAACATCACTCGCCTCGAGGCGGCGGACCGGTCCGCCGTCATCTCGACGGAGGCCTACCGGGTCACCGTCGACCTCCGGGGCCGCGAGGTCGCCGAGCCGGAGCGGCAGTTCCTGTCCACGACGGAACTCACGCTGACGGCGCACGGCGGCGACACGCACCTCGACCTCATCGCCGACGAGGTCCGCGAGGCCAGGCTCGACGGGGAGCCGTTCGACACGTCCGCGTTCGACGGCTACCGGCTGCCGCTGCCGCACCTGGAGGAGGGCCCGCACGAGGTCACGGTGGTGGCCGTGTGCCGCTACTCGAACTCCGGCGAGGGCCTGCACCGTTTCGTGGATCCCGCCGATGCACGCGTGTACCTGTACACGCAGTTCGAGGCGGCCGACGCCCGGCGCATGTACGCCACCGCCGAGCAGCCGGACCAGAAGGCGACCTTCCAGCTGACGGTGCTCGCCCCGATCGACTGGCTGGTGTTCACCAACGCCCCGAGCGTGGCCCCCAGCGATCTGGGCGACGGCTTCGGGCGCTTCGAGCACGCCCCGACGCCGCGCATCTCCACCTACATCACGGCCCTCGTGGCGGGCGAGTTCCACGTCCGGCGGGCGGTGCTGGACTCCGCCGCGGGCGAGGTCCCGGCGTCGGTGGCCTGTCGCCAGTCGCTGGCCGAGTACCTGGACTTCGACCGCATCATCACCACCACGCAGCGCGGCTTCGAGGTGTTCGAGACCGCGTTCGGGGTCGCGTACCCCTTCGGCACGTACGACCAGATCTTCGTGCCCGAGTTCAACGCCGGGGCCATGGAGAACGCCGGCTGCGTGACGTTCCGCGACGAGTACCTCTTCCGCTCCCGCGTCACCAGCCGCGAGTTGGACGCCCGCGACAACACGATCCTCCACGAGCTGGCCCACATGTGGTTCGGCGACCTGGTGACCATGCGCTGGTGGGACGACCTGTGGCTCAACGAGTCGTTCGCCGAGTGGGCCTCCCACTACGCTAACGACGAGATCGCCCGCCGCTACGACACCGGAGCCAACCCGTGGGCGTCGTTCAGCAACGAGCGCAAGGCGTGGGCCTATCTGCAGGATCAGCTGTCGACCACGCACCCGATCGCGGCCGACATGAGCGACCTGGAGAAGGTCGAGCAGAACTTCGACGGCATCACCTACGCCAAGGGCGCCTCGGTGCTCAAGCTGCTGGTGTCGCTGGTCGGCGAGGTGTCGTTCCTGGCCGGCGTCACGGAGTACTTCCGGGCCCACGCGTACGGCAACACGCAGCTCAGCGATCTGCTGACGCAGCTGGAGGCGGCCTCGGGGCGCGACCTCAGCTGGTTCTCGGCGCAGTGGCTGGAGACGTCGGGGGTCAACACGCTCGCGGCGGACTTCGACGTCGACGACGAGGGCCGCTTCACGCGGTTCGCCGTCGTGCAGACGGCCCATCCGGACTACCCGACGCTGCGCACGCACCGGCTCGGCATCGGGCTCTACCACCTCGACGACGAGGGCCGCCTCGAGCGTCGCGAGTACGTCGAGGCGGACATCGACGGGGAGTCGACCGAGATCCCGGAGCTCGTCGGCGTGGCCCGCGGGGACGTCGTGCTCCTCAACGACGGCGATCTCACGTACGCCAAGGTGCGCCTCGACGAGGCGTCGGCCGCGGCCCTGGTGGAGCACATCGGCGGGCTCACGGATCCGCTGGCGCGCGCCGTCACGTTCGCGGCGTTCTGGGAGATGACCCGGGACGCGCAGTTCCGGCCGCAGGACTATGTGGCCCTCGCCCTGGCCGCAATCCCCAGCGAGCACGACATGGCGGCGGTCTCCACGCTGCTGAACCAGGCAGTCATGGCCTCGCTGTCCTTCACGGCGCCCGAGCTGCGCGCCGACGCCAACGTGACGCTCGTCACCGGGCTGGCGCGGCTCCTCAAGGCGTCCGAGGCCGGTTCCGACGCGCAGGTGCTCATCGCGAAGGCGCTCATCGCGTCGGTCCGCAGCTCCGAGGGGGTGGCGCTCCTCAAGGGTTGGCTCGTCGATGAGGAGGTGCCCGAGGGGCTCGCCATCGACACCGGGATGCGGTGGGCGATCACGTCGGCGCTGGCGAAGCTGGGCGCGATCGGCGAGGACGAGATCGCCGCGGAACTCGAGCGGGATCGCACGTCCGCCGGCGCCGAGCAGGCGGCCGGCGCGGCGGCGTCGCTGCCTGACGCGGAGACGAAGATGGCGGCCTGGGTGCGGGCGACCGACGACCCGTCGGTGCCGAACGAGACGCACCGCGCGATCTGTATGGGGTTCTGGCGCTACGGCCAGGACGAGGTGTTGGAGCCCTACCCGGCCGCGTATCTCGACCTCCTCGGCCGGATCTCACGCCGGGAGGGCACCTGGGCGGACCGCGGCTACGCCGCGATCGGGACGGCGCTGCGCTGGCTGTTCCCCCAGCCGCTCGCCGACGACGCCCTCGTCGCGACCGTCGCGGCGTGGCTCGAGGACAACGAGCCCAGCGAGCAGGTGCGCCGCACCGTCACCGAACGGCTGGACGAGGCGCGGCGCGCGCTGCGGGTGCAGGAGGTCAGCCGAGGCTGACCTGCGCTCAGGCCCGGTGCACCCGCTCCACGTCGGTGCCCCGGGCCTCGTCGCGCTGGCGGCGCGCCAGCTTCGGGCCGAACGCCAGCAGCGCGATGACCGCGCCCAGCGCCAGCGGGCCCACGATGGTCAGCATGACGAGCGTCAGGTCCGACACGGGCTCCGGCTGGGGCCAGCCGGGCAGGACCTCGAGAGGGAGCAGATTCATGCGGGCAAGCGTAACCGACGAGACGGCCGTAGGGCAGACGTCCCGCGGCCGATCCGGCAGGGTGCGGTAGATTGCCTCCGACCCACGGGAGGTGCGATGGAACAGGCCCCACGGACGGTGCTCACCGCCGACGAGATGGCGTGGACGTTGACCCGGATGACCCACGAGATCCTTGAGCGGAACCAGGGGTCGGAGGGGGTGGTGCTCCTTGGCATCCTCACCCGCGGCGCCCCGCTCGCTGACCGGATCGCGCGGATCGCGGCCGAGCAGGGGCACGAGCTGGCCGTCGGACGGCTGGACATCACGATGTACCGCGACGATCTGCGCGCCAACCCCACCCGCCCCGTCGGCCGCACGGTGCTCCCCCGCTCGATCGACGACGCCGTCGTCGTGCTGGTCGACGACGTCCTCTACTCGGGCCGCACGGTGCAGGCCGCGCTGCACGCGCTGGCCGACCTGGGTCGGCCGCGCGCCATCCAGCTCGCCGCCCTGATCGACCGCGGGCTGCGGGAACTGCCCATCCAGGCGGACGTCGTCGGCAGGCAGCTGCCGACGGCCCGCGACGAGCGCGTCCGCGTCGCGGTACGCGAGACCGACGGCGAGGACCTCGTCACGATCGAACGGACCGGCCGGTGAAGCACCTCCTCAGCATCGCGGATCTCAGCGTCGACGAGATCCGCTCCATCCTGGACCTGGCCGAGGAGATGCACGACGTGCAGTCGCGGCCGGTGAAGAAGCTGCCTGCCCTGCGCGGCCGCACGGTCGTCAACCTGTTCTTCGAGGACTCGACGCGGACGCGGTCGTCGTTCGAGCTGGCCGCGAAGTGGCTCTCGGCGGACGCCATCAACGTGTCGGCGAAGGGGTCGTCGGTGTCGAAGGGCGAGTCGATGCGCGACACGCTCCTGACGCTGGACGCCATGGGGGTCGACGCGATCATCATGCGCCACGCGGGGTCCGGCGCGGTGCGGCAGGCCGCCGGCTGGGTGCGGGCGTCGATGGTCAACGCGGGCGACGGCATGCACGAGCACCCCACGCAGGCGCTGCTGGACGCCCACGCCATCCGGCGGCACCTCGCCCGCCACGACCTGGGCGACATCTCCGGCAAGCGCGTCGCGATCACCGGCGACCTGCTGCACTCACGCGTGGTGCGCAGCAACGTGCTGCTGATGGCCAAGCTCGGCGCCTCCGTCGTGCTCGTGGCGCCGCCGACGCTCCTGCCGCCCGGGGTTGAGACGTGGGGCGTCGACGTCACGCACGACTTCGATTCGGTGCTGGCGGAGGTGGACGTCGCGATGATGCTGCGCGTGCAGCGCGAGCGCATGCAGGGAGGGTTCTTCCCGTCCGAGCGCGAGTACATCGACGGCTACGGGCTCACCCCGCGGCGCCTGGCGCTGCTCAAGGACGGCGCGTGCATCGCGCACCCCGGCCCCATGAACCGGGGACTGGAGATCTCGTCGGCCGCCGCCGACGCCGCCCGCTCGATCATCCTCGACCAGGTCTCGTCCGGTGTCGCGGTGCGGATGAGCGTGCTCTACCACCTGCTCGCCGGAGAGGACCAGTCATGACGGCCTACGTACTCAGCGGGGTGTCCCTGCCCGACGGTGCCACCACGGACCTGCACGTGGCCGACGGTCACCTCGTCGACGAGGCGCCCTCGGGCGCCGAGCGCGTCGACTGCTCCGGGCTCCTGGCGCTGCCCGGGCTCGTCGACGTCCACACCCACCTGAGGGAGCCTGGCCGCGAGGACGCCGAGACCGTCGCCAGCGGCGCGCGGGCCGCAGCCCGCGGCGGGTTCACGGCCGTCCTGGCGATGGCCAACACGCAGCCGGTCACCGACACCGCGGAGAAGGCCGAGCACATCCATGACCTCGGCCTCGCGGCCGGGGTCGTCGACGTGCAGGTCATCGGCGCCATCACCAAGGGGCTGCGCGGCGAGGAGCTGGCCGAGCTCGGCCTCATGCACCGCTCCCGCGCCGGCGTCACGATGTTCTCCGACGACGGCATGTGCGTGCAGGACGCGTCGCTGATGCGCAAGGCGCTCGAGTGGGTGCGGCCGTTCGACGGCGTCATCGCCCAGCACTCGCAGGAGGCCACGCTCGCCGGCCCCGGCGCGTGCTGCCACGAGGGCGAACTGTCCGGCCGGCTCGGGCTGGGCGGCTGGCCGCCGGTCGCGGAGTCGGTGATCATCGCCCGCGATGTCATGCTCGCCGAGGCGACGGGGTCGCGGCTGCACGTGTGTCACATCACCACCGCGGAGGGCGTCGAGGTGGTCCGTTGGGCCAAGGCACGCGGCATCAACGTGACCGCCGAGGTCACGCCGCACCACCTGCTCCTCGGCACCGAGGAACTCGTCGACTACGACACCGTCTACAAGGTCAACCCGCCGCTGCGCACCTCGGAACACATCGAGGCGCTACGCGCGGCGCTGGCCGACGGCACCATCGACGCCGTCGCCACGGACCACGCCCCGCACGCGCCCCAGGACAAGGACCACGCCTTCGTCGATGCCCGACCCGGCATGCTGGGCCTTGAGCAGGCGTTGTCCGTGGTGATCGAGACCATGGTCAAGCCCGGCCGGCTGGACTGGGCCGGTGTTGCGGACCGGATGAGCCACACGCCCGCGCGGATCGCGCGGCTTGCTGGGCACGGCCGACCGCTCGCCGTCGGAGAGCCGGCGAACCTCGTGCTGGTGGACCCCGAGCGGATGGGCACGGTGGACCGCGACGCGTCGGCGTCGCTCAGCCGCAACAACCCCTACCACGGCCGGCTCCTGCCGGACCCGGTGGTGGCGACGTACCTGCGCGGCCGGGAGACCTACCGCCGGGCGTAGGAGTCCCGGCGGTAGGACGGGGTCAGCCGGCGCAGTGCACCGACATGAGGATGGTCTTGGGCGTCATCTTGGCGCCGGGGTGCGCCGCGCGGCCGTTCTGGATGGCCTCGGCGGGCATGACTCGAGAGTACGTCGAGCCGCGACGATTGTCCAGGGTTTGTTCAAGGTTTCTCATGGGGTCTTACCGCTCCCAGGCTCTCCACGATTCGAAGAGAGGCTTGAGCCTGCTTCGAGGGTCAACGCTCGAATCAGGCGAATATCGACGAGTTCGGTCGTCGAGCCATGGATCAGGCTCATCCAGGCCTCGCGAGCGGGCGGAACCGGGGCGGATGAAGCCGCCACCCCGGCGGGAGCGCCCGGGCGGCTCTAGTCTCACTCCATGAGGCTGCACTATCGGTCCCCGCGCGGATGGCTCAACGACCCCCACGGCGTCATCCACCGCGCGGACGGCTACCACGTGTTCCACCAGCACGCGCCCGAGACCCTCGACTGGGGCCTCGGCATCGAGTGGGGACACGCCATCGGCGACGACCTGTTCAGCCTGCGCTACGCGGGCCCCGCGATCCAGCCCGGCGACGGCGACGACGGCATCTGGACCGGCTGCATCGTCGAGGACGACCTAGGCCCGCTGGCGTACTACACCTCCGCGCGACAGCCCGTCCTCGGACTCGCCTCGGTCCGCACCGCGCGTCCCCGCGACACCGCCCTGACGTCTTGGGACAAGGGCGACGTCGTCGTCACCGCGCCCGCCGGATTGGGCATCAGGGACTTCCGCGACCCCTTCGTGCTCCGCGACGGCGACGTGTGGCGCATGATGGTCGGCTCCGACTCCGCGTCCGGGCACGCCATGATGCACGGCTTCGTCTCCACCGACGGCGAGAGCTGGGCCTACGACGGCGTCGCGCTCAGCCGGCACCGCGACGAGACCGACGGGGTCTGGATGGGCGCACTGTGGGAGTGCCCACAGGTCATCGAGGTGGACGGTTCCTGGGTGATGCTCACCTCCGTGTGGGAGGCCGGCAGGCTGCACTACGCGGGCTACGCCGTCGGCGAGTTCGCGGGCGGCCGGTTCACCCCGCGCGCCTGGGGCCGCCTCACCTACGGCACCTACTACGCCCCGACCGTCTTCCGCGACGCCGCGGGCCGGCCGTGCATGATGGCCTGGCTGCGCGAGGTGCGCGGGGAGGACTGGACCGGCTGCCTGTCGCTGCCCTACGTGCTGCGGGTCGACGGCGACCGCCTCCTCGCCGAGCCGCACCCGGACCTCGACGCGCACGCCGAGCCGGGCACGGCTGAGCGCTACACCTGGCTGCCCGAGGGGCTGCTCGAGCTGACCGACACCGCGACGCTCGAGCTCGACGGCGACGTCCTCCGCCTGGTCACGCCGTCGCTGACCGCGGAGCTGCCCCACGACGGAGGCCCCGTGGAGGTCGTCCTCGACGACGAGGTGGTCGAGGTGCGCGGAGGGCGCGGCCTCCTCGGTGGGCCGGCCCGCTGACGGCCTACTCCACGTGGCCGGCGGCGAGCAGGCGCCGGATGTCGATGCGGTGCATCGACAACAGCTCCGCCGCCACGTGACCGCCCCAGACGGGGTGTGACAACAGGCTCGGCAGCTCCGCCGGGACGATCTGCCAGGACACGCCGAACTCATCGCGCAGCCACCCGCAGGCCTGCTGCTCCCCCGCCTCGCCGATCAGCGCGTCGGTGAAGGTGTCGATATGTTCCTGGGTGTCACAGGGCACCTGGAACGAGATGGCCTCGCTGGGCGCGACCCGCGCGCCGTTCATGGCCGTGAAGTGGCAGCCCAGGACCGTGAACTCGACGGCGAGGACGTTGCCGTCGGGGCCGCGGTGCACCGTCGGGGTGGGGCCGCCGAAGATCTCGGTGTAGCGGTCCGCGGCCCGCTCGGCCTCAGTGGCGAACCAGAGCGTCGTCGTCAGGTGCATGGCGGGTCCAATCACTGGGATGGCCGGGGCCTCCAATTCTGCCCGATAGGCTCGGGCGGTACGAGAGTCGCGGAAGAAGGGACGAGACGGATATGTCTGAGGCGCAGCTGGCCAACGTCGGCGTGATCGGGATGGCGGTGATGGGATCCAACCTGGCCCGCAACCTCGCCCGCAACGGGCACCGGGTCGCGGTCTACAACCGGACCACCGCCAAGACGGACGCCGTGATCGCCGAGCACGGCCACGAGGGCGATTTCCGCCCCGCCGCGGAGCTGGCCGACTTCGTCGCCTCGCTCGAGCGCCCCCGCCGCATCATCATCATGGTCAAGGCGGGCGCCGGCACCGACGCCACCATCGACTCGCTCCTCCCCCTCCTCGACGAGGGCGACATCGTCGTCGACGGCGGCAACGCGTTCTTCGAGGACACCAGGCGCCGCGAGGAGAAGCTCCGCGGACTCGGGTTCCACTTCGTCGGCGCCGGCATCTCCGGCGGTGAGGTCGGGGCGCTCGAGGGGCCGTCGATCATGCCCGGCGGGTCGGCCGAGTCCTACGAGGCCCTCGGACCCATCCTGGAGTCGATCTCGGCCAAGGTCGACGGCGAGCCGTGCTGCACCTACATCGGCACCGACGGCGCGGGCCACTTCGTCAAGATGGTGCACAACGGCATCGAGTACGCCGACATGCAGTTCATCGGCGAGGCCTACGAACTGCTCAAGGCCCTCGGCCTCAGCCACGAGGAGATGGCCGACACCTTCGCCGCCTGGAACGAGGGCGACCTCGACTCCTACCTCATCGAGATCACCTCCGAGGTGCTGCGCAAGGTTGACCCGGCCACGGGCGGCCCGCTCGTGGAGGTCATCGTCGACGCCGCCGGCATGAAGGGCACCGGCACGTGGACGGTCCAATCGGCGCTCGAGCTCGGCACCCCGGTCAACACGATCGCGGAGTCGGTGTTCGCGCGCGCGATCTCGTCGTCGCCGGAGCTGCGGCGCGCGGCGCAAGCCGCGCTGCACGGCCCCGCCGGGACCATCGGCGTCGAGGACCGGGCACGGTTCCTCGACCAGATCCGGCAGGCGCTGTGGGCGAGCAAGGTCGTCGCGTACGCCCAGGGGCTCGACGAGATCCGCATGGCGGCTGACGAGTACGGCTGGGACATCAACGTGGGCGAGGTGGCCAAGATCTGGCGCGGCGGCTGCATCATCCGCGCCAAGCTGCTGGAGCGCATCCGCTCGGAGTACGCGGCGGGCCAGCTCACCACGCTGCTCGAGGCGCCGTCGGTGGCGGCGGGGCTGGCCGACGCGCAGGACGCGTGGCGCACCGTCGTGGCGGAGGCGGTGCGCGGCGGCGTGCCGGTGCCGGGCTTCTCGGCCGCGTTGGCGCACTACGACCAGGCCCGCGCCCCGCGCCTGAACGCCGCCCTGACGCAGGGGCTGCGTGACTACTTCGGCGCCCACACCTACCGGCGCGTCGACCGCGAGGGGACGTTCCACGTCAACTGGTCCACCGACGGCGCCGAGGTGGAGGCGACCGACAGCCACTGAGCCACGTCGAGTGTGAGTCTCGTGGTGGTACGCACCCGCGAGACTCACACTGGGATGGCGAAACGGGCGGTGTTGTCAGGAGCGGGAGAAGTGTCGTCCCTACAGCGCGCACTGCTTGTCCGATGACGGCCGACGGCGGAGGGTGGCCCCATGCGCCCACGGCAGAAACTCCCCGACTCCTTGACCGCTCTCGCCGCCCGTCAGGCCGGCGTCCTGTCCGCCGCGCAGCTCACAGCAGCTGGGGTCAGCCCTGATGTTCGGCGACGATTCCGGCAGGGCTGGATCACCATCGCCCCCAAGCTCTATCTGCTGGAAGGAACAACGTTCGAAGCTGCCCTGTGGGTGGGGGTGCTGCGCGGCGGAAGCTCGGCTGCGATCAGCGGCGCCGCGGCCTGCTACCTGCACGGCTTCCTCCGAGACACTCCAGGGAGGGTGACGGTCTGGACGCTTCAACAGCGGAGTCCCCTGGACGTGGCGTCTATCCAGGTGCGCTTCCGGCGGGGCGATCGACGCGGACGCGGGGCACCAAGCCGGACCTCTCCCGAGGAGGTGGCCTTGTGCGACCTCGCGGACGAGAGCGACGAGACCACGACGGTATCGGCCGTGGCATCGGCACTGGCGAACCGCCGCACTACCCCGTCACGGCTACTTGAGACGCTGAGGATCAAGGGGCCTACGCGCCACTCGAGCACCCTCAGTCGTCTTGTCAGCCATGCCAACAGCGGCATCGAGAGCGCACTTGAGTGGCGGTTCCACACCAGGGTTCTGGAGCCCCACCGGCTTCCCGTGCCTCGCCGTCAGGAATGGACACACTCAGGCAGAGTCGACGGCGTCTACCCCGCGGAGGGACTCTTCGTGGAATTGGACGGCATGCGTGACCACACGAACTGGTCGAAAGACATGTGGCGCGACAATGAGCACGCGCTGCGCCTCGGCGCGGTGACTCTGCGGTACGGATGGTGGGCGGTCGAAACGAGCCCCTGTGCGGTGGCCGCCCAACTCGCCGCCGCCCTGTCGGCCCGAGGGTGGACTGGAACCGTGTCACGCTGCCGCGCCTGCCCCACCGATTCTCCAGTGTGACTTTCGTGGGTGACTACAGCCAAGAAACCCTCACCGGGCCGTCGGGGGGCAGTGGCACACTGGCCCACATGACCGACGCGCTCGACGCCTTCTCCGCGCCCACGCGCGAGTGGTTCCGTGCCGTCTTCGCCGCCCCGACGGCGGTGCAGGTCGAGGCCTGGACGGCCATCGCCCGCGGCGATCACGCCCTCGTCGTCGCCCCGACCGGATCGGGCAAGACGCTCGCCGCGTTCCTGTGGGCCCTGGACCGCCTGGCGGCGCGCCCCCGGACGGCCGGCACCACCGTCGTGTACGTGTCGCCGCTCAAGGCGCTCGGGGTCGACGTCGAGCGCAACCTCCGCGCCCCCCTCACCGGGATGCGCGTGACGGCCGAGCGGCTGGGCCTGCCGCCGGCCGACGTGACGGTCGGCGTCCGCAGCGGGGACACGACGTCGCGGGAGCGGGCGGCGCTGCTGCGCCGGCCCCCCGACATCCTCATCACCACGCCCGAATCGCTCTACCTCATGCTCACGAGCTCGGCCCGCAGCACACTGACCGGCGTCGAGACGGTCATCGTCGATGAGATCCACGCGGTGGCCGGCACCAAGCGCGGCAGCCACCTGGCCCTCAGCCTCGAGAGGCTCGACGCGCTCGTCGGCAACGACGTGCAGCGCGTCGCGCTGTCGGCGACGGTCAGGCCCATCGAGCGGGTGGCCCAGTTCCTGGGGGGAGACCGCACGGTCACCGTCGTCGCCCCGCCGACGGCGAAGGAGTGGGACGTGCACGTCCGGCTGCCCGTGGCCGACATCACGGACCCGGGCCCCGCCCCCGGTGCCGAGACGCCCGTCGACCCGCTGCTCGCGGGCCCGGGCACCGACACGCTGGGCGTGGACGCCCCGTCGGGCTCGTCGCTGTGGCCGCACATCGAGCAGGAGGTCTACGACGCCGTCATCGGCGGCCGGTCGACGCTGGTGTTCACCAATTCACGCCGGGTGGCGGAGCGCTTGACGGCGCGGCTCAACGAGATCTGGGCGGCCCGCCACGCGCCGGACACGCTCCCGGCGACGCCGGACCGGCCGCCCGCCCAGATGATGGCCGCCTCCGACGTGTCGCGCGGCGCGCCCGCGGTGATCGCCCGCGCGCACCACGGGTCGGTCAGCAAGGAGGCGCGCGCCGAGATCGAGGGCGCGCTCAAGTCCGGCGAGCTCCGCTGCGTCGTCGCGACCAGTTCGCTCGAGCTCGGCATCGACATGGGCGCCGTGGACCGCGTCATCCAGGTGGGGGCCCCGCCGACGGTCGCCGGGGCGCTGCAGAGGATCGGCCGGGCCGGCCACGTCGTGGGCGCCGTCAGCGTCGGGGACGTGTACCCGCTGCACCGCGGCGACCTGGCTCCCGCGGTCGTCGCCACCGAACAGATGCTCGCCGGCCGCATCGAGGAGCTGCGGATCCCGCGCCATCCACTCGACGTGTTGGCCCAGCAGACCGTCGCAGCCGCCGCGGCGGCGGGAGAGACCGGCCTCGACGTCGACGCCTGGTACGCCACCGTCACCCGCTCCCAGCCGTACGCCGGCTTGGACCGCGCGCTGCTGGACTCCGTCGTCGAACTCCTGACCGGCGCGTACCCGTCGGCGGACTTCGGGGAGCTGCGGGCCCGCCTGGTCCTGGGCGACGACGGGCGGCTCCATCCCCGGCCCGGCGCGCTGCGCCTCGCCGCGACGTCGGGCGGCACCATCCCGGACCGGGGCATGTTCGGCGTCTTCCTCGCCGGGGACGAGCAGGGGGCCCGGCGGGTGGGCGAACTCGACGAGGAGATGGTCTACGAGTCGCGCGTCGGCGACGTGTTCACCCTCGGCGCCTCGGCCTGGCAGATCCAGGAGATCACCCGCGACCAGGTCCGCGTGACGCCCGCCCCCGGGCGCACTGGACGGCTGCCGTTCTGGCGCGGCGACGACGAGGGCCGCCCCGCCGAGCTGGGCCGCGACATCGGGAGGTTCCTCAAGGAGGCCGCCCGCGACCCCCGCCGCCTGGACGCCGGGCATGTGGACGCCAACACCGCCGCCAACCTCGCCACCTACCTGGCCGAGCAGCGGGCCGCCACCGGGGCGCTGCCCGACGACTCGACGGTCGTGATCGAGCGGTTCCGCGACGAGCTGGGCGACTGGCGGGTCGTCGTGCACTCGCCGCTGGGCCGGCGCCTGCTCGGGGCCTGGTCGCTGTTGATGGCCGAGGCGTTGTCGCGGGCGGCCGGCGTCGACGTCCAGCCGGTGGCCTCCGACGACGGCGTCGTCCTGCGTCTCCCGGACTGCGAGGCCGCGGACCGGCTCCCCGAGCTGCTGCTGGCCGACCCCGACGAGGTCGTCGCCATCGTCACCGAGCAGGTCGGCGGCACCGCGCTGTTCGCCGGCCGGTTCCGGGAGTGCGCCGCCCGCGCCCTGCTCCTGCCCCGCCGGACCCCGGGGCGCCGCGCGCCGCTGTGGCAGCAGCGGCAGCGGGCCGCGCAATTGCTCGAGGTGGCCCGGCACCACCCCCGCTTCCCCATCATCATCGAGACGGTCCGCGAGGTGACCCAGGACGTCTACGACCTGCCGGGCCTCGTGGAGCTGATGCGCGGGCTGCGCTCCGGCGGGGTGCGGCTGGTCGAGGTCACGACCGAGCAGCCCAGCCCGTTCGCCGCGACGATCCTGTTCCGCTACACCGGGGCGTTCCTGTACGACGGCGACACCCCGCTGGCCGAGCGCCGCGCCGCGATGCTGTCGATGGACCCCGAGTTGCTGGCCGCCGCCCTCGGCACGCTCGACCTCCGGGAACTGCTCGACCCGGACGTCGTGGCCCAGGTGGTCGCTGAGCTGCAGCACACGGCGCCCGAGCGGCGCGCCGCCACTGCCGACGACCTCGCCGAGCTCCCGCGCCTGCTGGGCCCGATCCCGCTCACCGACCTCCCGGACCGCGTGACCCTCGCGGACGTCGACGCGGCCATCGCCGCCGTGGCGGGGCGGGTCGCGGTGGTGCGGGTGGCCGGCGAGCCGCACCTGGTCGCCGCCGCCGACCTGGGGCTCCTGCGCGACGCCCTCGGCGTCCCCGTCCCCGCCGGCCACACGGCGCCGGCCACGACGGAGGGCCGGGACCCGCTGACGCAGCTCGTCGCCCGCTACGCGCGCACCCACGGCCCGTTCACCGCCGCCGAGGTCGCGGCCGCGTTCGGTCTCGGCGTGGCGACGGTCTCCCTCATCCTCGACCGGGAGATCGCCGGCCGGCGGCTGACCTCCGGCCGGTTCACCCCGGGCGCCACGGAGACCGAGGTCGTCGACCCCGAGGTGCTGCGCCGGCTGCGGACCCGCAGCCTCGCCGCCGCCCGCCGTGAGCTGCAGCCCGTGTCGCAGAGCGCCTACGCGCGCTTCCTCGCGGCCAGTCACCAGCTCGACGACCGCCCCTCCTCCACGCCCGACGAGGTGCTCCTGACCCTCCAACGCCTTGCCGGGGCCGTCCTGCCGGCCAGCGCCTGGGAGACGCACGTGCTCCCCGCACGCCTAGCGGGCTACTCCCCCGCCCACCTCGACGCACTCCTCGCGGAGTCGGAGGTCGTGATCCGCGTGCGGGGGTCCGCCGGCGCCAACGATCCGCTGATCGCGCTCGTCCCCGCCGGGGACCTGGACCTGCTCGGCCCGGCCGAGGGCGCTCCGTCGGAGGACTCACTGGCCGTGGCCCGGGCCCTGGCCGACGGCGACGGCACGTTCGCGGCCCTCCACGCGGCCCTGGGCGGGACGACCGCTGAGGTCACGGAGGCGTTGTGGCGCGCCGCGGAGGAGGGTGCCATCGCGCCGGCGTCGATGGCGGCCGTGCGCGCCCGCATCGGCGGCAGCGCCCGCGGCGCCCACCGCGCCCCGCGGCCGGCCCCGCGCCGGCGCGCCCGGCTCCCGCGTCCGTCCCGCTCGCTGTTGATGGCGGGAGGCGCCCTCACCCCGCCGTCGGGCGCGGGGCGCTGGTACCGCGTCCGCGACCCGGAGCTGCCGCCGGCGGAGGCGGCGATCGCGACCGCCTCCGCATGGCTGGAGCGCCAGGGCGTCGTCACCCGCGGCGGCGTGACCGCCGACGGGACCCCCGGCGGATTCGCGGCCGCCTACCGCCTCCTCTCGGAGCTGGAACTGGCCGGGACCGTCCTGCGCGGCTACGTCGTGGAGGGGCTGGGCGGCGCCCAGTTCACCACACGGGAGGTGCTCGAACTCGTCCGCGGCTTCGCGGACTCGCCCGACCGGGCGGCGTGGCCCTCTGGGACCGAGCATCCGGCCGCGATCGTGCTGGCCGCGCTGGACCCCGCCAATCCGTACGGCAGTGTGCTGCCCTGGCCGGAGCACCCGAGCGCCCGCCCCGCCCGGGCCGCGGGCGCCCTCGTGGTGCTGGCCGACGGGCTCTGCCTGGCCCATCTCACCCGCGGCGGCCGGGTGCTCACCCTCTTCGCCGACGACGACACGCGCGCCGACCGGGCCACCCTCGTCACCCGCGCCTTGCTCGCCGCCATCGCCGAGGGACGCATGGAGCGGCTGCGCATCGAGGAGATCGACGGCGACCGCGCCGGCGCCTCCGGGCTGGAGGCCGTGATGCGGGCGGCCGGCGCGCGCCTCTCGCCCAAGGGGCTGACGCTGGAGGCCGGCCGTGCCTGAGGGCGACTCGGTCCTGCGCCTCTCCGACCGCCTGCAGCCGCTGGTCGGCCGCACGATCGAGCGCACCGACTTCCGGGTCCCTCAGCTGGCCACCGCCACCCTCAACGGCACGACGGTGCGGCGCGTCTGGCCGCACGGCAAGCATCTCTTCTGGCTGTGCGACGAGACGATCCTCCACACGCATCTGCGGATGGACGGCACCTGGCGCATCCATCCCGCGGGAACCCGCTGGTCCCTGCCCGCCCACACCGCGCGCGTGGTCATCCGGGTGAGCGGCGGCGTCGAGCTCGTCGGCCACGACCTCGGGCTCATCGAGCTCTGGCCTGCCGCGGAGTACGCGTCCCGCACCGCGCACCTGGGCCCCGACCCGCTGGCCGACGACTGGTCGACGGCCGGCCGGTGGTCCCCAACCGGCCGCCACGAGGCGGTGCGCCGGCTGGCCGAGGCCGCCGCGGCCGGACGGAGCCTCGGCGAGGCGCTCCTCGACCAGCGGATCGTCGCCGGCATCGGCAACGAGTACCGGGCCGAGCTGTGCTTCCTGCTCGGCACCCATCCCGCGACCCGCGCGGACGCCCTCAACGCCGAGGCTGTCGTCGACCTCGTGGGCCGAGTCATGCGCGGCAACCTGACCAGCCCGGTGCGCACGTTCACCGGCGACCACAGGCCGGGGCACACCAGCTTCGTGTTCGGGCGCAAGGGGAGGCCATGCCGCCGGTGCGGCACCGCGATCCGCGGCGGGACGCTGGGCGGGGCGGACACCGTCGCGGATCCGCGCGCGGGCCAGGAGCGCGTCATCTGGTGGTGCCCCGCGTGCCAGCCGCTGCCCGGCTGACGCGGCCCTCCGCTGCGCCCCCGACCGCGATGTGACAAGATCATCTCTGCACGATCATCGTTTACCAGGAGGTGGGTCGTGGCCGCCACGATGCGCGACGTCGCACTCCTCGCCGGTGTCTCGGCCAAGACCGTCTCCAACGTCGTCAACGCCCACCCGCACGTCAGCGAAAGCACCCGCAAGAAGGTGCTGCAGGCCATCGAGAAGCTCGACTACGAGCTCAACGTCACCGCCCGCAACCTGCGCAAGGGGCGCACCGGCCTCATCGGCCTGGCGCTGCCCGAGCTGAAGCTGCCCTACTTCGCGGAACTCGCGGACTCGGTCATCGTCGAGGCGGAGAAGGTGGGCCTGCGCGTGCTCATCGAACAGACCAACGCGGACCGCGACCGCGAGATCGACGTCCTGCATGGCCAGCGCCGCTTCATGACCGACGGGCTGATCTTCTCGCCGCTGGCGCTGGGGATGGACGACATCCACCTGTTCAAGGTGGACTTCCCGCTGGTCCTGCTCGGCGAGCGCGTCTTCGGCTCCACCAACGACCACATCACCATGAGCAACGTGGAGGCGGCCAAGGCCGCGACGCGCCGGCTCATCGAGTCGGGCCGCCGCCGGATCGCGGTCGTGGGCGCCCACCCCGGGGAGGTCGTCGGCTCGGCGGCGCTGCGCGAGCAGGGCTACCGCACGGCCCTCACCGAGGCCGGGATCCCCGTCGACGAGAACCTGGTCCGCACGACCGTCCTGTGGCACCGCAGCACCGGGGCGGAGGCCACGGACGAGCTCATCGACTCCGGGGAGCCGTTCGACGCCGTCTTCGCCCTCAACGACGCGCTCGCGATGGGTGTCCTGCACAGCCTCCACGCGCACCGGATCGAGGTTCCCGGCGACGTCGCGGTGATCGGCTTCGACAACATCGAGGACGCCGCCTACACGCGCCCCACCCTCAGCACCGTGTCCCCGGGGCGCGAGGAGATCGCGCGGCGCGCGATCGAGTTGCTGGAGATGCGGATCGGGGAGGCCAACGCCGCACCCGAGCACCGCCGCCCCATCCAGCGGGTCTACGCCGACTTCGAGGTAGTGCTGCGCGAGTCGACGGGCTGAGTCAGCCCTCGGACCCGACGACGCTGGCCGACTCCAGGCCCCGCCGGGTCAGCCACCCGGTCACCCAGGCGAACGCGCCGGGGCCGAAGAGCAGCCCGACCGGCGGGACGGCCACCGCGACCACGAGCAGTGCTGCCACCGTCACCACCCACGCGGCGGAGGTGCCGGGCGACAGCGCCGGCATGGCCAGCGCCAGCCGCCAGAGGGACGAGGCCGGGGCGCCGCTGAGCGCCGGCCGGTCGAGGAGGGCCATCAGGTACCCCGTGGCCAGCATCAGCCACGCGGCCAGGAGGAGCGTCAGGCCGAGGACGACGGGCATCCACGGTTCGCCGCCCCGCGACAGCACCCAGATGTTGACGGCCATGATCAGCAGCGCCACGGTGGCAGGCCACCCGACGGCGTTTGCCCGCCACAGGTGGCGCCGCCAGCTGCGGAAGAACTCCCCGACGGGGGAGGCGCTCGCGTCGGGGGTGCCGAGCCGGGAGAGGACCGCGCCCGCGGCCACGCCGGCCGGCAGCCAGCCGAGGATCACGCCGCCGGCCAGCACACCCACTGCCCAGCACAGCGTGATCTCCACCGGCTGCGTGAGCCGGGTCAACCAGCGCATGGCGACGTGTGACCAGCCGCCGTCGTCGGATCCGGCGCGACGCGGCCGCCTCAGGCCCTGATCCCCCACACCACCACGCTCCGCTCGTCGATGCCGGCGAACGCGACGCCGTGGGATTCGACGAACAGCACGGCGTCGAGGTCGCTTCCGTCGACGGTGACCCTACCGCGCCCGTGCAGCGCCAGGGCGTCGAGCTGGCCGGCCGCCAGCGTCTGCCGGCTCGGGCGTCGGATGAGATCGGGACCCGGTTCGAGCCGGTAGACCAGCCAGTCGCCGGCCAGATCCGGCGTGTCGTCGACGGCGGGACCGGCGTACGGCAGCGGGCTGGCCAGCGGCCATCCCGTCTGGGTCCACAGCAGCCGCCGGAGGTGGGCGGTGTGCCGGGTCGGCTCGGCGCCGTCGCGGACGTGGTGGACGAGGAAGCGCCCGGACTCTGTGACGAGGTGCGAGCTGTGCCCGGGGGCCTGCCAGAGCCGGCCGTCGGGGGCCTCGTAGCCGGCCACGATCATCAGGCCGTTCTCGGCGGGCGGTTCCCCGTCGTCGACGAGGGCGCGTCCCGCGTGGTCCACGTACGGACCCGTGATGGCGCCCGCCCGGGCGACCCGGACGCTGTAGGTGTCGAAGAGCGAGTCGAAGGAGCAGAACAGCGCGTAGGTCGCCGACTCCGCGTCCCACAGTGCGTGGCCACCCTCGACGGCGCCGTGGATCGACGCCGCCCGGCGGACGACGGGTGTGCCGAGGTCGCCCGGCTCGGCCGGCAGACCGTCGGGGCGCAGCGGGAGGATCCGCAGGCCGCCGAAGAACGACCCGTACAGCAGCCAGTCGGCGCCCTCGGCGTCGACGACCACCGCCGCGTCAATGGCGTTGACGACGTCCCGCTCGTGCTGCGTCCGGACGACCACGGCCCGGTGCTCCCACGGCCCCGCGGCTGAGGGCGCCGTGGCAAAGGAGATGGCGGACGTCCGAGAGCCGAAGGAGCTCGCCGAGTAGTACATGCGGTACTCGTGGCCGCGCCGGACGACCTCGGGGGCCCAGATGCCTGTGGCACCGCTCCAGTCGGCGGCCTCGCTGGGCACGCCAGTGAAGGCGTGCCCGAGCCAGGACCACTCGACGAGGTCGCGCGACTGGCGGATCTGAACGCCCACACCCGGAGCGCCCGCGACGGCGGTGTCGGTGGAGAACATCAGCCACCGCCCGTCCCCGGCGTCGACGACGGTGGGGTCGTGCGCGCCCCAGGCCCCCGGGTCCGCGGTGCCGTCGGAGACGGCGGTGAGGTAGTCCGGCTCCACGTCAGCCCTTCGTTCCGGTGAGCGCCACCGACTCGATGATCTGCCGCTGGAACGCGAGGAAGATGACGAAGACGGGGATCAGCGCGATGACCGAGGCGGCCATGATGAGCGGATAGTCGGTCTGGATCGCGTAGTTCGCGTTGAAGTTCGCGATGACCACCTGCAGCGTCTGCCGCTCGGGGGTGTTGAGGTAGATCAGCGGGGCCAGGTAGTCGTTCCAGACCGCCATGAACCACAGGATGAACTGGGCGGCGATGGCCGGCCGGATCAGCGGCAACACCACAGAGCCGAAGATCCGCAGGTAGCCCGCGCCGTCGATCTTCGCGGCCTCGATCAGCGAATCGGGCACGCTGCCCAGGTACTGGCGTAGGAAGAAGATCATCATGATGTTGCCGAACAGGCCGGGCACGATGAGCGGCAGCAGGGTGTCGACCCAGCCGAGGCCGGCGAACATCACGAACTGCGGGATCATCAGGGTCGGGAAGGGGATCATCAACCCGGCCAGCATGAACAGGAAGATGAAGTCCTTGCCCGGCAGGCGCAGCTTCGCGAACGCGAAGGCGGCCAGCGTCGAGGTGAGGGAGCCCACGATCGTGACCGACAGCGACACGATCAGCGAGTTCTTGATGCCCGACAGCAGGGGGCCCGCGGTCCACACCCGCACGTAGTTGTCCCACTGCGGGATGGGCGGGATCCACTCCGGCGGCAGGGCGAAGACGCCCTCGCGGGTCTTCAGCGACGTGGAGATCATCCACAGCAGCGGGGCCACCATGACGATGCCTCCGATGAGCAGCAGAACCGCGACGATGATGTTGCCGGTGCGGTAGCGCCTCTTGGCGTTGCTGGCCATGTCAGTCGACCCCCTCGTGTGCGTTGCGGGCGTTCAGCCAGAACTGGAACGCGGTGATGAGGAACACCAGGATCCCGAGGAGGACGGCCATCGCGGACGCATACCCCATCTGGAGGTTGGAGAAGGCCTGGCGCCAGATGTACCAGACGACCGAGGCGGAGCTGAACTCCGGGCCGCCCGTCGGGGTCATGATGTTGATCTCGGTGAAGATCTGCGAGCCGGCGATGATGTTGGTGACCACGAGGAAGAACGTGACCGGCTGCACCATGGGCAGCGTGATGTGCCAGAACCGCTTCATCGAGCTGGCGCCGTCGAGTTCAGCCGCCTCGTACAGGGAGCGCGGCACGCTCTGCAGCGCGGCGAGGTAGAGCAGCATGGAGTAGCCCAGGCCCTTCCAGATCGCCATGATGATGAGCGCCGGCTTCACCGTGGAGACGTTCATGAGCCAGTTCGGGCCGTCGACGCCGATCAGTTCCAGCGCCTGGTTCACCAGGCCGAAGTCACCGTTGTAGGCCCACTGCCACAGGATGGACACCGCCGCCAGGGACGACACGACCGGCACGTAGTAGATGGCGCGGAAGAAGGACTGTCCCGGCATGCGCCGGTTCATGGCCAGCGCCAGCGTCAGGGAGAGCGCCAGCCCGATCGGGATGCCGATCATGTAGAAGAACGTGTTGAACAGCGACGTCCGGAAGTACGGGTCGCCGAACGCCTGCCGGTAGTTGGCCAGACCGATCCAGGTCGGCGAGCTCAGCATGTTCCAGTTCGTGAACGACGCGTAGATGCTGTACAGGAACGGGCCGATCGCGAAGGTCAGGAACCCGACCAGGGGCAGCGCGATGAAGGCGGCCGCCACGAGGTGTTCGCGACGGTACAGCTTCGACTTGCGCTTCGGCGGCGGCGACGGCGGTGACGCGGTGGCCGCGCGTGCCGCGGGGGCGGCGGGGGCCGTGGTGGCACTCATGCTTGTCCTCGGATGACGAGGGGCGGGACCCGGGAGGGGCCCCGCCCCATCAGTGGATACGGGTCAGCGGCCGGCGGCCATGTTGGCCTGGTCCAGCTTCTGCTGCATACGGGGCTGCATCTGGGCGAGCCAGTCGGCAGCCGTGACCTTGCCGTCGAGGACCTGCTGGATGTCGATCCAGAAGTCGTCGTACCACTCGGGCGACCAGGTCTCCGCAGCCGGCAGCGCACGGCCGTAGTCGCGGGCGATCTGGACGAACTCTTCCTTGTTGGCCGGAGCCAGCTCGTCGTCGAGGTACTCGCCCTCGGCCATGTCGACCAGGTTCGGGATCTGGACGCCGGCCTTGTAGAGGCTGCGCTGGGTCTCCTCGTCGGCGGAGAGGAACATCGCGAGCTGGGTGGCGAGCTCGGGGTGCTTGGTCTTGTTGGACACGGAGATGCCGAGCGACCCGAGCCACGTGGCGGTCTCGCCGGTCTTACCCACGGGCCAAGGGATGAGGTCCCACTCGAAGTCGAGCTCGCGGTACGTGGACACGTCCCACGGTCCGACGGGGAAGAAGCCGATCTGGCCGCGCATCCAGCGCTGGTAGGTGTCCATGGTCTGTGCCTGCTCGACCGACGGGGTGGACTTGTCGACGAGCTGGATGTCGGCGAAGTCCTGCAGGGCCTCGGCGAACTCCGGGGTGTCGACGGTGACCGTGCGGCGCTCCTCGTCGGCCCAGTCGGCGCCGTTGGACCAGACCCACGCCTGCAGGTTCCAGACGACGTTGAGGCCGGTGCCCCACTGCTCGTCCTTGGTGAGCTGCTTGGCGACCTCGCGGAACTCGGCCCACGTGTAGGGCTTGTCCTTGTCGGGCAGCGGGATCCCCGCGGCCTCGAGCATGGTCTTGTTGTAGCCGAAGGAGAACGGGCCGACGTCCTTGGGCAGGCCGTAGATGTCGCCCTGGCCGACCTGGTCGCCGTCGAAGCGGTAGGAGTCGACGCCGTACTTCCACACGCGGTCGATGTCGAGGCCGGCGGCCTCGATGTCGGGGGTGATGTTCTTCACGATGCCGTTCTTGGCGAACGCCATGACCGAACCCTGCTCGAGGTAGAACACGTCGGGTACCTGGTTGCCGGTGATGGCGGCCTGCAGCTTGGTGCGGTACTGGTCGGCGTCGGTCACGATGACCTTGACCTTGGCGCCGGTCTGCTTCTCGAACGCGGCGATGGCCTGGTCGTAGGCCTTGCGCTCGTCCTCGCCGCCGCGGAACATGTAGGTCAGCTCGACGCCCGCGCCGCCGGCGGCGGAGCCGCTGGCAGAGCTCGAGCTGCCCGTGCTGGTCTCGCCGCCACAGGCCGCCAGACCGGCTGCCATCGCGGCCGCGCCGATGCCCCCGAGGAGCGAGCGGCGGGAAAAGTTGCCAAACATTGGTGGCCCTTTCATGTCATCGGGCCGGTGCCGCGAACCCGCCTTCCTTGGCGGGCCATCGGGAGGTTTCCGACCCTGGAACTCTCACTGGGACATTTGTAGACGGTAATCGATGAATACGTCAAGTCCCTGTGACCAGATCGTGATCTTTGCGCTCCCGGCACGCCTTTGACGGTGCCCCCTTGACCTCGCGGGGCGGGCATGTCATCATCCATTTACATCGATGAAAGTCACGACCGGCGAAGGAGCCCGTCCCCCATGAGCACAGCACGTCTCGTCATGAACCCCGCCTTCACGGTGGGCCCCGTCCGCCGGCGCACCTTCGGGTCCTTCGTCGAGCACCTGGGCCGATGCGTCTACACGGGCATCTACGAACCGGGTCACGAGAAGGCCGACGAGGACGGCTTCCGCACCGATGTGCTGGAACTCGTCCGCGAGCTCGGCGTGTCCACCGTGCGCTACCCCGGCGGCAACTTCGTCTCGGGCTACCGCTGGGAGGACGGGGTCGGCCCCGTCGACCAGCGCCCGCAGCGGCTGGACCTGGCGTGGCACTCGATGGAGCCCAACACCGTCGGCACCGACGAGTTCATGACCTGGGCCGGGAAGGCGGGCATCGAACCGATGATGGCCGTCAACCTCGGCACCCGCGGCGTGCAGGAGGCCCTCGACGTCCTCGAGTACTGCAACGTGCCGGGCGGTTCGCACTGGGCCGAGCAGCGCCGTGCCAACGGGGCGGACGAGCCCTACCGCGTGAAGATGTGGTGCCTCGGCAACGAGATGGACGGCCCGTGGCAGATCGGCCACAAGACCGCCGAGGAATACGGACGGGTCGCCGCAGAGACCGCCCGCGCCATGCGGATGATCGACCCGGGGTTGGAGCTCGTCGCCTGCGGCTCCTCGTCGCGGTCGATGCCCACCTTCGGCGAGTGGGAGCGCACCGTGCTGACCGAGGCCTACGACCAGGTCGACATGATCTCGGCGCACGCCTACTACTGGGAGAAGGAGGCCGGCCTCCAGGAGTTCCTCGTCTCCGCCGAGGACATGGACCGCTTCATCGCAGCCGTCGCCGCGACCGCCGACACCGTCGCCGCCGCCCGGAAGTCCGACAAGGTCATCGGCATCTCCTTCGACGAGTGGAACGTCTGGTACCAGGACCGCACGCCGTCGAAGCCCCCGACGGGCGACGACTGGCCGGTGGCACCGCGCCTGCTGGAGGACAACTACACCGTCGCCGACGCCGTCGTGGTGGGCAACCTGCTCATCTCGCTGCTGCGGCACACCGACCGCGTGTGGTCGGCCAGCCAGGCCCAGCTCGTCAACGTCATCGCGCCGATCATGGCCGAGCCCGAGGGACCGGTCTGGAAGCAGACGATCTTCCACCCGTTCGCGCTGACCGCCGCGCACGCGAAGGGAGACGTCCTGCGCGTCATCATTGACGGCTCCACCATCGACAGCGCCGAGTTCGGCCCGGTGCAGGCCGTCGACGCGGTGGCCACGTGGGACGAGGCCGAGGGCGCCATCTTCCTGGTCAACCGCCACGAGACCGACACCGTCAGCGTGACCATCGAGGTCCCGGCCGGCTGCCGGCTCACGGAGGCCGTCACCCTCAACCACGACGACCCCCGCTGGCAGGCCGGCCCCGACGACGACACCACCGTCGTCCCCCGCCCCAACACCAGCGCCGCGCTCGACGGGCAGACGCTCACGCTCGAGTTGCCCGCCATCTCCTGGAGCATGGTGAGGCTGTCGCGATGAGGATCGCCCAGTGGGGGGCGGCCGCGCTCGCCGGCGCGCTGCTCCTCACCGGGTGCCAACCCGACGCCGCCGACAAGTCCGTCTCCGCAGTCGCGACGGAGATCCCTGTCTCCGGCGACATCCGCACGCACGACCCGGGGCTCGTCGTCGGCGACGGCGACCAGCCGTGGATGGTGTTCTCCACCGGCGACCTGCGCGTCGGCCTCGGCGCGATCCAGGTCCGCACCTCGCCGGACGGCCGTGCGTGGACCCACGCAGGACACGCCTGGACGCCGTCGACCGAGCCCACCTGGGCCATCGAGAAGATCCAGGGCGTCGAGAACTTCTGGGCCCCAGAGGTGTTCGAGCACGACGGCACCTGGTACCTCTACTACTCCGCGTCCACCTTCGGCTCCAACACCTCGGCCATCGGGCTGCGGACCAACGCGAACCTCGACCCCGAGAACCCGTCCGACGGATGGGTGGACCAGGGCGAGGTCTGGAGTTCCGACGGCTCGGCCAACTACAACGCGATCGACCCGGCCGTCATCATCGACGGGGACGGCCAGGGGTGGATGGCCTTCGGCTCCTTCTGGGGAGGCATCCAGCTCATCGAGCTCGACTTCCCCTCCGGCAAGCCGCCGGCCGGCGCGGAGCCGGTCACCATCGCCGATCGCGGGTTCCCGCCCAACGCCATCGAGGCACCCGCCCTGCTGCATCGCGACGGCTGGTACTACCTGTTCGTCTCCTTCGACTCGTGCTGCCGGGGCACCGACAGCACGTACTCCATCAACGTCGGCCGCGCCGAGCAGGTGTCGGGGCCCTATCTCGACGCCGACGGGGTTCCCCTGCTCGAGGGCGGCGGCACCCTGCTGCTCGACACCGACGGCGACCGCATCGGGCCCGGCGGCCAGTCCGTCTCCGGCAACCACCTGGCCTTCCACTACTACGACGCATCCCTGGGCGGTGACTTCCAGCTGGCGATCCGCGAGCTGGGCTGGTCGCCCGACGGATGGCCCGTCCTCACCACCGCCCCACCAGATCAGGAGTCCTGACCCATGTTTCACAGAGTTGTGATCCCCGTGCCCGCCTCCCGCCGGTCCAAGGTCCTCGCGGCCCTGGCCGTCGGGGCGGCCCTCATCGGCGCCACGCCCGCGGACGCCGGCCCGCCCGCCGTCACTCCCCCGGCCCCCGAGTTCGCAGACGCGACCGTGCACGACCCCGACCACATCGAGGTCGACGGCGTCCACTACGTGTTCGGATCCCACCTGCAGGTGGCCAAGAGCGACGACCTCGTCGCCTGGGAGCAGGTCGCCGAGGGCGTCAACGACGCCAACCCGATCTTCGACGACGTCACCGAGGAGCTCGAGGAGGCCCTCGCGTGGGCCCAGTCCGACACCCTCTGGGCGCCTGACGTCACGCAGCTGCCCGACGGCCGCTTCGCCATGTACTACAACGCCTGCAAGGGCGACTCCCCCCGCTCCGCGATGGGGCTCGCCGTGGCTGACAAGGTGACCGGCCCGTACGAGGACCAGGGCATCTTCCTCAAGTCCGGCATGTGGGGCGAGGAGAGCGAGGACGGCACCGTCTACGACGCGACCGTCCACCCCAACGTCGTCGACCCGGACGTCTTCACCGACGCCGACGGCCGGTGGTGGATGGTCTACGGCAGCTTCTCGGGCGGCATCTTCATCCTCGAGCTTGACCCCGCCACCGGCTTCCCCCTGCCCGACCAGGGCTACGGCACGCACCTGTGGGGCGGCAACCACGCCCGCATCGAAGGTCCGGCCGTGCAGTACGACGCCGAGACCGGCTACTACTACCTGTACGTCACTTACGGCGGCCTCGACGCCACCGGCGGTTACAACGTGCGCGTGGCCCGGTCCACCGCCCCCGACGGGCCCTACGTCGACATGTCCGGCCGCGACATGGCCGAAGTGAAGGCCGACCCCACCAAGCCGCTGTTCGACGACGCCACGATCGCCCCCACCGCCGTGAAGCTCATGGGCAACCACGAGTTCTCCCGTGTCCCGGGCGATCCCGGCACCGGGCGCGGCATCGGCTACGTGTCCTCCGGCGGCAGCTCGCCCATCACGGTCGACGGGCAGTCCTACCTCATCTTCCACACCCGCTTCCCGGGCCAGGGAGAACTGCACCAAGTGCGGGTGCACGAGATGTTCCTCGACACCGAGGGCTGGCCCGTCGTGGCGCCGCTGCGCTACGGCGGCGAGGCCTCCGACGCCACCAAGCGGGCCGACGCCGTCGGCACCTGGGCCGTCGTCGACCACGCGCCCAAGGACATCGACACCGACGTGCACCGCGCCCAGGCGGTGACCCTCACCCAGGAGGGCGAGGTCACCGGCGCGCTCACCGGGACCTGGGAGCGCGACGGCCAGAGCCGCATCCTGCTCCACCTCGACGGCGACGTGATCGAGGCCGAACTGTCCCGACAGTTCGACCCGAACCGCGCCGAGTGGGTCTGGACCTTCTCCGGTCTGCGCGACAGCGGGGCCGCCCTCTGGGGCGTCCGCACGGAGCTCGTGCCGCCCGCCGAGGCGGTGCAGCGCGTCGCCGACGACCTGAACCTGCCCGACACCACCTCGACAGACCTCCTCCTGCCCACGGTGGGCACACAGGGCTCGACCATCGCGTGGGCCAGCTCCGTGCCCGCCGTGATCTCGCCCGACGGCGACGTCACCCGTCCCGCGCGGGGCGAGGCCGACGCCGTCGTCACCCTCACCGCGACGATCACGAACGGGGACGCCACCGCCGAGGTGTCCTTCCAGGTCACCGTGCCCGCCCGCTCGGGCACCGGGCTGGTCGCGAGCTATGGCTTCGACGGCGACCTCACCGGGACGCTGACCGGCACCGGCACCGTGACCGGCCCGAAGATCCCCGACCAGGGCGGGACGATCACCTACGCCGAAGGCGTGACGGGCCAGGCCGCCGTGTTCGACGGCGCCTCCGGCGTCCGGCTCCCCGACGGGCTGGTGCACGGTCCGACGTGGTCGGTGTCGCTGTGGCTGAACCCCGCCGAGACCAGGGCGTTCACGACGAGCTTCTTCGCCGCGCAGAGCACCGAGTCGTGGGTCAGCCTGCTGCCCGAGGGCCACGGCGGCGTCGGCGGGAACACCATGCTCTGGTCCGGGACCGCCTGGTACGACGCGGATCTCGGCCGGCGGATCCCGACGAACGAGTGGACGCACGTCGCGTTCACCGTCGACGCGGGCGACGTCGTCGCCTGGCTCGACGGCGAGCGCGTGTACGAGGGCGCGGGGTTCCCGGACGTCCTCAAGGACTCGACCGCGGTCTTCGCCCTCGGCGTGAACTGGTGGGACCTCCCCTACCGAGGCCTGATGGACGAGCTGCGCGTCTACGACGACGTGCTCACCGACGCGCAGGTGGCCGAGCTGGCTGCCGGCTGAGGGCTGGCCGCCGGCTAGGAGCTGGCGCGGACGACGAGCCGGGGTGGGAGGTGCTTCCGCCCCGGCTCGTCGCCGTGGATGGCCGCGACCAGGACGTCCACGCACGTGCCGCCCAGTTCCGTGAACGGCTGCGCCACCGTCGTCAGCGGAGGGGTGAAGTAGCCCGACCCGAGGGAGTCGTCGTAGCCGACCACCCGGATGCGCGCGGGGACGTCGACGCCGGCGTCGCGCAGCCCGGCCAACAGGCCGAGGGCGGTGGCGTCGTTGCCGCAGAAGACGGCGTCGGGCAGGGCGCCGTCGCGGAGGAGCACCTGGGCGGTGGCGTACCCGGATTCGGCCGACCAATCCCCCACCCTGACGGCCGGGACGGGGAGGTCGGCGGCGCCGAGCGCCTCGCGCCAGCCCACCATGCGCTCGCGCGCGTCGAACCAGTCCAGTGGGCCGGAGATGTGCTCGATCCGGCGGCACCCCCGTGCGATGAGGTGCTCGGTGGCCAGCCGCCCCCCGAGACGCTGGTCCACCGAGACGACGCGGTAGCCCTCGCCCGGCGCCATGTCGGCGACCATGACGGTCGGGATGCCGGTGGAGTGCTCGCGGGCCAGGCGCGCCATGGCCTCGTGGGGTGCCACCACGGCGATCCCCTCGACACCACGGTCCCGGAACCCGCGGAACACGGCGGCAACCTCGTCGTCGGAGGGGTTCTCCAGCGCCGCCACGAGTGTGGCGTAGCCGGCGCGCCGCGCCGCGACCTCGATGCCGGCCACCGTGTTGGACGGGCCGACGTAGCCGGCGCCGGTCCACACGACCCCGAGCAGCGCCGTCTGCTGCGTGATGAGCGCGCGGGCCGCGAGGTTGCGGCTGTAGCCGAGCTCGCGCATCGCGGCCTCCACCCGCTCCCGCGTCGCGGGGCGCACCTGCTCCGGGCTGTTGAGGACCCGCGACACCGTCTGGTGGGACACGCCCGCCAGACGGGCCACCGCCATCATCCCCGGGGGCCGGCCGGTCGACCGGCCCCGCGGGGATGTCATGTCAGGCTCAGACGCCCTGGACGAGGCGATGGTAGGCCTGCTCGAGACGGCGCTCCTGCGCGAAGCCGCGCGTCGTGGTGTGCTCGTCGATGACCGCCAGCTCCATGCCGGCGATCTCGGCGAAGTCCTCCCACATCTCGCGGGTGGTGGCGGTCGACATCGCGGTGTGGTGCGCGGCGCCGGAGATCAGCCAGCACTCGGCCGAGGTCGCGAAGTCGGGAGCCGGCTCCCAGACGGCGCGGGCGACGGGCAGGTTCGGCAGCGGGGCGTCGGGCTCCACGTTGGTCACCACGTTCATGGTGAGGCGGAAGCGCTCGCGCATGTCCGCCATGGCGACGACGAGCGCCGGGCCCGGGTCGGCGTCGAAGACCAGGCGCACCGGGTCCTCGCGGTCGCCGATGCCGAGCGGGTGGATCTCCAGCTTCGGCTTGGCGGTGGTCAGCGAGGGGCACACCTCGAGCATGTGGGCGCCGAGGATCTTCTCCCTGCCCGGGGTCATCTCGTAGCAGTAGTCCTCCATCAGGGACGCGCCGCCGGGCAGGCCGTAACCCATCACCTTCGCGAGCCGCACGAGGATGGCCGTCTTCCAGTCGCCCTCGGCGCCGAAGCCGTAGCCGGCGTCCATCAGCCGCTGCACGGCCAGGCCCGGGAGTTGCTTGAGGCCGCCAAGGTCCTCGAAGTTCGTGGTGAACGCGCCGAACTTGCCGGCCTCCAGGAAGCTGCGCAGGCCCAGCTCCTGCCGCGCGCCGTAGCGCAGGGCCTCGTGCCGGTCGCCGCCCTTGCGCAGCTCGGGCACGACGTCGTACAGCTCCTCGTACTCGGTGACCAGCGCGTCGATGGCGGCGTCGTCGACGGCGTCCACCGCGGCGACGAGGTCGTTGACGCCCCACGTGTTGACCGACACACCCAGCCGCAGCTCGGCCTCCGTCTTGTCACCCTCGGTGACGGCGACGTTGCGCATGTTGTCGCCGAAACGGGCGAGCTTCGTGTGGTGCAGCGCGTCCCAGCCGGCGGCCGCGCGGGCCCAGGTGCCGATCTTCTCCTGCACGACGGCGGTCGACGCGTGGCCGACGACGGTGCGGCGGGCCTTGCCCAGCCGCGAGGCGATGTAGGCGAACTCGCGGTCGCCGTGGGCGGACTGGTTGAGGTTCATGTAGTCCATGTCGATGGTGTCCCACGGCAGGCCCATCGAGGCCTGCGTGTGCAGGTGCAGCATCGGCTTGTCGAGGGCCGCCAGGCCGAGGATCCACATCTTGGCGGGCGAGAAGGTGTGCATCCAGGTGATGACACCGATGCAGGCGGGCTCGGCGTTGGCGGCGAGCATCTCCGTGCGGATGGCGTCGCGGTCCTTGAGCGTGGGGCGGTGCACGATCTTGACGGGGATGGCGTCGGCGCCGTCGAGGAGGGCGGCGACCTCGGCGGACTGCGAGGCGACCTGCTCCAGGGTCTCGGGGCCGTAGAGGTCCTGGGATCCGGTGAGGAACCAGATCTCCTTGCCGTCGAAGGGATTCTGCATGGGGTTCTCCTGAGGGATTGGGATCGTCGGCCCTTGTCATCCTCGGTGGCGACACGGCCCGATGTGAACGTTCACATCCTACGGCCAGACCGTGTGCGTGTCCACCCCACGACCCGTCCGCTGAGGTCGCGTGCCCGTCCGCTGAGGTCGCGTGCCCGTTCGCTGAGGTCGCGCCTGCCCGTTCGCTGAGGTCGCGCCCACCCGTTCGCTGAGGTCGCACCCGACGGCGGAGCCGTCCGGGCGAGTCTCGAAGCCGACGCCGTAGGCGTCGATCCCTTGACCCCCTGCGCTGAAGGTGCGGGGAGCCGTGATCCGACGCTCGGGCGGCCGTGGTTGCCGGGTGTTCTGTTCGGCCCACAGTGCCGCTGGGTTCGGGTGGATCGAGGCCGCCCGACCGTCGGCCCCCCGTCTCCCCCCACTGGTTTCGGCGGTGGCGTGGCCGGGTCCGGGGGCGTGCCGGTGGGGCGGCCCTGGCACGGGTTCGTCTAGGCGGGACGCCAGCCAGGCGACCCTCGGGTTGGGCATCACTGCGCGCAGCCGCCCCACCGTCCCACCCCCTCGGAGGACCCCACCGATCGCCGGGTTGGAGCCCGCCCCGTCGCTGAGGTCGCGCCCGGTGCGAAAGCACCCGGGCGAGTCTCGAAGCCGACGCCGTAGGCGTCGATCCCCCGAGCGCAGCACGGATAGCAGCCTTACTCGGGCTTCGGGGCGGTTGAGGGCGTTGATGGCGGAGTTCGACGGCGTGTCGTGCTGGTGGGGGCGGTCCGTTCGCTGAGGTCGCGCCTGCACCGTTCGCTGAGGTCGCGCCCGACGGCGGAGCCGTCCGGGCGAGTCTCGAAGCCGACGCCGCAGGCGTCGATACGTGACCGAACCGCCGATCAGAAATTGTCAGTGGCCCCCGCAATAATAGGTCACATGAGCGACTTGCGGGATCTCGGGCAGCGGCACCTCGCCGCGCTCTGGGACGCCGCGCGCTCCCTCGACAAGGATCCGGGTGCCGCGGCAGAGCGTCTCGCCACACTGGTCACCGCGGTCACCGAGGCCGAAGCCCAACTCGCCGGTCTACGCCTCCATCTCCTGCATGAGGCGAAGCTCGCCGCGGCGGAGGCCGTGATCGACGGGGTGCGGCAGTCGGTGCGCACCACCCCCGCGCAGGCCACCGCATCGTTGCGGCTCGCGCAGGATCTGTGTGTCAGGTTCCCGCTGATCGGCGCCGCGCTCAACGACGGCTCGATCTCATTGGCGCAGGCCGACGCCATCGTCGCCGGCTTGCGGAAGCTCCCCGCCCGGCTGACCCGGGCGGAACTGACGCGCTGCGAGGAGGAGATCCTCGCCCACGTCAACACCCTGGGCCCCTCAGAACTGCGGGTCCTCGCCGCCCGGCTGGTGGAGATCATCGACCCCGACGCATCGGACGCGGATGACGCGAAGCGCTTGGCGCGCGAGGAAGTGGCAGCGCATCGGGGCAGGTTCCTGCGGCTGGCGCCGGACTATCACGGCTCGATGCGCATCACCGGACAACTCCCCGTTGCGGACGCGGCACTCCTCAGCGCGCAGTTGGATGCGTTGCTGCCGGACGCGTCCACCTACACCGCCGCCGGTGAGGCCGCGTCTCGCGACGCGCGCCGGGCGGATGCGCTGGTCCTGCTGACCCAGAAAGCCGCCAACACCGGAACGCTGCCCAGGCATGGTGGGGATCGGCCGCAGGTGCACGTCACTCTCGACCTCGACACCCTCAAGCAGGGCCTCGGGAAGGCCTGCCTGATCGGTGCCGACGACGTCGACGGCCTGAGCGCCGGCGAAGTGCGCCGCCTCGCGTGCGACGCGGGGATCATCCCCGTCGTCCTCGGCGGACCATCCCGGCTGCTGGACGTGGGCCGCACCTACCGCACGTTCACCCCCGGCCTGCGGGCCGCGCTGGTGCAACGGGACGGGGGCTGCGCGTTCCCCGGCTGTGCGGCGACCCCGGCGTGTTGCGAGGCGCATCACATCGTGCCCTGGTGGCAGGGCGGTGAGACCCGGCTAGGAAACGGCGTCTTGCTCTGCCCCCACCACCACCGCCTCGTGGAACCCGACCCACTCCAATCCGAAACCTCCCAATGGCAGGTGCATCTGGATCCGGTGACCGGGCTGCCGTGGTTCACCCCACCCCGGCATATCGATCCCGCCAGACGCCCGCGGCAACACCGCCGCTTACGACTCCAACAGATCCGCGCCGGGGCACCACCGGGCGCCGACGACGACCGGCCAGACACCGGCCCAGCGGAAGTCGACCCGCCAGACATGGAGTTGTCCGACGCTGGCCGGCCGGATCTGGACGACCTCATGCGCCGCTCCGCCGCCATCTGGGGCGACGGCACCTGACCTGCGCCGAGGGGGATCGACGCCTGCGGCGTCGGCTTCGAGACTCGCCGCGGTGCCACGCACCGGGCGCGACCTCAGCGAACGGGGTCGGGGGATCGACGCCTGCGGCGTCGGCTTCGAGACTCGCCCGGACGGCTCCGCCGTCGGCCGCGACCTCAGCGAACGAGGCAGGCTCGACCGCAGCGAACGGGGGTCGCGACCTCAGCGTCGGTGGGGATTCCCGCGAGGGGGCGGGACGGTGGGGCGGCTGCGCGCAGTGATGCCCAACCCGAGGATCACCCAACTGGCGTCCCGCCTGGACCAACCCGTGCCAGGGCCGCGCCACCGGCACGCCCCCGAACCCGCCCACGCCACAGCAGAACCAGTGGGGGGAGACGGGAACCGACGCTCGGGCGGCCTCGATCCACCTGCCCTCAGCGGCACTGTCAGCCGAACACAACACCCGGCCACGAGGGCCGCCCGGGCGTCGGGTCGCGGCTCCCCGCACCTTCAGCGGATGGGGTTAGGGGATCGACGCCTGCGGCGTCGGCTTCGAGACTCGCCCGGACGGCTCCGCCGTCGGGCGCGACCTCAGCGAACGGGAAGGCGTCGGCTTCGAGACTCGCCCGGGTGCTGCGCACCGGGCGCGACCTCAGCCAACGAGACTGGCGCGACCTCCAGCCAACGAGACTGGCGCGACCTCAGCGAACGGGGCGCCGCGACCTCAGCGAACGGGGCGCCGCGACCTCAGCGAACCGCTTCTGCCCGGCAGGCTCACGGAACCGGCCGGACGAGGTGGCCCTCGAGTCGGGTTCGCGTGACGTCGTCGAGCGGCGTCTTCCTGCCGTCGAGATCGGCACACACCAACACCGTGCGCCCGCGCACGGCCACGGCGCCACTGACCGGGTCGATGATCTCCGTCGCCAGGGTGATCGACGACGACCCGATCGCCACCGGCGCGACCAGCACCTCGTAGGGGTCCATGCGGTGGTCCATCTGAGCCAGGTAGTCGACGTCCTGCCGCGCAACGAGCCACAGGTGGCGACTCTCCCGCGACCCCGCCCGCGCCATCGTCGGATCCCACTTCGTGGTGGCCGTGATGCGGGCCTGCTGCACGTAGTCGAACACCTTGGCGTTGTTCACGTGCCCGTAGGCGTCGAGGTCCGTCCACCGCACGGGCAGCGGGACCCTGGTCCCCCGCCCGTCGAGGGCCGGCACGGCGACCTCCCGCAGCGGCTCGGCCGTCATGCGGTGACCGGCCAGGAACCCCCGATAGGCCGGGAGCAGCCGGGTCGGCGACTGCGCGTCGAAGTCGAACGGGCACAGCAGGGTGCGGGCGCGCACCGCCGGCTCCCCCGCCTGCCGGATCTCGTAGGCGAGCAAGATCCGGGCCGCGCCCAGCTCCGCGACTCCGAGCGTGACGTGGACGCCGTCGTCCGAGTAGTCGATCGCGCGCTGGTACTCCACCTGGTGCGACACGACGACGACTCCGCTGTCCAGCAGGTCCGACGCCGGCCCGCTGCGCAGGAACGCGACGCGGGCTTCCTGCAGGTAGTCGACGATGACGGCGTTGTTGACGTGCCCCTGCGCGTCGAGGTCCGACCAGCGCAGGGGGCAGACGACGTCGAACACTCAGTCTCCCTGCGGGTACAGTGAGTTCACCAGATCCGCGTACTTCTCGGTGACGATCGAGCGCCGGATCTTCATGTTGGGCGTGACGCCGGAGTTGTCGACGGTGAGTTCGTGATCGAGGATCGCGAACTGCTTGACGGTCTCCCAGCGCTCGAGCTTGCCGTTGACGCGCTGCATCCAGCGCTCGATCGACGCCCGGATCTCGGGGCGCTGCGACAGTTCGGCGTAGCTGAGGTTCCCGAGATCGTGTTTGTCGGCCCACTTCTGCAGGAGGACCGGGTCGAGGACCACCAGCGCGGAGACGTACTTGCGGCCCTCGCCGATCGCGATCGACTGTGCCACGTACGGAATGTTGGCCTGGATGGCGCTCTCGACCTTCTGCGGGGCGACGAACTTGCCGCCGGAGGTCTTGAACAGGTCCTTCTTCCGGTCGGTGATGCGCAGGTGCCCCGACGGGAGGATCTCGGCGATGTCGCCCGTGTGGTACCAGCCGTCGGAGTCGATGGCCTCGGCCGTCTCGTCTGGCAGGTTGTGGTAGCCGGGGGTGATGATCGGGCCGCGCAGGAGCAGTTCGCCGTCGTCGGCCAGCTTCGCCTCGATGCCGGGGAGGATCGGGCCGATGGTCCCGAAGTGGGGGTCCCGCGGGAGGTCGACGCCGGCGATCGCGCTGGTCTCGGTGGCCCCGTAGCCCTCCACGATCAGGATCCCGGCCCCGTAGAACCACTGCTGGACCTGCGGCGAGAGCTTCGCCGCCCCCGAGATCATGAACTTGATGTTGCCGCCCAGCTTCTCCTTGAGCTTGGAGAAGACGAGCTTGTCCGCGATCTTGTACTGGACCGCCAGCGCGCCGGTGAGCGGGCGACCGGCGAGGCGGTCGTCGATCGACTTGTAGCCCACCGAGAACGCCCAGCGGGCGATCTTGCCCTTCAGGCCGGTGGAGCCGGTCATGACGGCGGCGCGCACCTTCTCGAAGATCCGCGGCGCCCCGCACATGAACGACGGCTTCACCACGCCGAGGTTCTCGACGATCTTGTCGATGCGGCCGTCGACGGCTGACGCGAAGCCGTAGTCGAGCTGGACCGCGATGAGCGCCTTGCCGAACACGTGACTGAGCGGCAGCCAGAGGTACTGCAGCTCGTCGGGACCGATGATGTCGAGGTACTTGGTGGCGGCGCCCTCGTACACCCAGGAGATGTGGTTGAGCCGCACGCCCTTGGGGCGCCCGGTCGTGCCCGAGGTGTAGATCAGCGTCGACAGTGAGTCCCGCGACGTCCGCGCGATGGCCTTGTCGACGGCGTCCGGATGCTCTTCCAGGTAGCGTTCGCCGGCGTCCTTGAGGTGCTGGAACGAGATGATCCGGTCGTCGAGGGTGAGGCCCGTGGTGTCGAACACGACGATGGTGTGGATCTGGTCGTCGAATTCGGGAGTGTCGGTGATCTTCGCCACCTGCTGCGCGTCCTCGGCGACGAAGATCACGGAGCCGGAGTCCTTGACGATGAAGTGCAGGTCACCGGCCTGCGTGTTGGGGTAGACGGTCGTCGTCGCGCCGGCGGCCAGCGCGATGGCGAGGTCGGTGAGGATCCACTCGATGCGGGTGTTGGAGCAGATCGCCACGCGCTGCTCGTCGGTCAGGCCGCGCGCCAGCAGCCCGGCCGCCAGCCGGTCGACGACGTCGCCCGTCTCGCGCCAGGTCATCTTCGCCCAGGCGGTGGGGCCGTCGGCGGACGCCTCCGGGTACATGAAGGCCAACTTGTCCGGCGTCGCCTCGACGCGCCGCCTGAACATGTGACCGACGTTGTCAGCCGCCTTTTCCAGGATCTCTTCCCTAATGCCCACAGTGCGGGTCCCTTCTCGACGTTTGGCCCAGCCTATCCGCGTCCACGCCTCCGAGGGTAGGGATCGCACGCGGACACCCACCGAAATACTTGAATGGTAAACAATCTGCTAGACTGGCGACATGTCCGAACCAGTGCACGGCTGGCTCACCGAGAGCCAACAGCGCGTCTGGCGCAGCTACCTGCTGGCCAAGACGCATATCGACGAGTACCTCGACGAGGCGCTCAACCAGTTCGGCCTGAGCCTGGCGGAGTACGAGCTACTCGTGCGGCTCTCCGAGTCGCCCGACCACACCATCCGCATGGGCGAGTTGGCGGCCTCCGTCGGCCACTCCCGCTCCCGCCTGACGCACACTATCAAGCGCATGGAGCAGGCGGGCTACGTGACCCGTGTGTCGTGCGCGTCCGATGGTCGCGGCGTCCAGGCGGTGATGACGGAGTCGGGATACGAACTGCTGAAGCGGGCCGCTCCCGCCCACGTGGACTCGGTGCGCCGCGTCTTCGTCGACGCCATCGCGCCCGAGGACTACGCGGCGCTTGGGCGGGCGATGGCGGCGGTGCTGGCGGTGGCAGACTAGGGCGGGTGACGACCACCACCGCGCCCCACGCACAGCTGCTCGCCCGACTCGGGGACCTCGCGGAGATCGTCGACACCTCGACACTTACCCGCGCCCTGTATTCGAGCGATGCCTCGCTCTACCGCGTCGAGCCGCAGGCCGTGGCCTACCCGCGGACCACCGACGAGCTCGTCACCCTGGTGCGTGCCGCCCTCGACACCGGCACCCCCATCACCGCCCGCGGCGCCGGCACGTCCTGCGCCGGTAACGCCGTCGGCCCCGGCCTGGTCATCGACGTCGCCCGGCACCTCCACCACATCCACGCGATCGACGGCGTCGCCCGCACGGCCGTCATCGACCCGGGTGTCGTGCAGGAGCAGTTGCAGGCGGCGGCCCGCCCCCATGGGCTGCGGCTCGGGCCGGACCCGTCGACGTCGAACCGCTGCACCGTCGGCGGCATGATCGGCAACAACGCCTGCGGCCCCCGCGCCCTGGGCTATGGCCGGATGGCCGACAACGTCGTGTCGCTCGACGTCATCACCGGCACCGGCGAGCTCATGACCCTCGGCGTCGACGACCATCCAGAGCTGCGATCCCTGGTCGCGGCCAACCTTGGGGTCATCCGCACGGAGTTCGGCCGCTTCACTCGACAGGTGTCCGGTTACTCGCTGGAGCACCTGCTGCCCGAACAGCGTTTCGACCTGCCGAAGTTCTTCGCCGGCACCGAGGGGACGCTCGGCGTCATCCTGCGGGCCACGGTCCGGCTGGTAGCCGACGCCCCCCAGCGCACGATGGTCGCGCTCGGCTACCCGACGATGGCCGACGCCGGTGACGACATCGCCAACCTGCTCCAGTTCCGGCCCACCGCCTGCGAGGGGCTCGACCGACGCATCGTCGACGTCGTGACGGCGAAGTTCGGCGCCGCGTCCGTTCCCACCCTCCCCGCGGGCGACGGCTGGATGTTCCTCGAGGTCGTGGGCGACGACGCCGCCGAGGTCCGCGGCCGGGCCGACGCGCTGGTCGCGGCGGCACGCGCCACCGAGGGCTGGGTCGTCGACGACACCGCGCGCGCGGCCCAGCTGTGGAAGATCCGCGCCGACGGCGCCGGCCTGGCGGGCGTCAGCCTCGACAAGCCCGCGTACGGCGGCTGGGAAGACGCGGCGGTGCCGCCCGAGCACCTCGGCTCCTACCTGCGCGCCTTCGACGACCTGCTGGAGCGCTACGGGCTGCACGGCCTGCCCTACGGACACTTCGGCGACGGCTGCGTCCACTGCCGCATCGACTTCCCCCTCGACGAGCCCGACGGCGCGGCGCGCTACAAGGCGTTCGTCGAAGACGCGGCCCGGCTCGTCGCCGGCTTCGGGGGGTCCATGTCCGGCGAGCACGGCGACGGCCGGGCGCGCTCGGCGCTGCTCCCCCACATGTACTCTCAGGCCGCGCTGGACCTCTTCGCCAGCGTCAAGCACCTCTTCGACCCGCGCAACCTCCTCAACCCCGGCGTGCTCGTCGACCCGGCCCCGGTCGAGCAGGACCTCAGGATGATCGCGGCGAGCCGCTCCCCGCTGAACCTCACCGATCCCGAGTTCGTGGAGGCCGTCCACCAGTGCAGTGGCGTGGGCAAGTGCCTCGCGAACACCACGTCCGCCGGCGGCGTGATGTGCCCGAGCTTCCAGGCCACCCGCGAGGAGAAGGACTCGACGCGCGGCCGGGCCCGCGCACTGCAGGAGATGGTCAACGGCTCCCTGATCTCGGAAGGCTGGCGCTCCCCGGAGGTGCACGCGGCGCTCGACCTGTGCCTGTCATGCAAAGGCTGCGCCCGCGACTGCCCCACCGGCATCGACATGGCCGCCTACAAGGCACGCGTCACGCACGAGCGCTACAAGGGCCGCCTCCGGCCCCGCAACCACTACGCCCTGGGATGGCTGCCGCGCTGGGGCCGGCTCATCACCGCGGTCCCCGGCCTCGGATCGCTCATCAACGTCATCGGCTCCGCGCCGGTCCTGGGCCGGCTGCTGCGGTGGGGCGCTGGCGTCGACGCCCGGCGGCAGATCCCGCGCTTCGCGAACCGCAGCGCCCGAGCCCGCTTCCGTGCGGCAGACCTCCCTGGCTCCGGCGCGAAGGGCCGCGTGCTGATCTGGGTCGACTCGTTCTCCGACTGCTTCGAGTCCACCTCCTTCGCCGCCATGGTCCAGGTGCTCGTCCGGCTGGGCTACGACCCGGAGGTGCTGAGCGACGACGCCTGCTGCGGCCTCACCTGGATCTCCACGGGACAGCTCGACGGCGCCCGCCGCCAGCTGACCGGGGCGGCGGCCGTGCTGGCGCCCTACGTGCGCGACGGGATCCCGATCGTCGGGGTGGAGCCCTCCTGCACCGCGGTGTGGCGCAGTGACGCCCCCGAGCTCCTGCCCGACGACGCCAACGTCCGAGCTCTCGACGGCGCCGTCCTCACCCTGGCCGAGTTCCTGTCCAAGGACCCAGACTTCGTGGCACCGGACCTCACCGGCCACACGATCGTGGCTCAGCCGCACTGCCACCATGCGTCCGTGATCGGCTGGGCGAAGGACCGGGCGATCCTGGAGTCGACCGGCGCGACGCTCGTCGCCGTCGGCGGCTGCTGCGGGCTGGCCGGCAACTTCGGGGTCGAACGCGGGCATCACGACGTGAGCGTGGCGGTGTTCGAGCACGACCTGGGGCCCGCCGTCGCGGCGCATCCGGACGCCATCGTGCTGGCCGACGGCTTCAGCTGCCAGACGCAGCTGACGTCGCTGGCGGGTCGTGCGTCGATGTCGCTGGCGGAGTTGCTCGCCACCCACTGACCGCCGGCGTGACGTATCTCACACCAGTCGCGTCACGAGCCCCGAAATGGGGGGCGTTCGACCGGCTGCTGTGAGTTGTGTCACGGGGTTATCCACAACTGCTCGGTACCCCTCGTCCGCGACCCACTGTCGAGCGTGCAATGTCCCCATGGACGAGCGTCTCAGTCACCTCCTCGCCACGGTGGGGGCCATCCATGCCGGCACTCACCGCGAGCTCCGAGAGCGCATTCGCCGGGCCGTCGCGCGTGGAGAGCTGATGCGCCTGCTCCCCGGCGTCTACGGGGCGGATGACTCGTTCCTGTCGCGGGTCGCCGCGCTGCGGCTCTGGGACCCCGACGCGGTACTCACCGGCGCCACGGCCGCCCGGGTGACGTGGTGGCCGGAGTTCCGCGATGATTCCGTCAGCGCTTCCACCCGCCGCCAGATGGCGACATATCCGGGCTATGACGTGCACAGGTGGGAGATCCCGGCCGATCTCATCCTCGAGGTGGAGGGGCACCGGGTGGTGTACCCGTCCTTGAGCGTTCTCCAGCTCATCCCCCGGCTTGGGCCTACGTGCATCGACGAGGCGCTGCGCCGGCGCGCCACGTCGATCGCGGCGCTCCACGACGCGCTGCGATCAACGCCAGGCCGACCCGGCAACCCGGAGTGCCTGCGGCACCTGCGAATCTCCCGGGACGAGCCGTGGTCGCACCTGGAGCGCCAGGCTCACCAGATCCTCCGCCGCGCCGGGTTCACCGGGTGGCGCGCCAACCACCGCCTGACGCTGCCGTCGGGAGTCGTCTACCTGGACATCGCCTTCCTCCGGTGGCGGGTCGCCGTCGAGGTGGACGGCTTCAGCTACCACTCCGACCCCGCCACCTTCCACTCCGACCGGCGGCGGGACGTCGAACTGCAGTTGGCGGGCTGGCGGGTGTTGCGCTTCACGGCCGAGACACTGCCGGGCATGCCCGAGGCGCTGCGCCGCATCCTGCGCGAGGCCGAGCGGCGCGGGGCGTGACGAACCTCACAGCAGTCGCGTCTCTTGGCCCCGAATCGGGGCGATTCGTCCGGCTGCTGTGAGTTGTGTCACGCCACCGGAAAACGCGTGTGGCGCGCATGCAACCGCACGGCGCCATGCGGGCGTATGAAGGGTGTCAGAACACCACCCGAGCAGCAAAGGACACCGCAGTGGACGAGGCACAGTTCGACCGGTTCTACGCGAACTCGTTCACCCGACTCGTCGGCCAGGTCTACGCGATGTGCGGCAACCTCACCGAGGCGCAGGACTGCGTCCGGGAGGCGTTCATCCGGGCCTGGGACCGTCGGAAGAAACTCGACATCACCCAAAGCCCGGAGGCGTGGGTCCGCACGACGGCCTACCGGCTCGCGGTGAGCCGCTGGCGTCGGGCCACGCGGGCGCTGCGCCCGCCCGATCGCGCGCTCCAACCGATGCCGACCCCCGAGGAACCGGGTATCGAGCGCGTCGCGCTCGCCCGAGCCCTCGCCCAACTCCCCGAACCACAACGGCGGGCCATCGTGCTCTACCACCTGTGCGACCTGTCCGTCGGCGAGATCGCCGACGAGGTCGGCTCCCCCGCCGGAACCGTCAAGGCTCGCCTCGCCCGAGGCCGCCACGCCCTCGCCCGTCTCCTCTCCACCGATATGGAGGCCCGTCATGCCTGAGCCGATCCGCCCCCTCGATGATCTGGCCGCCGAAGCCAAGGAGGTCCCCATGCTCCCCGCCCACGAGATCCGTCGCCGCGGCGATCGCCGCCGCACCGTCCGCCGGGTCGCCACCGGCTTTGCCGCCGCGGCGATCGCCGCCGTCGTCGGCACAGGCGTGTGGGCCGTCGCGCCCTACATGGACGGGCTCCGCGGTCCTCAATGGGCCAACACCGCGGTCCCCTCCCCGGCGCCGACCACCGAGACCGACAGCCCTTCCCCCGAGCCGAGCGTGGAGCCCACACCCAGCACCGCGCCCCAGCCGACGGTGGCCCCCGTGGACCCGCCGACCTGGGCCAACGTGCCGACCGTCGAGCAGATGTACCCGTACGGCTCCTCCCCCCTGCTGGGGGTGCTGTCCGAGAGCGACGCGATGGGCGAGTCCGCCAAGGGCCTCTGCGACCGCGGCGAATGGGGCAGCCCAACTACCACCCTGGTCCGCTCGTTCGGGATCGAAGGAGAGCTGCCCACCTACGCGATCGTGCTCGGCTACGCCGACGAGGCCGCCGCCTCCGACGGCTACGACCAGATCCACACCTCCGCCGTCGAGTGCGAAGCCACCATGACGGCGGCCGGGTGGGACCGGGTGAGCATCGCGGAGGACACCCGGCTGCCGTTCGACGCATCGACCGTCGACGCCTCCCCCGCCCGCGCGTCCTACTTCTTCGGGATGGCGGTCAAGGAGGGCGAGGACATCGGGGTCTTCAACGACACCCTGGTCATGCAGGCCGGGGAGCGCGTCGTGTGGCTGGTCTCGACGTTCGAGGGCATGGACAACAACTGCTCCGTGCTCCCCGGCGACGATGCCATGCAGTGCCCGTTCGCGCTGTCGATGCCGGAGATCCTGGAGCTGCTCGTCGACTAGTGGCAGGACGCGCCGAGGGCCGCTCTCCCCAGACGGGAGGGCGGCCCTCGGCGTTGCTGTCGGCGGGCGCGTCAGCGGGTCAGGCGGCGGTGCTTCGACCGGTGCGGCCTGGCCGCCTCCGGACCGAGGCGCTCCACCTTGTTGACCTCGTAGTCCGCGTAGTTGCCCTCGAACCAGAACCACTGCGGAACCCCGTCCTCATCCTCGCCCTCCCAGGCGAGCATGTGGGTGGCGACGCGGTCCAGAAACCACCGGTCGTGGGAGATCACGACGGCGCAGCCGGGGAAGTCGAGCAGCGCGTCCTCAAGGCTCGAGAGGGTCTCGACGTCGAGGTCGTTGGTGGGCTCGTCGAGCAGCAGGACGTTGCCGCCCTGCTTGAGCGTGAGCGCCAGGTTCAGGCGGTTGCGCTCGCCGCCCGACAGAACGCCGGCCTTCTTCTGCTGATCCGGACCCTTGAACCCGAACGACGCGACGTACGCGCGCGAGGGCATCTCGAAGCTGCCGACCTTGATGTAGTCGAGGCCGTCGGAGACGACCTGCCACACGTTGGCCTCCGGATCGATCCCGGAGCGGTTCTGGTCGACGTAGCTGAAGGAGACGGTGTCGCCGATCCGCACGGAGCCGGAGTCGGGCTCCTCCTGGCCGGTGATGGTCTTGAACAGCGTCGTCTTGCCGACGCCGTTGGGGCCGATGATGCCGACGATGCCCGCCCGGGGAAGCGTGAACGACAGCTCCTTGATGAGCACGCGGTCCCCGAAGCCCTTGGTGAGCTTGTTGACCTCGAGCACCACGCTGCCGAGGCGCGGCCCGGCCGGGATGTTGATCTCGGCGGTGTCGATCTTGCGGTTGCGCTCGGCCTCGGCCGCCAGCTCTTCGTAGCGCTGGAGACGCGCCTTGTTCTTCGCCTGGCGTGCCTTGGGCGACGAGCGCACCCACTCGAGTTCCTTCTCGAGGATCTTGGCGCGCTTGGCGTCCTTCTTGCCCTCGATCTGGAGGCGGGCACGCTTGGTCTCGAGGTAGGTCGAGTAGTTGCCCTCGTAGGGGTGCAGCTTGCCGCGGTCGACCTCGCAGATCCACTGGGCGACGTTGTCGAGGAAGTACCGGTCGTGCGTGACGGCGAGCACTGCGCCGGGGTAGCTCTTGAGGTGGCCCTCGAGCCAGTTGACGCTCTCCGCGTCGAGGTGGTTGGTGGGCTCGTCGAGCAGCAGCAGATCGGGCTGCTGCAGCAGCAGCTTCGTCAGCGCCACGCGGCGCCGCTCGCCGCCGGACAGCACGTCCACCACGGCGTCGGCCGGCGGGCACTGGAGGGCGTCCATGGCCTGCTCGAGGCGCGCGTCGATGTCCCACGCCTCGTGGGCGTCCAGGAAGGTCTGCAGGTCCCCCATCTCGGCCATCAGCGCGTCGAAGTCGGCGTCCGGCTCGGCCATCTCCATGCCGATGGCCTCGAAGCGGGCCATCTTCGCCTTGATCTCGGCGACGGCCTCCTCGACGTTCTCCTGCACCGTCTTGCCCTCGGTCAGCGGCGGCTCCTGCAACAGGATCCCGACGCTGGCGCCCTTGGCGAGCGCGGCGTCGCCGTTGTTGGGCCGATCGAGCCCGGCCATGAGCTTGAGCAGGGTGGACTTACCCGCGCCGTTGGGCCCGACGACGCCGATCTTGGCGCCCGGGTAGAACGAGAGGGTGACGTTGTCGAGAATGACCTTGTCTCCCACCGCCTTGCGCACGTTGTGCATGGTGTAGATGAACTCAGCCAAGGTGAGGCTCCCTTTCAGCGTGGACCGCGTGCCAGTATGCCAGCTATCCCGCGTGGGCCCCGAGTCGTGGGCCGGCGGTCAGCGCAGGCGGTCGAGCGCGGCACGTGCCGCGTCGTGCCGGGCGACCTCCGCGCGGGCCGGGGCGAGCACGCGTTCCTCCGCCACCTCGGCGACGGCGTACTCCAGCCGCTTACGCGCCCGCCGGGCGGCGGCGCCGGCCGCGGCAGAGATCACCAGCCGCGACAGACCCGACACGAGCAGCCCCGCGACCACGCCGCCCGCCACGAGGAGGGTCGGCACCGGGACCCGCAGCCCGTCCTCCGGGCCGAGCGGGAACATCGGGAGCACACCCAGGCCGAAGTAGCCGAGGACGGCGTTGAGGGTGAGCCAGCCCAGGCCGACCACGACGACGGCGATGAGCAGCCACTGGATCACCCGCACCAGAGTCCACCACGCCGGCGACCGCTCGGCGGGGAGCTCCGTCTCGACGATGGCGCGGTCCAGGCGGTCGCCGAGCGTCGGCTCGGCCTCGCGCACCCCGGCCGCGACGGCGTCGCGCCAGGGTCCGGGGAGGTCCTCGCCGAGTTCGGCGGTCACGGCCCGCAGGGCGCTCGACAGCTGCGAGTGCGCCGCGGCCGATCGGGCCGGGAGCGAGCTGTGTCTGAGGCCCGGGGACTCGAGTTCGGGTCGGCGGCCCAGCCCGAGGCGCTGCAGGGGGTCCGGGCGCAGCTTCGCCAGCCAGGACACCACCGGCCATCCGGTGGCCAGCGTTCCGCGGTGACGCACGGAGTCGCGGACGGCGTCGACGACCACGGGGACCCCGGCGGCGCCGGCGAGCCTGCGCGTGAGGTCGTCGACGACCCGACGGTCGGCCCCCGATCCGCGGGCGGGGCCGACGTGCCGGTCCAGTTCGGCCGCGAGGACCGTGACGTCGGCCGCCAGCCGGGCGGAGGCGGCGCGCTTCCCGGCGGCGAGCCGGCTGAGGTGCCGGCGCAGGTCGGCCACCCCCTCCCCCGTCACGGCGCTGGTCGCCAGCAGCGGCACGCCCGTGAGCCCGTCGTCGTCGAGGAGGCGCCGGATGTGCGCGAGGCACTGGGACAGTTCCACGGCGGTGAGCCGGTCGGCCTGGTTGAGCACGACGGTGATCACCTCGCGATGCTCGGCGAGGGGCCGCAGGTAGCGCTGGTGGAGGGCGGCGTCGGCGTACTTCTGCGGGTCGAGCACCCACACGAACTGGTCGACGACCCGCACCAGGCGGTCCACCTCCTCGCGGTGCGCTGTCGCGGTGGAGTCGTGGTCCGGCAGGTCGAGCAGGACGAGGTCGGTCATGTCCGGTTCGGGCGGGGCGACCTCGTGGCGCCGCGGGACCCCGAGGAAGTCCAGCAGGTCGGCGTTGGTCGCGGTGAAGCTGGCGGCCAGCGTCGTCGCGGTCGTCGGCCGTCGCGGCCCCTGCTCGGCGAGGCGGGTGCCGGTCAGCGCGTTGAACAGCGACGACTTGCCCGATCCGGTCGCACCGGCGAGCGCCACCACGGTCTGCGGACCGACCGCCAGGCGCCGGTTCGACCTGGCCAGGACGTCGTCGACCTTCCCGGCCAGCGCGTCCGGAATGCGTCCCGCGACGAGGTCGGCGGCAGCGCGCAGGCGTTCGAGCCGCTCCAGGACACCCACCATGTCAGTCCATCCCCACGGGCTTGGTCAGGTCATCGAAGGCGTCGCGGGCGGCGGAGCGCAGGGCCACCCGGGAGGCCTCGATCCGGGCCGGGGCCTCGTCGTCGACGGCGAGGGCGCCGAGCACGTCGGTGAACCGGGACAACTCCGCGGCCAGCACGCCGTCGACGCGGGCGGACAGTTCTGCGCGGGCCTGCTGCGCGAGCCTCCGGACCGCGTCCTCGCCGAAGACGGCCTCGAGCAGGCGCTGGGCCAGCACTGATGCGCCGGCCGCGATCCCCACCTCCGCGCCGATGAGCCCGCCCGTGAGCGAGAACGCGTAGATCATGAGCGCGGCGCCCACGGCGTTGGTGCCGAGCGCGAGGAACCGGGCGCGCATCCGCTTGCCCCGGCCCTGCTCCTCGACCAGGCGCAGGACGTCGCTCTGCCACGCGCGGATGGCGTCCTCCGCGGCCTGCTCGAAGCCGGGCGACGGGACGGCCAGGCCGGGTTCGGCGGCGAGGATGTCGCGCCCCCACCGCGTGTGCGACCACGCGGCGGCCGTTCCCTCGGCCGCCCGCTCGCCCGCGTCCCGCAGCACGGCCGCGAGCCCGTCGGAGATGGCGACCTCCACGGCCTCGATGCGCTGGTCGCCGGTGAACCACCCCGAGATGCGGTCGCGGAGCGCGCTGATCCGCTGCTCCACCGAGCGCATGAACTCACCGGTGCCGACGAGGTCCTGCCACCGGGCGAGGATCTCGCCGCGTAGCAGGGTGCCGTCGCCCGTGGCGCGGTCCACCGCGTCGGCGGCCTCGCGGTGGGCGCGCGCGGCGTCGTCGTGGAGCTCGGACAGGGCCTCCTGCTGGCGCCGCATGCCGTCGGCCAGCTCCTGGAGTTCCCCGTCGAGGCTGCGGACGGTGCCGGCGAGAGTCTGTACCGCGACCTGCGAGCGTGCCTCGGTCTGCGACGCCAACGCGACCAGCCACTGCCGGATCCCGGCGACGTCCCCCAGGGGGAGCAGCCCGTCGTCGGGCAGGGCCCGCTCCACGATGGCGAACAGCTTGGCGGCCGCGAGGCCCCGCTCGGCCAGCATCTGCGCGAGGTGACCGGCCACCTCGTCGACGGCTCCGGGAGGGCAGCGGTTGATGACGACGCTGACGACGGTGTTGCGCTCCGCGGCGGTGGCCAGGTAGTCCCACGGCACGGCGTCGGCATAGCGGGCGGCGGACGTCACGAACAGCCACAGGTCGGCGGCGAGGAGCAGCTGCCGGGCGAGCGTCCGGTTGGCGTCGTCGACGGAGTCGATGTCGGGCGCGTCGAGGACGGCGAGGCCAGGCGGCAGGTCTGGGAAGGTGACGATGTGCAGGGCGCGGGAGTCGTGCAGTTGCGTGTCGGTCCGCACCAGCCCGGGCAGGACGTTGTCGCTGCGGAACCACTCCTCGTCGTCGGGGTGGCAGACGAGGACCGGCGACTTCGTCGTGGGCCGCAGCACCCCGGGCCTCGTGACCTGGGCGCGCAGCAGCGAGTTGACCAGCGTGGACTTGCCGGCGCCGGTCGAGCCGCCGACGACGGCGAGCAGCGGCGCGTCGAGGCGGTCGGCGCGTGGCATGAGGTGGTCGCGCAGCTGCTGACCGAGGGTGACGGTGAGGGTCCGGAGGCGATCCGCGCCGTAGAGCGGGAGCGGGAATTGGGCGGTGGTCAGCGCGTCGTCGAGCTGCCGGAACGCGGCGGCGAGGTTCTGGGCTCCGCTCATCTCGGCCAGTTCCCTCCGACGCCGGCCGGGCCGGGCGTCTGTGGCGGTGGGTAGTCGGACGTCAGTGGGCCGGGGTTCGCGCCGTCGGGCAGGGGCCGTCGGCGGAGCGGCCAACGCTCGATGAGCCGGAGGCCCTCGGTGTCGGTGAGGGCACGGCCGCGCAGCCCGTCGATGTCGTGGATGAGCTCACGGGCGCGCTCGTCGCCGGTCTGGTCGACGGTGCCGCGCGTCATGGCGTCGCGCAGGTACGCCAGCTCCGTCACGCGGCGCAGGAGTGTCGCGGTGCGCCACCACACGCGGGGGCCGCGGAACAGTGCGAACCACAGCAGCTTCACTCGGCGCAGCGGGCCGCCGAACACGACGACGTCGCGCTCGCTGAGCCACCCGGCGCGCTGGTAGTCGGTCAGGCGGGCCCGGATGAGCTGCCCGTTGCCGACGACGCTGACGATCAGGGAGATGACGATGACCCCGACCAGGCCCAGGGCGAGGTACCAGGCCCGCTGCAGCTGGTCCATCGGGTTGGTCGACGCCAGGCCGTTGAAGAGCATGTGGCCCGCGCAGGCCAGCAGGAATCCGGCCAGCGGCGCCAGGACCCGCACCAGTCGGCTGCGCGCCCCGAGCCCGATCACCAGCCCTGAGGCCGTCATGAGCGTGAAGAGCGGATGCCCGAAGGAGGTGTAGACGCCGCGCAGCAGCACCAGTTCCATCATGGTGGCGTCGGGGTCGGCGATCGAGATGTCATGCGTGGCCTGCATCCAGACGCGGGCGTAGTAGATGATGTTTTCGACGAAGGCGAAGCCGACGGCCGACAGTCCCGCCAACGCCACCATGGACAGCCGCGACACGATCCGCCCCCGCATGAGGATCACCAGCAAGACGAGGATCGTCGCCTTCGCCAGCTCCTCGATGAACGGCGCGGAGAAGACCGCCGCGCGCGACCCCGTGTCCGAGTTCGCCTCCGTGGTGGCCATCATCTCGGCCGCCCACGAGTTCACGTGCAGCGACACCCAGGTGCTGACCGCGGCGCCCCACAGGAAGGTCAGCACCCACACGACGGGCTGCTGCGCCCGGAAGCGGTCCAGCCAGATGAACAGCGCCGAGTACGCCAGCGCGGTCCACATCGCCCAGAACGCGGCCCGGCGGAACGCCTCGTCGGTGATGCCCAGCGTCTCGGTCCCGTCGGGGAACGTCTGCGGCGGGTGCAGGATCCAGTACTGAGCGATGAGGAAGTACACGGAGGCCGGAACGATGACCAGCGCGAGCCAGAACACGGGGCTGGCCACCATGCGCCGGTACCAGGGCCCGGTGCGGGCCACGGGCAGGGCGTTGAGCCGTCGTCGCCGCGTGGCCATCTCCGCTGTCGTCATGATGGCGCCCAGCGTACCGTCAGGCCGTCGCGGCGAGGCGGTCTCGCCTAGGGTGTGCGCATGGAGAGCTTCTTCGACGCCACGACCACCTGGGACCGGCTCGACGGGTCGCTGCACGTCTACGTCGTCCCCGACGAGGACGTCACGGACCGCCTGGCGGACCTCCAGTCGCGGCTCGACGGCGTGCCGGATCTCCCCGTCATGCCGCGGGCATGGCTGCACTTCACCGTCAACCGCCTCGCGCAGTACGACGAGATCGGCAACCGGGAGATCACCCGGCTCGCCGACGCGCTGACCGTCGAACTCGCCGGGGTGCCGGCCTTCGACCTCAGGGTCGGGCCCCCGCAGGTGCACGAGCGCGCGGTCGAATGCGTCGGCGAGTCGACGCCGGGGTGGGAGGCGCTCGTCGACGGGGTGCGGCGCGCCGCGCTCGGCACCTTCGGCGGCACCATGCCCGACCGGCCGTACGCCCCGCACGTGACCCTCGCCTACGCCACCGGCGACGTGCCGGACCGGGAGATCCGAGCCCGGCTGGAGGGCTCCCCCGAGGTGGGGACGATGCGGGTGGAGACGGCACACCTCATGTCGGTGACGATGCGCCCGGAGCTGGGGTGGTTCGATTTCGTCGAGCTGGCGAACTGGTCCCTCGCCTGAGGAGGAGATCCGTCCGCGGCGCCCCAGGCAGGACTCGAACCTGCGACCGGCTGATTAGAAGTCAGATGCTCTATCCGCTGAGCTACAGGGGCCGACGATCGCCCAGTGTACCGACGTCGGCCGCGGGGTCGCGAGCCGCCGGCGGCGGTTGGGCGGCGCCGCCGTCTCACCCCTAGATTGGGCACCATGAGTGAGAACCTGGTGTGGGTGGACTGCGAGATGACCGGCCTGAATCTGGCGGTCGACGCGCTGATCGAGGTGGCCGTCCTCGTCACCGACGGTGACCTCAACGTCCTCGGCGAGGGCGTCGACCTGCTCATCCGCCCCACCGACGAGCAGCTCGCGCAGATGGACGACTTCGTCCGCGACATGCACACCCGGTCCGGCCTGCTCGACGTCCTGCATGAGGGGATGACCATGGCGGAGGCGACGGACCAGGTGATGGACTACGTCCGGTCCCTCGTCCCGGTGGAGAGGAAGGCCCCGCTCGCGGGCAACACGATCGGGACCGACCGGGCCTTCCTGGCGCGCGACATGCCGGAGTTCGAGAGCTGGGTGCACTACCGCAACGTCGACGTGTCGTCGGTCAAGGAGCTGGCCCGGCGCTGGTATCCCAAGGCCCTCTACCAGGCCCCCACCAAGTCCGGCACGCACCGCGCGCTGTCCGACATCCAGGAGTCCATCGAGGAGCTGCGCTACTACCGCGAGGCCGTCTTCCTCCCCCCGCCGGGACTCACCACCGCCCAGCTGCGGGAGATCAGCGCGCGCCACCACGGCACCGTCACGGGAAACGGCGACGCCACCGCCCGGTGAATTTCCCTCACCGTCGGCGCGTACGCTATTGTTTCCCAGTCGCTTGAGGGCGACGTCATGGTGGGTATAGCTCAGCTGGTAGAGCACCTGGTTGTGGTCCAGGAAGTCGCGGGTTCAAGTCCCGTTACTCACCCCGGCGGAAACCCGTCCCGGCCTGAGTCCCGGGGCGGGTTTTCTGCGTCTGCCCCTCCTCACACCGCGAGGTCGCGGGCGGCGAACGCTCGATACGTCGTGGCGATCGCGGCCCCCACGTTGTCGTCGTAGTAGAAGACCTCGGACGGCAGGTAGCCGACCTGTTGGCGGATCTCGAGGCCGGAGGTCGTGATGTCCTTGCCGAAGACGGTCGCGGTGCCGCTGGTGGGGTGGATGAGCCCGAGCAGGTTCTGATGGACGTCGACTTGCCGGCGCCGTTTGGGCCGATGAACTCGCACTCTGGTCAGGGCCCCGTCGGCGTTCTAGCATTCCGCCCATGATGCGTCTGCGCCGCGCGGACCCCCGCTCGCCGGGGCTCACCCGCCGCCGTCACGGCAAGGGTTTCAGCTACCGCGACGCCGACGGCCGTCCGGTGCCGCCCGACGACGTCGAGCGAATTCGGTCCCTCGCCATCCCTCCGGCCTGGACCGACGTGTGGATCTGCCCGCACCCCAACGGGCACCTGCAGGCGGTGGGCACCGACGACGCGGGGCGCCGCCAGTACCTGTACCACCCGGAGTGGCGCCGCCGCCGGGACCGGTCGAAGTTCGACCGCGTGGCCGAGGCCGCGCGGCACCTCCCGACCGCCCGGCGTCGCATCGAGCGCGACCTCCAGGCCGATGGCCTGCCCATGGAGCGCACCGCCGCGTGCGCCGCCCGGCTCCTGGACGTCGGGTACTTCCGCATCGGCAACGACGCCTACAGCGACGCGCACGGATCGTTCGGGTTGACGACGCTCGAGCGCCGACACGTCCGGCGGCGCGGCGACGTCATGGTGTTCCGGTTCACCGGCAAGTCCGGCGTGGAGCACACGGTGGAGGTCGACGACCCGTCGGCCGTCGCGGTCCTCGAGAAGCTCCGGCGGCGGCGCGACGACAGCCCGCGACTCCTGGCCTTCCGCGACGGCGACAGCTGGCGCGACCTGACCAGCGCGGCGGTCAACGGCTACCTGCGCGACCTGTTCGACGGCGCCATCACGGCCAAGGACTTCCGCACCTGGCACGCGACGGTCATCGCCGCCGCGGCCCTCGCCGACTCCGACGAGCCGGGCGACACCGCCGCCTCCCGCAAGCGCGCGATCCGCGCCGCCGTCGTGGAGGTCGCGGGCTACCTGGGGAACACGCCGACGGTGGCGCGCTCCTCCTACATCGACCCGCGCGTCCTCGACGCCTACGACGCCGGCCTCACCATCGGCGAGGCCACGCGGCGCAGGTACGGCTCCCCCCGTGCCCGGCAGGCGGGCCTGGAGAGAGCCGTCCTCGAACTGCTCAGCTAGACGCGAGGGTCAGAACACCGGCCGCCCGCCCGTCACGCCGACGACGGTACCGCTCACGTACGACGCCTCCGCCGGGCTCGCCAGGAACACGAACGCCCCGGCCAGTTCGGCCGGCTGTCCGGCGCGGCCGAGCGGCGTGTCGCCGCCGAACGAGGGCATGCCGTCGCCCGGCTTGGTCGCCGGCTGCAGCGGCGTCCAGATGGGGCCAGGCGCGACCGCATTGACCCGGATGCCCTTCGAGCCCAGGTCCGCAGCCAGGTTGACCGTGAAGTTGTTGATGGCGGCCTTCGTCGCCGCGTAGTCGATCAGCGGCTCTGAGGGGTCGTAGGCCTGGATGGAGCTCACGTTGATGATGCTCGAGCCCTTGCCCAGGTACTTCAGCGCCTGCTGGCTCACCCAGAACAACGCGTAGAGGTTGGTCTTGAACACGCGGTCCATGTCGGAGGTCTTCACGTCGGCGAGGCCGCTATCGCGGCGGGCCCACTGGAACCCGGCGTTGTTGACGACGATGTCGAGACCGCCCATGCCGGCGGCGGCGTCGTCGACGATCTTGCGGGCGACGGTCTCCTCCGTCAGGTCGCCCGGCACCAGCACGCACGTGCGGCCGGCCTTCTCCACCCACGCCTTGGTCTCCTCGGCGTCGGACTGTTCCTCGGGCAGGTAGTTGATGGCGACGTCGGCCCCCTCGCGGGCGTACGCGATCGCGACCGCACGGCCGATGCCGGAGTCACCGCCGGTGATGAGGGCCTTGAGGCCGGCGAGACGGTCGCGGCCGACCCAGGTCTGCTCACCGTGGTCCGGGGTGGGCTCCATGGGCGGGGTCAGGCCGGGGGGCTGCTGCTCCTGGGCGGGGAAGCCACCCTTCTCGCCGGCGAGCTTCTGAGCCTGCTTGTCCACTGCGTAAAGGTCATCACTCATGCGTCCAGTCAAGACGACGATGTGGCGGAATTCCAGCAATCGGCGAAAAAGCCGCACGGCCCCCGCCCGTGAGGACGAAGGCCGTGCGTGTCAGTGGTACACCACCAGGGACTCGAACCCTGAACCCGCTGATTAAGAGTCAGCTGCTCTGCCAGTTGAGCTAGTGGTGCGCGCGAGGAATAACTCTAGACGCTGTCTCGCCGACGTGTCCAATCGGCCCCCTGCGCGCTCTCCCTTGACTCCTATATCGATGCCCATCAATATTGAGCTATGTCGATATGCGAGCCGGGCATCCTCCCCGATCCCCTCTCTTCAGAGCGAACCGCGGCGCTGACCGGAACCCTCAGGGCTCTGGCTGACCCGGTCCGGCTGCGGATGCTCGCCATGATCGCGGCGGACCCCCGGGGCGAGGCCTGCGGGTGCGACTTCACCCAGGCGATCGAGTTGTCGCAACCAACGCTGAGCCACCACCTCAAGGTGCTCTACGAGGCGGGACTTGTGTCCCGGCGGAGGGAAGGGACGTGGACCTACTACCGGGTCGCTCCCCCCGCCCTCACCGATGTGGCGGACCAGCTCCGCGCACTGACCCAGGGCAGCGTCCCCGAGGTGCACGTCTCGGCCCACCTGGACCTGCCGTCGGACGGGACCGTGGAACACGTCCTCGCGCGCGGCATCGACGAACTGGCCCACCGGTTCACGGGGATCTTCGCCCGCGAGACGGTCGACCGGTACGTCCACGAGTCGTTCCAGACGCTCTACCGCACCGCCCGGATCAAGACATTCGTGCCGATCATGGCGGTCCGCTTCGCCGGCGAACGCCTGACCGCCCTGGCGCAGTCCCGCGGACACCTGCCGAAGGCCGTCCCCGAGGTGCTGTTCGTCTGCACCCACAACGCGGGACGGTCCCAGATGGCTGCCGCGCTGCTGGCCGCCATGGCCCCGGGGAAGGTCCACGTGCGGTCGGCCGGCTCGTTGCCGGCCGCGGATGTCAACCCCGCCGTCGTCGAGGCGCTGGCAGAGCTGGGCCTGGACATCGGCGACGAGTTCCCCAAGCCCCTCACCGACGACGTGGTCCGTGCGGCGGACGTCGTCGTGACGATGGGGTGCGGCGACTCCTGCCCCCTGTACCCCGGGAAGCGCTACCTGGACTGGGATCTGCCCGATCCTGCCGGCCGCCCCGTCGACGAGGTGCGCGAGGTCCGCGACCGCATCTCGGCCAAACTCACCACCCTGCTCGCCGAGCTGGGTATCGCCACCCACTGAAAGGTCCCGCATGTCCGACAAGCCCAGCGTCCTGTTCGTCTGCGTCCACAACGCCGGCCGGTCCCAGATGGCCGCCGGCTACCTGCGCCACCTGGGCGCCGGCCGCATCGAGGTCCGCTCCGCCGGGTCCGCGCCCGCCGACACCGTCAACCCCGCCGCCGTCGCCGCGATGGCCGAGGAGGGCATCGACATCTCGGCCGAGCAGCCCAAGATCCTCACCACGGAGGCCGTCGAGGTGTCCGACGTCGTCGTCACCATGGGCTGCGGCGACACCTGCCCGTTCTACCCCGGGAAGCGCTACGAGGACTGGACGCTCGACGACCCGGCCGGACAGGGCCTCGAGGCCGTCCGCCCCATCCGCGACGAGATCCGCCGTCGGGTGGAGGCACTCATCGAGGAGCTGGTTCCGGCGAGCTGACGCGGCTCAGCCGCCCGTCGGCGCGTAGCCGGCGCCGTAGCGCTCGACGTAGCCGGTGACGTCGCCCTGCTCCAGGGCGGCGGCGAGCGCCGCCGTGCGCGCCTCGTCGAGCAGGTTGACCGAGGCGCCGTTCACGGTCCCGAAGCCCCGGATCGGCACCATGAGCGAGGTCACGCGTCCCGCATCGACGGCGCTGATCGCAGGCACCAGGCCGGTGAGCGCGTCCGCGTCGAGCGGGCCGGTCACCTTCACGTTGCCGTAGAGGCTGGCGAGGAGCTCCGCGAAGCCGGCGGGGTCCTCCGCCAGCCGTTCCTTCAACCGCGACACCATGCCGCTGAGGACGGCGCGATGCCGCTGGGCGCGGTCGAGGTCGCCGAGAGGCATCGTCTTGCGCTCGCGGCTGTAGATGAGGGCGTCGGTCCCGCCGAGCGTGATGGTGCCCGCCGGGAACGTGACGCGTCGCCCGGTGCTCTGCACCGTGACGCTGGTGGCCTTCTGGTTCTGTACGTCGAATCCGTCGAGCCACCGGGTGATGTTGATGAACCCGGTGAAGTTCGCCTGGACGACGTAGTGGATCGGCAGCCCGCCGAGGAGGTTCGACACCGTACCCCGGAGCTTCTCGGTGCCGCCGGCCGGGAAGCTGCCGTTGATCTTTCCGCGCCCACCCCCGGCATAGTCGACGTAGGTGTCGCGGGCGATCGAGACCAGCGTCATGCTCTGGTGGTCGGCGGACAGCTGGGCGACGATGATGGCGTCGGCATTGCCGCCGAGCGACTTCGGATCGCGCGAGTCCGTCCCGAAGAACAGGACGTTGATGACGCCGGCCGGCAACACGTCCACGGGGGACGGGCTGGGCGACGGGCTCGGGCTGGGCGATGGCGTGGGCGTCGGACTCGGCGTGGGGCTCGCAGGTGCGCTGGAGGGCGTGGAGGTGGTGGGCGACGGGGACACGGCGGCATCTCCCGTGCAGCCCATCAGGGCCGGTGGGAGCACGATCCACAGGGCGAAGAGGCGACGCATGGGCCTAGCAAACAACACGCCCGGGCGCGCCCCGCGGCGAGGTCGGGGCCCCGCGCGACCGGCGCCGGCCCCGGTGCGGGAGCGATCAGCCTGAGATCGCCCGGCGGGCCCGCGCCTCCAGCGATGTCCGGCGCTTCGCGATCGAGTTGATGGTCACGGCGAACACGACCAGCCCGAGCACCGCGCCACCGATGGCGAGGAGCCGGTCGGTGCGCCAGCCGCCCTCGTCGTCGCGCACCTGGGAGGCGACCGCCTCGAACTCGGTCTTGGCGAACAGCTTCGTCTCGTCGAGCGCGGCCCGGGCGATGTTCGCCGGCTTGACGGACTCCACGGCATCCGACGCGGCCTGGGCGAGCTTCGCCCGGTTCGCGGCGAGGTCGGCGCGGATGTCCTCCACGGAACGGTTAGAGCCATTAGACATGCGGTTCTCCTCCACTGACTGTCCCCCAGCCTATCGACCCGCCGGCCCCGGGGCTCCAGCCCTCTAGAATGTCGCGCATGACCGCACGACTGACCACGGGCTCGACCGCGCCATCCTTCACGCTCCCGAACCAGGACGGTGACGAGGTCTCGCTGGCCGACTTCGCCGGCCGCGCGGTGATCCTCTACTTCTACCCCGCCGCCATGACGCCGGGCTGCACCACGCAGGCCGTGGACTTCTCCACGGCCATCGACGCGTTCCACGACGCCGGGTACAGCGTGCTGGGCTGCTCCCCCGACCCCGTGGAGCGGCTGGCCAAGTTCAGCAAGTCCTCGGACCTGGGCTTCACCCTGCTGGCCGACCCCGAGCGGGTCGTACACGACGCTTACGGCGCCTACGGCCCCCGCAAGCTGTACGGCAAGGAGATCGAGGGCGTGCTGCGCTCGACGTTCGTCATCGACGTCGACGGCGACGGGGTCGGCACCGTCCGGGTCGCCCAGTACAACGTGAAGGCGACGGGGCACGTGGCCAAGCTGCGCCGCGAACTGGGTGTCTAGTACCGCCTTCCGCACCATCGACACCGCCGTGGACGGCGGCGTTGACGTCGAGTTGGAGATCAAGCGCTCGAGGTTCCTCACCCGGTTGCGTCGCGTCGAGACCGAGGAGGCGGCCCGCGCCGTCGTCGAGGAACGACGTTCGGCGCACTTCGACGCCCGGCACCACTGCTCGGCGTTCGTCCTGGGCCCAGACGGGCGCACCGCACGCAGCTCTGACGACGGGGAGCCCGCCGGCACCGCGGGCGTCCCGATGCTGCAGGTGCTGCAGAAGAACGGCCTGACCGACGTGGTGGCCGTCGTCACCCGCTACTTCGGCGGCATCAAGCTCGGCGCCGGAGGTCTGGTGCGCGCCTACTCGGACGCGGTCGCCGCGGGGATCGCGGCCTCCGGGGTCCGCGAGGTCCGGCTGTGCCGGGTGCTGCGCGTCGACGTCGGCTTCGCCGCCGCCGGCGGGGTCGAGGATCAGCTCCGAGGTCTGGTGCTGCCGTCGGGGGCGTCAGTGGTGGTGGACGGGGTCGAGTGGACCGACGCGGCGCACATCACCGTAGCCGTGCAGGCGGGGACCGAGGACGAACTCGCCGTCGCCATGGCGACGTTGTCGGCGGGCTCGCTCTCCCCGGTCCCCGTGGGCGAGAGGTGGGTCGGCTAGAGCGCCAGGCCGAGGCCCGCCAGGTAGGCCAGCGGGTCGGTGGCGCCGTAGACGTCACCGGGGGTCACGCCGGCCGGGTAGTACTCGAAGTGCAGGTGGTCGCCGAAGGCGCGGCCGGTGTCGCCGACGTATCCGAGCACCTCGCCGGCCTCGATGCGGTCCCCCACGGAGACCGTTCTGCCGCTCAGATGGGCGTAGAGCGTGGAGGATCCGTCGGCGGCCTGGATGGCGACGTGCGTGCCCGCCCAGGAGCCCGCGGTGGTGGCGACGACCGTGCCCGACACCACGGCATGCACCGGCGCCCCGGAGGCCGCCGAGAAGTCCATGCCGGTGTGGTAGCTCGCCCAGCTGCCCGTCGCGCCGAACAGCGCGCTCACCCGGAATGTCCCAGGAGCGAGGGGAAGCGAGGCGCCGTCGACCGCCGCGAGAGCGGCCGTGCCGGCGGCGACCGTCGCGGCCGATCCCGGCGAGGTCGCGGCACGCCGCGGCGTGGAGGCGGGGCTGGGCGTCTCGGGTGCCGTCGAGGACGCCGACCGGCGCGCGGCGGAGGTGGTCGGCGCGGCGGCGGCGGGCGCTTCCGCGGCGGGCTGTTCGGGTTCGGGCTGTTCGGCCGCGAGCTGTTCGGCCGCGAGCTGTTCGGCCGCGAGCTGTTCGGCCGCGGGCTGTTCGGCCGCGGGCTGTTCGGCTGCAGGCTGGTCGGCTGCAGGCTCCTCCGCGGCAGGCTCAGCCATTCCCGGCTCCTGAGCGGCGGGCTCCTCGGCGACCTGCTCGTCGATGGGCTCCTTCTCGGCGCCCTGCCCTGCCTCATCGGCGGCTCCCGACGCGGAGTCCGAGCCGGCCCGCTCGTCCGAGGCCGGCGTGATGTCGACGGACACGCTCGAGGCGGGCTCGACCTCGACGGTGACGGCGGCGGTGGTCGGCTCCGGTTCGGCCGCCGACACGGGCGCTGCCACGGCGAGGGAACCCAGCCCGACGGAGGCAGTGGCCAGAGCCGCGACCGCTGAGCGGCGCCACCAGGCCGTGGGGCGAGGTGCCCAGTCGAGGGCGCGGCGTGGCTGGATGGATGGATCGAAGTTCACGCGGGAACCTTTCTGGTCGGAATACCTCAGACCATTCTGAGAATTTCTCAGCGTTCACCAAACGTCGACTGGCCACTTACACAGCTTGCCAGCACACAGAATGGGCCCGCCGTGGACCTGACAGGGGGCTTCACACCTGAGCTTTCTCAGGTTCTCACAGGTTGGCTGAACCCGGATTTACGCGGTACCGAAGAAGGGACTTGAACCCTCACGCCCGAAGGCACAGGAACCTAAATCCTGCGTGTCTGCCAATTCCACCACTTCGGCTCGCCCCTGCGGGGCGGCCCTAGTCTAGGTGACGCCCGACCGCTCCGCCCAGCGGGAACCGCGACACCACCTCGTAGCGGGCGCCGGGATGGGACTCCACCAGGCACAGTTCCTCGGCCGTCCAGCGCCAGCCGGGGAACGAGTCGAGGATCTCCAGCCAACGCACCGCGGTGAGGCCGCGGTTGTGCCGGGCCAATGTGAGGTGACCGACGAATCGGGCGCCGTCCGCCTCGGCCCCCGCACGACTCGCGGCACCCCGGCAGGACGACGACAGCGCCGCCAACTCGACGTGACCCTCCGGCACCCCCAGGGCGAGGATCCTGGCCCTCCCCGCGTGCGGGAAGGCCAACCCTCCGGCGAGCCGGATGACGAACGGATGCGCCCGCTGCGCCACCTCGGCGAGGTTCTCCTCGAGGCGCTCGAGAGACGCGGCCGGCACATCGGCCATGAACGACGTCGTGACGTGCCACCCCTCCGGCCGGGTCCACCGCAGCGTCGGGTCCGCGCCGCGGCGGGGCTCCAACAGCGCGTCGAGCTCCGCGACGGCGGGGGCGGGCGGCAGGACGGCGGTGAACATGCGCGCTCCCATAGCGCCAACCCTAGCCGCGGCCCTCCACTAGCCTCTGCCCATGGGCAGACTCCGCAGCTGGCTGGCCGGCATTCCGCAACGCTTCTGGTTCATCCCGGCGATCTTCATCGCGGGGGCCATCGTGGTGTCCCAGGCACTCGTGGCCGTGGACCGCTCGGCTCTCACGTTGCCGCCCCTCCTCGAGGGGTTCCTGTTCGCGACCGGAGTCGACGGCGCCCGCGCGCTACTGTCGGCCGTCGCGTCGTTCCTCGGGGTCGCCGGGACCGCGTTCTCGATCACCATCTCGGTGATCAGCACCGCGTCGACCTCGTACGGGCCGCGGCTGGTGCGCAACTTCATGCGCGACCGCAACAACCAGATCGTCCTGGGTGTGCTCGTCGCCACGTTCGTCTACACCCTGCTGGTACTGCGCACCATCCGGTCCGAGTCCGACGACGGCACTGCCTTCGTCCCGCACCTCGCCGTCAACGGCGCGATCGGGCTCGGGGTCATCGACGTGTTCCTGTTCGTGTGGTTCATCCACCACATCGCGGGCTCGGTGCAGGTGGACAACCTGGTCAACGGCGCCACCGACGACTTCCGGCGGGCGGTCGCCGACAACTGGCTCGATCCCGACGACGAGCGCATCGAATCCTTCGAGCCGCCCGCCGACGGGGGCGCCGTCGTCACCCTCGGGCGCACCGGATACCTCACGAATGTCGACGTCGAGGCCCTCGCCCATGACATGGCCGACGTCGACGCCTCCGCCCGGCTGCTCAAGCGGGTCGGGGACCAGGTCGTCGGCGACGAACCGCTTGCGCTCGTCTGGCCGGCGGAGCGGCGCGACGCCGCGGAGTCCCGGATCCGGGACCACGTGCACGTCGGGGCCTCCCGCACCACCGAGCAGGATGTGCGGTTCGCCGAGCAACAGGTCGTCGAGCTCGCCGTCCGGGCCCTGTCCCCCGGCATCAACGACCCGTACACGGCCATCAACGCGGTCGAGGAGGTCGCGGTCGGCATCCTGCTGGCGGTGTCGCGGCCCGACACCGGCACCATCCTCGTCGACGACGCCGGAGCGCCCAGGCTCTACCTGCGCCTCGTCGAGACCGCCGAGATCGTGGACATGCCGTTCGACCACATCCGCCCCTACGGCGCCGGGTCGCGGATCGTGCTCGAGACCCTCGTGGACCTGGCCGCCCGGATCCGGGCCGCAGCCGTGGACCCGACCATCGCCGCGCGGGTCGATGATCGCGTCGACGAGTTGCTCACAGCGGCGGCCGGCCAACTGGACACGAGGGACCTGGGCGCTCTGCGGGAGTACGTCGCCACGAGTCGCTCCACCACGGTGGTCCTGCCCCCAGCCCAGCCTTAGCCCTCACCGCCCCAGATGGCGGCGGAGCGGCGGATGAGGTCGTCCAGATCCGAACGGTGGTCGGCCGGACCGGTGCCGGGAGAGTCGGGCGGGTCCGTGTTGGGCGGGTCGTCGTCTGGGCCCGGTGGTGCCCCGGCCCGGATCTGTCGGAGCCGGAAGCGGCGGTGTTGCCGGGGGCGTCTGGCCGGGTCGATGTGTCGCGGTGGGGTGAACCACGGCAGCCCGGTCACCGGATCCAGATCCACCCGCCACTGCGACTGCTCCGACTGCAGAGGATCCGGTTCCACCAGGCGGTGATGGTGCGGACAGAGCAGCACGCCGTTTCCTAGCCGGGTGTCCCCGCCCTGCCACCAGGGGACGATGTGATGCGCCTCGCAGCAAGCCGGGGTGGCGGCACAGCCGGGGAACGCGCAGCCACCGTCGCGCTGCACCAGCGCTGCCCGCAGGCCGGGAGTGAACATGCGGTAGGTCCGGCCCACATCCAGCAGGCGGGATGGTCCGCCCAGCACGACGGGGATGATCCCGGCATCGCACGCCAGGCGGCGGACCTCGCCGGCGGAGAGGCCGTCGACGTCGTCGAGACCGATCAAGCCGGCCTTGCCGAGGCCGGTGGTGAGGGTGTCGAGGTCGAGGGTGACGTGCAACTGCGGCCTGTCCCCACCATGCCTGGGCAGCGTTCCGATGTTGGCGGCTTTCTGGGTGAGCAGGACCAGCGCATCCGCCCGGCGCGCGTCCCGGGACGCGGCCTCCCCGGCGGAGGTGTAGGTGGAGGCGTCCGGCATCAAGGCGTCCAGTTGCGCAATCAACAACGCCGCGTCCGCGACCGGCAACTGTCCGGTGATGCGCATGGAGCCGTGATAGTCCGGCGCGAGACGTAGGAACCGACCCCGATGAGCTGCGGCTTCCTCCCGCGCGAGGCGCTTCGCATCGTCGGCATCCGATGCGTCGGGGTCGATGATCTCGACCAGACGCGCCGCCAACACTCGCAGCTCGGACGGGCCGAGGGTGTCGGTGTGGGCGAGGATCTCCTCCTCGCAGCGCGTCAGCTCCGCCCGGGTCAATCGCCCAGGGAGCTTCCGCAAGCCGGTGACGATGGCGTCGGCCTGGGGCAGCGAGATGGTGCCGTCGTTCAAGGCGGCGCCGATCAGCGGGAACCGATCGCACAGGTCCTGCGCGAGCCGGAGACTGGCGGTGGCCTGGGCGGGGGTGGTGCGCACCGACTGCCGCACCCCATCGATCACGCTCTCCGCCGCGGCCAGCTTCGCCTCATGCAGGAGATGGAGGCGTAGACCAGCCAGTTGGGCTTCGGCCTCGGTGACCGCGGCGACGAGGCCGGAGAGGCGGTCTGCGGGGGTGTCGTCGGTGGTGAGTGACAGCGCGGCGTCCCACAGTGCAGCGATGGATCGCTGCATCTGCTCGCGCATGGAATCACTCATGTGAACTATTCTGACAGGGGCCACTGACAATTTCGGATCGGTGCTTCGGTCACGGATCGACGCCTGCGGCGTCGGCTTCGAGACTCGCCCGGACGGCTCCGCCGTCGGGCGCGACCTCAGCGAACGGTGCCGGCGCCAACCCAGCGATCGATGGGGTCCCGCGAGGGGGTGGGACGGGGGGCGGCTGCGCGCAGTGATGCCCAACCCGAGGATCGCCCGGCTGGCGTCCCGCCTAGACGAACCCCTGCCAGGGCCGCCCCGCCGGCACGCACCCGGACCCGGCCACGCCACCGTCGAACCAGTGGGGGGAGACGGGAACCGACGCTCGGGCGGCCTCGGCTACTCAACCTCAGCCATCCGTTCACCTGAACAGACCACCCGTCCACGAGGGCCGCCCGAGCGTCGGGTCACGGCTCCCCACACCATCAGCGGACGGGGTTGAGGGATCGACGCCTGCGGCGTCGGCTTCGAGACTCGCCCGGACGGCTCCGCCGTCGGGCGCGACCTCAGCGAACGGGGATGGCGTCGGCTTCGAGACTCGCCCGGACGGCTCCGCCGTCGGGCGCGACCTCAGCGAACGGTGCGGGCGCGACCTCAGCGAACGGGCAGGCGCTATGGGCGCGTGGCGACGCGGCGGCTAGTCGTCGGACTCCGCGACTGCCGCGGGCAGCGGGTCGATGTCCGCGGGGCGCAGCGCCTCGTCGTCGACGGCGAACGTGCGGATGGGGCCCGGGCCCGTCTGTCGCGTCTCGAACCGCACCGTCACGCGGCCGAGACCCGACCCCCAGACCCAGCCGCGCCCCCACTCGTCGTGGATCACGTCGGCACCGGGGTGAAAACCGCGACCCCGCACGCCGCTGAGCCCGACGTCACCGTCCTCCACGGACGTGCTCGCGGACGTCGCGCCGGCGTCTTCGTCACCGAACAGCCGCTCCTGCGCCGAGGTCGAGAAGTTGCTCACGCCGATGCCGAGCAGCCGGACGCCCGCCCGCACGTCGATCTCGCCCAGCAGCGCCAGTCCGGTCGCCGTGATGACGTCCTCGGCGTCGGTCGCGCCGCCGAGCCGGCGCGCCACGGTCCGGGTCGTGAAGTCCGGGAATCGCACCTTGAGCGTGACGGTCCGTGCGAAGTACCCCGCCTTGCGGAGCCGTGCCGTGACGGCCGCCGCATCGCGGCGCAGGATCTGCTCCAGCTGGGCGCGGTCCGTGAGGTCGGTGGCGAACGTGTCCTCCGTGGAGATCGACTTCGGCTCCCGCTGGGGTTGGACCGCGCGGTCGTCGCGCCCCCACGCCAGTGCGGCCAGCCCCTCCCCCGCTGCCTGGCCGAGTTCGCGGATCAGCTCGGCCGGGTCCGCCTCGCGCAGCTCCGCCACGGTGTGGACGCCGATCGCGACGAGGCGCTGTTCGGTCGCGGGCCCCACCCCCGGCATCGCCCGCACGTGCAGCGGCGCGAGGAAGTCGAGTTCCTCGGCCGGGTCCAGGATGCGCACCCCGTCGGGTTTGGCGGCCTCGGAGGCCAGCTTGGCGAGGAACTTCGACGACGCCACACCGACGGAGGCCGTCAAGCCCTCCGTGCGCCGGGTCAGCTCGGCGCGCAGGTTCGCCACGCGGTCCTCCAGCTCATGCTCGGCCCAACGGGTCGGCCCGAGATCGACGTACGCCTCGTCGAAGCTCAGCGGCTCGACCAGCGGCGAGACCTCGCGTAGCAGCCCCATGACGATCCGCGACGACTCCCGGTAGGCCGCGAACCGGCCACCCAGGAACGCGGCGTTCGGCGCGCGGCGGCGCGCCTCGGTGCCCGCCATCGCGGAGCGGACCCCGAACCGGCGCGCCTCGTAGGAGGCCGTCGCGACGACTCCGCGCGGCCCGGCGCCGCCGACCACCACCGCCTTCCCGCGCAGGCTCGGCTTGTCACGCTGCTCGACGGCAGCGAAGAAGGCATCCAGGTCCAGATGGAGGATGCGTCGGGTCATCGGGCCGATCAGCCGGCAGGAGGGGCCGGCAGGTATCGGGCGAAGTGGAAGCCCTCCCGGATCTCCCGCGACACCTCGGTCCACTCCCGCGGCGAGATGACCGGGAACCGGGCCGCGCCCTCGGGCTGCTGGTGCACGTGCGTGATGTCGAGCTCGGTGAGGTAGGGCCAGGCCGCCTCGTAGATCTGCGAGCCGCCCCCGACGAAGCAGATCCGATCCGGCGTCTCGGCGGCCAGGTCCAGGGCCTCGGTGATGGAGTGGGCGACCTCGACCCCGTCGTCGCTCCAGTCCGGGTCCCGGGTGACGACGATGATGCGGCGGTCCGGCAGCAGTCCGATCTGCTCGTGGGTGCGGCGGCCGAAGATGACGGTGTTGCCGGTGGTCACCTTTTGGAAGCGCCGGAAGTCCTCCGGGATGTGCCAGAGCATGTCCTCGCCGGAGCCGATCACCCAGTTGTCGGCCACGGCCGCGATCGCGACGATCCGCATCATTCCTCCACCGTCTGGAACGACACCAGTTCGCCGTTCGCGTCGATCTCCGCCCACCCGGTCGACGAGCCGTTGGACACCCACACGGTGCCATGCGGCGCACCGTCGATCGCGGACATCTCAAGGTCGACGACCTCGCCGCTGGCCTGGAAGCCCGTGGCCTCGACGGCGGTCGCCGTCCAGCGCTCCACCTCGGCGAGCGGAACCCCGGCCGGGGCCCCGGCCACGCCGTCCTCGGTGACGTCCAGAGCGCCGCCAGGCGTGAACACGAACTCGGCGCCCTCACCGGGTGAGCGTTCCGTGGTCGCCATGCCGGTGATCTGGTCCATGGTGACGCGCAGGTGGGCGACCTGGTCGAACCCGCGGTCGGCGAGTGCCGCCATCGCCTCGCTGACGCCGTCGATGAAGATGGAGTCGATCGCAAACTCGCCGGGCATCCACATCTCCTCGACGCCCCCGGACATCGACGTCGGGGCCCGCATCACCGTCACGCCCGCCAACCCGAGACCCGCCACGGCCACCACCGCGACACCGCCGACGAGCAGTCCGCGCCGGTTCGTGCGCGGCTCGAACACGGCGGGCGGGCCAGGCTGCGGCCGGAACGCCGCCGGCGGCTGATCGACAGGCGCGATGGCCGGCCGGGGCAGGCCCTCGAACTGAGCCATGGCGTCGCGGTGGGTGACGGCGGCGAGCACGCCATTGCTGCGCGCCTCGAACTCCTTCTCGTCCAGCCGGCCGTCGGCGTAGGCCGTGGAGAGCAGGTCGAGATAGCGGTCCCGCTCGGCGAACGTCGGCCTCAGCTCACTCATGCGCGTAGGCTACCGCCGCTACACGGCGATGGGCGCCTTGATGGCCGGGTGCGGGTCGTAGCCCTCCACCTCGATGTCGGCCAGCGTGAACGCGTCCAGCTGCGTGACGTCGGGGTTGAGCCGCAGAGTCGGGAGGGGCCGCGGCGCGCGCGACAGCTGCTCGGAGACCTGCTCCATGTGGTTGGCGTATATGTGGGCGTCGCCGAGCGTGTGGACGAACTCCCCCACCCGCAGCCCCGTGACCTGGGCGACGAGGTGGGTGAGCAGCGCGTAGGAGGCGATGTTGAACGGCACGCCGAGGAACACGTCCGCCGAACGCTGGTAGAGCTGGCAGCTCAGCACGCCGGGGCCCCCGTCATCGGCCGGCGCGACGTAGAACTGGAACATGGCGTGGCAGGGAGGCAGCGCCATGTCGTCGACGTCCGCGACGTTCCAGGCGCTGACGATGTGCCGGCGCGAATCGGGGTTGGTCCGCAGCGAGTCGACGACGCGGGCCAGCTGGTCGATGTGCCGGCCGTCGGGCGTGGGCCAGGACCGCCACTGGTAGCCGTAGACGGGGCCGAGGTTGCCCTCCTCGTCGGCCCACTCGTCCCAGATCGAGATCCCGTTGTCGTGCAGCCAGCCGATGTTGGTGTCGCCGCGCAGGAACCACAGCAGCTCGCCGAACACCGACCGTGTGTGCACCTTCTTCGTGGTGACGAGCGGGAAGCCGTCGGCCAGGTCGAAGCGCATCTGGTAGCCGAACACGGACCTGGTGCCGGTGCCGGTGCGGTCCGACTTGTCGACACCGGTGTCGACGATGTGCCGGAGCAGATCAAGGTACTGCTTCACGCGGCACCCTCCTGCGACAGCGTCTTGAGGTAGTCGACGAAGGACCGCACCGCCATCCCGCGGTGGCTGATGGAGTCCTTCTCCTCGGCCGTCAGTTCCGCCGACGTCACCGCGAGCCCGGCGGGGACGAACAACGGGTCGTAGCCGAAGCCCCCGTCGCCCTCGGGCGCCTCCGCGATGCGGCCGGGCATGGTCCCGTGCCACACCTTCCGCTCGCCCGTCGGGGAGACCATCGCCAGCGCGCACACGAAGCGGGCGGTGCGGCGGTCGGTGGGCACGCCGTCGAGCTGGGCGAGGAGGAGCTGGTTGTTGTCCTCGTCGTCGCACGCGGGACCGGCCCAGCGCGCGGACCGCACCCCCGGCATGCCGTTGAGTTCGTCCACCTCCAGGCCGGAGTCGTCGGCGACGGCGACGAGCCCCGTCTCCCGGGCGGCCGCGGACGCCTTGAGGAAGGCGTTGCCCTCGAAGGTGCGCTCCGTCTCCGGCGGCTCGGGGTAGCGAGCGACGTCCGCCAGACCGAGGACTGCGACGCCCACGCCCTCCGCCTCCAGGATGCGGCGGAGTTCGGCGAGTTTCTTGGGGTTGTTCGTGGCGAGGACGAGCCTCTCCGGCAGCCTCATGCCAACGCCTCCTGCTGGAGGTGGGTCAGCTGCGCGCAGCCGGCGGCGCCCAGGTCCAGCAGCGTGTCGAGCTCCGCCCGGCTGAACGGGGTGCCTTCCGCGGTGCCCTGGACCTCGATGTAGCGGCCGGAGCCGGTCATGACGATGTTCATGTCGGTCTCGGCGGCCGAGTCCTCCTCGTAGGCGAGGTCGAGCAGCGCGACGCCGTCGCTGTTGAAGCCCACCGACACGGCGGCCACGGAATCCGTCAACGGCTCACCGGCCAGCGCGCCGAGGCGGCGCAGATGCTCGACGGCGTCAGCCAGCGCGACGTATGCGCCGGTGATGGCCGCGGTGCGGGTCCCACCGTCGGCCTGCAGCACGTCGCAGTCGAGGACGATGGTGTTCTCGCCCAGCGCCTTGTAGTCAACGACGGCGCGCAGGGCGCGGCCGATGAGCCGCGAGATCTCGTGCGTGCGTCCGCCGACCCGGCCCTTGATCGACTCGCGGTCGCTGCGGGTGTGGGTCGCGCGGGGCAGCATGGCGTATTCGGCGGTGACCCAGCCGAGCCCGGTGCCAGCCCGCCAGCGGGGCACGCCCACCGTCACGGAGGCCGCCACCAGGACGCGGGTGCGGCCGAACTCGACCAGCACCGAGCCCTCCGCGTGGTCCAGCCAGTTGCGGGAGAAGCGCACCTGCCGCAGCTCGTCGGGAGCGCGGCCATCGACTCGGGTCACCGTCATGGCGCCTAACCTACCGGCGCGAGCGGCTGCGGCGAATCTGCATCGATCCGGACCTGCCGGACATCGGTGACGAAGCCCCCGAGGAGGCGCCGGCCGATGCCCTGGAAGTCCGTGGCGTCGCCGGTGGTGAGGAACGTGCGCGTGGCCTCGCGCGGCTGGTGCCGCAGCAGGCCGGCCTGCGTCAGCTGCGCGTAGGTGGACTGCGCGCACGCCTCGGCCGACGAGACGAGCGTCACCCCGTTGCCCAGCACGTAGCTGATGACGCCGCTGAGCAGCGGGTAGTGCGTGCAGCCGAGGATGAGGGTGTCGGCCTGGGCCTTGATGACCGGCTCGAGGTACTCGCGCGCGACGGTGAGGAGCTCGTCGCCACCCGTGATCCCCGCCTCGACGAACTCGACGAAGCGCGGGCACGCCTGGGCCGTCAGGGTGATGTGGGGGGCGATGGCGAACGCGTCGTCGTACGATCGCGAGTTCACCGTCGACTCGGTGGCGACGACGGCCACCCGCGAGTTGCGGGTCGCTGCCACCGCGCGGCTGGCGGCCGGCAGCACGACCTCGGTGATGGGCACGTCGTAGCGCTCGCGCGCGTCGCGCAGCACGGCCGACGAGGCCGAGTTGCACGCGATGACCAGCGCCTTCACGCCCTGGGCCACCAGGAAGTCGAGGCCCTGCAGCGCGAAGCGGCGCACCTCCGCGATGGAGCGCGGGCCGTAGGGTGCGCGGGCGGTGTCGCCCAGATAGATGAAGTCCTCGTTGGGCAGCTGCTCGACGAGCGACCGCAGGACCGTGAGACCACCGAACCCGGAATCGAAGACGCCGATGGGCCGGTCGAGGAGGTCGCTCACGTGCCCGATTGTAGGCCGGTCACTCCGGGTCCGCCTCGCCGAACTCGTCTGGGTCCAGGCTGGCGTTGAGTTGCAGGCACGTCTGCCGCGACTCCAGCAGGTCCTCCAGCAGGAAGCCCAGCCAGTCGATGAGGTCGTGCAGTCCGCCGTCCTCGGCTAAGGCCTGCGCGGTGGGCTCGTCGAGGCGGCCCGGGCCGGCGATCTCGGTGTACCAGAACAGCCGCAGCGCCCCGATCACCTTGGCCCAGTCGTCGGCGCGGGCCAGGGTGACGGGCACGAAGCCCTCCCAGTCGCTGAGGTCCTCCACCACGACGCGCGCGGCGGCGAGGCGGGCCCGGGCCTGGGAATGGATGGAGTCGCGCCAGAACTCGTCGCTGCCCTTCGGGTCGCTCAGCGCCGGCGGGAAGAGGCGGGCCAGCCGCGGGTTGCCGAGCATGCGGGTGGTGGGGTCGTCGGCGAGGTCGGCGACGATCTGCTCGAACGCGTCGTCGCTCTCGGTCGGCAGCAGCGCCTCGAGGTTCTCCGCGTAGAGATGCAGCATGGCCGCCAGCGCGTGTGCGCGGCCGTCCCTGCCGTCGAACGCCCAGACGATGTCGTCGTTGTCGAGGCTCACATCTGCTCCATCGAGGCCCAGAGGTTGTAACCCTGCATGGCGAGCACATCCTTCTCCATGGCCTCGCGGTTCCCGGTGGACACCACGGCCTTCCCCTCGTGATGCACCTTCAACATCAGCTCCTCGGCCTTCTCGAGCGGGTACTTGAAGTACTCCTGGAAGACGTAGGTGACGTAGCTCATCAGGTTGACTGGGTCGTCCCACACGATCGTGACCCACTGATGGACGGCTTCCGCGGCCTCCGCGGGTGCCTCGAGGATCTCGACTCCGCCATCGGCTGCACTGGACATGCCCCCAAGGATAGGGTGCCGTCCATGACCACCGCGTTGCTCACCGACCACTACGAGCTGACCATGGTGCAGGCCGCGATGAACGCCGGCACGGCGAATCGGCGCAGCCTCTTCGACCTGTTCACCCGGCGACTGCCGGAGGGGCGCCGCTACGGGGTGGTCGCCGGCCTGGGACGCGTGATCGAGGCGATCGAACGCTTCCGGTTCAACGAGGCCGAACTCACGTGGCTGATGGAACGCGGCATCATCCGGGAGAATCTGGCCGAATGGCTCGCCGGCTACCGGTTCTCGGGCGACATCTGGGGTTACCCCGAGGGCGAGGTGTACTTCCCCGGCTCCCCCGTCCTGTCCGTCGAGGGCACCTTCGCGGAGGCCTGCATCCTCGAGACGATCCTGCTCAGCGTCTACAACCACGACTCGGCCATCGCCGCGGCCGCCTCCCGCATGACCGCCATGGCCGGGGACCGGCCCTGCGCGGAGATGGGGTCGCGGCGCACGCAGGAGTGGTCCGCCGTGGCCGCGGCGCGGGCCGCGTATGTCGCGGGCTTCGCGACGACATCGAACCTGGAGGCGGGCCGCAGCTATGGCGTGCCGACGATCGGGACCGCCGCGCACTCGTTCACGCTGCTGCACGACAGCGAGGAGGACGCGTTCCGCGCCCAGATCGACACCCTGGGGCATGCCACGACGCTGCTCGTCGACACCTACGACATCGACGACGCCATCCGCACCGGCATCGAGTTGACCGGCGGCCGGCTGGGCGCCATCCGCCTCGACTCCGGCGACCTCGCGATCGCGGCCCGCCGCGCCCGCGACCTGCTCGACGACCTCGGCGCCACGCACACCCGGATCATGGTGACCTCCGACCTCGACGAGTGGCAGATCGCCGCACTGCAGGGCGCCCCCGTCGACGGCTACGGCGTCGGCACGTCGCTGGTGACCGGCTCGGGCCACCCGACCTGCGGCTTCGTCTACAAGCTGGTCGCCCGGGCGGACTCGGACGACCCGAGCGCCCCCATGACCCCCGTCGCGAAGAAGTCGAAGGGCAAGAACACCCTGGGCGGCAGGAAGTTCGCGATGCGCCGGCGCGGTGCCGACGGCCGGGCCGAGTCGGAGGTCATCGGGCTGGGCACGCCGCCGGTCGACGACGGCAACGACCGCAACCTGCTCGTGCCGATCTACCGCGCCGGGGAGCTCGTGCACCATGCGACCCTGGACGACGCCCGTCGCCGTCACGAGCAGTCCCGTGCCGAACTCCCGGTAGCCGCCCTGCGCATCTCGAAGGGCGACCCGGCGCTGGAGACGATCATCCTCGATTCGGCGGGCGACGAGACCACGAACCCCTACCAGGCCGCCCCGGTGGTGCCGAACCTCTGACCCCCGCGGCGGGGGGGCGACGGCGGGCACTCCCGGCGCCGTCCCACCGCCCCGTGGTGGCGTGAGCGTCACCGCCGATGTCGGGCCAGCTGCTCCCTCACCGTGTCCGCCAGGACCGGATCGGGCCGGATGTCCGCGACGCGGGGACCGGCGGGCTGGCCGGCCATCCGGGCCCGGTAGGCGTCGATGATCTGGTCCATCGCCGCCTCATCGGTGACCTGGCCGGTGTCGATGACGAGGTCGAAGTTCTTCTCGTCGGCCCAGTCCCTGGAGTAGATGAGCCGCGTGAACTTGGCGCGTGCCTGATCGTCGGCGGCGACCTTGCGCGCTGCCTCCGACTGTTGGATGTCGTCGCGGAGGCTGATGCGTTCGGCGCGCACGTCGTCGGGGGCCTTGATGAACACGTCCAGGACGCCCGCGTAGTCCTTCAGGACCGCGACCCCGCCCCGCCCGAGGATGACGGCGTCACCTTGGGCCGCGATCGCCTGGACGGTCTTGTTCATCCACTCGATCGTCAGGACGCTGTCGTGGTCGAACAGATCCCAGAAGGTGGGCGGCTTGTCGCCGTAGAGGTGATCGAGGTGGATGAGTCCGTACTGCTTGATCACGCCGTTGATCGTGCTCTTGTCGGCGATGGGCCAGCCCAGCTTCATGGCCACGCCCCTGGCGATGCGTGCCCCGTGGCTGCCGAGTTGGCGAGAGACAGTGATTGCGCCCATGATCCGCTCCTTGCCGTTGCGTCGTCGGTGCCGGCGACCGGGTGGGGATATCGCGCGGCCGTGCGCGAGACCCCTGGCTGCCCAGACTAGCCATCGCGTCCGTCCCCCGTCCGGAGTCGCCAGACTCCGGCGGTCAGGCCGGCCGCCGGACGGCGCGCGGCCGGGGGATCAACGACCCCAGCGCGACTCCGGCAACTCGTCGACGCCGTTCATCACCGCGGCCAGCCGCTTGGGCAGCGGGGCCTTGAAGATGTCTTCGAGCAGGATCCGACGGCCTCTGGCGTCGCCGAGCGGCACCCGCCAGTTCGGGTACTCGTCGACGGTGCCGGGCTGGTTCTGGGCGCGACGCTCCCCCACCGCGTCCGTGAGACCGGCGAGCAGCACCTTCGACGGCGTCCGCAGCAGGAACTTGTGCAGCGCCAGCATCACCTCGACCGGGTCCTCGGCCTCCTCGTCGGTGAGCAGCCCGTCGGCAAGCAGCTTGTTGATCCATCCGGCCTGCTCGCGCTGCGCGCCGGCGAGTTCCTCCCCCAATGGCTCCGTGAGGAGCCCGAGGTGGTCGCGGAGCCGAACGTGGTCGCCGGCGAGGTAGCCGAGCGTCGGCGGCAGGTCGTGTGTCGTCACCGACGCCATGCAGTACTCGCGCCACGCGTCGGCCGGCAGCGGTCCGCCGTCGGCACCAGTCTCGAACCACAACACCGACGTGCCGAGGATGCCCCGGCGCGCCAGGTAGTCGCGCACCCACGGTTCCACCGTCCCGAGGTCCTCGCCGACGATCAGAGCCTGGGCGCGCTGCGCCTCCAGCGCCAGGATGCCGACGAGAGCCTCGTGGTTGTTGCGCACATAGGTGCCGTTGGTGGGACCCGCGCCCTGCGGCACCCACCACAAGCGGAACAGGCCGATGATGTGATCGATCCGGACGCCGCCGACGCGGCGCAGGGCCGCCGCGACCATCGCGCGGAACGGCTGGTACTCGAGCTCCTCGAGCTTGTCGGGACGCCAGGGCGGCTGTCCCCAGTCCTGGCCGGTCTGGTTGTACTGGTCCGGCGGCGCGCCGACGCTCATCCCCTGGGCGAACACGTCGGGCATCATCCAGGTCTCGGCGCCGAAGCGGTGCACCCCCACCGCCAGGTCGGTGACGATGCCGACGGGCATGTTGACCTCGGCGGCGTCGGTCTGCGCGGCCGACACCTGCGTCTGGGCGATCCACTGCAGCCACTCGTAGAAGTCGATGTCCTCGGCGTGCTCGTGCGCGTAGGCGGAGACGGCGAGGGTCGACGGGCGCTGCAGCTCCTCAGGCCACTCGTTCCACAGTTGGCCGTAGGTGCCGCACAGGCTGGACCACACCGCGAAATCCCGCAGGCCGTGGCCCTCGCGGCGCCGGAAGTCGTCGAACGCGATCCGTCGCGCCGACCGCATCCCGGCCGCGTGGATGATGCGCAGCGCCTCGATCTTCAACGGCCAGACGGCGTCGCGCTCGATGCTGCCGCTGGCGTCGCCGGCCGACTGCGCCTGCTTGCGCAGCGCCTTGACCCGTAGCCGGTCGCCACGGCGCAGAGTGGCGAACTCGTCGATCGCCTCCGGCCGGATGTAGATCGGGTTGATGAAGCGCCGGCTCGCCGGCAGGTAGGGCGACGGCTCCATCGGCGGCACCGGCTGCGCCGCGTGCAGGGGGTTGATGAGCACATAGCCGGCGAACTGCCTGGCGCCCGACCACGTGATGAGGTCTCCCAGGTCCGCGAGATCGCCGATCCCCCAGGACCGCTTCGACGTCACGGAGTACAGCTGCGTGCCGTAGCCCCAGATGCGCTGCCCGCGCATGGCCGGAGGGAAGCCGACGAACGACGGCGTGACGATGAGCGCCCCCGTGCTGACGCCCTCGTCCGTGCTGGCCACCACCCGGTGATAGCCCGTGGGAAGGTCCGAGCCCAGCCAGAACGTCGCCTCCCCGCGCGGGGCGCCGTCGACCCAGCGGTCCGGCGTGTCGTTGGTGCTCTGCCACGCCGGGCGGCTCTCGCCGGACTCCAGGAGGACGTACACCTGCGCCCCCGAGCCGGCCGGGACGTGCACGTCGACGTGGACACCCTGACCCTCTTCGACGACGGTGCACGCCGGGACCACCCGGCGCCACCGGTCGTCCTCCAGGCGGCCCAGCTCGCGCTCGGCGGACTCCTGGGTCGCGGCGTCCACGCCGAAGGCCGCCAGCACCGCGGCGATGGTGTCCGCCGGGATGGCGACGTGGCGGCCCTTCCAGTCCCAGAACTCCTGGGCGATGCCGAAGCGGTCGGCGAGCTGCGTCAGGCCGGGGTTGCGGTCAGTCACGGTGGTCCTTTACCGGGTCTTGAGAACGTGGGTCCTGGCGATGAGGTCACCCAGCGTCTGCTTCTCCCGGGTGAAGGCGGCGAAGATGCCGTTGATGAAGCCGATCGTCTCGTAGAGGACGGCGCTGACGATGCCGCGGACCGCGGCGGTGGTCCAGTCGAGCTTCGAGTCGGCCGGTGCGTCGGCCTTGACGACCCGCAGGCCGAGCGCGAGCTGCCCGAGCGTGGCGCTCAGCGTCCCGTAGAGCACCGTGCGGTAGATCGCGGCCAGCGTGGCGCCGACGATGCCGCTGTACACCAGCGCCATCCACAGGTCCTCGCCGGGCAGAGGCAGGGTCCCGACGGGGTTCTCCGCGTAGACCAGGACGTCGCGCTCCCACCGGCCCAGGGCAGCGTCGATGGCGCCGCCGAGGCCGAGCGCCGTCCCGACGATCTGGGTGGCGATCCCGAGCAGGATCGAGTCGATGATGTAGCCCAGCAGCCGCTGGCCGAACCCCGCGAACCGGCGCCCCTGGTAGCGCGGGTCCCCGCCCGGGGAGCCGTAGCCCTGGTAGCCCTGGGAGGGACCCTGATAGCCCTGGTACTGCGCCTCCCGCTGCGGCGGGGCGTACGGCGGCGGCACCGGCTGGCGGTCCCTCGTCGCCTGTGACCACGCGATGCCGTCCCAGTAGCGCTCACCGTCAGAGCCTGCGGGATCGGGGTACCAGCCGGGGGGCGGCTGCTGGGGGGAGTAAGTCATGGCTCAAGGATGCCAGACCTGGTGAGCTCGTTCGGGATGCGCCCGATGCGGCGACTGACCACGATCGCGAGCGCGGAGGCGACCAGGAGGAAGGCGAAGGTGGTCGTGTAGGACAGCGCCGCGGGCTCGGCGGTCAGGAGCGCGGTGTAGAGCCCGCCGGCCACCGCCGTGATGACCGAGTTGCCCACCGATTCGGCCACTTGCATCGACGACTGGTTGCGACCCTGCTCGTGGCCCCCGGACAGGCTCATGACCGCGACGGCCGAGGAGGGCATGGTGAGCCCCATCCCTAGCCCCGCGATCACCCACGCGCCGAGGCCGACGGCGAGCGGGATGTCCGGCCACCAGGCGAACGCCGTGATGGCGGCGATGCCCACGCTCGACGTCGCCGCCCCGACTGTGACGTAGTCGTTGCGGTCCAGCCGCACCCAGGCCTGGGACTGGAGCCACGAGCCGGCGGTCCAGCCGATGCTGCCGACCGTCAGCGCCCACCCGACCTGGTACGGACTGAGGCCGCGCAGCTGCTGCAGGGTGACGACCAGGATGGTCTCCGCGGCGAAGAACGAGCCGGCCTGGATGGCGCGACTGAGGGCCACGCTCGGGATGCCCGCGGCCAGCCCCAGCGTGCCCGGCGCCAGGATGCGCGGCAGGCCCCAGACCAGCGCGGCCACCCCCGCGACCGCCGAGAGCCAGCTGACCCAGCCGAGGTCCTGGCCCGCGAAGAGCACCAGCGACGGGCCGACGGTCACCGCGACGGTGGGCAGCGCCGCCACGGGGGCGACGTCGTCCTCCCCGGGACGGAACCGTGCCTGGACCGCGCGGAGCCCAGGCACGGTGAGCACGAACGCCACCGTCACCAGCGGCAGCATGGCGGCGAAGACGAGCCGCCAGTCGATGCCCGTCAGCCACGCGGCGAACGGCGGGCCCACGAAGGCGGGCAGGAGCCAGCAGAACGACACCAGCGCCATGACCCGCGGCCGCTCGCGGGGCTCGAACCCGTGGGCGACGGTCACCGACAGGGTGAGGTTGAGGGCACCGGCACCGAGTCCCTGCACCGCTCGGGCGGCGAGGACGGTCCACACGTTGGGCGCCAGCCACCCGAGCACCAGGCCGACGGCGAACAGCGCGAACCCGGCGTACATGGGCGCCGCCGGGCCCCGCACGTCGGCCACCCGGCCCGCGATGATCGTCGCGGCGAGCATGCCCGACACCATGGTGGTGAAGGCCCAGGGGTAGAGGTGCCCGGCGTCGAACGACGCCATCACGGTCGGGATCGCCGTGGCCAGCCCGATCGACTGGAACGCGATGGAGAAGACCGACAGCATGATGCCCGCGATCAGCACGCCGCGCCCCGAGTCCCGCATGACACCTCCGGACAGTCATTCTTGCATCGCACTAGCATGGGGACATGACTGAGCTGGCCCCCGGAGCAAAGACCGTCGTCGACGAACGGACCGAACTCTTCGAAGACGGTGACCAGGACCGCTTCTCGCACTACGTCCCGAAGGACAAGCTGATGGCGGCCATGGTCAACGGGACCCCCGTCGTCGCGCTGTGCGGCAAGGTGTGGGTCCCGACGAAGAACCCCGAGAAGTACCCCGTCTGCCCTGAGTGCAAGGAGATCTGGGAGTCCTTCAACAAGGAGTAACGCGTCAGTACCGGTAGCTGTCGGGCTTGAACGGACCCGACACCGGTACGCCCAGGTAGTCGGCCTGCTTCTGGTTCAGGCGCGTCAACTCGACGCCCAGGGCCGCCAGGTGCAGGCGGGCCACCTCCTCGTCCAGGTGCTTGGGCAGCGTGTACACGCCGACGGGGTACTCGTCAGGCTTGGTGAAGAGTTCGATCTGGGCCAGCACCTGGTTGGTGAACGAATTACTCATGACGAACGACGGGTGCCCGGTGGCGTTGCCGAGGTTCAGCAGCCGACCCTCGCTGAGCACCAGCACCGAGTGACCGTCGTCGAACCGCCACTCGTGGACCTGCGGCTTGATCTCGACCTTCGTCACGTCCGTGCGGGCCTCGAGCCCGGCCATGTCGATCTCGTTGTCGAAGTGGCCGATGTTGCCGACGATCGCCTGGTGCTTCATCCGGGACATGTCCTCGGCCGTGATGACGTCGCAGCAGCCCGTCGCGGTGACGAAGATGTCCGCGGACCCGACCACGGAGTCCAGGGCGGCCACCTGGTAGCCGTCCATGGCGGCCTGCAGCGCGCAGATGGGGTCGACCTCGGTGACGATCACGCGGGCACCCTGGCCGCGCAGCGACTCGGCGCAGCCCTTGCCGACGTCGCCGTAGCCGCACACGACCGCCACCTTGCCGCCGATGAGGACGTCCGTGGCGCGGTTGATGCCGTCGATCAGGGAGTGGCGGCAGCCGTACTTGTTGTCGAACTTCGACTTGGTGACCGAGTCGTTGACGTTGATCGCCGGGAACAGCAGCGTGCCCTGCCGAGCCATCTCGTAGAGGCGGTGCACGCCGGTCGTGGTCTCCTCGGTGACGCCCTTGACCGAGGACGCGATGGCCTGCCAGTCGACCTCACCCTGCGCCTCGCGCAGCGTGTCGAGGATGACGCGCCATTCGTGCGAGTCGCCCTCGGCGGCCTGGGGAACGGATCCGGCCCGCTGCGCCGCGACCCCCTGGTGCACGAGCAGCGTCGCGTCGCCACCGTCGTCGAGGATCATGTTCGGCCGACCGCCGTCCGGCCACTGGAGGATCTGGTGGGTGCACCACCAGTACTCCTCGAGCGTCTCGCCCTTCCAGGCGAACACCGGGATGCCAGCGGCCGCGATGGCGGCGGCGGCGTGGTCCTGCGTGGAGAAGATGTTGCACGACGCCCACCGCACCTCGGCGCCCAGCGCCACGAGGGTCTCGATGAGGACCGCGGTCTGGATGGTCATGTGCAGCGAGCCGGCGATCCGCGCCCCCGCCAGCGGGCGGCTGGCGCCGTAGCGCTCCCGCATGGCCATGAGGCCGGGCATCTCATGCTCGGCGAGGGTGATCTCCTTGCGCCCGAACTCGGCGAGGGACAGGTCTGCTACGCGAAAATCCACGCGGGCCACTCTACCCGGCCGTGGACGCCTCCCCGGTCGCGGCGAGGTGGGCCAGCGCGAGGTCGTAGCCGCCGACGCCGCAGCCGATGATGATGCCCGACGCCTTGGCTGAGAGCACGCTGTGGCTGCGGAATTCCTCGCGCGCGTGCACGTTGGAGATGTGGACCTCCACGTAGCGGCTGACCAGGGCGGCGGCGTCCGCGACGGCGTAGGAGTAGTGCGTCCACGCCCCGGCGTTGAGGACGACGGCGGCGCCGGTGTCGGCGGCCTCGTGCAGCCAGGCGATCATCTCGCCCTCGTGGTCCGTCTGCCGGACCTCGACCTCCAGGCCCATGCCGCGGCCGGTCTCGACGAGGTGTTCCGCGAGATCCGCGTGGGTCGTGCCGCCGTAGACCTCGGGCTGGCGGGTGCCGAGCCGCCCGAGGTTGGGACCGTTGAGGACGAGGACCGTGTTCATGGCCGCTAGTCTGCCAGCCCGATCTCCAGGTAGGCAGCACCGTACAGGCCACGCTGCAGGAGCGTCACGTAGCGTTCGACGTCGCTGGACACCAGGTCGGCGTCGCCGGAGGAGATGCGGGCCACCCGCACCCCGACGGCGTCGGCGCGGGCCGACAGGCGCCGGGCGACGCCGCTGACGCGATCCGGGAGCTTGTCGTCGTCGAGCAGCACGAGGCAGGGCTGGACGTCGGTGGGCGCCTCGAGAGGGTCGGCGAACGGGTCCCGCGGCCGCACTGCCGCGAGGAGCGTGTCGAGTTCGGAGGCGTCGGCGGCGAGGGCGGGGCGGCCGCACGCCCGGCGCACTGCCTCGGCGATCCGGCGCGAGGCCCGGCCGGCCAGGACGGTGCCGCCCCAGATGAGCGGCAGCGTGTCGCCCAGGCACAGCGCGAGTTCCTTACCTGGGTTGTCGGACAGGTCACGGACGGGCGCGCACGCCTCCGCGACCAGGTCGGCGGCGTCCGCGACGTGCCCGGTGTGCACCTCGGGGCCGAGCCCCAGGTCCCCGAGCAGCGACAGGACTGCGACGGCCGCTGCCAGCGGGTCCGGCTCCGTCACCGGGATGAGCGTGGTCGACGTCGATGCCGTGACCTGCGCCAGGCGGGACGTCTCTGGCGCCGCGACGATCATCGTCGAACCCCGCCGCGCGGCCTCCGCGGCACACTCCAGCACCCACTCGGGCGTCTCGTGGTCGCCCAGGACGACAGTGAGGTCGAGCGGCCCCACCCAGGCGGGCAGCCCGGGTCCGGGCCAGGCCATGAACGGGACCGGACACGCCCCCTCCAGCACGGCCCGCACCAGCCGCGACTCGGCCCCGAGCGCGAGGATGCCCCGCGGGCGGTCCGCCCGTTCCAGGTGCCCCACGGGTTCGGTCAGCGCGGCGCGCCGGATCCGCGCCCCCGTCGAGGCGAGCCACCGCAACCCCTGATGCAGCTCCAGCGAGGGGTCCTCCAGCCGGGAGTCGTCGAAGAACATGGCCGTCAGAGCGTGCTGCGGGCCTGGTCGATCAGCAGGATCGGGATGTCGTCCCGGACGGGATAGGCCAGTGCGCACGACTGGTTGGTGCAGACGAGCTCCTGCTTGTCGTAGTCGACGGCGAACTTCGCGTGGCAGGCGGGGCATGCCGCGACCGCCAGGAACTCGGGCGAGAGCTGCATCGTGTTGTCGCTCATGGTGACTCCTCCTCGGGGCTGATCCACTCTATCCCCGCCGCACCAGGGCGAGGACCTCGTCGCGCAGGGCGCGCATGGTGGCGTCGTCGCGGGCCTCGACGTTCAGGCGCAGCAGCGGCTCGGTGTTGCTGGGGCGCAGGTTGAGCCACCAGCCGCCGTCCCGGTTGCGCACGCTCAGGCCGTCGACGCGGTCCGCGTCGCCCCGGTCCGCGAACGCCGCGGCCACCCGGTCCATGCACTCGTCGGCGTCGTCGACCGTGGAGTTCAGCTCACCCGAGCGGTGGTAGCCGTCGTACACCGAGGCCAGCTCCGACAGCGGCCGGCCGGACTCGCGCACGAGCTCGATGACGTGCAGCGCCGCGAGCATGCCGGTATCGGCCGACCAGAAGTCCCGGAAGTAATAGTGCGCCGAGTGCTCGCCGCCGAAGACGGCCCCCGTGCGCGCCATCAGCGCCTTGACGTACGTGTGGCCGACCTTCGACTGCTCGACGCGGCCCCCATGGGCCGCCACGGCCTCCCCCACGCACCAGGAGGTGATGGTGTTGGTGATGACGGTCGAGCCGGGATGCCTGCCCAGCTCCGCGACCGCGATCACGGCGGTGATGACGGACGGGTCCACCACCTCGCCACGCTCGTCGACGATGAAGCAGCGGTCGGCGTCGCCGTCGAACACCAGGCCGAGGTCGGCCCCCTGCTCCAGGACGGCGCGCTGCGCGTCGACGAGGTTCTCCGGCTCCAGCGGGTTGGCAGGGTGGTTCGGGAAGCTGCCGTCGAGTTCCAGGTAGAGGCCGACGATGTCCAGCCCGCGGCCGGCCAGTGCGGTGAGCGCCGTGTGCCCCGCCATGCCGTTGCCGGCGTCGACCACCACGGTCAGGTCGCGGTCCCCGCGCATCGGCACCAGGTCCCCCAGCCGGTCGGCGTAGGGCTCCAGCGCGTCCAGCTCCCGGTAGCCCCCGAGCACCTCGGCGCCCAGTTCGACGGTGCCCGCGCGGTCCCGCAGGCGAGTCATGAAGTCCGCGGGGACCGGTGCGGCGTCGGCCAGGCAGAATTTGATGCCGTTGTAGTCGCTGGGGTTGTGGCTGGCGGTGAACTGCACCCCGGGGACGCGCAGCCACCCGGACGCGAACCACAGGCCGTCGGTGGAGGCGAGCCCGATGTCGACGACGGAGGCGCCGGCGCGCCGGGCGCCGTCGATGAACGCCAGCGAGAGCTCGCGCCCGAGCACCCTCATGTCGCGGCCGAGCACGAACTCCGCGGGACCCAGCAGGTCGACGAAGGCGGCGCCGAGGCGGCGGGCGCCGTCCTCGTCCCACTGGGGGTGGTCGCCGACGACGATGCCTCGGATGTCATTGGCCTTGAAGATCTGCGGGTCGAGCACGGGGCCAAGCGTATCGCCTGGCGGCGCCGGCGCTCAGTCGTTCGACTGCACCAGGCGCAGGTGTCCGCCGCGGCCACCGGGGACCGGAGGCTCCGCGTCCCGGGCCGGGGCCGCCGCGGGCGGGGCGGGCTCGTCGTGGCGCAGCCCGATGGCGCGCACGGCGTCGGCGAGGGCCATGAGGTCGTCCGACGCCTGGGGCGGCTCCGGGGCCCTGCCGTCGAGGGGCAGCCGGATGATCTCCCAGCCCATGGGCGCGCTCGTGCGCCCCGCGTGCACGGAGCACAGGTCGTAGGATCCCGGCTCTGCGGCGAGCGCCAGCGGGCCGAGGACGGCGGTGGAGTCGGCGTACACGTAGGTGAGCGTCGCGATGGCGGGGGCGACGCACGCGGTACGGGAACATCTGCGCACGGACAGAGGGTACTGGAGGAGGGCTAAGGTGACGCGTATGCCACGCAGACGAGATCGCCACGGCCGCGGCATCCGGGGTCCGCTGGCCGGCCCCAACCCGTGGACGGGCCGCCCCGTGCCGCTGCGCCGCCCCTCACGGGTGGACTACTTCAACCACTGCGTGACGTCCGCCATGGCCGACATCGCCGCCGTCGCCCCCGACGCCCTCTCGGGCGTGGTCGTCGGCGTCGAGGAGGTGCCGCACCTCAACGTCGCGTGGTCCGGGGACCGGGTTCCGCTGTCGGCAGCCCTCGAGCCCGGACGCGGGCAGACCGCCCAGATCGTCATCTTCGAGCGCCCGCTGGAGCACCGGGCGCGGTCCCGCGCCGAACTGCGCCGGCTGGTGCACCGCACGATCGTGGAGCAGCTCAGCACCCTGACGGGCCGCAGCATCGAGGAACTCGGCGGCGACGACTGGGACGAGGACGACTGATCAGCGCAGCCCCGGCTCCAGCACGGCCGGCACCGCCGCATCCTCCCCCTCACCGCGCGGGGTGAGGGGCGCCACCACGGTCCCGGCGGGCGTCGCGGACGAGGCCGCCGCCAGCAGGGCCCCATCGGCGGCGACGGACACCGACACCGGGTCCCCCGCGGGGAGTGGGACCGAGACGGTGCTGCCGACCGGCACCTCGACGTCGGCGGAGGTGGCCGAGCCGCCCAGGGCGGTGAGCGTCACGGTCGCGGTGACGGCCTCCGCATGGTCGGGGTTGCTGAGGTGAAGGGCGCCGGCCCCCGGCACCACGCCGCGCAGCTCCGCGGCCGGCTCGCCGGCGACGACGGTGGCCGCCTGGCCGCCGGCCGTCGTCTGCAGAGCCGCCCCCACCGGGGATGATGAGGTGACCCGGATGGCGGTCGCCTCGCCGGCCAGCGGCCCCGACAGCGCGATCCGGACGGTGCTGAGGGGCGCCACGGACAGGCCGTCGCTGACCGCGGGGACGTAGGGTCCCTCGGGGCCGAGCCCTTCGAGCGCGATGTCCACGCGCTCCTGGCCGGGATTGCTGACCAGCAGCTCCGTGGCGGTGGCGCCGGCGGCCGCCACGGGCAGCAGGTGCTCGGTCGCGGTGGTGGCCGGGGCCGCGAAACGCGCGGGGCGTCCCTCGACGGCTGTCGCGAGCAGCGCGACCCGACCCTGGCTGGCCCGGAAGACGACGCCGACGGGGCCCGTGGGGGCGAGGACGGAGAGCGCGACCCGCCGTGTGACGCCGGGCGCGATCGCGATCCCGCGGGCCCCGACGGCGGAGATCTCGCCGTCCGGCCCCAGGAGCGTCAGGTCGACGGCCGCCTCGCCGGCATCGCTGTTGACCAGGACCAGCTCCGTGGCGGCCGGGTCCGCGACGAGCACCATGCCTGCGGTGACCGGAGCCGCGCACGGCGCCAGCGCCCGCTGCGGGCTGTCGACCAGGATGGAGGCGGTGACCTCCTGGGTCGCGACGATCCGTACCGGCCCCTCAGCGGCGACCTGGCCGGGTGCCTGGAGGCTCTGCCCGTCTCCGTCGAGCGGTGCGACGCTCACCTCCCCCGCCGCGTCCACGAGGACCTGGCCCGCGGCGGCGCAGGTGAGGCGGGTGGTACGGGGCAGGTCGACTGCCTCCGGCGCCGGCTTGCGCAGGGGGCTGAGGGCCGCCAGGCCGAGCGCCACGCCGGCGAGCACGGCCAGCGCGACGACGCTGAGTGCGAGTCTGCGGATCATTCCTGCCCCCTTCGTGCCACCGCGGCGCCGCCCAGACTCGGCGCCGCCAGGATCGCGATCAGCGCCAGCACTGCGCCGTGCCATACGGCGCGGCCGGTGTGTTCGCGGGGGCCGACGTCCAGGTCGCCGCCGTCCGCACCGAGGGCGAACGTCAGCCGACCGTCCGCGTCCGCCCGCTCCAGCTCACGGCCGTCCACTGTGGCCGCCCAGTCCGCGCCGGGCGGCTCGGCGACGACGAGCGTCCGGTCCGCGGCCCCGTCGGGTACCTCGCCGCGCAGGACGGGCCCGCTCGTGTCGCCGTCGACGAGGGTGACACGAGAGACGAGACCGGTCACGGTCCACACGACGGTGTCCGCGTCGGCGGCCGCGCTGCTGAGCCCGGCAGCGTTGTCGAGGGCCGCCCGCAGTTCCGGCCCGAAGCCACGCAGCCACACGTGTGAGACGCCCAGAGACGTGAGCTGGGCGGCGACGTCGTCGGGCACCGTTCCGGTGGCAAACGCCTGCACCAGCGCCTGCAGATCAGGGGCGAAGTCGCCGACCGGGTTGCGCTCCGCAGCCCCCCATCGGGGCCGGCGGGAGTCGACGGCGTTCCAGGAGACCTGCTCGCCGTCGTCGAGCTCGATGAGGAGGGCGCGGGTGTCGCGCTCGGAGGTCACCACGTCGCGGACGTAGCCCGGCAGGACGGAGGCCTGCTCGCGGACCGGGCCGGCGAAGCCGACGACCGCCCAGACGCCCGCGGCGAGGATCCCCAGCGCCAGCAGCAGCCCCGGCACCAGCGGCCGGCGGGCCGGCCGCCTCGCCTCGGCGAGCAGCGGGGGCGCCAGGAGCGCCGCGACGACGAGGAGCGCCCACGGCGACAGCAGCGGCCTGGCGGTGCCACCGTCGACCGTGACCACCACCCGCGACAGCAGGGCCCCCAGGATGAGGGGCGCGCCGATCGCGCCGACGGCGAGGCGCCAGCCGCGGTCGCGCAACCGGGCGAGCCCGACGGCGGCGGTGACGGCCAGCGCGGAGACGACGACCACGTTGAGCCACAGCGGCAGCCCCGAGGGCAGGATCCGGCCGAGGATCAGCGCGCTCGACGCCGGGGGGTAGTCCGGCCAGGCCAGCGGGTCGACGCCGGTCAGCCAGCGGCCCGGGTACCGCAGCAGCGTGGGCAGCCAGGGCGCCACGACGAGCCACGGCGGGCCGACGGCGGTGAGGGCCTCGGCGAGGCGGCTGCGGTCCCGCAGCACCCACCAGACGGCCCCGGCCGTCGCGAACGGCAGCGCGAGCGGCCACACGACCGTGACCACGAGCAGCCAGACCCCGGCACCGGCGGGTGCCCGCAGCCGCTCGGCGCCCCCGGCCGTGTTGTGGTGGACCGCGTGCAGGGACCGGGCGAGCAGGGGCCCGGCGACGGCGAGCACCATGCCGGTGATGTCGCCCGCCGTGACGAGACCCAGGACGAGGGTGGCGGCCGCCCAGGCGGCGGCCCCGCCGGACGCGGCGGCGGGCTCGAGGCCGAGCCGCCGCAGGAGCGCGAGCGCGGCCAGGGCCGCCAGCACCGGCGCCGCCAGCAGCGCCAGGAACGCGGCCCATCCGGGGCTGCCCAGGCCGGCCAGGGACGCGACCGCGGCGGCGCCCAGCCAGGGCGCCTCACCGGTCAGGTACGCCTGCCAGGCGGCGGCCAGCGAGGCGGGCGCGGGCAGCAGCCCGCCGCCCGAGACGGCGCCGAGGCCCAGGAGCGTCCTGGCGGCAGCCGCCGCGGCGACGATCAGCACGACGAGCACCAGCGTGACCGGCGAGAGGACGCGGCGCTCGGCCCGCCCGCCCGCGAAGTCGTCGCCGGTGAGGTCGTCGATCGTGGTGTCCGAGTCGCGCAGGTCGCGGAAGCGGTCGGCGAGGCCGGAGCCGAGCCGGTCGACCGCGTGGCGCACGGGCCAGAACCGGTTGGGCAGGAGTTCGGCGGGAGTGTGGTCCTCCTCCGGGAAGCGCGCGGCCAGGGACCGCGTCGCCTCGGGGGTGGCGAGGTGGGTCCGCAGGGCGGATAGCTCGGCGCGGGCGTGGCCCGGCGACTTGGCGAGCAGGAAGCCCGCGGCCCGCACCAGCGACGCCGCGGCCAGGCCGGGGCGGGACGCGCCGCGGGACCCGGCGACGCGCAGGGCGGCGAGGCGGTCGTCGAGGTGGGGGTGGCCCGCCGCGGGCCGCTCCCCCGTGCGACCGGCCCGCCTGTGGACCAGCGCGGCGTCGGGCCAGGTCAGCACGCGGTAGCCGAGGGCGTTGACGCGCCAGCCGAACTCGACGCCGTCGCGGTGTCGCGGCACCTCGGGCGCCAGCCCGCCCGTCTCGCGCCACGCCGAGCCGCGCACGAGCATCCCGGCGGTGGAGCCGCCGAGGACCTCCGTCGGCTCCGTCTGGCGCTGGTCGACGTCGCCCTCCTCCACCAGCGGCACGCGGATGCCGCCCGCGGTGATGGCCTGGCCGGCCTCGGAGAGCGTGTCGGGGTAGTTGCGGCGCTTGGGCTGCAGCAGCTTCGGCACGACGAGATCCGCCTGGCGGGCCCCCTCGAGCAGGTGGGCGAGCGTGTCGCGGCGTGGGGCGGAGTCGTCGTGCAGCAGCCAGACCCACTCGGGCTCGGCGTCGGCGAGCCCGGCGGCGACCGCGGCCCCGAACACGACGTCGGCGTCCACCGTGCGCACCTCGTCGACGACCCCCTCCGCGGCGGCGGCGGCGAGCAGTTCCGGGGAGGAGTCGGTGGACCCGGTATCCACCGCGATCAGCCGGCCGGGCCGGGGCTGGAGCCCCGCCAGCGCGAGCAGTTGGCGTGGGAGCCACTCGGCGGCGTTGTGGACGACCATGACGGCGACGACGTCGGCGGGGTCGACGGCCGGCGTCTCACCGGCCGGGTCCTCGTTCTCGATCCAGGACCAGAGGTCCTCCAGGCGGCCGTGCAGCGGTTCGTCGGTCAACAGTCCTCCAGCGCTCGGTCAGCCTCTGAGGCTACCAGTGCGCCGCGGACCTAGACGGCGGTGCGCTTGAGCTTGCGGCGCTCGCGCTCGGAGAGCCCGCCCCAGATGCCGAACCGCTCGTCGTGGGCGAGTGCGTACTCCAGGCACTCGGCACGGACCGTGCAGTTCAGGCACACCCGCTTGGCCTCCCGCGTGGACCCGCCCTTCTCGGGGAAGAAGGCCTCGGGATCCGTCTGGGCGCACAGCGCTTCGGCCTGCCACGCGAACGCGCCATCGTCGATGTCATCGAGGAAGAGCGTGACGACGTCGTCCATGCCTTGCCTCCCTTCGCTGGTTGAAATTACACACGAGTGATTTTGATCGGTCAAGCGCCGAACGTTAATCCATCGCGACAGATCACGCGAATCGGGGCCCGGCGACCTCCCGCACGATCGCCACGAGCTCCTTGACGCGCTCCGCGTCGCCGAGGTGCGCGACCAGTGTCGCGGTCGGGGTGGCGACGACGAGGTGGTCCTCGAGCCCGATGGTGGCGACGACGTGCTCGTCACCGGCGGTGTTGATGACGACGCACCCCGCCGAGTCGAGCGACACCGCACGCCCCTCGACGGCGTTGCCGTGCGCGTCGTGCGGCAGGAGCTCCGCCAGGGACACGAAGCCGCCGACGTCGCGCCAGTCAATCGCGAGCGGGACACTCACCACCTCGCCGTCGGTGCGGCCCGCCGAGGCGGGCTCCATCACGGCGTAGTCGACGGAGATCCTGGTCAGCTTCGGGAACAGCTCGTCCAGGCGCTCCGGCTGCGCCACGATCGTGCGCACCGTCTCGGCGGTGTGGGGCAGCAGCTGGTCGAGCTGACCCAGCAGCGTCGCGGCCCGCCACACGAACATGCCGGCGTTCCACCAGTACTCCCCCGTCGCCAGGTAGGCCTCGGCCACCTCCCGCGACGGCTTCTCCTTGAACTGAGCCACGCGGTGCACCCCCGGGAAGCCGGGCACCTCCTCCGCGCGGTGCAGATAGCCGTATCCGGTGTGCGGCGATGTGGGCACCACCCCGAGCGTGACCAGGGCCATCGGCCGGCTCTCCGCGACCTCGAAGGCGACCCGCAGGCTCCGCTGGAACTCCTCCACCGGCGAGATCACCTGGTCCGCGGTCACCATGGCGACGACGCCGTCGGCGTCCCGGTGTGCCACCTCGGCGGCGGACCACGCCACGGCGTTGAGGGAGTCACGGCCCTCGGGCTCGCCCAGGATGTTGCCGTGCGGCAGCTCGGGCAGCTGGCGGGCCACGTCGTCGGCGTAGGCGCGGCCCGTGCAGACGAGGATGTGGTCCGGTTCGACGAGCCCGACCAGGCGCTCGTACGCGAGCCGCAGGAGGGAGCGGCCGTCGAAGAGCTCCAGCAGCTGCTTGGGACGGCCCTGGCGGGATAGCGGCCACAGCCTCGTGCCCGACCCGCCGGCCATGATGACGACATAACGCATGCGAGGAGGCTAGCGAATCGCGGGCCTAGGATCGCAGACATGCTGATCGATGCCCTACGACGGCGCGTGGCGCGCCTCGGCGCCCCGCCCCTCATCACGTTCTACGACGGTGCCGACGGCTCCCGGGTCGAACTGTCCGCCGTCACGTTCGCCAACTGGGTGGACAAGACGGCCAATCTCATCGCCGACCTGGGCCATGACGACGGGGAGCCGATCGACCTCGCGATCGCCGCGACGCATCCCGCGCACTGGGTCACTCTCGTGTGGACGGCCGCGGCCTGGCAGCGCGGGTGCCCCGTCGAGCCAGGGGTGACGGGGGCCGACCTGCTGGTGGTGGGGCCGGGCGACGAGCGCCGCGCGGCCACGACGGTGGCCTGCTCCCTGCATCCCCTGGGGCTGGGTTTCCCGCAGCCGCCCGAGGGGGCCGTCGACTACCGGGAGGTGTTCGCCCAGCCCGACGTGCACGACCCATCGCCGCTCGGGGAGTCGACGCTGTGGGCCGGCTCCCCGGTCGCGCCGGTCCCCGCGAGCGACGACCGCGTGCTGCTCGTGGATCCCGATGCCGCCCAGGCGTTGAGTGCCGGACTGCTGGCGCCCGTCGCGGGGGCCGGCTCGACGGTCATCGCCATCGGCGTCGCGCCGGAGCGCGCCACCTCGATCGCCGCCGAGGAACGCGCGCGCCGGCTCTGACCCCGGGTCAGTCGGTCCCGTCCTCCTGCGGCAGCTCCTCGTCCGCGGCGTCGGTCTCGGCCGCGGGCGCGGGCTCGTCCGCCGGCTGGGGCTGCTCGTCCGGCGCCGGTACGGCCACCTCCGGCACGTCGACGACGGCGGCCGCGGCCCCTCCCCCGAGCGTGGCCAGCATCTGGCGGACGTTGGTCAGCTGGGCCGTGATCGAGTCGCGGCGCTGGGTGAGGGCGGCCAGCTCGCGGTCGGAGTCGCGGCGGATGCGCTCGGCCCGGCTGCGGGCCTCGCCCACCAGCTCGTCGGCCTCCCGCTGCGCCGTCGAGCGCACGGCCTCGGCGTGGGAGGTGGCATCGGAGACGATCCGCTGCGCCTCGGCCTCCGCCGAGCGGAGCTGTTCCTCCGCGGCGCGCAGCTGGGCGTCGCGCTGACCCATCGCGGTCTCGAAGTCCGCGGCGGCCGAGTCCCTGCGGTCCGCGAGGGTGCGCTCGAAGTCCGCGGCGGCCTGCGCGGCCCGGGCCTGCTGGGCCTCGTAGAGGGCTTCTGCCTCCTCGCGGCGGGCTGACGCCTCCCGGTCCGCCTGGTCCAGGATCTCGTCGGCGCGGCGCTGGGCGCCGGTGAGGCGGGCCTCGGCGTCGGCGTCGGCCGAGGACCTGGTGTCGATGGCGTAGCGGTCGGCGTCCGCGGCCTTGGCCTGCGCCTGGCGGGCGGCGTCGTCGAGCATCGAGCGCGCCTCCTCGGTGGCGCGGCGACGGATGTCGACGGCCTCCTCCTCGGCGAGGGTGAGGATCTGCCCGACGCGTTCGCCCAGGTCCGCGTACGTGGGCCGGGACGCCAGCTGCGTGGCGCGTCCGGCCTCCTCGGCCCGGGCGGCCGCGGCGGCGGCGCGCTGCTCCACGTCGGCTTGGCGCTGCTGCGATTCCTTGAGCTGGACGCTCAGCTCGCCGAGCTCGGCGCGAGCCGAGTCCAGGGCCTGCTGCAGCGTGGAGATCTCGGCGTCGACCTGCGTGGGCTCATAGCCGCGCAGCACGGTACGGAAACTGGGTGTGGTCATGCTTCCTCGTTCTGGGTGGGGGTTCCGGGGACGGCCAGCGCCTCGATCACTCCGGAGAGTGAGTTGAGCTGCTGGGTGATGGCGTCACGGCGACTCGTGAGCCGCGCGACCTCGGCGCGGGCCGAGTCGAGCATCTCGCGGGCCTGCGTGCGGACCGTCTCGGCCTCGACGCGGGCCTCGGCCAGCAGTCTGGTGGCCTCCTCGCGGGTGGCGCGGGTCCGCTCGAAGGAGGCGCGCTGCGAGCGCTCGAGGTCCGCGCTGATCCGCTCCCGCACCACCGCCGCGTCGGCCTCGGCGTCGGCGATGCGCTCGGTGGCCCGCCGCACGACGGCGTCGGCCTCGCGCGCCGCCCGCGTCTCGATCTCACGGGCGCGTTCCTCGGCGTCGGCCCTGGTGCGGGCCGCGTGGTCGGCGGCGGCGGCGAGTTCCGCGTCGGCGCGGGCGCGCACGTCGTCGGCCTCCAGCTGGGCGGCGCGCAGGCGGCTCCTGGCCACGTCGACGCTCCGGCCCAGCGTGGCGGCGATCCGTGCACGGGCGGCGCGGGCTCTCCCCGCCACGTCGAGGTGCGTGAGGCGTGTGGTGCGGGCGGCGTCGGCGCGCGCCCCGGCGAGCAGCCCCGCCACGGTGTCGCGGGCCCAGGCCAGCTGGGCGTCGGCGTCGGCGAGACGGCCGCGGGCCTCCTCCTCGGCGTGTGCGACGACGGCGGCGGCCCGGGTGGCGGCGGCGGCGAGCGCCTCCTCGGCCTCGCGACCCAGGTCCTCGGCGTGCCGGCGGGCCGCCTCGAGGGTCTCCCGGGCCCGGGCGTCGGCCTCGGACACGCGGCGTTCCGCATCCGCGGCGGCCTCGGTCCGGAGCCTGGTCAGCTCGGCGTCCCATTCGGCCCGTTCGTCGGCGATCCCGCTGGCGGCGGCGGCGCGGGTGGCGTCCGCCTCGGCCTCCTGGTCGGCGCGCCAAGCCGCGAAGCTGCGGGCGCCGGCCTCGGCCTCGGCGGTGGCCGCCGCGCGGATCCGCTCGGCCTCCGCGGTGGCGGCCGCGACCAGATCCTCGGCCTCCGACCGCGCCCCCGCCACCAGCTCGTCGGCGGTGCGCTCGGCGCCCTCGATGATGGTCCCCGCCTGCTCGGCGGCGGCCTGCAACCGGTGCGCGGCGTCCGCGCGGGCCTCGTCGAGGCGGTGCCGGGCGAAGTCCGCCTCGGCACGGATCTCGTCGCGCTCACGGGCCAGCCCCGCCACCTCGGCGCGCACGGCGGCGGCGTCGGCCTCGGCCTCCGCGCGGACCCGGTCCGCGAGGAGCTGGGCCTGGAGCAGCAGCTCGCTGGCGGACTCGGCGGGGTGCATGCCCCCATCTTTCCATGCCCGCGGGAGGCCGGTCACCCGCCGGTCACTCAGGGCGACCGCGGAGGAATCCGGCCCCCCACATGACGTGCATGATGACCAGCACCAGCGGCAGCCGGAGCCGGGCCGCCGGCGACACCCCGCGCATGGCCCACATAGCGACGAGCAGGAAGAGCGCGTAGCTCAGCGGCGCGGCGAGGAAGAGCGCCAGCCCGCGGTTGCGGCTCGCCAGACCCACCACCCCGACGAGAAGCCCCCCGCCGATGCCCACGACGGCCGACGGAGGAGCCAGGTAGCGCGGCGAGAGCGTGTCCGGATGGCGCCGGGCCACCTCGCGCCGCCACTGGCCGGTGGTGAAGAACTGCTGGGCAAGGGCCCGGTAGCTGTCGCGCGGGTGGTAGACGACCCTGAGGTCCGGGTGGAAGTAGACGAGGTGGCCGGCGCGGCGCAGCCGGTAGTTGAGCTCCCAGTCCTGTGCACGGTGCAGGCTCTCGTCGAAGCCGCCCACTTCCAGGAGAACGGCCTTGCGGAACACGCCCAGGAACACCGTGTCGGCCGGGCCGGGGGGCGTGTCGGCCAGGTGGAAGCCGCCACCGCCGAGCCCGAGGCGGGAGTTGTACGCGGCGGCGATGGCCTCGGACAGCGGGCTGGTCCCCTGAGCGTCCATGAGCCCGCCGACGTTGGCGGCCCCCGTGTCTTCGAGCAGGCGCACCGCCGTGGCGATGTAGTCGCGGCTCAGCTCGCCGTGGCCGTCGACGCGCACGATGACGTCGTGGCGTGCGCGGCGGATGCCGATGTTGAGTCCGGCCGGCGTGTAGCCCGTGGGATTGTCCAGCACCACGACGCGCGGGTCCTCGGCGGCGAGTTCCTCGGCGATCCGGCGTGTCTGGTCCTCGCTGGGGGCGACGCAGAGCAGCAGTTCGAGGTCCCCCGGGTAGTGCTGCTCGCGGACGCGGGCGACCGCCGCGCGGAGGTGTTTCTCCTCGTTGCGGATCGGCATCACGACGCTCACCGGCTGCACGTGGCCCTCCTTCCCCAGGGGCCCAACCTAGCTGACCGCGCAGACGGCTGCCAGATTCGTGGTCTCGGTGCTGGCCTCGGCCGACGGCTTGGGCGCGGGCGCCGACGACCGCGACGACGTGGGCGCCGCCGACGTCGACTCCTCGGGCTTGTCGGCGGTCTTCTTCGGGGTGGCCGTGGGCGAGGCCGCCGACGACGATCGCGCCGGGCTCGGCTCGACGGTGGGCTCCCCGGACAGGTGCTTGTCGACCGTGGCGCGGATGAGCTCGAAGTCCGGTTCCGCGGAGACGATCATGGGCGGGATGAAGTTGACCGCCGTCATGCCCTGGTCCCGCACGCGGAGGGCCAGTTCGGCCAGGTCGTTGATGGCCCCGGTCCCGATGTCGGTGCGCAGCAGGTCCTTGCCCGCCTCGCTCAGCGCCACGAACTTGGTGGCCACCGTCAGGGGGTCCAGCTGGTGCACCATGGCGGACATGACGCACTTCTGCCGCAGCATCCGCTCGTAGTCGCTGGAGTCGGAGCGGGACCGCGCGAACCACAGGGCGTGGTAGCCGTCGAGCAGCACGTTCTCGCCGGGCTCGATCCACTTGGTGACCTGGGCGCCGTTGGCGCCGCCGATCGGGATGCGCCGGCCGATGTCGAGGCGGATGCCGCCCATGGCGTCGATGAGCGACTGGAAGCCGTGCATGTCGATCAGCGCGTAGTAGTTGAGCTCGAGCCCGAGGGTCTCCTCGACGGCCTCCTTAGTAGCCTCGAGGCCGGCGTCGCGCCCGGGATAGAGGTCGGCGTTCTCCTCCCCGAGGGTCCAGATGCCGTTGAGCATGCACTCGCCGCCGTCGCACACGTACCCGTCGGGGTAGCGCGGGTGCAGCGGGGAGGACTCGGGGAACGGCACCCGTTGGAGGTTGCGCGGCAGCCCGAAGAGGACAGCGCGGCCCGTCTCGGCGTCGATGGACGCCACGTTGATGGAGTCCGGGCGCAGGCCCTCGCGCGACTCCGCGGAGTCGGCGCCCAGGAGGAGGATGTTGTAGCGGCCCTCCTTGAGGTCGGTCTCACCGCCCCCGCCGAACAGCTGACCGACGTTGCGCGCGGCCACGAGGGCCTCGGTGGCGGTGGTCGTCACCCCGGCGACGGCGAGGATCGTGCCGAGCGCCAGCGCGGTGAGCGCCAGCCGCCGGCGGCGCTCCAGCCGCAGCGGGTGCGCCAGGCGCCACGCGTCGATCAGGAGGAGCACCCAGGCCACGAACAGCGTCCACAGGACCACCCGGAGCGCGCCGGTGAGCCACGGCTGCAGGAGCAGTCCCAGCGTCGGGCCGCGCAGCACCAGGAGGCCGAACGCGACGATCACGCAGACCAGCGCGGCCGCCCCGTACACGCGGGTCGCGAGGCGGCCGACCGCGCGGTTGCCCGCGAACAGCTGCACGGAACCCGGGAGAAGGGCCGACATCAGCACATAGCCCAACGCCCGACGGGAGTGGATGCGCTGCGCCGCGGTCGGTCGTGGTGGCGTCAAGGGTGGCTCCTCATCGGTGGCTCGCCCCAGTCTCACCCGGGGACCCCCCGCCGACAAATCCGCCACGCGGGGGGAGGCCGGACCGCCTGGGTATCCTGTGGTCGGAACAGGAGGCCCGGGTGGCGAAGAACGACGACATGGAATGGCTGTACCGGGCGGAGTCCCCGGACCGGCCCGAGCGCACGGAAGTGATGCCGGCCGCGGAGATGCGCGACGGCGCCTATCCGCCCCCCGGCGGCGCCCGCCCGGCGTACCCGGCCACCCCCGGCGAGCCCCCCGTCGCGCCGCCCGCCGGCCGCCGGCCACGCCGTCCGCGCCGCCGTCGCCCGGTCCTGCGGACGCTCCTGACACTCCTGGTCCTGTGGCTGGCGTTCCTCATCGGGACCCCCGCGTACGCCTGGACGGTCACCACCTCCACCGACGCGTCGCCGGACGGCGACCGCCCCGCGGACCAGCCCGGCACGACGATCTTGCTCGTGGGTTCCGACGCGCGCGAGGACGACTCGGGCCGCGCGGACACCATGATGCTGCTGCACGTCCCGCTCGGCTCGAAGCCCGTCCTCATGTCCCTCCCCCGGGACTCGCTGGTGACCATCCCCGGCCGCAGCAGCAACAAGATCAACGCCGCCTACGCGTTCGGCGGGCCGGAGCTGTTGGTGGCCACCGTCGAGGAGAACACAGGCGTGAAGATCGACGGGTACCTGGAGGTCGGCTTCGAGGGGGTCGTGCACGTCGTCGACGCCGTCGGCGGCATCGAGGTGTGCCCCACGTTCGACATCGACGACTCGTTCGCCGACCTGACGCTCTCCCAGGGCTGCCAGACGGTCGACGGCACCACGGCCCTGGCCTATTCCCGCATGCGCAAGTCGGACCCCAAGGGCGACCTGGGCCGCGTCGAGCGGCAGCGCGAGGTGATCGCGGCCATCATGAAGGAGGCCATCTCCCCCGCGAGCCTCGTCAACCCGGTCCGCTACTGGCGGCTCAACATGGCGGCCGCCGAGTCCCTGTCCCGCGGCGAGGACACCGGCCTGGTCGACATGGCGGCGGTGGGCCTGGGCTTCGCGGCCGCGACCACCGGCGCGGGCATCAGTATGACGGTGCCGGTCGCCGGCACCGACACCGTCGACGGGGTCGGCTCCGTCGTGCGGTGGGACGAGGACGCCAGCGCCGCCGTGTTCGCGGCCATCGCCGCGGGCGACACCACGGATCTGGAGAAATACCAGGGCTGAGTCAGCCGACGGCGCCGCGGACCGCGGCGCCCTTGGCGTGCGCGGCGTCGCGCAGCGAGTCCTGGAACTCGACCATGCGTTCCCGCAGCCGGTCGTCGGCAGCGGCGAGGATGCGTACGGCCAGGAGGCCGGCGTTGCGGGCGTTGCCGATCGCCACCGTCGCGACGGGGACGCCGGCGGGCATCTGGACGATCGACAGCAGAGAGTCCATGCCGTCGAGGTACTTCAACGCCACCGGCACGCCGATCACCGGCAGCGGGGTGAGGGCCGCCAGCATGCCGGGCAGGTGGGCGGCCCCGCCCGCGCCGGCGATGATGACGCGCACGCCGCGCTCGTGAGCCTCGCGGCCGAAGCGGACCATGTCCTCGGGCATGCGGTGGGCGGAGACGACGTCGGCCTCGAACGGGACGTCGAACTCGCGCAGGGCGTCGGCGGCGGCCGACATGGTGGGCCAGTCGGAATCCGACCCCATCACGATCGAGACGAGCGGCTCAGGCATCGGGATCTCCCATCAGGTAGCGGGCGGCGTGGTGGGCGCGGCGGCGCACGTCGTCGAGGTCGGTGCCGAGCGCGGTGACGTGCCCCACCTTGCGGCCCGGCTTGACCTCCTTGCCGTAGAGGTGGACCCGGATCTCGCGGTCGCGGGCGAATACGTGCAGCAGCGCGCCGGTGAGGTCCTCCTCGGCCCCGCCGAGGACGTTGGTCATCACGACGACCTCGTCGCGCAGCTCCGGTGAGCCGAGCGGCAGGTCGAGGGCGGCGCGGATGTGGTTCTCGAACTGGCTCGTGCGGGCGCCGTCGATGGTCCAGTGGCCGGTGTTGTGCGGGCGCATCGCCAGCTCGTTGACGACGATGCGGCCGTCGCGTGCCTCCATGAGTTCGACGGCCAGGACGCCGACGACGCCGAGCTCGGAGGCCACGCGGATGGCGGTGGCCTGCAGGGCGCTGGCGCGGGCCGGGTCCAGCCCGGGGGCGGGGGTGACAGTCTCGACGCAGATGCCGTCGGTCTGCACCGTCTCGCTGATCGGGTAGGCCACGACCTGGCCGGAGGGGGACCGCACGACGATGGCCGACAGCTCGCGGGCGAAGTCGATGAACTCCTCGGCGACGATGCGCACGCGCTCGCCGGCGGACTCCTGTTTCATGCCCTCGAACGGGACACCCGCGTCGGCCGGGCCGTCGATCTTCCACACGCCCTTGCCGTCGTAGCCGCCCCGCGACGTCTTGGCGATGATGGGCCAACCGTGCTCGTCGCCGAACGCCGCGAGCTCGCCGGCCGTGTCGCAGATGCGGTACACCGGGCAGTCCACGCCGAGTTCGGTCATGCGGTCTCGCATGAGGGCCTTGTCCTGCGCGAACCGCAGAGCCTGCGGCCCGGGCCGCACCGCGACGAGTTCCTCGAGCCGCTCGAGGTGCCGCGTGGGGACGTGTTCGTGGTCGAAGGTGACGACGTCCGCCCCGGCGACGAAGGCGGTGAGCACGTCGAGGTCGTGGTAGTCCGCCACCGTGGTGGCGGGGATGACCTGGGCGGCCGACACGTCCGGTCCCTCCGCGAGCAGCCGCACGTCGATCCCCAGTGGGATGGCGGCCTGGTGCATCATGCGGGCGAGCTGCCCGCCCCCGGCGATGGCCACGGCATAGCGTCGAGTCACCGGGGCAGCATATCCGTATCGCTCACTCGCCCCGGTCCTCGTCGTCGCGGAACAGCAGCTCGGTGATCGCGACGTGCACGCGCTCGACGTCGGGGACGTCCGGCAGCCGCAGCGGCTGACCCGCGGCGGTCTCGAACACGAGCGTGCCGCAGCCCAGGATGCGGTCGGTGAGCGAGCGCTCGTAGTTGACGTTCGTGATGCGCCGCAGCGGGAGGTCGTGGCCGGTGCGGGTGAGGATGCCGCGGCGCGTGATGATCCGACGGTCGGTGATCGTGTACGTGGAGGTCGCCCACCGCAGCAGCGGCAGCAGCACCCAGGCCACGACGGCGATCAGGGCCACCGCGACGAGCGCGTAGGTGCCCCAGGGCTGCCACGTGGCGGGCAGCACGGCGATCCCGGCTCCCACCACCGCCGCCGTCGCGATGAGCGTGACGACCGGCACGATCAGCGCCTTCGCGTGGGTGCGCAGCGACACAACCACCAGCTCGCCCTGGCCCAGCTCCTCGGGTTTCACCGCCATGCGCCCCAGTGTGGCACGCCGCCGGTCAGCGGCCGAGGGACGCGTGCACGACGTCGCCGACGGCGAACGTCTCGACGCCCTCCGCGGTGGTCACGAGCAGCCGCCCGACGTCGTCGACCCCCCGGCCGGTCCCGGAGACGCGCCTGTCGTCGAGGACGACGGTCAGCGGGGCCCCGATCGAGGCGCAGCGCGCCTCGTACTCGGCGCGGAGGCTGCCCCGCCGCTGCCAGGACCGGTACTGCGTCTCGAACTCGGTGAGGACGGCCGCGACGACACGGCTCTGGTCCGTCGGCAGGCCCTCCAGCGCGAGTGACGTCGCCGTGGGCACGGGAAGCTGGTCGGCGGCCAGGTCCACGTTGATGCCGATGCCGACGACGGCGCGGGCGCCGGCGGGGTGCTCGACGCGCTCGGAGAGGATGCCGCACACCTTCCGGCCGCGGATGAGCACGTCGTTGGGCCACTTGAGCCCCACCCCGGCCGCGGGACCCCCCAGCGAGGAGACGGCGGAGGCGACGGCCATGCCCGCGAGCAGCGACAGCCACCCCCATTGCGGGAACGGCGGTTGGGGGGTGAGCAGCAGCGACATCGAGATCGACGTGCCGGGCGGACTGACCCAGGTGCGGTCGAGGCGGCCGCGGCCGGCGGTCTGCTCGGAGCTGACCAGCACCGCGCCCTCCGCCTCCCCCGACCTGGCCCGGGCCGCGAGGTCCGCGTTCGTGGAGCCGGTGGTGGACACCACGTCGACGCGGCGCCACAGGCTCCCGCCGGGGAGCATTGCCTGGATCCGGCCGGCGTCGGGTGTGGTCACGGCCGCCATCCTACGGCGCGCGAATCTGGGCAGCGGCGACGTGTGGCCCTCGGCTGGATATCGTGACCCCATGGAGATCGACATCCACACCACTGCCGGTCGGATCGCGAATCTCGGAGTGCGCATCGATGAAGCTGTGCACGCGGGATCGGTCGAAGCCGTGGAGAAGCAGCATGCCAAGGGGAAGATGACCGCCCGTGAACGGGTCATGGCCCTACTCGACGAGGGCAGTTTCGCCGAGTTCGATCAGTTCTCCCGCCACCGGACCAGCGCCTTCGGAATGGACGCCCGTCGGCCGTTCGGCGACGGCGTCATCACCGGGACGGGGTCCATCCATGGCCGCCCGGTGTGCGTGTTCAGCCAGGACGTCACCATCTTCGGCGGTGCGCTGGGCCAGGTGTACGGCGAGAAGATCGTCAAGATCCAGGACTTCGCGCTGAAGACGGGCGTGCCGCTCATCGGCATCAACGAGGGCGGCGGCGCGCGCATCCAGGAGGGCGTGGTCTCCCTGGCGCTCTACGGCGAGATCTTCAAGCGCAACACACGCGCCTCGGGCGTCATCCCGCAGATCTCGCTCATCATGGGCGCGGCGGCGGGCGGACACGTGTACGGGCCGGCCCTGACCGACTTCGTCGTCATGGTCGACAAGACGTCGCAGATGTTCATCACCGGGCCCGAGGTCATCAAGACGGTGACCGGCGAGGACGTCTCGATGGAGGAGCTGGGCGGAGGCCGCACCCACAACACGAAGTCCGGCAACGCCCACTACCTGGCCGCGGACGAGAACGACGCCATCGAGTACGTGCGGGAGCTGCTGAGTTACCTGCCGCAGAACAACTTGGAGGACCCGCCCGTCTTCGACGACGACGAGGCGGACCTCACGATCACCGACCACGACCGCGAGCTGGACCACCTCATCCCCGACTCGGCCAACCAGCCCTACGACATGCGCGAAGTGATCCGCAACGTGCTCGACGACGACGAGTTCCTCGAGGTGATGGAGTTGTTCGCGGGCTCCATCATCGTCGGCTTCGGCCGCATCGAGGGCCGCTCGATCGGCATCGTCGCCAACCAGCCGACGGTGTTCGCGGGCTGCCTCGACATCGACTCGGCGGAGAAGGCGGCGCGCTTCGTGCGGACCTGCGACGCGTTCAACATCCCCGTCCTCACGTTCGTCGACGTTCCCGGGTTCCTGCCCGGCGTCGGCCAGGAGCATCAGGGCATCATCCGGCGCGGCGCGAAGCTCATCTACGCCTACGCCGAGGCCACCGTGCCGCTGCTGACGGTCATCACCCGCAAGGCCTACGGCGGCGCCTACGTCGTCATGGGCTCCAAGCACCTGGGCGCCGACATCAACCTGGCGTGGCCCACGGCGCAGATCGCGGTGATGGGCGCCCAGGGCGCCGTCAACATCCTCTACCGCAAGCAGCTGTCCGCCGCGGAGGACCCCGAGGCGGAGCGGGCGCGGCTGATCCAGGAGTACGACGACGAGCTCACCAACCCGTACGTCGCGGCCGACCGGGGCTACATCGACCAGGTGATCTACCCGCACGAGACGCGGGCGCAGGTCATCCGGGCGCTGCGGCTGCTGCGCACCAAGCGTGAGGCGCTCCCGCCGAAGAAGCACGGGAACATCCCGCTATGACCGAGCCCATCTCACTGAACGGCCCGCAGCTGACGGAGGAGGAGCTGGGCGCGCTCATGGCGGTGCTCCAGGCGTCGTCGCGGCCGGACCGGCTGCGCTCGGCGGACGACCGGCCGATCGCCGGGGGCTGGACGTCGTACTACCGGACGGTCCGCACGCCGCTGATGAGCGGGCGGGACGCGTGGCGCACCTACCACCGCCTGTGACGATGCGCTTCATCCTCGCGTCCAAGTCGCCGGCGCGCCTCGCCGTGCTGCGGCGCGCCGGGCTCGACCCGGAGGTGCTGGTGTCGGGGTTCGACGAGCGCAGCGTCGCGGATCCGGTGCCGCCGCGGCTCGCGGGGCGGCTGGCCGAGGCCAAGGGGTCTGCCGTGCTCCCCCAGACCGAGGGGGACCTGCTGCTCCTGGCCTGCGACTCGGTGCTGGAGTTCGAGGGCCGCGCCCATGGGAAGCCGGGCTCGGAGCAGGCCGCCGCCGAGCGGTGGCGGCGGATGCGTGGCAGGGAGGGGCTGCTGCACACCGGGCATTTCGTCGTCGTGCGGCGCGGCGCCCAGGTGTTCCGGTCGACCCGGGTGGGCTCGACCGTCGTCCGGTTCGCCGACCTGTCCGACGACGAGATCGCTGCCTACGCGGCCACCGGGGAGCCGCAGAAGGTGGCCGGGGGCTTCACGATCGACGGCCGCGGCGGGGCATATGTCACGTCGGTGGAGGGCGACCCCTACAACGTCGTCGGCGTGTCCCTGCCGCTGTTCCGGCAGATGGTGATCGACGCGGGCGTGCCCTGGCAGTCGCTCTGGCGTTGACGGCCCCCGGCTAGAGTGGCGGCGTGTCACGGATGTTCCTGGGTCTCGCCGCGCTGCTGGCCGTGACCGGGTGTGCCGCGGCTCCGGCGTCGACCCCCGGCCCCAACCCGGCCCCCGCCGCCGCTGCGACGGCCCCGGCCGGCGGCGTGCTGCTCACCGACCTCGGCTTCACCCACGCCCCCGCGGGCTTCTCCCTGCCACGCACCGTCGTCATCGACGAGGCGATCAACGCGGGCAACAACGTCACCGTCGTGCTGACGCAGCCCTCCGGCGCCGAGGTCGCGGACTATCTCCGGCGGCACCTCGACGCCATGGGATTCACGATCACCGCCGACGGTGGCGGGTCGCTGCTGTTCGAGTCGGCCACGCACGACGGTGCCTTCACGGTCACCGACGGCCTCGCTGCGCTGAGCCTGCGCACGGACCGCGCAGAGTAGCGACGCGGGCGGCTCACCCGAACGTCAGCGCCACGTCTCCGGGCTCACTCAGGGCCAGCCGCACCATGGCGTCGAGGTGCCTGTGCCGCGGCTCGGGGAGCCGGTCGGCGGGGAACCACGCGACGTCGGTGGACTCCTCGTCACCGACGCGCGGCTCACCCGCCACCCAGCGGGCACGGAACCCGTGGTCGACGTACTGACAGTGGTCGCCGTTGGGGTAGGTGACCGGATCGGTGACGACGAGCCACACCAGGCGCTCGATCTCGATGGTGACGCCCGCCTCCTCCAGGGCCTCCCGCCGCGCCGTCGTCGCAGGGTGCTCCCCTGGGTCCACGATCCCGCTGACCGGCGCCCACTCCCCCGTGTCTGAGCGCCGGACCAGCAGCACCTCGCCGCCACGGACGATGAGCGCGTTGGCCCCCATGAGCCACAGCGGGGCGTGCCCGATGTGTCGGCGCAGCTCGGTGATGAAGTCGGGAGTCGGCATGGGTCCAGTCTCACAGCCGGTGGACGGGCGCGCCAGCGAGACCCGAGTGCTGGCTAGACTGCGGCGCAAAGCCGAATACAGGAGGACCCCAGTGGGCAACGACGCCATCTCCAAGGTTCTGATCGCCAACCGCGGCGAGATCGCCGTCCGTGTCATCCGCGCGGCGCGCGACGCGGGCATCGACTCGGTCGCGGTGTACGCGGACTCGGACTCGGAGTCACTCTTCGTCACCCTCGCGGACGAGGCCTTCGCGCTCAACGGCGCGACCCCCGCCGACACGTACCTGAACATCGACAAGCTGCTGGACGTCGCGGCCCGCTCCGGAGCGGACGCCGTGCACCCGGGTTACGGGTTCCTCGCCGAGAACGCGCACTTCGCCCAGGCCGTCCTGGACGCCGGCCTCATCTGGATCGGCCCCCCGCCGTCGGCCATCGAGGCCCTCGGCGACAAGGTCAAGGCGCGCCACATCGCGCAGAAGGTCGGGGCGCCGCTGGTGCCCGGAACCGCGGACCCGGTCGCGGACGCCGGCGAGGTGCTGGCGTTCGCCGAGGCACACGGGCTCCCCATCGCCATCAAGGCCGCGTTCGGCGGCGGCGGCCGCGGCCTCAAGGTGGCCCGCACGATGGAGGAGGTGCCCGAGCTGTTCGAGTCGGCGACCCGCGAGGCGGTCACCGCCTTCGGTCGCGGCGAGTGCTTCGTCGAGCGCTACCTCGACAAGCCGCGCCACGTCGAGACCCAGTGTCTGGCGGACCGGCACGGCAACGTCGTCGTGGTGTCCACCCGCGACTGCTCGCTGCAGCGCCGGCACCAGAAGCTGGTCGAGGAGGCCCCCGCGCCGTACCTGACCGACGACCAGGTCGCCCGCCTGTACGAGTCCAGCAAGGCGATCCTCAGGGAGGCCGGCTACGTCGGCGCCGGCACGTGCGAGTTCCTCGTCGGCCTCGACGGCACCATCTCCTTCCTCGAGGTCAACACGCGGCTCCAGGTCGAGCACCCGGTCTCGGAAGAGGTCACGCGCCTGGACCTGGTCCGGGAGATGTTCCGCATCGCCGCGGGCGAGGAACTCGGCTACGGCGACCCGGAGGTCCGCGGCCACTCCATCGAGTACCGCATCAACGCCGAGGACGCGGCACGCAACTTCATGCCCGCTCCAGGGACGCTGGTGAAGTGGCACGCCCCCACGGGGCCGGGTGTCCGCGTCGACGAGGGGTACCACGTTGGGATGACGGTCCCGGGAGCGTTCGACTCCCTCGTGGCCAAGCTCATCGTCACCGGGGCGGACCGCGACCAGGCCATGGCGCGGTCGCGGAGGGCGCTGGCCGAGCTGCGGGTGGAGGGCATGCCGACCGTGGTGCCGTTCCACCGGGCGGTGCTGGACGAGCCGGACTTCACCGCGGCCGACGGGCGCTTCGGCGTGCACACCCGCTGGATCGAGACCGAGTTCGCCGGTGAGATCGCGCCCTACACCGGCGTCATCGGGGAGCCGGACGACCAGCCGGAGCCGGAGGTCCTGACGGTCGAGGTCAACGGCAAGCGGGTCGAGGTCAAGTTGCCCGGCGGCTTCGGGGCGCGTCCGTCGGCCACGAAGGCGGTCAGGAAGCCCACCAAGCGGGACCGCGGCGGTGCGAAGGTGTCGGCGCCGTCGGGCAACGCCCTGACCACCCCGATGCAGGGCACGATCGTCAAGGTCGCCGTCGAGGAGGGCCAGCAGGTCGGTGAGGGCGAGACCGTGGCGGTCATCGAGGCCATGAAGATGGAACAGCCCCTCAACGCCCATCGCGACGGCGTGATCGTCGGGCTCAAGGTCGCGGCCGGCCAGCCCGTCTCCGCGGGCGAGGTGATCTGCGAGATCGTCGACGCCGAGTGAGCTGAGCCTTGCCCCCGGGGTTATCGTGGGGAGCATGATGTCAGGCTTCCTCACCATGCTCATGGTGATGATGGTGGTCGGCGCGATCGTGTCCATGACGTCGCGCCGGTCCGCTCCCCCGCCGCGGCAACTGCACGGCTGGGGGGACCCGTACGGGCCCCCCCAGCAGATCCATCCGGCCGTGGGCTACCCGCAGCCGTACGGTCAGCCGGTCCACCCGATCACCCCAGGGACCCGCGCCGCCCTCGACACCGACATCACCACCTTCGGCGGCGAACTGCGCGACCTCGACCTCGACGTCGTGGGCCGCGAGCTGGACGCCGCCGCGCACGCGGACTACACCCGCGCCCTCGACGCCTACGACGGCGCCAAGAACCAGCTGCAGCGGGCCCAGACCGACGCCGACGTGCGCCGGATCGCGGAGATCCTGGAGGACGGCCGGTACGCCGTGGCCTGCGTCAAGGCCCGAGTCACCGGCCAGCCGCTGCCCGAGAAGCGGCCGCCGTGCTTCTTCGACCCGGCGCACGGGCCCAGCACGCAGAACGTCCGCTGGGCCCCGCCCGGCGGCGCCGTCCGCGACGTCCCCGCCTGCGCCGCCGACGCGCAGCGCGTTATGACCGGTCACGACCCGTCGATCCGGCTCGTGCCCATGGGGGCCCGCCAGGTGCCGTATTGGGAGAACCAGCAGTACGCCCCGTGGGCCCAGGGGTACTACGGTCGCTACGGCACGGACCCCGCGCTGCGGCAGATCACGCACGGCGCCCTCATGATCGGCGGCTTCTCGCTGCTCCTGGGCCTCTTCGACGACTAGCGCCCGTCAGGTCGTCAGCAGCGCCTCGTCCCGGTTGTGCAGCCGCCGCGCTGCCTCGGCGATCGACCCCGACATCGACGGGTAGACCGTGAACGCCTGGCTGAAGTCGTCGACGGTGATCTTCTGCGCCACGGCGATCGAGACCGCGTGGATGAGCTCGGAGGCGCGCGGTGCGACGACGACGCCGCCGATGATGATGCCGGTCGTCGGCAGGCAGAACAGCTTGACGAAGCCGTCGGTGAAGCCCTGCATCTTGGAGCGCGCGTTCGACGCCAGGGGCAGCAACACCGACGCCACCCGAACGTCGCCGTCGTCGGCCTCCTGCTGCGTGATGCCGACCGTGGCGATCTCGGGTGTGGTGAACACGTTCGACGACACCCGCCGGAGGTCGAGCGGCGTGACGGCGTCGCCCAGCGCGTGCCACATGGCGATGCGGCCCTGCATGGCGGCCACGGACGCCAGAGCGAACACGCCGGTGACGTCGCCGGCGGCGTAGATGCTCCGGACGCTGGTGCGCGACACCCGGTCCACCGAGATGTGCCCCGACGGCGTCAGCGCGACCCCGACGTCCTCCAGACCCAGGCCCGCCGAGTTGGGGATGGCGCCGACCGCCATCAGACAGTGCGAGCCGCGGACCTCGCGCCCGTCCTCCAGCGAGACGACAACCTCGTCGCCCTCCCGGCGCGCCGCGTAGGCACGGGACTCGCTCATGATCTCCATGCCCCGGCGCTCGAACGCCCGCTGCAGGACGGCGGCCGCGTCCTGGTCCTGGCCAGGCAGGACCTGCCGGCGCGACGACACCAGCACGACGTCGCAGCCGAGCCCGTCGTAGGCCGACGCGAACTCGGCCCCCGTGACGCCCGAGCCGACGACGATGAGCCGCTTCGGCACCTCGGTGAGGTTGTAGACCTGCTTCCAGTTGAGGATGCGCTCGCCGTCGCAGCGGGCCTCCGGCAGCTCGCGGGGCGTCGTGCCGGTGGCGACCAGCACGATGTCGGCGTCGAAGGCCTTCTCGCCGCTCTCGGTGGTGGCGACGACGCGGTGCGGCCCGTCGAGCCGCGCCGAGCCCGACACGAGATGCACGCCGTCCTGCCGCAGTCGTTGTGCGATGTCGGCGGACTGGGCGCGCGCCAGGTGCAGGACCCGCTCGTTGACCTCGCCCAGGTCCACCCGGACGACGTCGGTGACGTCCGGTGCTGCGATGTGCAGCCCCAGCTGGCGGGCGTTCTCGATCCGGACCATGACCTCGGCCGTCGCGATGAGGGTCTTGGACGGGACGCAGTCGCTCAGCACAGCGGCACCGCCGAGCCCCTCGCGCTCGATGAGGGTGACCTCGCCCCCCAGCTGGTTGGCCACCAGGGCCGCCTCGTATCCGCCGGGTCCGCCACCGATGATCACAACCTTGGTCACGGGCCCATCTTTCCACAGCCCCCCGGGCGCCGCGGCCCTCACTATGCTGGCGGGGTGACTGAACCGTTCGCGCTGGCGGCCGAGGCCGCCGACTTCCTCCGTTCGCGCTTCGACGTCGACCGCATCGATCTGGCCCTGGTGCTCGGCTCGGGCTGGTCCTCGGGCGCGGACCGGCTCGGCGAGCCGCTGGGCGACGTGGAGCTGGCCGTCGTGCCCGGTTTCAGCACGCCGGTGGTCTCGGGACACGGCGGACATCTGCTCCTCAGCCGCACGCCGGCCGGCAAGGTCGCCGCGACGTTCACGGGCCGCACGCACTACTACGAGGGTCGCGGCGTCGCGCCGGTGGTCCACGGCGTGCGCACCGCCGCCGCCTGGGGCGCCGGGACGCTCGTGCTCACCAACGGATGCGGCGGCCTCAACCCCGCGTGGGCGCCGGGCACCGTGGTCCTGCTGGCCGACCACATCAACCTCACGGGCGACACCCCCCTCCTGGGCGCCACCTTCATCGACATGTCGGAGGCGTACTCGCGCCGGCTGCGCGACCTGGCGCACCGCGTCGACACCGCGCTCCCCGAGGGCGTGTACGTGCAGTTCCGGGGACCGCAGTACGAGACACCCGCGGAGGTCCGGATGGCCGGGATCCTCGGGGGCGACCTCGTCGGCATGTCGACGACCCTCGAGACCATCGCCGCGCGCGAAGCGGGCATGGAGGTCCTGGGCCTGTCCCTCGTCACCAACGCGGCGGCCGGGCTGAGCGAGTCGGCGCTGAACCACGCCGAGGTGCTGCAAGCGGGGCGGGACGCCGGCCCCCGCCTGGCGGCGCTGCTCGCCGGAATCGTCGGGGAGCTCTGAGGCAGATGGACGAGCTGTTCACCCGCGCGCAGGCCTGGCGCGACGCCGACCCGGATCCGGACACCGCCGGCCGCCTCGACGAGCTGATCGTGCGCGCGCAGGCCAACGACGGGGCCATCCGTGAGCCCGCCCTGGCGGAGCTGCGCTCCGCGTTCGCCGGCCCCCTCGAGTTCGGCACCGCGGGGCTGCGCGGGCCCATCGGCCCCGGCCCGTCGCGGATGAACCGCGTCGTCGTCACGCAGGCCGCGGCCGGCTTCGGTACCTGGCTGAACGCCGCCGGACAGGGCGGTGGGCGCGTCATCGTCGGACACGACGCACGCCACAAGTCCGACGAGTTCGCCCGCGACACCGCCGAGGTCCTCGCCGGCGCCGGCTTCGAGGTCCTGTGGACCGACGGCCCGGTCCCGACCCCCGTCGTCGCCTTCGGTATCCAGCACTTCGGCTGCGTCGCGGGCGTCGTCGTGACGGCGTCCCACAACCCGCCCGCCGACAACGGCTACAAGGTCTACCTCGGCGACGGCTCCCAGATCGTGCCGCCCGCCGACGGCGAGATCGCGGCCGAGATCGCGCGCGTGGCGGCGGCGGGATGGGCCTCACTGCCCCGCGCGGACGAGCGCCGCGACGTGACGACCGACCTCCTGGACGCGTACGTGGCACGGGTCACCTCGCTCTACCCCGACGGCGCCCCGCGCGACGTCACCTGGGTGCACACTGCCCTGCACGGCGTCGGTGCGGAGACCGTGCGCCGGGTGGCGGCCGCCGCGGGCCTGCCCGCGCCGGTGGAGGTGGCCGAGCAGGCGGACCCCAACCCGGACTTCCCCACGGTCTCCTTCCCCAACCCGGAGGAGCCGGGCGCGATCGACCTGGCCCTGGCGTTGGCCGAGGCGGAGGGCGCCGACGTCGTGATCGCCAACGATCCCGATGCGGACCGGTGCGCGGTCGCGGCCGTGGTCGACGGGTCGTGGCGCATGCTCACCGGCGATGAGCTGGGCGCGGTGCTGGGCCATGACGCCATCACCCGCGGCGTTCCGGGCACCTTCGCCAACTCCGTCGTCTCGTCGACGCTGCTGCGCCGCATGGCCGAGGCCGCCGGCCGCCGCCACGTGACCACCCTCACCGGCTTCAAGTGGATCGGGCGCGTGCCGGACCTGGCGTTCGGGTACGAGGAGGCCATCGGCTACTGCGTCGACGCGCGCGCCGTCCCGGACAAGGACGGCATCTCCGCGGCCGTGACCGTGCTGCGGATCGTGGCGGGCCTCAAGGCCGAGGGCCGCACGCTGGCGGACCTGCTCGACGACATCGCCCGCGGCTTCGGCCTCACGGCCACGGCTCAGTTGTCGGTGCGGGTCGCGGATCTCTCCCTCATCGCCGACGCGATGGCGCGCCTGCGCGCCCAGCCCCCCGTGACCCTCCTCGGCGAGCCGGTGACCGTGCTCGATCTGGCGGAGGGGTCCCCGACGCTGCCGCCCACCGACGCCGTCGAGCTCACCGGCAGCACCGTGCACGTCGTGGCCCGCCCCTCGGGCACCGAGCCCAAGCTCAAGTGCTACCTGGAGGTCCGGCTCGACGCGGCGGAGTCGGCCGACGTGCGGGCGGCGCGCGAGGTCGCGGCCGGCCGGCTCGCGCGGCTGCGCGCGGAGATGGCGGACGCCCTGGGGATGGAGGGCTGATCCCGGCCCACCTGTGCTTCACCACGCCGGATACAGTGGACGCATGACGAAGCAGCGTGCCGGTCTCCTCGCTCTCATGCTGGCCCTCGCGACGGTCTGGGTCGCGGTGATCCCCGCGGCGGCGGACGACTCGGCGCCCATCACCCGCTACGACGTCGACGTCAACCTGACGCGCGAGGGCGTGGCCGAGGTCACCATCGACTTCACCATGGACTTCGCCGCGCTCGAGGGCCGCGGCCCCTACATCCTGCTGCCGCTCGAGCAGGAGGACGGCGCCAACCCGGACGAGAACTACGTCTTCACGTACTCCGACATCAGCGTGAGCTCCACCAGCGGGGCCAACGCCGAGGTCTACGCCGAGGAATCCAACGGAATCCTCAGCCTGCGCATCGGCAACGAGAACATCTGGAACCGCACACCCGAGGACTACGTCGTCACCTACGACGTGACCGGCCTCATCGCGCCCGACCATCCGGAGAGCGGCCTCGACGAGTTCAACTGGGACGTCATCGGCCGCGCCTGGGAGTCACGCTTCTCGGACATCACGGTCACCGTCACGGGCCCGGCCGAGCTGGCCGACGCGGCCTGCTTCTACGGCCCCGACGTGACCACACCGTGCACCGCGCAGGCAGAGGGCACGACCGCGACCTACGCTCTCGACGCGCTGCCTCCCAAGACGACCATGCAGGTGGTCGCGGGCTTCCCCGCCGGCACGTTCCCCGGCGTGACGCAGGAGAAGGCGCGGCGGGTGACCCTCGCCAACGCGTTCGAGCTCAACGCTGCCACGGGCGCCGTCACCGGCGCCGGGCTGCTCGCCGCGATCGCCGCGCTCGTGGCCGTGCGCCGTCGGCACGCCCGCGACGAGGTCTACCTCGGGCTCACCCCCGGCCTCACCCCCACCGCGGCCGATCAGGCCCGCGTCGGCCCGCGGGCGGGCAAGTTCCCGGTGACCGTGCAGTTCCATCCGCCGAAGGGCGCGACGCCCGGTGAGATCGGGACGCTCATGGACACCACGGCCGACAACATCGACGTGTCGGCCACCATCGTCGACCTCGCGGTGCGCGGATACCTGCGGATCCACTCGCAGTCCAAGAACGAGTTCACCCTCGAGGCCCTCAACCGCCCGGGGGGACGCCTCGAGCCGTATGAGGACGCGCTGCTGCGCGACCTCTTCCAGGGCCGGGCCGTGCGCACGTCGCAGGAGCTGCGCAAGGCCAAGTTCGCCGAAGTGCTGCCCCACGCCCGGGCGGGCCTCTACAACTCCGTGGTGCAGAAGGGCTGGTTCAAGGGCAACCCGACGACGGCGCAGATGGTGCCGGTCGTCCTGGGCGCGCTCGCCATCGGCGGCGGCCTGCTGCTGACGTTCATGGCGGCCGGGTTCGGCTGGGGGCTCATCGGCATCCCGCTGGCCGTCTTCGGGCTCGGCCTCATCGCCATGTCGGGCAAGTTCCGCAAGCGCACCGCCACGGGGTCGGCGTACCTGTCGCAGGCCAAGGGCTTCGAGCTGTATCTGCGGACCGCCGAGAAGGAGACCCTCCAGTTCGAGGAGGGCCAGGACATCTTCAGCAAGTACCTGCCCTACGCCATGGTGTTCGGGGTCGCGGACCGCTGGACGAAGCTGTTCGCCGACCTGGGAGCGCAGGGCATCTACCAGGCCGACACCTCCTGGTACGTCGGCGCGGACCTGCTGCACGGCTACTACTTCATGAGCGCCATGAACAACCTCACCCACTCGATGTCGGAGGCCATGCAGGCGGCCCGCATGGACGGCATGAGCCAGGCCACCGGCGGTTCCAGCGGGTTCTCCGGCTTCAGCGGCGGCGGCGGCTTCGGCGGCGGTGGCGGCGGCTCCTGGTAGCCGCCCGCCGGCGGGGCGTTAGCATTCTCCAATGACCCGGACGCTCCTGCTCGTCGCCGGCCCGTCCGGAAGCGGAAAGTCGCGCCTCACCCGCCTCGCCACGGCGGACGGGGGCGCCGTCGCGCTGTCCCTCGACGACTTCTACCGGGACGCGGACCACCCGGACCTCCCCACCACTGACCTGGGGATCCCCGACTGGGACGACGTCCGATGCTGGGACCGCGACCTGGCGCTGGCGACGCTGGGCCGCCTCCTCGAGCACGGGGAGGCGGACGTCCCGGTGTACGACATCTCGCTGTCGCGCCGAGTCGGCGCCCGGCGGATCGAGCTGGGCGGTGCCGCCGTCGTCGTCGCGGAGGGCATCTTCGCCCCTCAAACGCTCGTCGCGGCGCGGGAGGCCGGGATGCCGGTCGAGGCCGTGTGGCTGGACCGCCGCCGGTGGGCGAACTTCGTGCGGCGCCTGGCGCGCGACCTGGAGGAGCGGCGCAAGGCCCCGACGGTGCTGGTGCGCCGCGGGCTGGCGCTCTACCGCGCCGAACCCGCACTGCGCCGCGCCGCACTGGACTCCGGCTTCGCGCCGGCCCCGATGCGGCGGGCCCTGACGATGGTCAGTCGGCGATCGGCGCCCAGCTCGGCCCGGTGAGGCCCAGCGCCTCGTCGAGCTTCGTGAACAGCGGCGTCGGCTTGCTGAGCGGTGCCCCCACCTGGAGGGGACGGGGCTGCCACACGGCCTGCTGCGCGGCGTAGTCGCCCTGCAGCGTCGGGTAGGTCAGGTCCTCGTCGGTCACGTCGACGATCTGGGGCTGCGCCGCCCACACGCCCTCGCCGCCCAGGAGCTCGAAGACCTTCTGCGCTGAATGAGGCAGGTAGGGGGTGAGCAGCGTGTTGCAGTCGGAGACCACCTGCAGCGCGACGTGGAGGACGGTGTCGCGGCGGGCGGGGTCGTCCTTGAGCTTCCAGGGCTCCTGATCCGACAGGTACTTGTTGGCCAGGCCGACGATGCGCATCGCCTCAGTGATGCCGGCCTTGAACCGGCGCGCGGCGATGTGCTCGCCCACGACGGCGAACGCGGCGCGGCTCTCGTCCAGCAGCGCCTGATCGGCCGGGGTCAGCTCCCCCGCCGCGGGCACGGCGCCCACATTCTTGTGGGCCATCGACACGGACCGGTTGACGAGGTTGCCCCACTCGTTGGCCAGCTCGAAGTTGATCCGCCGGACGAACTCCTCCCAGGTGAAGTCCGTGTCCTGGTTCTCCGGACCGGCCACGGCGATGTAGTAGCGCAGGGCGTCGGGGCCGAACTCGGCGAGGAAGTCCCCCACGAAGATGGACGCGCCCCGCGAGCTGGACACCTTGGAGCCCTTCATCGTCATGAACTCGGAGCTGACCACCTCGGTGGGCAGCTGCAGTTCGCCCAGCGACTCCCGCACGTGGCCGCCGTGGACCCCCTGCCCGTTGGCGCCGAGCAGGATGCCGGGCCAGATGACGGAGTGGAAGACGATGTTGTCCTTGCCCATGAAGTAGTAGGAGCGCGCCGCCGTCGAGTTCCAGAAGGTGCGCCACGCCTCCGGGTCGCCCGAGCGCTTCGCCCACTCGACGGAGGCCGACAGGTAGCCGATGACGGCGTCGAACCAGACGTAGATGCGCTTCATGGGGGCGTCGCGCCACCCCTCGAGCGGGACGGGGACGCCCCAGTCGAGGTCGCGGGTGATGGCGCGCGGCCGGATCTCCGCGAGCAGGTTGTGGGAGAACTTCAGCACGTTGGGCCGCCAGTCCTCGCGGCTGTCGATCCACTGGCCCAGCATGGGGGCCAGGGCCGGCAGGTCGAGGAAGAAGTGCTCGGTCTCGACGAACTCGGGCGTCTCCCCGTTGATCTTGGACTTCGGATCGATGAGGTCGGCCGGGTCGAGCTGGTTGCCACAGTTGTCGCACTGGTCGCCGCGGGCGTTGTGGTAGCCGCACAGCGGGCACGTGCCCTCGATGAACCGGTCCGGCAGGGTGCGCCCGGTGGACGGGGAGATCGCGCCCATCTGCGTTTCGGCGCGGACGTAGCCGTTGTCGTAGAGGGCGGTGAAGATGTCCTGCACCACGCGGTAGTGGTTCGGCGTCGTCGTCCGGGTGTACAGGTCGTAGGACAGCCCCAGGCCCTGGAGATCCTCGACGATCTGGCGGTGGTACTTGTCGGCGGTCTCCCTCGGCGTCAGGCCCTCGGAGTCGGCCTTCACCTGGATCGCGGTGCCGTGCTCGTCGGAGCCGGACACCATGAGCACGTCGTGACCGGCCATGCGCATGTAGCGCGCGAACACGTCGGAGGGGACACCGAAGCCCGAGACGTGACCGATGTGGCGGGGGCCGTTGGCGTAGGGCCAGGCGACGGCGGCAAGAACGTGACTCATGCGCGTCATCCTATCGGCGCGCCGCGGGTGCGCTCGCCTGGGCGAATCGGAGGCGCCATCCCGCCGGCACCTCGACCCAGATCGCCGAGACGGTGACGTCGCCCCCGGACCACCGCACGAGGCCCACCCCGGGTGCGAGGGTGTCCACGCGGAGCAGCGTGGGCTCAGGCTCCGCGGGCCACACGGGCGTGCGCGCCTCGCCCCCGTCGGCCGTCACCCCCTGGTAGTCCGGATGGAGTTGGGCGTCAGCCGGGCGCGCCGCGGCGGCTCGCGTGAGCGTGCTGAGTGTGGCCTTCATGCGCGGCGTGGCGGACCCGGGGACCGCCGGGGGCGGGTCGGCGGGGGCGTCGAGGGAGAACAGGTCGGGCTCGGGTTCGGTCTGGCCGACGCTGAAGTCGGTCCGGGCGCTCGGCCGGGGCGTGGCCGGGAACCCGGGTCCCGCGTCGTAGGGCTCGCCGCGCTGGATGGCCGTGGCGACGGCGCGGGCGCGCTCGTCGGCGGCCTCGTTCATGGCGTGGCCGGCGTGGCCCTTGACCCACTCGAAGTCGACCTTCCGGCCGCGCAGCGCCGCGTCGAGGTCCTTCATGAGCTCGACGTTCATCACGGGCTTGCCGTCGCCCTTCTTCCACCCCTTGCGCTTCCAGCCCGGCAGCCACTTCGTCAGCGAGTTGATGACGTACTGCGAGTCGCACAGGACGCGCAGCGGTTCGTCCAGGTGCGCCGTCGAACGCAGGAGGTCGAGCACGGCCATGAGTTCGCCCATGTTGTTGGTGCCGTGGTCCCACCCGCCGGCCGCCCAGATGTCGTCGCTGATGTACCAGGCCCAGCCGGCGGGTCCGGGGTTCGAGAGGGCGGAGCCATCCGCGGCGGCAACGATCACGGGCCTGAGCGTAGTGGAATCCTGATGTGGCCCAGCGGCGCAGCACGGGGTGCACCGGTCCCATGGGCAGGATCGGTTAGGCTCGCGGCCATGAGCGAGTCGCCGATCCCGCCCCAGCCCACCGTTCCGGACGACACGGACTGGACGTGGGTCACCAAGCGCCCCTGCCCCGACTGCGGGTTCGATCCCGCCGCGGTCACGCCCGAGACGGTGCCCGGCCTGATCCGGGAGTTCTCCGCCCGCTTCCAGAAGGCCGTGGAACGCCGCGGCGCCGCGGCCCGCCCCGCGCCCACCACCTGGTCGGTCATCGAGTACGGCCGGCACATCGCCGACGTCACCGAAGTGATGACCACCCGGCTCGGCCTGATCCTCGACGGCGGTGGCGAGCCGGTCGACTTCCCCTCCTGGGACCAGGACGCGGCCGCCGTCGAGGACGAGTACTGGCTCTCCGACGCCAATGCCACCCGGATCCTCATCGCCGAGCGTGCCGAGGGTGCGGCGAAGGCCTGGGCCGAGCCCGAGGGCCCCCAATGGGGCTGGGTCGGGCGGCGCGGCGACGGGGCGGAGTTCACCACCTTGTCGCTGGGGCGCTACTTCGCCCACGAGTGGGTGCACCACCTCCGAGACGTCGACGCCTGAGCCGTCACTCCAGGAGACCGTGGCGCCTCGCCGCCGCCACGGCCGCCGTGCGGGACTCCGCGCCGAGCTTCGCGAACGCGTGCACCAGGTGGGTCTTCACCGTGCCCTCCGAGATGTACAGCCGCTTCGCGATGCCGCGATTGGTCACCCCCTCCGCCACCAGGCGCAGCACGTCCAGCTCGCGGGCGCTGAGCGACGGCACCCCCTGCGTCATGCGCTCCACGACGCGGCCCTCCAACTCGGTGGACAGCACGAGGCGTCCGGCGGCGGCGTCCGCGATCCCCGCGATGATCTCCGCCGGCTGGGCGTCCTTGAGCAGGTAGCCGGCCGCGCCCGCGAGGACGGCGCGGGTGATGTCGGAATCGTTGTCGTAGGTCGTGAGGATCAGCACGGCGGGACCGCCCGTGTGCGCTCGCAGCGCCGTCGTCACCCCGACGCCGTCGAGGCCGGGGCCGAGGCGCAGGTCGCACAGGACCACGTCCGGGTCCACCTGACCCGTCAGCCGCAGCGCCTCCTCCCCGGAGGCCGCGGTCCCGACGACGGCGAGGTCGGGTGCGCCCTCGAGCAGCGCCTGGAGCCCTGACCGCACCACGGGGTGGTCGTCGACGATGAGCACCCGGATCACAGCGCCCGCTCCTCGGCGCGCACCAGCGGCAGGCGCAGCGTCACGGCCGTGCCTGCGCCCGGCTCGCTCTCGATGTCGACGCCCCCGCCCAGTTCGGTGAACCGCTCGCGCAGCGCACGCAGGCCGAAGCCGCCGTCGGGCCCGGCGACGACGGCCCGGGCGGGATCGAATCCCACGCCGTCGTCGACGACGTCGAGGTGGACCTCGTCCCCGGCTCGGGCCAACTCCACGGCGACGTGCCCAGCCCGCGAGTGCGTGCGGACGTTGGACAGGGCCCCCTGGACTCCGCGCAGCAGCGCGACCTCGACGGGCGTGGCCAGCCGCGGGAGGTCGGGGTCCACCGTCACCTGCCACCGGGCCCCGAGTGCGTCGGCCACCTCGCCGGTGAGGCGGCGCAGGGGCGCCGCGAGGCCGCCCGCGCCGGGCTCGTCGGGCGCCAGGGCGAGGACCACGCGCCGCGACTCGGCGAGGTTGTCGGCCGCCGTGGTCTCGATCTGGGCCAGGAGGCGCACCGCCGCCGCCTGGTCGGTCTCCCGCTGGGCGGCCCGTGCGAGCAGGAGGATCGAGGAGAAGCCCTGGGCGAGGGTGTCATGGATGTCGTGGGCGAGCCGCTGCCGCTCCGCCAGGACGCCCGCCTCGCGCTGCAGCCGGGCGGTCTGGTCCTGGACGCGCAGCACCTCCGCGAGGAGGCGACGGTGCTCGGACGCCTCGTGCTCGAACAGCAGGGTGCCCCGCGCCAGGCCGAGGGCCACGAGCGCCCCGACCAGCGGGCCGAGCACCGCGCCGACGGTCTCGCCGCCCGTCATGCTCAGCACCGTGATGATCACCGCCAGGGTCACGGCCGTCAACAGCAGCGCGGCCAGCAGGGGGAGCACGGCCCCGGCCAGCAGCCACAGGGGGAACGCCACCCACAGGAAGTCCGGGGACGCCCACATCAGCCACACGGTGCCCAGGAACAGCAGCCCGACCCAGGCAGCGCGCCCGGTGGCACCCAACCGCCCGTGGGCCGCGAGGCCGCCGACGAACACGACGAGGACCGCGGAGTCCACGATCAGCAGCGGCCAGTCGACGCCGTCGGCCAGCGCGAAGCCGGTGGCCAGCGCCAGGAGGCCGACGAAGAGGACCGCCTGCCCGAGCCGGAGCCACCAGGCGGCGGACCAGCGCGGGGCGGTGGTCGTGGTCACGCCCCCACGGTAGCCGGAGCGGGCGCGGCGCTGAGTGCGCGGCGCAGGATGACGAAGAGGTAGACGAACGTGCCGGTCAGGACCATGGGGCCGAGGCCGCCGATCCCGGCCCACATGGGCGAGGTGGCCAGGTCGACGCCGAGTACCTGCAGCGTTCCCTGCTCAGTCGCGCACCATCAGGAGAGCGCGATGGTGCTCGGTGAACCCGGCGGCCTCCGCCGCCGACAGCGCCGCCGCGTCCTCCGCGGCGAGGTCCAGAGCCCAGCCGCGCGAGAGCGGCACGCCCCCGAGTGGGTCGCTCGGGGACGAGGCCGTCAGCACCACCCGGACGCTCGTCCGCGCGGCGGCTAGCTCGGTCAGCTCCGCGACGGGGGCGCCGGGCAGGGTCCGGACGGCCACCCGCGCCCCGGCGAACCGATCGACGGCGTCGAGCGCGTCGTCGGGGGCGGGCCCGGGGTCACCGAGGGCGAGGACGGAGTCGTCTGCCAGCCGCCATCCCCCGATCCGTGCCCGCCGGAGCGCAGGTCGGGACCGTTCCACGGCGCGCTCCAGGTCCGCCGGGGTCGAGCTCGGCAGGACCGTGCGCTCCGGGACCTGCCGCACCGCTTCGGCCCGGTCCCTCGGGACCCAGACCGCCGGCCGGTCCTCGGGCAGCACGACGTACCACTGGTCGTTGGCGGCCACCAGGTGCCCGACGAGGTCGCGGACGCCGTCGTCGGCCCGCCAGCGCAGGCTGACCCGGCGCGCCGCGGCGGGCAGCTCGAGGATCACCGGAGCGCGGCGTAGGCGGGTCTGATCACGTCGGCGACCATCCGCTCCCGCTCGTCGTGGTGGAGGAACGCGGCGCGCATCGCGTTGACGGTGACCTGCTCCACGTCGTCGAGCGTCCACCCGAACGTCTCGACCAGGAGGGCGAACTCACGCGACATCGTCGTGGCGCTCATCAGCCGGTTGTCGCAGTTGACAGTGACGGTGAAGTCGAGGCGGTGGAGGAGGTCGACGGGGTGGTCGGCCATCCGCTGGGCGATGCCGGTCTGCAGGTTCGACGAGGGCGAGACCTCGAGAGGGATGCGGGCGTCGCGCACGTAGGCCGCGAGCCGGCCGAGGCGGGCCGTACCGCCGGTGACCTCGATATCCTCGACGATCCGCACGCCGTGCCCCAGCCGGGACGCGGCGCAGACCTGCACGGCCTCCCAGATGGACGGCAGACCGTGGGCCTCGCCCGCGTGGATCGTGAAGAACATGTTGTCGCGCTTGAGCCGGCGGAAGGCGGGCTCGAACCGCGACGGCGGGAAGCCGTCCTCCGCACCGGCGATGTCGAAGCCGCACACGGAATCGTCGCGGTAGCGAAGGGCAAGCTCGGCGATGTCGGTGGACGGCTCCGTGTGGCGCATGGAGGTGAGGATCTGGCGGGCGACGATGGGCTGACCCGCGGCGGCGGCCTCGGCCATGCCCGACGCCAACCCGTCACGCACGGCCTCCACGACGGCCTCCAGGGTCAACCCGAGGCGCTGATGCTGGCGCGGGGCGTAGCGCGCCTCGGCGTAGACGACGCCGTCGGCGGCCTGGTCGAGCACCCACTCGTGCGCCACGCGGCTCAGCTGCGCGGGCGTCTGCATCGCGGCGACGGTGTGCTCGAACGTCTCCAGGTAGCGCACGAGCGACCCCGAGTCGGCGGCCTCGAAGAACCAGCGCCGCAGCTCGTCGGGGTCCGTGCTGGGGAGGGAATGCCCGTTGGCGCCGCAGTGGTCGATGACGGTCTCGGGGCGGAGCCCGCCGTCGAGGTGGTCGTGGAGCGCCACCTTGGGCAGCAGGCGCAGGTCGTCGATCGTCAGCATGGTCACGTTCCTGAGTCGAGGTCGTCCGGCCCGAAGGCCTGCGGGAGCATGTCGTCGAGCGTGCGGATGCCCGCCGGGGTCTCCATGAGCAGCCCGCGGCCCCCGTGCTCGAACAGCAACTGCCTGCAGCGCCCGCAGGGGGTGATCACGTCGCCGTCCCCGTTGACGCACGTGAAGGCCACCAGCCGTCCCCCTCCCCCGGCGACGAGGTCGGACACGAGCCCGCATTCGGCGCACAGGGTCACGCCGTAGCCCGCGTTCTCGACGTTGCAGCCGGCCACCACCCGCCCGTCGTCGACCAGGGCGGCGGCTCCGACGCGGTAGTGCGAGTACGGCGCGTAGGCGCGTCCCGCCATGGCGACGGCGGAGGTGCGCAGCTGTGCCCAGTCGACGTCCATCAGTGGCTCTTCACGAAGTGCATGCCGTCGGCCGCCGGCGCCCTGACCCGCCCGACCAGACCGGCGACCGCGATGATCGTCGCGAGGTACGGCAACATCTCGATGAAGTCGCTGGGGATCGGCAGCTGCATCAGCTTGGTGGTCTGGGCGAGCGCCCGGGCGAACCCGAAGAACAGCGCCATCAGGGCCGCAAGCACCGGATTCCAGCGGCCCATGATGACGGCGGCCAGCGCGATGAAGCCGTTTCCCGCGGTGGGGTTGTTGTCCTGGAAGGCGCCGACGGACCCGACGGTGAAGTAGGCCCCGCCCAGGCCCGCGAAGAGGCCGCCCAACAGCACCGCGGAGGCCTTGGTCCACACCACGTTGATGCCGACGGTGTCCGCGGCGTGGGGGTGCTCGCCGACCGAGCGCACGCGCAGACCCCACGTGGTGCGGAACAGCAGGAACCAGACGAGTGGCACCGCCAGGATGCCGAGGTACGTCAACGGCTTCTGCGTGAACAGGATCGGCCCGAGGAAGGGGATCGACTCCAGCCCGGGGACGCGCCACGCCTGCATGGGCTGCACGGTGCCGTACGCGGCGAGGTTCTTCGCGACCAGCTGCTGGTAGATGAAGCCGGTGAGGCCCGAGGCCAGCAGGTTGATCACGACGCCGATGATGACGTGGTCGACGAGGTACCGCAGCGTGAACAGCGCGAGCACGCCGGCCATCATCACGCCGGCCAGCGCGGCCGCGAACAGCGCGGCGACGAAGGAGTGCGTGATCGAGAACGTGAGCGAGGCGGCGAACGCCGCGGTGAGGAACATGCCCTCGATGGCGATGTTGACGACGCCGGCCCGCTCTGCGAGCACGCCGCTGAGGACGCCGAAGAGCAGCGGGGTGGCGTACTCGAGCGTCAGGTTGAGCTGGCTCGTCAGCGTGAACGGCAGCGACGAGCTGGCCGCGGCCCACACGATGAAGCCGACCAGTACCCCCGCGCCCGCCGCCACACCGGCGACGAACCGCAGGCGGGCGCTGAGCCGGCCGGTGATGAAGCCGACGCCGGCGCCCAGCACCAGCAGCGCGCTGAGCAGGACCGTGGCAGTGCCGGGCACGTCCAGGGTGGGCAGCTTGACGTCGGCGAATGCGTCGGACAGCGCGATCTGGCCGGACTTGTCGACCGTGAACGCCATCCACAGCAGCAGGACGCCGATGACGGTGATGAGGACCCCGGTGGAGATGCGCTGGGTGCGACTCTCCGGCGACTCGACGCGAGCCCTCTCGACCGTGGTGGGGACGATGTCGACGCTCACGCTTCAGCCACCTTCGCGATCGGAACGGATGCTCGCTTGACCTTGCGCTCCCGGAGGAACGGCAGGAGCCAGGCGACGAAGGCCGGTGCCGCGACGAACAGCACGATCAGCGCCTGGATGAGGTCGGTCAGCTTGTCGGGCGTGTCGGCCATGGTGACCATGGTGCGGCGGGACGCCTTGAGGGCGCCGAACAGCAGGCCGGCCAGGACGACCCCCAGGGGCCGCGAGCGGCCGAGGAGCGCGACGGTGATGGCGTCGAAGCCCAGGGTGCCGATGATGGTGCCGGTCATCTGCGGTGGGAAGCCGGTGAGCAGCTCGGGGGCCGTCACCACCTGGACCCCGGCCAGCCCGGCGAGCCCGCCGGCCAGGCCCATGGTGAGGATGGTGACGGTCGACACACTGGCGCCGGCCGTCGCCGCCGCGTGCGGGTTGAGGCCCACGGCCTTGAGGTGGATGCCGAACTTGGTCCGGTCCAGCAGCCACCACACGAGGACGGCGGCCAGGAGGGCGAGCAGGAAGCCGAGATGCAGCCGGGTGTCGGCGATGCGCGGCATGGTGGCGCTCCACTCCAGCACCGGCGAGATCGGGTCGGCGCGTCCGGGAGCCTGGAAGGCCTTCTGCAGCATGAAAAATGCCAGCAGGTTGGCGGCGATGTAGTTCATCATGATGGTCACGATGACCTCGTGCGCGCCGGTGCGGGCCTTGAGCACCCCGACGATGGCGCCCCACACGGCCCCGGCGAGCAGGCCGACGAGGATGACCAGCGGCAGGTGGATCGCCAGCGGCAGCCCTGTGACGGTGAACCCGACGAACGCTCCGCTGAGCGCGCCGACCATCGCCTGGCCCTGGGCGCCGATGTTGAACAGGCCCGCCCTGAAGGCGACGGCGACGCCGAGGCCGGCGCAGATGAGCGGCGCGGCCTCGGCGGTGGTGTTCGTGATGGCCACCCACGAGCCCAGCGAGCCGACGTACATCGCGTAGAGGGTGGAGGAGATCTTGTCCCAGCTGGCCGACAGCGCGTCTCCGGGTTGGGCGAAGAAGTAGGTCCACGTGGCGGCGACTTCGGCGTCGGAGACCACCATGACGACGGCGCTGACCAGGAACGCGAGTATCAGCGAGGCGACGGTGGTGATGAGCGTCGTCACCCACTCGGGGCGGGGCCGGGCCGCTGTTGTCTGACTCATGCGGGGGCTCCCTTGGTGGTGGCGACGGCCTCGTCGTACGCGACGCCGGCCATCATGAGGCCGAGCACGTCGCGCGGTGTGTCCGGGGGGACGATGCCCACGATGCGCCCGCGGTACATGACCGCGATCCGGTCGGCGAGCGACTCGACCTCTTCCAGCTCGGTGGAGACGATGAGGACGGCGGTGCCGCGGTCCCGCTCCTCGACGATGCGCCCGTGGAGGAACTCGATGGCGCCGACGTCGACGCCGCGCGTCGGCTGGCTGGCGATCAACAGCGACAGCGGCCGCGACAGCTCCCGGGCCAGGACGACCTTCTGCTGGTTGCCGCCCGAGAGCGAGCGCACCTCCTGGTCGTGGCTCCCGCCGTGCCGGATGTCGAACTCCTTGATGCGCGCCTGGGCGTTGTCGCGGATCTTCTTGAGGTCCAGGGCGCCGAACTTCGAGTACTCGTCCAAGTTGTTGAGCACCAGGTTGTGCGCGATCGAGAACTCGCCGACGAAACCGTGCCGGTGCCGATCCTCCGGCACGTAGCCGAGGCCGGCCTTGATGGTGTCGACGGGCTTGCTGTGCGTGATGTCGACCCCGTCGAGGGTGACCCGCCCGGACAGCGGCCTCATCGTGCCAAGCAGCGCCTCCGCGAGCTCGGTCTGGCCGTTGCCCTGGACGCCGGCGATGCAGACGATCTCGCCGCCGCGGACCGTGAGCGACAGGTGGTCGACGGCGATCGCCCCGGTGGGGCTGGCGACGACGAGGTCCTCGACGACGAGGCGGTCGTCCCCCGGCTGCGCGGGCGCCTTGTGGACCTTCAGGTCCACGGCGCGGCCGACCATCATCGAGGCGAGCTCGGCCTCGGACGTCTCCGGCGCCGCCTGACCCACGACCTTCCCGCGCCGGATGACCGTGATGTCGTCGGCGACCTCGCGCACCTCGCGGAGCTTGTGCGTGATGAAGATGATGGCCCGTCCCTCGTCGCGCAGCGTGCGCATGACGGCCATGAGTTCGTCGATCTCCTGCGGGGTGAGCACGGCGGTGGGCTCGTCGAAGATGAGGTACGTGGCGTCGTGCGCGAGCGCCTTGAGGATCTCGACCCGCTGCTGGATGCCGACGGGGAGGTCCTCGACGAGCGCGTCCGGGTCGACGTCGAGTTTGTAGCGGGCGCTGAGGTCGCGCACGAGCGCCCGCGCCGACGCGAGGTCGAGCATGCCGGCCCGGCCCGGCTCGTGACCGAGCACCATGTTCTCGGCGACCGTGAACACGGGGATGAGCATGAAGTGCTGGTGCACCATGCCGATGCCGGCGGCCATCGCCTGCTTCGGGTTGGTGAGGGTGAGTGCCTTGTCCCCGAGCAGGATCTCGCCCTCATCGGGTTCCAGCAGCCCGAAGAGGATGTTCATCAGCGTCGACTTGCCCGCGCCGTTCTCGCCCAGCAGGCAGTGGATCCGGCCGGGCACCGCCTCGATGCTGATCGAGTCGTTGGCGGTGAGCGAGCCGAACCTCTTGGTGATGCCGCGGAGCCTGAGCACCGGGGCATCGTGCTGAGCGGTCACGGGCACGGGTCCTCCTGGGGTGTGATGCGGGAGGGGCGCTGGACGCGCCCCTCCCGGAATCAGCTGGTCGGGTCAGCTCACTTGGGCTGGCTCGGCGAGGTGATGGTGATCGTGCCGCTGATGATGTCAGCCTTGATCTGCTCCAGCTCCGCCTTCAGCTCGTCCGACACCTTGTCCTCGAAGTCGTGGAACGGCGCCAGCGACACGCCGTCGTTGTCGAGCGTGCCGACGTAGGGGTCAGAGGAGAACGAACCCTCGAGCGACGCCTTGATGGCCTCGAAGACGGCGACGTCCATGCCCTTCTCCACCGACGTGATGATGGTCGAGCCGTACTCCGGCGCGGAGACGTAGCCGTCGGTGTCGACCCAGATGGCGTTGACCTTGCCGCCGGACTCCTGCGCCGCCTGTAGCGCGCCGAGGCCGGCCGGGCCCGCGACGGGGAGGATGATGTCGGCGCCCTGCGCGATGAGGGTGCTGGCGGTGTTCTTGCCGCCGGGGATGTCGCCGAACGGGTTGTTGCCGCCGACGAACTGGCCGTCCTGCTTGGCCTCGTCCCAGCCGATCAGCTTGACGTCGCCGCCCTTCTGCTCGTTGTAGTACGAGATGCCCTGCGCGAAGCCGTCCATGAAGATGGTCACGGTCGGGTACTTGGCGCCACCGAACGTGCCGACGGTCCCGGTCTGGCTCATGCCCGCGGCCAGGTAGCCGGCCATGAAGGCGGGCTGCGCCGTGTTGAAGATGAGGCCCTTGGCGTTGTCGACGCCCTCGAAGGAGGAGTAGTCGACGATGGCGAAGTCCACCTCGGGGTTCTGCTTGGCCGCGGCCTCGGTCGCGTTGGCCAGAGCGAAGCCGACCGTGACGATGATGTCGCAGTTGGCGTCGATCATCGACTGCACGTTGCCGGCGTACTCGGCCTCCGCGTTCGACTCGATCTGCTTGGTCTGGACACCCAGTTCGTCCTTGGCGCGCATCATGCCCGCGTAGGCCGTCTCGTTGAACGACTTGTCGTCGAAGCCGCCGGCGTCGGAGACCATGCAGGCGGTGAAGTCGGTGGTGGGGGCCGCCGACGACTCGGTCGCGCTGGCCGACGCGGACGAGCTGGTGGCCTCGGAGGCCGCCGGGGACTGGGTGGTGGTGCTCGGCGGCTGCGCACAGCCAGCCAGGGCGAAGGCGGATGCCGCGGCGAGCGACATCGTGCTCAACAGGGGCTTCTTCACGAAGGATCCTCCTAGACGATGGAACGGGCATCCCGACCATAGCGTCGCCCGCCGCGCAACGCCCAGCCGAAAACTTGATCGTTATACACCCGCAATAATGCGTGTGACTACGCCGTCGTGACCTGCCGCACGAGGGCACCCGCCGACCGCACCATGGTGAGGGTCTGCTGGCGCCAGTCGACGTCCTGGCTGCGGTACGGGCCGGTGGCCAGCGAGATGACGACGGCGGCCGCCCGGAGCCGTAGTTCCACGGGGTCGACGCGCCGGTCGAACACGGGGACCCAGCGCGCCAGCAGGTCGCGGATCTTCTCCTCCTGGCCGGGGGTCATCCGCTGGATGGTGGACAGGTGCCCGATGAGGCAGGCGAGGTCGTCGGCCCGCCGGCCGGGCCCGATGGTGTCGACGTCGAGCACGCCGACGACCTTCCCGTCGGCGACGTGGAGCTGGCCCTCGTGGAAGTCGCCGTGCGTCGGTTCGTCGCCCGGGGGCAAGCCGGCCAGCCCCGAGCCGATGCGCTCGGCCAGCCAGCCCAGCTCGTCGGCCAGCTCCGGCATGGTCGCGGAGATGACGGTGGCGTAGTGGCCGACGGCGTCGGCCCAGGGCGGGCGGCGCTCCAACGCCGCAACCGCCGCGGGCATGGCGTCGAGCGTGTCGATGAGCGCCTCCGGGGGGCACGGGTCCCCCGGCTCGAACAGGGCCCGGGCCATGGGCATGCCGGGCAGGGCCCGCAGCACCAGCAGGTGGTCGGCCGTCGCCAGCGCGATCTCCGGCGCGGGGACACCCGCCTGCCGCAGCATGATGTGCTTGGAGTGGATGTCGGCGAACACGCGCTCGCGCAGCACCTTGACGTAGAGCACCTCGGGCGGATCGGTCGCCACCTCGACCCGCACCACCGCTCGGCGGCGCGGCCGGTAACCGACCATGGTGAGGGTCAGGTCGTCGGCGGCCACGGGGCCGGGCAGCACGCCGCCTGTGTTCAGCACCTCGGCCATGCGCTCCGGGAACGCGGCCGTCGGCAGGCCGAGCAGGTCGGGGTCGTCGGGGTACAGCCACACCGCGACGCGTCGTTGTCCGTCGGCGAAAATCTCTGCCCGCGCATCCGCCGGGGTGAGGTCGCCGGTGCGGGCGCTGACGCCCAGCAGTTCACTGCGCCGGCCGTGCGGCCACTCCACGGTCGCCGCGTACGTCGCCGTCGTCGACTGGTGCGGGGTGGCGTCGACGTGGTCGAGCGACCAGTCCACCAGCCGCCCGCCGCGGTGCTCGACGGCGGCGCGCAGCAGCGGTTCGACGTCGGGGCCGGTGAGCAGGCCGAGCCCGTCGTCAGGCATCGGCGTCAGCCGGTTCGGGCCGCAGGGCGAACCAGGCGGCCCGCCGGCCGTCCATCTGCGTGGCCTCGAGCGTGAACCGGGCGTCCGCGCCGTCGAGGTCGCGTTCCGGCCGCAGCGCCACGGTGACCTGGTCGCCCAGCCTGGGGAGCCGGCCGAGGCGCGCCATGAAGAACCCCGCGACCGTGTCGTAGGGACCCTCGGGGATGACGAAGCCGGTGAGGTCCGCGAACTCCTCGATGGTGGTCAGCCCGTCGAGCTCGTCGACGTGCCGCGGCGCCTCGTCGTCGGCGACGTCGTATTCGTCGGTGATGTCGCCGATGAGCTCCTCCATGAGGTCCTCCAGCGTGACGATGCCCGCGGTGCCGCCGTACTCGTCGCGGACGATCGCCAGGTGCGACCGCCCGGCGCGCATCGCGGTGAGCGCTCGCAGGATCTTCACGGTCTCGGGCAGGAAGAGGACGTCGCGGGCGATGCTGCGGACGTCGCCGTCGCGGGCCGCGCCCTCGATGTCCATGAGGTCGCGCACGTGCAGGAAGCCGACGATCCGGTCCGGCGACCCGTCGGTCACCGGGTACCGGGAGTGGGGCGCCCCCCTGACCTCCCGGTAGGCCAGCCCGATGGGCATGTCGCCGGGGAGGAAGTCGACCTCCGTGCGCGGGACCATCACCTCGCGCAGCGACCGCTCGCCGGCGTCGAACACCTCGTCGACGATGCGGCGCTCCTCCGTACCGAGCGTCGACGACGAGATGACCATGGCCCGGAGTTCCTCGTCGGTGACGGCGTCGCGCGACAGCGAGGGGTCACCACCGAGGATGCGCACCAGCGCATCGGTCGATACCCCCAGGAACCAGATGACCGGCCGGGTCAGCGTGGCGATGCCGGACACCAGCGGCGCCAGCGCCATCGCGAACCCCTCGGCCCGCTGCATCGCCAGCCGCTTCGCCGTGAGCTCGCCCACGACGATGGAGAAGTACGAAATCACCACGGTCACCGCCACCAGGGACACGGTGCCGGCCACGGCCTCCGGGACGCCCCAGGCGACCAGCGTCGGCGTGACCGCGTCGGCGATCGTCGCGCCACCGAAAGCAGCCGAGAGGAAGCCCGAGAGGGTGACCCCGATCTGGACGGCGGACAGGAACAGGTTAGGGTTGCCGGTCAGCCGCTCGATGGCCCGGCCGCGTTTCCCGCGGCCGGCGAGCTGCCTGACCTGGCTCTCCCGCAGCGTGACGAGCGCCATCTCGGCGGCGGCGAACGTGCCGCCGATCACGATGAACAGCGCGATGAGCGCGATGTCGGTCAGCATGGAGGCTTCGGCCCGCCTAGCGGAAGATGACGGTGCGGTCCCCGTCGGCCAGCACGCGGTGCTCGGCCAGGAGCCGCACGGCCTCGGCAAGGGTCTGGGACTCCTGCGCCTGTCCCTTGCGCACGAGCTTGGCCACGTCCATCGTGTGGTCGACGCGCACCACGTTCTGCTCGATGATGGGCCCCTCATCCAGATCGCTGGTGACGAAGTGGGCCGTGGCGCCGATGAGCTTCACCCCGCGGGTGTGCGCCTGCCGGTAGGGGTTGGCGCCCTTGAATCCCGGCAGGAACGAGTGGTGGATGTTGACGGCGCGGCCGGCGAGGAACGCACACAGCTCGGGGCTCAGGATCTGCATGTAGCGGGCCAGCACGACCAGCTCCACGTCCTGCTCTCCGACGGCGCGCCGGACCTCGGCCTCGAAGTCCGCCTTGCTCTCGGCCGTCACGACGCGGTGCGTGAACGGCACGCCGTAGAACTCGGCCATGGGGGCCAGGACGTCGTGGTTGGCCATGATCCCCACCACGTCGATCGGCAGGTCCCCGCCCCGCCAGCGGAACAGCAGGTCGTTGACGACGTGGCCGGCCTTGGAGGCCAGGATCAAGGTGCGGGTGGGGCGCGTCGCGTCGTCGACCCGGAACCGGGCCCCGAGGTCCGACGCGACGGCGGCGATCTCGGTCTCCAGCTCGGCGGGGTCCGCGCCCTGGACCTCGATGCGCGTGAAGAAGTGGCCGGTGTCGGGTGAGGAGAACTGCTGCAGCTCGGTGATGTTCCCGCGGGCGGCCACGATGCCGCCGGAGATCGCGTGCACGATTCCCGGTCGGTCTGGGCAGTCGAGCGTGACGACGAGCTGATGCATGCGACGAACTCTAGCGGGTCGTCCCACGGCCGAACGGGGACGCAGGGTGGCCCGGATTCTTGTTACGCTCCTGTCCGCGCAACGACGCGCGACACGGTAGAGGAGAAATCATCCACCCATGACTACTCACGACCCCATCGACCGGCCGGCGGTCATCCCCGCGGAGGACTTCCACCGGGTGCAACGCTCACCCGAGTTCGCCACGCTGAAGAAGACGTTCCGTTCCTTCGCGTTCCCCATGACCGCGGTGTTCCTGGCCTGGTACCTCGCGTACGTGCTGGGCTCGATCTTCGCCAAGGACCTCATGATGACCAGCGTCGCCGGCAACCTCACGGTCGGCATCCTGTTCGGGCTGGCCCAGTTCGTCAGCACCTTCCTCATCACCTGGCTCTACATCCGTCACATGAACAAGAAGGTCGACCCGATCGCAGCCGGCCTGCGCGAGGACCTGGAGGGAACCCGCCGATGATCGGCCTCCTCGAGACCCAGCAGCTGGGCAATCCGTTCATCAACATCGGCATCTTCGCCGCCTTCGTCGTCATCACGATGGCGGTGGTCATCCGCGTGACGCGCGGCGGGAAGAAGAAGGCCAGCGACTTCTACACCGGCGGGGCCCAGTTCGACGGCCGGCAGAACGGCTTCGCGATCGCGGGAGACTACCTGTCGGCGGCGTCGTTCCTCGGCATCGTGGGCGCGGTGGCGCTCTACGGGTACGACGGCCTGTTGTACTCGGTCGGGTTCCTCGTGGCCTGGCTCGTGGCGCTGCTGCTCGTCGCGGAACCCCTGCGCAACACGGGCAAGTACACGATGGCGGACGTACTGAGCTTCCGGATGCAGCAGCGACCGGTCCGGCTCGCCGCCGCGACCTCGACGCTGGCGGTGTCCTTCTTCTATCTGCTCGCCCAGATGGCGGGTGCGGGGGCGCTGGTGTCGCTGCTGCTCGGCATCTCGTCGCCACTGGGGCAGAACATCGTCATCGCCATCGTCGGCCTGCTCATGGTGGGCTACGTGCTCATCGGCGGCATGAAGGGCACCACGTGGGTGCAGATGATCAAGGCCGTTCTGCTGATCCTGGGCGCGGGTCTCATGACGGTGTGGGTGCTCGCCATGGTCGGGTTCAACCTGTCCGAGCTCCTGGGCAACGCGATCGACAAGTCGGCCGCCGACGGCTCGACCACCAACCTTCTGGCCCCCATGGAGCGCTACAAGGACCCCATCGCCCTCATCTCCATGGGCATGGCCCTCGTGCTCGGCGCCTCCGGGCTGCCGCACGTGCTGATGCGCTTCTACACGGTCCCGACGGCGAAGGAGGCCCGGCGTTCCGTGACCTGGGCAATCGGGCTCATCGGCGCGTTCTACCTCTTCACGATGGTGTTGGGGTACGGCGCGGCGTGGCTGGTCGGCCCCGCGGCGATCGGCGAGATGCCCGGCGGCGCGAACGCAGCGGCCCCGGCGCTGGCCTACGAGCTGGGCGGCACCATCCTGATGGCCGTCATCGCGGGTGTGGCGTTCGCCACCATCCTGGCCGTCGTCGCCGGCCTCACCATCACGGCCTCGGCGTCGTTCGCCCACGACATCTACAACTCGGTGCTCAAGGACGGCAAGGCCGACCCGGCCAAGGAGGTGAAGGTCGCGCGCTGGACCTCGGTGACGATCGGCCTGGTCGCCATCGTCGGCGGCATCGCCGCCAACGGCCAGAACGTGGCGTTCCTGGTGGCGTTGGCGTTCGCGGTCGCGGCGTCGGCGAACCTGCCGTCGATCCTGTACTCGCTGTACTGGAAGAGGTTCTCGACCGCGGGTGCGGTGTGGTCCATCTTCGGCGGCCTCATCACCGCCGTGGTGCTGATCATCTTCTCCCCCGCGGTCTCCGGCGCGAAGGGCTCGATGTTCCCCACCGTCGACTTCGCGTGGTTCCCCGTCGATTCACCGGCCATCGTCTCGGTGCCCGTCGGGTTCTTCCTGGGCTGGCTGGGCTCCGTCGTGCGGCCCGACGGCGACCGCTTCGCCGACCAGGGGGCCGAGATGGAGGTCCGCTCCATGACCGGCGCCGGCGCCGAGGGCGCCATCGACCACTGACCCCGGTCGTCGTACACGTGACGAGGCCCGCCCCCGGATCAGGGGGCGGGCCTCGTCACGTGCGGGCGGCGCGGCTCAGATGAGTCCGAGCTCGGTGACGGCGTTGCGCTCGTCGACCAGTTCCGCGACCGACGCGTCGATCTTGGCGCGCGAGAACTCGTTGAGCTCGAGGCCCTGGACGATCTCGTACTTGCCGTCCTTGACGGTGCACGGGAACGACGAGATCAGACCCTCGGGGACGCCGTAGGAGCCGTCCGACGGCACCGACATCGACACCCAGTCGCCCTCGGGGGTGCCGAGCACCCAGTCGCGCATGTGCTCGACGGTGGCGTTGGCCGCCGACGCCGCCGACGACAGCCCGCGGGCCTCGATGATCGCCGCGCCGCGCTTGGCGACCGTCGGGATGAAGGTGTGCTCGAGCCACTCCTGGTCCCCCACCAGCTCGGCGGCGTTCTGGCCGCCCACCTTGGCGTTGAACAGGTCCGGGTACTGCGTGGCGGAGTGGTTGCCCCAGATGGTCATGTGGGTGATCTCGCCGACGGGGCGGCCCACCTTGGCGGCCAGCTGCGAGATGGCGCGGTTGTGGTCGAGGCGGGTGAGGGCGTTGAAGCGCTCCGCGGGGATGTCGGGGGCGTTCTGCTGCGCGATGAGCGCGTTGGTGTTGGCCGGGTTGCCGGTCACGAGGACCTTCACGTCATCGGCGGCCACGTCGTTGAGCGCCTTGCCCTGCGCGGTGAAGATGGCGCCGTTGGCGGAGAGGAGGTCGCTGCGCTCCATGCCGGCCTTGCGCGGCATGGCGCCGACGAGCATCGCCAGGTTGACGCCGTCGAAGACCTTGCGGGGATCGTCGCCGATCTCGATGTTGACCAGGTTGCCGAACGCGCAGTCGTCCAGCTCCATGACGACGCCCTCCAGCGCCTTCAGCGCCGGCGTGATCTCGAGCAGGCGCAGCTCGATGGGGGTGTCGCCCAGGAGCGACCCGCTGGCGATGCGGAACAGCAGGCTGTAGCAGATCTGGCCTGCGGCGCCGGTGACGGCGATCTTGACGGGAGCAGCAGTGCTCACTTTCGATTCCTCTCGATGGTCGTTCATCCGCTTGCGGACCCGACTCTACCGCCCGGCGCGCCCGCGCCGCCGAGGGGTCGAGATCAGATGACGCGGAACACCCAGTGGAGGATCTCGATCAACACGACGACGGCCAGCCACACCATGAGCGCGATGGTCAGCCAGCCGCCGCGAACGAAGGCGAGCGCCCTCTCCTGGGCGGCCGGAGGGAGGAAGAGGTTGCCCTCCAGGATGTTCCACTGCGTCATCGACCAGAACACGAACGTGGTGGCGACGGTGACGAGGATGCACCAGGGGCACAGCGCCCCGATGACGAACGTGGACTGGAACAGCAGCCAGTACGCGAAGATCACGCCCAGGAAGTACACGACGTTCGCCGTGAACATGAACCACCGGGGGAACCGGGTGCCCGCCAGGGACGCCACCGCGATCGTCATGACCACGGGCTCGGCGATCAGGCCCAGGAAGGCGTTGGGGAACCCGAAGACGTTGGCCTGTGGTGTGGCGCCGACCTTCACACAGTCGAAGACCGCGTTGATGGAGCAGCTGAGGACCACGTCGGGGTTCTGGGCGATGAGGATGGCGTCGTAGCTGAGCACGAAGGACGCGAGCAGGCTCAGGGTCGCGAACACCAGCATCTCGAGGAAGAGGATGGTGCGGGAGCGCCGACTCGGCTGCTCGATCGTGTGGGTGGCGTCCTCGTCGAGGAGAGCGGTCGACTGCATGCGCCACATCGTACCGGCGCGCCAGAAAGCTCTCATCAGCGCGATGGCGGCACCACCAGGGTCACGGCCAGGACCGCCGCGCCCAGGACCGCGAGCACCGTGACATCGATCCAGCGGCGCCGCACCACCAGGAGCCCGGCCATTGTCATGGGCAGCACGAGCCGCAGCATCGCCGCGAGCAGCAGCGCGCCTCCGATGAGCAGCGACCCCCTCCGCCAGTGACCGAACGCTGCGAACCCGGCCCCGACGGCGACCAGGGACAGGGCGGCAGCCAGGGGCCAGGGATTGTCCGGGTAGGAGTCGGCAGGCTTGTCCGGCTTACCGGGCATGGAGGGCTTCGGCCCGGTCCACGACGTTGCTCAGCAGCATGGCCCGGGTCATGGGTCCCACGCCGCCCGGATTGGGCGTCACGAAGGAGGCCTTGTCCCACACGTCGGGGGCCAGGTCGCCCACCGTCTTGCCGTCGACCCGACTGACGCCGACGTCGACGAGCACGGCGCCGTCGCGGATCATGTCGGCCGTGATCATGTGCGGCACGCCGGCCGCGGCCACGACGATGTCGGCCCGCCTGGTGTGCTCCGCCAGGTCCCGCGTGCCGGTGTGGCACAGGGTGACGGTGGAGTTCTCGCTGCGCCGGGTGAGGATGAGGCCCAGGGGCCGCCCGACCGTGATGCCGCGGCCGACCACGCACACCTCCGCTCCGCGCAGTTCCACGCCGTGGCGCCGCAGCAGCTCGACGATGCCGCGCGGCGTGCACGGCAGCGTCGCGGGCTCGTTGAGCACCAGACGCCCCAGGTTGATGGGGTGCAGGCCGTCGGCGTCCTTGTCCGGGTGGATCAGCCCGAGCGCCCAGTTCTCGTCCAGGTGCCGCGGGATGGGCAGCTGCACGATGTAGCCGGTGACCGCCTCGTCGGCGTTGAGCGACTCGATGGCCTCCTGCAACTGAGCGGCCGACGCGTCCGCGGGCAGGTGCACGCGGATGGACGCGATGCCCACCTCCTCGCAGTCGCGGTGCTTCATCCTCACGTAGCTCTGGCTCGCGGGGTCCTCCCCCACGAGGACCGTCGCCAGGCCGGGGACGACGCCGCGCTCCCGCAGCGCCGCGACCCGCTGGGTCAGTTCGGACTTGATGGCGGCCGCGGTGGCCTTGCCGTCGAGCTTCTGCGCGGTCACGGATGCCTCCTGGGGCTGGCGGTCAGTGGAAGAAGTGGCGGGTGCCGGTGAAGTACATCGTCACGCCGGCGCGGGTGACGGCGTCGATGACCTCCTGGTCGCGCACCGAGCCGCCGGGCTGCACGATGGCCCGGACCCCGGCGTCGAGCAGGACCTGCGCCCCGTCGGCGAAGGGGAAGAAGGCGTCGGACGCGGCCACGGAGCCGGCGGCCCGCTCCCCCGCCCGGTCCACCGCGAGGTGGCACGAGTCCACCCGGTTCACCTGTCCCATGCCCACGCCCACGGATGCTCCGTCGGCCGCGAGCAGGATGGCGTTGGACTTGACGGCCCGCACGGCCCGCCAGGCGAAGGCCAGGTCCGCGAGCGTGCCGTCGTCCGCCGGCTCCCCGGCGACCAGGGTCCAGGAGGCGGGGTCGTCCCCGGGGGCGTCGATGGCGTCGGACTCCTGCAGGAGCAGCCCGCCGTCGATCTCGCGCAGCGAGATGCCGGAGTTGTCCGCGTCGCCGGCGATGAGGATCCGCAGGTTCTTCTTGGCCGCCAGTACGTCGACCGCGCCGTCCTCGTAGCCGGGCGCGACGATGACCTCGGTGAAGACCTCCGACACCTGATGCGCCATCTCGACGCTCACGGGCCGGTTGGCCGCGATGACGCCGCCGAACGCCGACACCGGGTCGCAGGCGTGGGCGCGTCGATGCGCGTCCGCGACGTCGGAGCCCACGGCGATGCCGCACGGGTTGGCGTGCTTGATGATGGCGACGGCGGGCTCGGTGAAGTCGTAGGCCGCCCGGCGCGCCGCGTCCGCGTCGACGTAGTTGTTGTAGCTCATCTCCTTGCCGTGCAGCTGCGTGGCGGCCGCCAGACCGTCCGTGCCGTCGGCGTTGCGGTAGACGGCGGCCTTCTGGTGCGAGTTCTCGCCGTAGCGCAGGTCCGCGACCTTGAGCCAGGCCGCTCCGACCCAGCCCGGGAAGCCGGAGCCGCCGGAGGTGTCGGTGACGACGTTGCCCATCCAGGACGCCACGGCGACGTCGTAGGTGGCGGTGTGCACGAACGCGGCGGCGGCGAGCGCCTTGCGCTGGTCGAGCGTGAACCCGCCCGCGGCGAGCGCGGCCCGCAGCATGGGGTACTGCTCAGCCGACGTCACCACGGCCACCGACTGGTGGTTCTTCGCGGCCGCACGCACCATCGTGGGCCCGCCGATGTCGATCTGCTCGACGCACTCGTCCTCGGACGCCCCGGACGCCACGGTCGCGGCGAAGGGGTAGAGGTTGGTGATGACCAGGTCGAACGGCGCCACGCCGAGCTCGTCCAGCTGCGTCCGGTGCGACTCCAGGCGGCGGTCGGCCAGGATGCCGGCGTGCACGTGCGGGTGCAGCGTCTTGACCCGCCCGTCCAGGCACTCGGGGAAGCCGGTCACCTGCTCGACGGGCGTCACGGGGACGCCGGCATCGGCCAACGTCCTCGCCGTGGAGCCGGTGGAGACGATCTCGACGCCGGCCTCGTGCAGGCCGCGCCCGAGGTCGACCAGTCCGGTCTTGTCGTAGACCGAGACCAGGGCTCGGCGGAGCGGGATGAGGTCTGTCACGGGTTCCCTTCTTTCCATTCGGCCACGGCCTGGATCAGGAGTCGGCGTTCGACCACCTTGATGCGTTCGTGGAGTGAGGCCACGTCGTCGTCCGGTAGCACGTCGACGGCGCCCTGCAGCAGGATCCTACCGGTGTCGACGCCGGCGTCGACCAGGAAGACCGTGGCCCCGGTGACCTTGACCCCCGCCAGCAGCGCGTCCCTCGGGCCATGCATGCCCGGGAAGCTCGGTAGCAGCGCCGGGTGCGTGTTGATGGTGCGGCCCCCGAAGCGCTCGAGGAACGCTGGGCCCAGCAATTTCATGAAGCCGGCGGAGGCGACGAGGTCAGGCTCGAACCCGGCGACGATGTCAGTGAGTTCGCTGTCCCACGCCGCGCGGTCGCCACCCCGCTCGAGGGGGTGGGCGACGGCGGGAACGCCGCGCGCCGCGGCCCGATCCAGACCCTGCGCGTCGGATCGATCGGAGACGACCGCGACGACCTCAGCGTCCACGCCCCCCGCGTCGATCGCGTCGAACAGCGCCTGGCAGAGAGTGCCCGAGCCGGACAGGAGGACGACAACGCGAGTGGTCACCCGGACATCCTAAGGGGCGTCAGTCCGCGCGGGGGCGGCGGGCGAGTCCCACGAACAGCCCGCTGACCAGTCCGGCCAGACCCAGGAGCGTCGGGGCGAAGACGGCCAGCTCGCCCACACGGGCCCCCAGGTGCGCGAGCCGGTCGGCGCCGAGGCCGCCGGCGCCCAGCGCGGCCAGGACGGTGAGGAGCAGCCCCGCGGCCACGCCCGACAGGCCCCCCACCAGCGCGGTCTCGTCGAACCGCGCGCGGGGCCGGGCCCACGCCACCGCCACGCCGGCCAGAGCGCCCGCCACGACGCCGACGGTCAGCCACCACAGCGCGCTCCACGAGCCCTCTCCGGGCGGCACGATCCCGAACGCCGGGATGGCCGGCAGGAGCCCGACGTCGGCGCCCGCCATGCTCAGCAGCGAGCCGTCGCCGAGCGTCACGCCGGCGCCCAGGATCCAGGAGGCCGCTGCGAGGACCAGGTTCGGCAGGTAGAGGAGGTGGAGCACGACCAGCAGCGTCACGCCCGCTGGGCCGCCGTCGAGGCCCTCGACGATGGCGGTGACGGCGTCGCGCCCGAGGACGAGACCCACCGCCAGCGCCGCCGCCGCGCCGGCCAGCACGGTGAGGGTGGCGGCGGCGAGGGCCCGCGGCACGGCACGCAGCCAGCCGGGCCAGACGGCCGTCGGGTCGTAGGCGAGGGCGCGGGAGGCGCCCCACAGCCCCGCGATCGCGCCGACGGTGAGCCCGCCGGCCGCGAGCCGCGGCGAGGCACTGCCCAGGAGCGCGCCCAGTACGGTCACGGCGAGGGCGTAGGTGCCACCGAACGCGCCGGCCACCCTCAGGACGGTGCCCTCGGCGTCCAGGTGCGGCCACGCCTCCGAGGCCTGACGAGCCGCGACCCCCACCACCGGCAGGGCGAGAAACACCAGTAGCGCGGTGAGCCCCAACGGGGCCATCGACACCAGCACGCCGGCGATGTCGACGGGTCCGCCGTGCGCCAGGATCAGGACCTGGCCCGCCAACCGGAGCGCGGCACCTGCGTCGGCTTCCGGCGACGTCAGCCAGCCGACGACCGCCGCCGCCGCGAGCAGCAGCCAGGCGGCGGCGAGCACCGCCAGGGGGCCGACGAGCGCGGGCAGGTACCACGGCCAGGGCCAGGACCGTTGCGCTCGGGCGCTAGGGGCGTCGACGTCGACCGCCACCGTGCGGTGGCCTCCGCTGCGTCGTGACATGGCGCTTCCCTCTCCTGATCGTCGCGGGTGTTTGGGTCCGGCGGTAGTGTTGCGCATCGATACCGCCGCGACTGACCGCTCTGGGAGGTGAGTGAGGATGAGTGAGGACGAGCGATTCCGCCCCCGCCGGGCCTGGCAGTCCGACGAGGACCCCGCCACGACCCCGCCGGACTCGGACGATACCTCAGGGCACGACCTGTTCCGCCCGCGACGCGGCTCGGCGGCCGAAGTCGAGGGCGTCACTCCCATTCCCCCGCCCGTGTTCCCGCGGTCGGCCGGCGAGTACGCCGAGAGCCCCAGCCCCGCCCCGCGCCGCTCGGCGCTGTCCTCCAGTTCCCCGCCGGAGCCGGCCGCGCCGGCCTCTGTGGCGCCCGGATTCCGGTCGGCGCTGGGTGGCGGATCGCTCGCCCGGTGGGCCGTCGGGGGCGTGATCGGCGCGCTCGTGGTCGGCACCGTGTCCTTCTTCGCGACGCGCGCGCCGCTGGACGCCGACCCGGGTCCCTCCGCCCCGTCCTCGCCCTCCGCGTCCGCCTCCCCGTCGGCGCCGGCCGTCACCGACGCGGATCTGGTGTCCGGCTCGGACCTCACGGGCATCGCGGCCGCCGCGTCGTGGGCGGTGACCGCGACGAGCACCGCCGCGGCCGACCACGAGGGTCGCGTCGCGTGCCTGAGCACCGAAAACCCGGCACATAACCCGACCACGTCGCTGCAGCGCACGCTGGCCACGTCCGACGCCGACCAACTGGCCGCGCTGCACCGCATCGACGTCTACGCCACCGAGGCCGCAGCGGAGCAGATGTTCACCGAACGCACCACCGCCCTCTCCGGCTGCGCCGAGCTCCCGGCGCGGATCGTGCGGTCGAGCGCGGTGACGGGGCTCGGTGACAGCGCGTTCCAGATCACCGTGGCGTTCGAGAACCAGCCCGTCCAGTTCCACACCGTGCTCGTGACCAGGGTCGGAACGTCGATCCAGATGCTCGACGTCGCCCGCAACGGGGCCGCCGCCGAGCCGGGGTTGTTGGCCACCGCGGCCGCCCGCACCCAGACCGCGTTGTGCGCGGCGGAGGACGCGACGTGCACCGTCCAACCGGCCGTCGCCGCCGCCGTCGTGCCGCCCGTAGAGCCCGTGGGTTGGCTCATCCCCGCAGATCTCCCGCGGATCCGCCTGGGCGCCGGACGATGGACGGCCTCGGAGCCCGGTGACCTCACGAGCCAGGGCATGGGCTGCGAGAACATGACCCTGGTCAGCGAGCCGGGGCCGACGGGCCGGGAGCAGGCGACCTACCTGATGACTCAGGATGATCAGGCGCCGGCGACGTTCGGGGTGGACGAAATGAGGTTCACATTCGCGGACGCCGCCGCGGCCACCGCCTTCGCCGGCAAGCTGGGCACGGCCCTCGCCTCGTGCAAGGACCGAGTCAACACGGCCACCGTCAGCGAGCTGCCGGCTGTCAGCGGGACGGGGCAGGACGGCGTCGCGGTGAGCTCGCGATTGTTCTCCATCCGGCAGGCAACGGCCGACAACGCGGCCGTGCCGTACCAGCTGGCCGTGAGCGTCGCGGGGCCGACGGTGACGTACACGATCATCACCGTGACCGACGCCTACAAGTTCACCGACCCGCAACTCGCCGAGCTGGGCGTGCGGATCCCCGTCCGCGCCAGCCAGGGCTGACGCGGACGGCGCCGCTCAGGCGCGGGCGTGCCGCAGTTCCGCGATGGCCTCGCGGGCCAGCGCCGCCGTCAGGGACGGCGTCTCGCCGACCATGACCCCGGCGGCTTCAAGGGCCTTCTTCTTCGCCTGCGCCGTGCCGGCCGAACCGGTGATGATGGCGCCCGCGTGGCCCATGGTCTTCCCCGCCGGTGCCGTGAAGCCGGCCACGTAGCCGATGACCGGCTTGGTGATGTGATCGGCGATGTAGGCGGCCGCCCGCTCCTCGGCGTCGCCACCGATCTCGCCGATCATGACGATGAGGTCGGTGTCCGGGTCCTCCTCGAAGGCCTGCAGGACGTCGATGTGCCGGGTCCCGATCACGGGGTCACCGCCGATGCCCACCGCCGTGGAGAAGCCGTGGTCGCGCAGCTCGTACATCATCTGGTAGGTCAGCGTGCCGGACTTCGACACCAAACCGATCCGCCCCGGCCCGGAGATGTGCGCCGGGATGATGCCGACGTTCGACTTCCCGGGGGAGATGAGGCCCGGGCAGTTGGGGCCGATGATGCGGGTCCCGGAGTCGCGGGCCGCGGCATGGAACTCCACGGCGTCACGGACGGGGATGCCCTCGGTGATGACGACGCACAGCCCGATGCCGGCCTCGACCGCCTCGAGGACGGCCGCCTTGGCGAACTTCGGCGGCACGAACACCACCGAGACGTCGGCATGGGTGGCGTCGACGGCCTCCGTGACGCTGCCGAAGACCGGGACCGGATCCTCCTCGAAGAGCACGGACTCGCCGGACTTCCCCGGGGTCACGCCCCCGACGATGCGGGTGCCGGACATGATCATGCGCTGCGTGTGCTTGCGTCCCTCACGGCCCGTCATGCCCTGGACCAGGACGCGGGACGATGCGTTGATGTAGATCGACATCGGAGTTGTCTCAGTTCCCTTCGGCGGCGAGTTGCGCGGCGGCCCGCGCGGCCTCGTCCATGGTGTTCTTCACGATGATGAGCGGATGCCGCGCCTCCGCCAGGATGGCCTTGCCCACGTCGACGGAGTTGCCGTCGAGCCGCACGACGATCGGCAGCCGTGCCTCGTCGCCCAGCATGTCCAGGGCGTGCACGATGCCGTTGGCGACGTCGTTGCAGGCCGTGATGCCGCCGAAAATGTTGACGAACACGCTCTTGACCTGCGGGTCGCTCATGATGATGCGCAGCCCGTTGGCCATGACGGTGGCCGAGGCGCCGCCGCCGATGTCGAGGAAGTTCGCCGGCTTCGGCGCGCCCGGCAAGTCCGCGCCGGCGGCCGCGACGACGTCGAGGCTGCTCATCACGAGGCCCGCCCCGTTCCCGATGACCCCGATGCTGCCGTCGAGCTTTACGTAGTTGAGGTCCAGTTCGCGGGCCTGGCGCTCGAGGTCCACGTCCCCCGTCGTCTCCGAGTACTGCTCCCATTCGGGATGGCGGAAGTCGGCGTTGCCGTCGAGGGTGACCTTGCCGTCGAGCGCGATGATGTCGCCCGAGCCCGTCTTGACCAGCGGGTTGACCTCCACCAGCGTCGCGTCGGACTCGTGGAACACGCGCCACAGAGTCTGGAGCACCTCGCCGACGGCGCGGTGATCGTCGGGGAGGAACCCGGCCTCGGTCACGATGCGTTGGGCGACGGTGGGCGTGATCCCCTCGACGGGATCGAGCGGCACCTTCACCAGCGCCTCGGGGCGTTCGACGGCGAGCGTCTCGATGTCCATGCCCCCCTCGATGCTGACCATGGCGAGGTAGCCGCCTGCGGCGCGGTCGAGCAGGATGGAGAAGTAGTACTCCTCGGCGATGTCTGCGCCCGGGCTCAGCATCACGGTCTCGACGCGGTGCCCCTTGATGTCCAGGGCGAGGATCTCCGCGGCGGTCTTCTCGACGGCGTCCGCGCCGCGGGCGAGCTTGACGCCGCCGGCCTTGCCGCGGCCCCCCGTGCGCACCTGGGCCTTGATGACGACGAGGTCGACGCCGAGGTCGTCGTACGCTGCGCGCGCCTCGGCGGGGGTCGTGGCGATGCGGCCGGGCAGAACGGGCACTCCGAACTGCTCGAACAGATCGCGCGCTTGATACTCGAGGAGATCCACGTTGGTCCTTCGGTTGGGTCGATCAAACTCCGCCAGACTACCCGGGCGGGTTGCCCACCGGAAGGGCATCGCGGCGGCCGGGGCCGCCCCCGGTACCGGCGGTTGAGCCTGACACGCGGCTTGCGGGCCCTCGACGAGCCTGCGCCGGGAATCGTTGCCATGACACACCAGATTGATCGATCAAACCGTCGTTGACACGAGGCGCAGGCTCATCCCCACGTCCACTCCGGGAGACAACACCCACCCCGACTTTGAGAGATTCCTGAGAACTGTTAAGGTTTCCAGCGGACAGCCGGAAGATCCAGGGTCACACGAGGAGTCAGGTGTACGACGAGACCACAGCACGCGCCGCGCGACGCGCAGCAGACGCCGCCGACGACCTCGTCGAACTGACCCCCGCCACCTCCCCGGCCCGCCGCTCCTCCACCCCCGCCTTCTCGTTCAGCCGCCGCGTCGTCGCGCTGGCCGTCTCGAGCGCGCTGTCCGTCGGCGCTCTGTTCGCGTTCGCCTACGCCTCCCGCGGCGGTGACGTCGACGCCGCGGGCGAATCGGCCGAGATCGCGGTCCCCGCGGCAGCCGCGTCCGCCGCCGCCGCCGGATTCGCCGACCGCTCGCAGGAAGTCAGCCGCTCCAGCGTGCGCGACAACCTGACCGCAGCCGTCGCCGACGAGAACGCACAGGAGCGCGCCGCAGCGATGGGCGCGTCCGTGGAGTCCGCCGCAGAGGCCGAGTGGATGACCAACGCCAGCGAGCGCCAGCGCCTCATGGACGCGGACATGCAGCTCGTGTCGGCCCAGAGCGCGAAGCTGAAGAAGGAGGCCGAGGAGGCCGCCCGCAAGCTCGCCGAGGCCAAGAAGGCCGCGGAGGCCATGGGCGTCTCGACCTCCGGCATGTCGGCCAAGGAGATCGAGGACCTCACGACCAAGGGCGGCTCCATGCCGGTCAAGTCGAACTACCGCATCGGTGCCGGCTTCGGCGCCACCGGCAGCTGGTCCCGGTACCACACGGGCCAGGATTTCCCGGCACCCGTCGGCACCCCGATCTACGCCGTCGCCTCCGGCGTCGTCCTCAGCCCCACCGCCGGCGGCTGGGCCGGTATCAACGTCGTGATCCAGCACAGCAACGGCGGCTCGACGCTGTACGCCCACATGAGCGGCAAGAAGGTCCGCACCGGCCAGACGGTCAAGGCCGGTCAGCTCATCGGCTACGTCGGCAACACCGGGCGCTCCTTCGGCGCGCACCTGCACCTCGAGTACTACAAGCCGGGCGTGACCCCCGGCGACGTGTACGCGGCGTCCAACCCGATGACCTTCCTGCGGTCGCTCGGAGTCCGCTGAGCTAGAGCTTCTCCATCGGGGCGTGCTTGAGGCTCAGCCTCTTCGTCCCCGCTGACCCGAAGTCCACGTCCACCTTCGTGGCCTCGCCCGCCCCATGCACCGCGACGACGCTGCCCATGCCGAAGCTGGCGTGCAGCACCCGGTCCCCCGCCGTCAGCGACGGCAGGGTGAACTTCGGCCCGCTGCCGGTCCCGAAGCTCTGGATCGACGCCGACGTCTGCCGGTTGCGCGTGGCGGCCGAGCTGGCCCACGTCGTCGTCGCGGCGCCCGTGCGGCGCCAGTCGAGCACGTGCGGGGGGATCTCCTCGAAGAACCGCGACTGCGGGTTGTACGCCGGCGCGCCGAACGTGACCCGCACCTGCGACCGGGTGAGGTAGAGGCGCTTGCGCGCCCGCGTGATGCCCACATAGGCCAACCGCCGCTCCTCCTCCAGCTCGTGGGGGTCGGTGAGCGCCCGCATGTGCGGGAACATTCCCTCCTCCATGCCGGTGAGGAACACCGTGTCGAACTCCAGACCCTTCGCGGTGTGTAGCGTCATGAGCGTGACGACGCCCTTGCTCTCGTCGCGGTCCGGGACCTGGTCCGAGTCCGCGACCAGCGCGACCCGCTCCAGGAATGCGGCCAGGGAGTCGTCGGGCTCCGGCATGCCGGCGACGAGCCCAGACTCGGCCCCCGCCTCGTCGAGGTCGACGGTGGTGGCGGCCGCCACGAACTCCGCCGCCACAGACACCAGCTCGATGAGGTTCTCCACCCGCGTCTCGTCCTGCGGGTCGGTCGACGCCTCCAACTCCGGCAGGTACGCCGACTCCTTGAGGATGGAGGTGAGCACCTCGTCGGCCGGGCGGCCCTGCGCCACCATCGCGCGGTGCAGGTTCATGACATCGACGAAGCCCTGGATGAGCTTCACGGACCGGCTCGCCAGCCCGGGGGCCTCGGCGGCGCGCTGCAGCGCATCGAAGAAGCTGATCCGTTCCGCCGAGGCGAGGGTCGCGATGGCCGCCTCGGCCCGGTCCCCGATGCCACGCTTGGGCACGTTGAGGATGCGGCGAACGGACACGTCGTCGGCGGGGTTCGCGAGCGCCCGCAGGTACGCGAGCGCGTCGCGGATCTCGCGCCGCTCGTAGAAGCGCACGCCGCCGACCACCTTGTAGGGCATCCCGACGCGGATGAACACCTCCTCGAACGCACGCGACTGCGCGTTGGTGCGGTAGAAGACGGCCGTGTCGCCGTACTGCGACTCGCCGGCGTCGCTCAGCCGGTCGATCTCGTCGGCGACGAACTGGGCCTCGTCCATCTCCGTGTCCGCCACCCAGCCGACGATGAGCTCCCCCTCGCCAAGCTCGGACCAGAGGTGCTTCTCGCGCCGGCCCTGGTTGCGGGAGATCACCGAGTTCGCGGCGGTCAGCACGTTCTGCGTCGAGCGGTAGTTCTGGTCCAGCACGACGGTGCGGGCGCCCGGGAAGTCGGCCTCGAAGTCGAGGATGTTGCGGATCGTGGCCCCGCGGAAGGCATAGATCGACTGGTCGGAGTCGCCGACGACCATGAGCTCGGCCGGCTCCACGGTCGGGGAGCCCGGCACCACGCCCTCAACCTCGCCCGCACACAGCTCCCGCACCAGGGCGTACTGGGCGTGGTTGGTGTCCTGGTACTCGTCGACGAGCACGTGCCGGAAGCGCCGCCGGTACTTCTCCCGCACGTCCGGGAATGCCTGGAACAGGTGGACGGTCGTCATGATGAGGTCGTCGAAGTCCAGTGCGTGCGCGGCGTGCAGGCGGGACTGGTAGTCGGCGTATGCCTCCGCGAAGACCTTCTGCGGCGGCGTCGACGCCTCCGCGAGGGCCTGTTCGTAGTCGACGAGTTCGTTCTTGAAGCCGCTGACCTTGTTCATCACGGCCCGCACCGGGTAACGCTTGGGGTCGAGCTCCAGGTCCCGGCACACCAGCGACATGAGGCGCTTCGAGTCGGCGTCGTCGTAGATGGAGAACGTCTTGGCCATGCCGAAGCGGTCGATGTCCTGGCGCAGGATGCGCACGCACGCCGAGTGGAACGTCGAGACCCACATGAGCTTGGCCCGGTTCCCCACCAGGTCCACGACCCGCTCACGCATCTCGGCGGCCGCCTTGTTGGTGAACGTGATGGCGAGGATGGACCCGGGATGGACGTCGCGCTGCGACACCAGGTGGGCGATTCGGCGTGTGAGCACGCGCGTCTTGCCGGAACCGGCGCCGGCCACGACGAGCACCGGGCCGCCGGCGTGCAGCACCGCCTCGCGCTGCGGCGGGTTCAGCCCGGCCAGGAGTTCCTCCTCCGAGACGCGCTTGGCCGAGGCGCGCCGCTGATCCCGCTCGGGGGCCGGGCGGGGTGGCTCGTCCGGCTGGAAGGCCGCGAACAGGTCGGGGAAGAGGGAGTCAGTCATGTCGGGGGTCAAGCCTACCGTCCGCCCGGCGGCGTCCCCCTCGCTATGCTGCGGGCATGCGTGACGCGTTCGCCCGCGCCCGGAACATCTTCGGCCGGGTCACCACCGCGGTGCTCCTCCTCCAGGTCCTCGCGATGGTGCTGCTCACCGCCGTGGAGTCGCTGCGCAAGAAGAAGCGCCGCACCCGCAAGTTTCCCGTCACCAAGCCGGAGCCGATGCCCGTCGGCGACGACCAGGTCACGGTCTACACCTACGGCGAGCACGTTTACGACGCCATGATCGAGTCGATCGACGCCGCGCAGCATCACATCTACTTCGAGACCTTCATCTGGAAGGGCGACGAGGAGGGCGTTCGCTTCCGGGAGGCCCTCGGCAGAGCCGCGGAGCGGGGGGTCGCGGTCTACGTGGTGTGGGACGAGTTCGCCAACCTCGTCGTGCCCCGCCGGTTCTACGCCGCGATCTCCGAGCGCGTCACCACCATGCCGCACCCGGCGTTCCCCCTGCCGTGGTCGCCGCGCAGCTGGGGCCGCGACCACCGCAAGCTCCTCACCGTCGACGGCCGCGTCGGCTTCGTCGGCGGCTACAACATCGGCTCGTTGTACGCCACCGGCTGGCGCGACACGCATGCTCGGATCGAGGGCGAGGGAGTTGCGGAGCTGGAGAACGCCTTCATCGACTTCTGGAATCTGCACCCCAAGGTCCGCGACCGCATCGAGGCCAACCCGGAGCGCGACTGGGAGCCGACGGTGCGCCTGCATCGCAACACCCCGCGCCTGCAGGTCTACCCGATCCGCAACATGTACCTCGAGGCCATCGACCGGGCCAGCCACCACATCTGGCTGACCCACGCGTACCTCATCCCCGACGACGACCTGGTCGGCGCGTTGCGCGACGCCGTGCGGCGCGGCGTGGACGTCCGGATCATCGTTCCGGCGCGCTCCAACCACGTGGTGGCCGACTGGTTGTCTCGCGGCTATTACACGACGCTCCTGCGCTCCGGCATCCGCCTGTTTCTCTACCAGGGCGCGATGGTGCACTCCAAGACCGCCACGATCGACGGGCGCTGGTCCACCATCGGGACCGCCAACCTCGACCGGCTGAGCCTGCTCGGCAATTACGAAGTCAACATCGAGATCACCGACGACGACGTGGCCGCCCACATGGAGGACGTCTTCCTCACCGACGAGTCGAACTGCATCGAGCTCACCGAGGACCGCTGGCGCGAGCGGTCGATCGTCGCCAAGGCGACCGAGATGTTCCTCAGCCCCTGGCGGCCCCTCTTCTGAGGATCAGACGAACACGGCCACCGCGGCGTTGAGGAGCGTGAGGCCGAGGATCCCCCAGAACCAGCCAGCGGGCAGCGGGTCGCGACGGCGGCCGACGAACACGAGCGCGCCGACGACCAGCAGCACCACCAGCTTGATGCCGACCTTCGTGTGGTTGACGTCCGCGTCACCCATCTCCGCGAGCCCCACCAGCAGCAGCCCGGTCACGAGCTGGGTCAACGCACCGTGCACCATGGCGGCGTTGACCACCCGTCCGGGGCCCTTCACCTGAACGAATGCGCCGCCGAACAATGCGGCGAACCCGACGAAGTGGAGAAGGACGAGAAGATCGCGCAGGAATTCCATGTCCCCGAGGCTAGCCCACCGGCGCGAGGCTCTTCTAAACCGGATTTCACCGAGGGCAGAACTCGGCGCGCCAAGTTTACAGTGCACCCCATGCCGGGCATGATGGGGGCATGGGAACAATCATTGCGTACATCGTCATCGGTCTCATCGGCGGCGCTATCGCCAAGGCCATCCTCCCCGGTAAGCAGGGCGGCGGCTGGCTCGCCACGATCCTGCTCGGCATCGCCGGCGCCCTCCTGGGCGGCTTCCTCGGCGGCCTCATCTTCAACGTCTCCTACTCCGACATCTTCTCCGTGTCCGGGCTGATCTTCTCGGTCCTGGGCGCTCTGCTCATCCTCGTCATCTACGGCTGGATGCAGAAGCGCAAGGCCTGATCGCCACTCGGCTCTCGACAAGGGGCGGGCCCGGTTCACACCGGGCCCGCCCCTTCTTTCATGTGCTCCGCCGTCAGATCAGATGGCGGTCGGTGGCCCACTTCGTCAATTGATGCCGGTTGGACAGCTGCAGCTTCCGCAGGACGCTGGAGACGTGGGTCTCGACCGTCTTGATGGAGATGAACAGCTCCCGCGCCACCTCCTTGTAGGAATAGCCGCGGGCGATGAGCTTGAGGACCTCCCGCTCCCGGGCGCTGAGCCGGTCCAGTTCCTCGTCGATGCCCGACAGGTCGACGGCCCCGGAGAACGCGTCGAGGACGAATCCCGCCAGCCGCGGCGAGAAGACGGCGTCGCCGCCGGCCACCCGCGCGATGCCCTCCAGCAGTTCGTCCGAGCTGATGGACTTGGTGACGTAGCCCCGGGCGCCGGCGCGGATGACGCCGATGACGTCCTGCGCCGCGTCCGAGACCGACAGCGCCAGGAACTTCACCTGCGGCGCGACCGGGAGGACCTGTTTGATGACCTCCGCGCCTCCCCCGCCGGGCAGGTGCACGTCCAAGAGCACGACGTCGGGCTGCGTCGCGACGATGGCGGCGACCGCCGTCGCCACATCCTCGCCCTCACCCACCACCGCGCAGCGCTGACCGATCTCATGCCGGACCCCCGCCCGGAACATCGCGTGATCGTCGACGATCACCACCCGCAGGGGCGCACCGGCCGCCTCCTCGCTCATAGGGCGATCTCCACCTTCACCTCGGTACCATCTCCGGGCGAGGACCGGACCGTGGCGCTGCCGCCGTACCGCTCCATCCTGCCCCGGATCGATTCTCGCACGCCCATGCGCCCCTCAGGCACGTCGTCGGGGTCGAAGCCGGCGCCGCGGTCGCGCACGAACACCTCGACGCGTCCGTCGTCCACCTCCGCGTACACGTCCACCCGCGGCGCACCCGAGTGCTTCGCGGCATTGGTGACGGCCTCGCGCGTGGCCTGCACCAGCGCCTCGACCCGGTCGTCGATGTCCGCGTCGCCGACGCAGACCAGCTCGACGTCGACGGCGAACCGGCCCTCGACGTCGGCGGCCACCTCACGCAGGGCGGACCGCAGCGACGCCGCGCGCGTGGCCTCGCCGTACAGCCAGGTTCGCAGCTCGCGTTCCTGGCGGCGCGCCAACGTCGCGACCGTCTGCGCGTCGCCGGCCTGGCGCTGAATGAGCGCCAGCGTCTGGAGCACCGAGTCATGCAGGTGCGCCGCCATGTCGGCGCGGGCCTCGGCCCGCAGCCGCTCCGCGTCCGCCTGCCGGACACGGGTGCGCTGCTGGGCCAGCCACGGGGCAGCCACCACCACCAGCCCGGCCAACAGCACCCCCGAGGCGCCGAGCACGCCCGGCAACTGCGTGAGACCGACCTGCGTGGCGAGGATCCAGCTGGTCCCGGCGCCGACCAGGAGCAGGCCTCCGACGAGACGGACCAGGCTCATGGTCCCCCCGCCACGGCTCACCCGCCCCCACCAGCCGGCCCCCGGCGCCACCCCGGAGCGGCCGACACGCTCGTCCACCTGCAGCCAGATGACGATGACGCCGATGCCGCCGATGACCACCGGCCAGAACAGCCCCGCGGGTACCACGCCGCCGGCGACGAACAGCCACAGCAGGCCGACGACGACCATGCCGCCGGCGACCATCAGGCCCGAGTCGACCCCCCACGCGGCGGGCTCGGCCTGCGGCCGCATGCCGCTGCGGGTGGCAGCCTCCAGGCCGGCCGCCTCGGCCTGCGCCGCGGCACGCGGTAGCAGGACCCACAGCGCACCGTAGGCCAGCACGCCGGCGCCGGAGAACAGGGCCAGCACCAGGAAGGCGAGACGGACCTGCGCCACGGGGACGCCGAGGTGCGCCGCCAACCCGGACGCCACCCCGGCGATCACCCGGCCCTCCGGGCGTCGCTGCAGCGGCGCGCGCGGGGGCGCGGTCGGCACGGGGAGATCGGTCATGCCCCCACCCTGTCACGCACACGCGCGCCCCCACCAGGGCCGCGGGCCGTTTCCAGGGGTCCCGGGCGCGCATCTCAGGTGCCCCTCAGGGGGTCACCCGATGCCCCCGGCGCCCCGGCCGCGGGAGACTGGTTCCATGACCACGCACCTCGACCTGGGTTGGCTCGATCCCGGCCTCCGCGGACTCCGGCGTCAGGAGGCGGGGCCCGGCACCGGGCTCTCCCGTGCCATCGCGGCACGGCTCGGCGTCGACGTCGTGCTGGTGCGCGTCGCGTTCGCCCTCCTGGCGCTCAGCGGCGGCATCGGCGTGGCGCTCTACCTCTGGGGCAGCGCCCTCACCCCGGGCCGCGACGGGACCCGCCCCGTCGACGCGCACCTCCCCGCCTTCGCCACCTGGAGCCGGCTCGCCCAGCAGGGCACGGTGGTGGGCAGTTCGATCGCCCTCGTCGCGCTGGTCAGCTCCGCCACCCCCCTGCCGTGGGGCCCCGGCGTCCTGCTCCTCGGCATCCTGGTCCTGGCCCGCCGCGGCAAGCTGGGCGGCCGGACTGCCGCCCCGGCCGCGCCGGCGGAGCAGCCGGTGGCCGAAAGCGACGACCACCTGGTGGCGCGGTGGCGCTCCACCATGGAGGCGGCGGCAGGGCAGGACCGCCTCGCCGCGAGTCTGCCCGTCGTCGACCTCTACTCCCCCGTGCCCGCCCGCCCGCAGGCTCCGCGCCCACCGGCCGCGTGGGGGACGGGCGCCGGGATCCTCGGCGTCGCCGTCGTCGCGTCGGCCGCGGCCTTCGTCCTGCTCGGCAGCGTCCCCGCCGCGTTGGGCTCCGGCATGGTCACCGCAGGGCTGCTGACCGTCGGGTACGCGCTCGTGACGCGGGAGCGACGCGTGCCGCGGCCGCTGCTGATCGCGCTGGTGGCCGGCATGGCTGCCTCCGGGTGGCTGTCGACGCAGGCAGCCGGCGAACTGACGGCCCCGGACCCGGGCGTCCTGACCGTCAAGACGGTGGCCGACAGCCGCGTCATCGACCTCACAGACACCGACTTCACCGACATCACCGAGCTCCGCGTCGAGGCCGTCGCCTCCGACGTCACCGTGCTCCTCCCCGCCTGGCCCACCGGAGGTGTCGCGGACCACACCAACGTGCTGAGCGAGGTGACGCTTGACCCGGCCTGGCCGAGCGAGCGCGGGCGGGAACGCCTCGATATCGACGTCATCGTCGACGCGACGCTCAGCCGCGTCAGAATTGAGGAGTGACCATGACCCGGCCCCCGCTGGACCTGTCCGCCCTGGCGGTCGGCCTCGCCGCCGTCGGCTTCGGCATCGTGCTCATCACGGCTCCGCTGCTCGCGGCGCCCTTCATGCAACCGATCCTCGCCGTGATCCTGGCCGCGGCCGGCGCGATCGGACTCCTCGCCTCCCGCGGCCGAACCCCCCGAAAGGAACTCCCATGAAACTCACCCGCCCCCGCTCCGGCGCCATGATCGGCGGCGTCTGCGCCGGCCTGGCCCGCTACCTGGGCGTCGACGCGACGCTCGTGCGCATCGCGTTCGTGCTCGTCGCCATCTTCGCCGGCAGCGGCGTGCTCATCTACCTGGTCCTGTGGGCCGTCATCCCCCGCGAGGAGGACGGCGGGTCGCTGGCCGAGGAAGGCTTCGACAAGGCGAAGCGCTGGTACGACTCGCGCAACAACCCGCAACCGCCCGAGGGCGGCCCCCGCTACGACATCTGAGCGGGTATCACTCCCACTCGATGGTGCCCGGCGGCTTGCTGGTGATGTCGACGACGACCCGGTTGACCTCGACGCACTCGTTGGTGATCCGTGAGGAGATCTTCTCGAGCACGTCGTAGGGCAGCCGGGCCCAGTCGGCCGTCATGGCGTCGTCGGACACCACCGGCCGCAGCACGATCGGGTGGCCGTACGTCCGCCCGTCGCCCTGCACCCCGACCGAGCGGACGTCCGCGAGCAGCACCACCGGGAACTGCCAGATCTCCCGCTCGAGGCGGGCCTCCGCCAACTCGTGGCGGGCGATCGCGTCGGCCTGGCGGAGGGTCGTGAGGCGATCCTCCGTGACTTCCCCGATGATCCGGATCGCGAGCCCCGGGCCGGGGAACGGGTGCCGCCACACGATCTCCTCCGGCAGGCCCAGCTCAAGACCGACCGCCCGCACCTCGTCCTTGAACATCCGGCGCAGGGGCTCGATGAGCGTGAACTGCAGGTCGTCGGGCAGGCCGCCGACGTTGTGGTGGCTCTTGATGTTGGCCGCGCCCTCGCCGCCGCCCGACTCCACGACATCCGGGTACAGCGTTCCCTGGACCAGGAAGTCGATCCCCCGTTCGCCGGCGAGCTCCCGGGCGGCTGCCTCGAAGGTGCGGATGAACTCGCGGCCGATGATCTTGCGCTTCTCCTCGGGGTCGGTCACCCCGGCCAGCGCGCCCAGGAAACGCTCCCGCTCGTCGGCGACGACCAGGTCCACGCCCGTGGCCGCGACGAAGTCCTCCTTGACCTGCTCGGCCTCCCCCTCGCGGAGCAGGCCGTGGTCGACGAAGACACAGGTGAGCTGCGATCCGATGGCGCGCTGCATCAAGGCGGCCGCCACCGCCGAGTCGACGCCGCCGGAGAGTGCGCACAGTACGTGCCGGTCCCCCACCTGCGTGCGGACCGCGTCGACGGTCTCGGTCACGAGGTTGGCGGGCGTCCAGTCGGGCGTGAGGCGGGCGATGTCGAACAGGAAGTGCTCCAGCACCTGCTGCCCCCACTGCGAGTGCAGCACCTCGGGGTGCCACTGCACGCCGGCCAGCTTGCGCGAGACGTCCTCGAAGGCCGCGACGGGGGCGCCCGCGGTGCGGGCGAGGACCTGGAAGCCCTTGGGCGCGCGGCTGACGGAGTCGCCGTGGCTCATCCAGACGTTGAGGGTGTTGGGGAAGCTGCCGAGCAGGCACCCGCCGTCGTGGATCGACAGCGGCGTGCGGCCGTACTCGCGCTGGCCCGTCCGGTTCACGGTGCCGCCGAGCGCCTGTGCCATGGCCTGGAAGCCGTAGCAGATCCCGAGCACGGGGATGCCGGCCTCCAGCAGCCGCGGGTCGAGCTGCGGCGCGCCCTCCTCGTACACCGACGACGGCCCGCCGGAGAGGATGATGGCGGCGGGGCGCTGGGCGAGGATGGCGTCGGCGTCGATCTTCGAGCTGACGATCTCCGAGTAGACGGCTGCCTCGCGGACCCGGCGCGCGATGAGCTGGGCGTACTGGGCGCCGAAATCGACGACGAGAACCTTCTCGTGCTGGACGGTCATGCGCGGCAGTCTATTGCGTCGGCGCCGGGAACTCCCATCCGCGGCCCCGCCGCGTGAGATTCGTGGCTCCCCGCGGGAATAAAGCGGTCACCGGAGGAGGTTGCCGACGGCATGAACATCTACTCTGACGTGACCGCCCTGATCGGCCGCACCCCCCTCGTGAAGCTCAACCGCATCGCCGGCGACAACGCCACCGTCCTGGCGAAGCTCGAGTTCTACAACCCGGCGAACTCCGTCAAGGACCGCATCGGCGTGTCCATCATCGACGCCGCCGAGGCGTCGGGCCAGCTGCAGCCCGGCGGCACGATCGTCGAGGGCACCTCCGGCAACACCGGCATCGCCCTGGCCATGGTGGGGGCCGCGCGCGGCTACAAGGTGGTGCTGACCATGCCCGAGACGATGTCGCTGGAGCGGCGCGCGCTGCTGAAGGCCTACGGCGCTGAGCTGGTCCTCACCCCCGGCCCGCAGGGCATGCGGGGCGCGGTCGAGAAGGCCGAGGAGATCGCCGCGGAGCGCGGCGGGGTGCTGGCACGCCAGTTCGCCAACCCCGCCAACGTGGAGATCCACCGCAGGACCACGGCCGAGGAGATCTGGAACGACACCGACGGCACGGTCGACATCGTCGTGGCGGGCGTCGGCACCGGCGGCACGATCACCGGCGTCGGGCAGGTGCTCAAGGAGCGCAAGCCTGAGGTGCGGATCGTGGCTGTCGAGCCCCAGGAGTCCCCGATCCTCTCGGGCGGGCAGCCCGGCCCGCACAAGATCCAGGGCATCGGCGCCAACTTCGTGCCCGAGATCCTGGACCGGTCGGTCATCGATGAGGTCCTGCCGCGCAACATCGACCAGGCGGTGGAGTTCGCTCGCCGCGCTGCCCAGGAGGAGGGCCTGTTGGTCGGCCTGTCGTCCGGCGCGGCACTGTCGGCGGCCATCGAGGTTGCCGGGCGCCCGGAGAACGCCGGCAAGACCATCGTGGTGATCATCCCGTCGTTCGGCGAGCGCTACCTCTCGACCGTGCTGTTCGAGGGCCTGCTGGACAAGTGAGTCGTGGCGAGGGGGGGCGTCGCGACGCGGCGCCCCTGCCCGCGCTGCGCTTCCCTAGACTGGGCGCATGCGCATCGTCATCACGGGAGCCTCGGGCAAAGCCGGCCAGGCCACCCTCCGCCACTTCTCCGACACCGACCACGACATCGTCGCCACGGACATCGCCGCCAGGCCGTCGTGGTACACCGGCCGCTTCTACCGCGCTGACCTGACGCAGTTCGGCGAGGCCATGGATGTCCTCGCGGGCGCGGACGCCGTCATCCACCTGGCGAACATCCCGGCCGACTGGATCCACACGGACTCGCACACCCTCAACGCGAACATGTTGATGAACAACAACGTGTTCCTGGCGGCGTGGAAGCTCAAGCTCAAGCGCGTCGTCTACGCCTCGAGCGAGACCACGCTGGGGTTGCCGTTCGACGAGGTCAACTACCTCCCGGTCGACGAGGGCCACTACCCCCTGCCGAACTCCACGTACTCGCTGTCGAAGGTGATGACCGAGACGATGGCCGAGCAGTTCTCGCGCTGGGCGGGGATCCCGTTCATCGGGCTGCGGCTGAGCAACATCTTCACCGTGGACGACTACGCGCAGCAGCCGGCGTTCGCCCGGGATCCGGAGGCCCGGCGCTGGAACCTGTTCGGCTACATCGACGCCCGCGACGTCGCCCGCTCGTGCGAGGCCGCCCTGACGGCGAGCCTGTCCGGCTCGCACGCGTTCGTCATCGCGGCCGACGACACGATCCTCGACGTGCCCACCCGGGAGGCCCTGGAGGTCATCCACCCGGGCATGGAGGTCCCCGACTCCGTCGCGGAGTACGGAACCCTGCTGAGCAACCAGGCCGCCAAGGACCAGATGGGCTTCCACCCGCAGCACACGTGGCGCGACGAGGTCAGCGGCTGACCCGTCAGCCGGTGACGACCGCGCTGGCCGCCCGCTCCCCGGCAGCGAGAGCGTCCTGGATGGAGGCCCCCGGCAGGTCGTCGGCGACGGCGGTCCGGGCCGGCACGGGAGCCAGCGCGTGCGCGCCCGGTGCCATGGCCGGCAGGGCGTGCGTGACGTCGTGGCGGACCAGCAGCTGCCACGACCTCGGGTCGGCGCCCAGCACGTCGCCGGATTCCCGCGCGGCGTCGCCGTCGGACAGTCCGTGCGCCCCCACGGCGGTGACCTGGACGAGGTGCCGCCCGGCCGGCGCGTAGGAGGGCACCGCGTTCGACTGCACGCAGGTGTTGGCGATCCGCGCCTCGGCCCGCACGTCGAGGTGCAGGAACGGCGACCTGCTCGGCGCCTCGTCCGCCGCGAACCACCAGGTGGTCGCGCCGAGCATGCGCGGGGGTTCCAGCCCCAGCAGGGCCGCGTTGCCGACCGGCCCGGCCGCCAGCACCACTCCAGCCGCGCGCTCCTCCCGGCCGTCCGCGCGGTGCACGATGACGCCGGCGGCATCCGGCACCACCGCGGTCACGGGCGTGCCGAGCTGGATGCGCCCGGCCAGGGGCTCGGCGAGCTGCAGCGGCACCGCCGCCATGCCCTGCGCGGGTACTCCCGGCGTCGCGAGCGCGAAGTAGCCGGCCAGGCGGCGCACCTGCGCCGCCGCAGTCGCCCCCGTCGGGTCGAGCGTGACGCCGGCGAAGAACCGCAGCAGCGCGCGCCCGACGACGGGCGAGAACCCCGCGCGGGCCACGGCCTCGGCGAGGGTGGCCGCGTCGTCCCCGGCGCCGCGCAGCCAGCGCACCACCGCGGCCAGGTCGGCGCCCGTCAGCGGACCGCGGAGCAGGTCGGCGGCGTGGGCCGGGTGCCGCGTCGGGTCTGCCAGGACGGAGCGCCCCGCGGCTGTGCGCAGCACCGCGCCGCGCCCGAACCGGTGGAGGTCGAGCCTGGCCAGGTCGAGGGCCCTGCGTGCGGCCGGGTAGCCGGGGTTGAGCAGCTGGAAGCCGCGGTCACAGCGGAAGCCGTCCACCTCCTCGGTGGCGACCCGGCCACCCACGCGGCCGGCTGCCTCGAGGACGAGCACCTCGGACCCCGACGCGGCGAGCCGGCCGGCGGCCCGCAACCCGGCGAGCCCCGCGCCCACGACGATGACACGACCCATGGGTCAGCCCTCCCCTCGGGCGATCTTCTCGTGATGCCGTACCACCTCGGCGACGATGAACGTGAGGAACTTCTCCGCCAGCTCCGGGTCGAGCTCCGCCTCCACCGCGAGCGCCCGCAGCCGGGAGATCTGTCGTGCCTCGCGGTCCGGGTCCGCCGCCGGCAGCCCGGCGCGGGCCTTGAGCTCGCCGACGCGCTGGGTCACCTTGAACCGCTCCGCCAGGAGATGGATCAGCGCGGAGTCCATGTTGTCGATGCTGCCGCGCAGGCGGTTGAGTTCGGTCAGTGCGTCGTCCATCGGCGCTCCTCGGGGCTCAGTGGAGGATCAGGTCGATCCGCTGGAAGGACTTGATGTCGGTGTAGCCGGTCAGAGCCATGGCCTTGCGCAGGCCACCCGCGAGGTTCATCGTGCCGTCGGGCACCCGCGACGGGCCGAGCACGACCTCCTCGAGGGTCCCGACCTGCTCGAAGAAGGAGCGCTCACCGCGCGGCAGGCGGGCGTGCCACGCCTCGCTGCCCCAGTGCCACCCGCGGCCGGGGGCCTCCGTCGCCCGCGCGAGCGGCGAGCCCACCATCACCGCGTCCGCACCGCAGGCGATGGCCTTGGCGATGTCGCCGGAGCGGCCGACGGCGCCGTCGGCGATGAGATGCACGTAGCGACCGCCGGACTCCTCCAGGTAGTCGCGGCGCGCCTCAGCGACGTCCGCGACCGCCGACGCCATCGGAACCTCGATGCCGAGCACCGAGGCCGTGGTGTGGGTGGCTCCGCCGCCGAACCCGACCAGCACACCGGCCGCGCCGGAGCGCATGAGGTGCAGGGCGGCCCGGTAGGTCGCGACCCCGCCCACGAGGACGGGCACGTCGAAGCGGTAGATGAAGTCCTTGAGGTTGAGCGTGTCCTCGCCACCGACGTGCTCGGCCGAGACCGTGGTGCCGCGCACGACGAAGAAGTCCATCCCCGCCTTCTCCAGCACGGGGGCGAACTCAAGCGTCCGGGCGGGCGACAGGGACCCGGCGACCGGGACGCCGGCCGTCCGGAGCTCCGCCAGCCGGTCCCGGATCAGTTCGGCCTTGACCGGTTCGGCGTAGATCTCCTGCAGCCGCTTGGTCGCCACGACCTGGTCCGACTGCTGCGTGATCTGCTCGTACTGGGCCTGCGGATCCTCGTAGCGCGTCCAGAGGCCCTCGAGGTTGAGCACGCCCAGGCCGCCGAGCTCGCCCATCCGGATCGCCGTGGCCGGACTCATGACCGAATCCATCGGCGCCGCGACGATGGGGACGTCGAAGGACACGGCGTCGATCTTCCACGTCAGGTCCACCTCGTCCTCGCCGCGCGTGCGCCGCGTGGGCGCGATGGCGACGTCGTCGAACGAGTAGGCGTGGCTGGCGCGCTTGCTGCGCCCAAGCTCGTACATGGGTTCTCCTTCGGCCTCAGCGCGACCAGTAGTTGGGGGCTTCGGCGGTGAGCTGGATGTCGTGCGGGTGCGATTCTCGCAGACCGGCGGGCGTGATGCGCACGAACCGGCCCCGCTCCTGCAGCTCGGGGATGGTGCCGGCGCCGGAGTAGAACATCGACTGCCGCAGCCCGCCGACCAGCTGGTACGCGACGGCGGCCAGGGGGCCGCGGTAGGCGACCTGCCCCTCGATGCCCTCGGGGATGAGCTTGTCGTCGGTGGTGACGTCGCCCTGGAAGTAGCGGTCCTTCGAGTACGAAGCCTTCCGGCCGCGTGCGGCCATGGCGCCCAGCGACCCCATGCCGCGGTAGCTCTTGAACTGCTTGCCGTTGATGAACACGAGCTCGCCGGGGCTCTCTTCGCAGCCGGCGAGCAGCGAGCCGAGCATCACCGACGAGGCGCCCGCGACGATGGCCTTGGCGATGTCCCCGGAGTACTGGAGCCCGCCGTCGCCGATGACCGGCACCCCGGCCGGACGGCAGGCGCGCGCGGCGTCGTAGATGGCCGTGACCTGCGGGACCCCGACGCCGGCGACCACGCGCGTCGTGCAGATGGAGCCGGGACCGACGCCCACCTTGACGCCGTCGGCGCCCGCCTCGACCAGCGCCTTGGCGCCGGCATAGGTCGCGACGTTGCCGCCGATGATGTCGACGGCAGCCGCGGCGGGATCCGCCTTGAGCCGCTTGATCATGTCGACGACGCCCTTGCTGTGCCCGTGTGCCGTGTCGACGATGATGACGTCCACGCCGGCCTCGACCAGCGACATCGCCCGCTCCCACGAGTCCCCGAAGAACCCGACGGCGGCGCCGACGCGCAGCCGGCCCTGGTCGTCCTTGGCGGCGTTGGGGTACTTGTCGGCCTTGACGAAGTCCTTGAGCGTGATCAGCCCGGTCAGGCGCCCCTCGTCGTCGACGATGGGCAGCTTCTCGACCTTGTGCCGGGCCAGCAGGGCAAGGGCCTCGTCGGAGCTGACGCCGACGCGTGCGGTGACCAAGGGCATGCGGGTCATGACCTCGGACACCGGGCGGCTCGGGTCGTCCTCGAAACGCATGTCCCGGTTGGTGATGATGCCCAGCAAGCGGCCGTCGTCGTCGACGACGGGGGCGCCGGAGATGCGGTAGGCGCCACACATCTCGTCGACCTCACCCAGCGTGGCGTCGGGACGGACGGTGATGGGGTTGCCGACCATCCCGGCCTCGGACCGCTTGACCTGGTCCACCATCTGCGCCTGATCCGCGATGGCGAGGTTGCGGTGCAGGATGCCGATGCCGCCCTCGCGGGCCATGGCGACGGCCATCCGGGATTCGGTGACGGTGTCCATCGCGGCGGAGGCCAGCGGGACCCCCAGGCGGACCCGGCGGGTCAGCTGGGTGCCGGTGTCGACAGCCGAGGGGATGATGTCGGACTGGTTGGGCTGCAGCAGCACATCGTCGAACGTCAGCCCCAAGGCGGCGAACGGGCTGGGCACCCCGGCTCCGGTCAGTTCCTCGAACACGCATCCACCCTTCACTCAACCGGCACGTCGGGGCCAGTCTACGCCGCCGACGCCTGCGCGCCGACCGCGCTTCCACCCGCCGGGGACGCGGCGGGGCCCCGCCCGGACGAACCGGACGGGGCCCCGCATGCAGTCAGGCCGGGAGACTCAGCTCTCGTCCTCGCGCTTGTCCACCACCAGGGTCTCGGTGGTGAGCAGCAGCGACGCGATCGACGCGGCGTTGGCGAGCGCGGAACGCGTCACCTTGACCGGGTCGATGACGCCGTGCTCGACGAGGTTCTGGTACTCGTCGGTGCGGGCGTTGTAGCCGTGGCCGACCTCCATCTCGGCGACCTTGGACGTGATGACGTAGCCCGACACGCCGCCGTTCTCGGCGATCCAGCGCAGCGGCTCGACGAGGGCCTTGGCCACCACGTCGACGCCGGCCTTCTCGTCGCCCTCGAGGCCGAGGTGGTCCCCCAGGACCGCGCCGGCGTGGATGAGGGCCGAGCCGCCTCCGGCGACGATGCCCTCCTCGATGGCAGCGCGCGTCGCGGACACGGCGTCCTCGATGCGGTGCTTCTTCTCCTTGAGCTCCACCTCGGTGGCGGCGCCGACCTTGATGACGCACACGCCGCCGGCCAGCTTCGCGACCCGCTCCTGGAGCTTCTCGCGATCCCAGTCGGAATCGGTGCGCGCGATCTCGGCCTGCAGCTGCGACACGCGGCCGGTGACCTCGGCGTGGTCGCCCGCGCCGTCGACGATGGTCGTGTTGTCCTTGGTGACGACGACGCGACGGGCGCGGCCGAGCACCTCCAGACCGACCTGGTCGAGCTTGAGGCCCACCTCGGGCGCCACGACCTGGCCGCCGGTGAGGATCGCGATGTCCTCGAGCATGGCCTTGCGACGGTCGCCGAACGCGGGGGCCTTGACGGCCACCGAGGTGAACGTGCCGCGGATCTTGTTGACCACGAGCGTCGACAGCGCCTCGCCGTCGACGTCCTCGGCCACGATGAACAGCGTGCCCTTGGCCGCGATGACCTTCTCCAGCAGGGGCAGCAGGTCGTTCATCGACGAGATCTTGCCGCTGTGGATGAGGATGTACGGATCGTCGAGGATGGCCTCCATGCGGTCCGCGTCGGTCACGAAGTACGGGGACAGGTAGCCCTTGTCGAACTGCATGCCCTCGGTGAACTCGAGCTCGGTGCCCATGGTGTTGGACTCGTCGACGGTGATGACGCCGTCCTTGCCGACCTTGTCGAACGCCTCGGCGATCAGGTCGCCGATCTGCTCGTCGCGCGAGGAGATGGTGGCGACCGACGCCATGTCGGCGGTGGTGTCGACCGGGCGGGCGTTCTCCCGCAGCCGCTCGACGACGGCCTCCACGGCCTTGTCGATGCCGCGCTTGAGCCCGATGGGGTTGACGCCCGCGGCGACCGCGCGCAGACCCTGGTGGACCATGGCCTGGGCGAGGACGGTGGCCGTCGTGGTGCCGTCACCGGCGACGTCGTTGGTCTTGGTGGCGACTTCCTTGGCGAGCTGCGCGCCGAGGTCCTCGTAGGGATCGTCGAGCTCGACCTCCTTGGCGACGGTCACGCCGTCGTTGGTGATGGTCGGGGCGCCCCACTTCTTGTCGAGGACGACGTAGCGGCCCTTGGGGCCGAGGGTCACCTTGACCGTGTTGGCGAGGATGTCGACGCCGCGCTCGAGCGCGCGGCGCGCTTCCTCGTCGAAAGCGAGAATCTTGGGCATGAAGTGGTGTCCTTACTTGCTGACGACGGCGAGGATGTCGCGGGCGTTCAGCAGGAGGTATTCCTGGCCGTCGTACTTGACTTCGGTGCCGCCGTACTTCGAGAAGATGACGACATCGCCCTCGGCGACGTCGAGCGGGACGCGGTTGCCCTTGTCGTCGATGCGCCCGGGGCCGGTGGCGATGACCTTGCCCTCCTGCGGCTTCTCCTTGGCGGTGTCGGGGATGACAAGGCCGGAAGCGGTGGTCTGAACGGCCTCGAGGGGCTGGATGAGGATGCGGTCCTCGAGCGGCTTGATCGTGGTTGCCACGTCAAACACCTTTCTGTCATATCCGACCTGAGGTCGGCGAATAGGTCAGGTTGAGCAGCGGCCGGGCGTCGTCGCGGGTGCCGTCCGACCGTTAGCACCCGACCAGGTCGAGTGCCAGCTCTTACGTTATCCCGGGTTTAGCACTCAATCAAGCCGAGTGCCAGAGTTCAGCGGATGACCCGGATGACGCGTGCGGGGTTGCCGACCGCCAGGGCATCGGCGGGGATGTCCTTGGTCACGACGGATCCCGCGCCGATGACGGCGTTGTCGCCGATCGTCACCCCTGGGCAGACGACGACGCCGCCCCCGAGCCACACGTTGTCGCCGAGCGTGATGGGCTTGGCCGACTCGACCTTGTCGCGCCGGGCCTGTGGGTCCAGGGGGTGCGTGGGGGTGAGCAGTTGCACGTTGGGCCCGATCTGGCAGTCCTCCCCGATGACGATGGAAGCGACGTCCAGCGCCGTCAGGTTGGCGTTGACGAACGTCCGCGCGCCGATGGTGAGGAAGTCGCCGTAGTCGACGGTCAGCGGGGGACGCACGTGCGCGTCCTCCCCCAGGTCCCCGACGAGGTCCGCGAGAATCGCCCGCGCGCCCGGGTCGCCGGCCACGACGGCCCGCTGGTACTCGTCGGCGAGGCGGAGGGCGCGAGCGGATCGCTCCGCCATCCTGGGGTCGTCCGCGATGTAGGGGTCGCCCGCGATCATGCGGTCCCAGTTGCTGCGGTCGTCGCCGTCGAAGTGGCCCATGAGTCTCCCTGGTGGTCGGTCAGTGTCGCGGCCAGCCTAGGCCCGCCGCGCCACGACCGCCTTCGTGCCGTCCACGGTGCGGGCCAGGATGAGCGTGGCCGACGCCGGCCCGCTGGGCCTGAGCTCCCGCCGCAGGGTGGCCGGGTCGACGTCGACGGCGCGCTTCTTGATCTCCAGGGTGCCGATGGAGTGCTGCCGGACGTAGGCGCGCAGCGCCTTGACCGAGTGGTCCAGGACGTCGACCACCTCGAAGCGGGTCGCCCACGGCGTGTCCACCGGATCGTCCGAGGACAGGTAGGCGACGTGGGGGTCGAGCAGCCACGCCCCGGGGACGGCCTCCCGCACCAGTCCGGCGCGGATGGCGGCGCCGTCGGGCTCGTAGAGGTAGCGGCCGAGCTGGGCCACCTGGGCCGGCCCGAGGGTCGGATCGGGCTCGAGCTCCAGCGCGCTGCCGGCGCTCAGCAGCACGGCGCTGCGCCCCTCGGGCAGCCTGTTCCACAGCGACACCTCCACGACGTCGCCGCCGACGCTGACCCAGGTGGCGCGCACGCCGTCGGGGATCAGCTCCTTGGGCAGCCCCGGGCCGAGCTTCACGCAGACGAAGCGGGGCGAGGCGAGGTGGTCGAGGACGAGCTGCCACGGCGGGGTGAAGTCCGCGACGTGCCACGTGCGGCCGCGGGCGGTGCGCCGGGCCGGGTCCAGGAACACCCCGGCCGACAGGGGCACCGGCGTGTCCTCCGCCCGGCCGAGGCTCGCGGGGCCGGCCCCGACCAGGGCGAGGTTCCAGGTGGCGACCTCAACGGTGAGCGCGTCCGCGTCGACGGCGTGCACGACGAGCCCTGCCTCGGCCATCGCCATGGCGTCGGCCCCGATGCCGCAGCCCAAGTCCCACGCCTCCCGGACCCCGGCCGCGGCGAAGCGTGCGGCGCGCCAGGCGCTCACGAGATCGCGGGTGGCCTGCTCGAGGCCATCGGGCGTGAAGAGCATGGCGTCGGCCCGCGCGACCTTGGCCCGGGCACGCCGGCGCAGGGCCGTCTGGGTGAGCGCCCACGCCGCGTCCTCGGGCCCGGCCACCGCGCGCAGGCGGGTGGCCGCACCGAGCGACGACGGGTCCGGCTCGCGCGCGGCGACCTCGAGGGCGGCGACGCGCGCCGGGCCGATCACGTCGAGTACCGCCAACCGACGCTGTGGCCGCCGTCGTAGGGCAGGACGCCGTGGAACTGCGGGACCGACTCGTCGAAGACCAGCGGGAGGAAGTGCCGGTCGCCGTCCCACATGGGCAGCTCCATCACCGTGTCGACGTCGTGCCAGGCGAGCGTCCCCTCGGGGTTCTCCGGAAACGGCCGGCCGGTGAAGCCCGTGATGAGGAACACGAACCCGAACACGTCGCGGCCGTTGAAGCCGGGCCACGAGACCGTGCCGCGTAGCCGCATCGACGTCACCTCGATGCCGGCCTCCTCGCGGATCTCCCGGCGCATCGCGTCCGCGACGTCCTCGTCCCGCTCGACCTTGCCGCCGAGCCCGTTGTACTTGCCGAGCTGCTCGTCGTCGGACCGGGAGATCCGGTGGACGAGCAGCACCCGACGGCGGTCCGGGCTGAGGATGTAGCCCAGCGTCGTCAGTTCCGGCGCATACGGCATGTCAGGACTCGGTGCGCGGGCCCCGGGCGTCGTAGTCGAGCTCGCGGGTGTCGAGCTCCACGACCTCGTCGCCCAGCTCCTTGAGCAGCTCATAGCGCGCCTCGCGGCGCTCCCGCTGCTCGATCGGGTCCGGGACGGGCGCCGCGGCCAGGAGACGCCGCGTGTACTCCTCCTGCGGGTGGAGCAGGACGTCCTCGCGCGTGCCCTTCTCGACGATCTTGCCGTACTGCATCACGACGACGCGGTGCGCGAGGGAGTCGATGACGGCGAGGTCATGGGAGATGAACAGGCAGGCGAAGCCGAACTCGCGCTGCAGTTCGGTGAACATGGCGAGCACGGACGCCTGGACGGACACGTCGAGTGCCGAGGTGGGCTCGTCGGCGACCAGCAGGTCGGGGCTGAGCGACAGCGCGCGGGCGATGGACACGCGCTGGCGCTGTCCGCCGGACAGCTCGTGCGGGTACCGGTTGTAGACGCTGCGCGGCAGCTGGACCGCGTCGAGGAGCTCGTGGACACGCGCCTCGCGCTCCTTGGCGTTGCCCACCTTGTGCACGCTCATCGGTTCGGCGATGACGTCGCCGATCGGGAACCGCGGGTTCAGCGACGCGGCAGGATCCTGGAAGATCACGCCGATGCGCTTGCGCAGCGACTTCAGCTCGTGGCCCCGCAGGCCGAGCAGGTTCTGGTCGAGGACCCGCACCTCGCCGGACTTCGACGGGATGAGGCCGAGCAGGGCACGCCCGATGGTCGACTTGCCCGATCCGGATTCGCCGACGAGGCCGACGATCTCGCCGCGACGCACGTCGAAGCTCACGCCGTCGACGGCGCGGAACGGCTTCTTGCCGGCGCGGTGGTACTCGACGACGAGGTCGCGCACGTCGAGGGCGGCCTCGGCGGTCGGCTCCACCGGGTTGGGCGCGACGCCGAACTGGCCGTGGCCCTCCCCCAGGCGCGGCACGGCGGCCAGCAGCCGCTTCGTGTAGGGGTGCTGCGGCTGCAGCAGGACCTGCTCGACGGGCCCGCGCTCGACGATGGTGCCCTTGAACATCACGGCGACGTTGTCGGCCATGTCGGCCACGACGCCCATGTTGTGCGTGATCAGCAGGATGCCGGTATTGAGCTTGTCCTTCAACGACCGCAGGAGGTCGAGGATCTCGGCCTGGACGGTCACATCGAGGGCCGTGGTGGGCTCGTCGGCGATGATGACGTCCGGGTCGCAGGCCAGCGCCATGGCGATCACCACGCGCTGCCGCATGCCACCGGACAGCTCGTGCGGGAACTGCTTGGCGCGGCGCTCGGCGTTGGGGATGCCGACGGCGTTGAGCAGGTCGACGGCGCGGTCCCAGGCATCGCGGCCGAAGGCGACGCCGTGCACCTCCATAGCCTCGGTGAGCTGCTCGCCGACGGTGATGACGGGGTTGAGCGCGGTCATCGGCTCCTGGAACACCATGGCGACGCGGTTGCCGCGCAGGGAGCGGAGCTGGCGGCCCGAGAGCTGGCCGATGGACTTGTCCGTGACCCGGGTGTCGCCCTGGATGCGGGCGGTCTTGGGCAGCAGTCCGAGCGCCGTGGTCGCGGTGACGGACTTGCCCGAGCCCGACTCGCCCACGAGCGCCATCACCTCGCCGGGCTCCACGCTGAGCGTGATGCCCTTGACGGCGTGCACGGTGCCGAACTCGGTGCGGAACTGGACGTCGAGCTTGTCGAACTTGAGGACCGGGTTCTCACCGGTGAAGCGGGGGGTGGTGGTCATGGTCGGGCTCCTCAGTCCATCTGCTGGCGGGGATCGAACGCGTCGCGCAGGCCGTCGCCGATGAAGTTGACGCACAGGGCCACGGCGACGATGAACACGCCCGGCCACCAGAACAGCCAGGGGCGGGTGCTCAGCGCGTTCTGGTTCTCGGAGATGAGCAGGCCCAGCGACGTGTTCGGCGGCCTGACCCCGAAGCCCAGGTAGGACAGCGCGGTCTCCACGAGGATCGCCGCCGAGATGAGCAGCGTCGCGTTGACGATGATCGTGCCCAGCGCATTGGGCAGGATGTGCCGGACGATGATGCGCCACGGGGAGGTTCCCACGGCGCGTGCCGCGGCGACGAACTCCCGTTCGCGCAGGGAGAGGACCTCGCCGCGGACGAGGCGGGCCAGGCCGGTCCACGACACCAGCGCGAGCATGCCGGCCAGCGCGAAGATGCCGCCCACGTTGCCGGCCATGCGGCCGAGGACGGCGGCCAGCACCAGCGTCGGGATGATGATGAACAGATCGGTGACGCGCATGAGGAACGCCTCGGCGAGCCCCCGGAAGTAGCCGGCGGCGGCGCCGACCAGGGTGCCGATGATCGTGGCGGCGATGCCGACGGTGAAGGCGATCGCCAGGGAGTTCTGCGTGCCCAGCATCACCAGCGCGAAGTAGTCCTTGCCGATGGTGCTCTGGCCGAAGGGGTGCTCGCCGATGGAGAACGGCCACAGGGTGAGGGTCGGGGCGCCGCCCACCTCCTGGATCGGGTAGAGGTCGACGTGGTTCTTGCTCCACCAGCCGGGGATCGGGCCGAACCCGATCGACGTGATTGCCAGGAGCGCGATGAGGATCAGGAAGGTCAGCGAGATCATCGCACCGCGGTGCCGCAGGAAGCGGCGCAGGACGAGGCGCCCCTGCGAGTACGACTTGTCGGTCGTCGTGACCTCGTCGGGCATGCTCTCGATCTCGTACTCGGCCTCGTGGACCTGGTCGAGCTGGGCGGGGTTGTTCGGTTCAGTCATGGTTGACCCTCACTTCCTAGCGGGCGATCCGCGGGTCGAGGATGGCGTAGGCGATGTCCGCCAGCATGTTCATGGTGACGGCGGCCGTCCCGGTGACCAGGTAGAAGGCCATGACGGGGGCCGGGTCCACGGCGGCGAGGCCCGTGCGGAAGAGGTTGCCCATCCCCTGCCAGCCGAAGACCGTCTCGGTGATGACGGCGCCTCCGATGAGGCCGGCGAAGTCGAACGCGACGATGGTGGCGAGTGGGATGAGCGAGTTGCGCAGCGCGTGCCGGGTGATGACCTTGCGCTCCGAGATGCCCTTGCTCCGCGCGGTACGGATGTAGTCCTGGTTGAGGACGTCCAACATGGAGGCGCGGGTGTAGCGCGTGTAGGACGCGATCGAGATGAGCATGAGGGTGACGGTCGGAAGCACGATGTGCGTCAGCGCGTCGAGCGAATGCATCCAGAACGTCGACTCGTAGTTCGGCGTGGCCGAGCCGATCGTCGGGATGGGCCGCGGCTGCTCCTTGAGGTACCCCGACCAGTTGGACAGCAGCAGATCGGCGATCGCCAGCAGTGACGCCAGCAGCGCTGTCACGACGGAGGCGAGGGTGGCCTGGCGACGGGAGAATCCGCCCAACAGCTGGCCCGCCGCGACGGCGACCGCGATGGCGGCGACGAAGCACACCAGCAGGATCGGGATGGTTGCGCTGGTCATGAGGAACCCGCGCACGGCGATGTAGCCGACGAGCGCGACGCCGGCCGTCGCGGCGACGGCGTTGCGTACCCGCTGGTTGTGGAAGCCCGACGTCAAGACGATGACCAGCACGGCGGCGCCGATGACGCCCAGCACGTAGACGGGGATGCCGATGGCCGGGCGGCGGAACCAGGTGACCAGGTCGAAGTAGGTGAGGATCGCGACGATGCCCAGCGCGACCGCCGCGAAGGTGATCAGGCGACGCTTGAGGTCGCCGCCGAGGGCGGCCTGCAGGATGAAGGCCAGCACGGCCGCGACCGCGAGGATGACCGGCCAACTGAGGTCGGCGTCGACGATCCAGTTGTTGAACTCGATGGCCGCGTAGTGCTTGAGCAGCACGCCGAGCCAGAAGACGGGCAGCGAGAAGGCGATGAACGCGAACAGCGTCACGCCGTAGTCGAAGCCGGAGTACTGCCGGATGGCGGTGATGATGCCGAGGATGACGCCGATGACGATGGCCAGCAGCGAGGCGAGGACGACGAGTCGCAGCGTGGACGCCGCGGCGGTGGCGACCAGTGCGTTGACCGACTGCCCGTTGATCGCGGTGCCGAGGTCGCACTGTCCGACGAGGCACCGCGAGGCGCCGGTCAGCCAGTCCCAGTAGCGCTCGTACCACGGCATGTCGAGGCCCATGTTCTCGATCCGCTGCCGGATGCGGTTCTCCCGGTTGGGGTCGTTCGACTCCCGGAGGTCCTGCAGTGGGTCGCCCGAGTTGATGACGAGCACGTACAGCAGCAGTGACCCGAGCACGAGGATCGCCAGCGAGATCCCCAGGCGTTTCGCGATGAACTTGAGCAAGATCGGTCCTTCGACATGGTCCGGGCGCCTTCAGCGGCGCCCCATCCGCCGCATACTACGGCAGCGGGCAGAGTGGATGAAATGGTGTATGCACGGGAATCGGGGCAGGTGACGCGCGGCCACCTGCCCCGATCCGTTACTGATTACTGACTGGTGTGGTCAGCCGGGTCACTGGGCGACCCACTGTGGGGCGTTCCACGACACCTGGTCCTGCGTGGCGGTGGCGCGCACGTTCTGCAGGGTGGAGTCGTAGGCGACGACCAGCGGGTGGGCGTACAGCGGGATACCGAACAGCGAGTCCCACAGCTCCTTCTCGATGATCTTGGTCTGCTCGAGGTGGACGCTCTCGTCGAGGGTGGCGACGAGCTCGGCCCAGGCCGCGTCGACGGTCTCGTTCGAGTACTTGCCGTAGTTCTGTCCCTTGTTGGTGGCGTAGATGTTCTCACCCGAGGTGATCTGACCCGAGCCGGCCCAGGCGAACAGGGCCACCTCGTAGTCGCCGTTGACGAGCGCGTTGTCGAAGAAGTCCTCCGCGCTGGCATCGATCACGTTGAACCCGGCGTCCTTGCAGGAGGCCTGGATCGCGGCGACGGTCTCGGCGCGGCGCTGGTTACCGGCGCGGTAGCCGATGCGGACATCGACCGGGGTCGCCACACCGGCGGCCGCGATGAGCTCCTTCGACTTCTCGATGTCGACGGTGTCGTAGCGGCCGTCGTACGACGCGCCGATGACGTCGTCGTAGTTGTCCTGGAACGGGAACACCTCGCGGGCGTTCATGAGCTCGGTCTCCGGGGAGATCGGCTTGATGAGCGTGTCGACGATCTGCTGACGCGGCACGCAGTAGGCGAACGCCTCACGCAGCTGCAGGCCGGTGTCCGGGTTGCCGAAGACGTTGTTCTCGCGGAAGTTGAAGTCCAGGTGCTCCCACGTCAGGGAGGAACCGGACTCGATGGTGACGGCGGAGCCGAGGGCCTCCAGCTGGCCGACGGTGTCGACGGTGGCCTGAGGCTGGATGACCTGGACGTCCTTGTTGCCCAGGGCCTGAACCTGCTGCGCATCGTCGATGAACCGGAACACGAGGTCGCGGGTAGCGGCCGGGGTGCCCCAGTACTGCTCGTTGGCGGTCAACGTCAGGGAGTTACCTGCCTGCCAGCTGCCCTCCTTGAGGACGTACGGGCCGGACGACGGGGTGAGCGCCGGGTCGGGGAGTTCGCCGGGGTTGAAGATCCAGCCCTCGTTCCAGAACGTGGCGGCGGACTTCACGGTGTCGGCGTCGCGGTCGATCACGGCCTGCGCCAGCGCGCCGGGCTCGAGGCCGGCCTCACGGGCGATGACGTGCTCGGGGAGCGCGGAGGTGACGATGATCCGGTAGTCCGGGTTGGGGTTGCTGTAGGTGACGGTGAACTCCTTGGAGCCGACCTCACCCTCCGGGCCCTCGGGGACGTACTGCGCGAACGACGTCGACACGTGGTCGAAGACCGCCGAGGCCTCCTTGTCCTCACCGCTGGCGAAGCCGGGGGCGATGAACTCGGGGTTCTGGGCCGCCCACTCCATGAGGTAGTCGTTGATGGTCACCGGGGTGCCGTCGGACCAGACGGCGTCCTCGTTGATCGTGTACTTGATCGTCAGCGGGTCCTCGGAGGTCACCTCGTAGGTGCCGAAGTCCGTGTTGTCGCAGATCGTGCCGTCGGTACCGAAGTACACGAAGCTGGAGAACATGTGGGCCGCGATGACCGAGTTGTAGGTCGAGTACGTGGCGTTGGTGATCGAGTTGTAGCCACTCCAGTCGCCGGGGCCGGCGGTGTAGCGGACCTCGCCGTCCTTCGTCTCGGTGATGCCGACGTCCTGCAGGCAGCCGGCGGCGGCCGAGTCGCCGTCGGTGCCGCCGCTGGCGGACGCCGATGCCGACGCCGAGCCGGTGGCGGTGGCGTCGGGATCGGTGGCGTCGGGGCTGGTGCAGGCGCCGAGCAGCAGTGCGCTGCCGAGCACCAGACCAAGGGACGCCTTGGTTCCCTGGAACTTCATTCTTTCTCCTAAGTCGTAGACCGACGGAAAAGCGGCCCGACGGGCCATGTGTTCCAGGAACATAGCCAAGGCACGTTCAAATCGGCTAGGGCCACGCGGTGTTTGACACCAGATCGTTACCAATCTGTGGCCTAGCGCACCAAAATCAGACGACGACGGTGCTGACGGGCAGGCCGGAGTCGGCCGAGATGCCGAGGCCGGACGGCTTGAGGCCGGCCCGGATGGCCTCGCTGCCGACGGCGGCGATCATGGCGCCGTTGTCGGTGCAGAGGGCTGGCCGGGGGCGGCGCAGCTCGATACCGGCGGCCGCGGCCCGCTCCTCGAGCAGGGTCCGCAGCCGGGAGTTGGCCGCCACCCCGCCCCCGATGAGGATGGAGCTGACGCCCAGGTGCTGCGCCGCGTCGACCGTCTTCGCGGTGAGGACGTCGCAGACGGCCTCCTGGAAGCTGGCCGCCACGTCGGCCACCGGGACCGGCTCGCCGTCGAGGCGGCGCTGCTCGACCCAGCGGGCCACGGACGTCTTGAGCCCCGAGAAGGAGAAGTCGAAGCGGTGCCGGTCGAGGTCGTGCCGGGCCGTGAGGCCGCGCGGGAACCGGATGAACGTCGGGTCACCCTCCTGCGCCGCCTTGTCGATGACCGGCCCGCCCGGGTACGGGAGTCCCAGGAGGCGCGCGACCTTGTCGTACGCCTCGCCGGCCGCGTCGTCGATGGTGGAGCCGACCTCCGTGATGCGGGTGGCGATGTCCTCGACGTGCAGCAGCTGCGTGTGGCCGCCGGAGACGAGCAGCGCCAGCGAGGGCATCGGCAGCTCACCGTGGTCGAGCAGGTCGACCGCGACGTGCCCGACCAGGTGGTTGACGCCGTAGAGGGGCTTGCCCAGGTAGGCGGCGAGCGCCTTGGCCGACGCCAGACCGACGACCAGGGACCCCATGAGACCGGGTCCCGCCGTCACGGCGATGGCGTCGAGGTCGGCCAGGTCGACGTCGGCCTTGGCGGCCGCGCGCTCCAGCGTCGGAATGAGGGCCGACAGGTGCGCCCGGCTGGCGACCTCGGGCACGACGCCACCGAAGCGGACGTGCAGGTCGACCGAGCTGGCCACCTCGTTGGCCAGCAGCGTGCGTCCCCGCACGATGCCGACGCCGGTCTCGTCGCAGGACGACTCCAGTCCGAGCACCAGGGGTTCACTCATCGCCGCTCTCCTCCATCTCCCACATGCCGACCGAGTCGGCGTCGACGCCCTCGAGCCGTCGCTCCAGGATGAGCGCGTCGGCGCCGGGGCCGTAATAGTCCGGGCGGGTGGCAACCGGGGCGAAGCCGAACCCGCGGTACAGCTGGATGGCCGCATCGTTGGAGTCCTCGACTTCGAGCAGCATGCGGTGCGCCCCCTCGCCGATCGCCCACTGCAGGCCGGCCACGAGCATCACGCGGGCGAACCCCAGGCGCCGCTGGTGCGGGGCCACGACGATGCGGTGCAGGTCCGCCACGTCGTCGACGAGCTGGAAGGCGGCGACACCGATCGTGTCGCCCTCCCTCCCCCGCGCGACGAGGATGAGGCGTCCGGGGCCGGACAGCTCCTGAAGCCATGACTCCGCGGACCAGGGCGTGCCGAAGTGGGCTTCGAGCGCCAGGATGTCGGGCAGGTCCGAGGGCGCCGCGGTCTCGACGATCATCGTCGGACCCGCAGCCGCGGAAGCGCGGACTTCGGCCTGCCGGGCACGGTCGCGTCCGCCGGGCGGAGGTAGAACGGCTCGTCCCCCGCGGGCGCGAGGTCGGCCCAGCGGGCCGCGAGCACGGCGGGGTCCAGGGCGTCGGGCCCCTGGACGTCGAGCCCGGCGCGGTAGGCCTCCGGCACGGCGCCCGCGACAGGGAGCGCGGGCAGCTCATCGGGGGCGGTCACGCGAGGTCCGTCGACGCGGACGCCGTCGGCGGAGTAGCGCGCCCAGTACAGCTCCTTGCGGCGCGCGTCGGCGGCGACGAGGAAGTCGTCGGGCGCCCCGAGGTCCGCCCACTGGCGGGCCACCACGTCGAGGGAGCAGACGCCGTGGACGGGGCGCCCCGCGGTGTGCGCGAGGGTCCAGGCCGTCGCGACGCCGACCCGCAGCCCCGTGAACGGGCCGGGGCCCATGCCGACGGCGAACTCGTCGATGTCCGTCAGCGCGATGCCCGCGTCCGCGCACGCCCGCAGGATCGACGGCATGAGTTCTTCGGCGTGCGCGCGGGTGTCGTCGACCACCACGCGCGCGACGGGCCGGCCGTCGCGGGCCAGGCCGACGGCGACGGCGTGGCTGGTGTCAATGCCGAGCGTCCAGGTCATCGGGTCTCCCTGAGTGCGTCGAGGGCCCCGGCCCAGCGGGGGCCGAAGCCGGTGAGGTAGACGGTGCGCTGGTCCGAGTCGACGCCGCGGACGATGTCGATCTCCAGCCGGTCGTCGGCCAGCCACTCGGCCAGGCCGTGGCCCCACTCGATGAGCGTGACGGAGTCCGCCAGCGAGGCGTCGAGGTCGATGTCGGCGAGTTCGAGGGAGCCGCCCAGGCGGTAGGCGTCGACGTGCACGAGGGCTGGGCCGTCGCCGCGGGCGGGGTGCACCCGCGACAGGACGAAAGTCGGGGAGATGACCGGTCCCTCGACGTCGAGCCCGGCGCCGATGCCCTGGGTGAGCGTCGTCTTGCCCGCCCCGAGGTCCCCCGACGCGACGATGACGTCGCCCTTCCGGAGCAGGCGTGCGAGCCGCCGGCCCAGCCGCTGCATGTCGTCGGCGGTGGGGACGTCGACCACGACGGGGAGGTCGCGGCCCATGTGGAAGCCGTAGGGAGCGGGCGCCACCACGTCGAACCCGTGGTCCTTCCACCACGCGACCAACTGCGGGAACTCCTCGCGCGCGAACAGGGCCGCTCGCCGGGCACCGAGGTCCGCGGCCACGGTCAGCGCGCTCTCGACCAGCGCCCGGGCGACGCCCTGCCCGCTGGCCTCGGGGAGGACCGAGACGCGGCGCAGGGTGGCGGTGTCGTCGGCGATGTCGACGAGCAGGCCGGCGATGATCGCCCCGTCCCGCTCGACGACGATGCCGTAGCCGTCGGTCAGCGCGCGCTCGATGTCGGCGACCTCGTCGGCCAGCGCCTCCGCCGGCGGGTCGACCGCCGGGCGGGCCGAGAACGCGGCGTGGATGACTCGCAGCAGCTCAGGGGCGTCGGCGGGATCGGCGACCCGCACCCTCACGTCGGAAGTGTCCATCGGCGCAGAATCCTACCCTCTCACCACCGGTCGTTGCGGTAGCCGCCACGGCGGCCCCGCCCCTGGTCGCGGCCGCGTCGCTGACCCTCGGGGCGCTTGCGCTGCTGCGGCTTGGGCGCGATGAGCCTCAGGTAGTCCTCCTCGGCGATCGCCACGCCGGAGGTGGGCCGGGCGCCGGTGGCGTCGCGGAGTTCGGGCGAGCCGGGCTCGGCCTCGATGAAGGCGGCCCCCACCCCGGCCTGGTCGAGGAGTCGGCGGCCCGTCTTGCGCTGGTGCGGCAGGACGATGGTCGCGACGACGCCCTCCTGACCAGCGCGGGCGGTGCGCCCGGAGCGGTGGAGGTAGTCCTTGGAGTCGCGGGGCGGGTCTACCTGGAGGACCAGGGTCACGTCGTCGACGTGGATGCCGCGCGCCGCCACGTCGGTGGCGACCAGCACCGGAACGGTGCCCTCGCGGAACGCCGCCAGGATCCGGGCGCGGGCTCCCTGGGTGAGGCCGCCGTGCAGCGCCCCCGCCATCACGCCGGCGTCGCGGAGCTGGCCCGCGATGCGGTCGGTGCCCAGCTGGGTGCGGGCGAACAGCACGGTCCGGCCGTCGCGGTTGGCGATCTCGGCGGTGACCTGGTTCTTGTGGTGCGGCTTCACCAGCAGCGGCCGGTGCACCATGGTGGCCACCGAGTTCTTGCCCGAGTCGACCTCGTGGGTGACCGGGTCGTGCAGGTAGGCCTTGACGAGGGCCCCGACGGCGTTGTCCAGCGTCGCGGAGAACAGCAGCCGCTGCCCGTGCTCGGGCGTGGCGTCCAGCAGCGAGCGGACCTCGGTGAGGAAGCCCATGTCGGCCATGTGGTCGGCCTCGTCGAGGACGGTGACCTCGACCTGGCTGAGGTCGGCGGCCCCCTGCTCCAGGAGGTCGATGAGGCGGCCGGGGGTGGCCACGACGACGTCGACGCCGCGCTCGAAGGCGCGCAGCTGCGGCCCGTACGACATGCCGCCCGCCACCAACGTCAGGTCCAGCCCCACAGCGGCCGCGAGCGGAGACAGGACGTCGGCGATCTGCAGCGCCAGCTCGCGGGTCGGCGTGAGGATGACCGCGCGGGGCGAACCGACCGGGCTGCCTTCGGCCAGGCGCGTGAGCATCGGCAGGCCGAACGCCAGCGTCTTGCCGGAGCCCGTGCGGCCGCGGCCGAGCACGTCCCGGCCGGCGATGGCGTCACCGATGGTGGCGGCCTGGATGGGGAAGGGCTCCGTGATGCCCTGCGCGGAGAGCTGGCGCACGAGCGACTCGGCAACGCCGAGCTCGAAGAATCCCGACGTGACGTCGCCCTGGACCTCCTCGGCCACGCCCGCGGTCCAGCTCATCTGGTCGGTCTCGACGTCGTGGGAGTCCTGGCGCGTGTCGTGGTGGCGGCCGCGGCGGTCGTCGTGGCCGCGGGGCTCGTGCGGGCGGCGGATGTCGAGGTGCGGCGGGCGCGACGCGGGGCGGTGGTGCCCGCGGTCGTCGCGGCGCGGCCGGTCGTCGCGGTCCTGGAACCGGTCGTCACGTCGCGGACGGTCGTCGCGATCCTGGAACCGGTCGTCACGACGCGGCCGGTCGTCACGCGACTGGAAGCGATCATCGCGACGCGGCCGGTCGTCACGCGACGGGAACCGGTCATCACGACGCGGCCGGTCATCACGCGACTGGAACCGGTCATCACGACGCGGCCGGTCATCACGCGACTGGAACCGGTCATCACGACGCGGCCGGTCATCACGCGACTGGAACCGGTCATCACGACGCGGACGATCGTCACGCGACGGCTGGCGGTCGTCGGCGTCGCGGTAGCGGGGCCGATCGTCGCGGTTGCGGTCCTCACGCTGCGGGCGGTCGTCGCGGTCGCGGTAGCGTGGGCGGTCGTCGCGGTCCTGCCGCGGCGCGCGGTCCTCTCCCGGTGCGGCGGAGGTGGGGGGACCGAACTGCAGCGCGCGGCGCTGCTTGCGGTTCAACGGCTCGCCCGACTCGTTCGAGTCCCGGCGGTTGGCCCGACGCTGCGGGGAGTGGCCCTTGGCGGCGCGCTGCTCGGCGGACCAGCGCTGCTTTCGGCGTGGTGCATTCATGATGAAAGAGATCCTCTGCGGGTGATGGGGGGCCCAGGAGCCGGGCCACGGGCCCACATGCGGGGCCACTGAAACATGCCCGCTCATCTGTCACACGCTGGCGTTGATCGCCTTACCGGGCCCGTCGAGTCTACGGGATGCCGCGGGATTCTCCGAATCGACGCCCGTGAAGGCCGAGCAGAACCGTCACCGGCTGTTCATCGGACGTTCGCCGCAGCCGGGGGCGGTGGTCATCTCGCTGCATAGGATCGAGGTGTGCGGGTTGCCATCATCGCGGAGTCGTTCCTCCCCAGCGTCAACGGGGTCACGAACTCGGTGCTGCGCGTCCTCGAGCACCTGCGTGCCGCCGGGCACGAGGCGATGGTCATCGCCCCGGCCGTCGGCGACCGGACGCCGCGCGAGTACTGCGGGTTCCCCGTCGAGACCGTCGCCAGCGTCGGGCTGCCGGGCTACGACGTCGTCCGGGTCGTGACCACACCGTCGCAGACCATCGCCCGCATCATCACGGGCTTCGCCCCCGACGTGATCCACCTGGCCTCGCCGGTCGTCGTGGGCTTCAAGGCGGCCTCGGTGGCGGCCCGGCTGGGGATCCCGATGGTGGGCATCTACCAGACCGAGGTGCCGACGTACGCGGCCCGCTACGGCTTCCCCCAGGCCGAGCCGCTCCTGTGGCACCACGTTCGCCAGGTGCACTCGCTGGCGTCGCTGAACTTCGCGCCCTCGACCTTCGCCCGGGACCAGCTACTCGCCCAGGGCGTGCCGCGGGTGGGGGTCTGGGGACGGGGCGTGGACTCGGCCCGCTTCGACCCGGCGCGCCGCAGCCCCGCGTTCCGCCGCCGCCACGCGCCGGGCGGGGAGCGGCTCATCGGCTACATGGGCAGGCTCGCCGTCGAGAAGCGGGTCGAGGATCTCGCCACGATCGCGGACCTCCCCGGGACCCGCCTGGTGGTCATCGGCGACGGGCCGCTGCGCGGGCAGCTCGAGGCCACGCTCCCCCGCGCCCGCTTCCTCGGCGAGCTGGGCGGCGACGAGCTCGCCGACGCGCTGGCCAGCCTCGACCTGTTCGTGCACCCCGGGGAACTGGAGACCTTCGGCCAGTCCATCCAGGAGGCGAAGGCCTCGGGTCTGCCGGTCATCGCGCCGAGGCGCGGCGGGCCGATCGACCTCGTCGACCACTCGCGCACGGGCTGGCTCTACCGCCCGGGGGACCTGGCAGCGATGCGGGCCCACGTGGTCGACCTCATCGGCGACGACGCCAAGCGCGCCGCCTTCGGGCGCGCCGCGCGCGCCTCCACGCTGGACCGGACGTGGGAGCGCGTGTGCTCCGAACTGGTCGGCCACTACCGCAAGGCGATCGCCAAGTCGGTGCGTGGCGGTCAGCTGATCGCCTGAGGCCTACCAGGCCCGGCGGGCGGCCGCGACCTCGATCAGGGCGTCGCGGAGCCGCGGCTCCACGTCGACCGTCGCCAACTCCTGCACCAGCGCCAGGCCCTCCAGACTGGTGACCGCGCGCCACGCGGCCTCCTTCACCGCGAACTCGATCTCCGCGGCATCGAGGACCCGGAAGGCCTCGCCCGCGACGTCCAGCGGCCGCGGCACTGCCCCCACGAGGCGCACCGACACACCTGCGGCGACGTCGACGTCGCCCAGGTCGACACGCAAGGCAGGGGCGAGCAGCTCGTCGACGACCTCGCGCGGCTCAGCGACGACCAGACGCCGCTCCCCCACGACCACCTCGACGGCCGCCACGCCTGCCACGCCGACCACGTCGACCGCCACTGCCCGGACGTCCGGCCCCGGACGGTCCTGCGTGACGTGGAGCTCCAGGTCCGCCGCGCCGTCGTCCCGGACGTGCAGCGTCTGCCGCATCCGGGTCTCCCGCCGCTCCTCGGGACCCGGCTCGGCCGACCCGTCGTCCTCGATCAGCCGCGACCCCCCGGTGCCCGGGAACACGCGCAGCTCGAGGGCCCGCGGCGCCATGGTCACGTCAGCCATCGGGTCCGCCTGCAGCGCCACGACGGCGCCCGCCCGGGCGAGGACCGGGTAGCGGCCGAGGTCGCGGTGGAGCTGGACGCGGCGCCCGCCGTCGTAGCGGCGCCCGGTGAACAGGTCGAACCAGGCCCCCTCCGGGAGCCACGCCCGCACGGCGGCGATGTGCGTCCTCGGCTCCGCCGGGCTGGTGATCGGCGCCAGCAGGAGGTGGTCGCCCACCATGCTCTGGCCCGGGACCTGATAGGCGTCACCCTTGTCTGGGTGGTCGTGGTACATGGGGCGCACCAGCGCGACCTGCTCCAGGTGTGCGGCCCAGGCCCCGGTGTACAGGTAGGGCACGAGCCGGTGCCGGAGCCGCAGGAAGGCGGCCATCACCCGCTCGGCCGCGGGGCCGTAGCCCCAGGGCTCCTTCGAGGCGAAGGGACTCGACGACGAGTGCAGGCGGTTGATCGGGGAGAACACCCCCAGCTGGAACCAGCGCACCGCCATCTCGACGTCCCGCGAGCCGAACATGTGGCCGCCGATGTCGTGGCTCCACCACGGGTAGCCGACGTTGGCCGCCGTCGCGGTGAAGTACGCCTGGAAGTCCAGCGACGCCCACGTGGTGATGGTGTCGCCTGAGAAACCCACCGGGTAGCGGTGGCTGCCCGGCCCGGCGTAGCGGGAGAACGTGAGCGGGCGCCGGCCCTCACGCCCCGAGTCCACGTAGTGGATGTGGTTGAGCATCCACAGCGGGTCCAGGCCTGGCACGGCGGTGGCGCCGCCGGACTGCCAGTCGATCCACCAGAAGTCGACCCCCTGCTCCTCCAGCGGGTGGTGGACCAGCCGCAGGTAGGCGTCGACGAACTCTCGCGACGTCACGTCGAACTCGACGGCGGTTCCGGACTCCGGGTCGATGCCGACGGCGCGCGCCACCTCCGGATAGGCCTCCTCGTGGCGGCGGATGCCGTCGGCCGGGTGGACGTTGAGCGTCACGGCGAGACCGCGGTCGTGCAGGGCCGCGAGGAACGCGGGCGGGTCGGGGAAGAGGTCGCGGTTCCACGTGTACCCGGTCCACCCCGTCCCGATCGCCGGGTCCACGTCCACGACGTGCCAGTCCATGTCGATGACCGCCACCGACAGCGGGATCCGCTCGGCTCGGAAGCGGTCCATGACCCCCACATACTCGTCGGCCCGGTACGGCCAGTAGCGGCTCCACCAGTTGCCCAGCACGTGGCGCGGGACGAGGGGGACGGGGCCGGTGAGGCGGTGGAAGTCCGCCAGGGCGGCGCGATAGTCGCGGCCGTGGCCGAAGAGGTAGAGGTCCTGGCCGCGTCCCGGGCGGGCCTGGATCCAGCCGTCGGAGCCCAAGAGCACCGACGTCGAGTCGTCGAGCACGGCGAACCCGTAGGTGGCGAGGATTCCGGGCTCCAGCTCGCAGGCCCCGTCGGCCTCGTCGAGCGTCCGCGCGGTGCCGAGCAGGTTGCCGCGGCCGGGCAGGTCCTGCGGGTAGCTCTCTCCGTAGCGCCAGGTGGCGTAGTGGGGGTCCGCGGCTCCCCTGGTCAGCGTGACGCTCAGGCCGGACGCGGTGAAGGGGCCGCCGTCGTAGCGCAGCCGCAGGTGCGAGGTGCGGATCTCCAGCCCGTCGCCGATGCGCTCGACGGAGAAGTCCGGCAGGCCGAAGTCGCGCTCGACGACGACCTGGGTGCGCTCGTCGACGAAGCGGCCGGCCTCGTCCCATTCCATGCGGATGAGCCGCTCACTGAGGACGGTGAAGCGGTACGTGGGACCGGCGACCACGGCGTCGGGATGGGCTGGCGCGGGGACTCCGTCAGACATGGCGAACATCGAGGCGTGTCCTCTCCCGCGCCGGGCCTCAGCTGTCGTCGGACGGCGCGTGCGTGTGGTAGGTGTCCTGCTCCTCGGTGAACTCCTTCACCGGGGCGGTCAGCTCGATGACCTGACCGTCGTCGAACGATAGCGTGCAGTCGATCTCCTCGCCGCCCGCCGGCAGCTCGCGCGCCAGGTCCATGAGCATCACGTGCGGACCGCCGGGCGCGAGGTGCGCGTGTTCCCCCGCGGGGACGGGGAGGCCGCCGTCGACTTCCTGCATGAGCATCTCGCCGTCCACCATCACCATCTCGTGCAGCTCGACCTTCCCGGCCACGTCGCCGCAGTCGGCCGCGACCAGGGTGCGGTCCTCCTGCGTCGGGTTGGTGAGGTTGACGAACAGGGCGGTCATGTCCGGCCGTTCGGTGCCGACGGTGGCGCGGACCCACGGGTCGGCGGCGAGGATGCCCGGGGTCGCGGAGTCGGCCGGGCTGGAACAGGCGGCGAGTGCGACGACGGCGGCGGCGACGGGGATGCTGGTCCACTTCACGCGGCCAGCGTAACCGACATCGCATACCCCAGGGGGTACCCATACCCGGTGGGGGATCCTTGGCACCCGCACCGGCTCTCGTAGACTCGGCACCATGCCCGATCCTCGCCTCAGTCGACGTCACGTCTTCGGCTACGCCGGCGCGGCGGGGCTGGGCGGCGCCGCCGGGGTGGTCGCCGGCCGGGCCACCGCGGGGTCCGACGACGCCGCCGCCCAGCGCGTCGGCGGGCGCACGTACCTCGCCCACGGGGACCATCAGTCGGGCATCCTCACCCCCACCCCGGCCGTCGGCGAACTCGTCGCGTTCGACCTGCTGCCCTCGGTCGACCGCACCGCGCTCGGTCGCCTCATGCGAGTGTGGAGCGGTGACGTCGCGGCCCTCGCCGCCGGCCGCCCGGTCCCAGGCGACGCGGCCCCGGACCTCGCCCAGGCCGGCGTGTCCCTGTCGATCCTCATCGGGCTGGGGCCCCGCGTGTTCGACCTTCCCGGTCTCGCCGCAGCCCGCCCGACGGGGTTCCAGGAGATCCCCCCGATGGCCCACGACCGGCTCGAGGACCGGTGGAGCGGCGGCGACCTGCTGGCCTGGGTGTCGGCCGACGACGCCACCTCGGTGGCCCACGCCGTCCGGCGGCTGACGACCGACGCGGCGCCCTTCGCCCGGCCGCGGTGGACCCAGCGCGGGTCCTGGCGTCCGGTGGACGCCGACGGCAATCCCGTCACCGGCCGCAACCTGTTCGGACAGCTCGACGGCAGCGCCAATCCCAGCGGCGAGACGCTCACCGCCACCGTGTTCTCCACCGACGGCTGGCTCGCCGGCGGCACCCAGCTCGTCGTGCGCCGCATCGAGATGAACCTGGCCACGTGGGACGAGCTGACGCGGGACCGCCAGGAGCGGGTCATCGGCCGGGCCCTGGACACGGGGGCGCCGCTCACGGGGACCGCGGAACACGACGACGTCGACCTCACCGCAGCCGTCGACGGCGTACCCGTCATCGCGGCTGACGCCCACGCCCGGGTCGCGCACCCCTCGCACAATTCCGGGCGCCGGATGCTCCGCCGCGGACTCAACTACACCCACGAGGAGTGGATAGACGGCTCCTGGACCAGCAGCGCCGGGCTCATCTTCACGGCGTTCCAGGCCAGCATCGCGGACCAGTTCATCCCGGTGCAGCGCATGCTCGACCAGGGCGACGCCCTCAACGAGTGGACCACGGCCATCGGTTCGGCCGTCTTCGTCATCCCGCCCGGGTTCGCCGAGGGCGCCTGGCTGGCCCAGGGCCTACTGGGGGACTGAGGCGAGCAACTCCGCGACGGTGGCCGGCACCCGCCGGGCCAGTTCGTCCGGCGGATGAGGACCGGGGTTGCGGGCCGCGGTGATGGCCTGGACGCTCGCCCCCACGACGCCCGCGCGCCACGCGGGGAGCCCCGCGGCCAGGAGCGAGCCGCAGATGCCGGCCAACACGTCTCCGGATCCGGCCTGCGCGGTCCAGCCCGGCCCCGCCACCGCGACGGTCACGCGCCCCGAGGGTTCGGCCACGTACTGCGTCGCCCCCTTGAGCAGCACCGCCGCGCCGGTGTGACGCGCCACCTCGCGGACGCACACGAGCGGCTCGGCCTCCACATGCGCCCGGGTGCACCCCAGCATGCGGGCGAGCTCGCCGGCGTGCGGGGTGAGCAGCCAGCCGTCGAGCCGACCGGCCGGCAGAGCGTGCAGGGCGTCGGCGTCGACGACCGCGGGCACGCCATGGAGCCGCGCGGCGGACACGCGGCCCTCGCTGCCCTCGCCGTCGCCCCAGCCGGAACCCAACACCATCGCCTGGGCGCGCCCCTCCCCCATCACGACGCTGGGGAACCGGCTCAGCACCAGCCCGGACGGCACGCGCCCCGTGTAGCGAACCATGCCGGCCCCCGCGTGCAGTGCGCCGGAGACGCTGAGCAGCGCGGCGCCCTGGTACTGCGCCGACCCGGTGTCGACCATGACCACGCCGCGGGAGTACTTGTCGGAGGCGGAGTGCGGCGCGGGCCACCAGGCCGCGACGTCGGACTCCTCCGCTTGGCGCAGCGAGGTCGCGGGCACGTCCACCCCGATGTCGACGACGTGGACGCGGCCGCAACGGTCCGCCGCGGGTGCCTGGACGTGGCACGGCTTGACGGTGGCGAAGGTCACGGTGTCGTGGGCGCGGAAGCTCGGGTGCGCCCGTCCGCTGTCCGCGTCCAGGCCGCTGGGCAGGTCGACGGCGAGGACCGGCACCGCGGCCGCCTCGCACGCCGCGGCGAAGGTCGCGACCTCGTCGGGCAGGCCCGGCCGGGAACCCAGCCCGGTCACGGCGTCGATGACGAGCGCGGCGTCGGCGAGCCCATCGAGCGCTCCCAGCGCATCGACCTCGGCGCAGCCGGCGGCGCGTGCCGCCGCCAGCCCGTCCTCGTGCCCCCGTTCCATCGCGAGCCACACGACCACCGGCCGGTCGGCCGCCAGATCCGCCGCCGCGAACAGGCCGTCGCCGCCGTTGTTGCCCGGCCCGGCCACGACCAGCACGGGTCCCGGGGGCGACGTGACCCGCGCGATCCGGGCCACCTCGGCCGCGGCGCGGCCCATGAGGTCGACTCCGGGTTCGGCCGCGAAGACGGCCTCCTCGGCGGCGCGCATCTCGGCCGCGCTGATGACCGCCCTCATCGTTCGCACACCACCATGGCGGTCGCGAAGCCCCCGTCGTGGCTGATCGACAGGTGGATGCTCTCGATGCCCATCGCCGCGACCCGGGCGGCGACCGAGCCCGTGTTGACGAACCCCGGGTCGCCGTCGGCGTTCTTGGTGACCTCGCAGTCGAGCCAGCGCATGCCGCCCGGCGAGCCGAGGGCCTTGGCGAGGGCCTCCTTGGCCGCGAACCGCGCGGCCTGGGACTCGATGGAGAGCTCCAGCTCCGCGGGTGTCAACAGCCGCTCCGCGAGGCCCGGACGGCGCGCGAGCATCTCGCGGAAGCGCTCGATGACGCAGAGGTCGGTACCGATGCCCACGATCATGGGCGCCACTCTAGGCGGCGGGGCTATTCGACGGTGACCGACTTGGCCAGGTTGCGCGGCTGGTCCACGTCGTGGCCCTGCACCGTGGCCAGTTCGCACGCGAACAGCTGCAGCGGGATGATCGCCGCCACGGGCTGCAGGAGCGTCGAGAGCTTGGGCAGCTCGATGAACACGGCCGCCGCGGCCCGCGCCTCCTCGTCGTCGGCCTCCGCCAGCACGATCGTCTTCGCGCCGCGGGCCCGCACCTCGGCGATGTTGGACACCACCTTGTCGCGCAGCTGGTCGCGGCCCCGCGGCGGCACGACCACGAACACGGGAAGGTCCTCGCGGATGAGCGCGATCGGGCCGTGCTTGAGCTCGCCGGCGGCGAAGCCCTCGGCGTGGATGTAGGCCAGTTCCTTGAGCTTGAGGGCGCCCTCGAGCGCGACGGGGTAACCCACGTGCCGGCCGAGGAACAGCACCGACGGCTCGTTGACGAACTCGCGTGCCAGATCGAGGACCTGCTGCTGGTTGTCGAGCATGCCCTGGATGGCCTCGGGCATCCGCTCCAGTTCACGCAGCAGCGCCGCGATCTCGTCGCCGTACTTCATGCCGCGCACCTGGGCCAGGTAGAGGCCCAGCAGGTAGCAGGCCACCAGCTGCGTCGTGAAGCCCTTGGTCGACGCGACGCCGATCTCGGGGCCGGCGTGGGTGTAGATGACGGCGTCGGACTCGCGCGGGATCGTGGCCCCGTTGGTGTTGCAGATGGCGATGACCTTGGCCCCCTGTTCGCGGGCGTGGCGGATCGCCATGAGCGTGTCCGCCGTCTCACCGGACTGGGAGATGGTGACCACCAGCGTCATCGGGTCGATGATCGGGTCCCGGTAGCGGAACTCGGAGGCCACCTCGACCTCGCAGGGGATGCGGGTCCAGTGTTCGATGGCGTACTTCGCCACGAGGCCGGCGTAGAAGGCGGTGCCGCAGGCGACGATGACGATCTTGTCGATCCGGCGCAGCGTCTCGGGGCTGATCCGGATCTCGTCGAGGATGAGCTCGCCGCGCTCGTTGAGGCGGCCCAGCAGGGTGTCGGCCACCGCGCGCGGCTGCTCGAAGATCTCCTTGCGCATGTACCAGTCGTAGCCCTGCTTCTGCGCGGCCTCGAGGTCCCAGTCGACGTGGAACTCCTTGGTCTCCGCGGGGGCGCCGTCGAAGGTGGTGACCGAGACCCCGCCGCGCGTCAGCTCGACGATCTGGTCCTGCCCCAGCTCGACCGCGTCGCGGGTGTAGGCGATGAACGCCGCGACGTCCGAGGCGAGGAAGTACTCCCCCTCGCCCACCCCGACCACCAGCGGCGAGTTGCGGCGGGCCGCCACGATGCGCTCGGGGTCCTGGGCGTCGACGGCGACGAGCGTGAAGGCGCCCTCCAGCCGGCCCACCACGGTCCGCATGGCCGCGAGCAGATCCGCCCCGCCGTCGAGTTCGCGGCGCAGCAGGTGGGCCGCCACCTCGGAGTCGGTCTCGGAGGAGAACTCGACGCCGGGAAGTTCCTCGCGCAGCTGGTCATGGTTCTCGATGATGCCGTTGTGGACGATCGCCACCCGGTCCGCGACGTGCGGGTGCGAGTTCTGGTCCGTCGGCGCCCCGTGGGTGGCCCACCGGGTGTGACCGATGGCAACCTGCCCCGACGGGAGCGGGTTCGCCTCGATGGCCGCCTCCAGGTTGGCGATCTTGCCCGCCTTCTTGCGCCATTCGATGCGGCCCGCACTGGGCAGGGCGACGCCCGCCGAGTCGTAGCCGCGGTACTCCAAGCGGCGCAGGCCGCTCAGTACGACATCGAGTCCGTCACGTTGTCCGACATATCCCACGATTCCACACACGCGGAAAACCGTACATGATGATTGCGCGTTTCTTGACATCCCCGCGCGGCGAGCTCCGGCGGAGGGCTCAGACCTTGCGGATGAGAATGGAGTCGACGGCGTGCGTCTCGTCCTTGACGAGGATGGCCGTGGCGCGGTCCCGGGTGGGGGCGATGTTGTGCCGGAGGTTGGGCCCGTTGATGTCCTCCCAGACCCGCCTGCCGAAGGCCACGGCGTCGGCCTCCGACAGCTCGGCGTAGCGCCGGAAGTAGCTGCGCTCGTCGGTGAACGCCGTGCGGCGCAGCGTCAGGAATCGCTCGAGGAACCACTGGCGGATGTGCGCCTCATCGGCGTCGACGAAGACCGAGAAGTCGAAGAAGTCGCTGACCGCGAGCCCTGGCCGGCCGTCCGCCTCCACGCGCGCCGGCTGGAGGACGTTGAGGCCCTCCATGATGAGGATGTCGGGGCTCTCCACAGCGATGTGCTCGCCCTCGACGATGTCGTAGACCATGTGGCTGTAGACGGGCGCCAGCACGCGCGGGGTGCCCGACTTCACGTCGACGACGAAGTCGAGCAGCGCCCGCCGGTTGTAGGACTCCGGGAACCCCTTGCGGTGCAGGATCCCGCGACGCTCCAGCTCGGCGTTGGGGTACAGGAAGCCGTCCGTGGTGATGAGGTCGACCTTCGGATGGCCGGGGGCGCGGCGCAGGAGCTCCTGCAGGAGCCGCGACACCGTCGACTTCCCGACCGCCACCGACCCCGCCACGGCGATGACGAACGGCGTGCGGGCCACGTCGAGGCCCAGGAAGTCGTTGCTCTGGGAGTACAGCCGCCCGGTGTTGACCATGTAGAGGTGCAGCAGCTGCGTCAGCGGCCGGTAGACCTCCTCGATGTCGCGACTCGAGGTGGGGTCGCCGATGCCGCGCAGCCGGTCCAGCGTGGCCTCGTCGAGGTCGATCTGCGTGGCGTCGGCGAGCGCCGCCCAGGCGGGTCGGTCGAGCGTCACGTACGGTCCGGTCACCTGCACTCCTTCGTCGGCGTCGATCGGCCATCGTACAGGCGACGGCGTCACCGCCGCGGGGCGCCCGACGCCGGGAAGTACAGTGGCGACATGACCGACGACCGTTCCGAGAACCGCCGCGACCCGTACTCCGAGGAGTTCAAGGCCTTCATCGTCAGCGACTGGGCGCCGTACCCGGACCGGCTGCCCGAGCGCCTGCCGGCCGCCCAGTACGCCGCCGAGCGCCGACGCCGGCTCGTGGCCGAGTTCCCCGCGGCGACGCTCGTCCTGCCGGCGGGCCCGCTGAAGACCCGCTCCAACGACACCGACTACCGCTTCCGGCCGCACAGCGCCTTCGCGTACTACACCGGCCTCGGCGAGGACCGCGAGCCTGACGCCGTGCTGGTCGTCCGGGACGACGACGCCACGCTGTTCTTCCGCCCGCGCGCCCCCCGCACCGACCGCGAGTTCTACGCCGACGCGCGCTACGGGGAGATGTGGGTCGGTCAGCGCGACTCCCTCGAGGAAATGTCGGCCGCCACAGGCCTGACCTGCCGAGACATCCGCGAACTCGACGCGGCCCTCCGCGAGTCCGGCGGCCCCTTCGGGGTGATCCGGGGGGCCGATCCCGCCGTCACGGCCCAGGTCGACGCGGCGCGGGTGGCGCACCCGGCCGGGGTCGACGGGGACCCGCACACCGACGTCGACGCCGAGCTGGAGCGCGCGGCCTCCGAGGCGCGGTTCGTGAAGGACGAGTTCGAGATCGCGGAGCTCGAGCGGGCCTGTGCGGCCACGGCCGTCGGCTTCGAGGCGGTGGCGCGCGAGCTGCCCCGTGCGGTCGAACTGGGTCGCGGCGAGCGCTGGGTCGAGGGCATCTTCGGCCTGCACGCCCGGCACCTGGGCAACGCGGTGGGCTACGACACCATCGCGGCGGGCGGCGACCACGCCAACACGCTGCACTGGATCCGCAACGACGGCGCCCTGAACGACGGCGACCTGCTGCTGTTGGACGCCGGCGTGGAGGTCGACTCGCTCTACACCGCCGACGTGACGCGCACGCTGCCGGTCGGCGGCCGGTTCAGCGCCGCGCAGCGCCGCGTCTACGACGCCGTGCTCGCCGCGCAGACCGCCGGCATCGCCGCGTGCCGGGACGGAGCACTGTTCGCCGACGTGCACAAGGCCGCCGTGACGGTGCTGGCCGAGTTCTTCGCCGAGCTGGGGATCCTGCCGGTGACGCCGGAGGTGTCGCTGTCGGTCGACGGCGGGCAGCACCGCCGCTGGATGGTGCACGGCACCAGCCATCACCTCGGCCTCGACGTGCACGACTGCGCGCAGGCCAGGGCGGAGAACTACCGGCTCGGGACGCTGCGCGCGGGCATGGTCATCACGGTGGAGCCGGGCATCTACTTCAAGTCGACCGACCTGCTGGTCCCCGAGGAGTACCGCGGCATCGGGGTGCGCATCGAGGACGACATCCTCATCACCGACGGCGACCCCGTCAACCTCTCGGCCGCGCTCCCGCGGGACGCGGACGACGTCGAGCGGTGGATGGCCGGGCTGCGGGGCTGAGGCCCCGCGGCCCGCGCCGGGTCAGTCCGCGGACTCGGAGACGACCTTGGAGGTCTGCCCGCGGGTGAACAGACCGCGGATGATCCGCGCCACGTCCGCTGGGCGGCAGACCGTCACCTGGTGGGCCGCCTCGGGCACGACGTGCAGCTCGCCGCGCTGCACGGTCTCGGCCACCAGCTCGACGTTCGCGATGGGCGTCGAGGTGTCGCGCTCGCCGGCCACCATGACGACGGGCAGGGTGATGTAGGGCAGGTCGTCGCGCACGTCGTGCGCGGCGAGCGCCCGGCACAGCTGGGCGTAGGAGTGGTCGTCGGCCACCGACAGGCCCTCCATGATGACGTCGACGACGGCCGGCTGCTGCGCCCGGAACATCGGCGTGAACCAGCGCTTGGTGGTCTCCTCGACCAGCTGCTGCGTCCCGGTGGCCTCGACCTGGTCGGCGCGCTCGAGCCAGCGGGCAGGCTCGCCGACCGTCGCGGCGGAGGCGACGACCACGACGCCGGAGAACTCGTCGGCGTGGTCGCGGGCCAGATGCAGCGCGGTGGCGCCGGAGATGGACAGCCCCGCGAAGTAGACGGGCAGGTCGGCGCCGAGATCCGCGCGGACCTCGGCTGCCACGCGGGCGATCCCGTCCGCGACGGCGTCCAGCGTCGGCTCGTCGGCGTCGTCCCAGACGGACCCCAGGCCGGTGCCGGGCAGGTCGACGAACACCACCCGCGCGTCGTCGATGAGTTCGGCGGCCACCCGCGTCCACTGGTGTGCCGCGTTCCCGCCCAGGCTGGGGCCGACGAGCAGCACCCGCTCGGCGGGGGTGTCCGGGTTGTAGTACGTCCAGTTCAGATCCATCGTGAACTCCTCAGGGCGACACGGGTGTTGAGGAAGAACCTACCGGAGGGCCTCAGGCCTTGAGACCCAAGGCCTGGACAACGGAGGCCAGGCCCTGGTGGTCCATGCCTTCGAAGAGGCGTCGCTCCGTGAGCCGGACGTCGGGGCGCCATCCGGCCCAGTCGTCGACGACGTCGCCGCGCGTCACCAGCAGGTCCGGATCCGTGGGGCCCCCGCTGCCCAGCGAGGGCTGGGCCGGTGTGAAGGCCTCGTAGATGAGCAGCGCGCCCGGCGCGGCCTGCGCCGTGATGGCGCGCGCCACGTCCCGGCGCAGGGCGGACGGCAGGTGCGCGAAGATCGCCACCACCGCGTCCCAGGGACGCTCGGGCGCCGGGTGGTGGATCCAGTCCGCCAGGTCCACCAGCCAGGTCTCCACCGCGACGCCCCGCTCGGCCGCCAGCGCCTCGGCCTTGGCGAGCCCCACGGCGGAGAAGTCGAGGCTCACGACGTCGTGGCCCTGCTCGGCCAGCCAGACGCCGTTGCGCCCCTCCCCGTCGCAGAGCGCCAGTACCCGGGAGCGCGGGCGCAGGAACCGGGCCTGCTGGCGGAGGAAGTCGTTGGGGCGGTACCCGAAGACGTGGTTGGGGTGCGCGTAGCGGGCGTCCCAGAACCCGGCGGTGGCGGCGTCGCTCACTCGAACATCGCGGCGCGGGCGCCGGGGCGCTCGGCGAGCATGTCGCGGGCCTGCTGGGCGACCTTGTGCTCGGCCAGCACCTCGTAGCGGGTCGCGACCGTGACCCGCGCCGAGTTGAAGTCCCGCTTGCCGCCGGTGAGCGCGTGCGCCAACATGCGGGCCAGGATGCCGAACGCCACGCCCATGGCCAGGCCGACGTACAGCATCGCGAAGTTGCCGTTGCCGACGAACAGCATGAGCATGACGCCGACGAACAGGCCGGTGGTGAGGCCGGACAGCGCGCCCTCCCCCAGCACGGTGGCCCACGTGCGCCGGCCGGTGACGCGTTCCAGGAGCTTGAGGTTGGTCCCGACGATGAGCAGGTTCTCCACGGCGAACTTCTGGTCCGCCAGGTAGTCCACCGCCGACTGCGCCTCCTCGTAGGTGACGAACTCGGCGACGTGCTGCGGGTAGTTCAGCTGCATGAGTCGGCTGCTCATCGGCTCGGTCATCAGGTCCTCCGTACGCGTGCCAGGGTGGCCTTCGCCAAGCTTACGCCCGCCTCGTCGACCATCTCGTCGTCGAGCATGACCGCCCCGACGCGCTCGTCGGCGGCCCGGGCGGCCACGGCCACCATCGCCTCGGCCCGCGCGACGGTCTCGTCGTCGGGCGTGAAGATCTCGGTCCCCGCCGCCACCTGGGCCGGGTGCAGCACCCACTTGCCGTCGTAGCCGAGCGCCGCCGCGCGCCGGGCCGCGGCGCGGAACCCGTCCTCGTCGCGGACGGCGACGTACGGCCCGTCGACCGCCTGCAGCCCGCGGGCGCGCGCCGCCACGAGGATGCGGCCGTACACGTGGTGCAGCGCGTCCCCGGGATAGCCGTCGACGAGGCCGCCGACCTGCAGGGAGGGCATGCCCAGGGCCGCCATCATGTCCCCCGGGCCGAGGTGCAGCGCCTCCAGCCGCGGGCTCGACGCCGCGATGGCGTCGGCGCGGACCAGGGCCCCGGCGTCCTCGATGAGGGCCTCGATGCCGATGCGGCCGACCTCGAGCCCGGCGGCCCGTTCGAGCTGCGTGAGGAGCAGGTCGAGCGCCTCCACATGGCCCGGTCCCTCGACCTTGGGCAGCAGCACGGTGTCCAGTAGGTCCCCGGCCCCGGTCACCACGTCGATGACGTCCCGGTGCGTCCACACGGTGGCCCAGCCGTTGACGCGCACCGACACCGTCGGCGCCGTCCAGCCCCCGGCGCGGAGCGCCGCGACGGCGCGGGCGCGGGCGTCGTCCTTGGCCGCCGCCGCGACACCGTCCTCGAGGTCGAGGAACACCTGGTCGACGGCCAGGTGACGCGACTTGTCGATGAACCGGTCGCTGGACGCCGGCACCGACAGCACGGTGCGACGGGCGCGGGCGGGGCGGTGGGTCATGGCGGCGGGTCCTTGCGGTTAGATTTGCCCTATGGTCGCCAAAGATACGCAGGTTTTCGTCTCGCGGGTCATCGGCCTTCCCATCGTCGACGCCGCCGGCGACCAGGTCGGCCGCGTCAAGGACGTCGTGTGCTACCTGCGCAGCGACGGCCGCGCCCCGCGCGTCAAGGGCCTCGTGGCCGAGTTGTTCGCGCGGGCGCGCATCTTCGTGCCCATGATCCGGGTCCACGACATCACGCCGAACCAGGTCGCGATCACGGGCCAGGTGGACGCCCGCCGGTTCCAGCGGCGCGAGGCCGAGATGCTGGTCGCCGCCGACCTGTTCGACCGTCCGTTGGAGCGCGCGCGGCCCACCCGCATCCTCGACGTGTCCATGCACATGGTCCGCAACCGGGAGTGGGAGCTGGACTCCGTGGCGCTGCGCTCGTCGGGGGGCGCCGGGCGCTTCGGGTTCGGCAGCCGCAGCGCGCCGCAGATCGTGTCGTGGCGCGAGATCCCGGGGCTCATCCTGTCCACCGGCCGGACCGCCGCCAACCTCATCGCCGAGTTCTCGGAGATGAAGCCCGCCGACGTCGCCAAGGAACTGCACGACCTGGAGCCTGAGTCGCTGGCGGCCGTCGTCGAGGCCCTCGACGACGAGACGCTGGCCGAGGCGATCGAGGAGCTGCCCAAGGACGAGCAGATCGACATCATCTCCGCGCTCGACACCGAGCGCGCGGCCGACGTGCTCGGCGAGATGGACCCCGACGACGCCGCCGACCTCATCCGGGACCTGCCCTCCGACGTGGCCGAGGAACTCCTGCAGCGCATGGAGCCCGAGGAGTCCGCCGACGTGCGGCGCCTGCTGGTCTACGAGGAGTACACCGCGGGCGGCATGATGACCCCCGAACCCATCGTCGTCGACACCGACGCCACGGTCGCGCAGGCCCTCGCGCAGGCGCGGGAGGAGTCCCTGACCCCGGCGCTCGCCTCCATGGTGTTCGTGACGCGCCCGCCGTTGGAGACCCCCACGGGCCGCTACGTGGGCGCCGCCCACCTGCAACGCCTGCTGCGGGAGCCGCCGACGACGCTGGTGGCCACGCTTCTCGACCGCGACCTCGAACCCATGTCGCCCGCCGACCCGCTGACGCAGGTGAGCCGGTTCTTCGCCACCTACAACCTGGTCGTCGCGCCCGTCGTCAACGAGGACGGGCACCTGCTGGGCGCGGTGACCGTCGACGACGTGCTCGACCACATGCTGCCCGACGACTGGCGCGGCGAGCAGATGGACGAGGTGGAGGCCACCGACCTCGGCAACGCCGAGGTGAGCCATGGCTGAGCGCAACCCGCTGTCGCAGCCGGGGACGCGCAGCTGGCTGCCGCGCGTGTCGGTGGACTCCGAGACCTTCGGCGTGTTCGCCGAGAGCTTCGCCCGGTTCATGGGCACCGCGAAGTTCCTCGTCTACATGACGGTCTTCGTCATCGTCTGGGTGACGATCAACCTCATCGGCCTGTTCGGGCTGCGCTGGGACCCCTACCCGTTCATCCTGCTCAACCTGTTCTTCTCCACGCAGGCGTCCTACTCGGCGCCCCTCATCCTGCTGGCGCAGAACCGCCAGGAGGTGCGCGACAAGCTGAGCCTGGACGAGGACCGGCGCATCGCGGCGCAGTCCCGGGCGGACATGGACTTCCTGGCCCGCGAGATCGCGTCGATCCGCATGAACCTCGGCGAGCTCGCGACCCGCGACTTCGTCCGCGGCGAGCTGCGCACCGAGCTGCGGGAGCTGGCCGAACGGCTGGAGCGCACCGCCGAGCAGAGGGACGAGTCCTGACCGATGACGACTGATCGGATCCGCTGGTTCGGGATCGTGCGACTCGTGGGCCAGCTGGCGCTCGCCGCGCTCGGAGCCGTGTCGCTGTGGCGCATCGCGGGAGGATGGTGGGTGGGCGCGGCCAGCGCGGCCCTCCTGGTGGCCGTGGTCGCGGCCCTCTGGTTCCGGCTGCTGGCCCCAGGATCCCCCGCCCGGCTGCGCTACCGCGAGCGGCTGGCGCTGTCCCTGGTGCTGGGCACCGCCGTCGTCATCCTGGGGAGCCTCGCCGGCCTCTGGCTGCCGGCGATCGTGGCGACCAGCGTGGCGCTGCTGGGCGACGCACTCGACGAGCGCTCGCGCTGACCCCCGCCGATACCCCTGGGTGGGTATCCGTAGACTTGCCTCGACGCCCGTCGCCGCGTAGTAAGGACATCGTGACCGAACATCCGCTCCTGCCCCACATCCGTGCCGCCCTCCACCAGGTGGAGGACCCAGAGATCCGTCGCCCCATCACCGACCTCGGCATGGTCGACGACCTCGCGGTGACCGACGACGGGGCGGTGCGGGTGCGCGTGCTGCTCACCGTCGTCGGCTGCCCCATGCGCTCCGAGATCACCACCCGCGTCACCGCGGCCGTGTCCGCGGTCGAGGGCGTCAGCTCCGTCGCCGTCGACCTCGGCGTGATGGACGACGAACAGCGCGAGGCGATGCGCACGATGCTGCGCGGCGGACAGGCGCAGCGGGTCATCCCGTTCGCGCAGCCGGGCAACCTCACCCGCGTGCTGGCCATCGCGTCCGGCAAGGGCGGCGTCGGGAAGTCGTCCGTGACCGTCAACCTCGCGCTGGCCTTGGCGGCGCAGGGGCGCTCCGTCGGCATCCTCGACGCCGACATCTACGGCCACTCCATCCCGGATCTGCTGGGCCTGGGCGACGCCCGCCCCACCGTGGTCGACGACATGATCATGCCGGTGCCCGCCGTCGGGGGCCTGCGCGTCATCTCGATCGGCATGCTCAAGCCCTCGCGGGACCAGGTGGTCGCCTGGCGCGGCCCCATCCTGGACCGCGCCCTCACCCAGCTGCTCGCGGACGTGTACTGGGGCGACCTCGACTACCTGCTGCTCGACCTGCCCCCAGGCACGGGCGACGTCGCGATGTCGCTGGGACAGAAGATCCCGACCTCCGAGGTCATCGTCGTGACGACCCCCCAGACGGCGGCGTCCGAGGTGGCGGAGCGCGCAGGTACCATGGCGCACATCATGGAGCAGCGCGTCCTCGGTGTGGTGGAGAACATGAGCTGGCTGGAGACCACCTGCCCGCACTGCAGCGAGACGCACCGCCTGGAGCTGTTCGGGTCGGGCGGCGGCACGGTCGTCGCGGAGGCACTGACCGACCGCCTCGTCTACGAGGTGCCGCTACTGGCCCAGATCCCCTTCGACGAGACGCTGCTCGCGGGCGGAGACACCGGCCGGCCCATCGTCCAGACGCATCCGGAGCATCCGGCAGCCCAGGCGATGGTCGCGCTCGCGGGCGAGGTCGCGGCGCGGCGGCGGGGCCTCGTCGGGACGAGGCTCCCGCTCAACACCTGAGCGGTTCGGCGTCAGGTCGCCTCCGGGTCGAACGGGGAGGCGGCCACCGGCGCGGGCAACTCCAGGTGCGCGGCCGCGATGACCGTGTCCGCCTGGGTGCCCGCGTCGTGCACGGTGTCGGTGACGGTGCGGCGCGCCTCGTCGAGTTCGCGGCGGGCCTCGTCGATCGCGGCGACCTCCTCGCGCATGTGCTTGGCGATGAACGTCTTGGGATGCAGGTCGCGCAGCTCCAGGTCCGCGTACTCGGGGCCCAGCTCGCCCCGCAGGGTGGTCTTGGCGTTGTTCGCGACGTCCCGGAGGTACACGAACACGCGCGCCGCCTTGCGCGAGTACTCGGGCAGCCGCTCAGGTCCGAACATGACGACGCCCAGCACGAGGATGATGACTAGGTCTACCGCGTCGATGCCGAACACAGGGCCTAGGGTAGCGCGTCGCCCGCGGCTCACTCCCCGCCGACGAGGCGGACCAGGCCGGCGGCGACGCGGTCGCGGAGCGTGAGCACGCACGGCTCCTCGCCCGGCAGTTCCTCCCGGATGGCCGCCATCAGCTCCGGGGATCCGTTGGTCGTCACCGAGATCACGGCGGGGCCCGACTGCCAGACGTTGACGGCCGGTAGGCCCGCGGACTGGTCAGCCTGCGACGTGACGTCGTCGCCGAGCACGCCGTCGGTCCACCCGACGACGGCCGTCTGGAAGCCGTCGGAGTAGACGAGGTTCATGGAGGTGGCGCCACGGCGCTCGGTGGACGAGTAGGCGACCATCGGCAGGCCGGCCAGGGTCAGGGGGCAGCTGGCGGGGCCGACGCACCACCCCTCGGTCTGGCTCGCGCTGGCGGGCTGGACCGAGATGAGCTGCGTGAGGCCGTCGTCGTGGAACTCGGCGCTGCCGAGGGTCAGCTGCGTGTAGCCGGCCGCGAGGCTCACAGCGCCGGCGCTGTCGTAACGCTCGGCCCACAGCACGAGGTGCGCGACGGCGTCGATCCACCAGCTGGCGACGGCGCGGCCGTCGTCGGTGGCAACGAGGCGCACGGCGGCGCGGCCCGCCACCTGCTCGGGCAGGGTGCCGAGCGAGAACTGCCACCCGTCGGGCGCGTCCACGGGGGTGGCGCCGAACTGGGGCAGGAAGCTGGAGCTGAAGCGGTCGCCGCGCGCGTCCATGACCTCCAGCTGGGCGCCCTCCCCCCGCACCTTGGTGGTGCGGACGTCGGCGGTCCGGTAGCGGCCCTCCCCGTCGGAGATCCACACGCGCTGGACGCCGCTCAGGGTGAGGTCGGCGGCGGTGGCGGTCCGCAGCAGTGCTGCGGCTTCCTCGGGCGCCAGCCGCGTCCCCGCGCCGGGCGCGGCCCGGCGGGCGTAGGACGTGGGTTCGCCCAGATCGGCGCCCCGCTCGTGCGCGAGGAGGACGGCGCCGACCGCCTCCGTGGCACTGATGGCGGCGGTGGACATCGAGTACTGCTCGCGGGCGGCCTTGATGGGATCCGCCAGGCGGACGGGATCCGGTGCGACGAGGACGGCGAGCATGACGGCCGACAGCATCACGGCCAGGAGGGCGGCTCCTGACTGGGCCGCGAGCCGCACCCGGCGCCGCCGGGTCGAGGGCAGGTCGCCGGGGCCGGAGGCCATGTAGAGGGGGGCGGCGGAGTGCTCCCCGGCGATGGATTCGAGCCGGGCCGTGAGCGTCTCCGGCGCGGCCGAGCGGCTGCAGAGGCTGAGCGTGCTGCAGACGCGGCTGATCTCGGCGACCTCATCGCGGCACCCGCGGCATCCGGCCAGGTGGTAGCTGACCTGTTCCCAGCGCCGGGGCGGCAGGGTCCCGTCGGCGAACGCCGACAGGTCTGGTCGGATGCGGTCGCAGCGGCTCACGGCGGATCAGGACACTCCGAGGTACCTGGTGCGGCCGTCAGTCGGTGCCCGGTGGGCGAGGGCGTCGCGGAGGGCCGCGCGGCCGCGCGCGATCCGGCTGCGGACGGTGCCCAGCTTCACGTCGAGGACCTTCGCGATCTCCTCGTAGCTCATGCCCTCGATGTCGCACAGGACCACCGCGACGCGCTGCTCCGGGTTCAGCGAGCGCAGGGCGGCGGCGACATCCGCGTCGAGTTCAGCGTCGTCGTGAAGCTCGTCCGGGCCGCTGGCGGAACCCCACACATGGTCCGGGGCGGCGCTGAGCGCGTCCATGCGGATGCGCTGCCGGCGGCGGGCCTGGTCGAGGAAGAGGTTGGTCGTGATGCGGTGCAGCCAGCCCTCAAGCGTGCCGGGTTGGAACGTGTGGATGGAGCGGAACACTCGCACGAAGACGTCCTGCGTGAGGTCCTCAGCGTCGTGCTGATTGCCCGTCAAGCGGTAGGCGAGGCGGTACACCTGCGCCGAGTGGTCGCGCACCAGCTCCTGCCAGGTGGGCGCGGTCCAGCCGGGCTCCTGAACGGCCTTCGCCGATCGAGTGCCTCTGAACATGCCTCGCCTCTCCATGAACCCAGCCTGACAGCCGAACCTGTGCCGCACCTGTGAAGGTACCCGCGGCCTCTAGGGTTAAACGCCCGGAGGGCCGGGTTTGTTCCCGTCAGGCGTGGAAGCCGAGGTTCTCCAGCAGGGTGGCGTAGCCCGTCACGACCTCCGGGTCCGGGACCCCCATGGGGGCCCGGCACGGGCCGGCGTCGAAACCGCGCTCGGCCAGGACCGCCTTGACCATCATGCAGCCCTGGGTGGCGAAGATGCCCTGGAAGGCCGGCAGCGCCTCCCGGTTCGCCTCGACCGCCTCCTCCACCCGGCCCGCCAGGTAGAGGTCGATGATCCGGCGCGCGGCGGCCGCGGTGAAGTGCGACGAGGTCCCGACGACGCCCACCCCGCCCACGCTCAGCAGCGGGAGCAGGAAGGCGTCGTCCCCCGCGTAGTAGGCCAGGTTGGTGCGCGCCAGCACGACCGAGCTCGACACGATGCTGCCCTTGGCGTCCTTGACGGCCCGGATGCGGGGATGCGCGTCGAGCCGGATGAGCATGTCCTCGGGGATGGCGATGCCCGCGCGGTGCGGGATGTCGTAGAGCATCACCGGGAGGTCAGTGGCGTCCGCGACCGCGACGAAATGGTCCTCCAGGGCGTCGGCCGGCGGGCGCGAGTAGTACGGGGTGACGACGAGCAGCCCGTCGACGCCGACGTCCGCCGCCTGGCGCGCCAGCTCGACCGAGTGCCGCGTGGAGAAGGTACCGACACCGGCCACGACGCTGGCCCGGTCCCCCACCGCGGTGACGACGGCGTCGAGCACCCGCTGCTTCTCGAGGTCCGTGGTGGTGGGCGACTCACCGGTGGTGCCGTTGACGACGAGACCGTCGTTGCCGAGGTCGTCGACCAGATGCGCCGCGAGGCGCGCGACCTGCGCATAGTCCACCTCCGAGCCGTCCGCCGTGAACGGGGTGACCATCGCCGTCAGGACGCGCCCGAAGACCGGCTGCATGTCGTCGTCTGTCATGCGCGTCATCTTAACCGCGAACCGGCGGGCGGGTCCGGGGTCGGGTCTCGCGGCCACGCGCCACACGCGCCTGACCACTCGCTAGGCTGGCGGCGTGAACACGCCTGGAAATCACCTCGAGCCCCCCACCGCCGACAGCTGGGCCTTCGCCGAGGACCACGCGCCGACGAGCGAGCACGTCGCCGCCGCGCGCGACGAGGCCACGCTGGCCGGCCTCAGCACCATCACGCCCGGGGTCGCCGCCACCCTGACCGCACTCACGCGGGCCGTCGGGGCGCGCGCCGTCGTCGAGGTGGGCACGCTCATGGGCGCCTCCGGCCTCGCCTTCCTGGAGGGCATGGGGCACGACGGCGTGCTGACGTCGATCGATGTCGAGGCCGACAACCAGCTCCCCGCCCGGCGGTACTTCGTCGCGGCCGGGATCCCGTCGTCGCGGTTCCGCCTCATCGCCGGGTCCCCGATCGAGATCATGCCCAAGCTGCGCGACGCCGCCTACGACGTCGTCTTCATCAACGGCGACAAGCTCGAGTACGTCGAGTACGTCGCGGGCGCCCTGCGCCTGCTGCGTCCCGGCGGGCTGCTCCTGGTCCACGACGTCCTCTGGTACAACCGGGTCGCCGACGATGCGGACGAGTCCGACGAGGCGATCATCATCCGCGAGGCGCTCGACGCCGTCGCCACGACGGAGGCCTACACGCGCGCGCTGCTGCCGGTGGGCAACGGGCTGCTCCTGGCTGTCAAGAACTGACTCACCGACGCGAATCGGCCCCCTCACCCGCGACGGGTGAGGGGGCCGATGTCGTAGGGGTCCGCTGTCAGTCCCGGACCACCTCCACGTTCTTGCCCACGACCGTGATGCCGCCCTCGGACACGACGAACCCGCGGGCCCGGTCATGCTCGTGGTCCACGCCGATCTGCACTCCGTCGGGCACGACGACGTACTTGTCGAGGATCGCCCGGCGCACGACGGCGTTCTTGCCGATCTTCACCGAGTCCATCAGGACCGAGTCGGAGACCTGCGCCCACTTGTCCACGTGTACGTTGGGGCTCAGCACGGTGCGATCGACCTCGCCGCCGGAGATGATGCAGCCGGCTGTGACGATCGAGTCCTCGGCCCGGCCCCGGATGACGAACTTCGCGCCCGGCGCCTGGACCTGGTCGGTCCAGATGGGCCACTCGTCGTTGTACAGGTTGAACTCCGGCTCCACGTTGACGAGGTCCATGTGGGCCTCGTGGAACGCGTCGATGGTCCCCACGTCCCGCCAGTAGTTGACGTCCTTCTCGGTCGCGCCCGGCACGACGTTGTCCTTGAAGTCGTAGACCTGCGACTGCCCCTGCTCGGTGAACCACGGGATGATGTCGCCGCCCATGTCGTGGCGCGCCGTCGGGTCCTCGGCGTCGGCGCGCAACGCCTCGACGAGGGCCTTGCTCGAGAACACGTAGTTGCCCATGGAGGCGAACGACTCGTCGGGCGAGTCCGGCAGGCCCGGCGGATCGGCGGGCTTCTCCAGGAAGCTCTTGATCTTCTTGTCGGCGGCGGCATCGATGATGCCGAATGCCGACGCCTCGCTGCGGGGCACGCGGATCCCGGCGACGGTGGCGCCCAGCCCCGAGTCGATGTGGGCGTCGATCATCTGCTCGATGTCCATCCGGTAGATGTTGTCGGCCCCGAAGACGACGATGTAGTCGGGATCCTCGTCGCGGATGAGGTTGAGCGACTGGTAGATCGCGTCGGCGCTGCCCTGGTACCAGCGCGGCCCGAGGCGCTGTTGGGCAGGCACGGGCGCGACGTAGTTGCCCAGCATGGTGGAGAAGCGCCACGTCTTGGAGATGTGCCGGTCAAGCGAGTGCGACTTGTACTGGGTCAGGACGGCTATCTGCCGCAGGTTGGAGTTCGCGAGGTTCGACAGGACGAAGTCGATGAGGCGATAAGTGCCGCCGAAGGGGACGGCCGGCTTAGCCCGGTCCGCCGTCAGCGGCATCAGCCGCTTCCCCTCACCTCCGGCCAGGACGATGGACAAGATCTTGGGACGTGCAGCCATGGCCCGAACCTATTGCCAAACGGACCACCCCCACAAGGAATTCCCGCAAATGACCGGCCCGTGGGCAGCCATGGTGTGGAACGATGCGGGCATGACCATGAAGCTGTCGCTGTTGACCCGTGAATATCCCCCGACGATCTACGGCGGCGCCGGTGTCCACGTGGCCCAGCTGGTGCCTCAGCTGCGCAAGCTCATCGACGTCGAGGTTCACTGCATGGGCGAGCCGCGCGACGGCGCCACCGCGCATGCCGAGGACTTCCCCCCGGGCGCCAACGCCGCCCTGCGGGTCCTGGGCGCGGACCTCTCCATGGCGGCAGCCGTGGCCGACGACGCCGACATCCTGCACTCGCACACCTGGTACGCCAACATGGGCGGGCATTTGGCCGGCCTCATGCGCGACATCCCGCACGTCGTGACGTCGCACTCTCTGGAGCCGCACCGCCCCTGGAAGGCCGAACAGCTCGCCGGCGGCTACCGGGTCTCCTCCTGGGCCGAGAAGACGGCCTACGAGGCCGCCGACGCCGTCATCTCCGTCAGCGCCGGCATGCGCCGCGACGTGCTCGACAGCTATCCCGCCCTGGACCCCGACAAGGTGCACGTGGTCCGCAACGGCATCGACACCGACGAGTTCCGGCCCGATCACGGCACCGACGTCGTCACGGGGCTCGGGGTGGACCCCGAGCAGCCCTCGGTGGTGTTCGTCGGACGCATCACGCGCCAGAAGGGGCTCGTGCACCTGGTCCGCGCGGCCGCCGAGTTCGATCCGGACACGCAGGTCGTCCTCCTCGCGGGGGCCCCGGACACGCCGGAGATCGCCGCGGAGTTCGACGCCGCCTTCTCCGCGCTGCAGGCACAGCGCTCCGCCCCCGTGGTCTGGGTCGCGGAGATGCTGCCGCGCGCCTCGGTGCGCCAGGTCCTCACGCACGCCACGGTGTTCGCCTGCCCATCCATCTACGAGCCGCTGGGGATCGTCAACCTGGAAGCCATGGCGTGCGAGACGCCCGTGGTCGCCAGCGCCGTCGGAGGCATCCCCGAGGTCGTGGTCGACGGCGAGACGGGCCTGCTGGTTGCGTACGACCCCGCGCGCGCCGGGGACCGCGAGTTCGTCGCGGGGTTCGAGTCGGACTTCGCCGCGAAGGTGAACCGCGTCACGCGCGACCGGGACCTGGCGGAGCGCTTCGGCCGGGCGGGGCGGCAGCGCTGCATCGACGAGTTCTCCTGGGAGAAGATCGCGCGCGAGACGGTGGCCGTCTACGAGGCCGCCATCGGCGCCCGGGGCTGAGACGCGACAGGGCCGCCCCGCGGGGCGGCCCTGTGCGCACGGAGTGGGGGTGTGTCAGCCGACGACGTCCTTGAGCGCGTTGAGCAGATCGGTGGCCTCGGTGGCATTCATCTCGACGACAAGGCGGCCGCCTCCGTCGACGGGGACGCGCATGACGATGCCGCGACCCTCCTTCGTGACCTCCATCGGACCGTCACCCGTGCGGGGCTTCATCGCTGCCATCTGCCACTCTCATTCTCGCTCGTCGAACTGTGGACGAGGTCTATTATTCCGCATCGCACCAAGCAAGGTTCGTTCACCCAGGAAACTTTGTGTCATCGGGGGGCGGCGTGTCCTCGGGGGGCGGCGCCGCCGTCGGGCGCTCGTAGTCGACGCGCAGCAGCACCTCGTCGACGACCTGCATGTCGTAGCCGCCCCGCACCACGTCGAACACCGTCTCGGCCGCCGGGGGCGCGGTCCCGTCGACGACACGCGCCAGATAGTGGTCCACCTGGGAGCGGTCGTATCCGGTGCCGGCCGTGGGGAGTCGGGCCTCCGCGAGGAACTGCGCGGTCACCGGGCCGGCGGGGATCCGCCCCTTGGGGCGATCCGTCACGGCGTCCGAGGGCATCTGGCCGAGGCGACCCAGTCCCGCGAAGGCCGCCAGCCCCAGCACCACGATCGCGACGACGACGGCGAGGATCCACACGGCGGTCAGCCCGGGATCTCGCCGGGCCGGCCCATGGCGTCGAGGGCCTCCTCGACGTCGTCGGTGACGGTGACGAGGCTGAGGTCGGAGCGGGCGATGAAGCCGTGCTCGGCCATGGTGTCGCGGACCCACTCCATGAGCGGCGCCCAGTGCGCGCGCCCGAACAGGACCATGGGGAAGTTCTTGACCTTCCCCGTCTGGATAAGGGTCAGCGCCTCGAAAAGCTCGTCCAGGGTGCCGAAGCCGCCGGGCATGGTGATGAAGCCCTGGCTGTACTTGAGGAACATGGTCTTGCGGGCGAAGAAGTACCGGAAGTTGACCCCCAGCGAGATGAACTCGTTCATCCCCTGCTCGTTGGGCAACTCGATGCCCAGCCCGACCGAGGTGCCCTCGGCCTCGAAGGCGCCGCGGTTGGCGGCCTCCATGATGCCCGGCCCCCCGCCGGTGATCACCGCGAAACCACGGTGCACCAGGCCGCGGCCGAGCTCCACGGCCGCCTGGTACATCGGGTGATCGGTCGAGGTCCGCGCAGATCCGAAGACGCTGACCGCGGGCGGCAGCTCCTTGAGCGCGTCGAAGCCCTCGACGAACTCCGACTGGATCCGCAGGACCCGCCACGGGTCGAGGTGGCTCCACGGCTGCCCGGTGTGCTGGAGGAGCGCCTCGTCAGCCATGGGTTGGCGGGTGCGCTCACCGCCGCCCAGGACGACGGCGCCGGCGCGGCGCAACTGGTCGCTCATCGGGGATCTCCTTCGGTGCTGAGCCATCGCCTGAGCCCGGCGGCACAGGCGTCGAGGTCCGCGACGGGGCAGAACTCGTCGTCGCGGTGGGCCATGGACGGGTCGGCCGGGCCGTAGTTGACGGCCGGGACGCCGAGCTCGCTGAACCGCGCGACGTCGGTCCAGCCGTACTTGGGGGAGGCGGGCTCGCCGATGGCTGCGACGAACTCCCGCGCGGCCGGCCGGTCGAGGCCCGGGCGTGCTGCGGGCGACGCGTCCGCGACGGTGAACTCGACTCCCGCGAACCAGCCGCGCAGCCGGCTGAGGGCCTCGTCGACGCTCTTGTCTGGCGCGAAGCGGTAGTTGATCTGCACGGTCGCCGAGGGCGGGATGACGTTGCCCGCCATGCCGCCGGTGATGGCGACGGCGTTGAGGCCCTCGCGGTAGGTGAGCCCCTCGACCTCGATCTCCTCGGGCTCGTAGGCGGCAAGGCGCGCGAGCACCGGCGCCAGGTCGTGGATGGCGTTGTGGCCCATCCAGGCTCGGGCGCTGTGGGCCGCGACGCCGCGGGTGGTCACGTCGATGCGGATGGTCCCCTGGCAGCCGCCCTCGATGCGCGCCCCGGTGGGCTCCATGAGCACGGCGAAGTCCGCGGCGACCAGGTCCGGACGGTTGCGGGCGAGCCGGCCGAGGCCGTTGCGGGTGGCCTCGACCTCCTCCTGGTCGTAGAAGATCCAGGTGATGTCCCGGCTGGGCGCGGTGAGTTCCCGCGCCAGGGTGAGCATGACGGCGACGCCGCCCTTCATGTCGCAGGCGCCGCGGCCCCAGACCCGCTGCCCCTCGGGGTGCTCGATGAGCCGCGACGGCAGGTTGCCGGCGACGGGCACCGTGTCCAGGTGGCCGGCGATGACGACCCGCTCGGGCCGGCCGAGCTCGGTCCGGGCGACGACACAGTCGCCGTCGCGGTGGAGCCGAAGGTGGGGCGACGAGGCCAGCCACCCCTCGACGAGATCGGCCAGCTCGCGCTCGGCACCCGAGACGGACTCGACATCCATGATCTCCTGCAGCACCGCAACCAGCTGATTCATGGTGCGAGCCTAGTCAGGTCAGCCGGGTCATCTCCACGGACACGTACATCTCGGAGCCTCCGGAGCCCGTGTAGATGCCCTTGAGCGGGGCGACGTCCGCGTAGTCGCGCCCGAAGCCGACCTCGACGTGCGATCCGCGGGGCTCCGCCTGGCTCGTGGGGTCGAACCCGAGCCACTCGCCGTCGTAGAACTGGATCCAGGCGTGCGACTCCCCCACCATGGCCTCGCCGATCTCCGGCTCGGCGCGTTGCACGACGTATCCGGACACGTAGCGGGCGGGGATGCCGATGGCGCGCAGGCCGCCCAGGGTCAGGTGGGCCAGATCCTGGCAGACGCCGGCCCCGTGCTCCCACACCTCGGCGGCCGTGGTGTGCACCTGGGTGACGCCCGGCAGGTAGCCCACGCGCTCGCGGAGGCGTCGCGTGAGCTCGCCGACGGCGTCCGCCGGCGTGTCGGCGGCCCGGCGGACCTGCTCGGCCAGACGGGCGACGTCGCGGTGCGGCCGCACGTAGCCCGTGAGCGTGAGGAGTTCGACGTAGCGGTCGCGCAGGGCCGCGTCGGCGAGCCCGTCCCAGCCCAGCGGCTCGGCCGCCCGCGACACGTCGTGGATGTCGACGGTGGAGGTGGCCACCACGTTGAGGTCGGCATGCGCCTCGTGGATCTCGAAGGCCACCACCGAGGTCCCCCAGTAGTCGCGGTAGGCGTGCGTCCACGCCACCGGGGTGATGTCCAGCTTCGAGGACAGGACGAGCTGCCGCCTGCTGGTCAGCGGCGTCATGCGCGCCTCGTTGAACGAGTCGGTCGCCCCACCCTCGTACCGGTAGCCGGTGGTGTGCACGATGCGGTACTGGCTCACGGCCGGGTCCTTCCGCTGCTGGTCACCAGGCACCGCCCACCCAGGCGGCGGCCGCCGAGCCCTCGAAGTAGCGCGCGGAGACGGCCTGCGTCGTCTCGGAGCAGACCACCTGCAGCCGCGCCATCTGCTCCGGCAGATCCAGGAGGATCTCCTCGGCCGGCAGGAACTCGAGCGTGGCGCGGGCCGCGCCGAGGAGCCGGGTGGCGGGGTCGTCGGGGCGGATCCGCTGGTTCACCGGTCCCAGCTGCGACAGCGCGTCCACCGCGGTGTTCAGCGTGTAGATCAGCGACCGGGGGAACAGCCTGTCGAGGATGAGGAATTCGGCGGCGTCCCGGTCCGACGCGATCGCGCCGTAGCGCTGGACGAACGCGTGGTGCGCGCCGCAGCCGCTGAGCACGTGGTCCCAGGCGCGCGGCGAGTTGCCGGCCAGCGAGGCGGTGGCCAGCAGGCGGGAGGTCATGTCGATGCGTTCGATGCTGCGCCCCAGCGTGAGGAACAGCCAGCCCTCGTCGTGGCTCATCGTGGAATCGGCGAGGCCCGCGATGACGGCGCAGCGCTCCCGGACCAGCTTGAACATCGACGCCGGGCGCATGCGCTGCAGCCGGCCGCCGCGCATCGCGAGCCACGTGGTGTTGATCGACTCCCACACCTCCGTCGACACCGTCTCGCGGGCCCGGCGAGCGGACTCGCGGGCGCTGCCGAGGGCTGCCAGGAAGCTGACCGGCGACTTCTCGTCGTAGCACAGCTCCTGCAGCACGTCCGGCTCGTCGCTGTCGGGCTCGCGCCCCATGAGCAGCAGCAGGTCCCGGGCGGCCTGGGCGGGGTAGGCGCCGGGGTCGTCGAGCCGCTGGTGCAGGTGGACCTCGACGATGCGGCAGGTGTCCTCGGCGCGCTCCAAATAGCGGCCGATCCAGAACAGGGAGTCGGCGATGCGGCTCAGCACGGCGCCCCCTCCCCCGCCCGCTCCTGTTGTTGCTGCTGCTCGTGCTGGTGCCGGATGACGCGGCTCAGCATCTGCTCCGACAGCGGCACCGACGAGGGTCGCGGCGGCGGGGCGGCGGCGACGGGTGCGATTACCGGACGGCGACCGGCCGGCACCCATGTGTCCTTCGAGCCGCCGCCCTGCGACGAGTTGACGATGAGCTCGCCCTCGGGCAGCGCCACCCGGGTGAGCCCGCCGGGCAGGACGAAGATGTTGTCGTTGCCGGAGTTGACGATGAAGGGCCTGAGGTCCACGTGCCGGGGCCTCAGTTCGCCGTCGATCATGGTCGGCACGGTGGAGAGCTGGACGACGGGCTGCGCGATCCAGCCGCGGGCGTCGCGCAGGATCTGGCGCTTGAGCCGCTCCAGCTCCTCCGGGGTGGCGCGCGGGCCGATGACGATGCCCTTGCCGCCCGACCCGTCGACGGGTTTGACGACGAGCTCGTCCAGGCGGTCCAGGACCTCCTCGCGTGCCTCGGGTTCCTCGAGCCGCCACGTGTCGACGCTGGCGAGGATCGGCTCCTCGCCCAGGTAGAACCGGATGAGGTCCGGCAGGTAGGTGTAGACGAGCTTGTCGTCGGCGACCCCGTTGCCGACGGCGTTGGCGATGGTCACGGTGCCGGCGCGGGCCGCGTTGAGCAGGCCGGCGCAGCCGATGAGCGAGTCGGCGCGGAACACGGCCGGGTCCAGGAACTCGTCGTCGATGCGGCGGTAGATGACGTGGACCGGCCGGAGCCCGCGCGTCGTGCGCAGCGACACGTGGCCGGCGTGCGCGACCAGGTCGCGGCCCTCGACCAGTTCGACGCCCATCATGCGGGCGAGCATCGCGTGTTCGAAGTACGCCGAGTTGTACACGCCCGGGGTCAGCACGACCACCGTCGGGTCCGCCACGCCGGACGGCGCGGCGGCGCGCAGCGCCTTGAGCAGCTCCGACGGGTAGTCCTCCACCGGGCGGATGCGGTGCTGGGCCGCGATCTCCGGCAGCGCGGCGTTGACCGCGCGGCGGTTCGTCATGACGTAGGACACCCCGGACGGGCTGCGGACGTTGTCCTCGAGGACCCGGAAGACGCCGTCGTGGCCACGCACCAGGTCGATCCCCGCGATGTGCACCCGGACGCCGTTGGGGGTTGTCACGCCCCACATGGCCCGGTGGAAGTGCGGCGACGACGCGACAACGTGCCGGGGAATGACGCCCTCGGTGAAGCAGCGCCCCTCGGTGTAGACGTCGTCGAGGAAGGCGTCCATCGCGCGGACCCGCTGCTTGCTGCCGGCCTCGACGTGCGCGAACTCGTCGGCGGGCAGGATGCGGGGCACGATGTCGAGGGGGAACGGCCGTTCCTCGCCGCCGATGTCGAACGTGACGCCCTGGTCGATGTAGGTGGTGCGCAGGTAGTCGGCCCGGGAGCGCAGCTCGTCGAGCCCCAACCGTTCGAGCCCCTGGACCACCGACGTCGCGGACGCCCGCACGCCCTCCGGCCCGACCATCTCGTCGAAGGCCTCCCCCGGCGGGTAGTGGTCGAACAGTGCGCTCATGCGTCACAGGGTATGGGGTCGGGCCGATCGTCCACATCCGCGACCGTGGATCCGCCCGTAGGCTGGGGTCGTGTACGCGGCCGGGGCGCTGGACGCCGCGTTGACGGCCCGCGAGCTGCTGGACGCTCCCGATGCGCCACTAGACTGACCGCCATGACCAACGAGACCCGCACCGCCTGGGCCTGGGGCCTGGCCACCGTCCACACCACCGGCGCCGTCCTCGACGCGTGGTACCCGGAGCCGCGGCTGGGCTCGGGGGTGACCGACGACCCGCCGTCGTTGCTGGCCGAGGCGCAGCACGTGGACGAGATCCGGCAGGTCGAGACGAAGGCCGTGCGGGTGGAGATCGCGCTCGACGAGCCGCCGGCCACCGTGGAGGACGCCTACCTGCGGCTGCACCTGCTGAGCGCGCGGCTGGTCGCGCCGCACGGGCTGAACCTCACGGGCATCTTCGGCGTGCTGCCGAACAACGCGTGGACGACGCGCGGACCCGTCCGGATCGGTGACGTCAACCGGGTGCGGATGCTGCTGCGCGCCCGCGGCGAGCAGCTGACCGTCTACGGCATCGACAAGTTCCCGCGCATGGTGGACTACGTCACCCCGGCCGGCGTGCGCATCGCGGACGCGGACCGTGTGCGGCTCGGCGCGCACTTGGCGGATGGCACCACCGTCATGCATGAGGGCTTCGTGAACTTCAACGCCGGCACGCTCGGCACGTCCATGGTCGAGGGCCGCATCTCAGCCGGGGTCGTGGTGGCCGACGGCACCGACGTCGGCGGCGGCGCGTCCATCATGGGCACCCTGTCGGGCGGCGGCCAGGAGATCATCCGCCTCGGCGAGCGCTGCCTGCTGGGCGCGAACTCCGGCATCGGCATCTCGCTCGGGCACGACTGCGTCGTGGAGGCGGGCCTCTACGTCACCGCCGGCACCAAGGTCACGCTGCCCGACGGCAGCGTCGTCAAGGCCCGCGAGCTGTCCGGCCAGGACGACCTGCTGTTCCTGCGCGACTCCGTCACCGGCGCGGTCATGGCCCGCAACCGGCGCGGGGCGAAGGTGTCGCTCAACTCCGAGCTGCACGCCAACTGATGCGCCGGTCTGTGATCGCGGCGCTGCTCGCGGTCGCGGTCATCGCCGCACTGGCGGTCGTGGGGGTCCGGGTCTACCGCTACGTCTACGAGCGCGTCACACCCGAGCGCTGCACCGTGCTGATGGACGACGGCGTGACCACCCTCTCCCCGGAGCAGGCGCGCAACGCGTCGATCATCGTCGCGGCCTCCGTCGAGGCGGGACTCCCCGAGCAGGCGGCGGTGATCGCGCTGGCGACGGCCTATCAGGAGTCGGACCTGCGCAACCTTGACTACGGCGACCGGGACTCGCTGGGGCTGTTCCAGCAGCGCCCCTCCTACGGGTGGGGCACCGAGGAGCAGATCCTCGACCCCTGGTACGCGTCGGCCCGGTTCTACGAGGAGCTCGTGAAGTTCGACGGCTGGGAGACCGGCGACGTCAACGATGTGGCGCAGCAGGTGCAGCGCAGCGGGCACCCCGAGGCCTACCGGCAGCACGAGGAGAAGGCGCTCGCCGTGGCGGCCGCGCTGAGCGGCGCCCGCGAGGAGGCTCTGGGCTGCCTCGGCTTCGAGGCCGCGGCCGCCGACCCCGGCCAGTTCGAGCGGCAGCTCGCCGTGCTGGAGGGCGTCGAGTTCTCCCTCGGCGACGGCGTCGCCACCGTCACCGCGTCGGATCCGGCGGCGCTGTGGGCGGCCACGCACATGGTGATCGCCAACAGCTATGCCGGCGGCGTCACGTCGGCCGTCGTCGGCGACCGGGAGTGGTCGGCCGACGACGCGGCGTGGGGCCCGGCCGAGCGGGCCGCCGCGCCCGGCACGGCCGAGTTCACCCTCGGCTGACCCGCGTCAGTCGCGCCAGGTCCGCCACAGGTCGGCGTACTGGCCGTCGCGCTCCAGCAGCTCGTGGTGCGAGCCCAGCTCCACGATGCGGCCGCCCTCGACCACCGCGATCCGGTCCGCGTCGTGCGCCGTGTGCAGCCGGTGCGCGATGGCCACTACCGCCCGGCCGTCCAAGAGGGCCGCCATCGACCCCTCAAGGTGCCGGGCCGAGGACGGGTCGATGAGCGACGTGGCCTCATCGAGCACCAGCGTGTGGGGGTCGGCGATGATGAGCCGGGCCAGCGCCACCTGCTGCGCCTGTGCCGGCGTCAGCGTCGCCTTCCCGTGGCCGAGCTCGGCGTCCAGGCCTCCGGGCAGCCGCGACACCCAGCCCCACGCGTCGACCGCGCGCAGCGCCTGTATCACCTCGTCGTCGGAGGCGGTGGTCTCCCGCGCCAGGACCACGTTGTCGCGGACCGTGCCGACGAACACGTGGTGCTCCTGGGTGACGAGCGCCACCTCGGTGCGCAGCCGGTCGAGCGGCAGGTCCATGACGTCGACGCCGCCCACGGTCACCTCCCCGATCCGGGGCCGGTTGATCCCGGCCACGAGCCGCCCGAGCGTCGACTTGCCGGACCCCGAGGGCCCCACGATCGCGAGCCGCTCCCCCGGGCGCAGGTCCAGGTCGACCCCGTGGAGGACGTCGACGCCCTCCCGGTAGCCGAAGCGCAGGTCGCTGCCGGTCAGCTTGACGCCGTCGGGCTCCGCCTCTCCGGGCGTCCGGTCGTCGTCGAGCTGCGCGACGCCGATGAGCCGCGCCGTGGACACGATGCCCAGCTGCAGGTGGTCCAGGACCGCGATGACTCGGTCCAACGGGCCCTGCAGCTGCGAGACGTACAGCGCCGCCGTCGTGATCTGTCCGATCGTGACCCACCCCTGGGCGTGGCCCCACGTGCCGAGCAGGACGACGCCCACGAGCGGCAGCTGGAACGACGAGTCGACCATGGCGAAGAGCATGTTGCGCAGCGTCATGGTGTAGCGCTCCGCCTGTCCGGACACCTCGGTGTCCTCGTCGATCTGGGCGATCCTCCCCTCGCCCAGGCCCAGCGCCTCGATCGTGCGCGCGCCCTCCACCGTCTCCGTGGTGGTGGAGTTGATGACGGAGTAGGACCGCGACTCGGTGATGTAGCCGGCCGTGGCGCGCGACAGGTAGTAGCGGCCGCCGAGCCACATCACGAGGCCCGTCCCGATCATCGGCAGCACCAGCAGCCAGGAGTTGACGGCCATGGCGATGAGCGTCGCGCCGATCAGCACGATGGACACGATGAGGTTGGGGAACGCCCAGCGCGCGGCGGTGGCCATCTTGCCCACGTCGGAGGTGATCCGCGTCAGGAGATCCCCAGACCCGGACGATTCCACGTGACCGAGCGGCAGCCGCAGCACGATGCGGACGACTTCCTCCCGGGCAGCGGCCAGCAGGTCGTAGCCCAGGACCGCGGACGCGCGCCGCGCCGCGAATGTCAGGACCGCCTGCGCGAGGATCACGCCGGCGATGACCGCGACGAGCGTCGAGACCCCGGACGGTCCCACCAGCCCCGCAGTGACGCGGTCGATGAGGCGCCCCAACAGGAACGGCGCCACCAGGCCGGCCCCCGCCGCCGCCACGTTGAGCAGCACGGCCCAAGCCAGCGCGCGGCGCCGCCCGCCGAGCAGGCGGCGCAGGAAACCCAGCGCCTGCGTCGACGACGCCACGGGGAAGCCGGTCCGCGGCGCGCGGGCGTCGTCGTAGACGGCCAGCGCCGTGGCCGTGCGGATGTGGTGCCGCCGGACGAGGGCGGCCAGTCGGTCCCGCAGCCCCACGCCCCGCGGGGCCCCCAGTCCGTCGGGGAGCCGCGGGGTCGCGGGCCCGTCGCGCCACGTGGCGGGGGACGTCGTCCCCAGCAGTGAGTCGCTCATGTCAGTGCTCCATGCCGCGGGTGATGACGCGGCGGTAGTCGGGATGGTCGTGCAGTTCGTCGTGGGTGCCGCGGGCCACCTCGCGGCCGTCCACCAGGAGCGAGATGTCGTCGCAGTGGCGCAGCAGCAGTGGGGATGCGGTCACGACGACCGTGGTGCGGCCGCGGCGGTGCCCCGCGAGCCGGACGGCGATCCTGGCCTCGGTGTGGGCGTCCACCGCGGAGGTGGGCTCGACGAGCACGAGGACGTCGGGGTCCTGTACCAGGGCGCGCGCCAGCACCAGCCGTTGACGCTGGCCGCCGGAGAGCCCTCGGCCCTTCTCGTCGATGCGCCCCTGCCACCCGCCGGGGAGAGACTCGTAGATGTCCTCCGCGGCGGCCGCCAGGAGGGCTCGTTCGGCCTGCTCGCGGCTGTGGGTCCCCCACGGATCGACGGCCGTCTGCAGGGTTCCCGAGAACAGCGACGCCCCGGTGTGGGACACCACGACACGCCGCCTGAGATCGGCCACGTCGAGGCTCGCGTAGTCGACGCCGTCCGCGGTCACGCCCCACGGCCTGGCGGCCAGCTCGGCGTCCTCCGCCGCGCGCCGGGCCCGGGCGGCGATCCGCTCCCGCCTGGCGAGCCGACGCGCGCGCCCGGTCAGGTCCTCCTCGTCGGGCGCGTCCGGCGCGCCATCGGGGAGGTAGCGGCCGAGCCGGTCGGCGAGCGCCGCGGTGACGTCGGGGTCGGCGGACACCACGCCCAGCATCCGTCCGGGCTGGACGGTGACGCCCGAGACCTCGTCGTGCAGCACCGGGTCCGGACCGAGCGGTGCACCCGACGGCGCCCACGGCACCTCGGAGCCGAGGAAGGCCAGCGTCTTCTGCGCGGCCACGAGGCCCTGGACCCACTTCTGCGCGAAGTCGAAGAACGTCTGCATGGGTGAGGTCAGGAACACCGCGTAGCCGAAGAAGCTGATCAGCTCCCCGACGCTGAGGTCGCCGTCGAGCAGGCTGAGGGATCCGAGGTGGACCAGCGCCACGAGCAGCAGGCCGGACAGCAGGATGCTCGTGGCCTCGACGACGGCCTGCCAGGTCCCGAGCCGCACTCCCAGCGCGCGGACCTTCTGGGACTGGCGCTCGTAGTTGCGCGCGAACGTGCGCTCCCCTCCGATGCCGCGCAGGATGCGCAGCCCCGTCGCGATGTCGCTCGCCAACGAGGTCAGCGACGAACTCTCGGTCCGTTCCGCCGACTGCGCCCGGGTCAGCGGGCGCAGCACCGGCGTCGAGGCGAGCAGCAGCACGGGGGTGGCGACGAGTACCAGGGCGCCCAGCGACGGCGAGGTGCTGAGCATGAGCGCCGACGCCAGCACGAAGCTCACCGCGGCCGCGATGACGTGGCCGAAGGACTCGATGGTGGCGCCGAACTGGTCGGAGTCGGACGACGAGACGCTCAGCACCTCGCCGGTGGGGACCCGCCGGTTCAGGACGTGGCCCAGGTGCACGGCGTGCCGCGAGACCCGCCGCTGGATGCCGTAGATCCCGAGCAGCCACATCCGCACCGCGAACGTGTGGAAGAGGATGCCTCCCGTGACGCCCACGGCGATCACGGCCAGCAGGAGCGCGAGCCAGCCGAGGGTCGCAGTGGCGTCACCGCGCGCGACTCCGGCGTCGATCGCGCGTCCCAGCAGCCAGGGCGTGAGCGCGGCGGGGATGAGCCACGACGACGCGGCCAGCGTCATGGCGGGCACGACCCAGCCGTAGGACCGGATGAGCCAGAAGAGGAATCGGATGGGCGAGCGGACGTCGGGGCGCGCGTCGAGCGGGATCGCGGGCGGGAAATCGTATCGCCCGCGGGGCGTTGCATGCATGGGAGAGGTCCTGACGGACGGCGTCGCGACGACGCGAGGTGGTGTGAGGTGTGGGACGCGGGGCGTCACGGGCGGGGCGTGGAGCCCCGGCGCGGCTCAGGTCAGCGGGCGACGAACGCGCGCGGACGACCGAGGACGGCAGTGTTGCTCAACATCTGCGTGCACCTCCTCCGTGTCGACGACACGGCAACACTAAGGACCTCTCCCGGGCCCTGTCAACACCGGATGGTCGTCAGGGCGCCTCGAGTTCGGTGGCCGGCGGGTCAACCGTCACCGCGGCGCCGTCGAACGCCACCCGCGACAGCCACATCTTGCGCCCCTCGAGCGAATCGCCCACGTACCCGGGCTTCCAGGCGTGATACACCATCCACCACTGCCCGCCCTTGAGGAACAGCTGGCAGTGCCCCGGCCCGGCCGCGACCTCGTTGGTGGACAGCACCGGCTCCGGGTCCTTGACGAAGGGCCCGAGGGCCGAGTCGGCGACCGCATGCCCGACGGCGTAGCGGTCGGATCCATAGTCGTTGGCGGAATAGAACATGTGGTAGACGCCGTCGACCTTGACCACGGCCGGGCCTTCGACGAGGTGCCCCTCCCAGTGCAGGTCCTGCTTGAACAGCTGGGTGACCTCACCCTCCACGGCCATGCCGTCAGGGCTGAGCCGGGCCACCTTGAGGTGCGTGTCGACGCCGATCGCGTTGCCGTCGTTCTTCCAGTAGAGGTAGGCGGTGCCGTCGTCGTCGATGAACGGCGAGGCGTCGATGGACCCGCCCTCCTCGATCTCGCAGATCAGCGGCTCACCGGAGTCGTCCACGTAGGGCCCGGCCAGGGTGTCGGACGTGGCGACGCTGACGCACTGCCACGCGGGGTCCGGTGCCTTCGTCGTGTAGTAGAGCCGGTATCCGCCGTCTGGCCATTCGATGATCTCCGGCGCCCACACCTTGCCCGAGGACGACCATGGCGCCACGCTCGGCAGCGCGTCGACACCCTGTCTCCACTCGATGAGGTTGTCGCTGTGGATGGTCTGGACGTTCATGCCGTTGCCGTTGGTGGCGATGGCGAGGTAGCCGTCGCCGTCGGGCAGGACCTGCGGGTCGGGGAAGTCGAGCGGGTAGACGGGGTTGGTGGGCTCAGGCACGGCGGTCTCTCCTTGGCTGGGCGGGGCCGACGGGGCGGGCGCGCCGCACGCAGCGAGCGCGACCGCCCCGAGGGCGATGAGGAACGGGCGCCACATCACTTGATCCCCGAGGACGCGACGCCTTCGATGATGTAGCGCTGGACGAAGACGTAGAGGAGCAGGACGGGCACGGCCGCGACCGTGGCACCGGCCATGATGACCGGGTAGTCGATCGTGTAGGCGCCCTGGAGCCGGGACAGCCCGATGGGGATGGTCAGCATCTCGGTGGAGAACATGACGTACAGCGGCCACACGAAGTCGTTCCAGTTGGCGAGGAACGAGATGACCAGCAACGTCACCACGGCCGCTCTCGCGTTGGGCAGGACGATGCTGACGAAGATCCGCCACGGTCCCGCGCCGTCGATCCGGGCCGACTCCTCCAGCTCCACGGGCAGGCCGAGGAAGAACTGGCGCATGAAGAAGACGCCGAAGGCGCCGGCGGCGCCGGGCACGATGAGCGCGAGGTAGGAGTCGAGCCAGGCCAGCCTCGACATCATCTCGAAGTTGGGCATCAGGAAGATGAAGCCCGGCACGAAGAGCGTCGAGATGATGACGCCGAAGATGACGCCACGGCCCGGGAACGTCAGACGGGCCAGGGCATAACCGGCCATGGAGCAGACGATGGCCACCAGCACGGCGTGGCCGGCTGCGGCGAGCATCGAGTTGAGGAACCACCGCAGCACGGGGGTGGTGGAGTCCGCGGCGAAGAGCACCTCGTAGGCGCGCGTCGTCCATTCCTGGGGCAGGAACGTCGGGGGCACCGTCTGCGACTCCACCCGGGTCTTGAACGACGTGAGGATCATCATCGCCACGGGCCCGACGAACACGAGGGAGAGGAGGACCAGCGCCAGCCAGAACAGCGGGTTGCGGTTGCGTCGGGAGGATGTCATCGCGCGTTCTCCTTCGCGGCCAGGCGCCTCTGGCGCTTCAGTGCCCGCGCCTCGCGGGCCGCATCCCGATCCCGCATCAGCCAGAAGTTGAGCACCGACACCATGGCCAGGGCGAGCGCGAGCATGTAGCTCATCGCGGCGGCCTGCCCGGCGCGGTTCTGGCCGAAGCCGACGCCCGTGATGACCATGATGGCCGTCATGGTCGACTCGGTCGGCCCGCCCTGCGTGATCATGTAGGACTGGCCGAACATGTTGGCGCTTGCGAGGATCGTCGTGACGAGGATGAAGATGAGCACCGGCCGCAGACCGGGCAGCGTCACATGGATGAAGCGCTGCCACGGGCCGGCGCCGTCGAGCGCTGCGGCCTCGTAGAGGTAGCCGGGGATGTCACCCAGGCCGACCATGTAGATGATGGCGTTGAAGCCCATCGTCCACCAGACGGTGACGCCCACCAGGGCGATCCAGGCCCACGGCTGATCGGTGGTCCACTGGATGTCGAGCCCGAACAGGGCGTTGACCAGGCCGAAGTTTCCGTCGAGCAGGTAGCGCCACATCACGCCGATGACGGCCACGCCGAGGACGTAGGGCAGGAAGTAGACGGCCCGGAAGAAGGTGCGCCCCGGGAACACCGTGTTGAGCAGCAGGGCGAGCCCAAGCGGCACGGCGACGAGGAACGGGACGCTGGCCACCGTGAAGATCGCCGTGTTGGACATGCCCCGCCAGAAGGGCTGGTACTGCACCGACGCCGGGTCGAAGAGGTCGGTGTAGTTCAGCAGCCCAACGAAGGGGCGACCCTCGAACGTGAAGTCCCAGTCGTGCAGGGACATCCAGAACCCGTACAGGGCCGGAAGGAGCACAAACATGGCGAACAGGATCAGATAGGGGGCCAGGAAGAGGTAGGCGATCAGCGGCGACCCGCCGGGGCTACCCCGGCCCCGGCGGGTCGTGCTGGTCATCATCAGGCGTACTTCTTCGCGTTCGCCTCGAGGATCTTGTTCGCGCGGTCAGCGGCTGCGTTGAGCGTGGTCGCGACGTCCTTCATCCCGAGGGTGATCTCGTTGACGGCCTTCTCGAACTCGAGCATCGCGTCACCGATGCCGGCGACGGCGGGCGGGAACCGCAGGTCGTCGATCTGCTTGGCGAGCTCGGCCTGGTGCGTGAGCTCCTGGAACTCCTCGGACTCGCGCACCGAGTTGCGGGCCGGGATCTGACCGCCCTTGGCCCACTCCAGCGACTGCTGCGAGATCCAGTTGAGGAACACCCGCGACGCCTGCCCCTTGTTCTCGTCGGGCGACTTCTGCGTCGGGAGGACGAACTGGTGCGATCCGGCCCACGCAGCCTTTTCGCCGCCGATGTTCGGCAGCGTCGTGACGCCCCACTGCAGGTCCTTCTTCTCCGCCAAGGTGTTGATGGACCAGATGCCGTTCCAGTTGAACGCAGTCTGCCCGTTCTGGAGGGCGATGAAGTCGGCGTCCTGGCCGACCTTGGGGTTGGAGTAGCCGTCCTTGATGAGGTTCTGCCACCAGGTGAGCGCCTTGACGCCGCCCTCGTCGCCCCATGCCGCCTGCGTGGCGTCATCGTTGAACAGGCTGCCGCCGAACTGGTAGACCAGGGACTGGCAGGTGAGCCCGCCCGTGAAGTTGAACGGCGAGGCCCAGTGGCCCTGGATGCCCTTCGACTTCAGGGCGTCCAGCGCGGCCATGTACGAGTCGTGGTCCATGGGCGGGTTCTCGGGGTCCAGGCCCGCGCTCTCCATGACGGTCTTGTTGTAGAAGAAGCCCAGCGGATGCACGTCCAGCGGGATGGCGTAGCGCACGTCCTTGTACAGGCCGGCCTGCCACGGCACGGGGGCGAAGTCGCCCTCTGTCAGTTCCAAGGCGGTGGCGACGTCGTCGAGGGGCTGGATGACCTTGCGGGCCGCGTTGGTGGCCACCGAGTCGACGTGCATGACCGCGACATCGGGGCCGTTGCCCGACTGCACCGCCGTGGGCAGCTTCGTGTAGTAGTCGCCCCACTGCATGGTCTGGACCGTGACGGCGATGTTCTCGTGCTCCGCCTGGAATTGGTCCACGAGCTGCTTCATGTAGGCGCCGTCGCCGCCGGTGAAGCCGTTCCAGAAGGCCAGCGTCACCGCCGGACCGTCGTAGCCGGCGGCCCCGCCGTCGCCAGTTGCGGACGCCGCACCGGTGGGGGTGACGGCGCTCTGGCCGCATGCGGCCAGGCCGGCGGTCGCGCCGACGGCAATGCCGGCACCGAGCAGTCCACGTCGACTGATCAGATTCATGAGGGTTCCTTTCGGGTGGTCAGGCTGGCCGGACGGACAGCCGGATGCAGTGCCACGACACTGCGGGGAGGGTGAGGGTCAGGGTGGAGCCGTCGAGGGCACTGCGGCCGGGCTTCGGGCCCACCCGCTCGTCGCCCGCGACATTGGTGAGGGAGGGATCGTCCTCGTGCACCATGAGGTGTTCCACGATCTCCACGTTGCCGAGGGGCGCCAGGTCCACCGAGGTGGTCAGGTCGTCACGTTCGGATCGGTTGACGCAGAAGATGGCGAGGTCACCGGTGGCGTCATCGAGCGTGGCGGTGCCCCAGATCTGGTCGACGGGCCCGAAAGCGGCGGTGTCGATCGTGGGGGAGGCGATCCGCAGGTCGAGGACGTCGCCCCGGGCGTAGCGGCTGGTCAGTGCGAAGGGATGGAAGATGGTCTGCCGCCACGCGGGTCCGTCAGGCTCGGTGCGGATTGGCGCGATGATGTTGACGAGCTGGGCCTGGCACGCCATCGCGACACGGTCGGTGTGCCGCATGAGGGTGATGAGCAGGGATCCGACGACGACGGCATCGGCGACGTCGTACACGTCCTGGATGAGCGGCGGCGCCTCCTGCACCTGGATGGCGTTCTCGCCGTCGAACCGCTCCTGGAACCAGACGTTCCACTCGTCGAACGAGATGGTGACCAACTTGTCGACCTTGCGCGCCGCCGCCACTGCGTCGGCGGTAGCCGCCACCGAGGTGATGAAGCGGTCCATGTCCTCGGCGCAGGCGAGGTACGAGGTCGTGTCGCCGCCGATCGGTTCGTAGTAGGCGTGGGCGGAGATGTGGTCGACGACGTGGATCGAGCGTTCCAGGACCTCGCGTTCCCAGGCGCCGAACGTGGGCATCAGCCGGTTGGAGGAGCCGCAGGCGACCAGCTCCAGGGAGTCGTCGAAGCGGCGGAACGCGTTGCCGACCTCCTCGGCCACCCGGCCGTACTCCGCGGCCGTCATGTGGCCCATCTGCCACGGCCCGTCCATCTCGTTGCCGAGGCACCAGACCTTGACCCCCCAGGGCTCCTCGCGTCCGTTGGCCGCGCGCTGGTCCGCCAACGTGGTGCCGCTACCGTTGACGTAGTCGAGGTACTCCACAGCGTCCTCCAGCCCGCGCGTGCCGAGGTTGACCGCGAGCATGGGCTCGATGCCCTGCCTCTCGCACCAGGCGAGGAAGTCGTCGGTGCCCACCTGGTTGGTCTCGATGGACCGCCAGGCGAGGTCCAGCCGGCGTGGGCGCTGCTCTTTGGGGCCCACCCCGTCCTCCCACTTGTAGTTCGAGACGAAGTTGCCGCCGGGGTAACGCACGATGGTCGCCCCCAGTTCGCGCACGAGCTCGGCGACGTCCCCGCGGAATCCGTGGGCGTCGGCCGTTGCGTGGCCGGGCTCGTAGATGCCGGTATAGACGCACCGGCCCATGTGCTCCACGAACGTGCCGAAGAGGCGCCGGTTGAGTGGTCCGACGCGGTATGAAGGATGGATCGTGATCTGGGACTCGGCCATTGAGCACCTTTACAACGGGAGTAATTGCGTGTGGCACGAGTCTGCACCACGGCTCGCCGTGGAGGCAATACCCAGAAGGTCACGATTTTGCAACGGTGGAATGTTCCGCTGGGGACGGCAACCGGATAGCCTGCTGGCATGGCAGTGCGGTTGCGGGATGTCGCAGAGCGGGCCGGCGTGTCCCTCAAGACCGTGTCGAACGTCGTCAACGGGACCGTCAACGTGCGCGAGGCCACGCGGGAGAAGGTGCAGCGGGCCATCGACGACCTGGGCTACCGCCCCAACCTCGCCGCGCGCAACCTCAAGTACGGCCGGGGCGGCTTCCTCGCCCTCGCCGTCCCGGAGCTCGCGATCCCCTACTTCTCCGAACTGGCAGCGAAGTTCGACGCCGCGGCCGCGGACCTGGGCTTCATGATGCTGCTCGACATCACGCGCGCAGACCCAGCCGTTGAACGGGTCGTGTTGAGCGGGGTAGAGACCCACATGATCGACGGCGTGGTGTTCTCCCCCATGAGCCTGGACGTCGGCGACATCCAGCGCAGCCTCCGCGCGGACGTTCCCACGGTGTTCCTGGGTGAGCGCGCGATCCCCCCAGGAGTCGACCACGTCGCGGTCGACTCCGTCGCCGCGGCGCGCTCCATGACACAGCACCTCATCGACATCGGCCGCGAGCGCATCGCGACCATCGGGCGAGGGCGCGGCGTCAGCACCGGATCCGTGCGCCAGCAGGGCTATCAGGTGGCGATGGAAGCGGCCGGCATGCCCGTCGAGCCCGACTACCTGCGCGCCACCGACGAGTACTCGCGCGAGGCCGGCCGCGCTGCCATGCACGACCTGCTGCGGCTACCCGTGCCTCCCGACGCGGTGTTCTGCTTCAACGACGTGATGGCCATCGGCGCGTTGCGGGCCTGCGCGGAGGCGGGTGCGCGCGTCCCCGAGGACGTGGCCGTGGCCGGGTTCGACGACATCGCCGAGAGCCGCTACAGCACGCCCACGCTCACGACGATCACCCCGGACATGGATCTCCTGGTGAGCCACGTGTTGCGGCTGCTCACCAGGCGTATCGACGGCTACACCGGTCCGGGCGAGCGGGTGCATGTGCCGTGGACGCTGACCGTTCGCGAGTCGACGAGGGGGCGACGCGTCAGGCGGTGAGCCGTGCTGCCGCCGCGGCGATCCGCTCGTCGGTGGCCGTCAGCGCCACCCTGACGTGCCGGGCCGCCGCCGCGCCGTAGAAGTCGCCCGGGGCGGCCAGGATCCCGCGTTCCGCGAGCCATTCCACGCTCGCCCGGCAGTCCTCGTCGCGGGTCACCCACAGGTACAGCGACCCCTCCGAGTGCTCGATCCGGAAACCGGCCGCCCGCAACGCGGGAGCGAGGAGGGCCCGCCGGGCGAGGTAGCGCTCGCGCTGCTCCTCCACGTGCCGCTGATCCCCCAGCATCGCGACCATGGCCGCCTGAATGGGGGCGGGGACGATCATGCCGAGGTGCTTACGGGCCGCGACGAGCCGTTGGACCACGGCGGGATCGCCGGCGACGAAGCCGGCCCGGTATCCGGCGGCGTTGGACCGCTTGGACAGCGAGCCGACCGCGAGCAGCCCGGTGACGTCGCCGTCGTTGACCCGCGGGTCCAGCACCGAGAAGGGCTCGGCCTCCCAGGCGAACTCCCCGTAGCACTCGTCACTGGCCAGGACGGCGCCGCGGTCGCGGGCGGCGGCCACGAAGGCGCGCATCTCGTCGAGGCCGAGGATGCGACCCGTCGGATTGGCCGGCGAATTGATCCAGATGAGCCGGGCGTCCTCGGGGATGCGCGCAGGGTCGTCCAGTGGCACGGGGCGCGCCCCCGCGGTGAGCGCACCGACCTCGTAGGTGGGATAGGCGCACTCGGGGAAGACGACGGCGTCGTCGGCACGGAGGTCCAGCAGCGTCGGCAGCCAGGCGACCAGTTCCTTGGTCCCGATCACGGGCAGGACGCCCTCGTCGGGCAGCGGCAGCGCCGACCAGCGCCGAGCCAGGTAGCCGACGACGGCGCTCCGCGTGGCCGGGGCCCCCCACACCGTCGGGTAGCCGTGGGCGTCCGACGCCGCGGCGAGCGCCTCGCGCGCCAGATCCGGCGTGGGGTCCACGGGCGTGCCGACCGACAGGTCGACCAGACCGTCGGGGTGGGTGGACGCGAGCGCCTTCGCGGCGCTCAGCGTGTCCCAGGGGAAGTCAGGCAGGCGGGCACCGAGGCCCATCACTCGGCCTGCGGCGGCAGCGCCTCGACGACGGGGTGGTCCTTGTCGATGACGCCGAGCTTCGCGGCGCCACCGGGCGAGCCGAGGTCGTCGAAGAACTGGACGTTGACGTCGTAGAACTGTGCCTGGTCCTCGGGGAGGTCATCCTCGTAGTAGATGGCCTCGACGGGGCAGACCGGCTCGCAGGCGCCGCAGTCCACGCACTCCTCGGGGTGGATGTAGAGCATGCGATTGCCCTCGTAGATGCAGTCGACCGGGCACTCCTCGACGCAGGCGCGGTCCTTCACATCGACACACGGCAAACCGATGATGTACGTCACAATTCACTCCTTCAGGCGCGGACGGGCTTAGCTTAGCGCGCTGGCCAGCGGTGAAACCGCCGACCATTCCGCCCGTGGCGATCAGGACTGCGGCTCGGCGCAGGTGATCTTGTCGCCGGCGGCGTACTTCCAGCGGTAGTTCTCGCGCTTGACCACGTCCGAGCCCTGGTAGAACAGGCGCTGCCAGGTGACGGTGAAGCCCTGGATCGGCGCCTGGGGCTCGCAGTTCTCGTCAGTGACGACCCGCTCCTCGCCGTTGTAGAAGTCCGACTTCCTGAGCTCGGTCGACTCGACCTTCGTGTAGGTGCGCTGGGACCAGATCTTGAAGGTGATGGTGCCGCGCTTGCCGGGCGCCGCCTTCGAGATGTAGCCCTGGACGATCGCGGGGTACTCGGTGTCGTTGCGGAATCGCATGTCGAGCGCGCCGTAGTAGATCGTCGCCTCGCGGCCGGCCGGGTACCGGTCGAAGTACAGACTGTGCGGCTTGTGCTCGATGTCCTCGTAACCGGCGAAGAACGCCGCGTTGTACAGCGTCGTGGCGGCCTGGGAGATGCCGCCGCCGGACTCCTTCACCAGCCGGCCCTGGTTGATGACATACCCGTCGACGTAGCCGTTGGCGGCGGTGCGGGGCCCAAGGGTGTCGTTGAGCGAGAAGATCTCCCCGGGCATCAGCACGGTCCCGTTGACGGACGACGCCGCGCGGCCCAGGTTGGTGTTGCGGTACGCGGCGTACGGGAAGTTCGTGCTGAACTCGCCGATGACCTCCTTCGGCAGCACGGCCTGCGCCTCGGCGGTCGTGAACTCCGGTTCCTTCGTCGTCACGCTCAGGGGGACCGTGCGGCCCTCCCCCTCGGCGACGGCGGCCGTCCGGACGGCCTCGGTGAAGGGCTCGGGCTCCAGGACCTCGCCGGCGACCGCGGGCACGACGGCGGGCGTTCCGCCGGTGAAGCTGAATGAGGCGTCCTTCGGGGCGTTCAGGTCGAGGGCGCGCTGCGCCTCGACCGTGGACTCCATCGCGAGCAGGGCCTCGCCGTCGATCGTGGGCACCAGGGCCCCGCCCTCGACGGTGAAGGTGGTGACCTCGGCGATGGCGGCCGGCGCGATCTGCATGGAGCCGGTGGTGTGGGTCAGCGTGATCGGCCCGGAGAGAATGGGCTCGGCGTACTCGGTGACGGCGGCATCGACCATGGCGTCGGTGATGGCCGGCTCCTCCGTCGTCACGGCCGCCTCGGCGCTCTCTGCGCCCCCCGTGTACGCCGCGCTGACCGCGGCGACGGTCTCGTCGACCAGCAGTGCGACGCCCTGGACGGCCTCGGTGCGGACGATCCGGCCCTCCTCGAAGGCCAGCGAGCCGTCGGTGCCCTCGACCGTGAAGTCGTCGGTGAGTCCCTCGACCGCCTCGCGCAGCGCCGCCTCGTCGACGGTGCGCACGAGGGGGACGTCCTCGCCGCCGGTGAGCGTCGTGACGATGTCGACGGGGTTCCAGCTGAACCCGCCGCCCGCGCTGCGGACGGTGTCATCGAAGTCGACGCCCAGGCCGCTGGTGGCGGGGTCCAGGGTCGCGGACAGGTCCGCCGCGGTGACGGGGAAAGGTCGCTCGGTCTGATCGGCGAACTCTGCATGGAGGGTGGCCACGGCCTCGGCCGGGGACTGGCCGCCGATCGCGACCCCCTCGACACTCGCCTTCGCGGGGACCTGATTGCCGGCGACGAAGTACGACGCGACGTACACCCCGCCCAGGAGGACCACGGCACCCACACCGGAACCGATCGCGATCTTCGACGCCTTCTTCACATTCACCCCTCAGCGACCCCACGGCCGCACGCCCGGCTCCCCATGGTACGCACCCGGGAGGGCCGGGGCCGAATCCGACGGTCAGCGCACGCGCAGCTGCCAGGGCAGGCTGAGCACGCCGTCGCTGCGGAGACCGGCGCGGCCCGCGAGGTCGCTCAGCAGCCCCTCGGCGTCTGGCAGTCCCGCCGTCCCCGCGGCGGCCTCGCTCGAGGTGGCGGGCTTGATGAGCGCCAATATGCCGGAGTCGCCGACGTGGACGACCTTCGCCCGCTTCCGGTCGACGTCGGCCAGCGCGCACGCCCGCTCGACGGCGAGGGTGCGGCCGCCGACGTGGTCGACGAGGCCGCGCTCCTTGGCGTCCGCGCCTGTCCAGACGCGTCCGCGGGCCAGCTGCTCCAGGTGCTCGTAGTCCATCCTCCGGTCCTGGGCGGCGAGCGTCGTGAAGTCGCGGTAGACGCGGTCCAGCCAGGTGTTGAGCCGCTCCCACTCGTCGTCGCTGAACGGCGACGCGTCGGACATCAGCGACGCCCCCGCCCCGAACGGCAGGGTCTCGCGGATCAGCCCCAGCTTGTCGTAGAGGCCCTGCGTGACGACCTTGCCGCCGAGGACGCCGATCGAGCCGGTGAGGGTGGCCGCGTGCGCGACGATCTCGTCGGAGCCCATGGACACGTAGTACCCGCCGGAGGCCGCGACGGCGCCCATGCGCGCCACGACCGGCTTACCCGCCTCGCGGAGTCGGGACACGGACCGGTGGATGAAGTCAGAGGCGACGGCGGACCCGCCCGGGGAGTCGACGTCGAACACCACGGCCTTGATGTCGTCGTCGCGCAGCGCGGCCCGCAGGTGTTCGTCGACGACGTCCGCGCCGGCCTGCTCCCCGCCCAGGGGGCTGCGCTGGCCGCGCCCGGTGACGATGGCGCCGCGGAGCGTGACCAGTCCGATCTTCGGCTGCCCGGGCCGCAGTCGCTTCGCCAGCGCGGCCTTCGAGGTGTAGCGGTGCGCGAAGAGCAGCTGCTCTGGGCGCGCTCCCCACGCGTCGAGGGCGGCGGCGTAGGCCTCGTCGCGGTATCCGACGTGGTCGATGAGCCCCAGCTCGAGCGCCCGTTCGGGCGCCACCGGGGCGGAGTTCACGCCCTCCCACACCTGCTCGGCGGGGATCCCCCGGCGGCGGGCGATGTCGCCCACCAGGGCGTCGACGAGGGACTGGCCGATCCGCTGCATCATCTCGCGGTTGGCGTCGGTCACATGGTCGGCGGCGTAGGTGTCGGCGGCGGTCTTGTACTCGTGGCGCTGACCGAACTGCGGCTCCAGGCCCACCTTGGTGAGCATCCCCTTGAGCAGGGTGATGCTGAGTTCGACCCCGCCGATGCTGAGCATGCCGGTGGGCTGCACCCAGATGTCGCGGGTCGCGGTGGCGAGGCGGTAGGCCGCGAGGCCGCCCACCAGCTCGCCGAAGGACTCCGCCCACGCCATCGTCGGCTTCTTCTCGTCGAACGCCTCGACGATGCCGGCCAGCTCCTCGACGTGGGCGAGCTGCAGCTGGGACGGCACCGAGTGGACGACGAGTCCGAGCACCCGAGGATCCTCGGCCGCCGCGGCCAGGTGGTCGCGGAGCGCGGCCATGCTGGCGCTGTTGATCAGCTGCAGCGCCTGCGCGGGCGTCGTGGGCTTGGCGACCAGCACCCCCCTGGCCACGTCGAGCTCCAGCACGACGGGTTTGTCACCGACGATCGTCCCCAGCACGTCCTTGATGCTCATGACCCCAGCTTACGGACACGGCAAGTCCGGCCGTCAGCGCCCGGGCATGCGCGACGGCGGCGCCCCGTACCGGGTGCGCCGCCGTCGGATGCGGTCAGAGGACGGACTTGGCCGTCGCCACGACGTTGTCGACCGTGAAGCCGAACTCCTCGAAGCACTTGTTGCCGGAGGCGGAGGCGCCGAAGTGCTCGATGCTCACCGACGCGCCCTTGGGCCCGACGTACTTCGACCAGCCCATGGCGATGCCGGCCTCGATGCTGACGCGCGCGGTGACCGCGGCGGGCAGCACCGACTCGCGGTACTCCTCGGGCTGCTCGTCGAACCACTCCTGGCAGGGCATGGAGACCACGCGGGTGGCGATGCCTTCGGCCTGGAGCGCGTCCTGGGCGTCGAGGGCCAGGGCCACCTCGGAGCCTGAGGCGATGAGGATGACGGTGGCGTCCCCGTCGGCCTCGCTCACGACGTACCCACCGTTGGCCACACCCTCCGCCGAGGCGTACTTCTCGCCGCGCGGGATGGTGCGCAGGTCCTGGCGGGAGAGGATGATGCCGGACGGACGCTCGGTGCGCCGCAGGATCTCGCCCCACGCGACGGAGGTCTCGTTGGCGTCCGCCGGGCGGACGATGTCCACGCCGGGGATGGCCCGCAGCGACGCCAGGTGCTCGATGGGCTGGTGCGTGGGCCCGTCCTCGCCGACGCCGACCGAGTCGTGGCTCCATACGAACACCGTGGGCACGCCCATGATGGCGGCCAGGCGCACCGCGGGACGCATGTAGTCGGCGAACACGAGGAAGGTGCCGCCGTAGGCGCGGGTCAGCCCCGAGAGGTTGATGCCGTTGAGGATGCCGCCCATGGCGTGCTCGCGGATGCCGAAGTGCAGCGTGCGCCCGTAGGGGTTGCCGGGCCAGTCGTGCGTGGCGCGCTCGGTGGGCAGGAAGCTGGGCTCGCCCTTCATGGTGGTGTTGTTCGAGCCGGCGAGGTCGGCGGAGCCGCCCCACAGCTCGGGCAGCTGGGACGCCAGCGCCGACAGCACCTCGCCGGACGCGGCGCGGGTGGACTTCTTGCCCTCCTCGAACACCGGCAGGCTCAGGTCCTCGGGCAACTTGCGGGCCGCGGCGCGGTCCAGCAGCGCGGCGCGCTCCGGGTTCGCGTCCCGCCACGCCTGGTACTTCTCGTCCCAGGCGGCGCGGGCCGCACGGCCGCGCTCGGCAGCGTTGCGGCGGGCGTAGTCGACGATGTCGGTGTCGATCGCGAAGGGCTCCTGCGGGAACTTCAGCAGTTCCTTCATGGCCGCGATCTCGTCGCCGCCGATCTTGGAGCCGTGCACGGCGTGCATGCCCTGCTTGTTGGGCAGCGGCCAGCCGATGACGGTGGTGAGCTTGATGAAGCTCGGCTTGTCGGTGACGGCCTTCGCCTCCTCGATGGCGGCGTAGAGCGCGTCCATGTCCTCGCGGTACTCGGTGCCCCCGTTGGTCCAGTCGACGTGGGCGACGTGCCAGCCGTAGGCCTCGTAGCGGGCGCTGACGTCCTCGGTGAAGGAGATGTCCGTCTCACCCTCGATGGTGATGCGGTTGTCGTCGTAGATCATCGTGAGGTTGCCGAGGTTCTGCGTCGCGGCGAGCGAGGACGCCTCGGACGAGATGCCCTCCTGCAGGCAGCCGTCGCCGGCGATGACGTAGACCTGGCGGTCGAAGACGCTCTCGCCCTCGGGGGCCTCGGGGTCGAAGAGGCCGCGCTCACGGCGGGCCGCCATGGCCATGCCGACCGCGTTGGAGATGCCGGCGCCGAGCGGGCCGGTGGTGCACTCGACGAACTTGGTGTGGTGGTACTCCGGGTGCCCGGGCGTCCGCGAACCCCACGTGCGCAGCGCCTTGATGTCGTCGAGCTCGAGGCCCATGCCGCCCAGGTACAGCTGGGTGTACTGCGTGAGCGACGCGTGGCCCGCCGACAGCACGAACCGGTCACGGCCGAGCCAGAGGTCGTCGGTCGGGTCGGTGTTCATGACCTTCTGGTAGAGCAGGTAGGCGACGGGCGCCAGGGAGATCGGGGTGCCCGGGTGTCCGTTGCCGACCTTCTCGACGGCGTCGGCGGCGAGGATGCGGGCGGTGTCGACGGCCCGCGAGTCCTGGTCGGTCCACTCAAGAGTCACGTTGCGGTTCCTTACTTGGGTCGTGGCGCGGCAGCGGTGTCCACGGTGCTGCGCGGTCTCGGGCGTAAGCCTAGCGTGCGTCATTTCGGCTCACCCCCCGGTTCCAGTCCGTTGCCCCGCCCCCGGGCAGGTTGGGCAGATGCTCAGGCGTCGCGGGCCGTGACCGGGGGCTCCGCGGACCACGGGAACACGATCCACCGGTCCGTGGTGCGCCAGACGAAGTCCGGCTGCACCAGCGTGGAGGGCTTCGCGTAAAGCACGGCGCTCCGCACGTCGGCCCCGAAGCCGCGCAGCAGCTTGATCACGAGGCCGAGGGTGCGTCCCGAGTCGGCCACGTCGTCGACGACGAGGATCTTCTTGCCGGTGATCGACTCGGTGTCGAGCATCGGGGCCAGCAGGATCGGATCCGGCAGGGTCTGATCCACGTCGGTGTAGAACTCGACGTTGATCGCGTCGGTCAGCTTCACGCCCAGCGAGTACGTGAGCGCGCCGGCGACGGCCATGCCGCCCCGGGCGACCGCCACGATGACCGTGGGGTGGAATCCGGAGTCGGCGACCGCCTGGGCGATCTCGCGCTGCGCTGCTCCGAAGCCCTCCCAGGTGAGGACCTCCTTGTCCGCCAGGTCTGTCGCGTCCGCGTGATAAGCCATGCGTGACATGCTAACCGGGCGGCTGGGGCCGTGGGTCAGTGGGAGTCGTCGAGGATCCGGGTCATGAACACCACGTCGAGCCACCGCCCGAACTTCCGCCCGACCTCGGGCAGCCGGCCCGATTCCTCGAAGCCCAGCTTCCGGTGGAACGCGAGCGAGTCCTCGTTGGCGCCGTCGACGACACCCACCATGACGTGGACGCCCCGACCCCGGGCATAGTCGAGGAGCGCCTGCATCAGCATCCGCCCCGCCCCGGACGAGCGTCGGCCGCTGCGGATGTAGACGCTGTGCTCCATCGTGTGGGCGTAGCCCGCCAGCGGCCGGAACTGCGCGTAGCTGGCGAAGCCGACGACGTGGCCGTCGTCCTCGAGGACCAGCACCGGGCAGTCGGCCGCAGTCAGCCGCCGCCACCACTCCCGCCGGTTGTCGACGGTGACAGGCTCCAGCGCGTAGGACGCCGTCGTGCCCACCCCTGCCTCGTTGTAGATGTCCGTGATCGCCGGGATGTCGGACGACTGCGCGGGGCGGATGAGCGGCATGGCCACATGCTAGGGGCAGCGCGGCGCCGGGCCGCTAGCGTGGTCGGCCATGGAGATCCACGACCTGAGCGGCCCCTGGGGACGGCTGCGCGTCGCCGAGCTGGGCGCGTGCGTCCTGGGCTGGCGGCCCGCCGGGCACGACGAGGTCCTGTTCACCGCCCGGGAGGCGCGGCTCGTCCCGGGGTCGATGTGGCACAGCGGGATCCCCGTGTGCGCGCCGTGGTTCGGCTCCGGCCGGGGCGCGTTCCCGGTGCCCTTCACGCACGGGCTCGTGTCGCGGGTGCCGTGGCGGACCCTTGAGGTGACGTCGGACGAGCGGGGGGCGCGGGTGCGGCTGGCCGTGGAGTCCCCGGCGTTCGCCCACCTGCCCGGCGCGGGGCACTACCCGGACGACCTGGGCTACCGGCTCGACGTCACCGCCGACGCCCGGCGACTTCGCTTGGAGCTCACCGTCGACAGTCCGACCCGCGACACGGTCGTCGACATCGCGCTGCACCCGTACCTGCGCTGTGAGGCGCCCGAGGCCACGGTGACGGGGCTCGACGGCGTGCGGTTCGTCGACTACGCGCAGGGCGCCGCACGGGGGGTCGAATTCGCCCCGGTGGGGGTCGGCCGCGCCGTCGACCGCGTGTACGCCGCGGCCCCGCCCACCCGGTTGACCGACGGGGCGCGCGAGCTTCGGCTGTCCGGAGCCGGGGCGCGCAACGTGGTGGTGTGGAACCCGGGGCCGGGCGGTGCGCAGGTGGCCGACGGGCAGTGGCGGGAGTTCGCGTGCGTCGAGTACGGGTGCGTGCAGGGCGGCGCCGTGGCGATCCCGGCCGCCGGGAGCCACACGCTGGGGCTCACGGTCGCGGTGGCACCGCGCCCAGCCGCGGGGCGATGACGTCGGCGTAGAGGGGCGCCAGCGTCGGGTCCGCCCGGAGCAGGCCGGCGTCGAACGGGTCGGACCAGCGCACGGCGTCGATCTCGGCCGCGGGATGCACCGGCCCCTCGACCGGATCGGGCCAGGCGAACACGTGCGCGACGACGACATGGTCGGGCTCGTTCGCCGCGGCGGCCTCGAACAGGCCGAGCGGGACCAGCAGGGCCGGGTCCAGGCTCAGCCCGAGTTCCTCGGCGACCTCGCGTGCACCGCAGGCCTCCGGCGACTCCCCTGCTTCCGGCTTGCCCCCCGGGTTCATCCACATGGCCGTGCCGCGCTTGCGGACGAGGAGCACGGCCCCCGCGGCGTCGCGCAGCACCACGGCGGTCACGTGGATGCGTCGGTCCATGCCCGGAGGCTACCGCCGTTAGGCTGGGCGGATCGAACCGGAAAGGGGGCGGCCGTGGGAAGAGCGCTCATCGTCGTCGACGTACAGGTGGACTTCTGCGAGGGCGGTGCGCTCGGCGTCACGGGCGGCAACGCGGTGGCCGAGCGCGTCGCGGCGCTGCTGGCCGGCGACCACGGCTACCGCAAGGTCGTCGCGACGCGCGACCACCACGTCGATCCCGGGACCCACTTCTCCGACGAGCCGGATTACGTCGACACCTGGCCCCCGCACTGCGTCGTCGGCACCCCCGGCCAGGAACTCCACCCCGCGCTGCGAGGCGTCGCGTTCGATGCGGTGTTCGACAAGGGCTCCTACGCCGCCGCCTACTCCGGGTTCGAGGGCACCGACGACGGCGTGGGGCTCGCCCGGTGGCTCGGTGAGCAGGGCATCACGGACGTCGACGTGTGCGGCATCGCCACGGACTACTGCGTGCGGGCCACCGCCGTCGACGCGGCGCGGGAGGGCTTCGACACCCGGGTCCTGAGCGGCCTGGTCGCGGCCGTCCATCCCGACGGCGTGGCCGACGTCGTCACCGCCCTGCGCGAGGAGCGCGTCGACTGGGTGGAGTGACCCTCACTCGCCGTGCACGTAGTGCAGCAGGTACTCGTGCTCGGTCTGCAGCTGGTCGATCCGGCTCTTGACGATGTCCCCGATGCTGACGATGGCGACGAAGCGCCCGTCGAGCATCACCGGCATGTGCCGGCACCGGAACTCGGTCATGGTCCCGGCGACGGTCGCGATGTCGTCGTCGGGCACGCAGACATGCACGTCGCGGTCCATGATCTCCCCGACGGTGGCGTCGAGCGCGGCGGCGCCGCGCTCCGCGAGTGCCCGGACGACGTCGCGTTCACCGGCGATGCCCTCGACCATGTCGCCGTCGTCGGTGACCACCACGGCACCGATGCGGTGCTCGGCGAGGACGCGGACCAGGTCCGAGACCCGCTGAGCCGAGCGCGCGGTGATGACGGTGGTGCCCTTGGCTGTGATGATGTCGTTGATCCGCATGCTTCACGCTAGCGCCGCGGACGGGGCGGCGTCACCAGGTGTGCTCCGAGACGCTCCCGGCCGGTTCCTCGTCGTCGTCGTCGATGCTCTGGTCCATGTCGAAGGCCGGCAGCGCCGACGCCGGCACGTTGACGACCTTCGCCGGGACCCCCGCCACCGTGGTGTGGGGCGGGACCTCGTGCAGCACGACGCTGCCCGCGCCGATCTTCGCCCCTTCTCCGACGCGGATATTGCCGAGCACCTTGGCCCCGGCACCGATCATGACGCCGCGCCCGATCTTGGGGTGACGGTCACCGCCCTCCTTGCCGGAGCCGCCCAGCGTGACCTCGTGCAGCATGGAGAAGTCGTCCTCGACCACTGCTGTCTCGCCGATCACCACGCTTGTTGCGTGGTCGAACATGATGCCCTTGCCGATGCGGGCCCCGGGATGGATGTCGACGGCGAAGACCTCCGAGATGCGGCTCTGCAGGTACAGGGCCAAGGGCTTGCGGTCGTGCTGCCAGTAGTAGTGGGCGGCCCGGTAGGCCTGGATCGACTGGAAACCCTTGAAGTAGAGCAGCGGGTTGGCGTAGCCGGGGCAGGCGGGGTCGCGGGACACCACGGCCTGCAGGTCCGCGCGGATGGCGCGCTGGATGGACTCGTCCTCGAGGATGACGTCGTGGATGATGTCGCGCAGGCTGAGGGCCGGCAGCGTGCTGTTGTCGAGCTTCGCGGCGAGGATCAGGCTGAGCGCATCCTCGAGACCGGGCTGGCTGAGGACCACCGTGTGGAGGAAGCCGGCCAGCAGCGGCTCGTTCGCCGCGGCGTCGGCGCACTCCTGCTTGATGGCGTCCCAGATCTGGTCGTCGGGGACGATGCGGGCGGGATCCATGAGTTCTCCTCGGTGCTGGCCTGACGCCTGCCAACGTTACCCACCCGCACCAGCCCTACCGGGAACGTCCGCTGACGGCGAACCGGCGCTCGGCGTGCGACGGTCGGTTCAATCACTAGACGTTGAAGCGGAACTCCACCGAGTTCCGGCACATACCATCCTGTGAGTTCTTGACCGACGCGTACTGGTGTCCACGCGACTACGGCACGAGCTCGAGGTCGGGCTTCGGCTCTGCAGCCAGACCTGCCCGTTTTGGCTCGGGCCATTTTGGCAGATCTGCGGCGCAACCACCGTATGCGACCACCGTATGCGACGCGAGGTCACAGCATGCCTGAATGAATCCCTCTGCACCCATGAGGCGCATCGAGTTCCTGCCGTCCGCGAGCGGCCAGAGCGCGCCAGACGTATTTGAGACCGAACGAGGATCCTGACCGTGGTTCAGAAGATCTCGAAGCATTTTCATGTCGGCGAGGTACGCGTTGAGCTCCTGCGTTCCCGAGTAGACGACCCAGCGAGAGCGCCGCCCGGGTCGATCCTGAAGAAGTGCGCGGGTTCGCACAGCCCATTCGTTCGTGAAGAGACGAACGTCTTGCTTCGTGCCGGCATCACGGAGTCTGCCAGGGTTTCAAAGGGATGACGCGGGTGTCGTCATTGCCTCTCAAGATGTCGTTGAAGAATGCCTCAATCGCCCCATAGGCCATGGTGAACACCGCCCAACGCAAGGCATGCTGCTTCTTGGACTGCCCAAGCCTATTGCCGTCGTCATCGTGCAGCTGGTCAATATCGCGATGAAGCGTTACGAGGCGACAGGGGTTCTCAAGGCCACCGGCAAGTTGCTGGGCAGCATCAATCACGTGCGGCAACCGTACGTGCGCCTTCATAGGCATGCGACTTCCTTTCGGAACCAGGCGGGCAGCCGATCTAGCTCGGGCCATCCTCCGAGAACAACCCCTCCGGCAGCACGTCCGCGTGGTGATCACGCAGATAGCGCTTGACGTCGATGAGCGAGGCATCGTGCTGCAGGCCGCGCTTGTAGTAGAGCAAGCGCTGGTCCGCGGACTCGAGGATCTCCGACCAGCGCCGCACCCAAACCCGGTAGCGCAATGGGGAGTTCGGGTCGAGCTCGGACTCGTCGAGCAACCCCGACTCACGGCCACGCTGGTTGATGTCGCGCCGCACGTCGTTGTTGTAGTCGCTCACGACGAGCACGAAGTCCCAGACGGTGTGTGTGCCGGCAAACTGCGGGTCCTCGACGATCGCACGCGCATAGCCCTTGATCTGGTTGGCTTCCTTGTACGACGCAACCACAGAGGGGACCTTCAGCTCCACGACCAGATGCCGCTTCGTCTCGTGCTCGGGCGCAGCCAGGGAGAACATCAAGTCCAGGCGACCCTGGCTGCCATCGGTCTTCGTGACCTTCGTAGTGGGCTCCCCCTCGCGGCCAAGCATGCTGAGGTGCTGCTCGAGCGCTCGGGTGAGACCGATCTCAGAGCTCATCATGTTGAACTGTTCCCCGAATACCCAGCTCTCGCGCTCCAGGATCTTGTGCAGGTGGTCGCGCTCCTTGACCAGCCCCTTGGCTTCGGGGTTGAAGACGATCTCGCGAAGAGCGCTCAGGAAGTCCAGGCGGTCGGTCACGTCGGTAGTCGCCCGGATGAGCCTTGAGAGCGGCGTGCGCTCAAGAAGTCGATCGAGTTCTTCGCTCTCGCCTTCGGTGAGCCCGACGTACTGGTTCAGGAGCGTTTTGACGCCGTCAGGGTTCCGTTGGAGCGTGTCCTTGAGGAGACCAAGCGTCAGCTTCTCCTGGCCGCGGGTCTTGGGAATGTGCCGGCGAACAGCGGTCGCGACGACATCGAAAGTCGCTCGCTCAACCACTTCCTCCTCCGAGGCGGGATCGCCTTCGTAGGGGTAGGTCTTGGTCTCTTTCCAGCGACCGACGAGCTCGCGACGCTGCTCGGCCCGGCGAGCCTCGAAGTGGTCCTCGAGCGTGGAGTCCACGACCTGCATCAGGGATCCGAGCAGGGAGGCCTCCTGCTCCATATCGACGAGCAGCACCTCGTTGGCATGCTCCGCCATGTCCGCCCAAAGGACGTACGCAGCGAAGTTGAAGTCGGCGAAGCGCCTGATCGGCGTCTCATCGACGGGAACGCCCTTCTCGTCGCAGAGATAGAGTGTCCGGCCCTGCACATCCCGCCACTCGACGACTCTCAGTGCGGCGCGGCGGTCGGCTCCGTCGAAGGACCACTTCAGCTCGTGCGTCATCTCGCGCTCGATGTTTGCGGCGGGGTCGATCTTGACTCCGTCGTACCGGACTTCGATCGTCGGGAAAGTCAGCAGATGCAGAGCGAGGGCGGCACCGATGCGCGGCCGCGCAGAGTCGCCTTCGAGCCGGCCGAGCGAGTCGCGGCCTTCAGCTCGGAACTCCGTGTAGGTCGGCCCCTGGGCATCGACAGGATCGGGGCCGGAGAAGTCGTTGCGATGGTCGATTGTCGACGACACACGAGTCTTCTTGAACGCGCCCGTGGCCTCCTGGCCAACGGTCTCCCAGGTGATGCGGGTTCCCAGCGCGAAGGCGCGCAGACGCCCCTGGCCGAGCCTGCCGTGCAGGGGTCGCTTCTCGCGCTCGGTGACGCGTGCCCCGAGCTTCCAGGAGTTCCCCACCCACTTGAAGTCCTGTTCGACCCGTTCCGGGCTCATGCCGAGGCCGTCATCGCGGACGGTGACGCCGACAATGCCGTCCGCGACGTTGCGGTCGAGAATAACCGACACCTCGTTGGCGTCAGCATCAAGGCTGTTCCAGATAAGCTCGATGACCGCTCGGACCGGATCGGTCTCACCCGCGAGACGCTGGACCAAGTCGTTTCCAGCTGTGAGGGTAACCCGAGGCATGACCTCAGTGTGCCAGTAGACGGCGACATCCATCGCGACCGCGGCGGGGCCTGCAGGCGGTCCACGACGCCTTGTTGCTATCGCTCCGCTGCCAAGCAAAAAGATCTACTCCAACGGCTGGATCCGAGGGTTGGTCCGAGGCGGCAGATCCCAGCCGTGGCGTGCATGGATGTCCTTGACGTGCTCCTCGGCGTTGGCCTGGAGCTTGGCGAGGCTTGCGGCATCGTGGCCGACTGATCGGAAATGGCGCAGGTTACTGCTCAGCGCGTGCGCCCAGCTCATCAGCGGGTCGAGGTTCCGCACCCGCCGCTCAACGGTGTCGCCGGGTTTGGCCGCCTTCATCACCTGCCGGCCGATGGTCGCGCCCAGAGTGCGCTCGGCCTCCAGCCATGAGTCGATGCCGTCCCAGCCTTCGAGCTGGTCCACGAGCGCGATCGACGTGATGCGCAGGTTGGCCAGCCGCTCCCCCACCGGCTCTGCGGTGGGATCGAACCCGATGAGGCGCTGCACGGCTTCCTGCACCGCGAACCAGCGTGCGTCCTCGGCCGCCTTGCGCGACTCGGCGAGTGCCTCGTTGGCGCGCTTGTTCGCTTGGTAGGTGCCGACGCCGGCGACGAGCAGCGACAGGGCCGAGATCACCAGCGCGAGGACATCCATGGCTCGATCCTGCCATGTCACTGGGGCATGCCGGCGGCACTGCCGGCACGAGCCACCTCAGCCGGGTAAAGGTGCTGACGAGCACGCGGGATCACATGCTGGCAAGGAGATCCGGCCTGTCGGCCAGCGGGCCTCGGTCTTCATTCGTCAGAGTTCCACGTCATGGAGGAGAGGTCAGAGATGAGGGTGAGCACGAGGCAGGTGCCGCCCGTGGTGCATGCGAGATGGTGCGCCGACGTCGCGAGCCAGTGGAGGGGTGCAGGCGAAGCGTTACGGATGTTACGGATGTCTTGACCATCAGAAACACCATCGGCAACACCCAAACAGGCAGGTCAGACAGGGTACTTGCTGTACTTGTTACTTATGTGACGGATGATTTGGGGGTTCGTGCACATGCGCACCCACGCCTGCGCACACAACCCTCTCTTGCGAGGGAACTGCAGCACGATCGCTGCACCGGCCACCGTGTCGCTCGAACAGGGCACGTATTTCCACGCCTACACCTTCGGCAATGACCACGGCCAGCGGCTGGTCGTTGACGACCAGGGCAACGCCACCCTCAGCACCTATACCTGCGAGGACGGCGCTCCGACACTGGTCAAGGAGCATCTGGGCGTCATCAAGGGCAATCAGCTCGTCTTCGAAGCGCCAGGCGGTAAGGAGGTCGGCCGGGGCTGAACTCCGGCAGGCGCATGCTGCCGATCCCGAGACCATGGAAGCCGATCCGAGCAAGCCGCTGGACCTCTCTGAGGTTGACGGGAACGACCTTCCGGCCAGCGCATCCGGACAGCCCCTGCGGCTAGGAAATCGACCAGAAGGCCCCGGTGGAAGCCGGGGCCTCTCTACATCCAGGGGACATGAAGAGGCCGATAGCCGCACTGCTGCTGGGAACGGCAGTGCTCGGGCTGACCGGCTGCACCGAGTCGGAGACAGGCTCGGCGTCAACCCAGAAGCCGCGAGCGGTGAAGCTCCACGGGGAGGAAGCACGAGGCGGTCGAGCCAGTAGTGCGGGAGGTCTGGAGTCGCTGCTGGCTCCGATGACCGTGGACGACGCAGGCGAAGAAGTACAGAAGTAGGACGGACCCGGACTCCGGTGGCGACGCTGCCGGGGTTCGCTGCGCCTGGTTGGCCTCCACCCATCAGTCGGGCCCGGCGGCGACAATGGTGGGATGAACAGCTTCAACTTCTTCGAGGGGGTCCTCGCCGACGCACCGAAGGTGCCGGTGAAGGTCTCGTCGCGCTCCTTCCGCAGCGCGATCGAGGAAGCGCTCATCCACAGCTACACGCGTCGCGACCTCGAAGTAGTGCTGGACGAAGAGCTGAAGCTGCCCTGGCTCCTGGCCGACAGCCAACCGACCGATACGGATTTCACCAAGCGCGCTGTCATCCAGGGCTACACCCACGGCTGGGACCTTCCCCGCCTAGTAGCCCTCGCACGGCGCATCACCACGGAGCTCGAGGTGACCGGCACGCTGCTGGAGGACTTGGAGGCCCTGCTCAACGAGTACGACCGCGGCGGCGGGGTGGGGTCGCCAGCCAAGAACCTGATCTTCGCGGCCAACGGACCCAAGCCTGATCTGGTACTCCGGGACGCCCTCAACAACGACATCGAGATCGTGCGCAATGCCGAGTTCTGCCTGATCTTCGACCAGCCAATTCCTGCAGACGGGCTGTCGTACAGCACGCTGATCGAGTGGTGGCGCAAGCGCCAGGGCTTCGACGACGCGGTGCCAGCACGCGACATCGGGCTGGACCTGCACCAGCGTCTGCGGGCTTCCCTGGACGACAACCCGGTCGAGTTGCAGGTGTTCGATGCTTACGCCGCTCGCTACAAGGATGGTTTCGACATCCCGGCCCTGATCCCGCAGGTCTACCTGCACTTCGATCCTGCGACCCAACGCGCCAGGCAGACCTCTGGCCAGAGCGGCAGCCCGCTGGCTCGGCAGCGGATGGACTTCCTCATCCTGTTCTCCAGTCGGCATCGCGTGGTGCTGGAGGTGGATGGGAAGCAGCACTACGCGAACGGCGACACCGCGAGCCCAGCGCTGTACAGCGAGATGGTTGCAGAAGACCGCCGGCTCAGGCTTGCTGGGTACGAGGTCTACCGATTCGGTGGAGCGGAGCTGATGCGAGACGACGCAGGCACGATGCTCGCCGAGTTCTTCGACCAGCTGACCGAGCGGATGCGGTGAACGACCTCGCGGCGTTCAGATCTCTTCAGCCTCGTCGAGCGACAGCACGATGTCCTCCATGGTCGCCTCGGTGAAGGACGCGCTGAACGTGAAGCGCAGCCGCCCTAGCACGGATGCCCTGAAGACGTAGTCGTTCCAGTCCTCCAACACAGAGAACCCAGGAGCCTCGTCGTGGAGGAAGTAGTCGCTCTTGTCGATGTAGCCGTCGAAGCTGCAGTCGGCGTCCACCGTTACGCGGATTGTCAGCTCGTCCCCGGCTCGGTAGATCTCGGAGGAGATGGTGTCCTCCTCGAACATGATCTCCTCGAATGCAGCGCCACTGAGCCCTGTACTGATCGGCACTTCGTACATGCCGTCGCCGACGTGTACGCCGAGCGCCTCTTCGACGTCGACGCCGTGCAGGTCTGCGATTGCGCTGTCGACCAGCTCCTCGAGGCGATCCGGGGTGAAGGTGTCCTCGATTACACGGAAGGCCTCAGCAAGCGGTGCGACTGCCTCATGGTCCAGCAGGTGGCGGAGCGAGGGGACGACGTCGAAGGCCTGACTTGCAGCGAGGTCCTCCCTCAGGTCCGGGTGGAGGCTGCCGCCCTTCCTGTCGCAGAAGTCCGTGTGGTTGTTCGTGACGAATACAACCGGTGTCTCCGGATCGTCCAGGTCGGCGCAGAGCTCGCGAACGGTCTCCCAGATCAGCGCGTCGCGGAAGCCGGTGCCCTGTCTGGCGAATGGCTTCCTGACCTCGATCTCCTTGGCCAGGAGATCTCTTACGGACACTTCGGGCGGCGATGGGATCTCGGCACGCTTGGAGCGGAACAAGTTCTCGGCATAGTCGTAGAACGCAGTTCGGTCAGGCTTGGGGACTTCGAGCCCGACCTGCCCGAGTTCAAACTCGACGAATGCCTCGTTGAGCTTCTTCACTCCCGTAAGGACCTCGGCCGACTTCCCCTGCACCTCCTCGAGCCACTGCCTCGAGAGTTCGAGCAGGACCACCTCCGGGACGATCAACCTGACGTGTCCGGACTCGGCGAGAGCCAGCAACCGCACGCTGTACGCCTGAGTGAACGGCTTCCGGCCGTAGAGGGCGTTCGTATCGATGATCACGACTGGCTGCATGCCCAAAGAATATTGGGCGGGGTGCCTTCCGACCCGTTCAGAAGTCGGTCGACTCTCGTGTCCTGAAACCGACCAGTTGCCGGGACTGTGGGCGAGACGGTCCCTGGGTGCGCCCAGACACCGCCAAGGTGTCTTAAAACTATGTCCTGCAATATTCCTTACTAGACGGGTCGATCCGGAAGGCTACACGACAGTCGAATACGGCCTTTGCGTCCGACACGTGCATTCGGGCAAACAACCATTCTCTCGAGGTACTGGTCGATCACACGGGGCCCCGATGTCCGTCCGTCCCACGTCGTAGAGCCGTGCCCCTGAACGGGGATCAGGGCGGGGCACGGCACGCGCGTCAATGCACGGCTACGAGCCGTCGCCCTGAGCCGAGAGGCAGTGCTGGAAGGCGAGCGCTTCGGGCGTCAGGGTCTGCCAGGCGACGACCTGTTGCGCCCTCGACGCCGCGTCGACCTCGTCGTCCGTCGAGCCCTTGCGCTTGGAACGGAAGCCGAACTTCTTCGGGATGTCGCGCTTCTCGATGAACGTCGAGGCCCCGTAGAACTCGCGGAACAAGTTCTCAGTGGTGCTTTCTGCCATGCCAGCGCCTACTTCTTGTTGCCGGAGGCAGAGGTTGCTCCGTGCCGGAACTCCACGACGTCGCCGTCCTGCATGACGTAGTCCTTGCCCTCAAGCCGCATCTTGCCCGCCGCCTTGGCCGCGGCCTCGGAGCCGGCCGCCATGAGGTCGTCGAAGCTGATGACCTGGGCCTTGATGAAGCCCTTCTGGAAGTCGGTGTGGATGACCCCGGCCGCCTCGGGCGCCGTCGCCCCCTTGGGGATGGTCCACCCGCGGGCTTCCTTGGGGCCGGCCGTGAGGTAGCTCTGGAGGCCGAGCGTGTCGTAGCCGACGCGGGCCAACACGTCGAGCCCCGGCTCGTCCACACCCATCTCGGCGAGGAAGTCGCGGGCCTCGTCCTCCTCCATCTCGACCAGCTCCGACTCGAACTTCGCGTCGAGGAAGATGGCCTCCGACGGGGCCACGAGCTCGCGCATGCGGGCCTTGAGATCCTCGTCGCCGAGTTCGTCCTGGTCGCAGTTGAAGACGTAGAGGTACGGCTTGGCGGTGAGCAGGAAGAGGTCGCGGAGCTCCTCCACGTCGAGGCCCGCTGCGCGCACGCCCTTTCCGTGCTCGAGCGCGTCCTTGGCTGCCTGGTAGGCCGCGAGCCTCGGCTGGGACTCCTTCTTGATTCGCGCCTCTTTCTCGACGCGCGGCAGCGCCTTCTCGACGGTGGCGAGGTCGGCGAGGATCAGCTCGGTGGTGATGGTGTCGATGTCGTTGGCGGGGTTGACCTCACCGTCGACGTGCGTGACGTCCTCGTCATCGAACACGCGGGTGACCTGGCAGATCGCGTCGGCCTCGCGGATGTTGGCGAGGAAGGCGTTGCCCATCCCCTCACCCTGCGAGGCCCCCTTCACGATGCCGGCGATGTCGACGAAGCTGACGGTCGCGGGGACGATGCGTTCCGACCCGTACAGCTCGGCCAGCTTCGCGAGCCTGGGATCCGGCACGCCGACGACGCCGACGTTGGGCTCGATCGTCGCGAACGGATAGTTCGCCGCGAGCACGTCGTTGCGGGTGAGCGCGTTGAACAGGGTCGACTTGCCGGCGTTGGGGAGGCCGACGATTCCGATGGTGAGTGCCACGAGGGGCCAGCCTACCGGCCGAGGCGACGTTGGCCGAACACCCGCCATCCCCCCTTGTCACATCAGGGTGCTTCCTCATGCGGCGACCGGTCACCCGTGTGGGGAGTCGCCCTCCCCGAGCAGCGAGTCCTGCAGCGCACTCCCCTCGCCATACTTGTCGCGGGTGATGACGCTGAAGGTCCCGTTGGTCTCGAGGACCACGGCCTTGACCTGGGATAGGTCACCTGTGCCGCTCATGCGGACGGCTTGGTAGAGCTCGGACTCCGTCAAACGGTGGCGCGCCAACTCGTCTGGGCGCACGTCGCCGTCGAACAACAGGATCGCGGGCCGCGAGGTGACCACGCTCCGGAAGGGTGACCAGCGGGACGCCAGGAAGGCGGCCACGAACTGCAGCGCCGCGAGGAGACCCAGCGCCGTGATTCCCTGGGCCCACGTCGTGTCCGCACTGGTGAGGACCGTCGCCAGCACGGACCCCATCGAGACCGTGACGATGAAGTCGAAGGCGTTCAGCTGGCTGAGTGTGCGTTTGCCCGTCAATCGGAGCAGCGCGATCAGCGTCAGGTACGTGGCGCTGCCGACGAGCAGGATGCGCAGGAGGATGGACCAGGACTCGAACCACATGCCACTAGCGTCGCATTCTCGGGCCCAGCCGGTGCACCGGGAGCGACCTCAGCGAACGGCCTCAGGCGCCCTGCCAGTACGCCTCGACGGCGCGCGCCAGGTACCACGGGTCCTTGACCCCGCACAGTTCGCGCGCGGAGTGCATGCTCAACAGACCGACACCCACATCGACGGTGGTGATGCCGAGCCGGGTGGCGGTGATGGGGCCGATGGTCGACCCACAGGGGACCGCGTTGTTCGACACGAACGGCTGCGTGGGCACCCCCGCCTCGGCGCACGCCCGGTGCCAGATCGCGGCGCCCACGGCGTCGGTCGCGTAGCGCTGGTTGGCGTTGAGCTTGAGCAGCGGTCCCTGGTTGGGCAGCGGCCGGTTCACCGGGTCGTGGTGGCCCGGGTAGTTCGGGTGCACCAGGTGCCCGGTGTCGGCGGAGATGCAGCTGGATCGCGCGAGCATGGCCCGCGTCTGGTCCAGGCCGAGGCCGTAGCCGGCCGCGATGCGGTCCAGCACGTCCTGCAGCACCGGCCCGCCGGCGCCGGTGGTCGTGGCGGAGCCGACCTCCTCGTGGTCGAACGCGACGAACACCGCGACATCGCCGCCCGGGCGCACCGACTCGATGGCCGCCAGCCCCGCGTGCGTGCAGGCCAGATTGTCGAGGCGCCCCGACGCCAGGAACTCGCCCTCCAGGCCGATGAGGGCCGGGCGTTGGGTGTCGAACAGGACCAGGTCGTGCGCCACCACGTCGCTGGGCTCCACCCCCGCGATTCCCGCGAGGTGCGCGAGCAGGTCGACGGCGACCTCCACGCCGAGTACCGGCTGCGTGGCGCTCTGCTTGTCCAGGGTCAGCTTCTCGTTGGCGGACCGGTCCAGGTGGATCGCCAGCTGCGGGATCCTTGCGACGGGGCCGGTCCGCACGAGGTGGGTGGCGCCGTCGACGGTGGCCAGCTGCCCCGCGACGCCCAGGTCGCGGTCGAGCCAGGAGTTGATGAGAGGCCCGCCGTAGATCTCCACGCCGGCCTGCACCCAGCCCGCCGAGCGGATGGGCGCACCGGGCTTGATCTTGAAGGTGGGAGAGTCGGTATGGGTGCCGACGATCCGGAATCCGGCCTCGTCATCGAGCTCCTCGGGAGCCACCCAGGCCACGACGGAGCCGCCCCGCCGCACGAACCGCCGCCCGGCCACCGCCGGCCACGGCCGCCGCGGGTCCAGCTCCTCGAACCCCGCCGCCCGGAGGCGGGCGGCCAGCTCCTCCCCCGCGTGGAGTGAGGTGGGTGAGGCGGCGACGAAGGCGGCCAGGTCATCGGTGTGCAGCGAGGCGTCGGCGAACATGCGTCCCACCGTAGTCGGGCCCTCAGCCGGGGCGCCGCGCCGGGTCGGCGGAGTGGCAGCACGGTTTTGTCGGGGGGCTCTGATTGAGTGGGGACATGGACGTTCTCACCGCCATTCTCCTGGCCCTCATCGCCCTCGCCGCCGGCCTCGCCGGAGGCATCGTCGTCGGGCGACGGCGGGGCGCGGCGGAAGCGGCGCGCGAGGCAGACCAGGCGGCCCAGCAGGCTCGAGCAGCCGAACAGTTGGCGCTGTCGGACGCGCGGCAGGAGTCGGCCCGGGCATGGCAGGAGGCGTCGCGGGTACGGGAGGAGACCGCGCTGGTCAAGGCGGAGGTCGCACAGCACCTCGCGGAGAAGGCCGAGCTGCGGGCCGCCGTCGCGGACGCAGAACGCCGGCTCGCGGAGGGCCAGGGCCGTGACGCCGAGGTCGCCGCGGAGGTGGCGGCGGTGACGGCACAAAGGGACGCGGCCCTGCACCGCGCCGAGCAGCTCGCGGCGGACCGGGAGGCCCTGCTCGACCGGTTCAAGGTGCTGTCGGCCGAGTCGCTAGAGCGCCAGTCCAGGCAGGCCGACGAGGCGGCCTCGGCCCGGCTCAAGGCCACCGAACAGCTGGTCTCTCCCCTTACCGACGGGCTGCGCCAGCTGCAGGAGCGGCTGCAGGAGGTGGAGAAGGAGCGCGTCCGCATGGCCGCCGAACTCGGGGAGCAGGTGCAGGCCGTGCGCCTCTCGGGAGACGCGATCCGGCGGGAGACCATGAGCCTCAGCAACGCGCTGCGCACCCCGCAGGTCAGGGGCGCCTGGGGCGAGCAGAGCCTCAAGCGCATCGTCGAGATCTCCGGGCTCACCGAGCGGTGCGACTTCGACGCCCAGCGCACCTACTCGTCCGAGGACGGCCGCTTCCGGCCGGACCTGCGGGTCAACCTCCCCGGCGGCAACGTGATCTTCGTCGACTCGAAAGTGCCGCTGTCGGCGGCACTCGAGGCCTACAACACGGAGGACGAGGAGGCCCAGAAGGCGTATTTCAAGACGTTCGCCGGGCACGTCCGCAAGCACGTCGACGACCTCTCCGGGAAGACGTACTGGGCGCTCGACGCCGGCTCGCCCGAGTTCGTCGTGCTCTACCTGCCCTCGGACGAGTTCTATCGCCTGGCCCTCGAACAGGACCCGGCACTGCACGACTACGCCACCCGCCGCCAGGTCGTGCTGGCCTCGCCTGGCCTGCTCATCCCCCAGCTGCAGGTGATCGCCAGCAGCTGGCACCGGGTGGCGATCGCAGAGACCGCCGCAGAGGTTTCGCGGCTCGGTCGCGAACTCTACGAGCGGCTCGCGACCCTGGGCGGGCACTTCGACAAGCTCGGGCGGGCGCTGGGCAGCGCCCTCGGGCACTACAACAAGGCCGTGGGCGCGGTGGAGGGCCGTGTCATGGTCACGGCCCGCAAGTTCAGGGAGCTGGGGATCGTGTCGTCGGACCTCCCCGAGGTCTCCGTGGTGTCGGCGGAGGCGCCGCGTCAGATCGCGGTGCCCGAGATGCTGGAGTTCGAGGAGCTCCGGCAGCTGGACCAGGGAGCGCTGGAGGGCCTCGTCGACGAGCCCCCGCTCGTCGACGCCCCGGTGCGGCACCTGCGGCCCCGCACGGGCACCACGGAGACGTGAGCCCTACCGCCGCGTGACTGTCGGCACCGGTCCCGGTGGCCCGTCCCCGGTCCACGGCCGCGACAGCATGGCCCCCAGCGCGAACGCCGCCACGAGGAGGATCACAGCTCCCCCGACGATGCGGAACCAGCGGGGCGCCGATTCGTCGACCCCGTCGCTGTCCAGCCGCCCCGCAACCGGAACGCCCGGCCCCGGGCCGCGCAGCCAGTCTCCGCCGTCGCCCTCGGGTGGCGGGTGGGTGGCTGCGCGCGCCGTCGTCCAGTCACCGTGGCGCGGTGTCGGCTGACCCGTGTCGTCCTCCCGGCCGAACAGCCAGGGCTGAGCCGGGCCCGCGCTCGATCCGGGGCGGCGGAACGCGGCGTCGCGTCCGCCCGGGGCGCCCGTCTGATCCGTGTCCACGGAGCACCACCTCCCATCGTCGGCCTCCCTCCATCGTGCCACCGACGTGACACGGTTGGCCCCGGCGGCGGGCGACGACGACAATGGGCCCCATGAGCGCCCTCACCGATCTCGCCGCCCAGATCCCCGCTGCCGTGGACCGCCTGGCCGGCATCGCCGGCCGGACCCCGGTGCAGCTCAACGCGCGCCTCAGCCGGGCGACCGGTTCCGAGATCTGGTTGAAGCGCGAGGACCTGCAGCCGGTGCGCTCCTACAAGCTGCGCGGCGCCTACAACCTCATGGCGCAGCTGTCCGACGACGAGAAGCGCGCCGGCGTCGTCTGCGCATCGGCCGGCAACCACGGGCAGGGCGTCGCGTTCTCGGCGGCCGCCCTGGGCATCCAGGCCACGGTCGTCGTGCCCCACACCACGCCACGCCAGAAGCGCCAGCGGATCCTGGAGATCGGGCACGGCCACATCGACCTCGTCCTCCACGGCGCGTCCTACGACGACGCCTCCGACGAGGCCGCCCGCCTCGCCGCCCAGGGGAAGGTTCTCGTGCCGGCGTTCAACGACGAACGGACCGCGGCCGGCCAGGCCACGCTGCTCGTCGAGGCGTTCGAGCAGCTGGGCTTCGTGCCCGACGTCGTCGTGCTGCCGGTCGGCGGCGGCGGTCTCATCGCGGGTGCGGCCGCGTGGCTGCGGACCGCCCACCCCGAGGTGCGCATCATCGGCGTCGAACCCGAGGGGGCGCCCTGCGTGGCGGCCGCGATCTCGGCCGGCCGGCCGGTGGTGCTGCACGACATCGACACATTCGTCGACGGCGCCGCGGTCAAGCGCGTCGGGGACTTCACCTTCGAGGTCATCCGGGAGGCCCGGGTCGAGCTGGTCCGGGTGCCGGAGGGCCAGGTCTGCTCCGAGATGCTGGACCTCTACCAGACCGACGGCATCATCGCGGAGCCCGCCGGCGCGCTGGCCGCCGCGGCACTCCCCACGGGCGGGGTGGGTCCCCGGGTGCAGATCCCGACCGGGTCGCGCGTGCTCGTGCTGCTGTCCGGCGGCAACAACGACGTGTCGCGCTACGCGGAGGTCGTCGAGCGCTCCCTCATCCACGAGGGCCGGAAGCGCTACTTCCTCGTCGACTTCCCGCAGCAGCCCGGGGCGCTGCGCATGTTCCTCGACTCCGTGCTCGGCCCCGAGGACGACATCACCTACTTCGAGTACGTCAAGCGCAACAACAAGGAGACCGGCCCGGCGCTGGTGGGCGTCGAGCTCGGCAACCCCGGGGACTACCCGTTCCTGCTGCGGCGGATCGACGAGTGCGGCATGACGGCGCAGGAGGTGGCCTACGACAGCCCCTTCTTCCAGTTCCTGGTGTGACGTCCGTCAGTGCTTGACTGCGCGGCGCAGGTCCTTGCGTAGCTCCGGGGGGAGCGCGAACTGCAGCGTCTCCTCCGTGAGGCGCTCCTCGACGGCGGGCGGGAAGCCCTGGGACTCCAGGTAGTCGAGCACCCCCTGGACGAGGACATCCGGCACGGACGCCCCGGAGGTGACGCCGACGGAGTTCACGCCGACGAGCCAAGCCGGGTCGATCTCGGCCGCGTTGTCCACCCGGTAGGAGGCCTTGGCCCCGGCCTCCAGCGCCACCTCGACGAGGCGGACGGAGTTCGACGAGTTGCGCGACCCCACGACGATCATCAGGTCACACCCGGGAGAGATCTGCTTGACGGCCAGCTGACGGTTCTGGGTGGCGTAGCAGATGTCGTCAGACGGCGGGTCCATGAGCAGCGGGAACCGTTCCCGCAGCCGGCCGACGGTCTCCATGGTCTCGTCGACCGAGAGGGTGGTCTGGCTCAGCCAGGCGAGGTTGCCGTGCTCGGGGAGATCGAGGCCGTCGACGTCGGCCGGCGACTGCACGAGGATGGTCTGCTCGGGGGCCTCCCCCATCGTGCCCTCGACCTCCTCATGGCCGGCGTGGCCGATGAGGAGGATCTGGGTGCCCTCGGCGGCGAACCGCTTGGCCTCGTGGTGCACCTTCGTGACCAACGGGCAGGTGGCGTCGATGGTCTTCAGCCCCCTGTCGGCGGCTTCCGCGTGCACCGCGGGCGACACGCCGTGGGCCGAGAAGACCACCGTGGCGCCGGTCGGCACCTCGTCGAGTTCCTCGACGAAGATGGCGCCGCGCTGTTCGAGGGTCTCCACGACGTGCTTGTTGTGCACGATCTGCTTGCGCACGTAGACGGGCGGCCCGTACAGGTCCAGCGCCTTCTCGACGGTGACGACGGCGCGGTCGACGCCCGCGCAGTACCCGCGCGGGGCTGCGACGACGACACGCTTGGTGGCCGGGGCAACGCTAGTCATGGCGCCCAGTCTAGGTGGAACCCCGCCGGTACCCTAGCCGCATGCTTTCGCCCCAGCTCCACGCCGTCGGCTTCGACGCCGAGTCCCTGGACCAGCTCGTCAAGGCCGCGTTCGACGCCGGCGTCCGCGGCGTGGACTCCGCGCCGGGCTTCGACCTGGTCGGCAGCTACTCCGATCCGAGCGGCGCACGGCTCAGCTTCGTCAAGCGCACCGGGCAGGGCGTCAGCACCACGGGGGCACTCGCCGCGGAGACCCGCTACCGCGCCCAGGTGGTGCGCTTCACGGACCTGCTGGCCCGCGTCGCGCTGTACGGCCCCGAGTCCCCCGGGCCGCTGCTGGCGCAGTTCGTCGCACTCGTGGACGACCCGGTCGCCTACCCGCAGCACGACCTCGCCCCGGGCGGGCAGTACAGCGTCGTCGAGGACCTGCGCGTCGGGGCGCTGGCCATCGAGGTGACGGTGTACGACGACGCGGCCGCGTTCGAGGCCTCGCCGGAGGCCGCCCCCGGCGGGGACCTCCGGATCGCGGCCGACGCGCTCATCTCGCCGTCCCTGCTGGCGCTGCAGGCCGCCGCGATCCCCCCGCAGGAGGCGTCGCCCGCCGTGCTCATGGGCGTGGAGGTGACCGCCGTGGAGCGGCGCCGCAACGAGCTGACCGGCGCCGAGTTCCAGTACGTGACCGGCCGCGGCGCCGTCGACATCACGTGCGCCGTCCCCGCCGAGACGCCGCTCGAGGTGGGCAACGTGGTCCACGGCACCTGGTACGCCACGTGCTCCTCCGGGATCTGGGACTGAGGGACCGGACGCATGGCGTTAGGCAGCTCGCCGGACCAGCCTCAGCCGCTGGGCCGCGTCATCATGGCGACGAAGGACTGGGTCGGACGCCTGGGTGAGATCTGGGTGGACGCGCAGGTCGTCGAGATCAAGCGGCGCAACGCCCCGACGCAGTTCCTGACGTTCCGCGACCGCGTCGCGGACATGTCGGCCCAGGTGACCGTCTCGGCCATGGTGCTCGACGCGGCCGGGCCGCTGCCGGAGGGGTCCCGGGTGACGGCGCGGATCCGTCCCCGGATGTGGGAGCGCAACTCGTCGCTGACGTTCGAGTGCCTCGAGCTGCAGGTCGCCGGCGAGGGCCGCCTGCTCGCCCAGCTGGAGCAGCTCAAGCGCAAGCTGCAGGCAGAGGGCCTGTTCGACCCCGCCCGCAAGCGCCGCCTCCCCGTCCTGCCCCGGGTCATCGGGCTCGTCACCGGCAAGAACTCCGACGCGGAGCGCGACGTGGTGACCACCATCGCGGGGCGGTGGCCCGCCGCCCAGATCCGGACCCGGCACGCGCTGGTGCAGGGCCCGAACTCGGCCGAGTCGGTGATGACGGCCCTCGCCGCGCTGGACGGGGACCCGGAGGTCGAGGTGATCATCCTGGCGCGCGGAGGCGGCGCCCTGGAGGACCTGCTCTCGTTCTCCGACGAGGGCCTGGTGCGCGCCGTCGCGGCGGCCCGCACCCCCGTCGTCACAGCCATCGGGCACGAACGCGACTCGCCCATCGTCGACCTGGTGGCCGACCTGCGGGCCTCCACGCCCACCGACGCCGGCAAGCGGGTGGTGCCCGACCACGCGGCCGAGTCGGCGGCCCTGGCGGACGCCCGCACCCGGCTCCGGCGCGCCGTCGGTGTGCGGATCGCCGAGGCGCAGCGCCACCTCGATCAGCTGCGCTCCCGGCCGGTGCTCGTGGACCCGACCAGCGCGTTCGCAGCCCATTTCGACCGGCTGAGCCTGCTGCGGCACCGCCTCGACGCCGCGATCGAGCGGCGGCTGCGCGACGAGGAGTCCCACGTGCGCTCGGCCGTGAGCTCGATCCGGGCGCTCTCACCCAAGCGCACGCTCGAGCGTGGCTATGCCGTCCTCGTCGACGACGCCCACCGCTCCGTGTGCGGCGTCGCGGACACCGCACCCGGCGCCCGGATCCACGCCTACCTGGCCGACGGCTCCTTGGACCTCGACGTCGTCGCCACCACCCCCGAAGGAGACCAGTGACTGACAAGACACTCACCTACGAGGCCGCCCGCGACGAACTCGTCGAGGTCGTGCGACGGCTCGAGTCCGGGGGCGCGTCTCTCGCCGAATCCATGGAGCTGTGGCAGCGCGGCGAGAAACTCGCGCAGATCTGCCAGGGATTCCTCGACGGAGCCAAAGCCCAAGTGGCCCAGGCCCGCCCCGCGCCCACCGAGGACTAGGCCCGTTCCTCCACCAGGGCGGCGGCGAACGTCTCAAGTTCGGTGAAGTCGGTGTCGGCCGTGACGATCGACGTCACGTCGTCGGCGACGTGGACGAGGCTGCGGGTGCGGCCGTCGTCGCTCTCGTAGCGCTCCCAGCTCCGGCCTGCGACGTCGACGCTCCCTCCCAGGGACCGCCCCTCTCGCGTGGTCGCGGACACGAAGTCCCCGACGGCGCCGTCGCGCTGCTGGACGCCGACGTAGACCTCCTCAGGGGAGAGGTACCCCACCTGCCACCAGTTCCCGGTCGCGGGTTCGTTCGTGATCCACGGGTCGCCCTGCCTGGCCCAGGCGACGCGCACCGGGAGCCAGCCCTCGCCCAGACCCTCGGCGCGGAGCACCGGATACGGGGACTCCGCGACCGCGCGGGTCAGGGTGGCGTCGACGTCGACGGCCTCGGGACGAGGATCGGGCGTCACGGTGAACCACCACACGATCAGGGCGATGGGCACGAGCAGCACGGCCATCGAGATGACCATGTCCCGCGGGCGGGCGGCAGAGTTGCGTCGAGCCATGCGCGCCATCGTCGCACGCGGCGCCGGGCGCCCACAAAAGCCGGCGGCTCACCGGCCGAAGCGGCGCTCCCGCTGCGAGTAGGCACGCAGGGCGCGGACGAAGTCCACGCGGCGGAAGTCCGGCCACAGCGCCTCGCAGAAGTAGAACTCGCTGTGCGCGGACTGCCACAGCAGAAACCCCGACAGCCGCTGCTCCCCAGAGGTCCGGATGATGAGGTCGGGATCCGGCTGCCCCTTGGTGTACAGGTGGGCCGAGATCTCGTCGATCTCCAGGGTCTCCGCCACCTCTGCCAGGGTCGCGCCCTCGGCTGCGCGTTCGGCCAGGAGGGATCGGACGGCGTCGCGCAGTTCGTGCCGGCCGCCGTACGCAACGGCGACGTTGACGTGCAGGCCGGTGATGCCGGCCGTCGACTCCGACGAGGCCCGCAGCGAGTCGGCCACCTCGGCCGGCAGGAGGTCGAGCGCGCCGACGGCCTGGACGCACCAGCGCCTCGTGGCGGCGAGCCGCGCGACGAGCTGCTCGATCACCTCGAGCAGAGGCGCGAGTTCGTCGTCGGCGGCGCGCTGCAGGTTGTCGGTGCTGAGCACCCACAACGTGATCACCCGGATGCCCGTCTCGTCGCACCACTCGACGAACTCGACCAGCTTGTCGGCACCGGCGCGGTACCCGGCGACCAGCGGCTCACCGGGGGCGTTCATGCGTGCCCAGCGCCGGTTACCGTCGGCCAGGACCGCGACGTGACGCGGGAGGCTTCCACGGTCGAGGTGCCGCAGCACCTGCCGCTCATAGCTGGCATAGAGCCATCGCGGCGGCCACCATCGATCGACGAGGCGAGTGACCGCAGACATGCTACGAAGCGTAGCGTCCTGTTGGCATCGGGCGACCGAGGTAGTAACCTACGCTTGCGTAAGTTACCCGACCGTAGGTAGGACATGGACCCCGTGACAGACACCGTTGCACCGAAGCCCCGCCTGCGCGGATGGCTGCACCTCGGCATGGCGCCGATCGCTTTCATCGTCGGCCTGGTGTTCACCGTCTTCGCCCCCACCCTGACCGGCCGCATCGGCTGCGGCGTCTACACGCTGGCGGCGGTCCAGCTGTTCGCGACCAGCGCCGCCTACCACCGCGGCACGTGGTCGGCGCGGGCCAACGCCATCTTCCGAAGGATCGACCACTCGAACATCTTCGTGTTCATCGCCGGCACCTACACCCCGCTCACGCTGAGCCTGCTGGAGGGCCGGGCCCGGTGGAGCCTGCTGATCCTCATCTGGAGCATCGCGGTGCTCGGCGTGGCGTTCCGGATCGTGTGGCTGTCGGCCCCCCGGTGGCTCTACACGTTCCTCTACGTGGCGATGGGCTGGGCCGCGGTGGGCTGGCTCAGCCAGTTCTGGGCGGCCGGCGGACCGGCGATCGTGGCGCTCATCATCGCGGGCGGGCTGGTGTACTCGCTGGGCGCTGCCGCCTACGCGACGAAGCGCCCACAGCTGTCACCGACCTGGTTCGGGTTCCACGAAGTCTTCCACGCGTGCACGATCGTCGCGGCCCTGCTGCACACAGTGGCCATCGGCCTGGCCGTCTTCGGCTCCTGACCAGGCGGTTCGGCCGGGTGAATCACACGAGTGTGATTTTCCCGGCCCAAACCCCTTCACCGCGGCCCCCGGGGCGGTTATTGTCGGGCCCATGGAGATCCACTCCATCACCAGTCGTCCGGTCCCTTGACCCCACATCGGGGGCCGCCGGATCCGAGCGCCGCCCCCGCGAAGGGAGCAGCAGTGCTCAACACATCCGACCAGCAGACTTCCCCCCTCCAGGTCCACAGCGACGCCGCGATCCGGACCTACGTGCTCGATACCTCCGTCCTCCTGTCCGATCCCCGCGCTGTCCTGCGGTTCGCCGAACACAACGTCGTGCTGCCGCTGGTCGTCATCACGGAGCTTGAGGCGAAGCGGCACCACCCAGAGCTCGGCTACTTCGCCCGCTCTGCCCTGCGACTCCTTGACGACCTACGCGTCAAGCACGGGCGACTGGACACGCCCCTCCTCACCAACGAGATCGGCGGGAACCTGCGCGTCGAGCTCAACCACACCGACGAGCACTCCCTGCCCGCAGGGTTCCGGCTGGGCGACAACGACACCCGCATCCTGGCCGTCGCCCTCAACTACGCCAACGAGGGCCACGACGTCGTCCTGGTCACCAAGGACCTCCCGCTGCGGGTCAAGGCGGCGGCCGTCGGGCTGGCCGCCGAGGAGTACCGCAACGAGCTCCCGCTGCAGGCCGGCTTCACGGGCATGGCCGAGCTGGACGTCACGGCCGACGACGTGGCCGAGCTCTACGAGCGAGGCGTGGTCGACCTCCCCCAGGCGGCCGACCTGCCGGCGCACACCGGGGTGGTGCTCCACGCCCCGACCTCCAGCGCCCTGGCCCGCCGGCTGCCGGACGCAACCCTCCGGCTGATCCGCAGCGACCGGGAGGTCTTCGGCATCCACGGCCGGTCGGCGGAGCAGCGCGTCGCGCTCGACCTGCTCATGGACGAGAGCATCGGGATCGTGTCGCTGGGCGGCCGCGCCGGGACCGGCAAGTCCGCGCTCGCGCTGTGTGCCGGCCTCGAGGCTGTCCTCGAGGCCCACCGCTACTCCAAGGTGATGGTGTTCCGCCCGCTGTATGCGGTGGGGGGCCAGGACCTCGGCTTCCTGCCCGGAACGGCCGGCGAGAAGATGGCCCCCTGGGGCCAGGCGGTGTTCGACACCCTGTCGTCGGTGACCAACAAGTACGTCATCGACGAGCTGCTCGAGCGCGACATGATCGAGGTCCTCCCCCTCACGCACATCCGCGGGCGTTCGCTCCACGACGCGTTCATCATCGTCGACGAGGCCCAGTCGCTCGAGCGCAACGTGCTGCTCACCGTGTTGTCGCGCGTCGGACAGAACTCCCGGGTCGTCCTCACGCACGACGTCGCGCAGCGCGACAACCTGCGGGTCGGCCGCCACGACGGCGTCGTCGCGGTCATCGAGAAGCTCAAGGGCAACCCCCTGTTCGCGCACGTCACCCTGACGCGGTCCGAGCGGTCGCAGATCGCGGCCCTTGTCACCGACATGTTGGAGGTCGACGAACTGGCCTGATCGGACGGCGGGAAAAAAACTTCGCCTCCGCTGCATCCGGCGGAGGGGGTCGGTGCGAAGTACTGGGTGTCACGGCGATCGTCGCCTGGCGACAGTACTTCGAAAGGAACCTCCCATGAAGCTCTCGCGCATCGTCCTCTCCGGCTCCCTCGCCCTGGCGGCCGTCACCGGCTCCGCGGCTCTCGCCCACGCCGACGACCACACGTCGATGGTGTCCATCCTGCACGGAGTGCCCGGCGCCACCGTCGACGTCTACGCCAACGGCTCCGCCCTGCTGACGAACTTCACGCCCGGCACCCTCACCGCCCCGCAGGAGCTGCCGGAGGGCACCTACGATCTCAAGGTCGTCGCGGCCGGGGCCGGCGCCGACGGCGCCGCGGTCATCGAGGCGAACGACGTCGCGGTCCCTGCGGGCGCGAACATCACCGTCGTGGCGCACCTCAAGGCCGACGGCACGCCGACCCTGACCCCGTTCGTCAACGACACCGCCGCCTCCGAGGAGGGCGCGCGCCTCACCGTCCGGCACGTGGCGGCGGCCCCGGCCGTCGACGTTCGCGCCGGTGGCAGCGTGGTCGTGCCGGGGCTCGAGAACCCCGATGAGGCCAAGCTCGACCTCGCGGCGGGCACGGTCGCCGCCGACGTCGTCGCCGCGGGCACCGACACCGTCGTGCTGGGTCCCGCCGATCTTGAGATCGCGGCCGGCATGAACACCATCGTCTACGCCTGGGGCTCCCTGGACGACGAGAACCTGGCCCTCGCCACCCAGACGGTCAAGCTGACCACCGGGATGCCCAGCACGGGCGCCGAGGGACCCGCGGACACCTCGTTCCTCAACCTCGCCGCCGCCTCGCTGCTCCTGGCGGGCGTGGCGACCACGGTCGTGGCGGCCCAGCGGGCCCGGGTGCGCGGCAACGCCTGACGCATCCGCTCCAGCGGCTCCCGCCCTTCCCACGGTTCCCAGGGGCGGGAGCCGCGCCGCGTCCGCGTCCGGACGGGCGCCGGTGTGCGAGACTTGGCGCGTGATCGCCGACGCCACCACCACCCCCATCGGGGTCCTGGCCCGTCGGTTCGCCGCCGGAGACGAGTCGGCACTGCGTGAGACCTACGAGCGCTGGTCGCGGCTGGTCCACACCATCGCGCGGACCTCTCTCGGATCCTCGGCCGACGCCGACGACGTCACGCAGCAGGTGTTCATCGCCGCCTGGCAGTCGCGGGCGACGCTGCGGGCCACGGACGAGAGCCTCCCCGCCTGGCTGCTCGGCATCTGCCGGCTCAAGGTCATCGACGCGCTCCGGGCGCGGTCGCGGGCGTTCCGGAAGGACGAGCTGCTGGCTTCGGAGGCCATGGCCGGGGAGCCCCCTGTCGAGGCCGCCCGCGTGGACGAGGTGATCGATTCCGTGATCGTGCAGGACGCGCTGGCCGCCCTCGGGGATCCGAGGGCCACCATCCTGCGGCTGGTGTACTTGGAGGACCACACCCACGACGAGGTCGCCAGGCGGCTGGACCTCCCGCTGGGGACGGTGAAGAGCCACGTGAGGCGCGGGCTGGAGAGATTGAGGGCAGTGTTCGAGGAGGTGGATGCGGCATGACTGACAGCAACGAGCTGCCGCTGGACGCCGTCGCCGACCGCTTCCGACGGGCAGCCCGCTCCGAGCCGGACTGGTCGTCGCCAAGCCCGGGGACCTGGGACGCGATCGCCGCGGCCACGGGCCTCCCCGGACCGGCTCCCGCGACACCTGAGCCCGCCCCCGCCGGGATGAGCCGGCGACAGTGGCTGTTCGGCCTGGGCGGCCTGGCCGTCGGAGGCGCCGCAGGCCTGGCGGTCGGCTGGCTGACCGGAGGTCGCGACGAGGTCGGCGACGCCGTCCGCCGGGCGGTCCTCACCCCCCTTGACCAGCCCTCCCAGCAGCTGGGACGCGCCGAGTTGCTTCGCCGGAGCGTGGGCTACAGCCTGGCGGTCGAGGTACCCGGCGGGCTGAGCAACCCGGACGGCTACGTCGAGGTGTGGCTCATCAACACCGACCTGACCCGCATGATCTCGGTCGGCGTGTTCGCCGCCGACGAGGTGGGGCGGTTCACCGTCGACGACGCGCTCATCGACTCGGGCTACCTGATCGTCGACCTGTCGAACGAACCGTTCGACGACGAGCCCCGCCACTCCGGCGACACGATCATGCGCGGCGAGCTGCGCGCTTAGCGGCCGCTCCGAGTCAGGCCCGGGTCCACAGGGGCGTCTTGAGCTCGTTGTAGTCGGTGACCGGATCGAAGCACACCGTCCCGCGACACACGTAGACGGCGTGCCGGTCGCGGTGCTCCAGATGCGTGCCCCAGCCCTCCGCCCCCGCCGGCGCGGTGAGGATGGCGGAGCCGGCCGGGGCCAGCCGCCAGGCCGCCCGGGCCAGCTCGTCGAACGGATCGTCACTGACGACGACGGCGACAGCCGGCTTCAGACCACGGCGGGCCTCGTCGGAGATGAGCAGGTCGGCCAGGGCCGCGCCCGCGAACCGCGGCGTCTCGGCGACGGCGGACCAGGTGGTCCGTGCCGCGGCGTCAGCACGCTCGATGAGGTCAGGGCGCTCGGCGAGCAGACCCACCAGCCGCAGGGCCGCGACCATCGCGGACGTGCCGCTGGGCGTGACATTGTCCGTCAGGGACCGCGGCCGGTCGAACAGGCCGGTGTCGGCTGCGTCATAGAACCCGCCGTCGGGGTGCGCGAACAGCTCGACACCCCGGTCGACCAGCGCCTCGGCCCGGCGCAACCAGCCCGCGTCGCCCGTCGCGCCGGCGAGCAGCGCGAACGCCTCGGCGACCGCCCCGAAGTCCTCGGCGATCCCGGTCCCCGGACCCGCGACACCGTCCCGCGACGACCGGCGCAGGTCGCCGTCGCCCAGGTGCACGGCCACGAGGTGCTCCGCCGCCCGGAGAGCCAGTTCGAGCCAGCCCTTCTCGTTGAAGATGAGGGCGCCGGTGACGAGGGAGGAGATCATCCAGCCGTTCCAGGCCGCGACCACCAGGTTGTCCGCGCCCGGCCGGAAGCGAGTCGCCCGTTCCTCGAGCAGGACGCGGCTCACCTCGTCCAGCTTCGCAAAGTCGGGCCGGCCGCGCAGCTGCAGCGTCGACAGGCCGTCCTCGAAGGTCCCCCCGCGGGTGACGTGGAAGGTCTCGGCGGCCCACTCCCCCAGCTCGGGCCCGAGGGCGTCGTCGAGGAGCTCGGGGTTCCACAGGTAGAAGATGCCCTCGTGCACGGCTCCGCGGATGTCGCAGGAGTCGGCGTCGAGGCCGCTGATGAACGCGCCGTGGTCGCCCACCATCTCGCGCTCCAGCCACTCGACGATGCCGTAGGCGGTGCGTTCGAGGAGCGCCCGCAGCCCGGAGTCGTGGTCGGCGGTCCGCCGCCAGCCACGCACGTAGGTGCCGAGCAGAAGGGCGTTGTCGTAGAGCATCTTCTCGAAGTGCGGCACGACCCAGCCCGGGTCGACGGCGTACCGGTGGAAGCCGCCACCGACCTGATCGTGGATGCCGCCGCGTGCCATGGCCTCGAGCGTGCGCTGGGCGAGCTCGAGGGTGCGGGGATCGCCCTTGACGAGCAGGGCGTCGAGGAGGGTGGGCGCCGGGAACTTCGGCTGCCGCCCGAACCCGCCGTGGATGAGGTCGAACGCGGACTCGATGTCGTCGACGGCCTTGCGCAGATCCGGCGCCGAGTCGGTCTGGGGCGTCTCGTGTGCGCTCAGGGAGGCGACGATGTAGGCCGCCGAGGCGCTCACCTTGTCGCGGCGCGAGTGCCAGGCGTCGGCCATCGCCTCCAGCACCTGCCGGAACGACGGCTGGCCTCCCTGGGGCTCCGGCGGGAAGTAGGTCCCGGTGAAGAAGGGCTCGCCCGTCGGGGTGAGGAACGCGGTCATGGGCCATCCCCCTGCCCCGCCGTTCATGGCCTGCGTGGCCGTCATATACACGGCGTCCACGTCGGGGTGCTGCTGGCGGTCCACCTTGATCGCGACGAAGTGGTCGTTGATGAAGCCCGCGACGGCCGGATCGTCGAACGACTCGTGGCTCATCACGTGGCACCAGTGGCACGACGCGTAACCCACCGACAGCAGGATGGGCCGATCGAGCTCGACGGCGGAGGCCAGCGCCTCGGCACCCCACTCCCACCAGTCGACGGCCTGGTGCGCGTGCTGGCGCAGATAGTCGCTGGACGATTCCCGGAGGCGGTTGACCATGCGCACAAGGGTATCGGCCCGCCCCACCCGGCCTCCGACGGGTACCCGACCCGGGTATGGGCGGCGGTTGTGCGCGTCCGTCACACTGGACACATGCCCACGCGCCAGGACACCGCCCCCACGCTGTCGCGAGCCCTCGTCGTCATCGGCGGCCTCCTGGCCGTCCTGTGGGGACTCGAGATCCTCGACACGCTGACGATGAACAGCCTGGACCAGTACGGCATCGAGCCTCGCCAGACCGAGGACCTGCCCAACATCCTGGTGGCCCCGTTCCTGCACTACGGGTGGGCCCACCTCATCAGCAACACCGGTCCGTTCCTCGTGCTCGGGGTGCTCACGTACCTCGCCGGTGTCGCGCGCTGGATCGTGGCCACGCTCACCTCGGCCGTCACCTCCGGGGTCGCGGCCTGGCTCCTGTCGCCCCTGGGCACCATCACCGCCGGCGCGTCCGGGGTCATCTTCGGCTGGCTCGCCTACCTGTTGGTGCGCGGCATCTTCAGCGGCCGGCCCGGGCAGATCGCCATCGCGGTCGTGGTGTTCCTCCTGTACGGCTCCGTGCTGTGGGGGGTCTTCCCGACCGCCCCGGGCGTCAGCTGGCAGGCCCACCTCGGCGGCGCCCTCGGCGGAGTGGTCGCGGCGTGGCAGCTCCACCGGCGCCCGACGGCGGCGGTACAGGGCACAATGGGCAGGTGACCAGCCAGGACCAGGCCCGCATCGCCGCCCGCTACCCGCAGCGCTCCACCACCGACTATCTGTTGGGCGGGCTCGCGGCGCTGGCGGTACTCGGTGCGGTCGTCCTGGTGATCGTCACCGGCGTGCTGCGGTCCAATCCGCCGGTCGCCGGCATGGTGCGCAGCTTCGAGGTGGTCAGCCCCACCAAGGTCACGGCCGAGATCGTCGTCCAGCGCCGCGACCCGGGCACGCCCGTGGAGTGCACGCTCTACGCGCAGGCGCCCTCCTTCGAGAAGGTGGCGGAGCAGGCCGTGCGCGTCGCGCCGGGTGCCGACACGCTGACCTCCGTTGATGTCACGCTCACCACGATCAAGGAGGCCACGAGCGTCAGCCTCGACCGGTGCCGCGTGACCTCCTGATAGGGTTGTCGAATGTCCGAGACCAACACCGATGTGATCTGGCTCACGCAGGAGGCCTACGACAAGCTCGAGGCCGAGCTGCATGAGCTGAAGACCGTGGGGCGCCCCGAGGTGAGCGCCCGCATTGCCAGCGCCCGCGAAGAGGGGGACCTCAGCGAGAACGGCGGCTACCACGCGGCCCGCGAGGAGCAGGGCCAGATGGAGGGCCGCATCCGCCAGCTGGAAGACCTCCTGCGCCGCGCGCAGGTCGGCGAGGCGGAAGGCGATCACGACGAGGTCGCCCCCGGCAAGATCGTCACCGTTGCCTACGACGGCGATGAGGACGACTCCGAGACCTTCCTGCTGGGCTCGAGGGAGATCCTCGGCACCGATTCGTCCGTCGACCACGCGGTATCGCCGCAGTCGCCGCTCGGCGCGGCCATCGTCGGCGCGCGGGTGGGCGACGAGGTCCGCTACGAAGCTCCCAACGGCCGAGAGATCATGGTCGTCGTGACCAAGGTGGCCGCCTTCTGATCCACTCCCACATCGGACGCGAGATGGCCGCCACCCACCCGGGATGGCGGCCATCTCGTTTCCGTACCGATCAGGACCCGAGCAGCTGCGCCGCGACCTCCGCGCTGAGTTCGCCGCTGGCCACACGAGCCAGGATCTGTTCCTGCGCCGAGGCGGGCGCGCCGATCTCCTCGCCGTACTCCCCGGACTCGTCCCCGGCCGGCGGCTCCTCGGGTGCGGGTGCCGGGTCGCCCGGGGGCGTGAGGCCGAGCTTGGCCAGGACCGCGTCGAGCCGGGTCCGCGCCGTCGGGTAGCTGACCTGCAGGTGGCGCTCGACCTCGCGGAGGTTGCCGCGGGAGCCGAGGAACACGCGCAGCAGCTCGAGGTCCGCCTCGTTGAGGGCGCAGAACTCGCAGGCAGCGAACTCGCCCGCGATCTCCGTCCCACACTGCAGGCAGCCCTTCCGGGTGGTGATCAGCTGGTCGCCGCACACCGGGCAGGCCGCGGGAGCGTGGTACATGTGTCGTCCGCTCATCGTCACTCCTCCGTCTTGATCGTCGCCATGCCCATGACGACGGCGACGTCGAGCCGCGCGGCGCCGTTACCCACGACGTACTCGTCGACCCCTTCGCCTCCGCCGGGCCAGCTGATGCGGCCGAGCTTCGCCTCACCACGGATGGCGACGTTGGCGCCCTTGGTCAGGTGGATGGTGAGCGTGCCGGACTCGACGCGGATGCGGGAGCGGCCCACGCTGATGGGGCCGGAGACGCTGATGCCGCCGGCCTGGCTGAGCAGGTCCTCCACCTCGTGGACGTCGTCCAGGCTGGAGCCACCCGCTGTCACGCGGATCCGGCCCAGGCGCGGCACCCCGACCGTGCGGAGGCCACCGGTGGTGACCTCGGCGTCGACGATCAGGGACGGGTTGACTTTCACCACCAGTTCCTTGCCCAGGGACAGGTCGCGCAGATCGTCGAGGCTGCGGGGCGGGCGGATGAGCGAGAAGCCCTGGAAGGACGGCCCGATCTCGCCGGTCGAACTCACCTCCATGACGGTTCCGACGCGGCGGAGGACGTGTGGCCCGTCGATGGTCAGGGTGGCGACCGACGGGTCGCCCTCGATGCGGACCCGGCGGCCGACGGCGGTGACGGCGACCCGGGCCAGCCCGCCGGCCTTGGGTCCGCCCTGCGTGGCGGTGTCGGCGGGGATGTCGTGTTCGACTGCGGCCGCCTTGGCCGCCTCGATGCGCCGTGAGGCCTCCTGCGCATCGATGCGGCCCGCCGCCAGATCGTCCAGGATGGGACGGATATCGGGGTTGGTCATGGCCCAATGGTAAGCCACCTTTCCATTGTGGCAAGACGCGCTTTCCATTCTCCCGGGTGTTGTCCGGGACGACCCTGAGGGTTCCGCCCCGGCCGCGCCTGTGCCAGAGTGTGGCCATGCCGAAGCCGCTCACCGACCTCGTCGCTCCCGACTGGGCCGAGGCCCTCGCGCCCGTCGAGGATCGGATCAGCGCGATGGGTGCCTTTCTGCGGGAGGAGCTCGCGGCCGGTCACGGTTACCTGCCGGCCGGCGACCACATCCTCCGGGCATTCTCTCTCCCGCTGGCCGACGTGCGGGTCCTCATCCTGGGCCAGGACCCCTACCCCACGCCCGGCCATCCGGTGGGCTTGTCGTTCTCCGTGGCCCCCGACGTGCGGCCGCTGCCCGGGAGCCTCGTCAACATCTACCGCGAGCTCAAGTCCGACCTGGGCATCGAGCCGGCCCAGCACGGGGATCTCACCCACTGGTTCGACCAGGGCGTGCTGCTGCTCAACCGGGTCCTCACCGTCCGCCCGGGCGCGCCCGCGTCGCACCGCGGCAAGGGATGGGAGGAGGTGACGGCCTGCGCCGTCGAGGCCCTCGCGAAGCGCGGCGGGCCCCTCGTCGCCATCCTCTGGGGCCGCGACGCCCAGACCGCGCGGCCGATGCTGGGCTCCGTCCCAGTGATCGCCAGCGCCCATCCCTCGCCCCTGTCCGCCCGCAACGGCTTCTACGGGTCCCGGCCCTTCAGCCAGACCAACCGGCTGCTCGATGAGCGGGGGGCAGCACCCATCGACTGGCAGCTGCCCGCCTGAGGTTTGCCCTCCCCGGTTAGCATCGCGGGTATGGATATCGACGTCCTCGCCTGGCTGAACTCCCGGATGGCCGCACCCCAGATGGTGTCCGCCGCAGACGCGCTGCCCGGCCGCTCCCAGCCCGTGCTCGCCCCGATGCCGGTCCACGAGGTGCTCGGCCTCCCCCTGGACGAGGTCCCGCCCGGCGCCGAGGTGGCCTACTTCGCGCTGGGCTGTTATTGGGGGGTCGAGCGACTGTTCTGGGAGACCGACGGCGTGGTCAACACGGCGGCGGGCTTCATGGGCGGCTTCACGCCGAACCCCACCTACCGGGAGACGTGCACCGGCAGGACGGGCCACACGGAGACTGTGCAGGTGGTGTTCGATCCGCAGCGCGTCTCCTACGAGGAGTTGCTGCGCCTGTTCTGGGAGAACCACGACCCGACGCAGCTCAACCGACAAGGCAACGACATCGGCACGCAGTACCGCTCCGCTGTCTTCCCGGTGGACGAGGAGCAGAGGGCGGCTGCCGAGCGCACGCGCGGCGAGTTCCAGGAGAACCTGAGTGCCGCCGGCTACGGTGAGATCACCACGGAGATCACGCCCGGCCAGACGTTCTACTTCGCCGAGGTCGAGCATCAGCAGTACCTGCACAAGAACCCCCACGGCTACTGCCCCGTGCACGCCACCGGCGTGGCGTGCGGCCCCCGGCCCTGATCGCTGCCTGGCCGTCGCGCCTCCTACACTGGCGCAATGACCAAGTGGCGGACCGGGCTCGTGGCGCTCGCCGTCCTGGCGACAGGCTGCACTTCCCCCGCCCCCGGCGTGACGGGATCCTCCTCCGTCGAGCCGGGCCCGCCGACGACGTCGGCACCCGCCCTGCCCTCTGCCACGGCGAGCCCCGTCCCCGACGACGAGCTGCCGCTGGATCACCCCATCACCGGCCGGCTGGTCGACGGGGCGGCCGCTGACGTCGTGGCCGAGCTGCATCGCGTGGCCGGGGGGCTGCCGGTGCTGAAGGTGGACGTCACGACGGAGACCGCCACCCTGAGCGCGGTGCGCCCGGACCGCTCGGTCGTGACCTACCAGTGGCGCGACGGAGTCATCGACCGCGCCGACTCGGACGTGCAGTACTTCGAACAGGCCACCTTCGATCCGGCCGACTTCCCCCTCGACTCCGTGGGGCGCATGTTCGACGTCGCCGACCTCCGCGGCGTCCGGGGCGATCTCGTCCTGCAGGTGGTGGATTACCGCGAGGGCCAGGTGCTGATGACGGTGACGTCGCGGCCCGAGTCGGAGACCGTCTTCTTCCGCCCCGACGGCACCGCCGTCGCCGTGCTCGGGATGACCGGCGTCGCCGACATCGCCGCCGGCCTGTCCGAGGTCATCGGCGACGCCACCGAGGCGTACGCCGTCGGGTTCAATGCGACCCGGGGTTATTGGGCGGACCTGCCCGACACGGACCCGGGCCTCGTCCTCAACCGCGCCCGGGTCGGGGCCGTGCCGCTGTTCGAGACCCGCCGCACCGAGACGCCCACGCTGACCCCGTTCGACCCGTCCGCCATCGACGCCGCCGCCTTGGCCCAGGCGGTCGCCCGGGCGCAGCGCTCACCGGACGAGCAGTGCGACGTCGTCGTCGACATGAGCCTGGGGCGGTCCGCTCCCGTGGCGCGCGTCGACTGTCAGGGACGGGTCACGTACTCCGACCTCGAGGGCCGGGACATGACCGACCTCATCGGCTGAGAGCGTGCCTCACTGGCCGAGGTCGTCGGTGGAGAAGGTGTCGCACACGCGCGGGTCGCCGCTGTTGAAGCCCTTGGCCACCCACAGCTGGCGCATCTCGGAGGATCCGTGGGTCCAGCTCTCCGGGACCACGCGGCCGCCCTGCTGCTGCTGGATGTGGTCGTCGCCGACGGCGCGCGCGGCGTCGACGATGCGGTTGAGATCGTCCTGGGTGACCGACTCGATCGGCGACTCGGGATCCTTGATCGTGTTCGCGAACCACACGCCCGCGTAGCAGTCCGCCTGCAGCTCCAGGCGCACCTGGCCCGACGTGGGTCCGGTGTCGTTGCCCATGGAGCGGGCCTGCTGCATGGTGCCCGTCAGGTTGGAGATGTGGTGCCCGTACTCGTGGGCCACGATGTACGCCTCGGCCGCGTACCCGCCTGCCGCGCCGAGCTGGTCGAGGAGGACGCCCATGAACTCGGTGTCGATGTAGACGGTGTAGTCACCAGGGCAGTAGAAGGGGCCCATCTCCGACGAACCGGTGCCGCACGCCGTGCTCACCTGTCCGCTGAACAGCTGGGTGGTGCCGCTCTGGTAGCCCTCGACCGTCTGCGACCAGTAGCCCTCGATGGCCGAGACGTAGGCGGCCCAGCGGCAGTCGGGATTCGCGTCCACGTCGGCGCCCGTGCGGCACTCCGGATTCTGCTCGACGCTCTGCGGCTGCGCCTGTCCGCCCCCGAGGATGTCGTCGGGGTTGATGCCCAGGTTGCCGCCGCCGAAGACGAGCAGCAGCAGCGTGATGATGAGGCCGCCCAGGCCACCGCCGACGGCGAGCCCGCGTCCGCCGCGACGCCCGCCGCCACCGCCGCCGTAGCGGATGTTGGCGTTGTCGATGCGGGCGTTGTCCCGGAATTCCATGGCTGCCTCCCCTACGGTCCGTCCAGTCATCCTAGCCGGGCGCTCCGCGCCGTCGGGGAAATCAAGGGTCTGACAGCAGCGTCTAGACTTGCCGAATGCGCGTCATCGGTGTCACCAACCCGGTTGGGGCGCCAGTGGCCAGCTTCGCCGTCGAACATGGCCAGCACCCTCGGGTGACGATGTTCGACCATGGCTACATCCCGCTGCGCCCTCTCGCCGCTGCCATGCATGGGGACGAGATCGTCTTCACGTGGCTCGTCCGCGAGGTGTCCCCAGCGGACCACCGGCCACCGGAGCGGCACACGGTCTACGTGGCGTCGTCGCGGGAGACCCCGCACCGCCATCAACGCATCGGGGCCTACGCGTTGGTGCTGTCGGACCGCGGCATCCTCGGCACGGTGAACTCCACGCTCACGGCGGCTCCGGGGACGTGGGCGCTGCCCGGCGGCGGCGTGGACCCGGGCGAGGCCCCCGCGGACGCCGTCCTGCGGGAGGTGTTCGAGGAGACCGGCCAGGACGTGGTCATCGACCGGGTGCTGGCGCTCGAGTCCGAACACTGGGTCGGGCGGGCGCTGACCGGGCGGCTGGAGGACTTCCACGCGCTGCGGGTCGTCTACGGGGCGATATGCGAAGCACCCAGCGACCCCGTCGTCCACGATGTGGGTGGATCGACGATGCGGGCCGACTGGGTGCCGGTGCGCGACTGGCGCAGGTTGCATTGGACCAACAGCTCCCGGACGTTGCTGTCGCAGTTCGCCCGGAAGCTGTCGCGTCCGGTCAGTCCCTGAAGTAGCTCATGATGCGCAGGATCTCGGTGTACAGCCACACCATGGTGACCGTGATGCCGAGGGCCGCGCGCCACGACTCCTGAGCCGGGGCCTGGGCTCGGATGCCGCGCTCGACCGAGTCGAAGTCGACGACGAGGCTGAGGACGGCGAGCACCACCGCGAGGATCGAGATCCCGATGGAGAGCAGACCCGCCTCGGGGCCGACCGAACGCAGGCCGAGGTCGATGCCGAACAGGGCCAGGACCAGGTTGACGAGGAAGACGCCCGCCATGGAGATGACCGCGATGGTGACGACCTTGCGGAACTTGGCCGTGACCCGGATGTTGAAGAACTTGTAGGCGCCCAGCGTGGCGAAGGCCGTCACGAAGGTCGCCAGCACCGCGGACACGACGATGCCCGGGAACATCATCTCGAACAGCAACGAGAACGCGCCGACGAAGATGCCCTCCACGACCGCGTAGAACAGGACGCCGCCGACGGGCAGCTTGGCGCGACCCGCGACGAACAGCACCGTCACGAAGCCGACGAGCGCGGAGACGATGAGCGCCGGCGTGAGCAGCGCCGTCGGGATGAACATGAAGGTGGCGATGGCGACGACGAGGACCACGCCCAGCGTGATCGCGGTCTTGGCGATGACGTCGTCCAGCGTCATCACGCCGCCGGAGCGGACCGGCTGCTCGTACGGGGCATAAGGAGCCTGCTGCGGGTACTGCCCGGCAGGCTGCTGGTACTGGTCGTACCCGTAGCCCGGCTGGGGCTGAGGGGCGGCCCCGCGCGTGAAGGCGTCGGGGCGACCGATGATCGGATTGGCCATGTCTTGTGCTCTTTCTGGGTGACCCCACCTGAAGGAAGATTGGTCACTGCCCATGGTACCGAGGGCGCCAAGCATCCGCGCTTGTCGCTTCGCGCCCGCGGGCCACCGCCGCGTGCCACGATCGAGTATGGGCACCCCGCACGTCGCGACCCTGACCTTCCTCGGTGCCGCCGGGACCGTCACCGGGTCGAAGTACCTCATCACCGTGGACGGTCGTCGGATCCTCGTGGACGCCGGCATGTTCCAGGGAGACAAGCGTTGGCGGCTCAAGAACCGCGACGACTTCCCCGTCGACCCGTCGTCGATCACCGACATCCTTCTCACGCACGCACACGCCGACCACTCCTCGTACCTCCCGGCCCTGGTCGCGGCGGGGTTCACAGGGCGGATCTGGGCGACTCCCGCCACCATCCGGCTGGCCGCCATCGTGCTGCGGGACTCCGGCAAGCTTCAGGAACAGGCGGTGGCCGACGCCGTGCGCGGCGGTTACTCACGCCACGCCGACCCACGGCCGATCTACACGGTCGCGGACGCCGAGGCCACCCTTCCCCTGTTCCACGCGGTCCCGTGGGACCGCGACGTGGACCTCCACGGGCTCACGGCACGGTGGGTACGCGCCGGTCACATCCTCGGCTCGGCCAGTATCCACGTCCGGATGGGCGAGCGGAGCGTGCTGTTCTCGGGCGACCTGGGGCGCCATGACCACCCGATCCTCAAGGACCGCCAGACGCCGCCCGGGGCGGACATCGTCGTCTGCGAGTCCACCTACGGCGACCGCGAGCACCCCGAGCCGCGGCAGGCGCACGAGCCCCTCGCCGCAGCCGTCCGCCGAACCGTGGAGCGCGGCGGTCAGATCGTGATCCCCGCCTTCGCGATCGACCGCACCGAACTCGTGCTGCACGCGCTCGTCCAGCTGACTCGGGTGGGGCGCATCCCCCGGGTCCCCGTGGTGGTCGACGGGCCCATGGCGATGGCAGCGCTGGATGCGTACCGCGACGAGTCCTTGGACGAACTCGACCACGACATCACGGTCGACGACTTCTCGGACCTCGACCTCACCGAGGCCCGCACGGCCGGAGAGTCGCGGCGGCTGAACGAGCGCAGCGACCCGATGATCATCGTCAGCTCCTCCGGCATGGCCGAGGGCGGGCGGGTGCTGTACCACCTGCGTCGGATCCTCGGCGACGCCCGGCACGCGGTGGTCCTGACGGGCTACCAGGCTGCGGGCACGCGCGGACGCGCCCTGGAGAGCGGGGCCCGGGAGGTGAAGATCTTCGGTCACTACGTGCCGGTGCGCGCGGAGATCGTCCGCGACGACGAGTTCTCCGTCCACGGAGACGCGTCCGACCTGATGGACTGGCTGCGCGCACTGCGGCCCGCTCCGGAGACGGTCTTCGTGACGCACGGCGAACCGGAGGTGGCCGAGACCTTCGCACGGCGGATAGCGGATGAGCTCGACTGGGTGGCGGTGGTGCCGCGGTACGGCGAGGTGGTGAGCCTGCTCGCCGACGGCGTGGACCCGGAGGACCTCGACGTCGCGGACTGAGGTGCCCCCGACGGGATTCGAACCCGTACTGAAGCGGGTTTAAGCCGCCTGCCTCTACCGATTGGGCCACGAGGGCGTGCCGGCGAGTTTATCCCCGCGACAGCACCTCCATCTGCTGCACCACCAGCTTCACCGCCTCCTCGGAGCGGTCCGGCGGATACTTGTACTTGCGCAGCAGCCGCTTGATCTTGGCCCGGATCGAGGCGCGCACGTCGTCGCGCACCGTCCAGTCCGTCTTCGCGTCGCGCCTGAGCATCTCCACGAGCTCGCGAGCGATCTGCCCCAGCACCGGCTGCCCCAGCACCTCCATGGCGGAGTCGTTGGCTGCGACGGCGTCGTAGACGGCCAGCTCGTCGGTGCCGAGCGGAGGGTCGAACTGCTCGCCCCGCCGCGCCTCCGACGCGATCTCCTCCGCTGTCCGCCACAGCTCCAGAAGCACCTCAGCGGACGTCAGCTGCCCGTTGGTGTAACGGTTGATCACGTCTGCCACTCGGTCGCCGAACGTCTGCTGCCGCACCAGGTTCCGGCCCGACACGCGCGCCGCCTCCAGGAGCAGCGCGGCACGCAACGCCTCGATCGCCAGCTGCGGGTTCTGCGACGCCTGCGCCTCTTCCAGCACCGACGGCGCCAGATGGTCGAAGTCTGGCGGGGTGATCTGCGCCATCTGATAGATGTCGATGACGTCGCGCGAGTCGGTGGAGTCCTCGACGACGGCAAGCAGCGCCCGTGCCACCTCCTCGGGCACCGGCCGCCCGTCCGCCTCCCTCTCTGCGGCATCCAGCTTCGCCACCCAGGCGCGCACCTCGACGTAGAACCGGACCTCGTCGGCGATGTCGGCGAGGTTGTCCGCACCGGCCGAGAGCGCCCACGCGCGGCCGAGCTGCGTGGTGAGGTGCCGGTACCTGTCGGTGAGCGTCGCGTGCCCCTCCGCCACGCGGTTCCCCGGATTCCGCGGGTCCCGCAGCCAGGCCGTCAGCAGCCGGGCCGCGTCCATCCAGCCTCTAGGTGTGCCGAGCTTGGCCCTCCAGTTCACGGGCCGGACCAGGTCGCGGAGTTGCTCGACGAGGGCCCGCGCCAGCTCGACCGCCTCGCCGACGTCGCGCCCCATCGGCCTTTCGCGCTGGTCCGAGAGGGTGTACTCGGCCAAGGCGTGAGCGAGGTTGTCGGTGAGCGGGGCGTAGGCCACCAGCAAACCAGCGGACTTCCCGCGGAACGTGCGGTTCACCCGGGCGAGGGTCTGCATGAGCAGCGCGCCCTTGAGTGGGCGGTCGAGGTAGAGGGTGTGCAGCGGCGGCGAGTCGTAGCCGGTAAGCATCATGTCCTTGACGATGACCAGCTCCAGCGGGTCCTCGGCGGTGGCGAGCCGCTTCTTGATCACCTTGTTCTCGGACTCGCGGCGGACGTGGTCGCTAATCGGGGGCTGGTCCGAAGCGGTGCCCGAGTAGACCACCTTGATGCGGCCGCCGTCGATGGCATCCGAGTGCCAGTCCGGCCGCAGCGCGACGATGGCCGAGTACAGGTTGGCTGCAATCTCGCGGGTCGCGCACACGATGAGGCCCTTGCCCGGCCCCTCGATCTCCGGGTACATCCGGGCCCGGCGCTTCTCCCAGTGCTCGACGATGTCCGCCGCCAGCGTGCGCAGCCGCTCGGGCGCGCCGTAGATGGAGTTGATGACTGCCACGGACCGCTCGACCTGCTCGCGCTCGGTCTCGTCGAGGTCGCGGGTGAGCTCGTCGGCTGCCGCGTCGAGCTGCTCGGCGGTGACGCCGTCGTCGAACCCGACGGTGACGAGCCGCGGCTCGTAGTAGACGGGCACCGTGGCGCCGTCGGCGACGGCTCGGGTGAGGTCGTAGATGTCGATGTAGTCGCCGAACACCTCACGCGTATTGCGGTCGGTGAAGCTGATGGGCGTGCCGGTGAACGCGATGAGCGTGGCGTTGGGGAGGGCGTCGGCGAGGTGGCGGGCGTAGCCGTCGAGGTCGTCGTAGTGGCTGCGGTGCGCCTCGTCGACGATGACCACGATGTTGCGGCGCCCCGACAGCAGCGGGTGCTCGCGCCCGGCCTCGCGCTCCTGCTGGGTGCGGCCGAACTTCTGCAGGGTGGTGAACAGGATGCCGCCGGAGTTGCGCTCGGTGAGCGCGGTGCGCAAAGCCTCGCGGGTGTAGACCTGCTCCGGCTTCTCGGGGAACAGCTTGGAGGCGGCGAAGCCGTCGAAGAGCTGACCGTCGAGCTCGGTGCGGTCGGTGACCACCACGACGGTGGGGTTCTGCAGCCGGGGGGTGCGCAGGAGGAGGTTGGTGTAGAACTCCATCTCCAGCGACTTGCCGGAGCCTTGCGTGTGCCACACGACGCCGGCCTTGCCGTCGCTCTCGACGGCTTGGACTGTGCGGCCGACGGCTTTGGTGACGGCGAAGTACTGGTGCGGTTTGGCGGTGCGCTTGAGGATGCGGCCCTCCCCCTCCGCGAAGGCGGTGAAGTTGCGCATCAGCTGGCCGAAGCGCTCCAGGTTGGCCACGCCGTCGAGCAGCGATTCGAGCGCGGGCGCCTGGTCGGCGAGCGGGAGGCCGTCGTCGTCGACGTTCCACTCGGCGTAGTGGTTGAGCGGGGCGAACGGGTTGCCGTACTTGGCCACCACGCCGTCGCTGAGGAGCGTGACCACGCACGCGCGGAAGGCCATCGGGAACTCGCGCAGGTAGGTGGCGAGCTGGGCGTGCGCCGTCGCGACTGTGGCGGACTGGTCACCGGCGTTCTTCAGCTCGACGATGCCGACGGGGAGGCCGTTGCAGTAGAGGACGAGGTCGAAGCGACGGTGGGCGTCGCGGTCGCGGACGATCACCTGGCGAGCGGCCAGCCAGTCGTTGGCCGACGGGTCGGGGTCGATCAGCCGCAGCGTGGGCGTGCGCTCGGTGCCGTCGGGCTCCAGCCAGCTGACCCCGCGGTAGCCGTGCACCATGAGCTCGTGGAGGCGCAGGTTCTCCGAGGCGGCGTCCTGCGACGCCGGCGAGAGGATCTCTGTGACGGCCTGGTCCAGCAGTGTCGCGGGCACCGCCGGGTTGAGCCGGGCCAGCGCCGCGCGGAAGTCGACGACGAGGACCGGGTCCGCGGCCGACCCGCGGCGGGCGTTGAGCTCGGAGCCGTGAACCGGACGCCACCCGAGCTCGCCCAGGTAGTCGTGGGCGAGGAGTTCGAGGTCGTCTTCGAGCATGAGCCCTAGTCTGCCCGCATGTCTGTCCGCATCCGACGCGGCGTGCGAGAACGCCCGTTATCCAGGTTGAGCAAGAATGGCATGCATCCCACTATGGGACCCACTCCGGTATGATGGTGACATGAGCACGCAGATCGCGATCCGACTCCCCGACGACATGGTGGCCTTCCTGGACAAGTCCGTGGCCGCCGGCAACGCTCCCAGCCGAGCAGCACTGGTGGCTCGCGCCCTCGAGCGCGAGATGCGCCGTCAGGTTGCCGAGGACGACGCCGCCATCCTGCGCGAGCGGGGCACCACTGAGGAGCTCGACGAGCTGGTCAACTGGTCCGTCACACACACCACCGTCGAGGACTGACCCGTGCGTGAGATCTGCCTGGTCCGGCTCGACAAGACACGGCCAGCAGTCGTTCTGACTCGCGAGGCCGCGCGGGCGGCCATGACGAAAGTCACGATCGCGCCGATCACCTCCACCGTCAAGGGCCTGTCCAGCGAAGTCCCGGTCGGCCTTGCCAACGGCCTCGACCACGACGGCGTAATCTCCCTCGACAACGTCGTCACCGTTCCGAGTAAGCTACTCGGGCGCACCGTCGGGTTTCTGACCCGCGGGCAGGAGGCCGAGCTCGCCCGGGCGGTCGTCCTGGCCTACGACCTCGATATCGCGTTGCTTGATTGACGAACGGCTTGCACAGCCGTGACGCATCTCATGGATTGTGCACGGCGGCTTTTCACGGGCCGACCCATGGCGTGGAAGAACTCCGCTGTCACGCGCCGCGCGCCTGGCCGCCGACCGAGAATCCTCCACCCTACGAGGACCTCCTACCGTTCGCGAGCCGACCTGAGTGTCGACTCCTGACGCCGACGCTAGGTCGCAGATACGACAGTTTCGCCCCGGTAAAGTGCGTCGTGACGGGACCCCCCTCACGCACGGCCACACGGCGGAAGGCGGCTTGTGAACAGCGCTATCAGAAGCAGGGACGGCAGCGTCCACGTGACCGACGAGCGGTTCAACACCCTCTCGCACCTGGTGGCCTTCTGCTTCTCGGTCCTCGGGACGGTCCTGCTGGTCTCCCAGGCCATCGCGCAGGGAGACCCGTGGAAGATCGTCGGCTTCAGCATCTATGGCCTGTCCCTCATGACCCTCTTCGCGGCGAGCACGCTCCACCACGGGCTCGATCGCGGCCCCCGAATCAACGAGGCGCTACGGACGCTCGACTACGCTTCCGTCTTCACCCTGATCGCCGGCACGGTCACTCCCCTGGTGCTGGTTCTCTTCCGCAGCGTGTACGGATGGGCGGTGTTCGGCGCGGTGTGGGCCGTCGCGATCCTGGGGATCGTGCTGCGCTCCGTGTGGCGACGAGTCCCGAAGTACGTCACCAACACCCTCTACATCACGCTGGGCTGGATGACCATCGCGCTGCTGGGCGCGGACGTCTCGCTCCCGCCGGCCGCACTGGTCCTGCTGGCGGCGGGCGGCCTGGTGTACAGCGCGGGCTTCGTGATCTACGTGATCGAGCGGCCGAACCCGTGGCCCGGGATCTTCGGCTTTCACGAGATCTGGCACGTGCTCGTGGCCGTCGCGGCGTTCCTGCACTACCTCTTGATGTATCTCTACGTGCTACCCGCGTGATCCAGGCCTAGTCGAGATGACGCCGCGTGCCCCACTCGGAGTTCTGCTTTCCGTCCACACTCGAAAAGTGTCAAGGCTCTGCACGGTCGCGGTGCTCAGATCAAGGTCCATCAGTCCCGGCCTCACTCGTCACTCTCCTTCACTGCACATCACTGTTGTTCAGTGAGCGCTCAGTGATGTGCAGTGAGCTCGAGACTCAGGCTCGCTGGATCGCGTCGACTGTTGTACCAGCTGCCACTTCCCCGCTGGAGGGCTGATCCAGCCATCCCTGGGCATGGAGGGCGGTCCACGCCGTCTCGATGTGGTGGGCCGTGAACAGGTCTCGCTTCCGCGGGTTCCAGCGCCATAGGGCAGCTGTGCAGTCCTCAAGGTCCTGAGCACCCTCGTGAGTGGCAACCCAGTGGGTGCTTGCCAGAAGCTCCATGCCGAAGGGCGTCGCGAAACCCGAGCAGAGCTTCATGGTGCGGTCTAGACGCTCCGCAGATTCAGGAGTTGGTTCCGGGGCACCGACATCAGACCGGAGCCGGATGGGTCGAAACTCGGTGACGGGGTCTGTGCCATCTCCATAGCCATCGACGTAGTGGCCCTCAAGCTCGACCAGCACGTGGCGCAGGTTGTCGGCGTACGGACCGTAACGCGCCTTCGCGAAGCGAAGCTTCAGCGGCTCGCCCGCCTCCTGGAGGAAGTACAGAAGCTTCTGCAACTCCAAATGGGACGGGTCCTCGAGCGCAGAATCCACGTAACGCTGCATGCTGCGGAGGAGCACGGCGCGACCGGGCGTCATCCTGGACTTCGTGCGCCTGTCGGGCATCCGAGCCGCCTCAGGAGCGCCGGAGGGCTCGAACAGCGTCACTGCCACCGGGCTCTCGGCGAAGGCCTTTTCGATCAGCGGGCGAACGACTTCCCAACGCAGGCCACCATTTCCACATCCGAGTGGAGGCAAGGCCACGGATTCGATGTCAAGCTCTCGCACCACCCGCTGAAGATCACGTAGGCCAGCCTCGATGTACTCCAGTTTCGAGCGGCCCTTCCAGTGCTGCTTGGTGGGAAAGTTGATGACGTACCGCGGACCGTGAGCCGCGTCCGTGGCCCACACGTGCATCGATCCAACCGCGAGCTCGCCCGCTTTGGCTGCCCGTGCGTAGTCCTCGAACATCTCTGGGTAGGCGCGCTTGAACTGCAGGGCGATTCCCTTGCCCATCACGCCGACGGTGTTGACGGTGTTGACCAACGCATCGACCTGCGCTTCAAGGAGGTTGCCCTCGCCGCGCACAATCACTGCAGTCTCCATGTCCTAGAAGTACCATCCACCTCGGACATAAACCGGCCAGGTGGCGCCCACGAGTCTACCCACCCGGTCCGCAACCGCTTGGGTCTTGGTCACGAGCGCTCTGATGCCATTTGGCTCAACGAGTCGATGGACGAGACACTCCGCCATCCTCTTCTCGCGACGGTCGGGGTACTCGTCAGTGTTCTTCCAGATCGGCTCTCCCATCAAGTCCCAGTCGATCCGGAGATCGCCCGCGTCAGTCGCGAACGCTGCAACCGCGAGGGTCGCGTTTCGGTCGGTAAGGAGCACTGGCTGCCCAGCCGCACGCAGCTGTCCGAGCGTTGAGACTAGGTACACGACATCGTCGCAACCCTTCTGGTAGGTCGGCACCTTACCCTTGTGGATGGCGAACATCATCGGGCTTCGCGGAGCGAAGTAGAACGGAACGTAATCGGAAACGACACCACCCGGAGGCACCGGCACCCGTCGGCGGCGTCGCAGTTCCTTGATGTCCTGGTTCCCAACCTCCTGCAGCAGTAAGCCGTTGCCCTGGACCGTGGAGTCGCAGTGAAGCCCCTCACGGGCGATGGTCGACAGGTTATCGATGTGTGTGAAGTGGAAGACCCGGGTCGCCTCACCTCCCCGTGCGTCTGCGTGGATCATTCCGACGCCCCTCCCGTGACGCCGTCCACAGTGAGTCGGCCGGACATGAGCTCAGGGAGGAGGGCGTCGCGCGTTGCGGCGAGGCGGCGTGACTCCTCCGCCGCCACCGCTGCCCTCCTCCAAGCCGGGCCCATCTGAGCCTCGAACTCGCCCAGCACTGTCGCGTCAGGCAGGGGAATGGGCGCTTCAAGGAAGACGGCCGCGTTCGTTGCGGGGTACGCGGAGCCCGTAGAACCAGCGATCAGGAAGTCTACGAACTCTTGGGTGCGCGTCGCCTCGTAAAGGAAGGCTGACCCGACCTTGGTCGGCGTGATCGTGATCAAGCCGGTGGAGCAGACCAGGTCGTCAGGGGGATCGAGAATCAACGCATGGGACCTGCGCTCCGGGCGAACAGTCGACCAGATGATGTCGCCGTTCTGAACGCCGCGACGGGCACGTCCGGGTGCCTCCGACCACGCAATCTCGATGGGTTGAGCGAACTCGCCTACGCCGACGGACGAAATGTCGAGGTAGCGGATGGAGCCTGAGCCAGGCTTGAGCGTCCGTTCATTGAGCTTCGCGCAGTCTCCGAGTCGAGCCGTTCGGGAGTCGCGGGTAGCAGAGGCAAACAGCACGGACGACAGCTCCCCAACTGCTCGCCGAACCCGCTCGTTGGCGGCGATCTTGTCGTCCAGCGCTCCCAGGACGTCGGCGATGGCGGTTTGGGTGGCGAGGTCCGGCACCTCCACGGGCCACGACGCCATCTCACTCAGAAGTAGGCGCGGCACGGTCGCGCCATGAACGGTCCTCTCCGCAATGAGTTCCTGGAAGAGCGGGGAAAGGAAGTAGTACAGGAGATACCGAGGTTCGAGCAGCGCCCGGTCTGGACGCAACACTCCCATTCGTCGTCCCAGACAGGCCCGAACCCCGTCAGGCATGAGTGCCGCTTCTCCGAGCCGCGTCTCGTAGGAGAACAGAAGGTCACCCACCCGCGGCTGCATCCTGCGAGTCCAGCGGACGAAGTCCTCTTCCGAAACGTGATCAGACTCTCCTAGATCGAGCCGTCCCGACTTCAAGCTGGAGATGTTGAGGAAGTAGGGCCCTGAATCGCGGCGCGTAGGCGTCGCATGCGGCCCGTCGTAGATCTGGACGAGATCACCCAGGGCCGGCATCACAGCCGTCCCAACTGCTGGCGGACGACGGCGTCGAGGCGGGCGGACTCGTCCATCGCCTCGAACAGCTCCTCGGTGAGCCGCTCGATCTTCTCATCGAGAGGTTCGCCGTCGTCCTCGACCGCCGCGGTACCGACGTAGCGGCCAGGGGTCAGGGCGTAGCCCGCGGCCTTGATCTCCGCCGTCGGGACGGAGCGGCAGAAGCCGGGGACGTCGTCGTACTCGCCCTCGATGCCCCGCCACGCGGCGAAGGTGCCCGCGATCCTCGCGATGTCGTCGTCGCTCAGGGCGCGCTCCGCCCGGTCGACCATGTGGCCGAGGTTGCGGGCGTCGATGAACAGCGTCTGGCCGCGGCGGTCCATCGTCGCCTCGCCGGCGGCGCCCTTGTTCTTGGCCAGGAACCACACGCACACGGGGATGCCGGTGGAGCGGAACAGCTGGGTGGGGAGCGCCACCATGCAGCTCACCACGTCGGCCTCCACCATCTCGGCGCGGATCTGACCCTCCCCGCCGCTGTTGGACGACATCGAGCCGTTGGCCATCACCACGCCCGCCTGACCGTCGGGGGTGAGCTTGCTGAGGATGTGCTGCAGCCACGCGTAGTTGGCGTTCCCGGCCGGCGGGACGCCGTAGGCCCAGCGGGCGTCATCCTCGCGGCGGGCCCAGTCCTTGATGTTGAACGGCGGGTTGGCCATCACCACGTCGGCCTTGAGGTCCGGGTGGAGGTCGCGGGCGAAGGTGTCGCCCCAGGTGGGGCCGAGATTGCCGAGGATGCCGTGGATGGCCAGGTTCATCTTCGCCATCCGCCAGGTGCGCTCGTTCAGCTCCTGCCCGTAGACGGAGATACTGCCGGGCGAGCGGTGGTGCGACTCGAGGAACTTCTCCGCCTGCACGAACATGCCCCCCGATCCGCAGCAGGGGTCGTAGACGCGGCCCGACGTGGGGCGCAGCACCTCGACGAGCACCCGCACCACGCCGGCGGGGGTGTAGAACTCGCCGCCGCGCTTGCCCTCGGCGCGGGCGAACTTCTCCAGGAAGTACTCATAGACCTCGCCCAGGAGGTCGCGGGCCTTGGTGGCGCCGGCGCCGGTGAAGCGGGCGCCGTTGAGCAGGTCGATCAGCTCCGAGAGGCGGCGCATGTCCACGCTGGACCGGTTGAACACCATGGGCAGCGTCCCTGCCAGCGACTTGTTCTCCTCCATGAGGCGGCGCATGGCGTCGTCGACGAGCTCGCCGGTGGACTTGTCCGGCGTGCCCTTGGCGTGCGCGGCGAGGTAGGACCACCGGGCCTCCTGCGGCACCCAGAACACCTGGGAGCCGGTGTACTCGTCGCGGTCCTCCAGCGTCTCGGCGACGGTGGCCTCGTCGTAGCCCTCGATGATGAGTTCCTCACGGATCTGCTCGCGGCGCTCCTCGAACGCGTCGGAGACGTACTTGAGAAACACCAGCCCCAGCACGATGTCCTTGTACTGGCTGGCGTCCAGCGAGCCGCGCAGCTTGTCAGCCGACTTCCACAGCAGGTCTTTGAGCTCCTTCGCGGTGCTGGGCGCGGCGGGGGCGGCGGGTGTTCTGGCCATGGTCAGCGGGTCTCCAGGGTGATGGTGGTGGTCTCGCAGGCGTCGAGGAGGGCGTCCTCGAACGAGTTGAGGGCGTCGAGCTGCGCGGTGAGCTCTGCCCGACGCTGCCCAATCCTGTCAGCCGCGGCGGACAGTGCGGCGCGCTGGGCGGGATCGAGCGGGGTGAGCCGCCACTGGGACGGTCTGGTGCCGCGCGGTGCGGTGGCGACGGCGCGGGCCAGCTGCTGGGCGGTCACGGGCGCGTCGGCGGTGAGGCGCAGCGCGCGGGCGGGGGCGGCGACGAGCGAGCCGCCGTCGAGGTCGACGACGGCGGTCGGTCCGGGGCCGAGGATCACGTCCCCCGGCTGCGTCAGCCAGGTGCTGGGGCGGGCGAGGGCGGTGAGCCGGTCCGCGGTGGCCGCCGGGGCGAGGCGTCCGCCGTCGACCGTCCAGACGGTGAGGTCGCCGTCGCCGAGCTGGGCGGGCGAGACCCGGGAGCCGGGGAGGAGCTTGAGCCATCCGTCGGTGAGGCCGGCCTGGGCGGTGGTGTCGCGGCGGGGTGCCCCGACGCCGGGCGTGACCTGGACCCCGTCGACGCCGGCCGCGGCGGCCTTGGCCCGCAGCTCCTCCGGCGAAGGCGCCGAGGTGTGTTTGCCAGACGGAGGTTGCGAGGTGGACACGAGTGAGCCGCCGCGGGCAAGGAGGTGCCGGGTGAGGGCCGGGCGCAGGACGCGCCACGCTCGGTGCTGCTGGGCGGGGAGGTCCTGCGCGGCGACGGTGAGATCGACGACGAGGTCGGCGACCAGCGGGGCCGTCAGATCCGAGCCGGTGAGGTCAGCGACGAAGGTGCGATGCTGCTCGAACGGCAACTCGTCGCGCTCTGCCACCAGCCAGAGCGCCAGCGCCTCGCGCGGGTGGGCGGGCCGGCAGCCCGCCGGTAGCTTGACGACCGCCCGGACCACGCCGTCGCGGAGGAGTGCGTCGCGGGCGGCCACATCCCCTGCGGGATCGGCGAGCAGTCTGGCGGGGCCCAGCACCAGGCGGACCTGGCCGTCGTCACCGAGCGCAGCGCGCGCGAACAGCGCCGAGGGCTCACCGTCTAGGGCGGCGTCGACGGCGACGGCCCAGCCGCGCTCGTCGTCCACCGGCTGCGCGTCCCACTCCCCCACCTGCAGGACCCGCCGGGAGTGTCGGCCCACCGGTGACTCGTGCATCCGGATCCCCACCGGCGCGGGCCACTCCGAGGGAAGGTGCTGCAGCCAGGAGAAGCCGGTGCCTGCCGAATCGAGGAGGGAGGGTTGCGGGGAGAGGTCCGCGAGCGCCACGGCGGCCTGTGCCACCAGCCCTGCTGCCGCGTCAGACAGACCTGCGGCGGCGAAGGTCGGGAGGTGGCGGACGAGGCAGTCGTCGGTCAACCACCGCATGGCGTCGGCCGCGCCGAAGCGCTCGTCGAGGAAGGCGTCGACGGCCGCGGCAGTCTCCGGCAGGCCAGGGCCGAGAGCCAGGACCTCGCTGCCGAAGCAGCCGAGCCGGTCCAGCTTGTCGAGTCCGCCGAGTGCCGCTCCGCGCGAAGTGAGATCGTCGACGAGGTCATCGCCGTAGGCCGCCCGAAGCGCGAGCACGGCGGACAGCTCCATCGCCCGCGCCACGTCCGTGCGCGCCCCGATCAGCATGCCGAGCAGCGGCAGCGTTCGCTCGGGCTGCGGGTTGTTCCCGCGCCCGTGCTCAGCGAGCCAGGCCACGACGCGGTCAGCGTCGAAGCGCCCCTCCGCGTCGGCCGGGGGAAACGCGTCGGTCCCCGTGTACCGCTTGCGCCACATAGTCACCACTGGCCTCCGGACGCGCGCAATGAGCGCCACGTCAGCTGCGGTGATCATCATCTCTGTTCCTCCTCGGCCGCAGTCTAGCCATGCCGCCCCTTGGTGGGGAATGTCTTGGATAAGCCCCCTTATCACAACATGACGTGTCATTTTCGTCGTCGGGTGTGAACCTGATGCCATCTCGATCCGAAGGAGACACCATGACCACTCCCCAGTGGCAGCCGACGGCAGGCGCGGCGCCCGTGCCGGCCACCCGACCCTGGTACCGCAAGAAGCGCGTCCTGATTCCCGCAGGACTGGTCCTCCTCGCCGGCATCGGCGGGGCCCTCGGCGATCCTGACGAGACGACACCCGCAGCCGCCCCTGCGGCCAGCAGCCCAGCCGCCACCACGTCGACTTCCAGTTCCGCACCGACCGAAGTCACGGCGTCCGCGCCCGCATCCGCCAGTTCGGCACCCGCGTCGTCTCCCGTGGACACCAGCACAGCCGCACCTGCCGAGACCGCGACGACGGCGCCTGATCCCTACTCCGAGCGCTTCGGGTCATTCACGCCCATCGCTGGGGCCGGTACCGGCGACTCGGTCATCCAACTCCCGGCGGAGGCCCAAGCAGCCCTCATCACCGCGACCCACGAGGGCAGCGCCAACTTCGTCCTGCAGACTCTCGACGGCTCCAATCAGATGTCGGAGCTGCTGGTCAACGAGATCGGCGCCTACTCCGGCACCGTGTCCTACGGGCTGATGGGGGACGAGAGCGGCATGCTCCAGATCACGGCCGATGGGGCATGGACCGTCCAGATCGCCCCCATCACCACGGCACCGCTAGCCACCGGGCCACTCAAGGGCAGCGGCGACGCCGTCTACAAGTACGAGGGGCCGGCAGCCGTGGCATCGATCACCCATACCGGGTCGGCCAACTTTGTGGTCCATCAGTCCGATGGCACCTGGCCCAATCTGCTCATCAACGAGATCGGTCCCTACGAGGGCAGTGTGCCGCTGATGGCTGGCCCCTCCCTCCTGCTCATCACCGCCGATGGGGCGTGGACCGTCGCCGCCTCCTGAGTGGAGGACCCGCGAGCCGCCGCCGGCGAGACGAGTGTTCTGGGGGGCACTTGACTCGCCGGCGGCCCTGTGATGCTCACCCAGGACCAGAGAGAATCTGACTGGAAATCCACAGATTCGCTCGCACGATCGGAAATTGTCGGTGGTGGTCCGTAGCGTGGGGGTCATGACAGAGGTGGCGCGCAGGATCGCGGAGCAGTTGCGTTCCGCGGATGAGTTGCGCCGGGTCGCGGAGGCCAACACCGTGGCGTTGTTGTGCGAGTTGGCTGAGGAGTACTCGGTCGGCTGTGACGAGGTCCATGAGATCCTGGCCGAGCGGAAGGTCACGGTGGGTGGGGCGGGGACGCCGGGGGTGTCGGAGTTCATCGCGTTGGAGTTGGCGGGGCTGCTGCGCTGCACGCCGATGGCGGCGGCCACGAAGCTCGCCGACGCGCTGAACCTGAAGTATCGCCATCCGGAGCTGTTTCGGGCGGTGCGGTTGTTCGAGGTCGAGCCAGCACGGGCGTGTAAGGCGGCCGATCTGTGCAGCGGCCTGCCGCAGGAGGTGGCCGAGCAGGTCACGAGCCGGTGGCTCGGGCGGCAGGGAAAGCTCGGCTGGACCGCGGCGTTCAACTGGTTGAAGAAGCTGATCATCGAGGCCGACCCGGCACGTGCCGCCGCGCGGGAGGTCAAGCAGCGCGCGGATCGCGGGGTCCACGTGTGGGGTCTGTACGAGGGTGTGATGAACCTCACCGGACGCCTGGACGTGCTGGATGCCCGCTACCTGGATGCGGCCGTGGATCGGGTCGCCGACATTCTGGCCGTGGAGCAGCCCGAGCAGACCAGGACGATCCTGCGGGCGAAGGCGTTGGGCGTGTTGGCCAACCCGGCCTACGCGCTGGCGCTGCTGCAGCGCGCCGCGCAGCCGTCGCTACTCGACGACCCGGTCGACGATCCGGTCGGCGATCCAGCCTTCGAGGCGGGTGGGCAGCGGCATGATCCGCACTGCCTCGGCGCGCTGTGCGGGACCATCACCGCGCCCCTGTCGCGGCTGCGCCCCACCCTCGAGCTCGCGGTCCACATCCACACCGATGCCGTCGGCCGGCTCACCGGCGCCGCCCGCGTCGACAAGGCGGGCCACATCACCACCGCGCTGTTGGCCGAGCTGCTGCCCGGGCTGGATGTGAAGGTCCAGCCCGTCATCGACCTGCCCGAGCTGCCCGCCGAGGACCAGTACGTGCCGTCGGTGCCGCTGAAGAGGGGCATCCTGCTCGCGTTCGACAACGACATGTTCCTCTACCGGCAGCACCGGTCCCAGGGCCTGGATGTCGACCACACCCGCAGCCACCGGCCCGGCCGCCGTGGGCAGACCCGCGTCGGGAACCTCGCACCCTTGGGCCGCACCGCCCACCGCGCCAAGACCAACCGCGCCTGGCGCGTCGACCAACCCAGACCCGGACAACTCATCTGGTCCAGCCCACTCGGCCTCACCTACGAAGTCACCACCACCGGCACCCGCCCGCTTGACTAGGGCCGCCAAGTCGCGCTGACCTGGCCTCCCGCTAGGGTGGATGCGTCCGCCCACGGAAGGGTGCAGCCATGACCACGTTCCTTCTCATCGGTGGGATCGGTCTCGCCCTCGTCGTGGTGACCCTCGTCATCGGCGATGTCCTCGACGGCGTCCTCGGCCTCGACGCCCTGGACAGCGACCTGTTCTCGGTGTCCAGCCTGGCCGCCTTCATCGGAGCGTTCGGCTTCGGCGGCGCGCTGGCGCTCGCGCTCGTGCCGAACACCCTGCTGGCGGTCCTCGCGGGGATCGTCGTCGGTGCCGCCGCGGCCTGGGGCGCCATCAGCCTCACCCGCGCCCTGCGCTCCGGCGATAACTCAGCCGCGCTCCGCCCGGACGCCATGCTCGGCCACCCTGCCCGGGTCATCACCGCCATCCCCGTCGGGGGCTACGGCGAGGTCCACGTCAGCATCGCCGGGCATGTCCGCAAGCTCGCCGCCCGCGCCGACTCGCCCATCCCAACGGGGACCGACGTGTGGATCTCCGCCATCGTCTCCCCCACCGCCGTCGAGGTCACCCCGGCGGCCGCACTGCCCGACTCCACCAACTGAACCCGACAGAAAGGCGCCCCATGCCACCCGCCGTCCTCGCCGTAGGAGGGCTCCTCCTCCTGCTGCTCCTCGTGGGCCTGCTCATCGCCAGCCGCTACAAGGTGGCCAAGCCCAACGAGGCCTTCATCATCACCGGACGCAAAGGCAAGGAGGTGCGGAACCCCGAGACCGGGCTGGTGTCCACCGACCTCAGCGGCCAGAAGGTCGTCATGGGCGGCGGCGTGTTCGTCGTGCCGTTCATCCAACGCCTCCACGTCCTGGACCTGTCGTCCCGCCGCATCATGGTGACCATCCGCAACGCGGTGTCCGGGCAGGGCATCAAGCTCAACGTCGACGGCGTCGCCATCGTCAAGGTCGGCGGCAACGAGGACTCCATCCGCGCCGCGGCGCAGCGCTTCCTGTCCCAGCAGGGCGAGATCGAGACCTTCACGCAGGAGACGTTGGCCGGGTCGCTGCGCTCCATCGTCGGGTCGCTGACGGTCGAGCAGATCATCCGCGACCGCGCCGCCTTCGCCCAGCGCGTCACCGACGAGTCCGAGTCATCGCTCACCGGTCAGGGGCTCGTCCTCGACACGTTCCAGATCCAGGACATCACCGACGACGGCTCCTACCTGTCCGATCTCGGCCGCCCCGAGTCGGCCAAGCTGGGCCGGATGGCTGCCGTGGCCGAGGCGGAGGCACGCCGCGAGGCCGAGCAGGCGCAGATCGCGGCCGAGCAGGAGATCGCGATCGCCAACCGGGCGCTCGTCCTCAAGCAGGCCGAGATCCAGGCGGAGACGGACGCCGCCCGCGCGCAGGCCGCCGCGGCCGGGCCCCTGGCTCAGGCGGACCGGGATCAGGCCATCCTGCTGGAGCAGGAGAAGGTGGCCGTGGCGCAGGCGGCGCTGAAGGAGCGCCAGCTGGACACCGAGGTGCGCCGGCCGGCAGACGCCGAGCGGTACCGCGTCGAGACCGCCGCGGAGGCGCAGCGCAACGCCGCGATCTTCGAGGCCGAGGCCCGGAAGGCGGCGTCGATCGCCAACGCCGAGGCGGAGGCGGAGAAGGCCCGACTCACGGGAGTGGGCGAGAAGTCGCGTCGTACCGCGGAGGCCGAGGCGGTCCGCGCCGAGGGCGAGGCGAAGGCGGCCGCCGTGCTCGCCGTCGGTCAGGCCGAGGCGGAGGCGATGGACAAGCGGGCCGAAGCCTTCGCGCACTACAACGACGCGGCCGTCCTGCAGATGCTGATTGAGGTGCTGCCGCAGATCGCGGAGAAGGTGGCCGCGCCCATGGCCGGCATCGACACCCTCACGGTCGTCTCCACCGAGGGCGCCTCGGCTCTCCCGAAGACGGTGACCACCAACATGCTGCAGACGCTGCAGATGGTGAAGGACACCACCGGCTACGACCTCACCGCGGCCCTCGACCGGTTCGCCTCGAGGGATCGCGCCTCGGCCGAGTGACGGAGGCGCTCGGTCTCCTCAGCCGGCAGTCCGGCCGAGGAGACCGAGCGCGATGCCGTCGAGGATGTCGGTCTCGCTCACCAGCACCGCCCCGTCCGGGACGCGGCGGGAAATCTCGTCCAGGATCAGGCCGCCGGCCCCGAGCACGGCGGCGCGGAGCGGATGCATGCACGGCTCGGTGGCCGTCTGCTCAGCGGTCTGGGCCAACCAACGCGACACGGTCCGGTCGATGTCGGCGCGGCTGAGCACCGTCTCGTGCACGGCCTGGCGCGAATACTGCTGCAGGCCCAGGACCGACGCCGCGACGCTGGTGACGGTCCCCGCCACCCCGATGGCCGATTTCAAGGCCGCGAAATCCACGCCCGCCCCGTCGAGGAGCGCTCCGACGTGCTCGCGCGCGGCAGCGACCTCGTCGGCGGTAGCCGGATCCGAGTGCAGGAAGCGTTCCTTGATGCGCACGGCGCCGATGTCGAGGCTGAGGGCGGATCGGACCGCGGCGCCGTCGTCGACCACGATGAGTTCGGTGGAGCCGCCCCCGATGTCGAAGACGAGGGCCGGGGTGGATGCGTCGACGCCGCTCAACACGCCCATGGTGGACAGGCGGGCCTCCTCGTCACCGGTGATGACGTCGACGGCGACGCCCAGCCGGTCCCGGACGTTGCGCTCGAACTCCGCGCGGTTGCTGACGTCGCGCGCGGCGGACGTCGCCACGAACCGCACCTCATCTGTCCCTTCTGCGTCGATGAGCCCCGCGTACTCCTCGAAGATCACGTTGGCGCGGGCCAGCGCGTCCGGGTGGAACTCCCCGGTGGCGTCGACGCCCTGACCGAGCCTCGCGAGGCGCACCTCACGGGCGAGTTCGGTGATGCTGCCGTCCTGTTCCCGACGCAGGATGAGCAGGCGGATGGAGTTGGTGCCGCAGTCGACGGCGGCGACGGTGGTCATGCGTCCTCCTGCGCACAGGGGTTGGCCCAGAACTCGCCGAGCCGCTCCAGGGCCTCGTCGCCCAGCGGGTTGACGCCCGGCCCTGCCGCCAGGGCGTGACCGACGAGCACATGGAGGCACTTGACGCGGTTCGGCATGCCGCCGGCGGAGATGCCGTCGATCTCCTCGACGTGTCCCAGCGCGGCCCGGTCCGCCAGATACGCCTCGTGGGCCGCCCGGTACCGCGCCGCGAGGTCCTCGTCCTCGGCCAGGCGCTGCGTCATCTCGGTCATGAGGCCGGAGGCCTCGAGCGCCGAGCAGCCCGCGACGGCTCGCTGACAGGTCAGGTAGTAGGTCGTGGGGAACGGCGTCCCGTTGGGGAGGCGAGGTGCCGTCGTGACGACGCCAGGCTTCCCGCAGGGGCAGCGCCAGGCCACGGCCAGCACGCCGCGGGGTTCGCGGCCGAGCTGCGCCGCGACGGCGGCGAGATCCTCGTCGCTCGGTTGGGTGTGCTCGCTCATGGGCGCCTCCTCACTCGACGTCCGAGCCTAGCGGGTCGGACTCCGCCGAGAGTCAGCGCTCGGGGGTGGGGGCAGGACTCGGCTGGATGGTGCGGTCCGGCTCCGGGCTGGGGGCGGGGGTGGGCTCAGGCTCCGGCGCATCGGCGATCTCCACCGACCGCCACATCTTCTCCCACCAGAGTCCCGGCTCCTCGCGATCCGCCGGGGTCTCGATCTCGGCGCCCTCCAGCGGCTGACCGTCAGCGCCGATCACGCGGTAGCCCACCTCGCCGGGCATGACCCACCCGAGCCGGACCCGGGCGACGGAGCGTACGTACTCCGGATCGTTCCAGCGGTTGAGCTTGTCTTCGAGATCGGCGATCTGTTCCTGCTTGGCGGCGATGTCGGCCCGCACCGCGGCGATCTCCTGAGACTGGGCGAAGTAGACGCGCAACGAGTGCGCCAGGACCAGACCGAGCCCCGCGATCACGACGAGCAGGACGATGAGTCGCCACGTCGCGGACATGGCGCGCTGCGCGCGGGGAATCGGGCCCGGCTTGGGGTCCATCGCGGCGGTGACGTCGCGGTCCGGGAGCGGTTCGACCCGGGGGCGGGTGCTGCGCTCCCCCGGACGCGCAGTGGTCCGGGACCGCGGCGTACCGCGTCCCGGACCACTGCGTGTCGGCTTGTTCCGAGGAGTCTGAGGCACTGACCCAGTGTGCCGGATCAGGCCGGGTAACTCAGCCCTTGAAACGCGGGAACGCCGAACGGCCGGCGTAGACGGCCGCCTCGTCCAGGTCGTCCTCGATGCGCAGCAGCTGGTTGTACTTCGCCACGCGGTCGGTGCGCGCCGGGGCGCCCGACTTGATCTGGCCGCAGCCGAGCGCCACCGCGAGGTCGGCGATCGTCACGTCTTCGGTCTCACCGGAGCGGTGCGACATCATCGTGCGGTAGCCGTTGCGGTGCGCGAGGTCGACGGCGTCGATGGTCTCCGACAGCGAGCCGATCTGGTTGACCTTCACCAGCAGCGCGTTGGCGGTGGCGGTGTCGATGCCCTTCTGCAGGCGGGTGACGTTGGTGACGAACAGGTCGTCGCCGACGATCTGGACCTTGCTGCCCAGGCGGTCCGACATGGCCTTCCAGCCGTCCCAGTCCTCCTCGTTCAGCGGGTCCTCGATGGACACCAGCGGGTAGGCGTCGACGAGCTCGGCGTAGTAGTCGATCATCTCGTCGGCCGTCTTCGAGGTGCCCTCGAACTGGTAGCCGCCGTCCTTGTAGAACTCGGACGCCGCGACGTCGAGCGCGAGCGCCACGTCGGCGCCGGGCTCGTAGCCGGCCTTCTTGATCGCCTCGAGGATGAGGTCGAGGGCGGCGCGGTTGGACTCGAGGTTGGGGGCGAAGCCGCCCTCATCGCCGAGGCCGGTGTTGAGGCCCTTCTCCTTGAGGACGGCCTTGAGCGCGTGGTAAACACCGGCGCCCATCTCGACGGCCTGAGCGAAGCTCTCGGCGCCGATGGGGGCGATCATGAACTCCTGGATGTCGACGTTCGAGTCCGCGTGGGACCCGCCGTTGAGGATGTTCATCATCGGGACGGGCAGGATGTGGGCGTTGGGGCCACCGACGTACTTGTACAGCGGCAGGCCGGCCTCCTCCGCCGCGGCGTGCGCGACGGCGAGCGAGACGCCGAGGATGGCGTTGGCGCCCAGCTTGGCCTTGTTCTCGGTGCCGTCGAGCTCCAGCATCGCCATGTCGACCAGGCGCTGCTCGGAGGCGTCGAGCCCGAGGATCTCCTCACCGATGGCCTCGGTGACGTTCTGGACGGCGGTCAGCACGCCCTTGCCGCCGAAGCGGCCCTTGTCACCGTCACGGAGCTCGACGGCCTCGAAGGCGCCGGTCGAGGCACCCGACGGGACGGCGGCGCGACCGCTCGCACCCGACTCGAGCTCGACCTCGACCTCGATGGTCGGGTTGCCGCGCGAATCGAGGATCTCGCGTGCCTGGATGAATTCGATGGATGCCATGTGCTCCCTTTCGAAGAGTTGTTCTCTTGCGGGTCCAGCCTAGCTATCCAGGGGCAGGAAAGCGTCGGCGGGACGGCTTAACTTTCCGCGCTGCGGATGCGTTCCTCGAGCGCCCTGAGCGCCTGCCTGGCGGCGGCGTCGGCGTCGATTCCGTGGGCCTGGGCGCGGGCGACGAGCGCGACGATCTCCGCGCCGACGCTCTCCTCATCGATCGGCTCGTCGGGCAGGTCGACGGCGACGCCGTGGGATCGTGTCCGCGACACCACCTTGTGCGCCCGCCCGAGCACGCTCAGGGACTGCGCGATGCCCTCGAGGGCGGACGAGCGGCCCTTCTCGGCGCGCTTGCGCTCCTCCCAGGACTGCCACATGTCCGACGGCACGTCCTCGTCGGCGAACACGTGCGGATGCCGCCTGACGAGCTTGTCGGAGATGCCGCGGGCCACGTCGTCGAGCGTGAAGCGGCCCTCGTCCTCGGCGATGCGGGCATGGAAGTACACCTGAAGCAGCAGATCGCCCAGTTCCTCGACCAGTTCGGTGTCGTCCCCGGCCTCGACGGCGTCGACGACCTCGCACGCCTCCTCGATGAGGTGGTTCAGCAGCGACCGGTGGGTCTGCTCCGCGTCCCAGGGACACTTCGTGCGGAGCTCGGCCATGATGCCGCGCAGCCGCTCGAGTTCAGAGGCCATCCGGGCGGCTCAGGAGGGGACCGAGAGCGACCCGGTGCCGGTGATCCCGGCGCCGGCGGGGTCCCACGAGCCGTAGCGCGGGTTGAGCTGCACGTCGACCGCCTCGAACTGCTGCTGAAGCGCGGCGATGTCGGCGTTCTCCCCCAGCTTCGTCACCAGGATCTGCAGCTTCGCGCCGCTGGCGGCGACCCGGGCGCAGTCCGGATTGCCGAGCGCGGGGCTGGTGCCGTTGGTCTCGCGCAGCACCGCCTGCGCCTCCTCGTCGGTCACGGTCTGGCCGTTGTCCGCGGCGAGGTCCTCGGCGATGAGACCGAGGATCTCGGACATGAGGAGCTGGCTGCGCTGCACCTGGTCCGGCCCGAGGCCGACCGACTCGCAGCCCTCGGCAACGCGGGTCAGCTGCGCCTCCGAGATCCGCGCATCGCCGACCTGGGCGGCCGTGCTCGGCATCGGGCTGCAGCCGGCGGCGACGGTTGCCGCGACGACCGCGGCCATCGGGATGAGGCGGGTCAGCTTCATGGGGGTCCTCTCGGTGGAACAGGAGGGCGGTGACACCGCGGGCCAGCCTAGCGCATGGCTCTCCGGCGGCCCGATGGCGTCAGCCGTACAGCTGGGTCAGCAGCGTCGTGGCCCAGGCGAGGTGGTCCCCGTCGGGCTTGGGCACCAGCAGTTGCTCGGCGCCCGGCTTGAGGGTGGCACCCGGGTAGAGCCGGCGCAGCCGCACCTGCCGGGAATCGGGCAGCGTGACCGGCGCGAACCGCACCACCTTGCCCTGGGGGACGATCTCCTGGACTCCGTGTTCGCGGGCCAGCATCCGCAGCCGCGCCACCCCGAGCAGGGCGACGACGGGGGCCGGCGGCTCCCCGTAGCGGTCCGCCAGCTCGGCCCGGACGGCCTCGATGTCGGCCTCCGTGCGGATCTCCGCGATCTGCTTGTACATCTCCAGGCGCAGGCGCTCGGACTCGATGTAGTCCTCCGGGAGGTGGGCGTCGATGGGCAGCTCGATGCGCATCTGCGGCTCGGGCTCGACGTCGTCGCCGCGGTAGCTGGCGACGGCCTCCCCCACCATGCGCAGGTACATGTCGAAGCCGACGCCCTCGATGTGCCCGGACTGGTCCTCGCCGAGCAGGTTGCCGGCGCCGCGCAACTCGAGGTCCCGCATGGCGATGGCCATGCCGGAGCCGAGGTCCGTGTTGGCGGCCATCGTAGCGAGGCGTTCGTGCGACGCCTCCGTCAGCGGCTTGTCCGGCGGATACAGGAAGTAGGCGTAGCCGCGCTCGCGGGACCTGCCGACGCGGCCCCGCAGCTGGTGCAGTTGGGACAGTCCGAGGGTGTCGGCGCGGTCGATGATGAGAGTGTTGGCGCTCTGGATGTTGAGGCCCGCCTCGACGATGGTGGTGCTGACCAGGACGTCGGCCCGGCGCTCCCAGAAGTCGAGCATGACCTGCTCCAGGCGCGTCTCGCTCATCTGGCCGTGCGCGGTGACGATGCGCGCCTCGGGCACGAGTTCGCGCAGGTGCGCGGCCGTCTTCTCGATCGTGCCGACGCGGTTGTGGACGAAGAACACCTGACCCTCGCGCGCCAGCTCGCGCCGGATGGCTGCCTTGACCTGCGCGTCGTCGTAGGGCCCGGCGAACGTGAGGACGGGGTGCCGCTCCTCCGGAGGCGTGGCGATGACGCTCATCTCGCGGATGCCGGTGATGGCGATCTCGAGCGTGCGGGGGATCGGGGTCGCGGACATCGACAGGACGTCGACGTTGACCCGCATGGCCTTCAGGCGCTCCTTGTGTTCGACGCCGAACCGCTGCTCCTCGTCGATGACGACCAGCCCCAGGTCCTTGAACTGGACCTCCTTGCTCAGGAGGCGGTGCGTGCCGATGACGACGTCGATGCGGCCGGTGGCCAGGCCGTCGAGGATCTTCTTGGACTCGGCGTCGGACTGGAACCGCGACAGCTGCGCGAGGTGGACCGGGAAGCCGGCGAACCGCGACGCGAAGGTCTGGTAGTGCTGCGACACCAGCAGCGTGGTGGGCACCAGCACCGCCACCTGTTTGCCGTCCTGCACGGCCTTGAAGGCGGCCCGCACGGCGATCTCCGTCTTGCCGTAGCCGACGTCGCCGCAGATCAGCCGGTCCATCGGCACGATCTTCTCCATGTCGGACTTCACCTCGGTGATGGCCGACAGCTGGTCCGGCGTCTCCACGAAGCTGAAGGCGTCCTCCAGCTCGCGCTGCCACACGTTGTCCGGCCCGAAGGCGTGCCCTCGGGTGGCCTGCCGGGCCGCGTAGAGCTTGATGAGCTCGGCCGAGATCTCCCGGACGGCCTTGCGGGCCTTGGCCTTCCGCTTGGTCCAGTCGGCGCCGCCCATCTTGTCGAGCGCCGGCGCCTCCGACCCCACGTAGCGGCTGAGCTGGTCGAGTTGGTCCATCGGCACGTACAGCCGGTCCCCGGGTTGTCCGCGCTTGCTGGGCGCGTACTCCACGACGAGGTAGTCGCGGGTGGCGCCCTGCACCACGCGCTGCACCAGCTCCACGAACCGCCCGACGCCGTGCTGTTCGTGGACGATCGCGTCGCCGGCCTTGAGTTCGAGCGGCTGGATGGTGGCCTTGCGGCGGCTGGGGAGCTTCCGTTCGGAGCGGTCGGTGACCGTCTGTCCGGTGAGCTCCGTCGACGTGATGAGCTCGACCTTGGCCTCATCGGCCCGCCAGCCGTGCGTGAGCGTCGCGACGACGACCGTCACCCGGTCCGGACCCGGTGGCTCGGTGAGGTCGTCGATGCCGGCGGGGACGCCCGCCTCGTCGAGCAGCTCGACCATGCGCTGCGCCAGGCCGCGTCCCTCGACGCTGAGCACCACGCCCCAGCCGGCCGCGCGGCGTTCGGCGATGTGCCGGGCTGCGGCCTCCGTGTCACCGCGGAAGGACTCGACGGCCCCCACCTTGACCGAGCGGGAGTGCACGGAGTCCGCGTCGATGGTCTGCTCGTCGTCTGCCGCGAACGGAGACAGCGACCACCAGCGGTGGCCGACGGCCAGCGCGTGCTGACGGACGTCGGCGAGGCTCCAGTAGGCGGACGCGCCGAGGTCGATCGGCGAGGTGCCCCCGCCGGCCGCCGCGGCCCAGCTGGCCTCCAGGAACTCCTGGCTCGTCTGGACCAGCTCGATCGCGCGGGCGCGGATGAGCTCCGGCGACGACGCGAGGATCAGCGACCCGGCCGGCAGCACGTCGACGAGCAGCTCGAGGCCGTCGACCAGCACGGGCGTGAGCGCCTCCATGCCCTCGACGGCGTGACCCTCGGCGATGCGGCCGAGCATGTCCCCCAGTTCGGGGTGCTGGGCGGCCAGCGCCCGGGCGCGCTCGCGGACCGGGGTGGTGAGCAGGAGCTCCCGGCACGGCGGGGCCACCATCTCGGGCAGCGTGTCGCCCGTGGAGCGCTGGTCGGCGACGGTGAACGACCGGATCTCCTCCACCTCGTCGCCGAAGAAGTCCACGCGCACCGGGTGTTCCTCGGTGGGCGGGAAGATGTCGACGATGCCGCCACGCACCGCGAACTCGCCGCGCCGTTCCACGAGATCGACGCGCGTGTAGGCGGCGCCGGAGAGGTCCGCGAGCAGCGTGGACAGGGGGTACTCCTCCCCCACGGCGATCCGCACGGGGGCCATGTCCGCCAACCCCTTGACCTGCGGCTGCAGCACGGAGCGGATGGGTGCCACCACGACGCGCGGCACCGGGAGCTCGGCGTGTCCGGTGAGGCGGCGCAGCACGGACAGCCGGCGGCCCACGGTGTCGGCGCGGGGCGACAGCCGCTCGTGGGGCAGGGTCTCCCAGGCCGGGTAGTAGGCCACGGCGTCCTCGCCGAGCAACCCGCCCAGCTCCGCCGTCACCTGCTCCGCCTCGCGGTAGGTGGAGGTGACCAGCAGCACCGTGCGGCCCGATTCCTCCGCGATGGCCGCCGTCAGCACCGGGAAGAACGCGGGGACGGCGGTGACGTCGAGCGTCGTGACGCCCGAGCGGCGGGAATCGGCCAGCGTCGCGGCGACGGCGTGGTCGCGCTCGAGTGCGGTCAGCAGTCCGGGGAACAACACGTCGCCATCCTTCCACGGCCCTCTGACATCACGAGTTGTAGCGGTTCTGCGTCGCCACCAGGCCCTCGCGCACGAGCAGTTCGACGGCGTCCGCCGCCACGGCGGCATCCACCCGCATCTCCTCCAGCTCGGCGGGCTTCATCTTCGCCAGCACCCAGGCGGCCGCGTCCTGCCGACCGGGGGGGCGCCCCACGCCGACCCGCACCCGGTGGAAGTCTCCGGTCCCGAGGTGGGCGCGGATGGACTTCAGTCCGTTGTGCCCGTTGTCGCCGCCCCCGAGCTTCACGCGCAGGCGGCCGGCATCCAGGTCCAGCTCATCGTGGATCACGACGATGTGGGACGGCTTGACCTTGTGGAACGTCGCCAGGGAGCGGACGGCCGAACCGGAATCGTTCATGAACGTCGTCGGACGCGCGAGCACGAGCCTGATCGACGTGCCCGGCACCAGCGCGGTCGCGACCTCGGCGCGCTGCCGCGAGTTGAGGGAGAACGACGAGCCGTAGCGGTCCACGAGGTCCGCTACGGCCCAGAACCCGACGTTGTGCCGGGTGGCCTCGTAGGTCGGACCCGGGTTGCCGAGCCCGACCACGAGGTACGTCGAGTCGGTCACTCGCTCTCGGCGCCGCCCTCGGCCTCGGTCTCGCCCTCGGCGCTCTCACCGAGGTCGGCGACCGGCGCCGGCACGACGCTGACGACGAGCGTGTCGCCGTCGACGGCGGCCTCGACACCCTGCGGGAAGGTCAGGTCGGCCACGGTGATCTGCGCACCGACGGCGAGACCCTCCAGCGACACCTCGACCTCGGTGGGGATGTCGGTGGCGGGCGCCAGCACGCTGACCGTCGACAGGTCGTGGTTCACCAGCGCGCCGCGCTCGACGTCGCCCGTGAACAACAGCGGCACGTCGACCGTGACCTTCTCGCCGGCCGTGATGAGCACCAGGTCGACGTGCTCGATGGCGGGGAGGATCGGGTCGCGGGTGATCTGCTTGGGCAGCGCGAGGAACGGCTTCTTCTCGCCCTCGACGGTGATGTGCAGCAGGACGTTGGCCTGGCGCAGCGCCAGGAAGGTCTCGCGCGCGGGCAGCGCCAGGTGGACCGGCTGGGTGCCGTGGCCGTACAGGACGGCCGGCGTCTGGCCGGCGCGACGCAGGCGGCGGGCGGCGCCCTTGCCGAACTCGGTGCGGGTGGTGGCGGTCAGGGTGACGTCTGCCATGCGGAACTCCTCAAGCTTCGGGTGGTGTACGCGTGCGGGCGCCGAGCGAGGACAGTGGCATGTCGATCACGGACCCTGGGGGTCCCTCGCCAGGCAGCCCGCCAAGCCTACCTCAGCACCCGCGGCCGGGCCAATCGCCGTGGCCTAGCGGGACCGTGGGGAGGTGGAGGCCCGCTCGATCAGCTCGGGTCGGATCACGTGGCGCGTCGGGGGGCGGCCCGGGTCGGCCAGTTCGTCGAGCAGGATGCGGGCTCCGGCTGCGCCCATCTCGTCGCCGTGCTGGGCCACGGTGGTCAGCGGCACGTCGCCACCCCACGCGTTGATGTTGGAGTCACACCCCATGACGAGGATGTCGTCGGGAACGCGGACGCCGGCACCCGACAGCACCTGGACGATCGCCATGCCGGTGAGGTCCGCGACACAGATGACGCCGTCGGGCCGCTCGCCCTCCGGAAGCGACAGCAGTGCACGGCCCGCGTCGATCCCGCCGTCGATCTCGAGGTCCGGGACGTGCAGGTCGCGCAGGGACACACCGTCCATCCCTGCGACGGCCCGACCCACGCCGAGGCGTCGCTCGACGGCCGGCTGCAGCTGCTCGGCGACCGTGACGAAAGCCAACTTCCGCGCGCCGCGCTCCGCCAGGTGTGACGCTGCCAGGTACCCGGCGTGCTCGTTGTCGATCAACACCGTCGACCAGGTGGCCCCCGCCGCGTCGTGGTTGAGGACGACCGTGCGCCGGCCGTGCCCGGCGAGGCGTCGGACGTCCTCGGTCGGGTCGAACTGGGGCGCCAGCAGCACGCCGGCGACCCGCGTCTCGTCGAAGTAGTCGAGGTGATCACGCTGCCGCCCCTGGTCGACCTCCGAATCGGTGATGACGAGCTGGTAGCCACGGTCGCGCAGCACCGTCTGCGCGCCCCGCGCGATGTCGACGAACAGGCTGTTGCCCAAGTCGAACACGTTGAGGCCGATGGTGTGTGAGGCGGCGCCGACCAGGGATCGCGCGTTGAGGTTGCGGACGAAGCCCAGGCGCTCCACCGCCGCCTGGACCCGCCGCACCGTCTCCGGACGGCAGGACTCCGGCCTGTTGAGCACGTTCGAGACCGTGCCCAGCGAGACGCCGGCCTCGCGCGCCACGTCGTTCATGCTGGGCAGCCGCCCCGCCCCCCTCGGTGTCATGGGGGTCACTCTATGCGCCCAGGAGTCCCACATGAAACGCTTCAGATTTCTTCGTCCACCCTCTTGACGGGAGTCCGGAAGGGGCGCCACCATGGGGTGAAACGTTTCATGGCGTTGTCCATCTCTCACCGTCGAGGATCCGCATGACCAGTACCACCCGACTTCGGGTCGAGAACCGCCCCGTCGCCCCCGCCGTGCTCGGCCTGGGCGACACCGCCCCCCGCCTGTCCTGGCAGGTCACCGACGCACCCGACGGGTGGCGCCAGGCGGGCTATGAGATCGAGATCGAGCGCGGCGATCACAGCGCCGTCCACGCCGCAGACTCGGGCGAACAGCTCTTCGTCGCCTGGCCCGACGCCCCCCTGGCGTCCCTCGAGCGCGCCGTCGTCCGGGTGCGGGCGCGCGGAGAGGACGGCGGGTGGGCGCAGTGGAGCGACGCCGTCACCATCGAGGCCGGCCTCCTCGCCCCCGAGGACTGGCAGGCCCGCTTCATCTCACCCACGACACTCGGCGGCATCCTGACCCCGGCGCCCCTGCTCACGACGACCTGGGACCTGCCGGCCGACATCGTCGCGGCCCGGCTCCACGTGACGGCGCACGGCCTGTACGAGGTCAGCATCAACGGGCGCCGGGTCGGCGACGAGTACCTGGCCCCCGGCTGGACCAGCTACGACCACCGGCTGCGGTACCAGACCCACGACGTCACCGAACTCCTGCGCTCCGGCGCCAACGACGTCGCCGCCCTGCTCGGCAACGGCTGGTACCGCGGTCGGCTCACCTGGGGCGACCGGCGAGCCGTCTACGGCGACCGGCTCGCGCTGCTCGCGCAGCTGGAGGTCACGACGGCCGACGGGGCGCGCCACGTCCTCGGCACCGACGACACCTGGCGCGCCCACACCTCGCGGGTGCTGGCCGACGACATCTACGACGGCTGCACCACCGACCTGCGGATCACCGAGCCCCTGGGCGACGACGCCGTCGAGGTGGTCGACGCCGACCTGTCCCTCCTCGTGGCTCCCGACGGCCCACCCGTGCGCGTCACCCAGGTCGTCGCGTCCCAGTCCATGTGGCGGTCTCCCTCGGGGGCGCTGCTGGTCGACTTCGGCCAGAACGTCGTCGGCTGGGTCCGCCTGAGGGTCCGCGCCGAGTCCGGGCGGGAGGTCGTCGTCACCCAGGCCGAGGTCCTCGAACACGACGAGCTCGGCATCCGGCCACTGCGCTCCGCGAAGGCCACCGACACGTACCACCTCGCGGGCGCCGGCGACGAGGTCCTTGAGCCCACGTTCACGTTCCACGGCTTCCGCTACGCGCGCATCGACGGCGTCGCCGAGGCGGAGATCGTCTCGGTGGAAGCCGTGGTCATCCACTCCGACATGGAGCGCACCGGGTGGTTCGACTCCTCGCACGACCTCCTCAACCGGCTGCACGAGAACGTCGTGTGGGGCATGCGCGGCAACTTCGTCGACGTGCCCACGGACTGCCCGCAGCGCGACGAGCGGCTGGGCTGGACCGGCGACATCCAGGTCTTCACGCCGACTGCGGAGTTCCTCTACGACGCCACCGGGTTCCTGCGCTCCTGGCTGCGCGACCTCGAGGCCGACCAGTTCGACGACGGCGGAGTCCCGATCGTCGTGCCGAACGTCCTGGGCGGCATGGTCGCCACCGCGTGGGGCGACGCCGCCGCCATCGTCCCGACCGTCCTGCACGAGCGCTCCGGCGACGTCGCGGTCCTGGCCCGGCAGCTGCCGAGCATGCGGCGCTGGGTCGAGTACCTGGACAAGGCGGCTGGGGACGACGGCGTGTGGTCGGGCGGCTTCCAGTTCGGCGACTGGCTCGACCCGACGGCCCCGCCGGACGAGCCCGCCCGCGCCAAGGCGGATCCGGATGTCGTCGCGACGGCGCACGTGTACCGCAGCGCGGACTTCACCGCGCGGGCCGCTGCCATCGTCGGCGACGCCGAGACCGAGGCGTATGCCCGCTCCGTGGCGGACCGGGCGCTGGCCGGCTTCCGGCGCGACTTCGTCACCCCAGGCGGGCGCATCCTCAGCGATGCGCAGACCGTCTACGCCATGGCGTTGGTCTTCGACCTCCTCGAGACCGAGGACCAGCGCGCGGCGGCCGCGGCCCGCCTCGCCGACCTGGTGCGCACCTCCGGCTTCCGGATCTCCACGGGCTTCGTGGGCACGCCGCTGGTCACCGACGCTCTGGCCGACGCCGGTCACGTCGAGACCGCGTACCGGCTGTTGCTGCAGACGGGCTGCCCGTCGTGGCTCTACCCGGTCACCATGGGCGCGACCACCATCTGGGAGCGGTGGGACTCCATGCTCCCCGACGGAACCATCAACCCGGGCGAGATGACGTCGTTCAACCACTACGCCCTGGGCGCGGTGGCGGACTGGCTGCACCGCACGGTCGCGGGCCTGGCCCCGCGGGAGCCCGGCTACCGGCGGATCCGCATCGCCCCGCGGCCCGGCGGTGGACTCTCCCACGCCTCGGCCCGTCACCTGTCGCCGTTCGGCGAGATCCAGGTGGGCTGGCGGCGCGACGGCGACTCGGTCCTGGTCTCCGCCAGCGTCCCGCCGGGCGTCACCGCCGAGGTGGACCTCCCTGGCGTCAGCGCCAAGGTCGGCTCGGGTCGCCACGAGTGGCGCGTCGAGTGGCCGGAGCCCGAGCACGGCTCCCCGGCCACCGTCCGCGACCTCATGGACGATCCGGTCCGCTGGCCGGCGTTCGTCGAGGGCGCCCTGGCCGTGCCGCTCAAGGGGATGGTGACCGTGCGCGACGAGGCGACGGTGGCCGACCGGGTCAAGGCCCACCTCGACGATCCCGTCGACGTCCTCGTGGACGCGTTCACGCTGGGCGGCAGCGACGGCGGCCGCGAGGAGTTGGCCGCCCTGGTCGAGCGGATCAAGGCGTAGGCCGTTCCTTATCTGACTACGGTTGGCGCCGCCCTTCCCCCGGCGGCGCCAACCGTGATCAAACCGATACCGAAAACCCCTTGACACTCCCAGTGTCGAGATTTTAACCTTTCAATACCTACCTGAAACGTTTCAGGTAGATGAGTCCAACGGAGGGCATCTATGAACTTCAAGAAGCACGGGATCGCAGCGATCGCCATCGCTGCCGCAGCGGCGCTCAGCGCCTGTTCCGCAGGCTCGCTCGGCTCGAGCGACGACGACACCACCTCGGGCGGTGCTGCAGCGGAGAAGATCGAGCTGTCGTTCCTCGTCGACAACACGGAGACCAGCCAGATGACGGCCCAGGCGATCGCCGACGGCTTCATGGCCGAGAACGACGACGTCGAGATCACCATCGAATCCCGGCCGGGCGGCGCCGACGGTGACAACATCGTCAAGACCAAGCTGGCCACCGGGGAGATGAACGACATCTTCATGTACAACTCAGGCTCGCTCCTCCAGGCGCTGGATCCCACCAATCAGCTGGTCGACCTGAGCTCCGAGGAGTTCATGAGCCGGGTGGATGAGGCGTTCCTGCCGTCGGTCAGCTCCGGCGACAAGGTCTTCGGCGTGCCGTTCGGCCAGGCGATGGCCGGCGGCATCCTCTACAACCGGTCCGTCTACGACGATCTCGGCCTCGAGGTGCCCACCACCTGGGACGAGTTCATGGCCAACAACGAGAAGATCAAGGCCGCCGGGATCGACCCCGTCATCCAGAGCTTCGGCGACACGTGGACCTCTCAGCTGTTCATCCTGGCCGACTTCCACAACGTCACGCAGGCCCAGTCGGACTGGGCTGAGAAGTACACCGCCAACCAGGCCAAGTACGTCGACGAGCCCGCCATCAAGGGCTTCCAGCGGCTCGAGGAAGTGGCCACGGCGGGCTACATGAACGAGGACTACGCGACGGCGAAGCTCGATCAGGCGCTGACCAAGCTCGTCAACGGTGAGGGCGCGCACTACCCGATGCTGACCTTCGTGGTGAACACGTACGTGACGCTGGCCGACGACGCCGCCGAGAACATCGGCTTCTTCGCCCAGCCCGGCGACGACGCCGCCACCAACGGACTCACGGCGTGGACCCCGGCCGGCATCTACCTGCCGGCGACGACCGAGGGCGAGGAGCTCGAGGCCGCGAAGCGCTTCCTGGACTACGTGGCGACCCCGGAGGCCTGCGACGCGCAGACCGAGGCCGTGACCCCCACCGGCCCGTACATGGTCCAGGGCTGCACCCTGCCCGACGACCTGCCCCAGGCCGTGCTCGACCTGCAGAGCTACTTCGACGAGGGCAAGGCGAGCCCGGCGCTCGAGTTCGTGTCCCCGGTGAAGGGCCCGAACCTGGAGAAGATCACCGTCGAGGTCGGCTCCGGCATCCGTTCGGCGGCCGACGGCGCCAAGCTCTACGACCAGGACGTCGAGAAGCAGGCACAGCAGCTCGGCCTCGAGGGCTGGTGAGCCAGACCGGCCGGTGACGGTCGGCACCTCTCCTGACGGAGGGTGGGGGTTGTTCGCTCCTCCCCCACCCTCCGCTTCATTTCCCGCGCCTTTGCGCACAGCGGCAGCGCAGCCGCCTCACACTGACGTGACAGCCCATCCCGAGGAGCCCTGAGTGTCCGCCTCCACCGCCTCCACCACACCCGCGGCGCCGCCGTCGCCACCGGCGGCCAAGCCGCGCATCTCGCCCGTCCACATCGACAAGACCTACCCCATGTGGTTCTACGTGCCGGGCGGGCTGGTCTTCCTCATCCTCTTCATCGTCCCGACGGTGCTGTCGTTCTACTACGCCTTCACCCGGTGGACGCTGTTCGACGCGACGTTCGTCGGCTTCGACAACTTCGTCACCTTCTTCAGCGAGCCGGGGCTCATCGGCTCGCTGGTCAACACCCTCATCTACGCCTTCGTCACGTCCGGGTCGAAGGTCGTGCTCGGCATGGCGCTGGCCGTGGTGCTGGTGCAGCACATCTGGGCGCGTGGCTACCTGCGGTCGTTGACGTTCTTCCCGGTCCTCGTCTCGGCTGTGGGGGTCGGCCTGACGTTCCAGGTGCTGCTCAACCCCACCGACGGCCTGGTCAACGCCGCACTGGGCGCCGTCGGCATCGACGGACCGCGCTGGCTGGTGGATCCCGACATCGCGCTGCTCACCGTCGCCGCGATCGACGTGTGGAAGGGCATCGGGCTCGCGACGCTCATCTACATCGCCGGGCTGGTGGCCATCCCGCAGGAGTACTACGAGGCGGCGAGGGTCGACGGCGCCAGCGCGTGGGACATCTTCCGCACCATCATGCTGCCGTTGTCCTTCCCGGCCACCTCCACCGTCATCATCCTGTCGCTCATCGGCGGCCTGCGGTCGTTCGACCTCATCTGGACGACCACGCAGGGCGGGCCCGGTTTCGCGTCCGATGTCATCGCGTCGGTCATCTACAAGCAGTACCAGGCCGGCTTCTACGGCCTGTCCACCGCGGGCAACGTCGTGTTGTTCATCGTGGTCACGGCGATCATCTACCCTCTGTCGCGGTGGCTCAACTCCAAGGAGGTCGTCCTGTGACCAAGATGCGGCCCATCGGCTACATCGTCGGCATCATCGGGATCGCCGTCACCGCCGTCGTATTCATCCTGCCGTTCGCGTTCATCCTGCTCACGGCGATGAAGCCCAAGCAGGAGGCGAACCTGCTGCAGTTCTCGTGGCCCACCGAGATCCAGCTGTGGCAGAACATCGTCGACGTGGTGCAGGCCCGCGACTTCATGCTCATCATCGCGTTCATCAACTCGACCATCCTCACGGTGGCGAGCGTCACCCTCATGGTGATCTTCGGCGCGATGATCGCCTACGTCCTCCAGCGCCGCAAGAGCTGGATCAACCCGTGGATCAACGGGCTCGTGCTCGCGGGACTCATCATCCCGCCGGCCGTCGTCCCCACCATCTGGGTCATGCAGACCCTGGGGATCTTCAAGACCCTGCCCGGACTCATCCTCATCGAGGTCGCCTTCGGCCTCTCGTTCACCGTGCTGATGATGCGGGCCTTCATCTCGACCATCCCGAAGGAGATCGACGAGGCGGCCATCGTCGACGGCGCGGGGCCGATGCGGCTGTTCTTCCAGGTGATCCTGCCCCTGCTGCGAGGTGTCATCGTCACCGTCGTGGTCGTGCAGTCTGTGTTCGTCTTCAACGACTTCCAGAACCCGCTGTACTTCCTCCCGGGCGACAAGAACGCCACGGTGCAGCTGACGTTGTTCAACTTCCAGAGCCAGTTCAACACGTCCTACAACCTGCTGTTCACCAACATCCTGCTCATCACGATCCCGCCGCTGATCATGTACATCTTCTTCCAGCGTCAGATCGTGGCCGGGATGACGTCCGGGGCCGTGAAGGGCTGAGGATAGACCTCGTGAACCCGCAGCCCCGCCTCAGCATGCGCGACGTCGCCGACCTGGCCCGAGTCTCCATCGGGACGGTGTCGAACGTCGTCAACAACCCGGACCGGGTGCTCCCCTCCACCCGCGCCCGGGTGGAGGACGCGATCCGGACGCTGGGCTGGGCCCCCAACCAGCAGGCACAGGCGCTGCGGGCCGGCCGGAGCCGCACCATCGGGCTGGCGGTCATGGACGTCGCGAACCCGTTCTTCGCCGACGTCCTGCGCGGCGCCCAGGCCCGCCTCGAGGAGGCCGGCTACGGGGCGACGATCGGCGACGCCGACAACCGCCCCGACCGCGAGGCGGCGATCCTGCGCTCGTTCCGCGATCAGCGCGTCCGCGGCGTCGTGCTCGGGCCGATCGGGGCGCTGCCGGCGGAGGTCGAGGCGCTGCACCGCGCCAGGATCCCCTCGGTGCTCGTGGACCGCGCCGCCGGCGAGGCCGGCTGTACCGTGGGCGTCGACGACGTCGAGGGCGGGCGCATCGCCGTCAGGCACCTCGTCGCGCAGGGGCACCGCCGGCTCGCCTTCGTGGGCGGGCCGTCGACGCTGGCTCAGGTCCGCGACCGCCGCGAGGGCGCCGAACAGGCCGCCGCCGAGGCCGGGGCCACCCTGCTGGCCGTGTCAGTGCCGGCCCTGGACTTCGGATCCGGCAGGGCGGCCGCCGAACACCTGTCCACACTGCCCGCCGATGAGCGCCCGACGGGGATCTTCTGCGCCAACGACATGATCGCGATCGGGCTGCTGCAGGGCCTCGTCGCCGCCCGGATCCGGGTGCCGCAGGAGGTCGCGATCGTCGGATACGACGACATCGAGTTCGCGTCCGCGGCCACCGTGCCGCTCACGTCCGTGGCGCAGCCCAGGCGTGACCTGGGCCGGGCCGCCGCGGATCTGCTCATCCGGGAACTCGAGGACCACGACGCGGGCGTGGACCACGAGCATCGCACCATCGTCTACACCCCCACCCTCGTCGTCCGGGACTCCACGTCCCGTTGACCGGCGGAGCCCATCGTTGTATCGTTTCAATCACTCGTTTGTGAAACGATTTAAGTAGCGCGAGGAGGCGCCATGATCGACACCATCAGCTCCCAACTCGAGGCCCAGGTCATCGAGGTCCCGTCGTGGGCGTACGGAAACTCCGGCACCCGCTTCCGGGTCTTCGGCTCGCCCGGCACGCCCCGCACCATCCAGGAGAAGCTGGCCGACGCGGCGCAGGTCAACCGGTTCACCGGTCTGTCGCCCAAGGTCGCCCTGCACTACCCCTGGGACAAGGTCGACGACTGGGCGGGGCTCAAGGCCTACGCGGAGGAGCTCGGACTGGAGCTCGGCACCGTCAACTCCAACACCTTCCAGGACGAGGCCTACAAGTTCGGCAGCCTGGCCCACAACGACCCGAAGGTGCGCCGGAAGGCCATCGATCACCACCTCGAGTGCCTCGAGATCATGAACGAGATCGGCTCCACCGACCTCAAGATCTGGCTCGCCGACGGCACCAACTATCCCGGACAGGGCGACATCCGCCGCCGCCAGGACTGGCTCGCCGAGTCGCTCGCCACGATCTACGCGGAGCTCGGCGCCGAGCAGCGGCTCGTGCTGGAGTACAAGTTCTTCGAACCCGCGTTCTACCACACCGACGTCCCGGACTGGGGCACCTCGTTCGCGCACGTCAACGCCCTCGGCGACAAGGCGCTGGTCTGCCTCGACACGGGCCACCACGCCCCCGGCACCAACATCGAGTTCATCGTCGCTCAGCTGCTGCGCCTGGGGAAGCTCGGCTCGTTCGACTTCAACTCGCGGTTCTACGCCGACGACGACCTGGTCGTCGGCGCCGCCGATCCGTTCCAGCTGTTCCGGATCCTGTGGGAGGTTCGGCGCGGCGGCGGCTTCGATCCGGCCACCGGCGTGGCGTTCATGCTCGACCAGTGCCACAACATCGAGGACAAGGTCCCCGGCCAGATCCGTTCCGTGCTCAACGTGCAGGAGATGACGGCCCGCGTGCTGCTCCTCGACGCCGACGAGCTGGCCGCGGCCCAGGATGCCAACGACGTCCTCGGCGCGAACGAGATCCTCATGGACGCCTTCTACACCGACGTGCGCCCCATGCTGGCCGAGTGGCGCGAGTCCCGCGGCCTGCCCGGCAACCCGATGAAGGCATTCGCCGAGTCCGGCTACCTGGCCAAGATCGCCGAGGAGCGCGTCGGCGGGGCGCAGGCGGGCTGGGGAGCCTGATGGCCGCGCAGTCCGTCATCGCCGTCGACCTGGGCGCGACCAGCGGGCGGGTGGTGCTCGGCACCCTCGCCGGCGGCCGCATCGACCTGACGGAGGTCCACCGGTTCTCCACCGCCGCCCGGCAGACCGACGACGGGCTCCGGCTCGACGTCGCCGGGCTGTTCGCGGAGATCCAGACCGGGATCGGCCTGGCCATGGCTGCGGCCACGGCGCCGGTGGTGTCGCTCGGCATCGACTGCTGGGCGGTCGACTACGGCCTGCTCGGCGATGACGGACTGCTCGAACAACCCTTCAACTACCGCGACCCCAGGACGGAGCACGGCCGGGCCCTCGTCCGGGAGCGGATCTCCGAGGCCGAGCTGTACTCGCGGGTGGGGCTGCAGGACGTGCCGTTCAACACGGTCAACCAGCTGGCCGACGACCTCGCCGCCGGTCGGCTCGACCGGGCGCGGCGGTTCCTGCTCCTGCCCGATCTCCTGGCCTCGTGGCTCACCGGGCTGGAGGTGGCGGAACGGACCAACGCGTCGACCACCGCTCTCCTCGATCCACTCACGGGTCAGTGGGACTGGGAGCTCGTCGACCGGCTCGGGCTCCCGCGACGCATCTTCCCGGAGGTGGTGGAGCCCGGCACGCTGCTCGGCACCATCACCGAGGGCCCGGCCGCGGGCGTCCCACTGGTCGCCGTCGGCACCCACGACACCGCCTCCGCCGTCGTGGGAGCGCCCCTGGCCGACGACGACGTGTTCATCTCGTCCGGGACGTGGTCGCTGGTCGGCATGGAACTCGACGCCCCCATCCTCACGGAGCAGTCCCGGGCGGCTGACCTCACCAACGAGGGCGGCGTCGACGGCACCGTCCGCTACCTCAAGAACGTCATGGGTCTTTGGATCCTGTCGGAGGCGGTCCGGCACTGGGCCGCGGAGGGCAGGGACCTGTCCGTGCCGGAGCTGGTCGCGGCGGCCCGCACCGTGCGGGACGCGCCCCACTTCGACGCTATGCACCCGAGCCTGCTGCCGCCCGGCGACATGGTCAGTCGGGTCAAGGCCCTGGCCGGCGGCGACGCGCGGCTGGACGACCCCGCCGTGTTCACCCGCGCCCTGATCGAGTCCCTGGCCGACGCCTACGCCGACGTTATCGCCGAGATCTCCGCGATCACGGGCCGCTCACCCCGCCGCATCGTCGTGGTGGGCGGCGGCTCCCATAACACTCTGCTGTGCCAGCGCGCCGCCGACCGCACCGGCCTGCCCGTCTCCGCGGGCCCGGTCGAGGCGACGGCACTCGGCAACTGCCTCATCCAGGCGCGCGCCGTCGGGCTGCTCGCCGGCTCGCTCACCGACCTCAGAAGGACCGTGATGGCATCGACCACCGTGACCCAGTACCTCCCGCGCCCCGAGAAGGAGCTCGCCGCGATCACCGCGCTGTCCAACGAGTTCGGCGCCAACCCGGCCTTCGCCCGCGCCGGCGGCGGCAACTCGTCGGCGAAGGCCGACGGCGTGCTCTGGATCAAGCCCAGCGGCGTGTCCATGGGCACCCTCACCGCCGAGGACCTCGTCCCCCTCGACCTGGCCGTGCTCCTCGACTCGCTCGATGCGCCGGACCCGGACCCGGCGCTGGGCGACCCGGTCAACCACATCGCGACGCTGGCCCGCCGCGACGACGGCCCCCGCCGCCCGTCGGTGGAGATCCTGTTCCACGCGCTCATCCCCGACACCTACGTGCTGCACAGTCACCCGCTGCTGATCAACGCCATCACCTGTAACGCGGACGGCGAGCGCCTCACCCGCGACCACTTCGGCGACGACGTCCTCTGGGTGCCCTACGTCGATCCCGGTCTGCCCCTGGCCCGTGAGATCAAGGCCCGCCGGGAGGAGTTCACGGCACGGACCGGCCGCCCGGCGCCCAGCGCCACGTTCCTCATGAACCACGGCCTCATCGTCTCCGGCGACGATCCCGTGGCCGTGGCCGAGGAGAGCTACCGGATCCTGCGGCGCATCGAGGACGCGGTCGCCGCCGCGGCCGCGGCGAGGGAGGCGGAGACCCCCGCGGCCGCCGAGGCCGAGCTGGCCGACCTGGCCGCCGTCGCCGAGGAGTTCCGCGCCGCCGTCGGTGCGGCCGCCGCCGCCACCGACGACGGGGACCTGGCCCGCGCCTTCCCCGTCACCGAGGCCGGCACGCGGTTCCTCGTCGAGGGTCCGCTCATCCCCGACCAGATCGTCTACGCCGGTTCGTTCCCGCTCGTCGTCACGGGCGTCGCGGAGGTGCAGCCGAGGCTGGCCGAGTTCCGCGAGGCCCGCGGGGTGGACCCGGTCGTCACGGTGGTGCCCGGGTCCGGGGTCGTCGCCGTGGGCGACTCGGAGAGGTCCGCGACGACGGCCCTGCAGGTCTACGTCGACGCCCTGACCGTGGGGCACGCCGCGACCGCGCTGGGCCGGGTCCGGGCGCTCGACGAGCGGGAGCGTCGCTTCATCGAGACCTGGGAGGCCGAGGCGTACCGCAGGCAGGTCGCCAAGGCCTGAGCCCCCGCCGCGACATCAGTCGACGGCGAGCGCCTCGGTCGGGGTCGCCCCCGCGGCACGCCGCCCCGGGAGCACCGACGCCAGCGCGGCGGCCGCCAGGCACACCCCGACGAGTCCGAAGGTCCACGCCGGGTCCATGGCGAGCCGGAGGTCGACGGTGCCACCAGGCACGGCGGCGAAGGCCGCCGACAGCCCCAGCCACGCGAAGAAGATCCCCGCCGCGAAGCCGACCAGCGCGCCGACCAGCACGAGCGCCAGCGCCTCGATGAGCAGCATGAGCTGCAGCTGTCCGCGCTGCATGCCCAGCGCCCGCAGCAGCGCGGACTCGCGCTGCCGTTCGAGCACGGACAGGCCGAGCGTGTTGCCCACCCCGACCACCGCGATGAGCACCGCGACGCCCAGCAGCGCCGTCATGATGAGGATGACCACCCCGACGACCTGCTCGAGGATGCCGGCCATCTGTGCCCCGCTGTTGCTGAGATCCGGCTGTTCCTCGGCGGCGAGGGCCGCGATGGCGCGGTTGATGGCCGTGGCGTCGGTCCGGTCGGTGAGCTTCACCCAGAGCGCGGCGTCGACCATCTGGCCGGGCAGCCGGTCCAGCGTCGCGGCGCTGACGCCGAACGCCCGCCAGCCGTACAGCTCCCCCGTCTCCGACGTCAGCTCCACGTCGCCGATCGCGAAGGTCGCGGGCGTGTCGGGGCCCACCTCGTCGAAGCGGGCAACGGTGTCGGGGATCGGCTCCGCCTCGACCCCCATGTCGAGGCGCGCGGCGTGGTCGTCGACGGCGAAGTACGAGGCGCCGTCCACCTCGACCACCTTCCCGGGCAGCACCGCGACCTCAGCCACTCCGGGGACCGCGCGGACCGCATCGGCGGTGCCGGCCGGGACACCCGACTCGTAGGTGGCCGACAGGTCGAGCGGCAGCTCGCGGTCGATGGTGTCCATCGCGGACGTCCGAGCGCTGGTCAGCGCAATCTGCAGGGTGACGATGAGCCCGATGGCCAGCATGAGCGCGCTGGCGGTGGCGGCGGCCCTGCGGGGGTTGCGGGCCGAGTTCTTCAGCGCCAGCCGGGCGGTGGGTCCGGCGGGACCGGCCAGCCTGCCCGCGAGCCGGAGCAGGGCCGGCACGAAGAACGGCGCCGCCCCCAGCACCCCCAGGGTGAGCAGGACGCCGGAGGCGGCCGCGTAGACGAGGTTCATCTCCGAGCGTCCGACCTGCGACAGCACCGCCAACGCCACCCCGCCGGCGATCAGGAGGCCGCAGACGACGGCCCGCACCGCGCCGGCCCGCCGGGCCTGGGCCTCGGTCGGTACGGCCTGCAGGGCCTCGAGCGGCCGGACGCGCGCGGCGGCGACCGACGGCACGACCGCGGAGATCAGCGTCGCGAGCACTCCGACCAGGACGGCCAGCCCGACCTCGGCCCAGTCCACAGTCAGCCCCCAGTACCAGGAGCCGGTGACGGCCGAGCCGGCGGCCGCGACCGCGAAGCCGAGGCCGACGCCGACGAGCGATCCGGCGAGCCCGAGGAGCAGGGATTCGAGGACCATGCGGCCCATGACCTGGCTCCCCGAGGCGCCGACGGCGCGCAGGAGCCCGAGCTGGCGGCGCCGCTGCGCCAGGAGGATGGTGAACGTGTTGGCGATGGTGATCATGCCGACGAGCACCGCGATGACGGCGAAGGCCAGCAGGAGGTTCTTGAAGACGTCGAAGTCACCGGTGGTGGCCACGAGGGCGGCGTCGCGGTACTCCTGGGCGGTCTGGACCGTCAGCCCGGGCGCCACGCCGTCGGCGGCGCGGACGACCTCGTCGGCCACCGCGGACGGGTCCGCGTCCTCGGCGAGGAGGATCGCCACCGCTCCGGCGGCCGGGAACTCGTCGGCCGGCTGCCAGAGGTATCCCGTGGAGGTGAACAGGCTGCGGGCGTCACGGGTGATCCCGACGACGGTCAGCGGCTGGCCGGGGCCGGCCTGGACCTCGTCGCCCAGCCCGACGCCGAGCTTGTCGGCCATGTCCCGGGCGACGGTGATCTCCCCGGGCGCTTCGGGGTAGGCGCCCTCGGCCAGCTCGGCCCAGCGGAACTCCGGGGCCTGGTTGACCCACAGGGTGGCGAACACGGTGCGGTCCCCCGCCGTGACCTCCGCTGACGCGTTGATCACCCGCTGGACGGCCGCGACGCCGTCGACGGTCCCGATCAGCTCCGCGGCCTCGGCGGAGAGGCCCTCGTCGCCAGCGACGGCGACGAGGTCGGCCGTGGACAGGGCCATGGAGTTGGCCTTGCCGGTGCCGTTCTGCTCGGTGCTGATGAACACCGAGATGGCGACGATGAACCCGACGCTGATGGCGATCGCGACGAGGGTGGCGATGAAGCGGCCCGGGTGGAGCCTCAACTCGCTGACTGCATGGCGGAACATCAGGCGGCCACCGCCCCGAGGAAGCCGGTGACGGCCTCGGCGGTCGGCTGGGCGAGGTCGCCGACGATGCGGCCGTCGAGCAGCATGAGTGCGCGATCGGCATAGGCGGCCGCGCGGGCGTCGTGGGTCACCATGATGATCGTCTGCCCGTCGTCGCGGGCACAGGCCCGCAGGTAGTCGAGCAGGCGGGTGCCGGTCTTCTGGTCCAACGCCCCAGTCGGCTCGTCGGCGAAGATCACCTCGGGGCGGGTGACCAGGGCCCGGGCGACGGCCACGCGCTGCTGCTGCCCGCCGGACAGCTGGCTCGGTCGGTGCCCCAGCCTGTCGCCCAGTCCGAGGGAGTCGACGACGGCGTCGAGGACGGACCGCTCGACGCGCCGCCCGGCGAGCTCGAGCGGAAGGACGATGTTCTGCTCGGCCGTGAGGGTGGGCAGTAGATTGAAGGCCTGGAAGATGAAGCCGACCTTGTCGCGGCGCACCCGCGTCACGGCCCGCTCGGGGAGGGCCGCCAGGTCGTCGTCGCCGATGAGGACCTGGCCGCTCGTCGGGCGGTCCAGTCCCGCCATGCAGTGCATCAACGTCGACTTGCCGGAGCCGGAGGGCCCCATGATGGCGGTGAACGACCCCCGGGCGATGTCGACCGACACGTCGTCGACGGCCACCACCTGCTCAGCGGTACTGCCGTAGATCTTCGTCAGGTGCCGGGTGGCGCAGGCGGTGTGGGTGATGACGGTCACTGCCGTGGTCCTCTCCATGGGTGGGTCTCGCATCGAACCTAGGACCGGGCGTGCCGCCGGCGGATCGGCTGAGCGTCCAGGAGGGGGTGCACCTGGGTATGGCCGCTCCCTGAGCCAGACCCTGCCAGGGCCTCAGGGTGCCTAGACTCACGCCATGACCCGCCGCACCGTCGCCCTCCTGGGACCGGCGTTCGTCGCGGCCATGGCCTACGTGGATCCCGGCAACGTGGCGGCGAACCTGACGGCCGGCGCCACGTTCGGCTACCTCCTGGTCTGGTCGCTGGTGCTCGCGTGCCTCATGGCGATGCTGGTGCAGTACCTGTCGGCCAAGCTGGGCGTGGTCACCGGCCAGAGCCTCAGCGGCCTGGTCCGCGCCTCTCTGTTGAGGCGTCGGCGTGGAAAGGTGTGGCGCGCGCTGTACGCGGCCCAGGCGCTCGCCGTCGCCATTGCCACGGACGTGGCCGAGGTGGTGGGCGGCGCCATTGCGCTCAACCTGCTCTTCGGCCTCCCGCTGCCAGTGGGGGCCGTCATCGTGGGGCTGGTCGCCATCGTGATGCTGCAGTGGCTGCGCTCCCACGGCGAGGTGTTCTTCGAGGTGCTGCTCATCGGCGTGCTGGCCATCATCGCGATCGGTTTCATGACCAGCCTGATCTGGCTGCCGCCAGACCCCGCGCAGGTCATCGGCGGCCTCGTCCCCCGATTCGCCGGCGCCGAGTCACTCCAGCTGGCGGCGGCAATGCTCGGGGCCACCGTGATGCCCCACGCCGTCTACCTTCACTCGGAACTGGCCCGCTCACGCCATGAGGGCTCCTCGGAGACGGTGCCGCGGCTGCTGCGTGTGCAACGCGTTGACGTGATGATCGCGTTGACGGTGGCCGGGGTGGTGAACGTCTCGATGCTCCTGTTCGCCGCGGCGGCCCTGCGCGGCGCGACGGTGGACTCCATCGAGGCGGCACACGGCGAGGTCACCGCACTGGTGGGTCCCCTGGCCGCGACCGTGTTCGCCATCGGTCTGCTGTTCTCCGGCGTCGGGTCCGCCATCGTCGGGACCGACGCCGGCGCGGGCATGGTGCGCGACTTAGTCTCACCGAAGATCACGCCGACCGTGCGCCGGTTGATCACGCTGGTGCCCGCCGTCGCCATCCTGATGATCGGGCTCGCTCCCACGCAGGCGCTCGTACAGTCGCAGCTGGTCCTGAGCTTCGGGATCGGGTTCGCCGTGGTGCCGCTGGTGGTGCTGACCGCCAGCCGCAGAACGATGGGCGACTACCGCAATCCGCGGTGGCTCACCGCGGCGGCCTGGGTGGTGGTGGCCGCGGTGCTGTCGCTCAACGTCGCGGTGGTCGCGACGAGCTTCGGCTGAGCCGCTAGGCGACGCCCCCGAACAGCGACGTCACGGAGCCGTCCAGGAAGACCGCGTTGATGGCCTTGGCGATCAGGGGTGCGATCGACAGCGTGGTGAGGTTGTTGATCGGCACGTCGGTGCGGGTCGGCAGGGTGTTGGTGACGATGATCTCGGAGAAGTTGGCCCCGTTGAGCCGCTCAGCCGCGGGGCCGGAGAAGATGGGGTGCGTGGCCGCGGCGATGACCTTGGACGCCCCGCGGTCGTGCAGCGCCTGGGCCGCCTGGGCGATGGTGCCCGCGGTGTCGATCATGTCGTCGACGAGGAGGCACACCTTGCCCTCGACGTCGCCCACGACCTCGTGCACGGCCACCGTGTTGGCCTTCTCGTGGTCGCGTCGCTTGTGGACGATCGCCAGCGGGGTGCCGAGCACGTCGGTCCACATGTCGGCGAGGCGGACGCGGCCGGCGTCCGGGGACACGACGCACATCTCGTTGGCGTCGTACTTCTCCTTGACGTAGTCCGAGAGGACCGGCAGGCCCCACAGGTGGTCGACGGGGCCGTCGAAGAAGCCCTGGATCTGCGCGGCGTGGAGGTCGACCGACATGATCCGGTTCGCGCCCGCCGCCTTGTACATGTCGGCGACGAGGCGGGCCGAGATGGGCTCGCGGCCGAGGTGCTTCTTGTCCTGGCGGGCGTAGGGGTAGAACGGCGCCACGACCGTGATCCGCTTGGCGGACGCGCGCTTGAGCGCGTCGACCATGATGAGCTGTTCCATCAGCCACTCGTTGACCGGCGCGGTGTGCGACTGGATGACGAAGGCGTCGCAGCCGCGCACCGACTCCTCGAAGCGCACGTAGATCTCGGAGTTGGCGTAGGTGAGGGCGCGCGTCGGCACGAGTTCCTCGTCCATGAGGGCGGCGACTTCCTGCGCGAGCTCCGGGAAGGCACGCCCGCTGAACAGCATGAGGTGCTTGGTGTTCTTGGCGGTATGGGACACAGCGATCAGGCCTTCTTCTTGGCTCGGGACTCCTCGACGGCGGGGTGGATCCCACCGTCGTGCTCGGCTGCCGCGGCGGCCGCCTTGGACTCGGGGCGGCGCTCGGCCATCCACCCGTCGATGTTGCGCTGCCGTCCGCGCGCGAGCGCGAGGCTGCCGGCCGGCACGTCGTCGGTGATGGTCGACCCGGCGCCCACCAGCGCTCCCGGGCCGATGTCGACGGGGGCGACGAGCACCGAGTTCGACCCCACGAACGCCCGCGCGCCGACGTGCGTCGTCGACTTGTAGACGCCGTCGTAGTTGGCGAAGATCGTGCCCGCGCCGATGTTGACGCCCTCGTCGATGACGGCGTCTCCGACGTAGGTGAGGTGCGGCACCTTCGAGCCGTCGGCGATGACCGCGTTCTTGGTCTCGACGAAGGTGCCGATCTTGCCGCCCTTGCCGAGCTCGGTGCCTGGGCGCAGGTAGGCGAACGGGCCGACGGTGGCCCCCTCCCCGATGACCGCGAAGGAGCCGTGGGTGCGGACGACCTCGGCGCCGGCGCCGACCTCGACGTCCATGAGGGTGGTGTCGGGGCCGATGATGGCGCCCTCGCCGATCGTCGTGGCGCCCTGGAGGATGACGCCGGGCAGCAGGACGACGTCGCGGGCGAGGTCCACGTCGACGTCGATCCACGTCGTGGCGGGGTCCACCATCGTGACGCCCGCGAGCATCCACGCGTCGCGGATGCGGCGGTTCATCTCGAGGTTCATGCGGGCCAGCTGCACCCGGTCGTTGACGCCTTCGGTCTGCCACACGTCGTCGATGAGGTGGGCCCCGCAGCGCCGGCTGCTCTCGTGCGCGAACCGCAGGACGTCGGTGAGGTACTGCTCGCCCTGCGCGTTGTCGGTGGTGAGCGAGGCGAGGCCCTCGCGGAGCGTGGCCGCGTCGAAGACGTAGATGCCGGAGTTGATCTCGTCGATCGACCGCTGGGCCTCGTCGGCGTCCTTGTGCTCGACGATCCCGGTCACGACGTCGCCGTCGCGCAGGATGCGGCCGTAGCCGGTGGGGTCCTCGACCCTCGCGGTGAGGACGGTGACGGCGTTGTGGTGCGCGCGGTGCACGGCGACGAGCTGACGCAGCGTGTCCCCCGTGAGCATCGGCACGTCGGCGTAGGTGACGACGACGTCGCCCTCCAGGTCGCCGAGCCCGTCGAGCCCGCACGCCACGGCGTGGCCGGTGCCGAGCTGGTCGTCCTGGACGGCGGTGCTCACCGTCTCGGAGAGCTGCTCGAGGTGTTCGACGACCTGCTCCCGCAGGTGACCCACGACCACGACCAGGTGCTCGGGGTTCAGCGCCGCCGCCGCGGAGACGGAGAAGCTGAGCATCGATTTGCCCGCCACCTCATGGAGCAGCTTGGACTTGTTGGACTTCATCCGGGTGCCGCCTCCCGCGGCGAGCACCACGACGGCCGCTACGGGCGCCAGATCGCTGTCAGAGTTGGACACGGGATATCTCTCCTTCGGTGCCGACCGAAACGCTCCGCTGCCGTGGAGCCGGACGAGCTACGGGCCTGGGGCCGCTCTCTCGCCGTCAAAATACCAGCCCGCGCCCCGTGGCCCGGACCTCACGCGATGAAAGCGTGTTCATCACCCTTGAAAGCGCTATCACGTCTGTGCTTGACTGGGGCGCCGCATCGAGAGAAGGACGACATCCGTGGGAACGCTGACCTGGGGCCACGACGCACTCGAGCTGACGTTCTCGACCGACGACGACGCGCCGGTCTCCCTGTTGTCGGCCGCCGCCCGCGACGCGCACGTGGCCGGCGGGGCACCCGTCGGCCTGGCGCAGGTGCTCACGGTGGATTCGGGACACGCGCCCGCCAGCGCAGGGCTCGGGCTGACCCGGCTGGGGTCGCTGCTGCGCTACGTCGACCATCAGGCGACCAGCGACGCCGGGTGGCACCGGCTCCTCGTGACGATGGAGGCCGACGGCCTGCGGGTCGACGCACGGATGGAGTCACCCGACGGCGTGGCCGCGGTCCGGTCACACCTCACGGTGACGGCCGTGGATCGCCCGGTGGTCCTGCGGTCCGTGGCCTCCTGGTCCGGGCCCCTCGGGGCGACCGACGACGGCGCGGGATGGTCGCTGGTGACCGCGGACAGCGACTGGCTGGCGGAGTCCCGCTGGCGGTCGCGGCAATTCCGGGACGGGCTGTTCCCCGACATCGCCGCGACGTTGACCGGACAGACCCCGCGCGGCGAGGTCTCGCTGGTGTCGACCGGAACGTGGTCCAGCGGGCGCCACGCCCCCGTCGCCGCCGCGGCCGGGCCGGGTGCGTGCTGGCTGTGGCAGGTCGAGCACAACGGCGCGTGGCGGATGGAGGTGCGCGAGCTGGCCGGGGACTTCGCCGTGGCCCTGAGCGGCCCCACCGACCTCGACCACGCGTGGACGCTGCCCCTGGCCGTCGGCGAGTCGTTCACGACCGTCCCGGTGACGCTGGCGCTGGCGGCCGATCTCGACGGCGCGGCGGCCGCCATGACCCGGTTCCGACGCGCCGCGCGCCGGCCACACCCCGACCACGACCGGCCCGCCGTGTGCTTCAACGACTACATGAACACGCTGGGCGGCGACCCGACCACCGAGAAGCTGCTGCCGTTGATCGACGCCGCGGCCGGCGTCGGCGCCGAGGTGTTCGTCGTGGACGCCGGCTGGTACGACGACTCGGGTCACTGGTGGGACGGGGTCGGCGAGTGGCGGCCGTCACACACCCGCTTCCCCGGCGGGCTGGGCGAGGTCCTCGACCGCATCCGCGCGCACGGCATGACGCCGGGGCTCTGGCTGGAGCCCGAGGTCGTCGGGGTGCGCAGTCCGGTCGCGGACCGGCTCCCGGATTCGGCATTCCTCCAGCGCGGCGGGCAGCGGATCGTCGAACACGACCGCTACCACCTGGACCTGAGGCACCCCGCGGCGCGCGGACACCTCGACGAGGTCGTCGACCGGCTCGTCAGCGAGTTCGGGGTCGGCTACTTCAAGCTCGATTACAACATCAACCCGGGCCCGGGCACTGACGTCGACGCGCCCAGCGTCGGCCACGGGCTGCTGGAGCACAACCGGGCCCACCTCGCGTGGCTCGACGGGGTCGCCGACCGGCATCCCGGCCTGATCCTGGAGAACTGCGGATCGGGCGCGATGCGGGCGGACTTCGCTCTGCTGTCGCGGCTGCAGCTGCAGTCCACCTCGGACCAGCAGGAGCCCCTGCTCTATCCGCCGATCGCGGCCGCGGCGCCGATGCAGATGCTGCCGGAACAGGCCGCGAACTGGGCCTACCCCCAGCCGGGCATGTCCGCGGAGGAGGCCGCCTTCTGCCTCGTGACCGGGCTGGTCGGGCGCTTCTACCTCTCCGGTCACCTCAACCGCATGACGCGGGCCGAGCTGGGGCTGGTCCGGGAGGCCGTGGGGGTCGCGCGGCTGCTCCGCGACGTGCTCCCGGAGGCGGTCCCCTCGTGGCCCCTGGGCCTGCCGGGGTGGACGGACCGGGTGGTCGCCGTCGCGCTCGCGACGGAACGGGAGACGATCCTGGCCGTGTGGCGCCGCGACGGGGCCGGGGACACGGCGCTCCCCCTCGCCGGGCTCCGCGGGCGCGGGTGCGCGGTCGAGCAGCTCTTCCCCGGAACGCTGGCGGCCTGGCAGACCCGGTGGGACCGGGAGGCCGGCGTCCTGACGGTCGGCGCCGGCGAGCCGAGGAGCGCCCGCCTCTTCCGGCTCACCCCGGAGGCCTGATGCGCCCCTCGGGTCCGGCGACCATGAAGGACGTCGCCGAGCGGGCTGGAGTGTCCGTCCCCACCGTGTCGCGCTTCCTGAGCGGCGCCGCACGGGTGAGCGAGGACAAGAGGCTGCGGATCGCCGCGGCCGTCGCGGACCTGGGCTTCACGCCGAATGCCGCGGCCCGGGCGCTCGTCGGCCGCCCGCCGCAGGTGGTGTCGGTGCTGACCGGGGACACGTCGCGCTATGGCTACGCGGAGACCATCCGGGGAGTGGAGGAGGCGGCGCGCGCGGCCGGCTTCGTCGTCACGATCACCGCGCTGGACAGCGCGGCCGACGAGGCCGTCGCCGGGGCGGTCGCCCTCGCGATGTCGCAGCCCATCGCGGGCGTCGTCGTGTTGAAGTTCGACGCCGCCGGGGCCGCGGCACTCGAGCGTCTGCCCGCGTGGCTGCCGACGGTCGCCCTGGCCGGGGCGCGGGAGCGGGGACGCGCGCAGGCGGTCATCCGCGAGGAGGACGGCGCTCGTCTCGTCGTCGAGCATCTCCTCGGCCTGGGGCATCCCACGGTGCACCACCTGCGCGTCCCCGCCCAGGGCGGCGAGCTCGGCCGCACGGCCGGCTGGCGGGCCGCCCTCCGCGCCGCGGGCCGCCCGGAGCCGGAGGTCCTGGAGACGACGTGGGAACCTGCCGCGGCACGGCGGATCGGTCACCTGCTCGCAGAGCGCCACGACGTGACCGCGCTGTTCTGCGGCAATGACGAGGTGGCGATGGGCGTGGCGGCCGGGCTCCGCGACCGGGGCGTCGCCGTCCCCCGCGACATCAGCCTGGTGGGCTTCGACGACCATCCGATCGCCGAGCTGTGGGATCCGGCCCTCACCACCGTGCGCCAGGACTTCGCCGAGCTGGGGCGTCGCGGCTGGCGCATGCTGGCCGGCCGCATCCAGGGATCCACCAGCACCCGCCTCGTCAGCCTCACCCCCGACGTCATCCTGCGCGCCAGCACGGCGCCACCGTCTGCCGGAAGGACCGCCCCATGACCGAGCAGCGCCTCGTCGTCGACTTCACCGCCCCCGTCGGCCCCTTCCGCGGCGGGGCCGCCGGGACGCTGTACGGGCTGGGCGACAACGGCGTGCCAACCCGAGCCGTCCTCAACGGCGCCCACGTGACGACGTCATCGCAGAAGGCGCCCGGGGGCGCGCAACACCCGAGCGGGGACGCGCTTGCCGTCGAGGGCGGCTTCTTCGCCAAGCACGGCCGCGACATGTACGTCTACCTGCAGGACCACTACCCCGACTGGCCCTATCACGGGGGCCGGCGGCCCGGCGACGATGCCGACGGCAGGTGGTCCTTCCTCGCGGTCGCCGAGCGGGTCGCGGAGTCGGTGGCGGCCGGCTCCGCCCGGCCGGGCGACTACGTGCTCATCCCCTTCAACGAGCCGGACGGGGGCAACTGGTACCCGGACTGGCCCGCGCAGTGCGAGCAGTTCCTCGCCGACTGGCGCGCCACCGTCCAGGTGCTGCGTGACGTCTGGGAGCGCCACGGGCTCGGCCGCCCCCGGATCGGCGGCCCCGGCGACATGAAGTGGCAGCCCCGGCGCACGGCCGATTTCCTCGAGTTCGCGGTGGCCCACGACTGCCTCCCCGACGTCGTCATCTGGCACGAGCTGGGGATCGAGAATCTGGGCACCTTCCGCGGCCACCTGGCCGAGTACCGCGCGCTGGAGGCCCGCCTCGGACTCGGGCCCCTAGAGGTGAACATCACCGAGTACGGCATGCTGCGCGACATGGCCGTCCCCGGCCAGCTCATCCAATGGTTCGCCCTGTTCGAGGACACCAAGGTCGACGCGCAGGTGGCGTACTGGAACTACGCCGGCAACCTCTCGGACAACTCCGCCCGCGCCCATGGCGCCAACGGCGGGTGGTGGCTGTGGAAGTGGTACGGCGACCTCGACGGTGCCACCACGGTCCGCGTCGCGCCACCGCTCGCTGACGTCCCGGACACGCTCCAGGCCATCGGCGCCGGCGACGCCACCAACCGCCGTGCGACGGTCCTGCTCGGCGGTGGCTCCGGCGAGGTCGTCCTCGAGCTGCGGGGCCTGGCCGAGGCGGGGCTGGCCGGAAGGGTCGATGTCGCGGTGCGCGAGGCGCGCCTCACGGGCGTCGACGGGCTGCATCCCGCGCCGCCAGTGGTCAGGGCGTGGCGTGGGCTCGCGGTCCATGACGGCGTGCCCCTCGAGCTGCGGCTCGCGTTGCCGGACCCCACCAGCGCCTGTCAGGTCCTCATCACCCCCGCCGTCGGTCAGGCGCTGCCGCCGGCCCGCTGGCGCGCCGACGTCGAGGCGGAGACGACTCGGCTCGACGACGCCACCGTGGCCGTCCAGGATCCGCGGGCGCGGGAGGGATGGCAGTTCCTGGCCTCCGGGTCCGCCCACGTCGTCGACTTCAGCGCTCCCTCGTCGGCCGCGACCTGGCAGACGGCCCTGCCCCACGACGGCCGGTACCGGCTCCAGTCCATCGGCACCGCGGCCGGCGAACCGGGGCAGCTGGCGGTGTTCGTCGACGGTGCGTCTGCCGGCCTCCTGCGTCATCCCGCGGGTCTCGCGCTGAACGAGACCTCACGGGGCCACTACCGGGGTAGCGCCGAGGTGGTGCTCACGCTCACCCGGGGCGAGCACGAGTTCTCGGTGCGCCCGAGCCTCGACGGCGTGACGCTCCTGCCCGGCGCGGAGATCACGCTGGACCGGTTCACGCTCATGGACGCCTCCGACGGAGACCTCGAGGTGCACCCCGCCGCGACGTTCCGGCTCGCGGACGGCGCGCGTCTCGAGTGGGCGCCGTCCCGCGGGGCCGCGGTCCTGGCCGACCGGGCCCGGGCCGACGCGTACGTCACCGCCTGGGAGACCGGCTATCACGAACTGATCCTCCGCACGACCCGCCCCGGCGGGGTCGTGGTGGCGCTGGACGGCTGCCCCGTCGGCATCGTCGACTGCGACGGCGATGCGCCCGGTCGTGCGGTCGTGCACCTGGTGGAGGGCGTGACGGAGGTGGAGCTGTCCGCGGCCGCCGGCGTCGCCGAGGTGATCTCGCTCGAGCTGCGCCGGGCCGCGTCGTACGACGCTGACCGCGTGGTCGTCGCGGCCGACGGGGACGCGCTGGAGGTGCCGCGGACGGGGACCATCGCCTCCCCCGGCCCCCACCACGTGGTCATCACGTACGCCAACGCCGACCTCGACGGCGAGCACGACTACAACCCGCAGGTCGTCGATCGGCACCTGGAGCTCAGTGAGGGCGAGCGGCCGGTGGGCCGGGCGGGGTGTCGGTACACCTACTCCTGGGCCAACGAGTGGGATCGGGCGCTGCCCGTCGTCCTCGAGACGGCGGACGATCCGCTGCGGCTCGTCCCGGTGGGCGGCCCATCGCCTGTGGTGAGTCGGATCGTCGTGGCCCCGCTGCGCTTGTCGGTCGATCCCCCGTCCGCGACACTGTGCGGATGAGTTCACGTAGCGATGCCGTCCCCGCTCCCGCGCCGACGCCGGCCTGGTATTCACTGCTCTGGGGCGCCGTCGGCGTCGCCTTCATCGTCGCGGTCGCGGGTTTCTGGGCCGCCGGGGAGGTCCTCGAGTCGGTGACGGATCGCGACGGCATCGCGATGTGGGACCGCCCCCTCCTCGACTGGATGATCGCCGCGCGGACGCCGGCCGCTGACGCGGCGATCGCGTGGTACTCGAACGCGGGCGGCCCGCTGTGGCAGCCCATCGTCACCGCAGCCGTCGTCGCGTTCCTCTGCTGGCGCTACCGCTCGGTGCGCCCGTTCGTGCTGACGCTCATCGCGGCGGGCGGCGCCCTGGCCATGACGGTGCTGGGCAAGCGGGCCGTGGGACGCATCCGGCCACCGTTCGAGCAGGCCATCCCGCCGCACGAGGTGTCCGCGAGCTTCCCGAGCGGGCACAGTCTCAACGCCCTCGTCATCGCCGGGATCCTGTGCTACCTGGTGCTGATCCACCTGGACGGGCGGCGCCCGCTCGCGCGGGTCGCGTGGGTGGCCTTCTTCACCGTGTACGCCCTCACCATGGGGCTCAGCAGGGTCTATCTGGGGCATCACTGGCTCACCGACGTCCTCGCGGCCTGGGTCCTCGGCCTGGCCTGGCTCGCGATGGTCATCGGCGTGCATCGCCTCTGGCACGCCATGCGGCCGCAACCGGACAGGGGCCCGGTCGAGTAGCGGACCCGGTCCAGTAGCATCACCCCTGGCCGCGCGCGCGGCCCGCACCATGGCCGGGAGGAGGCGACGTGACACCGTCGACACGCCGTCCCAACCTCGAGCAGGTCGCTGCAGCCGCCGGCGTCTCCAGGGCGACCGTCTCGCGCGTCGTCAACGGGGTCGCCACGGTCGACGCCGACCTGCGCACGCGCGTGGAGAAGGCGATCGCGGACCTGCGCTACGTTCCCAACCAGGCGGCCCGCACCCTGGTGACCCGACGCACGGACGCCGTGGCGCTCGTGGCCGCCGAGCCCGATCCCCGGGTCTTCGGCGACCCGTTCTTCTCCGCCATCGTGCGCGGCGTGAGCCAGGAGCTGCTTGACGCCGGCGTCCAGCTGACCCTGCTCATGGCGCAGTCCTATCCGGACCTCGACCGCATCGAGCGATACCTGCGCAGCGCGCCGCTCGACGGTGTGCTCCTCATCTCCGAGCACGCCGCCTACGACCCCATCCCCCTCGCGATGCACGACGCCGGGCTCCCCCTCGTGATCGGCGGGCGCCCGATCGACGACGGCCTGGGCGTGCCCTACGTCGACAACGACAACGTCGGCGGTGGGCGGATCGCCGCCGAGCATCTCCTGTCGAGGGGATGCCGAATGATCGCCACGGTCGCGGGCCCCGGCGACATGACCGCGGGCACGGACCGCCTCCGCGGATTCTCCGACGCGCTGGGCGCGAGCTTCGACGCGCGGCTCGTGGAGCACGGCGACTTCACCCAGCCGGGCGGAGAGATCGCGGCCGAACGCCTGCTGAGCCGCGCCCCCGACATCGACGGGATCTTCGCCGCGTCCGACCTCATGGCGCTGGGCGTCCTCCGGGCGCTCCGACGCGCCGGCCGCCGGGTCCGCGACGACGTGGCGGTGGTCGGCTTCGACGACATCCCGCTGGCCGCTGCTGCCGAGCCGCCCCTCACCACGGTGCGTCAGGACACCGTGCTGCAGGGCCGCGCGATGGCCCGCATGCTGCTCAGCGCCATTCGCCCCGACCGGCCGGCGCCGTCCGACGGCGGCCTCCCCGACCTCCGCGGCTTGGATCGCCTGGTCCTGCCCGTCGCTCTCGTCGAGCGCGAATCCGCCTGACCCTCTTGCCTCAGCGACACTTGTGTGGTTTTCTTCAGAGAGCGCTCTCTGGGAGCGCTCTCCCGGGCGAGGGCGCCCGGCGAGACCCTCACGAAAGGCCACCGCATGTCCGGACCGGGGTTCCGATCCCTCCCGAGAGCCGGGGGCGCCGCGCTGGCGTCCACACTGCTGCTCTCCCTCTTCACCGCTCCCGCCGCCATGGCGGAGGAGCTGCCCGTCGTCGACGACTTCGAGGCCCCGCTCGTCACCGGCGCCTCCACCGAGGCCGGCGTGCCCCTGGGGTTCTTCGTCGCCACTGACCCCAAGAGCACCACCACCTTCGAACGCACGACGACCGCGCCGGAGCCCGTTCCGGGGTCGGCCGACGGTAACCACGTGCTCAAGGGCGACTTCACCGTCGACTCCTTCGGCGTGATCATCCACGGGTTCGAGGACGCCGACGCGAAGCAGTGGGTCTCCCAGGACTGGAGCGCCTACGAGGGCCTGCAGTTCCAGCTCTACGGCCAGAACACCGGCACGAACCTCTTCATCGACGTCATCGACAACACCGCCCCCGGGACCACGACCGACACCGCCGAGCGCTTCAGCGCGGCCTTCGTCGACAACTTCACGGGCTGGAAGACGATCCAGCTGCCGTTCACCGACATGGCGCGCAAGGAGATCGGCAACGGCGCCCCCAACGACGGCTTCGGCCTCACCGAGGTCCACGGCTGGGCGTTCGGGACGCTCGCGACGAGCGGCACCCAGTCCTACTACCTCGACGACTTCACCCTCTACGGCGTCGCGCCGGAACGGCCCCTCACCGTCGGCTTCTCGGTCGCGGACACCCAGGTGGTCGAGGGGAAGACCGCGTCGGTCGAACTGAAGCTGAGCAAGCCATCGGCCGAGCCGGTCACCGTCGACTGGGCCACCACCACCGGCACCGCCACACCCGAGCGGGACTACACCCCCGCCTCCGGGACGGTGACCTTCGCACCCAACCAGACCCGCGCGACGATCGCCGTCGAGACGATCGATGACGACGCCTACCAGGGCGAGCGCGGCGTGGTGGTCGAGCTGAGCAATCCGGTGGGCGCCGACATGGGACGGCCCCCGCTGACGCGCGTCCTGGTGCTCGACGACGAGAGCCACGATCCGAGCCTCATCGACGGGTTCGAAGCCGGAGCGTACTTCTGGGACGCCGGCAAGCGCGCCACCGTCGACACCCGCGAGATCCCGGCCGGCGACCCGCTGGAGGTCCCCGGCCAGGACGCCTACGAGAACGTGCTTGAGGCCTCGCTCCCCACTTCGGGCAACACCGCCGTGCGCCGCGAGTTCCCCGCGGCCCAGGACTGGAGCAGCTCGGCCGGGCTCGAGTTCCTCTACTACGGACAGGGCACGGGCAAGAAGGTCAGCGTCGGCATCGAGAACGACGCCGCGCAGGTCGGCTACGCCGATCCCGCGACCTGGGAGCTCGCCTGGGCCGACGAGTTCGACACCCCGGCTGGCACCGCGCCGAACCCCGACATCTGGACCCCTGAGATCGGCGACGGCACGATCATCGGCAAGCCGGGCTGGGGCAACGACGAGCTGCAGTACTACACCGACAGCACGGACAACGTGGCCACCGACGGCGAGGGCAACCTGGTCATCACGACCCGCGAGACCGACCCCGAGACGGCGCAGCAGTGCTACTACGGTCCCTGCCTCTACACCTCTGCCCGCCTGGTGACCCAGGACAAGGCCGAGTTCCAGTACGGGCGCATCGAGTCGCGCGCGCAGGTGCCCTCCGGTTCGGGCCTGTGGCCCGCGGTGTGGGCGCTCGGCAGCGACATCAACCGCAACCCCTGGCCGGCGTCGGGTGAGATCGACATCATGGAGAACGTGGGCCGCAACCCGAACACGGTGTTCGGCACCATCCACGGACCGGGCTACTCGGGTGGCCAGTCCTTCGGCGGCACGTACGACTTCGACGTCCCCGTCGCCGACGACTTCCACACCTTCGCCGTCGAATGGGCACCGGGAGAGATCACCTGGACGGTGGACGGCATCGAGTTCCACGATGCTGCCCCCGCTGATGTGGATCCCAACCAGTGGGTCTTCGAGCACCCGTTCTTCCTCATCATGAACACCGCGGTCGGCGGCAACTTCGGCGGCACAGTCGGCGAGAACACGACGTTCCCGCAGACGCTGAAGGTCGACTACGTCCGCGTCTACCAGCCGGCGACCCGTCCGGTGACGTTCACCTCCACCTTCCGCGACGACGTCGCCGGATGGCGCACGGTGAACCTTCCGTTCAGCTCCTTCCTCAATGAGGACGGCGCCACGCTCGACCTCACCGACGTCCGGGCCATCTCGCTGAGCGCCCAGACCAAGCGCGGCGAGTCCGTCCTCGTCGACGACCTGCGCCTGGCCTGCTCCTCCACCATGGAGGTCACCACCGACGCGGACAGCGGTCCGGGATCCCTGCGCTCCGCGCTGGGCGCGGTGTGCGCCGACGGGACGGTCACCTTCGCCGAGGACCTGGCGGGCGCCACGATCCTGAGCGGCTCCGAGCTCACGCTGGGCAAGGACGTCACGATCGACGCGTCGGCGGCGCCCGGCGTGGCCGTCAGCGGCCAGGACGCAAGGCGCGCGCTCGTCGTCAACACGGGTGTGACCGCCACCGTCACCGGGCTGACGCTGCGCGACGGCTACGGGTTTGACCTGGCCGGCGGCGTGCTCAACAACGGGCACCTGACGCTGGACCACGTCGTGGTCGCCGACAACACGGTCACCACCGGCGCCGTCGAGTTCTGGAAGGGCGGCGCCGGGATCTACAACGGCGACGGCGCCACGCTGGTTCTGCGCGACAGCACGGTCCGCGACAACTCTGTCACGGGCGGGGCCGGCGGCGGGGTGTACGGGTTCTTCAACTCGACCGTCACCATCGAGCGCTCGACCATCAGCGGCAACTCCGCCAACGACGTCGGCGGGGGCATCCGGTCGCTCGGGAACACCACGATCGTCAACAGCACGATCAGCGGCAACACCTCCACGGGCTGGCACGGTGGCGGCGTGTTCCACACCGACGGCGAGATGACCATCTCGGCGTCGACCGTCACCGGCAACACTGCACCCGGCGGCACCGCGGGCGGGCTGTTCCTCGGCTCGTTCGGTGCGCCGAACGGAAGCGCCTCGCTGCAGGGATCGATCGTCTCAGGGAACTCCGGCGACGAGTGCATCGTCTTCTACGGGGGCGCGTTCGCGATGGAGTCGCTCGGCGCCAACGTTCTGGGCGACGCCACCTGTGGCGCGGCGGCATCCACGGATGTGGTCGTCGACGACGCCCTGCTCGGCCCGCTGGCCGACAACGGAGGGCCGACGCTGACCCACGCCCTGTTGCCCGGCAGCCCCGCCCTCGACGCGGGCGATGCGTCCGGCCCTGACACGGACCAGCGCGGCGTCGCCCGTCCGCAGGGTGCGGGCCCCGACGCCGGGTCGTTCGAGCTGGAGGTGGCGTGAGCTGATCCTCGGGTGAGATGAGCCTGGCCGGCCCGCGTGGAGTTCTGTCTCCCCGCGGGCCGGTCAGATTGGCCGTCACCAGCCCATGGAGCCAGGCACGCCCTTGAAGGGGCCGGCGACCGCGGAGGTGATCCACCCGCCGTAGAACCCTCCGGGCTGGGGGGTCACCCTCTCTCCGCCGACGAGGCATGCGTCCATCGGCCCGGCGTACAGGGCCACATGGTCGAGCAGCGCCGCGAAAGGGTCCGTCGGCGCCGGGTAGTACCAGGCGGCCGAGGGCACCGTGCGTCCGCCGCCGTGCACGTCGAGATACCGCGCCGCGCCCTTCCACTCGCAGAACGAGCGACCCTCCGCCGGCCGCAGGGCTCCAGGGACGAAAGCAGAGCGGGGCAGGTAGTACGTCGGTGGATGGCTCGTCTCCAGGACCTGCCAGGAGTGGGACGTGCGGCAGATGACCTCGCCGCCGAGGATCACCTCGATCGGCAGGCTGCATGTGCGGAGCGCGGGCGGGCGCGGGTAATCCCACACCGACTCCTGCCCGGGGCCGGTCGGGTCGGGCCGTGGTCTGAGCGCCATGCCTCGACGATAGCTCGGGCGCTCAGACCACCCCCGGGGGTTGGGTCAGTCCCAGCCGGGATCGGCCGGGCCGTCGCCGTGGTCCGGGATGGGAAGCCGTGCACCGCCCTGCCGTGCGGACTCGAAGGCGATCACGCCGGGCAGCGTAAATCGGGCCGCCCGCCACGCGTTGACCGGCGGCTGGGTGCGGGTCGTGACGGCGCGCACGAAGTCGTCGGCCAGGTAGTGGTGGCTGCCCTCGTGGCCGTTGTGGGCGCCGTCGAACTCACGCGGGAGGCGGGAGCGGTCCTGGACCTTGGCGCTGCCGGAAGCGAAGCTCTGCATCAGGGCGGGGTCGACGTCGCCGAAGCCCTCCGGCAGCTCGCCGGGCCCGGTGGCGAGGAGGTCGCTCACGTCGAGGGTGTCGCCCTTGGCGTAGTCCTCCCCCTCAGTCTTGACGCTCAGCGTCGCACCGTTTCCGGACTGCTCGAAGACCTCCTCGGTGCCGTAGAAGCGGAACCGCGACTCGTGTCCCTTCCAGTAGCCCACGCGGCGGAACTCGTTGGTGCGCATCGCGCCGCCGTCGGCGAGCTCGAACAGTGCGGTCATGTTCGAGAAGTCGTTGCCCCACCGCGACAGCGTCGCGTCGAAGATGCCGTCGGTCCCGGTGTCGACGATGCCCAGGCACGACACGGACGTCGCGTAAGTCGGCAGCGCCCCGAGTACCCCGCCGATGGCGTGGGTGGGGTAGAGCATGGGCGGGTAGCTGGCGGTCGACTTCCAGTCCTCCCCGCCGCTGAACCGGTAGGCGGCGGAGAAGCCGTTGTCCATGTCGTGGACGTAGTCGCCCTCGGAGTAGAAGACGCGGCCGAAGCGGCCCTCGGCGATCCTCGTGCGGGCGTAGATCACCGCAGGGTTGTAGTAGCTGGTCTCCCCCATCATGTAGATGAGGCCCGTCTCTTCGACCTTGGCCACGATGGCCGCGATCTCCTCCGCGGTGATCGCCATGGGGACAGCGGAGTACACGTGTTTGCCGGCCTCAAGTGCCCTGAGGGCCAGCTCGCCGTGGGTCCAGCGCTGGGTCATGATGGCGACCGAGTCGACGTCCGAGGCCAGCAGTGCGTCAACGTCGGGGAAGCTGCCCGCCAGGTCGTACTGCTCGACGTGCTGCGCGGCCCGCTCCGCGACGAGGTCGGTCACATACACGGCCTCGACCGCAGGATGGAGCTGCCACAGGGCGATGAAGCTGCGCGCGAACTGGCCGGTTCCGATGACCCCGATCTTCACGTCTCTCACACCCCCGTCGCGACGGCCACATCGACCATCACCAGGGTCATCCGGCACGCGGTGTCGGCGACCAGGGCGTGGGCCGCGCCTGGCGCGAGGTAGATGATGTCGCCGTCCCCCATCAGGTGCTCGTCTCCGTCGACGGTGAACCGCATCCGGCCGCTGACGAGTTGAACGACCACCGCCCGCGGCGAGGTGTGCTCGGTCAGCATCTCGCCCGCATCGAAGGTGAACTGGACCACGCGCATGAGGTCGTTGTTGACCAGCACGCGCGAGGTCGTCGACTCGCGAACCACAGGCAGCGCGGTGGCCAGGTCCAGGTGGGCGGTGGATTCAGTGATGGGAGTAAGTGTCGCCATGCACCGAGCCTAGAGGGCCTCGTCCCGGCATTTCTGCCCACGCAGAGGTCCGGCCAAAGAAGCGCTCACGTAACAGACATCGAGCGTGCCGGCGCTGAGCGGCAGGATCCCCCAGGCCAGTAGCGCGAGGCTGCCCGGTTTTCCTCTCCGGACCAGCCCCGCGGCGATGAAGGCCACCCCGGCCACCGTGCGGAAGACGCGCCCCGCCGGACTGTTGATCCACCGGCCGAACGACGAGCGGTTGAAGGAAGTCGCAATGGCGCTCATCTCCGCATCGTAGGCTCCCAGCGGCGACCGTCACGCTCATCACAAAGACTGCTGGGGCCGGGCGTACCGAGAGTTAGGGTCGGGTCATGACCGAATCACACGACGACCACCAGACCGAGGGCCGCGAAGCGCTCCTCCCCGAGGAGTTGGCTGCGGGCAGCGACGACCCCGAGGCTCAGGCGCGCGCCATTCTGGAGGAGTCCGAGGATCGCACCCTCCACCCCGAGGAGACCCGTCGCGAGTCCACGCAGACGCCGGACTGACTTCGGCTCCCCGGGCAGGAGTCGAACCTGCTGCGCTAATCCTGATTCAAAGTCAGGCGGGCCCTACCGAAAGACCAACCGGGGAACGGCCCGAGGGCCTCGCCCGAGTCTATACAGCCCACCCGCGCCCAGCCACCCGCGGGCACGCACCGACGGCCCGCTCACCGGTCTTCGGTGGCGGGCTCGGCCATGGGCGGGAATCAGTTGAGGGGATAGGTCCCGTGGGGGGTGACGCGGTAGCGATAACCCAACGGACTTCGCCAGATCAGGCACCCCGGAGCGGGCTGGTCATACCACCAGTGCCCAGCAGTCTTCGCGCGGTGGGTCCGGGTGCGCAGCGGCGCCAGGTTTCCGATGCGGCTCTGCCGTGGCGGCCCCGTCCGGAACGCGCGCGTGTGGTCCTGCTCCAGAGCCCTCGACGCCGTCTCGGAATAGGGGAACGCCTCCGTCGGGAACAGCTGAATCACGGCCTCCCGTAGCCTCGCCGACGGCCGGTACGGGTCCTCGGCCGGGATCTCGGGCAGGTCGATCACCGGCCGCACCGCCACTTTCCTGTCCCCGAGCAGGTCCTTGAGGGTCTCCATCGTGAGCCACCCGGCCCGCTCCACGCGCGCGCCGCCGGCGAGGCCCTCGACGGCGGTGGCCGGGATGTGAACGACGACGTCCGTGGCGGGCCTCAGCTGGGTCAGCGGCACGGTGATCGTGCCGCACACGTGGCCCGCGCAGTCGGCCGGATGCGGCCGTCGCTCGCCGTCCATGGGATCAGGTTCCGGCTCATCCCCATGGATGGGCGACCGCCCTGGGGCCCGCTCCTCGATGAGGCGGGGTTGCATGGCCGCCCGCTGCTGCAGGGCCAAGGCGTAGGCCGGGTTGGCGAGCACGCCGAGCGCCTTGGCGCGGACCTGGTCCGCATCGCAGCCGGCGGCCGCACCGTCGTCGACGAGCAGCCCACTGATCTGGGACACGGCCGCCTCGAGGTACTTCGCATCCAGGACGTCTAGTTGCGCCGAGACCTGCATCGATCCCTCGCGGTACCGCGAGATCGACACGTACCTGCCGTTGAGGGTCCGCCGCTCGCGCTCCGCAGCGATCTCGGGAGCGGCCTCGATGATGAGCCGGTCCATCAGATTCATGGCCGCGCCCCAGCTCAGCCGGTGTTGGGCGGCGGCCCACCGGACGCCGACCTCGTCGGCCACGTCCGGCGGCAGGCTCTCGCAGCGTGCCGCGGCCGCGGCCGCCCGATGCGGATCCAGTTCCACCTGCTGGACCGCCGTCCATAACCGGGGATGCCGATACCTGAGATTCAGGGCGCGACCGATCAGGGACGTCGCCTGCCGGGACGTGCAGCCGAGGAGTGCGGCCAGTTCGAGGGACAACCACTCCGACACCAGCGGGCAGCCGTCTCCGCCGACCGGCTCGTCCTGCTCATAGAGCGCGTCGTGGGCGTCCGACTCCGTCTCGAGGTGATAGCCGCACGCCAACTGCGTGATCAGCCGCAACTCCTCCGCCTCCGCACGACGCCGGGCGAGCCGCGCCGCCCGCAGACCATCGGCGAGGTGCCGAGCCCGTTCCACATCCATGACCCCATAATAGAACGCATGACCGACATCTTTCGACGCTGGGGACAACGCCGATCAGTTGTCCACAATCCATGCCGACCGCGGAACGGCACCGACCTCACCGCCCAGTGTGACGAGGCACACTACGGATGACGAAGGGGTTGCCATGGATGACAAGATTCGCTGTTTCGGGTCGGGGGACCCGCTCTACGCCGCCTACCACGACGAGGAGTGGGGCAGGCCCGTCCCCGACACGCCGGACGAGCGCGCCATGTACGAGCGCCTGGTTCTGGAGGGCTTCCAGGCGGGCCTCTCGTGGCTGACGATTCTGCGGAAGCGCGACGCCTTCCGGGAGGCCTTCCACGGATTCAACCCCGCCGCCGTGGCGGAGTTCGACGACGAGGACGTCGAGCGGCTCATGTCGAATACGGGCATCGTCAGGAACCGCGCCAAGATCACCGCGGCCATCGGTAACGCCCGCGCGCTGCTGGCCATGCACGACGAGGGGTTCAGACTGACCGACCTCATCCAGGGGCACGCCCCCGCGCCCCGGCCGCGGCCACCGCTGAGCTTCGCGGACCTGCCGGCCAAGACCGACGGCTCCATGGCGGCCAGCGCCGCCCTCAAGCAGCACGGCTTCCGGTTCGTCGGACCCACCATCATCTACGCCCTCATGGAGGCGGTGGGCATGGTCGACGACCACATTCAAGGGTGCTGGCTCGCCGGGACAACCCCCCGGACATGAAGGAAGGCCGGCCCCTGTGCCGAGGGCCGGCCTTCACGCATCAGTGCGCGGTCACTTCTTCGACTTCTTGGCCTTCTTGGCCTTGGCCGACTTCTTGTCAGCCTTCGCAGCCTTCGCGGCCTTGACCACCTTGTCCTTCTTCTTGTCCTTCTTCTTCGCCATGAGATCACCTCCACTACGTCAATGGCTCGTTGACACGCAAGTCAACCAGGCATTGACGCTAGTGTCAAGCACTCATTGACGGCGGCGCGGGGCTACGATGCCACCATGGCCGACAAGAGTCCGGATCCCCGCGCCGCATCCCTCGCCGCGCTGGATGCGGCGCGGCGCACGCGCGAGGCGGCCGAGGAACGGGAACTCGACGCTGTGGCGGAAGCGCGGCGGGCGGGTGCGTCGTGGTCGCGGATCGGCGAGCTCTACGGCCTCACGAAGCAGGGTGCCCAGCAGAGGTTCAAGAAGGCGAGTGCGCCCGGCGTGCGAGAATGAGCGTCGTGTCGACCCGCCAGCCAGCCCGCGCCCGCCGCTCCCGCACCCGGATGACCGCGGCGCAGCGCCGCGAGCAGTTGCTGGAAATCGCCCGGGAGCTGTTCGCGGAGCGCGGCTTCGAGGGTACGTCCGTCGAGGAGATCGCCGCGCGCGCCGGCGTGTCGAAGCCCGTGGTCTACGAGCACTTCGGCGGGAAGGAGGGGGCCTACGCCGTCGTGGTGGACCGCGAGACCCAGGTCCTCCACACCGCCATCCGCACCGCCCTCACGACACCCGGCGCCGGCGCCCGCGAACTGCTGGAACGCGGCGCCATGGCCCTGCTCGACTACATCGACAGCTGCCCCGACGGGTTCCGGATCCTCTCGCGCGACTCGTCCACGGGTCAGCCGAGCGGCTCGTTCGCGTCCATCCTCAGCGACATCGCCGTCCAGGTGGAGGACATCCTCGCCGGTGAGTTCGAGCGCACCGGTCACGATCCCCAGTTCGCCGGGCTGTACGCCCAGGCCCTGGTCGGCCTGGTCGCCCAGACGGGCCAGCAGTGGCTCGACAACCGTGAGCCGTCCCGCCTCGTCGTGGCCCGCCACCTCATCAACCTGGCGTGGAACGGCATGGCCCATCTCCAGCGCGACCCCCGGCTCATCATGGAGCGGATGAACCGCAACGCGGCCGCCGAGGCCCCCACCGCGGACGAGGTTCAGGCGGAGCCGAGCAGCAGCCGCCTCAAGTAGTCGGCCAGCCGGGCGCGGTCGTCGGCCGGCCAGTCCCCCAGCAGCGACTCCTCCACCGCCAACAGCGTGCCGAGCGCTGCATCGACGAGAGCCAACCCGGCCGGGGTCAGCGTGACGAGTGCGCCGCGGCCGTCGTCGGGATCGGGGTCGCGCCGGACCAGCCCTCGTGCCGCGAGCCGGTCGACCCGGTTGGTCATGGTCCCGGACGTGACGTGCGTCTCGCGGAGGAGTTGGCCCGGCGAGAGCCGGTAGGGGCGGCCGGCGCGGCGCAGCGCCGCCAGGACGTCGAACTCCCAGCCCTCGATCGCGTGGTCGGTGAACGCACGCTTGCGGTGGCCGGCGAGGATGCCCGAGAGCCGGTCAATGCGCGACCAGATGTGCATGGGACCCAACGCCAGGTCGCCACGTTCCCGGGCCCAGGCGGACACCACGTCGTCGACTTCGTCGGTCACGACAGCACCTGCGCTCCCGGGACCGGCCCGAACGCGCGGCGGACCGCACGCACCCCGCTGAACACGGCCAAGGCCTCGGCCAACTCGTGGCTGTGGGCGTCGGACCCGGCCAGGAAGGCGCAGGTGGGGCCCGAGCCGCTCACGATCGCGCCGAGCGCCCCCGCCGCGAGGCCCAACTCCAGCGTGCGGGCCAGGGTGGGCTGCAGCGAGATCGCGGCGCGCTCCAGATCGTTGACGAGGGAGGCGCCGACGGCCGCCGCATCTCCCGCGCGCAGCGCCTCCAGCAGCGCCACGGGGATCTCGGTGTCCTGCGGCTCGCTGAGCCGGTCGAACTCGCGGAACACGGCCGGCGTCGACAAGCCGGTGTGGGACAGGGCCAGCGTCCAGTGGAACGTCCCGCTGGACATGATGGGGGTCAGCACGTCGCCGCGCCCGGTGCCGATCGCGGTGCCGCCCATGAGCAGGAACGGCACGTCGGCGCCGAGCTCGGCCGCCAGCCGGTGCAGCTCCTCACGGTCGGCGTCGATGCCCCAGAGCGCCGTACAGGCCACCAGCACCGCGGCCGCGTCGGCCGAGCCACCCGCCATCCCTCCGGCCACCGGGATGCGCTTGCGGATCAGGAGGCTGACACCCACGTCGGTCCGGCCGAACCGTGTGGCCAGCAACTTGGCCGCCTTGATGGCCAGGTTGGTGTCGTCGACAGGCAGGAACCCTGCCCCCTCGCCGTTGAAGACGAGCCTGAACTCGCCCGCCGGCGCATCGTCGGCGACCACCTCGTCGCCGAGGGAGACCGCCTGGAACACGGTGCCCAGCCGGTGATAGCCCTGCTCGTCGGTCCCACCGACCCGCAGGGCGAGGTTCACTTTCGCGGGGACGCGAACCCTCACCGCCGTCACGCGACGAACCTAGCGCACACCGACGCCGCGGCCTAGCGCGTCCGTCACGGCACGCGCGGGCCGAGCCGCTCGGCGATCGCGGCGAAGGAGTCCACGCCGAGCATCTCGCCGCGCAGCTGCGGGTCGATGCCCGCTTCCGCGATGGCCGCCGACGCCTCAGCCGCCGAACCGGCGAGGGAGCCCAGCGCCGCCCGCAGCATCTTTCGGCGCTGCGCGAAGGCGGCGTCGATGACGCGGAACGTGTCCTCACGGGTGGCCGTTGTGTCGGGGGCAGGCCGCCGGACCAGGCGCACCAGCCCGGAGTCGACATTCGGGACGGGCCAGAACACCTTCGGGGGCACGGTGCCGACGCGGGTCGCCTCCGCATACCAGGCCACCTTGGCGCTCGGCACCCCGTACACCTTGCTGCCGGGCGCGGCGACGAGCCGGTCCGCGACCTCGAGTTGCACCATGACGAGGCCCGTGCGCCACTCCGGGAACAGCTCCATCATGCGCAGCAGCACCGGCACCGACACGTTGTAGGGCAGATTGGCCACCAGCGCCGACGGCGGCGGTCCGGGCAGCTGCGACACCTCGAGGGCGTCGGCGTTGACGACCGCGAGGCGCCCCGCGGCGTCGTCGCCCATCCGCTCCCGCACCGTCCGCTCGAGCCGGTGCGCCAGCCGGTCCTCGATCTCGACGGCGACCACACGTGCCCCCGTCTCCAGCAGCCCCAACGTCAACGAGCCCAGCCCTGGACCGATCTCCAGGACGACGTCGTCCACCCCGATGCCCGACAGGGCGACGATCCGCCGCACCGTGTTGGGATCGACGACGAAGTTCTGTCCCCGCTGTTTGGTGGGGCGCAGGTCGAGCTCGGCCGCGATCCGGCGGACCGAGGCCGGGTCCAGCAGTCCGGTCTCAGGCATCGCTCCCCCATCCGTAGGCGGCCGCCGTGTTCGCCACGATGCGGTCACAGAACTCGGCCACGTCGGCGTCGAGCAGCTCCGCGAGGAACCGGACCGTGTGCGGCAGGAGGTACGGCGCGTTGGGCTTGCCGCGCCGGGGCGCGGGCGTCAGGTAGGGCGCGTCGGTCTCGACCAGGATCCGGTCCGGTGGCGTCGCGAGCGCCGCCTCCCGCAGGTCCCCCGCCGAGCCGAAGGTCACGACGCCCGGGAAGGACAGGTACGCGCCGCGCTCGACGCACCGGCGTGCGAACTCCGCGTCGCCGGAGAAGCAGTGCATGACGACGCGTTCGGGCAGTCCCTCGTCGTCGAGCACCCGCAGGATGTCGTCGTGCGCGTCGCGGTCGTGGATCATCAGCGTCCGGTCGTGCCGCTTCGCCCAGGCGATGTGGCGGCGGAAGGAGACCTCCTGGGCCGCCTGGCCGGCCGCGTCACGAGTCCGGTAGTAGTCCAACCCGGTCTCCCCCACCGCGACGACGCCGGACTCCGCCACCAGGGGCTCGAGGTCCGCGAGGACGGCCGCGAGACCCTCCTCACCGTCCCGGGCCGCGGTGCGGGCGGCGTCGTTGGGGTGCAGGGCCACCGCGGCGCGCACGGCCGGCTCGCGCCCGGCGAGGTCGACGGCGAACCGCGACGACGGCACGTCGCAGCCCACCTCGATCACGCGCGTGACGCCCACCTCGGCGGCCAACCGCAGCGAGTCCGCGACCGACAGCCCCGAGTACTCCTCCGTCGACCACAGGTGGGTGTGGTTGTCGACGACGGGCCGGGGCAGCGTCTCCGGCAGCGGGGGCAGGCCCAGGGTGTCCAGGATCACTTAGATGGTCTCCTTGTCGGCCAACGCGGCGGCGTACAGCTGCTTGCGGTCGGTGCCGGTGAGGCGGGCCACGTCGGCGACCGCCGCCGACAGTTTCGCACCTCCCGCGCGTGCCTGCCGAACCAGCTCCAGCGCGTCGGCGGCGGTGTGCTCCACGGCGTCGGCGCCGGCGATCACCACGGTCACCTCACCGCGCACCCCGCCTGTCGCCCAGGCGGCAAGGTCTTCGAGCGTGCCGCGGATCACTTCCTCGAACGGCTTGGTGAGCTCCCGGCACACCGCCGCCCGCCGCCCGGCGCCGAGCGCCCGAGCCGCGTCAGCCAGGAACTCGGCCAGCCGGTGGGGTGCCTCGAAGAACACCATGGTGCGCTGTTCCCCGGCGAGCTCCGTCAGGCGCCGGCCTCGCTCGCCGGCCTTCCGGGGCAGGAAGCCCTCGAAGCAAAACCGGTCCACCGGCAGCCCCGACACCGCCAACGCCGTCAGGACCGCGGACGGGCCCGGGACCGCCGTCACCCTGAGGCCGGCCTCGATGCAGGCGACGACGAGCCGGTAGCCGGGGTCGCTCACCGACGGCATGCCGGCGTCGGTGACCAGGACCACCCGCTGCCCCGCGGCGACGGCGTCGACCAGATCAGGTGTGCGGGAGGCCTCGTTGCCCTCGAAATAACTGACCACCCGGGCCGTCGGCTCGATGCCCAGGCGCTTGGTCAGCAGCTGGAACCTGCGCGTGTCCTCGGCCGCGATGACGTCGGCCGTGAGCAGCGCCTCCCGCAGCGTGCCGCTGGCGTCCTCGGACGACCCGATGGGGGTGCCGGCCAGGATCAACGCTCCGTTCGGAAGGGGGTGCATGCGCTCAGCCTATGATGCCTGGTGTGCTGACGACGCAACAGGCCCTTGACGACGGGCGACTCCGCGACCGGACCGCGGGCTGGGTCGTGACCCTCGTCATCACGGCGCTGGCGTTCGTGTTGCGGTTCCACAACCTCGGCGAGCCGCACGCGCTCATGTTCGACGAGACCTACTACGCCAAGGACGCCTGGGGGATCCTGCAGTCGGGCTACGAGCGGCAGTGGGTCGACGACGCGAACGACATGATCCTGGACGGCGACCTCAGCGGCATGAAGGAGCAGGCCGCGTACATCGTGCACCCGCCGGTCGGGAAGCTCCTGATCGCGGTCGGTGAGGCGATGTTCGGCATGAACCCGTTCGGCTGGCGGTTCATGGCGTTGATCTTCGGCACGCTGCTGGTGTTCTTCACCACGAGGATGGCCCGCCGGCTGTCGCGCTCGACACTCGTGGGCGCCGTCGCCGGGCTCCTGCTCACGTTCGACGGCCTGGCCTTCATCATGAGCCGCATCGCGCTGCTTGACATCTTCCAGGCGACGTTCGCCGTGGCCGGAGTCGCGGCCCTCGTCACCGACCGGGACTGGTTCCGGCACCGCCTCGCCGACCACCTGCGGGCCCGCGGGCTGCCGGACCTCGACGGCGCGTTCGGTCCGCTGCTGCTGTGGCGGCCCTGGCGCCTGGCGGGCGGGTTGATGCTGGCGCTGTCGGTGTCGGTGAAGTGGAACTCCGTCTTCCTCATCGCGGTCTTCGGTCTCGTGGCGGTGGCGTGGGACCTCGGTGCCCGGCGGTTGGCGGGCGCCGGCCGCTCCCGGTGGTGGTCGCTGCTGATCGACGCCCCCATGGCGTTCGTCAACCTGGTCGTGCTCGCGGTCCCGGTGTACCTCGCGTCCTGGTTCCGGTGGTTCACCACCGACGGCGGGTACTACCGCGACTGGGGACGCGACAACCCGGACGACCCGGTCGTCCAGCGCTTCGGTGAGGCGTTGGGCGCGCTGTGGCACTACCACGTCGAGATGTACCGCTTCCACACCGGTGACGGGATGATGGTCGACGCCACGCACTCGTACGAGGCGCACCCCGCAGGGTGGCTGTTCCTGGCGCGCCCGATCGCGATCTACGCCGTCAACGACATCGAGGCCGGCACGGACGGCTGCGACGCCGTCGGCACCACGTGCGTCAGCATCGTCAACGGCATCGGCACCCCTCTGTTGTGGTGGGGCGCCGCTCTGGCCATCGGCGCCGCCCTGGTGTGGTGGCTGGTCGGGCGGGACTGGCGCTTCGGCGTGCCGCTGCTCGCGATCGCCGCGACGTATCTGCCGTGGTTCCGCTACGCGGGGCGCCCGTTGTTCTTCTTCTACGCGATCATGATCGTCCCGTTCAGCGCGACGCTCCTGGCGATGGCGCTGGGGAAACTCCTGGGCCCCGCTCGGCACCCGCACCGCCGGCTGCGGGCCATGCTGGTCGGCATCGCGGTGGCCCTGATCATCCTGAACTTCGCGTTCTTCTACCCCATCCTCACCGGCGAGGTCATCAGCCGGCCGGCCTGGCTGATGCGGATGTGGCTGGGCAACGCCTGGATCTGAGCGCGCTCAGCGCCGCCGGTGGCGCGTGCCGTAGGCGCGGAGGCGGCTCAGCGGCGGCAGCGCGTTCCCCGAGCCGACCGCGCCCGTGAGCAGCCCCGCCAGGTAGTACCCGCTGGCGGTCCCGTTCATGAGCTCCCCGCGCCCGTTGCCCCGGGCGTAGAAGCCCCCGGGGATCGCGGAGGCGCCGACGACGGGGCGCCCGTGGTCACTGGGGTCGATCGCGAGCCGGGCGGTCTCCACCTCTGTCGCGCCCAGCGCGGACTCGGCCCAGCGGGCGAGGTCCTCCACCGCGTCCCCGATCCGCTCTCCGGTCGTCTTGTGGCCCAGGGCGAGGGCCCGCTGCCCCACCGGACGCTGCAACCAGGCAGGTCCGACGGCGGTGAGCGACACCTCGGTCAGCGGCCGGCTGGGCGTGCACCGGACCACCGGCACCCACTGCGTCGGCGCGACCCGGGCGGCCCGGCCCCACGGCGAGACGCCGAGCGTGTCGATGACCGCGACCCCGCCGACCGAGCCCGACTCGCGCTCCCACGCCAGGTTCGTGCGGAAGGAAACCCGGGTTGCCCCCTCGTGCCGGGCCAGCTGCGTCACCGTGACGCTGTGCCGGACCTCGACGCCGGCCGCGACGGCGGCGGCCCGCAGGGATGCCGAGTACTCGAGGGGGTCGACCACGATCGCGGACGACCGCAGCGCCGCACCGTCGGGCGCCAGCAGCAGGTCGACGTCTGCGCCCGCCCGGCGGAACAGCTCGGCGATCTCGCGGGTCTCCCGCTCGTCGCCGCCCGGCAGCGAGCGGTCACGCAGCGGCAGCACGGTGTGGTCCGGGTGGATCGCGCGGATCTCGCCGATCGCGGCGATGTTGCGGCGCGTGTGCTCCAGCGCGTTGTCCAGGCCGTAGGCGTGCGCCATGGCCGCGGCCGTCGAGGCGTGCCCCACGGCCGCGACGCCGTGCCCGATGCCCGCGCTGAGCCCCTCCAGGTTCGGGTCGAGGACGAGGACGTCGTATCCCTCGGCCGCGAGCCGGCGCGCCACCGTCAGCCCTGCCACGGTCGCCCCCAGCACAACCACGTCGTGCACCATGGCGTCCACCCTAACGTGGGGCGGTCCCGGTGCCGGGCAGCAGCACGCCAGGCAGTAGCATCTGCCCGACGAAAGGAATGCGCCCCATGTGGAAGCTGCACAACAACGGAATCCTCGAACCCGACGCCGTCGTCAAACCGACGGAGCGCCTCACCTGGGGCCGCACGATCGGGCTGGGTGCGCAGCACGTGGTCGCGATGTTCGGCGCCACGTTCGTGTTCCCCCTCCTGATGGGGCTGAACCCGCAGCTCGCCGTCATGATGTCCGGCATCGCGACGCTGGTGTTCCTCGTCGCCGTCAAGCACCGCGTCCCCAGCTACCTCGGTTCGTCGGCGTCGTTCGTCGGCGTCGCCACCGCCATTTACGGCGCGGGCGGTGACCCGGCCGATCTGACGGGCGCCCTGTTCGTCGTCGGGCTCACGCTGTTCATGGTCGGCCTCATCATCCACTTCGCCGGCGCCAAGGTCATCCACCGCGCCCTGCCGCCTGTCGTGACGGGCGCCGTCGTCATGCTGATCGGCTTCAACCTCGCGCCCGTGGTCGCGTCCGTGTATTGGCCGGTCGACCCGTGGCTGGCCTTCGTCGTGATGCTCATCGTCATCGCGCTGAGCATCGGTCTGCGCGGCTTCATGGGCCGCATCGCCATCTTCCTGTCGCTGGTCATCGGCTACATCCTCAGCTGGGTCTTCGACCTCGCCTTCGGGCCGATGCAGAAGGTCGCCGAGGACGGCACCGTCACGGAGCAGCTGCGCGTCGACTGGGCGTCGGTCGCCTCCGCCGACTGGTTCGGCCTGCCGCCCGTCTCCGACCTCGCCACCTGGAGCTACGGCGCCACCGACAACGTCGTGGGCTTCCACCTGCCGTCGTTCTCGTTCGCCGCGATCATCGTGGCGCTCCCCGTCGTCATCGCGCTCATCGCGGAGAACACCGGCCACGTCAAGGCCGTCGCCGAGATGACCGGTGAGGACCTCGACCCGATCATGGGTCGCGCCATCGCCGCCGACGGTGCCGGCTCGATGCTCGCCACGTTCGTCGGCGCCGGGCCCACCACCACGTACGCCGAGAACATCGGCGTCATGGCCGCCACCCGCGTGTACTCGACCGCCGCCTACGTCGTCGCCGCCCTCGTGGCGATCCTGTTCGGGTTCTCGCCCAAGTTCGGTGCGGTCATCTCCGCGACGCCGGGCGCCGTGCTCGGCGGGATCACCGTCGTGCTGTACGGCATGATCGGCCTGCTCGGCGCGAAGATCTGGAAGGAGAACCGCGTCGACTTCGGCAACCCGCTCAACCTCATCCCGGCGGCGGCCGGCATCATCATCGGCGTCGGCGACGTGCAGCTGCCCTTCGGCGACGGCTTCAGCCTCGGCGGCATCGCGCTGGGCACGATCGTCACCATCGGCGTGTACCACCTGGCGCGGCTCATCGCCCCCCGCGAGATGCGCGAGGCGGCCGACGGTGCCTCGCTCATCTACGACGCGCCGGGCATCTACGTCGACGAGGACGACGACCCCGTCCGCTGACCCCCGCCGGACATGGTGGGCGCCCGCTTGGCGCCCACCATTAGGTTGGAGTGGTGGACGACCTGCAGAGCACCTTCCGCGACGCCATGGCCAGGGTGCCGGCGCCGGTGACCGTCATCACCACCGCGGTCGACGGAACGCCGAGCGGCACCACTGTGTCGGCGTTCGCGTCGCTGTCGATCATGCCGCCCATGGTGGTCCTGGCGCTCGACAACCGCGGCGGGATGATCGACCGCGTGCGCACCGCGGGCCGCATCGGCGTGAACATCCTGGCCGCCGGCCAGTCGGACATCGCGCTCCGCTTCGCCCGCCGCGACCTCACCGACCGGTTCGCCGGCCTCGCGTGGCACGACGACCACGGCCTGCCCCGCATCGAAGGGGTGGCGGCCTGGGTCCGGTGCGACCAACTGACGTTCGAGCCGGGCGGCGACCACACGATCATCCTCGGCACGGTGACGGCGGCGCAGACCGGGGGCGTCGCATCCCTGGCCTACCACCTGCGTCAGTTCCAGGACCTGGTGCCCGCGCCGGTCCCCTGACCGCGCGGGCCCGTGGCCTCAGTGGACGGGGTCGACGTCGTCGGAGACGTCGCGGGCATCGCGGATGATCTCGGTCTTCGTGTCCGGCACGCCGTCCTCGTTCATGTCGCGGCTGCGGAGCTTGCGGGCGTCCCAACGCAGGAAGCTAGCACCGAGCACGGCCGCGATCAGCGAGGCGAGCAGGATCGCCAGCTTGGCGGCGGCCGTGTGCTCCTCATCCGGGAACGAGAGTTCGGCGATGAGCAGCGACACCGTGAAGCCGATGCCGGTGAGGAACCCGATGGGCAGCAGGTCACGCAGGCCGATGCTGTCCGGGAGCCGCAGCGGCGTCACGCGGGTCACCAGCGCCGTGACGCCCAGCACGCCGATCACCTTGCCGACCACGAGGCCGAGCACGATCGCCAGGACCACCGGCTGCGCGAACAGGCTGGCGGCGCCGTCGCCCTCCACGAGGGACACGCCCGCCGAGAAGAACGCGAACAGCGGCAGGGCGATGCCCGACGAGAACGGCCGGACGGCCTGCTCGTAGTGGTGCGTGCGGGGGTGGTCCTCGCCGTGCACCAGCAGCGCGGGCACGGTGAAGCCGAGGAGGACACCCGCGATGGTCGCGTGGACGCCGGAGGCATGCATGATCGCCCAGGCCACCGCGGCCAGCGGCAGCAGCAGCCACGGCGAGGGACGCCGCGACCGCACAACGAAGGCGAACACCGCGATCACGGCCAAGGAGGCGAGAAGCCACAGCGGCTGCAGCCCGTCGGTGTAGAACACGGCGATCACGATGATGGCGAGCAGGTCGTCGACGACGGCCAGCGTCAGGAGGAAGGTGCGCAGGGCGCGCGGCAGGCCCCGGCCGAAGATGGCCAGGACGGCGATCGCGAAGGCGATGTCGGTGGCCGTCGGGATGGCCCAGCCGGACAAGGCGGTCCGGTCCCCCGCCCACAGGATGACGATCGTGTAGATGATCGCTGGCACTGCCATGCCGCCGACCGCGGCGAACACCGGGACACCGGCCTCGCGCGGTGAGCGCAGGCTGCCGGCGACGATCTCGTGCTTCAGTTCGACGCCGACGATGAAGAAGAACACGGCCAGCAGGCCGTCCGCGGCCCACTTCGCCAGCGACAGGTCGAGGTGGAGCGATTCCGGGCCGACGACGGTCTTCGACAGCGCCAGGTAGGACTCGTACCAGGGCGAGTTGGCCCAGATGAGGGCCAGCACGGCGGCGATCAGCAGGAGGACACCGCTGGTGGTCTCGAGCGTCACCCAGCGGCGCAGTCGCTGGCGAGGGCTGATGGTCTCGGGGGTCGGGGTCACACGGGCTCCTTCCGGTCGGCCGGTGCGGCGGGTTCGCCGAACACGACGTCGACCAGACTTCCCGACACTCCAAGGGGCAAGATTACCGAACCCGCCGCGGGATCCCCCAGCGCGTCCGCGCCGGGGGAAGAGTGGGGTGCCGAGCCGGGAGCGCCTCTCGGCGCGTGGCCGCTCTCAGCGGCGAAGGTTGGAGCCCGGGGCTACCGCGGCTCGGCACTTCGCCGAGAATACCCGCCACAGCCCGCGACGCAAACCGCGCGTCACTCGAGCGCGCCGGCCCGCCACAGCTTGGCGCTGGCGGCGAGGTCGTCGGCCAGGACCATGAGGTTGCCGGAGAGGTGGCCGTCGCGCGTGACGAGGTTGTCTCGGCCGGCCGACACCACCCGGGCGAACGCCGCGGCGCGTTCCATCGCGAGGCCGAAGTCCCCGTCGAAGACGCCGCGCAGGATGTCGTCGATCACGCGCCGCACGGCGTCGGGGCCCGTCGGGTCCGCGCCCGCGACGGCGTGGTTGGGCTCGGAGAAGTGCGTCCCGGCGGCGTATTGGCGCGCGGCCTGGTCGGGCTCAGCACGCACCCACTCCCGCAGCACGTAGAGGCGGTACAGCACTCCGGGGAGCGAACGAGCCGGCCGCGCCGCCCACAGGTCGGCCAACGTCGTGATGCCCACCTCGTCGACGACGGCGAGCAGACGGTTCGTGACCTCCGGATCGCGCCGCTCGCGCCCGACGCCCAGGAGGACCGCGGCACTCTCGTGCGCCGCGTGGAGGTCGGCCACGGGGTCGACCCCCTCCCCCATGACGTCGAGCACCGCGGGCTCGCGGAGGGCGGGGCGGCGGGGCTTCCTCGGCTCAGTCATCCGTCCAGGCTACGCGCCCGGCGCGCCCCCGCCGGGGACCGCGTCCTCGATGCCGAGCGGATCCTCATCGTCGTGCTCACCGTGCGTCGTGACCCAGAGGAACCCGGCCACCACCAGGCCGAGCACGAGCAGGGCCGACGTCAGGAGGAACGGCCAGCTGCGGTCCATCCCCGACAGCCAGCCGCTGATCCACCCGAACGGTGCGGTCATGAGCATGACGACGGTGCGCTGGATGGCCATGACACGGGAGCGCTCATGCCGGTCGACGTGCAGCGCCACCAGCGATTCCGCCAACATGAACAGGATCCCGCCTCCGAAGGCGTCCAACAGCAGGCACACGCCCAGCAGCGCGTAGGTGGAAACCTCTGCGGCGCCGTCGGGTGATGGGATGCCGACGAGCAGGAGTTGGCCGGTCAGGTACACCGCGAAACCGATCAGGGTGGGGGCCTTGAGGTGCCGCGAGTGGGTGAGCATCGGGATGAGGGTGAAGAAGAACAGCACCGACAGCAGGGAGCGGACCATCGGGAAGAACGGCAGCAGCGCGTCCGGCACTCCGAGGCGCTGGTTGATGACGACCTGCCAGAAGGTGGCGTTCACGAGCGCCACCGCGCCGACGATGGCGGCGATGGCGAGGGAGAAGATCGTTCCCTTCGAATGGACGATCAGCCCGAGGACGCCGCGGTACTCGGCCAGCGACCGCCAGATACTCACCCCGCGGGTCTGCTCCATCCGGATGCGGCCCGTCGCCGTCTCGGTGGTGTAGCGGTAGAGCAGCCAGATCTTGACCGACATGATGAAGAACGCGTTGAGGTACAGGATCCGCACGGCCAACTCGAGGCCGAGGCTGGACACCAGGAAGGCGGCGATGGGAGCGAAGAGCGCGCTGAACTCGGCCGCGACCTTCACCAGCGAATAGACCTTGGGGATCTCGGCGCGATCCACGTCTTCGACGAGCAGGCAGTCCCAGGAGTTCTGCGTGACCTGCCAGGCGCCGTTGATGAGGGACGCGGCGAGGAACCACCAGAAGTTCTGCGCGAACGCCCAGATGAAGCACGGGATGGACCAGGCGACGATGTCGAACAGCGCCGTCGTCATCCGCCGGCCGAGCTTGTCCGTGATGACGCCGCTCAGCAGCCCGAACACCACCTGGGACAGCATCGAGATGGTCGCCAACAGGCCGATCTCCGCGTCGCGGACCCCCAGCGCGAGCATGAACACCGACGCGTAGGGCAGGACCAGCTGCATCGACAGGCCCCACAGGGGCTCCGTGTAGACCGATGCGCGGCCGTTGCCGCGCAACCCCAGCAGGGTGACGATCATGGGGTTGCGGACGCGGCTCACCGGGACAGTCAACCCCCACTGGGAAACGTTGTCCACCCGGGGTCACCTGGCGGTGGTGGCACCCTTGAGCTACGCCCGGAAGGAGGGCCACATGCCTGGGATCCTCGACGTCGTCATCGTCGTGCTCCTGCTCGGCTACGCGCTGCGCGGCTGGCGCACCGGGCTGGTGGCGGGGGCGTTCTCGCTCGTCGGCACCGTGGTCGGCATCGTCGGCGGGCTGTGGGCCGGTCCGAGGCTGCTGGCCGCGTTCGGGGCCGACTGGTCGCTCGTCGCTCAGACGCTGGCTCTCATCGGCGCCGCGGTCCTCGGCGCCTCCCTCGGCGACGCCGTCATCGGATCGATCGGACGGTCGCTGCGCGGGCCGCGGCGGCCGCACCCCGTCGACGCAGTCTTGGGCGCCGCCGGTGCCGTGCTGGTCTCGGGGCTGGTCATCGGGGTCCTGGCGGCCGCCGTCAAGCCCATCGCCCCCACCCCGTGGGCCAAGGCCATCGACCAGTCCCCCACCTTGGCCACCCTCGGCAGGATGCTGCCGGCGGAGGCCACCCGGCAGGCTGCGCGCCTCACGGCCGTGCTCGACGCCGCCGGCTTCCCGCGCGTCTTCAGCGGACTCTTCCCCGAACCGGACCTCCCCGTGCCCGCACCTGACGGCGCCACGGCCCAGCTGCCCGGCGTCCAGGCGGCCGCCGACGGTGTCCTGCGGATCACCGCGCCCGTGCCGGAGTGCCGCGGGCCGTTCGCCGCGAGCTCCGGCAGCGGCTGGGTCAGCGCTCCCGAGCGCGTCGTGACGAACGCGCACGTTGTCGCGGGCTCGGACGACGTGACCGTCGCTGTCGACGGGCGGGAACTGGCGGCCACGGTCGTCGCCTTCGATCCGGACCTGGACCTCGCGGTCCTGCACGTCCCCGGTCTGGGCGCGCAGCCCTTGGTCCGCGCCGGCGCGCTGGACACGGGCGCCGCCGTGGCGGTCGCGGGCTATCCGGGCGGCGGGCCCTACACCGTCACCTCCGGGCGCGTGCGCGGGACACTCGACGCCAACGGCGACGACATCTACGGCTCCACCGGGGTGCTGCGGGAGGTGTACGCGCTGCGCGCCGTCGCGGAGCCGGGCAACTCCGGCGGCCCACTGCTCACCGAGGCGGGCGAGGTGGCCGGAACGGTGTTCGCCGTGTCACTGGTCGACCCCGACACCACCTACGCCCTCACCACCGCACAGACGGACGCGCTCGTCGACGGGGCCGCCACGGCCACCGCCGAGGTCGACACGCAGGCCTGCGTGGGCTGAGGCGCCGGCGTAGTCTGAGTGGATCGGGTGCATCGGGAGGAACCATGCGCAACCAGGTACAGCTCATCGCCTACGCCGACCGCTTGGGCGGCTCGATCCGGGGCCTGAGGGAGGTGTTGCGCACCCGGTTCGCGGGCGCCTTCGGCGGCGTGCACATCCTTCCGTTCTACGTCCCGTTCGACGGGGCGGACGCGGGCTTCGATCCCATCGACCACACCGCCGTCGACCCCCGGCTCGGGACCTGGGGCGATGTCGCGGACCTGGCCGCGACCCACGAGGTGATGGCGGACCTCATCGTCAATCACGTCTCCTCCGACTCGCCCCAGTTCCTCGACGTCCGGGAGCGCGGGGACGCCTCGCCGTGGGCCGAGCTGTTCCTGACCATGGGCTCGGTGTTCCCCGACGGCGCACGCGAGGAGGACCTGGCCAGGATCTACCGGCCGCGGCCGGGCCTGCCGTTCACAGCGATCCGGTTGGGCGACCGCCTGCGCTACGTGTGGACGACGTTCACACCCCAGCAGATCGACATCGACATCTCCACACACACGGGCCGCGAGTACCTCGAGTCCGTCCTGGACGCCGTGACGGGCGGCGGCGTGAAGCTGGTCCGGCTCGACGCCGTCGGCTACGCGGTCAAGACCCCCGGTACCACCTCGTTCATGACGCCGGAGACCTACCGGTTCATCGCCGGCTTCGCCGACCAGGCCCGCACCCGCGGCGCCGAGGTGCTGGTAGAGGTGCACTCCTACTACCAGCGGCAGATCGAGATCGCCGAGAAGGTGGACCTCGTCTACGACTTCGCCCTCCCGCCGCTCGTGCTGCACGCCCTCTACACCGGCGACGGAGCCCCCCTGATGGAGTGGCTACGGATCCGCCCCACCAACTGCGTCACGGTGCTCGACACGCACGACGGCATCGGTGTCATCGACGTCGGCGCCGACCAGACGGTCGAACCGGGCGACCCGCCGCGGCCCGGGCTGCTGACCCCGGACCAGATCGACGCCCTGGTGGAGGGCATCCACGAGCGCACCGGCGGCGCGTCGCGCCAGGCGACGGGTGCGGCGGCCTCCAACCTGGACCTCTATCAAGTGAACTCGACGTTCTACGACGCCGTCGGCGACGACCGCAGGTACCTGGCGGCGCGACTCATCCAGTTCCTCACGCCGGGGGTACCGCAGGTCTACTACGTGGGCGCGCTGGCCGGGGGCAACGACCTGGATCTGTTGCGGCGCACCAGCGTGGGCCGCGACATCAACCGGCACCACTACACGGTCGACGAGATCGACGAGGCGCTGGCGCGACCCGTGGTGCGGGCACTGATGGCGCTCTGCCGGCTGCGGTCGACGCTGCCCGCCTTCGACGGCGCGTTGGAGGTCGAGTTGGACGGCACGACCCTGACCATGCGACGGCGGGGTGTCGTGGACCCGACCTGCGTGGTGGAGGCGGCGATCACTCTGGCCGACGGCAGCGCGAGGCTCAGCTGGCAATCGCGGGAGGGTGAGTGGCGGGTCGATGACCTGCTGGAGTTGGGCGGGGCGTGAAACCCGGTTGTGGTGGAGCTAAGGGGATTCGAACCCCTGACCTTCTCATTGCGAACGAGACGCGCTACCAACTGCGCCATAGCCCCTTAAAGCATCACGAAGCTTAGCACCACCCCGGAGAGGCGTCCAAGTCGCGCTGGTCAGGCTCTACTCCCCGACGGCGCGGGGCCGGAACTCCGCGACACGACCCGTCTCCATCGGCCCGGTGGCCTCGTCCGCGACCGCCTCGTGCGTCGGGTTGTCCGCCGTCGGCACGAAGGGCGAGGTGGCCGACACCGGCGCCGACAGGTCGATGGTCCGCACGGTCCTCGGCAGCAGCGGCTGCTGGACGTAGGTGGCCGGGACGACCGGGATGGGATCCCACAGGGCGCCCATGGTCGTCGGCATCGACAGGTCGATCGAGATCTCCACGGACTCGGTGTTCTCCCGTTCGGTCAGATCGATGGTGGCGGTGTCCTCGTCCTCGTCGAACCCGGCCTTGAGGACCGCGGCCCGCTGGTCGAGGTCGCGGTGCATCGCGACGACCGAGAAGCGGGCGACGCCGAGGAAGGCGACGATGAGGCCGGCGGGGATGGCCACCGGCCCCCACGGCGTGATGCCCAGGGCCCCGAGCACCGTGAGGGTCACGACGGCGAGCGCGAGGACGGCGAGCACCACCAGGCGGCGGCGCGCCGCCTGCCGGGCCACCATCCGCAGCTCCAGCAGGTCGGCACGCCTGGTCAGGGGGGTGGACACGCGGGCGGCGTCCTCCTCGGCCACGGCGTCGACGACGTCGCGGTGGAGGATCCGCACCGAGTCGGAGAACCGTTCGGTGGGGTCGCCTTCGAGTTCCTGGTCCGTGTCGCGGCTGCTGAGAACCCAGGGCAGACCCACGGCCAGACCGACGACGACGACGATGGCGATGAGGAGTCCGGCGAGCACGCCCCCACGTTAAACAACAACGGTGTGATTCGCCCGCCAGGGGTCGGCGCGTCGCCAGGTTGGTCCGGAAAGTCTCCGGCTCACTCGTCCTCGTCGAGCAGCCACACCTTGACCGCCTCGCCGGCGTTGACCACCTCGGAGTGCTCGTCGAGCACGATGAGGGCGTTCGCCCCGGCCAGCTCGGCCAGCGCGTACGGCTCGCTCACCTGCGTGACGTGCCGGATGGAGCCCTCCATGGTCACGCGGCCGCGCAGCAGGTGGAGCTGTCCGCGGTGGGACCGCATGCCCTGCGCGGCGATGGCCCGGACCGGGCGGTGCTCGGCCCGCACACCCATCAGCGCGCGGATCAGCGGCCGCGCGAAGGCGTGGAAGGACACGTAGGCGCTCACCGGGTTCCCGGGGAGCATGAGCATGGGCACGCGGTCCTCGCCGATCAGCCCGAAGGTCTGGGTGCGGCCTGGCGACATCGCCACGTTGACCGAGTCCACGAGCCCCAGCTCCGACATCACGTCGACGACGGCCTCGTAGTCCTCGCGCCGGCCGCCGGTGGTGGAGATCACCAGGTCCGCGCGGATCAGCTGGTCCGTGATGGCCTCCCGGATCGCGTCCGGCTCGTTGGAGTGGACGGCCACCCGGAAGACGGTCGCGCCCGCCGCCTTGGCTGCCGCGGCGACCATGTAGGAGTTCGCGTCGGACACCTCACCGTGCTGGACCGACGGGCCGGGCTCGACGAGATGCTCGCCGGAGCTCACCACCACGACGCGCGGCCTGGGCCGCACCATCACCTTGTCGATGCCGGCGCTGGCCAGCAGGCCGATGCCGCGGTCGTCGAGCACGTCGCCCTCGCTGAGCAGCCGCGTGCCGAAGCGCAGGTGTTCGCCGGCGGCCCGCACATACTCACCGTCGGAGACCCGCTCGATGAGGCGCACCCGGCCGTCCTCGACGGTCCCGAACGTGGCGGGCAGCACCGCCGTGGCGCCGCGGGGCAGGACGTCGCCGGGCGCGACCGTGGCCGCGCCTCCGACCGGGAGCCGCTCCACGTCGAGGTCGACGATCTCGAGCGGCGGCGCGAGGTGTCCCTCGTCGTCGACCAGGTCGGCCGCTCGCACGGCGTAGCCGGCGATCTTGGCGGTGCTGTTGGGCGGCACGTTGATCATCGAGTCGATGTCCTCGCACATCACCTGGTCCCACGCCTCGAGCAGCGACATCCCGAAGGGCCGCAGCGGCTCGACGAGGCTCTGCAGGTACGCCAGATGGTCGGCGACACTGCGCAGACCCGACGCGTCGAGCTGGGGAGGCTCCGGCAGGCGGGGCTCCTCCTCGACCGGTGCCTCGACGGCCGCGACGCCGTCGTCCTGCTTCTTCCGGGTGAACCAAGCCATGGGGCCTACGATATGCCAATGACCATCGAGGCCCGGAAGGACGCGCTGCGGGCGCGGTTCCTGGCCGGCCGGGCGCAGCTCACCACCGAGGAATGGGCCGCTGACAACGCCGCACGCTCCCGTCGGCTCCTGGACGACCTCGCGACACACCCCGTCGGCACGGTGGCGCTCTACGCCTCGCGCCCCGACGAGCCGGACACGCGCGTGATCGGGGAGTCGCTGCTCGCCCTCGGCTGGCGCGTGCTGCTCCCCGTGCTCGACCGGACCCCTCGGTGGGCGTCCGTCCGCTCCTGGGACGACCTGCGGGCCGGCCGGATGGGCATTCCGGAGCCGGCCGGCGAGCCCCTGCCCCCGGGTGCGCTGGCGGGGGCCGCCACGATCGTCGTCCCCTGCCTCGCCGTCGGGCGGGACGGCTCGCGGCTCGGTACGGGCGGCGGCTGGTACGACCGAGCGCTGGTGCATCGCGCCGCCGACGCGCGGATCATCGCCCTGGCGAGGGACGCCGAAATCGTCGACGCGCTGCCGACGCTGTCCCACGACGTCGCGGTGGACGGCTATGTCACGGAACGGGTTTCTGTCCGCCTGCGCTCCTGACATACCATGGGGGGCACTCGACCCCCATCTCATGAGGACCGCGCATGCCCACCTACCAGTACCGTTGCACCTCCTGCGGCACCGACCTCGAGGCGGTGCAGAAGTTCACCGATCCCGCGCTGACGGACTGCCCGGAGTGCGACGGCGACCTGCGCAAGGTGTTCAGCGCAGTGGGAGTGGTGTTCAAGGGCTCCGGCTTCTACGCCACCGACTCCCGCTCGACGAAGTCTGCGACGTCGGCCCCCGCCCCCGCCGCGGACGCCAAGCCTGCCGCGCCGAAGCCCGCTGCGACCGCGGGGGCCGCCGCCACCGCCTGATCCAGTCTGTGGACAACGGAGGATCGGGTCGCTGACCGCCCACCATGGCGGCATGACCAGACCTCTCGCGGCCATCGCGGCCTTCGTCTCCTGGCACCGGCGCTCGATCGGCGCGCTGCTGGCCGGGCTGTCGGTCCTCGGACTCGCCCACTGGCTCGCCGGCTCAGATGGCGCCACCGTCCCGGTCCTCATCGCGGCCACCGACGTCCCCGCGGGTCACGCGCTCGCGGCTGAGAATCTCCGACAGGCTGCCCTCCCCGTCGACGCCGTTCCCGCGGACGCACTGAACGATGCGGCCGCCGCGCTCGGAGCGACGACGGCCGTCCCCCTCTCCGCGGGCACCGTCCTGCAGCCGGGCCTCCTTGCCGGCGCGGACGCCGTCGATCCTGGTCGCGCCGTCGTGCCGATCACGCTCGCAGATCCGGGGCTGCGGCCGCTGCTGCGCCCCGGGGACCGCATCACCCTTATCGTCGCGGCAGCCGAATCCGCTGACGTCCTCACGAGCGACGCCCGGGTGGCCGCAGTACCCGAGCGGGTCGAAACCACCGGGCTCGCGGTCGGCAGCAGCCAGAGCGACCTGCTCCTGGTGGACGTTCCGGCGGAGACGGCGCCGATGGTCGCGATCCTCGGCCAAGGAGGGCAGCTGAGCATCGCGCTGGGCGGCGTCACCGATGGGCCATGAGCCCAGGATGCGGTTAAGGTGACCGGGGCCCATCGATGCGGCCGGCCACCGCCGGTCCGTGCCGGTGGGTCGCACGTTGTCACCTATCCGGAAGGAAGCACCCCCATGAAGGGCTTCAAGGACTTCATCATGCGCGGCAATCTCATCGAGCTCGCCGTCGCCTTCGTCGTCGGCGCCGCGTTCGCCACCGTCGTCCAGGCGTTCACCACCATGTTCATGGACCTCCTCGGGCTGCTTGGCGGCACGCCGGACTTCTCGTCGTTCAAGCCGGCCGGGGTGTCCGTCGGCGCGTTCCTCACCGCGCTGGTGGCGTTCCTCATCATCGCGACGGTCGTGTACTTCGGTGTCGTGCTGCCCTACACCAAGGCCAAGGAACGCTTCGCCCGGGAGGAGGCGGACGCGCCCGCGCTCACCAAGACCGAGACGCTCCTCGAGGAGATCCGCGACGCGCTGACGTCCGGTCGTCCCTGATCACCAGTGCGGCGGCCGGTCCGCCGCCAGGCGGCGCTCCTCCGCGCTGAGGGGCCGCTTCGCGCGGACCGCGTCCGTCAGTCCGGACAGCCCCAGCGCGGCGCGCGCGTCGGCCAGCGCGGCGTCGAACCGGGCGAATCCGATGGCCCGCCGCTCCTCGAGTGGGACGGGGCACGGCCACGGCTCCCCCGCGGCCTGCCGCTCCCGGCGGAGCCGCACCAGGGCGTCGCCGTCGAAGCCGAGCTGCCGCAGGTCGTCGGCGAGGTGCTGCGGCGAGGACAGCGGCAGGCGCCGGCCCGTGAGGGCGAGCCCCAGGGCCGCCGCCAGTTCAGGGTCACCCACCGAGGACGGACCCGTCCGGGACCGTGCGGGCCGCGCCCTCGTCGAGAAGCTCCACGGAACCCACGACGCGGACGCCGGCACCGAAGGTCCAGTCCCCCTTCACCTTGAGCGACACCGCCTCGCGCAGCGACGGCGCGGCCGGGATGCGGGCCTCGAACTTGTCGACCTTCTTGTAGTACCGGGAGTCCAGGGACACCTCGGGCGAGGTCTCCGTCGTCGAGACCAGGCGCCCCTCGTCGGTGAGTTCGTACACGTCCGAGCGCAGGAGCAGCAGCTCGTTGGTGGTCTTGACGGGGAGGAACCGGTCCCGGCCCACGCAGATGGCCGTGGCGCCCTCGAACACCTCGATGGCCGCGCCCATCGCCGACTCGACCTGGATGACGGGGGTCGACTCGCCGTCGGACGGGTCGACGGTCTTCTCGTTGCGGATGAGCGGCAGGCCGAGCACCGAGTTGCGTTCGGTGAGCGTCTCGCGCAGGACCCGTAGATCGAACCACAAGTTGTTGGTGTGGAAGAACGGGTGGCGGTGCTCGTCGGTGAAGAAGTCCATCTCCTCGGGGGCCGTCTGGGCGGTGTCGCGCAGGATGAGCTGCCCGTCGGCCTTCCGGACGGCGAGGTGGCCGCCCTTCTTGTCGTTGACCGTCCGGCGGCACAGCTCCGCAGCGTACGGAGCCCCCGAGCGGGCGAACCAGCCTGCGATGGTCGCGTTGGGGGCCGCGCCGAGGTTGTCGCCGTTGGACACGCAGGCGTAGCGGAAGCCCGCCTCGAGCAGCTGATCGAGCACGCCGGAGCCCTCCAGCGCCGGGTAGAGGTCGCCGTGGCCCGGCGGGCACCACTCCAGCGTGGGGTCGGCCGGCCACTCGACCGGGGTGAGGTCGTCGGCGCGGAGCTTCGGCTCCTGGTTCTGCATGAAGCTGAGCGGCAGCCCGTCGACCGGCAGCTCCGGGTACTGCTCGAGGTGCGCCAGCGTGTCGGCCTCCGTGCGGAAGGAGTTCATCAGCAGCAGCGGGAGCCGGGCGTGGTAGCGGTCGCGCGCCGCCAGCACCTGACGGGTGATGAGGTCGAGGAAGTTGAGCCCGTCGCGGACCTCGAGCAGCGTCTTGGCCTTGTCCAGCCCCATCGACGTGCCGAGTCCGCCGTTGAGCTTGATGATGACCGTCTGCCCGATGGCCTCCCGGGCCTCCGCCTCGGTGATGTCGACATCGGCCAGCATGGGCGGATCCAGCAGCGGGTCGATCGTGTCCTCGCGGATGACACCCGTGGCGCCGCTCTCGAGGAGCTCGTAGAACCGGGAGAAGACCTCGATGGCCGGCGCGGCGACCCCGGCGTCGATCATCTTCTGGCGGGCGGCGTTGAGGCCGGCTTCAGACACGGCGGTTTCCCTTCGTCGAGTGGTCGACTCCGATCCTAGGCCAGCGCCTCCGCGGCGGGACGGTCAGGACACCTCGACGTACCCGTGGGCGCCGCGCTCCGCGTCGACCATCACGTGACTCACGACGGGATAGCGCCCCGGCTCAGGGATCTCCAGTTCGACGAAGCCACCCTCGGCGGGCGCCAGCGCCAGGACCTGCGCGCCGCCTCCCGTGGTCCCGAAGGGGTCGACGCCCTCCTTGAGCAGATACCCGCCCTCGCGGTACACCGTGTCGAACTGCGCGCCGACGATGTGGAAGCTGGTAGCCCGGTTCGGCCCGGCGTCGAGCACCCAGAACCGCACCCGCTCCCCCGTGCGGGCCACCAGCGGAGCCTGGTCGTACTGGTTCGCGACGCCGTTGAACACGACCTTGTCCGGGTGCTCGCCCAGCACGGCGTCCGCGTCGAGGTCGGTGGCGTCCTCGGCGGTCGCGGCGGCGTCGGCCAGGAAGACCTCGGACTGGACGAGCACGTACTCCCGGTCGACCTCGGGCAGGCCGGCCTCGGGCTCGATGATGACGGCGCCGTGCATGCCGGCGGCGATGTGGGCGCTCATGGGCATCGTCGAGCAGTGGTACATCCAGACCCCGGCGCGGTTCGCGGTGAACCGGTAGGTCAGGCGCTCACCGGGCGCGATGGTGCGCATGGGCCCCGTCGGGTCCAGGGCGCTGGCATGGAAGTCGATCGAGTGCCCCATGGACCCGTCGTTGATCAGCGTGATCTCGAAGGTGTCGCCGACCCGGCCCCGCAGCGTCGGCCCGACGCTGCCGCCGTTGAACGTCCACCGCCGCTGCCACACGCCCGGCGCCACCTCGAGGGGCACCTCGGTGACGCGGAATTCATAGCGGCGGACGGTCTCGGGGGTCAGGGCAGGCGCGACGGGGTCGACGACGGCGCTCAGCTCCGCGTCCGGGTCTCCGGCGCCCTGGTGGCTGTGCTGCGGCGCCGCGGGCTCGGCCCCGGCCTCCGCGGCGGGCGAGCCCGCCACCACCACGTCGAACGTCATGCCCATCTGCCGGTGGCCCACGACGGTGCACCAGCCGGCCATGCTCTGCCCCACGATCCCCAGATCGAGCTCCGCCCGCTCGCCGGGCGCCAACCGGGGTGTGCGGACGGTGCCGACGAGCAGGTCGTGCACGGTGGTGGGGTCCTCGTTCACGAGCTCGATGATGACCCGGTCCCCGGGTTGCGCCTCCACGCTGGCGGGCACGAACCTCATGTCGCGGGCCGCGACCTGGACCCGGACGGTGGTCCCGGTCTCGGCCACCGCCACCGGGGCGGCCGCGGACCCCACGGTGGCGACTCCCGCGGCGGCCGGGTCCAGGCCCACGCCGACGCTGATGGCGATGGCCAGGGCGGCAACCCCTGCCACCAGCCCATCGCCGGTGAAGGCGCTGCGGCGCTCCGGCATCTCGGCCGCGGGCACGCCCGCCACGGCGCGCCGGCGCTCGGCGACAGAGGCGCGGATGCCGCGCACCATGAGAGGCAGGAAGGCCGCCAGCGCGGCCAGCACGAGTACCGAGACCGTCACCTTGACCCAGCTGGGCAGCGGCGTCAGCCAGGCGATCAGCCCGCCGTTGATGACGACGAGCCGCACGGTCGCGAAGCGGTCGAACTCGGCCGCACCGGCCCGCACCACCCGCGGGCCGCCGCCGATCACCGACGGCAGGAGATACGACAGGGCCCCGGTCACCAGCTGAAGCAGGAAGCCGACCACCCACAGGGTGGCCAGCATCGGATACCCGGAGGCCAGCTCGACGTCGTCGGAGCGGCCGACGTGGACCGCGGTCGCGATGATCGCGACACAGGCCCACACCGCGCCGGCCAGGATCGAGGCCGCGGCGAACTCGCGCGGCGGCTTCGCGCGCAGCGGAGCGACCAGGCAGCGGCCCCACCAGATCAGCGCCCCGGCGTACAGCACCAGGCCGGCCACAGACACGGCGCGGACGCCCAGCATGGAGCCGAGGATGACCACGCCGATCGACGCCAGCAGGACCGGCAGCACTTGCTTCGCGAGGCGCTCGGCGCGGTCGTCCATCCGGGTCCGCAACACCGTCGGCCAGAAGGTCACGAACGTTCCCACGACGGTCAGGCCGATCCAGCCCAGCAGCATCGTCATGGTGTGCGCGACGAGGAATGCGGCGTGCCAACGGTCGTCGAGGCCCCAGGCGAGCGTCGCTCCGAACGCGGCTCCCACCGGCAGGCAGGCTGCGGCCGCGACGTAGTAGCGGATGCAGATGCGGAAGCGTCCGGGCAGCGCGCGGCGGAGGTCGCGGACCAGGACGGCGCCGTGCCACAGCACCGCCGCTGAGACGGCGGTAGCGCCGACGACGACCAGCCACCACTGCGCCGTCGGGACGCCCGCGAACACCAGCAGCGAGCCCGCGGCGAGCACCCCGAGCCGTACGTCCGCCCGCCGCCGCGTGGCGTCGTCGTCGCGGGTCTTGAGCAGTGCCGCGGTGAAGTGGGCGCTCCACACCATCACCGAGTGGGTCAGGGCACCGAGCGCCACCAGGTGCACCATGAGCCACGTGGATTCCGGGACCCACCGGTGGGCCACTGCGACCACAGCCGCGGCCAGGAGCCACACCAGGACCGCGTAGTCGCGCAGGGAGCGGCGGCGCCTCATCCCCGCACCGCCGATGCGACGACGGTCAGCGCGAACGCCAGCAGAGCGAGCACGGTCACGGTTCCTCCGGTTCGGTAGAGCAGGCCGGCGCCGGCGAGGGCGCCGGACACTCGGGTGGCCATGCCGATGTTCAGCAGCGCCAGGGGCAGCCACATAGACACTCGGTACGGCAGCGCCCGGCCGATGACCGCCGGGAAGATGGTAGGGGCGTGCGCCATGATCATCGACACCCCGAAGCCCAGGAACACCCCGTGGATCGTGACGTCGTAGTGGCCTTGGGCGGTCGGCTGCCCGACTGCGACCCAGACCGCGCCCGCGATCGTGAGCCAGACGTTGCCCGCGAGCAGCGCGGCCGCGTTGAAGCGGCGGAAGCCGGCGGCGCGGATCATCCGGCGCCCCACGTCGTCGCGGATCAGCCAGGCCGCCACCGCCACGCAGCCCAGCCCCAGCACCCGGAATCCGACGGCGGGCAGCGCGATCGCGAGCGCCGCGCCGAGCGCCACCACCGTCGCCAAGGTCAGCAGGGTGGGGACGGCGCGGGCCCCCATGGTCAGTTGGGCCAGCTCGGCGCGCTCCGCGGCGATCGTGATCACCACGAACGCGACGAGCAGCGGGAGCGCCGCCGCCACGTCCGCCAGCAGGATCGCGGCGGCCGCCAGCGGGACGAAGAGCGCCCCCAACGCCTGCGCGGCCACCAGCGGGAGCGGGGCGCGCAGCCACAGCGCGCCGGCCACGGCGAGGAAGGCGAGGCCGCCGTCGAGCAGGAGGAGTTCACCCAGCAGGGGTGGGGCGCCCGAAATCAGGGCCAGCGATCCGGCGCCGAGCAGCGCGGGCGCGAGATAGGCCAGCGGATTGCGCAGCGCCTGGGCGCGCTCCAGGGAGATGAGGGTGCCCATGAAGCCCAGGGTCATGGCTGGTCCGTGGAGGTCGGCCAGCCGGCTCGAGGACACCGGCGCCCAGACGCCCAGCCTGAGCAGCGCCGCGTTCAGCCCGGTGAGCAGGGAGACGCCGGCCAGGGCGATGAGCGCGACGCGGAGGCGGCGGGTCGCGGCGGGACCGTCAGTGGTGGTGCGGGACGCCGGTGGCGTGGTCGTGCTCATGCGTCTTGCCGTCGATCTCGGTCCACTCGTCTCCGTCGAGGCCCAGGGCCGCCGCCGGGAACAGACCGTTGTCCTCCTTGTCGATGTGGTCGCGCAGCGCCACCTCGAACGTGTCCATCAGCGAGTGGTCGCCGGCGGCGATGGCCGCCAGGAGCTCGTCGAGCGAGCGGTGCTCGCCGCAGAGGCCGTTGACGTGCTCCGTGAACTCGTCGCGGCGCTTCATGACGCTGAAGAGGCCCACCTCCTCGGACTGCGTGTGCGGACCGAGGAGGTGAGCGAGGTCGCGGGCGCGGGCGGGGACGTCCCCGCCGTCGGTGACGGCACGGCGCAACTGGCCGCACGCGTTGACGATCTCGACGTGCTCGGCCATGAACCGGCCGATGACCGTGATCGAGTCACACCCGCAGTAGCTGCACATCAGACGCGGGCCAGCTTCAGCTTCCAGGCGTCGGGGCCCTCCTGGACGTAGCTCACGGCGATCGAGTCGCCGTGGCGATCCGAGATCTGGCGCAGCAGCGGAACCGGGTCGTGCGGGGCGACCAGCACGAAGGCGGCACCGGGCTGGAGCCCGTCGACGACGCCGTGGATGGCCGCGTGACGCACGGCATGCGGGATCGCGCGCGCGTCGAGCTCGGGCAGGGACTCGTCATGACCGCCGCAACCGCAGCCTGACTTGGGGGTGAGGGAGATCTCTGTCATGCCTGCCAGATTACTACAAGGACTTTGTATCAATTAACCGGGGTGGCTTTGATCGGCGACGAGCCCAGCCGCGGCCGCGCGGTAGCGGTCGACCACCACCTCGACGAGCAGCGGGTGGGCGCCCAAGGGCGCTGCCGCGACGTCGGCGCCTGCCTTGTCCACGCGGCGCTGGAAGAACCCCGGGCCGATGAGATAGGAGGCCACGGCCACCGGGCCCATCCCCCGGGCGGAGGCGACGGCTTCGGCGACCCGAGGTTCGGCGGCCGAGAGGAAGCCCACCGAGACACGACCCGGCCACAGGCTCTGCACACCGGCGACGACCTGATGCGCGACGTCGGCCGCCTCCGGGCGCGACGACCCGGCGACGGCGACCACCACGGCCGCGTCCTCCGGAGCCCCGGCCTCCCGCAGCCGGTCCACGAGGGCGCGCTCGAGGCGCGGGTCCGGACCGAGAGGGCCGGTGGAGACGACCGCTCCGGGGTGGGCGGACACCGCCTCGGCGACGTCCACCTCCGTGTGGAATCCGAGCGTCAGGAGGACCGGGACGACCACGACCGTCGCGCTGGCACCCACCCAGCGGTCAACCACGTCGCCGAGCTTCGGCTCCTGGACGTCCACGTACGCTGCCTCGACCGTCACCCCGGGCAGCCGTCGCGCGGCCGCCGCGGCGATCTCGAGGACGACCGCCTGCCCGTCCGGGTCGTCGGTGCCGTGCGCACACACGATGAGGACAGGTGTCATGCGGAGACCTCCAGTCGGTAGCCGCGGCGCGGCACGGTCCGCACCAGCGAGCGGTCGCCCATGCTGTCTCGCAGACGCGCGACGGCAACCTCGGCGGCGTGGGGATCGTTCGAGCACCCGGGCAGCAGCGCCAGGATGTCCTCCCGCGACACCACCCCACCCTCGGCGCTCACCAGGGCCCTCAGCACGGCCAGCTGCACCTGGCTGAGCGGCAGCGCGCGCCCGTCCAGGGCGGCCGCCGCGCGACGCAGCCGCAGCACGCCCGACGGGGTGACGACGTCAGACGGAGAGCGGTCGTTCAGCGCGGCGCTGAGTTCACGCACGAGGGCGCCCAACCGGTACCGGTCGGGAACCAGCGGGCTCAGTCCGAGCTCGACGAGCGGCGCGGCGGTGACCGGCCCCACCGTCGCCGGGAGCACCGGGCCGGCCATCGCGGCGATGACCTCGTCGCGGAGTCCCTCCCGCTCACAGGCCGACAGGAATTCGACCACCCCCTGGGCGGACGTGAACGCGACGGCGTCCACCTCAGCGCCGGCCACCAGGCCGACGGCGCGTGAGACCGCCTCGGGATCCGGAGACGGCCCCCACCGGTACACGACCAGGGAGGTGACCCGCGCGCCCAACCCGGTCAGGAGCTCGTCGATGCCGTCGCTGCCCGAGCCGTGGTGCTGCACAGCGATGTGGAGCCCGGCCGCACCTTCGTCGGCGAACAGTTCCTTGATCTCGGCGGCGGTCTCGGAATCCGCGACCCAGTCCGCGGTGAGCCCGGACCCGTGCACGGCGCCCTGGGCCTTCGGGCCGCGGGCGATGATCCGGGCCCGGCGCAGCACCGCGAGGAGCTCGTCGGCGCACCCGGCCGCGTCGGCCGCGTCCATCCAGCCCCGGAAGCCGACTCCCGTGGTCGCCACGACCGCGTCCGGAGGGTCGGCGATGAGCGCCGCGGTCTGCGCGATCAGCAGCTCGTCGTCGGCGTGCGGCACGATGGACAGGATGGGCGCCCGCAGAACCTCGGCTCCGCGCCGTTCCAGCGCGGAGGCCAGTTCAGAGGCTCGCCGCTTGGCGGTCAACACGACACGGCACCCCGCGAGGGTGGTGGCGCCCGGGGCGCCGGCGGCGGGACCGTCCATTCAGCCCGCCCTCGCCAGGGGCGCGTCGCTGCGGCGGGCCGGCGACTCGCAGGTCACCTGCCCCCCGACGTATACCCGGCCGTCGAGGACCGTCACCTCCCAGGTACCGAGCGCGGCGGCGGGATCCGACAGGCACACGCCTGAGCGGAGATCGAACGCCTGCTTGTACATGGGAGAGAAGAGTACGGGCACCTCCTCGCCATCCACCAGGGACGACCCGACGAGTCCACGGGCCATGACGTTGGCGCGGGCGAAGGGGTCCCACATGCCGACCGCGTACACGCGGTCGTCATGCAGCCGCACGACGGCGACCTGGTGGCCGGAGATCAGGGCGGCGACGGGGCGTTCGGGCAGCAGGTCGCTGAGGGTGCAGACGGGGTGCATGGTGGTCATCTCGGTCCTCCGACGGGCAGGGTGGCGCCGGCGACCAGGACCGGCCGGCGTTCGGAATCGACGGTCTCGACGCCGGCCTCGCGGTCGGCGTCCGTGGCGGGGCGCGCCTGGCCGCGCTCGCCGACGTACTGCAGGTTGTCGTCCACCGCGTCGGCGGCGTTGACGAAGCCGGCGAATCGGGCCAGCTTGACCGGGTCCTCCAGGACGTCGCGCCACTCGTCGCGGTAGCCCTCGACGTGCCGGGCCATGGCGGCGTCGAGATCCGCGGCGATGCCGAGCGAGTCGTCGAGAATCACCTGCCGGACGTGGTCCAGCCCGCCCTCGATGCTCTCGAGCCACGCGGCGGTGCGCTGCAGGCGGTCGGCGGTGCGGACGTAGTACATGAGGAAGCGGTCGATGGTGCGCACGAGTTCCTCGGTGGTGAGGTCTTCGGCGAGGAGGGCGGCGTGGCGCGGGGTGAAGCCGCCGTTGCCGCCGACGTAGACGTTCCAGCCCTTCTCGGTGGCGATGACCCCCACGTCCTTGCCTCGGGCCTCCGCGCATTCGCGGGCGCAGCCGGAGACGCCGAGCTTGAGTTTGTGGGGCGAGCGCAGCCCGCGGTACCGCAGCTCGAGGTCGATCGCCAGCGCTACGGAGTCCTGGACCCCGTAGCGGCACCATGTCGAGCCCACGCAGGACTTCACGGTCCGCAGTGCCTTGCCGTACGCGTGGCCGGACTCGAACCCGGCGTCGACGAGGCGGCGCCAGATCTGGGGCAGCTGGTCGATGCGGGCGCCGAACAGGTCGATGCGCTGGCCGCCGGTGATCTTGGTGTACAGCCCGAAGTCGCGGGCGATCTCGCCGATGACGATGAGCCCGTCGGGGGTGATCTCGCCGCCCGGCACGCGCGGCACGACGGAGTAGGTGCCGTCCTTCTGGATGTTGGCCAGCACGTGGTCGTTGGTGTCCTGGATCGCCGCCTGTTCGCCGGCGAGGATGTGCCCGTTGCCGAGGCTGGCGAGGATGGAGGCGACGACCGGCTTGCAGATGTCGCACCCGCGGCCGCGGCCGTGCCGGTCGATGATCTCGGAGAAGGTGGTGAGCCCGGTGACGCGGACCACGTCGAACAGCTGGGCCCGGGAGAGCTCGAAGTGCTCGCACAGGGCGTTGCTGACCACCGTCCCGGACTTCTCGAGCTCCGCGATCATCAACTTGCGCACCAGCGGCAGGCAGGAGCCGCAGCTGGTGCCCGCCTTGGTGCAGGCCTTGACGCCCGCGAGGTCGGTGCAGCCGCCCTCGGTGACCGAGCAGCGGATGGCTCCGGCCGTCACGTTGTTGCAAGAGCACACGGGGGCGTCATCGGGCAGCTCGCCCTGCGGCGCGGCGCCCTCCGGCGACGCGGGGACCAGGTAGGCGGCCGGATCGCCGCCGAGGGGGCGGCCGACCATCGGGCGCAGGCCGGCGTAGGCCGAGGCGTCGCCCACCAGGATGCCGCCGAGCAGGGTACGGGCGTCGTCGGAGAGGACGAGCTTCTTGTAGACGCCGGCGATCGGGTCGGTGTAGACCACTGACAGGGCGCCCTCAGTGGTTCCGAAGGCGTCGCCGAAGCTGGCCACGTCGACGCCGAGGAGCTTCAGCTTGGTGGAGAGGTCGCCGCCGGTGAAGGTGCCGGAGCGACCGAGCATCTGGTCCACCGCCACCTCGGCCATGGTGTAGCCGGGGCCGACGAGACCCCAGACGCGGCCCTGGATGCAGGCCACCTCGCCGATGGCGTAGATGTCGGGGTCGGCGGTACGGCAGGTGTCGTCGACGACGATGCCGCCGCGCTCCCCCACCTCGAGGCCGGCGTCGCGGGCGAGCTCGTCGCGGGGGCGGACGCCGGTGGCGAAGATCACCACGTCCACGTCGATGGAGGAGCCGTCGTTGAAGACCATCTTCTCGACGGCGATCCGGCCCTTGATGGCCGAGGTGGCGCTGCCGACGCGGACGTCGACGCCCATGGCCTCGATGAGGCGCTTGAGCGACTCGCCGCCGCCGTCGTCCACCTGGAGCGGCATCAGCCTGGGCGCGAACTCCACCACGGTGGCGTCGGCGCCGAGCTTCTTCAGCGCTCCGGCGGCCTCGAGGCCCAGCAGTCCACCCCCGATGACGGCGCCTCGGATGCGACGCTTCGGGTTGCGCTCCTGCAGGGTCTCGACGTAGCCGCGGAGGGCCGCGACGTCGTCGATGGTGCGGTACACGAAGCAACCGGGCAGCTCACGTCCGGGCACCGGGGGCATGAACGCATAGGAGCCGGTGGCGAGCACCAGGGAGTCGTAGGCGTGCGACATGCCGTTCTCGGTGATGACGGTGTGCGCCGCCGGGTCCACGGAGACCACCTTGGCTCCGCGTCGCAGCTTCACGTTCGGGTCCTGCCAGAGGTGCGCCTCGCCGAGGTTCAGCAGCTCGGGGTCTCGGTTCTCGAAGTAGCTGGTCAGCGCCACCCTGTCGTACGGGGGGCGGGGCTCCTCGGCGAGGACGGTCACCCGCCACTCGCCGGCCTCGTCGCGCGAACGCAGTGCCTCGACGAATCGGTGGGCGACCATGCCACCTCCGACCACCACACACAGCTTGCTCATATCGGCCTCCAGGGGTCTTGTCGGTTGGGCTCCTTGGTATCTACGACGCTAAGTGGCGCAGTTTCCGGGGCTGGATCAGTCACGTTTCGGCTGTGCAACAAGCCACTCACGCGACCGTGACCCGTTCGAGTGAGGTTCGCGGGGTGCCGGCCGCGCCGAGGGCGGCGACCAGGCTGCAGACGTCGGAGGTGCAGCTTCCGCAGCCGGTGGAGGCGCGGGTCGCCGTCGCGACGGCCTCGGGAGTGTCGGCGCCGGCCTTGACTGCATCGGTGATGGCAGCCTTGGTCACGGCGTTGCAGCGACACACGATGGCGGCATCGGGCAGGTCGGCCACCGAGGTCGCCGGCGCGGCGCCGGCGAGCGGGCGGGCCAACAGCGCGGCCGGGTCGTCGGGGACGGGCGTGCGCGAGTCGAAGGCCACCGTCAGGTCGGCCGCGACCTGGGGATCGCCGACGCAGGTGGCGCCCACCAACAGTCCGTCCGCGACGGCGACCCGGACCCGACGGCGCCCCACAGGGTCGGTGAGGGAGAGCACCCGCGGCGCGCCGGGCGCGAACTCGTCGGCCGGGAACTCGCCCATGGTGACCGCCTCAAGGCCCTCGGCCTTGACCCGGAACACGCCGGAGTCGGCGCCGAGCACTGGGCGGGGACCGGAACGGCCGCTGATCTTCTCGGCCAGGTGGTGCGCCAGGACGCGGGCCTGCTCCCAGCCGGGACCCACCAGCCCGGGACAGCCGCGCGGGGTGCGGGCGCAGTCGCCGATGGCGTAGATGGCCGGGTCGTCCGTGCGGCACGTGTCGCTGACCAGGATGCCGTTGCGCACCCACAGGTCGGCCGCCTCCGCCAGGCGGGTGCGGGGCCGGACCCCGATGGCGACGAGCAGGAGGTCGGCGGGGATGTGCTTGCCGCTGGTCAACCTGACGGAGGTGAGGGCGCCGTCGCGGCGACGCTCCACCCCGGCGACGCGCACGTCGACCAGCGTGGTGATCCCGCGGTCGGTCAGCCCGGCGCGGACGACGGCGCCGCTGGCGGGGTCGAACTGGCGGTCCAGCGGGGCCGAGCCGCGGTGCACGATGGTGGCGTCGCTGCCGGCCTCGGCGAGCGCGACGGCGGCCTCGATGCCGAGGACCCCTCCCCCCATGACCACGACCCTGGCGCCGGCGGCCGCGGCCGAGCGGACCCGGTCCGCGTCGTCCCACGTACGTAGCGCGGCCACGCCGGGCATGGGGGTGCCGTCCGCGCGGACCATGCCGTCGACGGTGGGGAACACCGGCTCGGCGCCGGTGGCGAGCACGAGCGTGTCGAAGCGGTGTTCCTCCCCCATGGAGTCGAGGACGACGCGGTTGCGCCGGTCGACCCCGGTGGCTTTGCGGGCGCGCAGCATCCGTACGTCCCGGCTCTCGGGCAGCGTGAGCCCGGGCAGGTCGGCGCGGCCCATGATCACGTCGGGCAGGAGGATGCGGTTGTAGGCGGCGTGCCCCTCCTCGCCCAGGACCGTGACCTCGACGTCGTCAAGGCGGTGGGAGGCCAGGTCGGCGAGGAATCGGTGGCCCACCATGCCGTGGCCCACGACGACGATCCGGTGACTCATGCCGCCGCTCCGATCCGGGTCAGCCGCACGGCCGCGACCTTCAACTCGGGCATGCCCGAGATGGGATCGGTGGCGGCGTTGGTGACCCGGTTGACCGCGCCGGCGTCCGGGTAGTGGAAGGGCATGAAGACAGTGTCGTGGCGGATGCCCTCGGTGAGCCGGGCCACCGCCTCGCAGCTGCCGCGGCGGGAGTGGACGGCCACCTTGTCCCCCGCCGCGACACCCAACCTCTGCGCGAGAAGCGGGTGCAGCTCGACGTAGGCCTCCGGCTCCACGCTGTTGAGCGTCGGGACGCGCCGCGTCTGCGCGCCGGACTGGTAGTGCTGCAGGACCCGGCCGGTCACCAGGTACAGCGGCAGCTCCGGGGTCAGCTCGTCGTCAGGCGGGGTCTGGTCGACGGGGTGGAGCACCGCGCGCCCGTCGGAGGTCTCGAAGCGGTCGAGGAACACCCGCGGCGTGCCGGGGTGGTCAGGGGCGGGGCACGGCCAGTAGAGCGCGTCGCCGTCGCGGAGCCGTTGGTGGCTGAAGCCGGCGTAGTCCGCCACGCCGCCGGCGCTGGCTCGGGCCAACTCGTCGAACACGACGGCGGGGTCGGCGCTGAACTCGACGGGGCTGCCGAGACGCTCGGCCAGCTCGCTCCACACCTCCAGCTCGGTGCGGACGCCGACGGGGGGCAGGGTTGCGCGGGCCCGCAGCAGCAGCCGCCCCTCGAGGTTGGTCATGGTTCCGGTCTCCTCCGCCCATTGGGTGACGGGAAGCACCACGTCGGCCAGGGCGGCGGTCTCGGAGAGCACGAAGTCGCTGACCACGAGCAGGTCCAGGTCGCCCAATCGCTCGGTGAGGCGCAGCACGTCGGGCAGGCTGACGACGGGGTTGGCGCCGTGGATGAGCATGGCGCGCGGGCCTCCGGGGGAGGCGAGAGACTCGAACAGCGCGACGGCGGGCTTCCCCGGCCCCGGGAGCGAGTCGGGATCCACGCCCCAGACGGCGGCGACGTGCGCGCGGGCCGCCGGATCGGCGATGGAGCGGTATCCGGGCAGCTGGTCCGCCTTGAGCCCGTGCTCGCGCCCGCCCTGGCCGTTGCCCTGGCCGGTGAGGCACCCGTAGCCGGAGCCGACCCTTCCGGGGAGTCCCAGGCAGAGGGCGAGGTTCACGGCGGCGGTCACGGTGTCTGTGCCGTGGGCGTGCTGCTCGGCCCCGCGGCCGGTGAGGACGTATGTCCCCCTACCGCCCCGGGCCGGGCTCGCCTCGGCCAGCATCCTGGCGGCGGCGCGCAGCTGCGTCACCGGCACCCCCGTGACGCGCTCCACGCGCTCCGGCCACCACGCGGCCAGGCTGGCGCGCAGCTCGTCGACGCCGTTGACCCGCTCCGCGAGGTAGTCCCGGTCGACCAGCCCCTCGGTCCACAGGATCTGGGTGAGGCCCAGCAGCAGGACGAGGTCGGTGCCAGGAAGCGGGCTGAGATGCAGGCCGCGGCCGTCGCCCGTGAGGGCCGCCGTCGGGGTGCGGCGGGGGTCGACGACGATCAGCCCGCCCGCTTCCTGCGCCCCGGACAGGTGGGTGCAGAACGGGGGCATCGTCTCGGCCGGGTTGGACCCCACCAGCAGGATGGCGCCCGCCCCGTCGAGGTCGGCGAGCGGGAACGGCAGGCCGCGGTCCAGCCCGAACGCCCGGCGCCCACCGGCCGCGGCCGAGGACATGCAGAAGCGGCCGTTGTAGTCGATGTTCGGCGTGGCGAGCCCCACCCGGGCGAACTTGCCGAGGGTGTAGGCCTTCTCGTTGGTGAGCCCGCCGCCTCCGAACACCGCCACCGACTCCGGCCCGTGCTCGGCCCGCAGGCGTAGCAGCGTGTCGGCGACCAGCGTCAGCGCGGTGTCCCAGTCGGTGGGCACCAGTTCCCCGTCGCGGCGCACCAGGGGGCTGGTGAGCCGGTCGGGGGTGGTGAGCACCTCGGCGGACGTCCACCCCTTCTGGCAGAGCCGTCCCCGGTTGGTGGGAAACTCCAGCGGGGTGACCGTCGGGGTCACCCCCGGGTCGGCCGGCGCCACGTCCATGGCGCACTGCAGCGCGCAGTAGGGGCAGTGGGTCGCGGTCATGGCTCAGACCTTGAGCGCGGCCAGCGGCGACGTCCGGCGCAGGTACACGAACCAGGTCAGACCCAGCATGAGGAGGTAGACCCCCACCATCACCCAGAGCGCGGCCTGGAGGTCGCCGGTCATCGTCCGCGACAGGGCGAACCCCTGGGGGATGAGGAACCCCCCGAAGGCGCCGACGGCCCCGGCGATGCCGATGCAGCCCGCCGCGGCACGACCGGCCGCGGTGAGCGCCGCCGCGTCGCCGCGCGCGGTGCCCGCGAAGACCGCCGGGATCATCCGGTATACGGAGCCGTTGCCGATGCCGGTGAACACGAACAGCCACAGGAAGGAGAGGAAGAAGATCGGGAAGGATTGCGCCTGCAGCCCGAGGATGGCACCCACCGCCCCGATCGCCATGGCGACGAAGGACGCGCAGGTGACCAGGGCGCCGCCGATGCGGTCGGAGAGGTAGCCGCCGAAGGGACGGGCCAGCGAACCGACGAGAGCCCCCATGAAGGCCAGCGAGATGGTCATGGCAGGGAAGAGGTTCTTCAGCAGCGTCGGGAACGTCGCGGAGTAGCCGATGAACGAGCCGAAGGTCCCGATGTAGACGAACGACAGGATCCAGGTGTGCGGGTGGCGGAGGGCCACGGCGTAGGCACGGGGGTCCGACTTGGCGCTGGACAGGTTGTCCATCGACCGCCAGGCGAGCACGGCGGCCAGGAGGGCCAGCGGAATGAACATCAGCCCGGCGCGGTCCAAGCTGACCCCGGCGCCGATGGTGATGACGATCGGGACGGCGAGCTGCACGGCCGCGGTGCCGAGGTTGCCGCCGGCGGCGTTGAGGCCGAGCGCCGCGCCCTTCTCCTTCGCGGGGAAGAAGAACGAGATGTTGGCCATCGAGGAGGCGAAGTTGCCTCCGCCGACACCCGCCAGCGCCGCGATGCCCACGAGCGCGATGAACGGCAGCTCGGGGTTGTTGACGGCCCAGGCGAGGGCCCCCGTCGGGAGGAGCAGGAGGAGGGCTGACACGACGGTCCAGTTGCGGCCCCCGAATCGCGGGACGGCGAAGGTGTACGGGATCCGGAGCGTGGCCCCCACGAGCGCGGGCGTCGAGACGAGCCAGAACATCTCGTTGACGCTCAGGTCGAAGCCGACGCCGTTGAGTTGCGGGACGACGATGCTCCAGAGCGCCCAGACGGCGAAGCCCAGGAACTCGGCGAAGATGGACAGCCAGAGGTTGCGGCGGGCGATGGGGCGGCCCGTCGTCGCCCACTGGGTGGGGTTCTCGGGGTCCCATCCGTCGATCCATCGGCCGGGACGGTGCTCGAGCGCTGAGGCGCGGACGTCGTCGGTGGGTGGGGCAGTCGCGGGACCCCCCGGGAGGGTGCGGGTGGAGGTCATGGTCGCTCCTTCGGCTCGTAGGTCGGTTCGGTCCATGAGCGACGCTGCTCACGACAGAACGTACGAACCGGGTGTGACGGCCGATCGGGCGCCCGGTAACGGCCCTGTCACCAGTTCCTCACGCGCCCCCGCCGTCGGCTGTGAGGCCCGCGGAGGCGTTGCGCGACGGTGGGCACCGGCTCCCGTCCCCCTGCGTTGAGCCTGACACGCACCTTGTGGGCCGAGGATGAGCCTGCGCCGAGTTTCGTCGCCTCCCGATGAGCCTGCGCCAAACCTCAACACCGAATTTTCGAGTTTGATCGTTCAGATCTGCGTCGAGCCGTTCCGCAGGCTCATCGGGGGACGGCTGGCGGGGGCGCAAGGCGACGGTGGGGCCGCCCGACGGTGTGCTCACGGGAGGCGTGCTGCAGCGGCGGGCGCAGCCCGGTATCCTGTCCGAGTTGCCCGACGACGTCGCGGCGGCACGGCCCCGTAGCTCAGGGGATAGAGCAGAGGTTTCCTAAACCTTGTGTCGGAAGTTCGAATCTTCCCGGGGTCGCCAACGATAGGCCTGCGGCAGCTGTGGACCTATGAAGGTGTCCCCGACCCCCGCGGTCGGATCGACACCCAGGCGCCGAACGGCTCAGGCGAAACGCCTGACTGCCTCGCGGATGGCGTCGGCGTGGTGATAGATGTCGGAGATCTTGTCGATGGGAATTCGCGTCTCGCTCTTGTCTTCTCCGACAATCCCGATGAACTTCTGCTTCCGGTTGAAGTGCAGCCGACAGATGGGCTTGCGGTTGTTGTCGTCGAGGAGAATCCCGAAGTACGACTTCGTGTCCCGTGCCGCAACTCGCTCCACCGGTACGTCGCTGACCGCGATAGCACGGACGATGTTGAAGCCTTCGATCTCCTCGAACGTGGTCTCGATGTCCTTCGGCCCCTCATCCCCTTCGCTGTCTTCAACCGGATCAGAGGTGGCGGCAGGGGCCGGCATGCTGACGCCTTGGCCCTGCAATGCTGTCTTCAACCGAGTGTTGACCTGCTCAGTGATCCACTGCTTGGAAGCCTTGACCGTAACGCCGGTGAAGAACTCACGCATCTTGGCGGTGAGAGGTCGGTCGTAGACCTTGGCCGCCAGGAGCCGCACGAACTCCTCAGTCGGTGACGCGAAAAGCTGGTCGATCGCCTGCTTCACCCCCGAGACATACTTCAGTTCCTCGGCAGCGGAGAGCACCGAGTCGAGGTCGAACGTCGATTTCGTCATCTTCTGTAACTCGGGGAGCGCGTACGGGTCGACATCGAGCAGGTTGAGCCGGAGGAATGGATGCTGGTCCATCTTGTTGGGCTGATCCAAGTCCGTGAAAAAGTGCCAGTACTGACCGTTGGTCAACACTCCGATGCGGGCGTTAGTCACATGGAAATACCGGAACAGCTGTGATGCGTGGTTGATGTCGAGAGGTGCGCCGATCGGCTTGCACTCGATCAACATCTGGACATCTCCCCCACGCAGGATTGCGAAGTCGACCTTCTCCCCCTTCTTGGTACCGATATCCGACGTGAACTCCGGCAGGACCTCACTGGGGTCGAACACGTCGTACCCGAGCACGCGGGCGATGAATGGCAGCACCACAGCGGTCTTGGTCGCCTCCTCGGTGAGCAGAGCCCGTCCATGATCGGTTACTTTGGTGGCCAGTTCCTTGATCGCGTCTTCGATCGGCATGAGTGATGTACGTCCCTTCTACTGGAATCGAATGCGCCGGATCAGCAGCCCTGCTTGATCCAAAGCGCAGCGCCTCCACAACGATGTCCTAGTGGCCTGTCGTTGAGACATGTTTACGTTTCCGGTCTATTCGGTCAAGAATCTGGTCGGGAGTTTTGGTCCACATGAATGGGTGTTTGCGCCGGTTCCATCCGTTGATGAAGGCGCGGATTTTGCCGGTGAGGTCGCGGACCGAGGTGAAGGCCCCGCGTCGGATCGCTTGGCGTTCGATGATGCCGAACCAGACCTCGACGAGGTTGAGCCACGAGCCGGAGGTCGGGGTGAAGTGGACCGTGATCCTGGGGTTGCCGGCGAGCCAGTCGCGGACCTCGGCCTTCTTGTGGGTGGCGTAGTTGTCCATGACGAGGTGCAGTTCCTGGTCGGGGTAGGCGCGGGCCACGTGTTTGAGGAAGCCGAGGAACTCCTGATGCCGGTGACGGTCCTTGCACAGGCCGGTGACCTTCCCGGTGGCGATCTCCAACGCGGCGAACAGGGTGGTGGTGCCGTGGCGGACATAGTCGTGGGTGCGCTGCTCCGCATGGCCCGGCGCCATCGGCAGTGTCTTCTGGGTCCGGTTCAACGCCTGGATCTGGGACTTCTCATCCACGCACAACACGATCACGTTCTCCGGTGGCGCCAGGTACAGGCCAACCACGTCGGTGACCTTGGCCACCAGCTCCGGGTCGGTGGAGAACTTGAACGTCTCCGCCTTCCACGGGCGGACCCCGAACTCCTTCCACACCGCCGCGACGGTGGCATGGTCGACCCCCAACCGTGGGGCCAGCAGCCGAGACGACCAGTGCGTCACCCCGAGACTGGCCGGCGGCGGATCCAGGGTGGCGGCGAGGATCGCGACCCTGTCGACCTGTCGGGGTCGCCCCGGGCGGGGCTCGTCAGCCAGACCGCGCAGACCGCGCTCGGCGTAGCGGTCTCGCCACAGGTTCACCGTCGGCCTTGACACTCCGACGGTGTCTGCGATCACCTGGTTCCCGACCCCGTCAGCGGCCAACAATACGATCCGCGCACGCTGCGCGGTCGAGGCCATCACCGTCGCAGACCGGGTCAAGCGTTCCAACTCACCCCTGTCACCGTCACGCAACTCCAATGCTGGGGCTGTCCGATTCGCCATGCACCCATTGTCCCACCCAACCGTAAAGTTATATCACCGACACGCCACTAGTTATTCTCAGTCCCCGCATACTCCCACTGTGGCGGGGTCACGCGACAATTCTGCCTATCTGGGCTAACTCCCGCGACCGCAGATCATACGTTGGGTCGCCGATTCAGCGCAGCGACCCGTACGTCGACTTCGCCTTCTCCAACGCCGACACGTAGCCCTCCCGCTCGTATGCGTCCGCAGCCGCCTCAGCCGGGACCGCCAACAGCCCCCTCGCCTTGGACAGTGACAACCCCTTAGCCGCCAACCACTGCCCGAGCCCCTCGACGAGGACCTGCGCGTACGCCGGCCCGCGGCGGATGAGCGATGACGTCGTCATGACGACGTCGGCCCCGGCCAGGATGTACTTGATGACGTCGTCGGCGGTGTCGACGCCGGTGGTGGCGGCGATGGAGGCCTCCAGATGTCCGTGCAGCACGGAGATCCAGGTCCTGGCCAGCCGTGCGTCCACGGGCGACGACAACGTGACGCCGGACTCCACGGTCAGCCGGTCCAGGTCGATGTCGGGCTGCAGGAAGCGGTTGAACAGCACCAGGCCGTCCGCCCCCGCGGCGTCGAGCCGCAGCGCCATGTTGCCGACCGAGGAGAAGTACGGGCTGAGTTTCACCGCGACAGGGATGTTCACCGCCCCCTTGACGGCCGCGAGGATCGCCAGGTGACGCTCCTCCACCGCGTGCCCGGTCATCGTGAGGTCACCCGGCACGAAGTAGATATTGAGCTCGATGGCCGCTGCCCCGGCGTCGGCGAGCCGGCGCGCTGTCTGCGTCCACCCGCCGAGCGATGCGCCGTTGAGGGAGGCGATGAGCGGCACATCGATCGCCGCCGCCGCCTGCTCAACCAGCCGGAGGTAGGTGGCGGAGGCGTCGTGGGCGGCCCTCGGCACCGTCGGGAAGTACGAGATCGCCTCCGCGTGGGACTCCTCGTACATGTCCTCGAGGATGGCCGTGGCCTCGGCCTCGCGGCGCAGCTGCTCCTCGAACAGCGAGTACAGGACGACGGCACCGACCCCGCCGTCGGCCAGGGACTTCACCCCGGCCACGGTCTGCGACAGCGGCCCGGCCGACGCGACGACCGGGTTGCGCAGCGCCAAGCCCAGATAGTTCGTGGTGAGGTCGATCATGCCCGGCTCCTCGGGTCGGCGGCGAACTGGTGGGCGCCGCGGTTGGCCAACTCTTCGTACTCCGCCCACTTGCGGTCCACCTGGTCCTGCGCGAGCGCGACAAGGCGGTCGGCCTCGACGGGATCGGCCGCCTTCAGCACCTTGTAGCGCAGCTCGGCGGACTGGTATTGCTGCAGCGTCAGGCGAGGCCTGGGCGAGTCCAGCAGGAAGGGGTTGCCGCCGGCGTCGCGGATCACCGGGTTGTAGCGCATGAGCGGCCAGTGTCCCGAGTTCACGGCGCGGTACTGCTGCTCGAGGCCCTTGCGGATGTCGTAGCCGTGGGCGATGCAGTGGCTGTAGGCGATGATGAGGCTCGGACCGTCGTAGGCCTCCGCCTCCCGGAACGCCTTGAGCGTCTGCTGCGGGTCGGCCCCCATGGCGACACGCGCCACGTACACCGATCCGTAGCTCATGGCCTGCAGGGCCAGATCCTTCTTGTTGGTGAGCTTCCCGCCCGAGGCGAACTTCGCGACGGCGCCGAGCGGCGTCGATTTGGACGCCTGCCCGCCGGTGTTGGAGTACACCTCGGTGTCGAGGACGAGGATGTTGACGTTGCGGCCCGACGCGAGGACGTGGTCCACGCCGGAGCTGCCGATGTCGTACGCCCACCCGTCGCCGCCGACGATCCAGACGGAGCGCCGGACAAGGTGGTCCGCGACGCTGCGCAGGTCCTCGACGGAGGGACCGGCCAGGCCCTCGAGGCGCGCCTTGAGGCGATTGACCCGGTCCATCTGCTCGGTGAGCTCCGATCCGAGCCGCTGCGGGGCCGCGAGGATCTGATCGACCAGCGTGTCATCTCCGATCGCACCGCGCAGCTCATCCAGCCGAGTCCGGGCCAGATCCTCGTGCAGGTCTGCGGCCAGCCGCATGCCGAGCCCGAACTCGGCGTTGTCCTCGAACAGCGAGTTGGACCAGGCGGGCCCGCGGCCCATGGCGTTCTTCGCCCACGGGGTGGTCGGCAGGTTGCCGCCGTAGATCGACGAGCATCCGGTCGCGTTGGCGATGGTCGCCCGGTCCCCGAAGAGCTGGCTGAGCAGCTTGAGGTAGGGCGTCTCGCCGCAGCCCGAACAGGCGCCGGAGAACTCGAAGAGCGGCTCGAGGAACTGGGTGCCGCGGACGGTGCCGAAGTCGACGCGCGACCGGTCGTTGACCGGGATCGACTCGAAATAGTCGACCGCCCGCTTCTCCTTCTCGCGGTCCAGCAGGGGCGTGAGGTTGATGGCCCGCCGCGACGGCTGATCCACCGGCTTGACGGGGCAGGCCTCGACGCACAGGCCGCAGCCCGTGCAGTCCTCCACGTACACCTGCAGGGTGTAGCGGGTCTGCGGGAGTCCAGCCGCGTTGAGGGGCGCGGAGAGGAACCCCTCCGGCGCATCCCCAATGGCGTCCGCAGGGTAGGACTTGGCGCGCAGCACCGAGTGCGGGCAGACGAAGGCGCAGTTGCCGCACTGGATGCACTCCTCGGCGTCCCACTCGGCGACGATCTCGGAGATGTTGCGCTTCTCGTACTTCGTCGTGCCCGACGGGTAGGTCCCGTCGACCGGCAGGGCCGAGACCGGCAGATCGTCGCCGCGACCGCGGAGCATCTCGGCCGTGACCGTGCGCACGAACTTCGGCGCACCCTCGGGCACCGGCGGGATAAGCCCGCGGTCGGACCAGTCGTCGATCGGGACCGGCATCTCGTGCAACTCGGCGAGGGCCGAATCGACGGCGTCGTGGTTCTTCCGCACCACCTCGGCCGACTTGCGCGCGTACGTCTTGGTGATCGCCGCCTTGATCCGCTCGATCGCCTGCTCCCGCGGCAGCACCCCGGAGATAGCGAAGAAGCACGTCTGAAGGATCGTGTTGGTCCGGCTGCCCAGCCCGGCGGCACGGGCGACCTTCCCGGCGTCGATGACATAGACCCGGATGCCCAGCTCGACGATCCGCCGCTGCATGGGCACCGGCAGCTGATGCCAGGTCTCCTCAGGGCCGTGCGGCGAGTTCAGCAGCAGCACGGTGCCCGGCCGGGCGAACTCGAGGATGTCGACCCGCTCGAGGATCGACCAGTGGTGGCATCCGATGAAGCCGGCCTGGCTGACCAGGTACGGGGCGCGGATGGGGTTGGGCCCGAAACGCAGGTGCGACACCGTCCGCGAGCCCGACTTCTTCGAGTCGTAGACGAAGTAGCCCTGGGCGAAGGTATCGGCCGAGGATCCGAGGATCTTGATGGTGTTCTTGTTGGCGCCGACGGTGCCGTCGGATCCGAGGCCGTAGAACACGGCGCGCAGCGTCTCGGGATCCTCGAAGTCGAGAGCGGGATCGTAGTCGAGCGACAGGTTGGTCACGTCGTCGTGGATGCCGACGGTGAACCTGGGCCGCGGCGACTCGGCGGCCAGCTCATCGAACACCGCCCTCGCCATGGCCGGCGTGAACTCCTTGGACGACAGGCCGTAGCGGCCGCCGATGGTCACGGGGAGCTTCTCCCGCGCGCCTCCGGCGACAGCTTCCCCGAGCACCGAGGTGACGTCGAGGAAGAGGGGCTCGCCCGATGCGCCGGGCTCCTTCGTGCGGTCGAGGACCGCGAGTCGCGTGACCGACGGCGGCAGCGCCTCCAGGAACGCTTCCGTGGGGAACGGCCGGTAGAGGCGGATCTGCAGAACGCCGACCCGGGCGCCCTCGGCGTTCATCCGCTCCACCACCGGCAGGATCGCCTCGATGCCGGAGCCCATCACGACGACGGCGCGGTCGGCATCCGGCGCGCCGTGGTACTCGACCAGGCCGTAGCGCCGGCCGGTGAGCTCCGCGAACTTCTCCATCTCGTTGGCGATGACCTTCGGCGCCCACTGGTAGTAGAGGTTGGACGTCTCGCGCGACTGGAAGTAGGTGTCGGGATTCTGCGCCGTGCCTCGGATGAACGGATTCGCCGGGCTCAGCGCGCGCGACCGGTGCTCCAGGACGAGCTCGCGCGGAATGATGCGCCGCAGCTCGTCGTCCGAGAGCCGGACCATCGTGTTGAGCTCGTGCGACGTGCGGAAGCCGTCGAAGAAGTGGACGATGGGCAGCCGCGTCCGCAGCGTGGCGGAATGCGAGATGGCCGCCATGTCGTGGGCCTCCTGCACGGAGGCGGAGCTCAGCAGGCAGACACCGGTCTGGCGGACGGCCATGACGTCCTGGTGGTCGCCGAAGATCGACAGGCCCTGCGTCGCGAGGGATCTCGCCGCGACGTGAAAGACGGTCGACGTCAGCTCCCCCGCGATCCGGTACATGTTGGGGATCATCAGCAGCAGGCCCTGCGAGGCCGTGAACGTCGTCGACAGCGCGCCGCCCTGCAGCGCCCCGTGCATGGCGCCGGCCGCTCCGCCCTCGGACTGCATCTCGATGACGGTCGGCACCTGCCCGAAGATGTTGGGGCGGCGATGCGCCGACCACTCGTCGGCCAGCTCGGCCATGGTGGACGACGGCGTGATCGGGTAGATCGAGCACAGCTCGCTGACGCGGTACGCGACGTCGGCGGCGGCCTCGTTGCCGTCGATGATGGCCTGTTCGTTCATCGGGGAAGCTCCTGGATCATCTCGATCGCGTGGACCGGGCACTGCTCGTAGCATGTGGCGCATCCGGTGCATTTCTCATAGTCGAAGCGGTATCGGTTACCCGTACCCAGCTTGATGACGGCATCCTCCGGGCAGGCGCCGAAGCAGCCGTCGCACTCGAAGCAGTTGCCGCAGCTGAGGCACCGGTTCGCTTCGAATTTGGCCTCCTCGTCGCTGAGGCCGGCGACGACCTCGCCGAAGCCCTCCAAGCGCTCGTCGATGCCGGTTTCGGTCTGCTGCCTGCGGGCGTGGTCGCCGAAGTACCAGACGTTCATCATGTCGAGGGTGACGACCGGGTGCTTCTCCGGCTGGACCCACTCCTCCTTGTTCAGCCAGGCGTCGATGCGCTTGGCCGCCTTCTTGCCGTGTCCGACGCCGATGGTGACGGTGCGGTCCGACGGCACCGCGTCACCGCCAGCGAAGATGCCGGGGACCGCGGTCATCAGGGTCGACGGGTCCACCTCGACCACGTCGTCGTTGAAGCTCATCCCCGGGATCGCTTGCAGGAACTGGGTGTCGGCCCGCTGCCCGAGGGCGAGGATGACGGTGTCGGCGGCGAGCTTCTCGTAGCGGCCGGTCCCCCGGGCCTTGCCGTGCTCGTCGAGCTCCATGATCTCGACGGTGAGGTCTTCCTCGTCGACGGACGTGATCGTCCGCAGCCAGTTCATTTGGACGCCCTCGGCCTGTGCCCCCTCGAGCTCCTCGGCGTGGGCCGGCATCTGCTCGAGTGTGCGGCGGTAGACGACGACGGACTCCTCGGCCCCGAGCCGGCGCGCCACGCGGGCCGCGTCCATGGCCGTGTTACCGCCGCCGTAGACGGCGACCCGGCGCCCGATCATCGGCCGTTCGCCGGAGGCCACGTCACGGAGGAAGCTGACAGCATCGACGACGCGCGTCGCGTCTGCTGCGGGGATGTCCACTCGCTTGGAGATGTGGGCCCCGACCGCCACGAAGACCGCGTCGAAGCGGCCCTCGGCCTGCGTGGCCAGGAGATCCTTGATGGGTGCGTTCTGGCGGAACACCACGCCGAGCTCGACCAGACGCTGCAGTTCCGCGTCCAGCACGTCACGCGGCAGGCGGTACTCGGGGATGCCGTAGCGCATCATGCCGCCGGGCTTGTCTCCGGCGTCGAAGATCTCGACCTCGTGCCCGAGCCGGGCCAGATGGTAGGCGGCCGACAGGCCCGCGGGCCCCGCTCCGACCACCATCACGCGACGCCCCGATCGACGCCGAGGCAGCGGTACCTTCCAGCCGTTGGTGATGGCCATGTCGCCGAGGTAGCGCTCAACGGAGTGGATCGAGACCGCGGCGTCCAGGTCCTGGCGGTTACAGGCCGTCTCACAGGGGTGGTAACACACGCGCCCGTGGATGGCGGGGAACGGGTTGTCGACGATGAGCTGCCGCCACGCGGCCTCCGCGCGTCCGGCCTTGATGAGCCGCAGCCACTCCTGGATGTTCTCACCCGCCGGGCAGCCCGCGTTGCACGGCGGCAACATGTCGAGGTAGATCGGTTTGCGCGCCCGGACGGGGGCCACCCGACCCTCCGTGTGGCTGAGGTCCGGTTGCACCGTCATATCGCGTCGCTCGAAGGCCATCATCGCCCCTTCCCAGAGCATGTCTACTACTCAGCATCGTAGACCTTCCCCCAGGGGGTATCGACGGGGGGTAGGGACACCGAGCAGCTGACATTCGTGTGGGCATGAAAAAAGCGAGGGGGAAGACACACACACCGGCCAGGCCGGCAGGGTGTCTTCCCCCTCGCTGTATTCAAGTAAGTGTCCGGCGGCGTCCTAGTCTCCCACAGCGTCCCCGCTGCAGTACCATCGGCGCTGAAAGGCTTAA
>NZ_MBQD01000010.1 GCF_001693815.1 Tessaracoccus lapidicaptus | reverse complement strand
TTCTCAGAAGCCGAACGCCGTGAAGCCCTCCCTGGATGGCTGCATGCCTACAATCACCACAGGCCCCACTCAGCCTGCGAGAACAAGCCACCCATCACCCGCTTGACCAACGTCCCAGGTCAGTACATCTAGTACAGGCGCTGGGGAGACGCCTGCTCTAACTCACGACGCTCGCGCTATAGCGCAGGCGTCGGTACGCAAGGCAGGCGCCCCGGACACGGCGCAGGCGTCGGCACGCAAGGCAGGCGCGAGGTACCTAGAGCGGAGTAGCGTCGGAGGCGAGCGCCGAAAGGGGCACGCCATGCGCGAAACCCACCTCCGACAAGGCCGGCAGACGGTCAAGCTGGGACTGATCAAGGCCATCCACGACCTGTTCCCGGGCGAGCGGCTGAAGACGTCCTATTCGATCCTCGAGGGCGTGTTCTGCGGCCTCGTCGGCTCGGCGTTGTCGACCCGGGAGGTGAAGCAGATCGGCGCCCGGCTCAAGCGGTGGGCAGCCGACCCGGCAAGCAGGATCACACTCCTGGGCCGCGACGGCGGCTACCACGTCTACGACGTCGACGATCTCACCGCGCGCGTCGTCTACCCCGCCCTGGAGAACCCGCGCGAGGTCGAACCCTTCGAGGTGATCCCCTTCGCCGACGGCTTCATCGTCGACTTCGGCGACATCGACAAGGGCGACGGCGCCCCCCTGATCCCGCCCACGCTCCTGTCGGCGGCCTACGCGGAGACGCAGGCGTGGCTGGACCGGGTCGACGTCGAGGTGGTGGCCGACGTCAACGCCTACATCCGCGACGGGCGCGCCCTCAAGCTGGTGGGCATCGCCGAGGCGCTGCAGGAGAAGCGGCTGGCCGACATCGCCGACACCATCCTGGCCGAACGGCGGGCCCTGCGCGTGCTGGCGATCGCCGGCCCGTCGTCGTCGGGAAAGACCACGACGACGCACCGCCTCGCGACGCAGCTCGAGGTCAACGGCCTGAAGCCAGTGGCGTTGTCGCTGGACGACTACTTCGTCGACCGGGCCCACACCCCCCGCGACGACGACGGCCGCTACGACTTCGAGAGCCCCGACGCCCTCGACCTCCCCCTCCTGACCAGCGACCTCGCCCGGCTGGTGGCCGGGGAGACCGTGCGGACGCCCCACTTCGACTTCGTCACGGGGTCGCGGCTGCCCGCGACGACGCCGCTCAGCGTCGGCCCCGACGAGATCCTGCTCATCGAGGGCATCCACGCCCTCAATCCGCGGCTGACGGGCAGCATCAGCCGCACCGCGGTGTTCAAGGTCTACGTCAGCGCGCTGGGCGGGCTGAACATCGACCTGATGAACCGTGTGCCGACGACGGAGGTGCGGCTGCTGCGTCGCATCATCCGCGACCACCGCTACCGCGGCATCACGCCGGAGACGACGCTGGGTCAGTGGGACAGCGTGCGCCGCGGCGAGTACGAGCACATCTTCGTGTTCCAGGAGGACGCGGATGTGATGGTCAACTCCAGCATGATGTACGAGCTCAACGTGCTGCGGCCGTACGCCGAAGAGGCCCTGGCGACCATCCCCGACGACAGCCCGCACGTCGATACGAGGGACCGGCTGCTCAATCTGTTGGGCTTCTTCGACCCGCTGCCCGCCGATCGGGTCCCGTTCAACTCGATCCTGCGGGAGTTCATCGGCGGCAGTCTGTACGTCGATCCGTAAGGAGCGACGGCGTCCGTGGGGAGCCGCGACCCTTCGAGACGCTGTGCCGCCTGCCGGCGGCACAGCTCCTCAGGGAACGGTGAAGAACAGCGCCACCACCCTTCGAGACGCTGTGCCGCCTTGCGGCGGCACACCTCCTCAGGGAACGGGGACGGCGGCACAGCTCCTCAGGGAACGGTGAGGGGCGGCGCCACAACCCTTCGAGACGCTGCGCCGCCTGCCGGCGGCACAGCTCCTCAGGGAACGAGAGAGTTCAGCGGATGCCCTGGAACGCGAACCGGAACACCAGCTCCTGACCCTCCGGCAGGCGGTACTCGGGGTGGGTCATCGACCCCCACGAGTCGTCCCCGCCCACACCGCGACGCATCAGCGCCGGCCGCAGCACCGTCTTCTGGATCGGCGGCAGATCCACCGGGTGCGCCGCGTTCTCCACCTCCCACGGCGTCCACGGCAGAGCCGAGAACTCCATGGGCTCGTCGACGTACTCGAACCGCAGCCCCGCGCCGTGGGCGTCGGTCACCGTCGCCCACCGGACTCCCGTGTGGTTGCCCGCCTCCTGCGGCCGGATGTACGGCGTCAGCTGCTCCGCGACATCGCCCGACCACACGCCCAGACGCGCACCGGCACGCCGGTCGACGTAGCTCTCCTCCGGCCCCTCGCCGTACCAGGTCAGGTGCTGGTAGTCGGCGCCCGTGGTGAGCAGCAGCCCGAACTCCGGCATGTCCGGCAGCCCGTCACCGGGACGCACGGTCATCGTGACCTCGATACGGCCGTCGCCGTCGACGAGGTACACCACGTCGCACTCGCCGGACGGCTGGCTGGGCAGCTCGTAGGTGTAGCGCACCTCGACGGCGTCACCGATCACCCGCGCGGACGGACCGGCCTCCGCCGCCTCCGAGTAGCGGCTGGCCAGCAGCCACTGCCCGTCGCGGAACGGCATGTTCCATCCACGCTCGTTGGAGGTGGGCGCGTGCCAGAAGTTGGGCTTGGGGATGCCGCCCAGCAGTTCGCGGCCTCCGTCGGAGCTCAGCCCGTAGCGGTAGGACACGAGCCCGCCGTACAGTTTCGAGAACAGGGCGGTGAAGTGCCGGCCCCGGACACCGAAGTTGTGGATGCCGTCGATGAGCTCGGGCGCGCGGGCCGGGGAGCGCGGCGCCGTCGAGCCCGCGATCGTGAACACGGCCTGCTCCCACGCCACCTCATGCCCGGCCGCGCCCCACAGGGTGGGCCGCCGCAGCTGGAAGGACACCTCGACGGTGTACTCGCCGGCCGCGTCCGGCAGGTCGACCGGCAGCGGGTAGTTGCCGGTGTCGCCCGGCTCCACCTCGGTGTCGACGGTGCCCCGCGCCACGACGCGACCCTCGCGGGCCAGCGTCACCACGCACCGGTAGGCCGACGTGTCGGTGAACAGGAACCGGTTCTCGACCTCGAACGAGTCGCCGGAGATCTCGATCCGCAGCCCCTGGTAGAGCTTCTTGACCTCCTGCAGCTTCGGGCTGGGGCTGTGGTCGGCGAAGAAGATGCCGTTGCCGCTGAACTCCGCGTCGTGCGGGGCCTCGCCGCAGTCGCCGCCGTAGCCGAAGTACTCCCGCCCATGGCGGTCCTTCAGCGCGATGGCCTGGTCCGAGAAGTCCCAGATGAACGCGCCCTGGAACAGCGGCTCGCGGTAGGCGAGGTCGATGTACTTGTCGACGGCGCCGAACGAGTTGCCCATCGTGTGCGCGTACTCGCACAGGATGTAGGGCTTCTCGCGGTTCGAAGCGAGGAACTCCTCGATGCCGGCCGCCGGGGTGTACATGGTGCTGACGACGTCGGTCGTCTCCGGGAACCGCGGATCCCAGTGGACGCCCTCGTAGTGCACCGGGCGCGTGTCCAAGGACCGGAAGTGATCCGCGACGTCGCGCAGGTTGGTGCCGCCGAAGCTCTCGTTGCCGCACGACCACATGACGATGGACGCGTGGTTCTTGTCGCGCTCGAGCATGTTGGACGCCCGGTCGAGGAGGATGTCGCGCCACTCGGGGAGGTTGCCCGGGACAGCGCCCTCGAGGGGTACGCGGCCGACGACCACGGCGTGCCACATGCCGTGGGCCTCGAGGTTCATCTCGTCGATGACGTACAGCCCGTATTCGTCGGTCAGTTCGTAGAGGAACGAGTTGTTCGGGTAGTGGCTGGTGCGCACGGCGTTGATGTTGTGCGCCTTCATGGCCCTGAGGTCGGCCTCGGTCTGCTCGCGCGTCATGACGCGGCCCTGCAGCCCGAACTCGTGGCGGTTGACGCCGTTGAACACGACGCGGCGGCCGTTGATCTTCAGGACGCCGTCCTCGATGCCGAACCGGCGGATGCCCACGCGCTGCGGGATGACCTCGACGACCGCGCCGGAGGCGTCGAGCACCTCGAGGGTCAGGTCATAGAGGTGCGGGTCCTCGGCGCTCCAGAGCCGAGGCTCGTCGACGGCGACGCTGAGCACGCCGTCGTCCCCGGCCGTCAGCTCCCCGACCCCGCCGAGCGTGGCCCGGACGGAGCCCTCGCCCTGCAGCGCGACCGCGAGCCGCACCGTCGCCGATGCCAGGTCGTCGGCCACCTCGGTGGTGGTGCGCAGGTCCTCGGCGTGCACGCGGGGGCGGCGGTAGAGCATGACGTCGCGGAAGATGCCCGAGAACCGGTAGAAGTCCTGGTCCTCGATCCACGCGGCGCCGCTCCACTTGATCACCTGAGCCGCGAGCTTGTTCTCCCCGTCGACCAGATGGTCAGTGATGTCGAACTCCGACGGCGTGAACGCGTCACCGCCGTAGCCGACGTAGGCGCCGTTCAGCCACACCGCGATCGTCGACTCGGCCCCCTTGAAGGAGATGCTGACGCGCTCGCCGTCGGCCGGCGGGGTGTCGAGCGTGAAGTGGGTGACGTAGCTGCCCACCGGGTTGTACTTCTGCGGGATCTGGCCGGGCCAGATGTCCTCGTAGCCGTCCCAGGGGTGCTGGACGTTGGCGTACTGGGGGCGGTCGTAGCCCTGCAGCTGGATGTGGCCGGGGACGCGGATGTCGTCCCAGGCGTCCGTGTCGTAGTCGAGGGCTTCGAAGCCCTCCGGCGCCAGCGACGGGTTCTTGGCGTGGTGGAACTTCCAGGTGCCGTTGAGGCACTGCTCGAAGCTGCTGGTGCCGAACGACGCCTCGTGGGCGTCGGCGAACCAGCGGTGGTCCGAGTGCGCCGGGAGGCGGTTCTCGGCGAAGAAGGTCGGGTCGGCGATGCGGGTGCGGTCGAAAGTCATTTGATGGCTCCTGTGATGCCCTCGGCGAAGGCGCGCTGCAGCACGAGGAAAAGCACCATCGTGGGCAGGGACGCCAGGAGAACCGCGAGCATGAGTACTCCGTAGTCGGTGACGTAGCCGGCGCGCAGGTTGGAGATGAGCATCGGCATGGTCTGGTAACTGTTGTTGACGAGGATCACCTTGGGCCACAGGAAGTTGTTCCATGCGGTCATGAAGGTGATGACGGCCGCGGCCGCCAGGGTCGACCGCATCGTCGGCAGGAAGATGCGGAAGAAGATGCTGAGCTCGCCCAGTCCGTCGAGGCGGGCGGCCTCGACGATCTCGTGCGGGAAGCTGCGGGCGGACTGCCGGAACAGCAGCACGAGGAACGGGGTCGCGACGGCCGGCAGGATGACGGCGACCGACGAGTTGACCAGCCCGAAGTCCGCGAACATCTGGAACAGCGGGATCATGGTCGCGGCGAACGGGATCATCATCGCCAGCAGCAGGAACGCCATGAGGCGGTCCTTGCCGCGGGAGTGGAAGACCTCGAAGCCGTAGCCGGCGATGGAACACACGATGAGCGCCAGCACGGTGGTGCCGACCGCGTTGAGCGACGAGTACCACATGGCGGAGGCGACGTCCTGTTGCGCGACGAGCTTGGAGAAGTTCTCGAACAGCGCGGTGCCCGGCAGCAGCCGAGAGTTCAGGACGTCCCGGCTGGTGTTCGTGGCCGACACCACCATGAAGTACAGCGGGAAGACCGAGGCGAGCGCGGTCAGCGACAGGAAGATGTAGCCCGGCAGCTTGCGGGCCTGCGTCTTAGTCACGCTTGTCTCCGATCTTCATCTGGACCGCGGCCAGTACGGCGACCATGATCAGGATCACGTAGGACAATGCGGCGCCGTAGCCGAAATTGGGGTTCCGCTGGAACGACACCTCGAAGAGGTAGTGCGACATGGTCATCGACGTGTACGCCGGACCGCCCTGGGTGAGGTTCCACGACTCGTCGAACAGCTGGATGGTCCCGTTGGTCGACATGATCGCGGTGAGCAGGATCATGGGCTTGAGCTGCGGGATCGTCACGTACCAGAACGTGGCGAACGAGCCCGCGCCGTCGATCTTGGCCGCCTCGAGCGACGAGTAGTCGATGTTCTGCAGCGCCGCGAGGTAGAACACCATGTTGTAGCCGGTCCAGCGCCACAGCAGGCCGAGGATGATGACGAAGCGGGCGGTGTCGGTCTGGCCCAGCCAGTTGATGGGCGAGTCGACGAGGTTCAGCCACAGGAGCACGTCGTTGACGAAGCCGTCGTTGGCGAACATCGTGCGGAACACCAGGGAGTAGCTGACCAGGGAGACCGCGGCGGGCAGGAAGATGGCGGTGCGCCACAGGCCCTTGAAGCGCAGGTTCTTGTCGTTGAGCAGGTTCGCCAGCACGAGCGCGGTGACGAGCATGATCGGGACCTGGATCGCCAGGTAGATGAACGTGTTGCCGACGGTGAGCTTGAAGATCTCGTCGCTGAACAGCCGCTCGTAGTTGAACCACAGCGGGTCGGCGAAGTTCAGGCGGGTCCCGCGTCCGGTCTTCAACGACAGGATGAGGGCCTGGAACATCGGGTAGAAGTTCATCCAGAGGATGAGGGCGGCTGCCGGGACGAGGAAGATCCATCCGGTCAGGTTGCGGCGCTGCTCAAGTCCGAAGCGCCGACGGCGGGAGGCGGGCGTCGGGTCCGCCGCGTCGGGGGCGGTCCTGGGGACCGTCGCGAATCGTTGTTCTGCCATGTGAGGAATCCACCTTCTCGCGCGGGTGGGGGCCGGTTGTCCGGCCCCCACCACGGGGAACTAACGAAGGATCACTGCATCGCGAACTCGACGTTGTCCTGCGCCTCCTGCAGCGCAGTCTCGACGTCGGTTCCGCCCAGGATCTTGGTGACAGCGGCGCTCACGGCGTCGCGGCCCTCGTAGTAGTAGACGCCGGTGTTGTTGCTCGGCACCTCGGCGGCGAACTCCAGCACCTGGCTGAAGACCGGCTCGCCTCCGAAGAAGTCCTGCGGCTCGCCGTAGACGTCGCTCTCACCGGCCGGCAGCCAGTTGGCCAGGGCGCCCGACGACGGGAGGATGGTGTCGTAGAACTCGGTCGACCCGGCGAACGTGCTGGCCAGGAAGTCGGCGGCCAGTTCCTTGTCGGCGTTGGAGCTGATGGCCCACGACGACCCGCCGTTGGCGGAGTAGTGGGTGGCGCCGTCGACGTCGTCGAGCTTGGGCAGGTTGGTGATGCCCCACTTGCCTGCCTGGTCCTCTGCGGACTGGATGGAGCCCATGATCCACACGCCCTGCATGACGCCGGCGACGTTGGAGTTCACGAAGGTCCCGATGAACTCGTCCCACGAGTTGACCTCGACGAAGACACCCGACTCCACGAGCTGCTGATAGGTCTCGATCGACTTGATCAGCGCCTCGTTGCCGACGATGGTCGGGTTGCCCTCGTCGTCAAACAGGCTTGCGCCGGCCGACTGCAGCATCATCATGATGAGATCCGCCGATCCCGCCATGCCCGAGGCGAGGGGCTTCCCCGTCTTGGCAAGGACGTCCTCGCCCTTCTCGATGAACTCGCTCCAGGTGATGTCGGTGAAGTCGTCGACGGTGTAGCCGGCCTCCTCGAGTACATCGGTGCGCAGGGCGCTGATGGCGGTGCCGTTGTCGAACGGAAGTCCGTAGTTGACGCCGTCGACGGTGGAGTAGGCGACGACACCCTCGGGGAACTCGCCGAAGTCGACGTCGGAGTCCGAGAAGTCGCTGAAGAGGTCCGGGTAGTTGATGACGTTCTTCTGGAACGCGTTGTTCTGCATGAGGAAGATGTCGGGGAGTTCACCGAACTCCTGCGACTGCGCCAGCGTGGTCAGCTTGGTCTGCAGGTCGTCCCAGGGGGTCTCGATGACCTCGACCTCGACGTCGGGGTTGTCCTGCTGGTAGATCTTCGCCGCCTCGTTGATGGCGTAGATGTTGAAGGCCGGGTCCCAGGCCCAGACCGTCAGCTTGCCGTCGCCGGTGTCTCCGCCGTCGGATCCGTTCGAGCCGTTGTCACCGCCGCAGGCGGTGAGCGAGAGCGGCACCACCACTGCAAGGGCGGCGATCTTCTTCCACGTCGTCATGAGTACTTCCTTAGTCTCGTGTGGCCTGCGCCGAGGCGATGGGTCGGCGCTCCCCAAGGGCGTCCTCGCCCCACATCCTGGATGATGTTTACGTAAACGTAGCACGACCCCCCGCGGGTTGACCAGCGAGTCACATAACGGTCCGGTAACAGTTGTTCTCGCTGAATTCCGCCTGGGTTCGCGTCGTGATGACGTCAACATCAATGAGGGGCTACAGTGTCGCCATGGGCACCGTCTCGGGTCGAGGACGACGAAAGACCGGCCCGTCCATCGAGGACGTGGCCCGGCTTGCGGGCGTGTCCGCGCAGACGGTGTCGCGGGTGTCGACGGGTGCGGAGGCGGTGCGGCCCGAGACCAAGGCCCGCGTGCTCGAAGCCATGGCGCAGCTCGGCTACTCGCCCAACCGCGCCGCGCGCGCCCTGCGCAACGGCTCGTTCGGCACCATCGGCCTGCTCGCGCACCGGTACGAGCGGACCGGCGAGGTGCTCACGACGGGCGGCGTCGTCAAGGCGGCCGACGACGAGGGCTACACCGTGACCCTGCTCAGCATCGAGTCCGAGACGGCCGACGCCGCCGACTGGGAGTCAGCCGCGCACCGGATCTCCAACCAGGCCATCGACGGGCTCGTGATCATCCGCGCCGAGGAGGCCACGCCCGAGACCCTGACGCTGCCGGCCGGCATGCCCGTGGCGGTGTCGGATTCGCGGCTGGTCGGCCACTATCCCGCGGTGATGGGGGACCAGCTGCAGGGCAGCCGCGACGCCACCCGGCACCTATTGAAGCTCGGGCACCGGACGGTGCACCACCTCGCGGGCCCCACTGACTCCGAACCGGCACTGATGCGCAGGGGCGCGTGGCAGCGGGCGCTGGAGGCGGCCGGCGTGCGCGCCCCCGAGGCGTGGATCGGGGACTGGACGCCGCGCTCGGGCTACGAGATCGGCAAGCGGATCGCCGAGGATCCGGATGTGACGGCGGTGTTCGCGGCCAACGACGAGATGGCGTTCGGCCTGATCCGGGCGCTGCACGAGGCCGGGCGCGGTGTGCCGGGCGACGTGTCCGTCGTCGGGTTCGACGCCATCGCGCTGAGTGAGTACTCGTATCCACCCTTGACGACGGTGCGGCACGATTTTCAGCGGATCGGGCAGGAGCTGGTGAAGCTGGTCCTGGCGCAGATCCGCTCGCGCGGGGTGAGCGCCGCGCGTCACGACCGCGTCGTCGTCCCGACCGAGCTCATCGTCCGCGGCACGACCGCCCCGCCGCCCGCCGCCTGACCCGCCGCCACCCCAATCTGCACGACACGCCGTCGAACTCCACCCCCGACCCTCTGACGCGGGTCGATGTGCGAGTTGGCGGTAGGTTCATGTCGACGACAGGGGACCCATGACCACTCAGACACCACGCGAGGCCCGCCTCGCCGTGCTCATCGACGCCGACAACGCCCGCGCGCAGCACATCGATCAGCTGCTGGTCGAGGTCGCCAAGTACGGCCGCGCCTCGGTGCGGCGCGCCTACGGCGACTGGACCTCGACGCAGCTGACGTCGTGGAAGACCGAACTGCTGCAGCACTCCATCCAGCCGATCCAGCAGTTCAGCTACACCAGCGGCAAGAACGCGACGGACAGCTCGCTCATCATCGACGCCATGGACCTGCTCCACGCCGGCAACCTCGACGGCTTCTGCCTCGTCTCCAGCGACAGCGACTTCACCCGCCTCGCCGCCCGCATCCGCGAGGACGGCAAGGTCGTCTACGGATTCGGCGAGCGCAAGACGCCCAAGCCGTTCGTCGCCGCGTGCGACACCTTCATCTACGTGGAGAACCTCACCGCAGCCTCGACGACGAAGCCCGCGACGGTGGAGCAGCGCACGCTCGTCAGCGACGCCTTCCTGGACAAGCTGCTCGCCGAGGCCGTCGATGCGGCCGCCGGCGACGACAACTGGGCCAACCTCGGCGCCGTCGGCAGCAACCTCTCCCGCCTGGCGTCGGACTTCGACTCCCGCACCTGGGGGTTCGCGAAGCTCAAGGATCTCTTCGCCGCGCACCCCGACTATGTCGTGCAGAAGAAGCCCAACGGGGTGCTCGTCCAGCCGAAGTAGTGCCGACGGCGGGCGCCCGGCTCAGGCTGCGCGGCCCTCGTCCCACCAGTCGAGCACGCGGGTCGCGAGGAACGTGAGCCACGGCGACGGGTCGCCGACCGGCACGTCGACGTCGAACCACACCTGCCCGCGGTAGCGCCGGCCCTGCAACCATCGCCCGTCCGGCTGCCGCGCGGCGCGCACGATCTCGACGGCGTCCGCCGCCCGCGGATCCGGGGCCACGCCGTCGTACAGCGACGCGGCCCGGAGATGGTCCAGGACGTTGAGCGCGGTGTACACCCAGCGCAGCGGGTACGCCAGGTACTCCACCCACTCCCCCACGCGTTCGCCCGTGCTCGCCCGGTAGAGAAGGCGACGCTCGAGCAGATACTCCTGGGCGCGCTGCCTGCTGGCGCGCAGGGCGTCGTGGCCGCCGGTCCACTGCTCGTACCAGAGGATGCCCTTGATTGAGTTGAGCGTCGAGTGGAACGACGACCGCGTCGAGCCCTCCACCCACTCGCAGTTCCAGCCGCCGTCGTCGAGTTGGTGCTCGGGGAACCAGTCGACGAGGCCGCCGACGTCCGCGCCGAGCCACGCCCCGTTGGCGAGGGTGAACGCGTTGATGCAGCAGTCGACCTCACCGCCCCAGTAGGGCAGGTCGTCGTACTCCCACCGGCTGGAGGCGGCCAGCTTGGCGGCGGTGCCGGTCAGCGCGGCGGGGTCGAGTCCCCACTCGCGCAGGGTGTTGAGGGTCCAGGTGGTGGCGGTATAGGGCTGGCCCTGGTCGTCGTCGGGGCGGTTGAGCGCCCGGGGGTCCGCGCGGCCGGGGAAGTAGGCGCCGCCGGCCCACTGCCCGTCGTCGTCCTGGAGCGCGAGGAGCCGCGCGGCCATCTCCGTCGTGGCCATCTCGGCGCGGGTCTGCTGCCAGACGTGCTCCGGCGCGTCGAGGAGGTCGCGCTGCACCTGCCAGCGCAGGGCCGGGTCGGTGTCGAGCAGCCAGTCGGTGATCGCGCGAGGGTGCTGCATGGGGTGAGCGTAGGCCGGGATCGGCAGGAATGACAGGGTCCGAGCCGCCTCGGCGCCTCCTGCGCGCACGAGGGGCCAGTTCGACGGCGTGTCGTGCTGGTGGGCGCGGCGTGGGGCGGGCGGCGCGCTGATCAGGGGCTGGACAAGAATGGGGGCATGAAGCTCTTCACCCAGACCGTCGGCCACGACGCACCCCTCACCTGCTACGTCCAGGAGCCCAGCGCCGAGCTCGCCACCGCCGCCACCCGCCCCGCCGTCCTCGTCCTCCCCGGGGGCGGCTATTTCATGACCTCGGACCGTGAGGCGGAGCCGGTCGCGCTCGCCTACCTCGCCGCCGGGTTCAACGCGTTCGTGCTGCGCTACGCGGTGGGCGCCGAGTCCCCCTTCGAGAAGTCGTTCGACGACGCCAAGGCCGCCCTCGCCTGGATCCGGGCGAACGCCGCCGACCTGCACATCGACCCGACGAAGGTCGCGGCCGTCGGGTTCTCCGCCGGCGGGCACCTCGCCTCGAGTCTCGCGACCGCCGCCGAGGACAAGCCCGACGCGCTGGTGGCCGGATACCCGGTCACCCTCGAGGAGTTCGGGCCGCCGGTGGGCAAGGAACTCATCGATGTGCCCAGCCACGTGAGCGCCGCCACGCCGCCGACGTTCCTGTTCAGCACCAGCGACGACACCGTCGTCCCGATCCGCAACTCCATCGCCTTCCTCGCCGCGCTGGCCGAACACGAGGTGCCGTTCGAGTCGCACATCTATCTCCTGGGCCCGCACGGCCTCAGCCTGTCCACCAACGCGACGGCGAACGGCCGCGCCGAGATGGCCGAAGCGTCGGTGCGGCCGTGGCTGGCCGATTCGGTGCGGTTCCTCCAGACCGTGTTCGGCGACTTCTCCGTCGACGGCGAGGCCGAGACGTACCAGACGCTGGTGAACCGTCGCCGGTTGGGCGTCGACATGCCGCTCGGCCGGTTGATGGCCGACGAGCGCGCGGCCGACGTCGTGCGCCGGCACGCCCCGGAGCTGGCCGCCGCCGTCGGAGCCGACGCGTTCGCCGGCGTCGTGTCGATCCGCCAGGCCGTCAGCTACCAGCCGGGCGCGATGTCGGACGAGGCGCTGGCCGCACTCGACGCGGAGCTCACCGCCCTGCGCTGACCTCGACCAGGCGCATACTGGCACTCAAGGGCCCCAGACGGGGTCGAGGAGGAGCGATGACCGAGTTCCGCTTGAGTACCCTCGATGCGCAGCAGGCGGCGGCGGTCCGCCGGAACGTGCCGATGGGCGAACTCACGACCGCGTTCGACACGGGCTTCAGTGAGGTGATGCGGGCCGTCGCCGAGCAGGGCGGCACCGTCACCGGGCCGCCGTTCGGCTACTACCACTCCATGCCGGGCGAGACGGTGGACGTGTCGATCGGATTCCCCGTCTCGACCGTGGTCCGGGCCGGTGACGTGCAGCCGTTCGAGCTTCCGGGCGGGGAGGCGGTCGTCGGCACGCACGTGGGTCCGTACGACGACCTGGAGCGCACCTACGGCGAGCTGATGACGTGGGTCAAGCTGGAGGGGCTGACCCTGGCCGAGGGCATGTGGGAGCAGTATGTGAGCGATCCCGCGGCCGAGCCCGACCCGGCGACGTGGAAGACGTTGATCGTCTGGCCGCTGGCCTGAGCCTTCGGTGAGGGCCGCCGCGGCAGGGCGTGCGGCCCGGTTACGATGGCCGACCATGGAGCCCGACATCCCAGCCAGCACCGTGTACGTCCCCGCCAGCCAGCGGGTGGACGACGTCGACCGCTGTCGCGCGCTCCTCAGCGAGGTGGGCGCCGCACTCTGGATCACGGGGGGCGACGGGGCGCCGTCGGCGACGTTGCTGCCCACGGTGTGGGAGGGCGAACGGCTCATCGCACACGCCTCGGCCCACAACCCGCAGTTCGACCTGGCCGACGGCGAGCGCGTTGTCAACGCCGGACGAAAACTGACCCCCTGTTGCCGATCGAAAATTGACCCCTCTCATGGTTGTTGTTGGTTCTACTTGGTTGGTTGGCGACGGTGGCCGCGGGTGCGGTAGGAGTCGCCGTCGAGC
>NZ_MBQD01000009.1 GCF_001693815.1 Tessaracoccus lapidicaptus | reverse complement strand
TGAACTCTCCGAGCACGACAGGCCACCCACCCCCGGCTCCACCGCTGTAGAGACGCGGGCCACGCGAACCCAGCGCCTGCGTTGGCTGATCATCGTCGTGTTGGTGGTCGCGGTCATCGCGCTCGGGATTGCGACACTTATCGCCACGGCGTAGACGCAGCATCAATCGCAGGCCCACGAGCTCGCCGTCGCCGAAGACCCGCCGACTCAAGCCCAGGATCACGATCTCGCGAACCCGACCGAATCAGACTTCTCAAGGCGGAGCGCAGCTGGACAAGCAAACGCGAGAAACGTACGCTCGGTCGGCGGCAGTTGCGGGCGTTCAGCCCGTTCGTGACTCGACCGTGTCAGCCAGTTCGCTGGGGGGACAGGTCGCGTTGAGCTCAAGGGTCGCTCCGCCTCAAACGCGGGCCCCAACCGAGCCTCCACCGCGGAGACGGTCCCCCAGTGCCACCCCCCACGCTCAACCCGGGCACAGGCCACCGCCACTACCGGCACTCCTCCGCGGACGGCCACCCCCGACCACCAGATGCCGAAGCCGAACGCGCGGAAACGTGCCCCCAGAGGCACTTACCGGTCCACCCCCTGAGCGTGGCACCCCACGCTGGCGTCCCACCACCGCGGACACCCTCGATGACAGCGGCCGTCACCACCGCAGCCGCCGAACGCCGATGCAGACCCGACGAATTGACCGTCAGCGCGGCGGCCAGACAGCGAGTTTCTACCGGCGTTCGTAGATGTCGCGACGGTGGCCGACGGCAACGACAAGGACGAGCAGCACGTTGTCGTGGATCTCGTAGACGATCCGGTAGTCACCGGTCCGGACACGCCACTCGCCGTCACCGCCAACCAGCTTCTTGGCACCGCTCGGGCGCGGTTCGCCCGCCAGCAACTCGATCGCCGCCTGGACCCGCCGCTGGGCGACCCGGTCCAGCTTGCGTAGCTGTCGGACCGCAGCGGGCGCGACCTCGATCCGGTAGCTCATGCCAGGCCGAGGTCGGCCTTGACCTGCTCCCAGGGGATCGCCGACTCACCATCGGCCATCTCGGTACGTGCCACACGGACAGCCTCGAGATCGGCCAGGTCTTCCGCGGCCGCGATGAGCCGATCCAGATCATCGGCGTCGATGACCGCGGCCACCCGTTGGCCCCGACGAGTCAGATAGACCGGGTCGTGACCGACCCGGGCCGCGTCCACGACATCGGCGAGGCGGGCCCGGGCGTCGCTCACAGTCATCTCAGTCATGCCACCCATGATAGCCGCTGAAACAGCCGAAACGTACAACCCTGCGCCTCCAGTTGTCACGAGACGAACGCGCGACTCTCGGCAGTTGAGCGAGATCACGACCCTGGGCGTCAACTCACGACCGACTCTGGGCAGATGCGCCAGCTCATGCTCGTGCCGTCTCCCAAGTCGGCGCCTCCGATTAACGAGGGCAGGGGGATGGGGACTCCAGACACCGCGCATGAGCCACCCACATGGACGCCTTGGCTTCGACTTACCCACGAGGCTGTGAAGTGCCTATCGCCGAACCCTGAGTACGCTGAGCGCCGTGTCGAATTCGTCAGCGCCCGAGCCCACTGCAGCACTCGCCACGCCGTCGGCCGGCCGCGGAGTCGACGCTGACGACCTGGCCGCGACACTGCGGGTCCTGGGCACCATCCACCAGCTCGACGAGGCCCACCCCGACTTCGTGGCCGTCCGACGGGCGACCAGCAGGATGTTCAAGTCGGTCAAGCGCCACCGCCGAGGCGTCAGGCGAGCGGCGATCCAGGACAACGACAAGGCCATCGTCGCCGGGACAGCCACGGGGGCACCCGACCGCATCGACGATGAGACGCGGGGGCTTGCGCTCACGTCAGGCGTCGAGGCGCCGACGGCCGGGACGCTCATGAAGGCCCGGCCCTGCTACATCTGCAAGCAGCGCTACACCCTGGTGGACGCGTTCTACCACCAGCTCTGCCCCGCGTGTGCGGCCATGAGTCACGCCAAGCGCGCGGCGCGGACGGACCTGACGGGCAAGCGCGCGCTACTGACCGGAGGTCGGGCCAAGATCGGGATGCACATCGCGCTCCGGCTGCTGCGCGATGGTGCCCACACCACGATCACCACCCGGTTCCCGCGCGATGCGGTGCGACGCTTCGCGGCGATGCCTGACGCCGCCGACTGGCTGCATCGGCTCCATGTGGTCGGCATCGACCTCCGTGATCCCTCACAGGTCATCGCCTTGGCCGACGCGGTGGCCGCCCGGGGCCCGCTTGACATCCTGATCAACAACGCGGCGCAGACCGTGCGACGCTCGCCCGGTGCGTACGCGCCCCTCGTCGACGCCGAGTCGATCCCGATCCCTGACGGACTGTGGCCCGAAGGCCAAGGCCCAGAGCTCCTGACGTTCGGGCATGCTCGGGACCTGCATCCTCTGGCACTGGCGGAGTCGGTCAAGGCGCACCCGCTGCTCGCAGCGGTGGACGCGTCGGTCACCGGCTCGGAGTCAACTCACGCGGATGCCGAGGCCGCGGCCCGCCACGCCCAGCACCTGACAGACATGGCCCTGGCACCGGGCTCGTCCTCGCTGGCGCGGCTGGCCGACGGCTCAGCGATCGACGCGGGAGGGCTCGTTCCCGACCTTCACCACTCGAACAGCTGGGTCCAGGGCATCGGTGAGGTGGACGCGCTCGAGATGCTCGAGGTGCAGCTCTGCAACGAGACGGCGCCGTTCATCCTCATCAGCCGACTGCGGCCGCGCCTGGCCGAGGCGGCGCGAAGCGTGGCGAGGGGTCCCGCCAGGGCGTACGTGGTCAACGTGTCAGCGATGGAGGGGGTCTTCGAGCGCGGCTACAAGGGTCCCGGCCACCCGCACACCAACATGGCGAAGGCGGCGGTCAACATGCTGACCCGGACGAGCGCGCGGGAGATGTTCGAGACCGACGGCATCCTGATGACCAGCGTCGACACCGGCTGGATCACCGACGAACGCCCACACCCCACGAAAGTTCGGCTGGCCGAGGAGGGGTTCCATGCGCCCTTGGATCTGGTCGACGGAGCCGCTCGGGTCTACGACCCGATCGTTCGCGGGCAGGCCGGCGACGACCTGTTCGGCGTCTTCCTGAAGGACTACGCGCCCTCACGTTGGTAGGCCAAGCTCGCCATCCAGCCCCCGCCCCCACTAGGGACTCAGGCGGGTGTTGGGAGCAGCGAGGACGGGGTGCCGCTGTACGTCACCACCAACTCGTCGCGCGCTCTCGACGCCGCCACGTACAGCAGCGACCGCTCCCTCAGCTGCGCCTCGCTGAGCTCCTCGTCGTCGTAGTCGTAGGCCTTCAACCCCATCGGCATCGAGTCCTTGCTCAGCCCGAACAGCAGCACCCGTGCGAACTCCGTGCCCTTCGCCCGGTGCATCGTCAGCGCCACCGGGTAGCCGGGCTTCACCGTCCCCGCCTCCAGCGCCCGAACCTCGACGCCCCGCTCCCCCAGCCCGGCGACGACGCGGTCACGCGTCACCTTGTCGCGCACCAGCACCGCCACTGTCTCCGGCGCGACGTCGCCACTCGACACCCACGACCCAACGAGCTCCGCCGCGAAGTCCAGCTCCGCCGTGAGTGTCGCGAATGACCGCACCTCCGGCTTCGGACCCGTGCGCGCCGACAGGTAGCCGGCCATGGTCTCGGCCTCGCCGTCGGAGTCGACGACCTCCTGCCCGGTCAACACCCCGACGGCCCACGCCAGGTTCTGCGCCGTGGTGCGGTAGTTGAGCTTCAGCCCCCGCGACCGCCCCTGCGTCCGAATCCCGTACGCCGACAGCATCAGCTTCTGCCCGTAGATCCGCTGGTGGGCGTCCTCGGCGATGAAGATGTCGTTGGGCGCCTCCGCCGCCAGCGCCCGGACCAACTGCCAGTGGCACGGCTTGAAGTCCTGCCCCTCGTCGACCAGCACGTGCCGGGCGGGCCGCTCCCCCGTCGACTCGAGGTGGGCTGCGGCGATGGAGGCGGCCTCCGCGAAGTCGAGCGTCCCCGCCTCTCGGGCGGCGCCGCGGTAGGCCTCGACGACGGCCCACACCGCCTTGCGTCCCGCCCGCGACAGCCGCACCCCGCGACCCGTCCGCGCCACCTTCAGGTAGTCCGCCAGTTGCGTGATGCGGTGCGGGAGGATCACCATCTCGTACTCCGCCGCCAGGAACGCGGGCTTGCGCAGCTTCTCCTCCAGGTCCTCCCCGGCGCGCAGCACGGCCTGGCGCCAGGCGGCGTCGGTGTCGGTCCGGCCCCCGATGTCGGTCCGCCCCACGCCCAGCACGGCCGCGACGGCCTCGCTCACGTCCGCGCCCGCCGACTGCACCACCGCCCGCGCGAGCGCGTCGATCCCCTTGACGTGCAGCCCGGGCGCGCCGAGGGCGTCGGCGAACCGGAGGTCGGGGTCGAGGCGCTCGAGACTCCGCGACAGCTCCGCCGCCAGGTTGGTGGTGAACGTTGTGACGACGATGGGCGCGCCCGGGTCCTCGACGGCCAGCCGCCTCGCCCGGTGGAGCACCACGACCGTCTTGCCGGTCCCGGCCCCGCCGGAGATCCGGTACGGGCCCTTCCAGTCGCCCCGCACCCAGGTGCGCTGCTGCGGGTGGAGAAACACGCGCCAGGCGGAGAAGTCGCCGCCGGTGATGACCCGACGGAGCTCGTCGGCGCCGGCGAGCTTGGCGAACCCCATCTGGGCGCTGGGGTGGTCGAAGCTATCGAGGAGCTCCTGGTCGCTGACCGGCTCCGGCTCGACGAACCGGGTGGCGGCCTCCTCGAGGCTCATCGGCCGGTTCATGATCTCCAGCTCCTGCTGGATCTGCGAGATCGACTCCCCGTCGGCCAGCAGCAGCAGCGCAAGGCCCTGCCACTCGGGCAGCGTCTGGGCGAACGCCTGCATTGCCTCCTTGCCGGTCCAGCGCCACCGTCTGCTCAGAGGCAGCCGGCCCCGGAGTGTCCTAGGGGGTATGGACGCGGCACCACGCGATCAAGGCAACGATCTCCAGCGCCAGCGCGGCGAGGGACAGCGCGAAGGCGCCGACACGATAGAACCACCGTAGCTTGTGGTCGGATTTCATCACGTACTCGTGCCCAGGCTCTGGGTTGGGATCGTCGGACTTGGCGTACCCGGCCGATCCGGCGAGAACACGCATCCAGCGACTAGCTGGCTGGGGACTGTTGGCGGTTATCCCTTGAGTCATGTGCGCTTCCGGCAGGTACTGGGCTATCGCGAGTTCGAAGATTTCTCCTTCCTTCACCGCCGCCCTAAGTAGGGGGTGGTACCAGTAGCGGTCAACGTAGTAGAAGGCATACCAGAGGATGAGCCCCAGCACGAGCACCATGGACCCAAGGCTGATCGGCCCCATGCGCGTGCCGTCCTTCGCGGCTACACCCGCTGCGCCCAAAGCGAAGGTGGCCACAGTGAGGGCGAGGCCGCGAATGCGCCACTCGATGTCGTTGAAGTGCTTCTGAACGTCCACCGAAGATTTCCACAGTTCGATGTAGTACTTCAGCGAATCTTCGGGCCTGAGCCCGGGATATCCCTCTACCTGAGGAGTATCTGCCGGTGCGGTGCTGGGTGTCTCTGCCATGGGTTCCTAATCGAGGGGGAGGAAAGCGAGGAGCTCACTGAATCGGTTCTGGCAGACGTGAGTGGGGACCACCAAGCCCGCCTGCGCAGTGATCTCCTTCTCGCGGGCCACATCTTCATCGGTCCAGTGCGTCACGGCACGCAGCAGCTCGTAATCAGCTGAGCGTTGTGACTCACCGTAGGCAGCATGGATGTCTGTGACGTTCGCCGATTGAGCCATGGCGATGTCCTTCATGAGGCTGTCGCCGATGTAGTAGGCATCTTGAGGCGCGGCCCCGACGCCGCGGAGGATCTCCAGGAGAACCTCAGCGTTGGGTTTCAACACGCCGCGAGGAACGTGGTTGTGCGTAGTGTTCTTCAACCCGTAGAAGTCGTCAGGTCGGGACCGAATGCCGTGGAGGCTCTGATCACGCGGATGATCATGGTCTGGCGCGGAGTACAGCACGTCAATGATCCCGTCGAGCTCCGTCCGGCGGATCCTCCATTCGGTCCAGTAGGCGAGAGACTCGGTGTAGCCGACTATCCTATAGCCAGCTCGGCGCAGAGTGTTGAGAGTCTCGAGCACCCCTGGGTATAGCTTCGTGAGCCGACGACGCTCGCTTCTTAGGGCGTCGATCGCCCCCGGGAATGCCCGCCAAGGTTCGATTGATCCGGCGGCCTCACGGAGTGAGGGCAGTTCATCGAGCAGGTGCGTGTACTCGGTAGTCCCGTGCCTCCGGTGGACGACCCGCATCTCTTGCTCGAGCCTCGTCTGAGGGATACCCGTCTGTCGAATGAGTTCTTGAAGCATGGCTGTGAAGGACCCATGCCAGGCTGCGAACCAGTCCCAGAGGGTGTTGTCCAGATCCGTGACGAGGACGCGTTGTGTCACCCAAATCCTCCCCTCAAGGCACCCAGAACCGCATGGGAGCAGGCGCCGAGCGTCACCAGACGCCGTTGGGTGATCTGCTCGAGGTAGCGCTCCTGACCGCTAAGAACCTCTGAGACATCATCCGGTGCATCTACCCGACGGTCCCAGAGATGTGCGCGATCTCTCAGGCGAACGGGGAGAAGTGGAGCGAACCGTTGGCGCGAACACGTGCTCAGCAACACCCTTGAACTCCAGCGGGACGTTCGGCGGGCTACGAGCGTGAGGCGCGTTGGCGATTCCGCACACTCCACGGTCACACCATCGGCTTGACGTTGGACTCGATGAAGGCGACCTCCTCGGAGTCGAGCCCGTACTTGGCGTACAACTGCAGGTCGATTTCGGGAATCGACTTCGTCCAGTCGATGTCTGAGGCAACGGTGAAGTCCTGCTTGGGGACGTGCTTCCAGGTGTGGCGCTTGTTGTCCTGAGTGACCTTGAGGATGCCGAGCATGGCACGAGCGAACTTTGACTTTACGTATTTCAGGCACGCTTCTGCTTCTCCCGCCGTATCGAAGGATCCGATCGTGATGAACGTGTAGGTCGTCCCCACCCCCGGCTCAAGAATGACCGGATCCGCAAGGATTTCCCCGAGAGCGCCCGTGCCGTTCACCTTGGGCAAGGCAACCTTGAATCTGTCGAAGCTCGCGGGCCCAGCGAAGTAGTCCCTACGGATCCACCGATAGGTCCTTGATCCTTGGGCACGTCCATAGACTCGGACGTACTCCTCGCCATCCTCGGGCCGATCCTTGTGGAACAGGAAGGCGACTCGGTCAAATGCGTTCGTACTCACCTGAAACTGGGCATCGCTCGACATCAAACCTGATGCACTGGGATTCTCATCGTGCATAACTTGTGTGTAGCGATAGGAGCGGCCACTAGTCACCTCACTCTCCAACGAGGTGTGGTTGGAACAGATGACCTTGTGCAGGATCGTGTTGAGCTCCGGATACTTCGTGAAGATGCCGATCGGCTCGCCGTCACGATCGTCGGCCCATGAGGTAACCGCGATACCTCCTTTGATGTCAGTGCCTGGGAATAGTTCGCCGCTTGTGGGAACGTAATAGGGCACGGTCAACCGACGGTCTGCGAGCATCCTCTCATTCCAAGCCTTGGGGGTGAACCCGGCGTTGAACAGGAACCGAGCTGGGGTGATGAGCACGGCCTTCTTGGCAACCTCGTGCGCCGCGTCCATGAAGAGGTGGTATAACGGCGTGTCCCGAGTGCCACCACCCTGAGCCTCCTCTTGGTAGGGAGGGTTGCCGATGACGACGTCGAACTTCTTGCTCATGGCTGGTTCCCTTCGGTCAGCATGGTGTCGATGAGATGCTGTCGTTCTGCTGCGCTCATACGAGCGAGATTCCCGACCTGGAAGTGCCCGGACTTCTCGATCCAGGCTTTGCGCTCGGGGATTCCGCCGGAGACGGCCTCGATAGTGATCTTGTGCAGGATCTTGTTGTGGCTCATCTCGAAGATCTGCGAGGACAGAATGTGCCGGAGGCGCTCGTCTTGGTCCGGGATCTGGTCGGCGAGGCCTGTGTTGAGCCGGCGGACGAGCTCCATGAGGAACAGGCCGGCGGTCGAGAACAGGTCGGCGAAGGTGGCCTCGGGGTTGGTGAAGATGCCGGGGTTCTCCTCTTCCAGGATGTCGACCATGCGCTGCACGACCGGTTTCGGGGTGAATACCAGTGAGGTCTTTTGCCGCGGGATGTAGGCGAAGATGTCCTCGGTCAGGTCGTCGTTGAAGTAGTCGGCGAGTTCTTCCTTCTTGTTGAGGAATTCCTGCACGGACTGGTTGAACACGACCTCGTCGAAGAGCCCCGGGATCGGGATTGTTTCCCCGTCGTCGCTGGTTATCTCCTGGCCGTCGCGCAGGACGCGGAACTCGGCCTCGGTGATCCCTGTGATCTCCTCAAACACGTCGTCGGGGGTGTAGTCGTCGAAGTTGGACAGGCGCATTCCGCGGTCGCCGTAGGCCATGAGGAACATCGGGATGGTGCGGGCGAACCCACGCAGGTGATCGCGGGTCTCTTCCATCGTCTTGTCCGCGGCCTTCTGTGCCTTCTTGGTCTCCTCGCGCCTGACCACGTCGGGGACGATGGTGTCCATCACCGAGCTGACGATGGCGGTGAGCTCCTCCTTGAACGCTGCTGCTTCCTCCTCGCGGCGACTATCGACTTCAGCGCCTTCTGCCTCGGTGGCCGCGGCTGCGTGGTCGTCGTCGAGGTGCTTCTGAGCGATGGCGTAGTCAGCGAACGCGCGCTCGACCTGGGCCTTGACCTGCTGTTCTGTGCGCTTGGTGTCGCGCTCGACCTGAGCCTGGGTCAGGTCGTAGGCGGCCTTGAGGGCTTCCCGCTTGGCCTCGGCCTTCTCGGTCACGAACTCGGCCAGGGCGGCCGTGGCCTTGGCCACATCTGTCTCCGCCTCGACCGGAGGGATCTCCTCAACGCTCCAGACCGGCGGTCCCAGCTCAGCGACCTTGGGGTTGATGACCGTCTCCTGGTCGACCTGAACGTTGCCGTCGGAGTCGGTCACAGGTGGCGGCACCGGGATCTCGATGGGCTCGCCGTTCTTCACCTTGCCCTGCTTGGCGGTCGGGAGCTTGTCGAGGATGGCTTTCACGTGTTCGCTGTAGCGGAAGATGCCGGCGACGTTGTCGAACAGCAGGTTCGACAGGAAGCCGCGGCGTACGACCTCGCGGGCCTTGAACACCTGCGGGAAGGTGAGGACCTGCGCGGCATCGAGTTCGACCATCCGCCCCTCGGAGTCTTCACCCAGCACGGGGAAGAAGTTGAGCAGTCGGCGGATGTTGTCCTGTCGGATCGCCGGGTCGCCGGAGGGGTTCGACCGCAGGTTGTTAGCGAACGCGTCGAACACCGTGAGGGTGCGTTCGGGGGCGAAGTCGAAGATGTAGGCGTTCTGCTTCCGGAAGACATGCCCGTCGCGCTCGAAGGTGTGCGGGTTCTGGGCTCGGAACGCTGCCTGCATGTACTGCGCCGGCGAGTTGAGGTTGGCCAGCATGATGACGGCGGTCCACTCGGGCACGGTCACACCGGTGGTGAGCTGGCCGACCGAGAGGGTAATGGTCTTGCCACCGGTGGCCTCAGCCTTGGCGATCGCTTCACGGACCTTGTCCAGGGACTTGCCGATGGCAGTCGGGTCGGTCTCGAGGGTACGGCCGTCTCCCGCTGCCAGGACCACCGTGTAGTCCTTGAACACCTCGTGCTTCTTGAGGAGGCGTTCCAATGCCTTGGCCGAGGCGACGCGGTTCAGGAGCCAGAAGGAGTGCCGCACCTCGTCACGGAGTTCAGGGGTGGAGAACGGGTATTTCTCGTTGGTGGTCAGACAGTCAAGGAACTTCTTGACTTCGGCCTCGTACTCGAAGAACCCGTTCTCTTTGGTGGTGAAGAACTCACTGAGGTCGAAGGTGTAGTCGACGCTGGCCGTGTCCTCTTCTATCGCGACGCCTTCAGCCAGACGGTCGGCGATCATCGGGGAGAGCTGGTAGGTCAACAGGTTCAGGGTTGGGAGTACGGCGTAGGGGTTCTCCTCGCTGCCGTCTTGCCAGTCCTGTCGGGCTGCCTGTTCATCTTCATAGGTCCAGTTGAAGATCTCGTGGTCGGCGAACCGGCCGGAGGCCAGCGCCTTGAACGGAGTCCCCGACAGATGCAGGGTGTGATTGCGCTTGATCTGGTTGAACGCGACGTCGGTCTTCGTGGTGTCGACGCCTTCGTGCGCCTCGTCGATGACGAGCATGTCCCAGTCGAAGTCGGCGATGTGCTTCAGCTTCTTGTGCGTGCCGCCGAAGTACTCCGAGCCCTTGAGGTCCTGGAGCGAGAGGAACTCCACGATGCGGGCGTCTGGATTGTCGTTGTCGATCAGGGAGCGGCGCCACTGCTCGCGGGTCATGGTTGGGCGTTGGGCGAGAGAGGTGGACTCGGAGACGAACTTGAAGGTGGTCTGGTGCCCGATAAAGCGCTCGAAGTCGTCGAACCAGGAGTTGGCGATCGCTGGGCGGTTGGTGACGATGAGGACCTTTCCCAGGTTCATCTCGCGCATGAGGTGGTACGTCGTTAAAGACTTGCCGAATCGGGGCTTCGCGTTCCAGAGCACCTCGTCGGAGCCGCTTGTAAAGGCCGCCATGGCCTGGTTGACTGCATCCTGCTGCTCCGGTCGTAGGACGTAGAATTCTCTCCCGCCAGCTTGGAGGTCGCTGTAGTCTTGGCCAGCGAAGGCGTTGAAGTACTCCAGCGAGGTCTTCGGCGCACCGGCGAAGTGGTGCCACTCAGTCCGCTGGGGGCGGGCGTCGGGGTTGAACTCGCGCTCGACGCCGTGCTGCTTGAGGTAAGCGTGAAACTCCCGGTCGGTGAACTGACCACCGGCCTCGGACGTGTAGACGGCACGTCGAGCCCAGACGATGTCCTTCGTCACCGACATCTGGGACGCCTGCTGCGCGATGCGGGCCTCTACGGTCTGCGTTCCGGTGTAGCCGATCTTCTCCCAGCCGTTGTACTTAGGGACGTCTGGTGTCCGCCACGAGTAGACCATCGGGTTGATCCTGCGGAACGTGTTGATCTGAGGGCTCGTCACTGGGCCCTTACCTCCTCGTGAACGCGGTCGATAGGGCACACCGCATAGGCGGCATGGACTCCGAAGTCGAACATGGCTTCCTCGCGCAACGAACGGAACGTGAAGGGCTCACGGAGCACGCCGCCAGGAACCGCCGGAACCCTGCTCCACCACGAGAACTCGATCTCATCGCCGCCCGAGTCCAGTCCGGTGAGCGCGTTACCACTGACGATGTTCGTGTCGATGAGAAAGGCCGCGGCCCGGTGCAGGTTGGTGCGCGTACTGCACGGCGTGCCGTGACCACGGTGGAAATCCAGGAACTCCGTGAGCATGGCGATCTTGGCGTCTGCGTAGTTGTCCTCCAGCAGCTCGATTCCGTAGATCGAAGCGAGGGCGAACAGCGATTCCCGGGGCCAGAGCGCGGGTTCGATCCGCTGCTCGATGGCCCGCAGCTTGCGCTGCAGGATCGCCACGAGGAAGTTCCCGTCGCCAGCAGCCGGTTCCAGGAAAGTCTTGTCAACGAACCCCTCGCCAGTCTCCAGCTCCTCGGCGACCAAGTCGAGCATCCGGTCGACCATGTGGCGCGGCGTGAAGACCTCGCCGTAGGCCTTCACACGTTCTCGAGACTTCACCAGGGGCTCCTCAAGGGTCAACACCACGACGGCTCCCAGATGTGGGTCCTGATCTGCACAGTCATCCCCACGCGACCTCTGGTTATCGTCGGTGCCCCCAGGCTATCGAGGGGGTCGGACAAGTCACCATCTCGTACCAACTCTGGGGGCGTGGGAGCGACCTCTCGACCTCGGTTCAGGGTTCCCAGCAGTCGGGCTGACGCCTGCTTCAGCTTCCCGATGGAGACGATGACACGGCGGAAGCAGGAGAACGGGTTGCGGTCGGCGGGCAGCTTCTGCTTGACGCGGGCCACGCCCTGGGAGTCGAGGCGCACGAACGGGATGGCGAAGCGGCTCCACATCTCGTGCTGCATCTGCTCCAGCACGTGTCGCGGGGTGACCACCAGGGTGCGTTCCCCGCGTCCGCGGCGGATGAGCTCGGAGAGGATCATGCCGATCTCGAGCGTCTTGCCGAGGCCGACGGCGTCGGCAAGCAGGATGCGGGGGCGCAGGGTCGCGGGGTCGAGGGCCTTGGCGACGGCCTTGTGCTGGTAGCCCAGCTGGCGGGCGAGCATGCGCGGCGAGACGGTGAGCGAGTCGTCGCTGAGGGGGACGGCGGTCTTACGGAGCGTGGACTCCACCCAGAGGCGGGAGCGCCGGTACTTGGGTGAGTCGTCGGCGCGGACGGTGGTGTCGCGGGGGTCGTTGAGCCTGATCCGGTCCAGCGAGGGGTAGAAGACGGCGTCCTGGCCGCGGACGAGATCGGAGAGGCCCTGGGCGTTGAGGACGGGTCCGTCGGACGACTCGTCCACCGAGGTGATCAGCCAGTCCTCGTCGCGCACCACGACGACGTTGCCGGGCGCGAAGGTGTTCGTGCTACTCATCGTGAGATGGAGCCTATCGGCTGGGCTGGTCACGTTGGTCGCGGGAGTCCAGGAGTCTGGGCGCCACCTACGTGAGACGCCTGACGGTCGGCGATCTAGGGCAGGAGGTCGACGGCGAAGTGGGTGAGCGCAAAGCGGATGGCCTCGGACCGAGTCATGTGACTCTTGGCAGCAGCAGCATCCGGCACGCCGCTTGGCCGCTACGTCGGCGACTACTGCACCTCCCTGGAGATGGCCGGCGCATCGATCACCCTGGTGAAGCTCGACGATGAGTGCCCCTCCTCAGTACGTCGGCCATACTCGGAGCTGCAGGGCTTGCCGCCAACCGTGAACAGCCACGGCTCCGTCGCGCCGCCCTTGGCGGAGACCACGACCGACGGTGCGCTCAAGGTGATCTTCACATCGACGCCGCCCAGCTCCCGAGGGACCCTGACCCTGCAATGACCGGGTCGTCTGCACGCGTCCGGTCAGCCGATGAGTCAGGCTCGGGGCGCCACACCATGGCCCAGCCGGCGAAACAGCACGTGCTCGGCGAGGTCGAGGACCCCGGCGTCGCCCGTCAGCACGAAGCCCGCGCTGGCGGCGAGGAACTGCCCGTTGATTTCGAAGGCCAGCGCCCTGGGGTCCTCGCCCCGGAGGTGGCCCTCGCCCTGGGCGGCGATGACGAGCTCGGCGAAGAGTCCGGTGAGGCGCCGCTGGAAATCGGCAATCGCCTCGCGCACTGGCCCGGGCCGGCTCCCCATCTCGAGGGCGGCGCTGGCGAAGAAGCAGCCGCCCGGGAAGACCCGATCGCGCAGATGCTGGAGGTACCGATCGCAGAGCGCCAGGAGCTTCTCGTGCGCGGAGGGCGCGGACATCGCCGGGGTCACCACCACGTCGTCGAAGATTCTTGCGGCCTCCGCCACGGTGGCGAGCTGGAGCTCCACCTTGGAGCCGAAGTGCGCATACAACCCGCTCTTGCTCATGTGCAGCTCAGCGGCCAAGCCGCCGATGGTGAGGCCGTCGATCCCCTCGACCGATGCCAGCCGCGCTGCGGTCTGGAGGATTGCGGCTCTGGTGCGACGCCCATCAGCGCGCTGGGCACGGACTGGTGGGGGCGACGACTCTGGGTTCACTCTTGACAAGTTAGCACGAACGGTCGTACTTTTTTTGCAGGACGCGACGCCAAGGAGGCGCTCATGAACAAAGCAGCCATTTCCCTGACAACGGGACTGGAGGACGCCGAGAAGGTCACGGTGGCATTCCTCGTCGCCGTCGGAGCAGCCGAAGCCGGCCGAGAGACGCTGATGTTCCTCACCAAGGAAGCGGTCCGGCTGGCGGTGTCAGGGTTCGCCCGAGCCACCGCCTGCGACGGCTGCCCTCCGCTGACCGATCTCATGGACCGCTACGCCGCAGCTGGCGGTCGCTACATCGCGTGCGGTGTGTGCGTAAAGGCCAAGGCCATCGACGCCGGCACGCTGCTGCCCAACGCAGAAGTGGCAGGAACGGTGCAGCTGTGGGAATGGATCGGCGAGGGCGCCACCACCTTCAGCTTCTAGTTGGGCGGGGGGGGACGAAACCATCCCCTTGCCCCTAGTACCAGGCGGGCGTCGCCGGTCAGACCCCGCGGCCCAGAGCTCTGCCGTCCGGGCGAGCGGACCGAACCGCCGCCCCGCGGGATGTCGTCGTGTCAGGCGATTAGCGGACACCCCTGGCGACACCGACCTATGCTCGGAAGACACACGACTGTGCATGGCGGTGATTGCTGTGAAGACGATGACACGGCTGACAGAGGCCTACCGAGATGCCCGCGTCGAGCTCATCGACGACACCTCCCGCTACGTCATCATGAGCGACTGCCACCGCGGGGACGGCTCCAAGTCCGACGAGTTCCTTAAGAACAAGAACTCGTTCACCGCCGCACTCGACTACTACTGGAAGAACAACTTCACCTACGTGGAGGCCGGCGACGGCGACGAGCTCTGGGAGCACGACTTCAAGCACATCATCAGAGCCAACCGTGCCGTGTGGGAGCACCTGCTCCGGTTCCACCACTCGGGCAGGATGATCCGGATGTGGGGCAACCACGACCTCGACCTGAGAGAGCCCAGCTACGTCCGCCGATTTCTGTGGACGGCCAAGAACGCGGAGAGCGGCGAGATCGAGCCTTTCTTCGACGGCTTGGAGCCCGTGGAGGCGGTCGTGTTCCGGCACCGGGACACCGGGCAGGACGTCCTGCTGGTACACGGCCACCAGGGCGACTTCCCCAACGACCAGGCCTGGCGGTTCAGCCGGTTCATGATGCGCGCGTTCTGGAGGTATGCCCACGCGTTCGGGTTCCACAGCCCCACGAGCCCCGTGGCCAACACCGACAAGCGACACAAGGTGGAGCGCAACTACGTGAAGTGGATCCGCCAGAGCGGCATCGCGCTGATCTGCGGCCACACCCATCGCGAGAAGTTCCCGCGCCCGGGCCAGATGCCCTACTTCAACTCCGGCAGCTGCGTCTACCCGTCGCACATCACGGCGCTGGAGATCGAGAACGGCTCCATCGCACTCGTCCGGTGGCGTGTGGACCCCAACGAGGACGCGATCCTGCAGGTGACCCGCCGGGTCATGGCGGGACCTGAGCCGCTGTCCACGTACGACCTTCGCCGCTCGTCGACGAGCCAGTAACCAGCTGGTCGGCGTGCGGATCTTCGTCACCGGGTCGGCCGACGGCCTCGGCAAGGCCGCGGCACACGAGCTCCTGAGGGCCGGACACGATGTCGTCGTCCACGTGCGCCAGGCCGATCGTCGCGACGCGGTCCGCGGCCTCCTCGACCGAGGGGCCGAGTTGGTCATCGGTGACCTTGCCGATGTGGCGCAGACCCGCCAGGTCGCCGACCAGGTGAACGCGCTGGGCCGGATGGATGCGGTCATCCACAACGCGGGCGTGTACTCGGGACCGGCAGTGATCCCGGTCAACGTCGTGGCCCCGTACCTGCTCACTGCCTGCATGATGCGCCCCGAGCGGCTGGTCTACCTGAGCAGCGGCATGCATCGCGGCGGCCGCCCGGACCTCACGCACATCGACTGGGCGGGCACCCGGGCCGGGAACTACTCCGACAGCAAGTTGCTGGTCACCACGCTCGCGATGGCGGTGGCCCGCCTGTGGCCCGACACGGCCAGCAACGCCGTCGACCCCGGATGGGTGCCCACCAGGATGGGCGGACCCTCAGCCCCCGACGACCTGCGCCTGGGACACCTCACACAGGAGTGGCTCGCCACCAGCGACGACCCCCGAGCCCGCCACACCGGCGGCTACTGGCACCACCAACGCCGTGCGACGGCGCACCCGGCGGTCCACGACGAAGACTTTCAGGGCCGGCTCCTCGACAAGCTCGCCCGCTTCACCGGCATCACGCTCCCCGGCATCGTCAGGGATGGCACGTAACAACAGAGAGGCTGTCAGCCATGAAGATCACCCACAGCAGCGGGCCGACCGCCCAAGGACCCGCGGACTGGTTCACCGGCACCGTGTTCATGGACGCCATCCGCACCCCGGACGAGCAGTCCGCCATCGGCTCCGCCCACGTCCGGTTCGCTCCGGGCGCGAGGACGGCCTGGCACAAGCACCCCAAGGGTCAGACCCTGTACGTCACCGACGGGATCGGGTACGTCGCGCGGCGTGGCGGCGACGTGGTGCAGATCCGTCCCGGCGACGTGGTCTACATCGAGCCGAACGAGGAGCATTGGCACGGCGCCGCCGTCGATCGGTTCATGGCGCACGTCGCCATCCACGAGGCCGACGACCAGGGCGAGACCGTGACCTGGCTGGAGCATGTCACCGACGACGAGTACCGCGCCTGACAGGATGGTGGTGACCCCTCGCTCGAAGGAGTAGGCCACGACCCTTCGAGACGGGCCGCGCCGCTCCGCGGACGGCCCTCCTCAGGGAACGGGAAACGGGCCGCGCCGCTGCGCGGACGGCCCTCCTCAGGGAGCGATGGACGGGCCGCGCCGCCCGGGTTGTCGGGCGTCGGTTACCGCTCCCTGAGGGCCCCACCGCCGAAGGCGCGTGGGCGGCGTCCCCCGCTCCCTGAGGGCCCCACCGCCGAAGGCGCGTGGGCGGCGTCCCACCGCTCCCTGAGGGCCCGATTGCGCCCCGCTGGGTGGTGGGCTTTCGGGGTGTTCCCCGGTTGCTCACGCGTCGCCGCCGGTGATGGCGGCGATGGGTTCATTATCGCGGGCGGGGAGCAGTAGCGCCATGGATCCTTCGGAGA
>NZ_MBQD01000008.1 GCF_001693815.1 Tessaracoccus lapidicaptus | reverse complement strand
CTCGACATCCTCACCCGCTGCCGCCTCACAACCCTCCCCGGCACCAACACCGAGGAGGTGACCGAACCCCTCGCCCTCACTGCCTAAACGAAGGAACCCCCGCTACACCACTCCACGGGGCTTGACCCGGGTCGACAACCTTCGGGACGCGCAGGTCATCTACATGAGCCCGACATGGGGACAGCTCACCTATCGATTCGCGGAGAGCGAGGGCGGTTGGGGCGAACTGGCCGTAGCCCCTGCTTCGAGTGGGATCGCGGCCGTAGGGTCAAGGCTTGCTGATCGGAGCCAGGCAGGCCGATGGATGGTATTTCACGCACGCCACGCCAACCTTGGGCTCGCGACTGCGTCCGAAGCCTCCCGACGTCGCCAGCTCAGTGATCTCGACTGGATGCCTATCGACCCGAACGACTAGTCAGTCTTCGGTGCGGTCTCGGCGCGCCGCGTCGCAACCTTGAGCACGTCGCCGATCTCGCGCTGGAGGAGCACCGGCACGCCGAGCCCGTCAAGGTTCTGAGCCGCGAGCCACGTTAGGGCTTCTGTCCGCGACCACTCGTCGACTCCGATGAAGTCGGACAGGGCGACGGTGGCCGTCCGGGAGAGTCCGAGCGACATGAGCACGACTTCGCTCGTGCGGGAGACGCCGAGTTCGAGCATCATCGCGTAATCAGGTCGAGCGGCGGTTTCCAGCCCGAGCTCGGCTGAGTAGACCTCGAGCAGATCGGCGTAGCAGGCGAGGTACTTGGGCGCATGGAACCGTGCGATCGATTCGATGTCTCGCATGACGTCTCGGATCGCTCTCGCGGAGGTGAGCGACGTGTTGAACGCTAGCCGCTGATCGATCAACCGCGCCAGAGGCATGCCGTTCATCCAGTTGACGATGAGGTTGGCGAGCTGCCACTTGCGGCGATCATTGCTTGACCGGGTGGCGCCGAAGACGTTCGTCATGGTCGCACCGATCCGCACCAGCGACTCTTGGAATCGTGCCCTCGCGTCAGGCTCTTCGGGGAGCGGCAGCTCGAGGTCGGCCGGTGTCTTCCCGGACCGGCGGAAGCTGTCGAGCAGCCGTTCCATCGAGACAGGCGCAATGCCGGTGTGCCGAGTCACGATCTCTACGGGGATCCTCAGATCGGTTGCCGCGCGTGTGACCGCGGACTCGACCTCGCTTCGTTCTGACTCGAGCGGAACACGATCGAGAAGCGCCTGAATGGACTCGCCGGCAAGGTGCCGCGAGCACAAGTAAGCGAAGAGGCTCTCAGAGGCGCTGTCGTCGTGCACTTCATCGACGGAGCGGACAAAGGCGAGCAGCCCCGACGCGTCGTCGAGCCCCGTGCTGACTGCTCGGGTGATCTGTGACCGCTTTCGCACTCGCGGCAGGTTGGGCCAGAGGCTTTCATCGTCAGTGTCGATGCACACCACGTTGCCTTCAAATTCCTTGCCCCAGCGCCCCGCGCGTCCAGCCAGGTTCCAAAAGTCGCCTTCACGGAGCGGATTGCCGGGCCCCTTCTGAGGGTTGCGCATGAAGATCGTCCGGCACGGGAGATTCACGCCCTCCAGCAGCGTCGACGTGCAGATCAGGTAGTGGATTTTGCCTTCTCCGAAGAGGCGCTCGATCTCCGTTCGCACCATCAGCGGCATGTTCCCGTAGTGGAAGGCCACGCGCCGGGCCAGCACGTCGGCGAGCAAGTACTTGCTGTGGACCGCGGTCTTGATCAGGTCCCGCAGATCGTCGATCTCCGTGTCAGCTTCCGCCAAGGCCGGGAGCTGCTCGTAGACGGCCTTCGCGACCTTCTCGGCTTCGCTTGGGCCGTTGACGTAGATGACGTTTCCGGGGTTGTTGCCGGCCAGCGCATGAGCCACCAGCGCGATGCGCATGGGCACAGTCGTCGCGCGTTGCGCGAGCACGAGTTCGCCGACTCTGTGACTGTTCCCGTCCGACACCAGGGATACGGCCCTGCGCTGAGGCTTCCGGTTGATGTGCTCGACCCAGAGGAGGTTCTGATTGACGGTGACCGTCTCGGAGACGAAGGAGTCGGAACGCCGGTCGGGGGGCGCGTCTTCGACCAGCAGCTCCGGGTTGGAGCTCAGGGGGCTGGCGAACAGCACTTGCGCCTCTGGGCTGCGCCGAATGGTGCGCTCGATGGAGTGCTGGAGAAGAACGCCCCGTGCGTCACCGGCGAGCGACTGTGCTTCATCGACGAAGAGGAGGTCCACGCTGAAAGACGGAAGGAGCTCCAGGACCAGGTGGAGCCTCTCCTGCGTGACGACCAGGACGGTCCGTGATGACTCCCCGAGGTCGGGGTCCCACGGCAGGGTGAAGACGCCGACGTCCGACGGCACTTCGCGCCGGAGATCACGCGAGACTTCCTCGATAAGGGCGCGCGTCGGCACTAGATAGACGAGCGTGAACGGGCCCGTCTGGCGCGTGACCTCCAAGAAGTGCTCTCTGATGATGCGGGACTTCCCGGCGGAGGTCGGAGCTGACACGCTCAGCCAGTCGTTCGTCTCTACCGCTTCCCAGAACTTCCCCTGAAACGGATTGACCGGCAGCACCCGGCCGTCGGAGAGGCGGACCGAGTATTCGATACGGCTCCGGACGACCTCCATCCGGAGCGCACCCGGCAGACGCCGCCAGGCGTCGGCAGGCAGCCGATCCCGGGACTCCGCCAGCTCGACGGCCATGTGGTTGCCGCTGCGTTCGAGCAGTGCGGCAGCGGCCGCCTTGTGGGCATCCTGCGCCTCCGAGGACAGCATGCACGCCGTCGCGATTCGGAGGACCGCGGACTGGGCGCGCTCGGATTGTGCCGACGTGATCGCGCTGGCGTAGAGAAGGGCGAACCCCCAGTCAATCGAGGGGGCCTCCTCATCCCACTCCACCGTCGTGAACTCCGAACGGACCGTCAGCTTGCGAGCGGCCTCGAGCACGTCTCTGAACTTGTGCGAGGCGAAGACGATCTCCTCGAGGGCCGTGCCGGTAGTCACTTGGCCCCCATCCGCTTCAGGACCCGAGCACGCAGGTCGGCGACATCAGGCATCGGGATGCAGAAGAGGTCTAGGTTCACGCCGACGATTTCGAACTCCTCGACACGGCTCCCGACCGACTTGTGCCACCGGCCGACTGCCTTCGACACGGCCTTCTGCTGGGCCTCGTCGAGGGCAGCGATGTTCGGGTAGTTGTCGTGGTCGAAGCCGACCAGGCAGACCCCGTTCCATCGCACCTTCAACGTCTTCGGATTCGTCTCGTCGAAATACTCAAGCAGATGGGCTGCCAACTCGATCTGAGTGACGTTGAGGTGATCGCGCACCAGGAGCAGGTCCTGCTTCCGGCGCGAGTCTCCGTCGGGCCGGAGGTACGGGGCGATGCTTTCGAAGCAGTCTCGGAACGCTTCAGAGCTCGACTTGTAGAGCTTCGACTCGCCCCAGTAGATGTCCAGAACCCCATCATCCGCCAAACTCGCGTGGATGCCGTCGGAGCCGTGTACATGCACCTCGGTGTTCGTCTTCAGGGCCATCTTCGAGATCAACTGCGGTCGCTGCAGCACACGTTCCATGAGCAGGAACAGGAGGAGCTCGCCGCCTTCTCCCGAACCCTCCGACTTCACGAACAAGTTGCGGGCCTGCTCCTCCAAGCTCACGATGGCCGCGGTCGACCGAGTCTCCTCGTACTCCGCGAGCGCTCGTTCGATCTTCGAACGCGGTATGCAGAAGTCCATGGTCGCGGAAGCCATCGCTCCTGCGAGGTGCTCCACAGCAGGAGTCCCGTTGGCATCGTGCGCAAGAAAGTGCGTCCTCACGGGAGTCGACGTCCCCGGAACTGTGACGGCCTCCCCGAAGGCCGGCAGGAAGTTGATCAGTGAGTTGGTTGTGCCCCGAGCCAGCTCGAGAAACTGTTCGATGACCGCCGCTTCATCAACCATCACGCACCCTTGATCGCGCACCACATCCGCCCGCGACCGGGGAGGCACATATGCAGGATATCGGCGCGGTAGGGCACTTCTGGCGATGCCACTCGACTGGGGCGCTGCTTCAAGCGTCAGAAGTCTCCTGCGCGACGTCCCAGCTGGAACCCACCTCCCACCTCAACGATGCCCAGCCTCAGCCTTCAGGTAGGTCGGCAGCTGCGCGACAGCCAGCTGGTGTGGCCCGTCGCCGGGCATCACGAGGACCACAGGGTCGCCCGAGGTGACGGTCTCCCCGTCACCTGAGTGTCGACGTGGGTCTGTCAAGTTTTCGGTGTATCTCATGGTTGTTTGACTCTCAGTATCGGCGGCCGGCGGAGAGCCGTCCGTCGAAGGGGATCTCGAACGCGTTGAGGGCGCCCTTCCAGCGCTGTGTCCAACGTGCTCGTCCCTTGCCTGTGGGGTCCAGCGCCATCACAGCGAGGTAGACGCACTTGAGTGCGGCCTGCTCGTTGGGGAAGTGCCCGCGGGCCTTGACGGCCTTGCGGATCCGTCGCCCGAGTCTTCTTGAGACTCGGAGCGCACCTTCCGCCTCCGACCCATCGACACGACCAGGATATTCGACACGCGTCGTGGTGCCAGCGGAGGCGGCGCCTGCTCGCCTTCGACAACCGAACCCGGGACCCCAGGTCCGCGGGAGGCCGGCGCTCGGCTCTGATCGCCTCCATCGCGGGATGGGAGGCCGCAGGTGCCCTGCAGCCGAAGTGGACGACATCCTGCTGAGACGCGTGGAGTTCGCTACGCTTTGACGCAAGAACGTGCTCCGGGGTCGGTGAAACTCCGAACCGGCGGTGATAGTCCGCGACCCGGCGGCTCCTTGTGAGCCAATGGTTGAACCGGTGGGATTCCGGTACCGACGGTTAAAGTCCGGATGGGAGGCGCACGCGGTTCGTGGCATTGCCGCGCGCCGACGCTCCGGCGTTGGCGGGTCCGGCTTCGCTGCGCGCTGGCATGTCCCTGCCCCGGAGTCGTCACACGAGACGACGGAGGGGCAGATGAGTCCGACCATCCTGGAAGACCGGCGATCAGCCGATGCGACCACAAGCGCGCACGAGAGCGCCATGGACCGTGCCCTCATGCTCGCCGCCCGGTCCCCGCGGGCCGACCCGAACCCACGCGTCGGCTGCGTCCTGGTCGACGATGACGGCCGGATCGTGGGCGAGGGCTGGCACCATGGCGCCGGAACGCCGCACGCCGAGGTTGAGGCGCTCAGCGGCGCCGGTCCGGACGCCGCGGGCGCCACTGCGTACGTGACCTTGGAGCCCTGCAACCACCATGGCCGCACCGGTCCCTGCGCCGAGGCGCTGCTGCGCGCCGGCGTCCGTCGCGTGGTGTACGCCCAGGCCGACCCGAATCCGCCCGCGTCCGGCGGCGCGGCCACGCTGGCCGCGGGTGGAGTGGAGGTGCTGGGCGGCGTCCGGGCAGCGGAAGCGGCCCTCCTCAATGAGGCCTGGACGTTCTCGGTGACGCACGGGCGTCCTTTCGTCACCTGGAAGGTTGCGGGCACCCTGGACGGCCGGACCGCCGCCGCGGACGGCACGTCGGCGTGGATCACGGGCCAGCCCGCCCGGCTCGACGTCCATCGGTTGCGGTCCCGCTGCGGGGCGATTGTCGTCGGGACGGGGACGGTGCTGGCCGACGATCCCCGCCTCACCGTCCGCCGCCCCGACGGCACGGAAGCGCCCCGGCAACCCGTCCGGGTGGTCGTCGGACGTCGCCCGATCCCCGCTGACGCCCGTGTCCTGTCGCCAGACGCGTCCACGCTGCTGCTCGCCGACGACCCGGCAGGTGTCCTGGCACGCCTGCAGGAAGCCGGTGTCCGTCATGTCTGGCTGGAGGGTGGGGCCACCCTCGCCGCGGCGTTCGTCACCGCCGGCCTGGTCGACGAGATCGTCGCCTACCTCGCGCCCGTCCTGGTGGGTTCCGGCTCCCCGCTGGTCGGCGACCTCGGCGTCGCCACCCTCGCGGACGCCCACCGGTACGCCCTGGTCGATGTGCGTCGTCTGGGCGACGACGTCCGGCTCACCCTCCGCCCCCTCCCCGATCTTTCAGAACCCCAACCGAACTCTGGCAAGGAGTGATCATGTTCACCGGCATCATCGAAGAACTGGGCGAGGTCGTCGAGATCCGCCACCTGGAGGACTCCGCCGTCGTGACCGTCCGCGGTCCGCTCGTCACCTCCGACGCCACCCACGGCAGCTCGATCGCCGTCAACGGTGTCTGCCTCACCGTGACCGGCCTGGACGGGGACCTGTTCATGGTCGACGTCATGGCCGAGTCACTCCGGCGAACATCGCTGGGCGGCCTCACCCCGGGGGACCGGGTCAACCTGGAGCGGGCGATGGGGTCCGACGGCCGGTTCGGCGGGCACATCGTGCAGGGACACGTCGACGGAACGGGCCGCATCCTGTCCCGTACGCCGGGCGAGCAGTGGGAGGTGGTCGAGATCTCCTGCCCAGCCGAGGTGCAGCGCTACCTGGTCGAGAAGGGCTCGGTCACCGTCGACGGCGTGTCCCTGACCGTGTTCGACATCCGGCCGGACCGGTTCACGGTCTCGCTGATCCCGACCACGCTCGAGCTGACGACCCTCGGTCCCGCCGCTGTCGGGGCGGTCGTCAACCTCGAGGCGGACATCCTCGGCAAGTACATCGTCGCCCACCTCGAGCGTCTCGAACTTGGCGCCCTGCGGGAGACCACCCATGCCTGAGTTCGCCACCATTCCCGCAGCCCTGGACGCGCTGCGCGCCGGCCGTCCGGTCCTGGTCCTCGACGACGCCGACCGGGAGAACGAGGGGGACGCCATCTTGGCGGCCTCGACGGCGTCCGCCGAATGGGTCGGGTGGATGGTGCGGCACACATCGGGCTACCTGTGCGCCCCCCTGCCCGTCGACTGGGCCGACCGTCTGGGCCTGCCCCTCATGGTTCCCGACAGCGCCGACCCGTTGCGGACCGCGTACACCGTCAGCGTGGACGCGGCGTCCGGGGTCACGACCGGGATCTCGGCGGCGGACCGGGCCACCACGCTCCGCGTCCTCGGCAACCCGGACGCCGCGGCGTCCGACCTGATCCGGCCCGGGCACGTCCTGCCACTGCGCGCCCGGCCCGGCGGGGTCTTCGAACGGCAGGGGCACACCGAGGCGACCGTCGACCTGTGCCGGCTGGCCGGCCTGCCGCCCGTGGGCGTGATCGGTGAACTCGTCCACGATGCGGGTGAGGTGATGCGGACGCCCGACGTCGTCGCCCTCGGCGCGGCCGAGTGCCTGCCCGTCATCACGATCGCGGACCTGGTCGCCTGGCGCGACCTGTACGACCGCGTCACGCTGGCCGCCGTAACGACGCTGCCCACCGCCCACGGGACGTTCGCGTTGCACGGCTACCGGGACCGGCGCACCGGCGCCGAACACCTCGCCTTGATCAGCCCACGCGGCCTCACCACCGATGGCGCGGCACCGCTCGTCCGCCTCCACTCCGAATGTCTCACTGGGGACGCGTTCGGTTCCCGCCGCTGCGACTGCGGCCGCCAACTCGACGAGTCCCTCGCCGTCATTGCCCGTCAGGGGGGTGTCGTGATCTACCTGCGAGGTCACGAGGGGCGCGGCGTGGGGCTGCTCGCGAAGCTGTCGGCGTACGCCCTCCAGGACGTCGGCGCGGACACCGTCGACGCCCAAACCCTGCTGGGCCTACCGGTCGACGCCCGCGAATACGGCGCCGCCGCCGCCATCCTGACCGCCCAAGGGGTGGTCCGGGCCGAACTGCTCACCAACAACCCGGCCAAGGCCGACGGCCTGCGCACGGCGGGGATCGACATCACCGGCCTCCGTCCGCTCATCGTGGAGCCCAACCCCGACAACGTGCACTACCTGTCCACCAAGCGCGAGCGGATGGGCCACCGCCTACCCACCGCGTCCACCCTCGTCCAGGAGGCCTGATGGCTGGCTCCGGCACCCCCCACCTCACCGTCGACGGCCGCGGCCGACGCATCGCCGTCGTCGCCTCGTCCTGGCACGACCTCGTCATGAACTCTCTCGTCACCAACGCAGTTACCACGCTGGAACGGGCCGGCGCGACCGTCACGGTGGTCCGCGTCCCGGGCACGTTCGAGCTGCCGGTCGCCTGTGCCCGCCTGGCCCACCACTTCGACGGGCTGGTCGCGCTCGGTGTCGTCATCCGGGGCGGGACACCCCACTTCGACTACGTCTGCGCAGGCGCCACCCACGGCATCGTCGACGTGATGACCCGCACTGGAACGCCCGTCGGTTTCGGTGTCCTCACGTGTGACACCGAGCAGCAGGCGCTCGACAGGGCTGGGCTTCCCGGATCACCGGAGGACAAGGGACGCGAGGCGGCCGAGGCCGTCCTGGCCACCCTCTCTGCGCTGACCGCCGCGGTGCCCTGATCCTCCTACCATTGCAAGCGCCCGGACACCCGGAATGGCCGCCGCCGGTGAGCCGTTCGATCGTCTGCGCGTGTCACCACGTTCAAGGCGTGCGTGGCAGCTGGGCGACGTCCCTCACCTCTCCGATTGCTCGCTCGACGACGTCCTCGAGGATCGCGGCACCGATCGTTTCCTCACCGTCGACGACGAGCGCGAAGTGGGTGCCGCCCGCCTGCATGGCGGCCACGGCGGCCTCCAGGGGGGCGTCCTTCGCGATGGTCGCCAGCGGGCGGAGAAATGGACCGCCCGGCGCCACCCCGGCCGAACCCGCCACCAGTGGGGTCGTCGTCGACCGCACGCCGCACCCGGTCCCTGTCATCAAGGGTGGTGGCGACGTCTGGTCCGCCGACGTGGACGTCCGACTCTGGATTCGGCGGACAGGGACGATCCGTAGCGCCAGTCTCCTGGTGGCTTCGCGGCGCCCCTGTCCGCGAGGAGGAGCCGGAGCCCGTTAGGACGGATGTCGTGTTCGCTCGCCGCCGCCAGGAGGACGCCCATGAACCCCGAGCCACACCACCATGTCACCGGGACAGGATTGTGGCTCCAGGAGGCCGACGTCCACGGCGTCCTGCGCCGACGCGGGGCAAGTCGTACACCGAGATCGCCGAGACTGTGGGAGGTGTGACATGGAGGCCGTCGCTGTCACGTGCGTGGTTGCCCGAGGGCTCGTGGACGCCTTGGAGGCACTCCTCTTGAGCCTGCCTGGTCGGCGCCGCTCTGCTGGCAGCGTTGCGGTGAACGCCGGGTGGGTTGGGGCTGCGACGCTTGGCGGTCGTCGGCCTATGCTGAAGGCAGCCATGGACGCGAGGTCCGCGCGGCCTTGGCTCCGGTGCTATTCCCCACGTATTCCCCACGACAAGGTGACGAAGTGGCAATCAACCCACATAAGACCTTGTCAGGGGGCCATTATCGGCTGATAGAAGAGAGCTTCAACTCCTCTCTCGCGCACAAATAGTGCCTCTGACTAGGGCAAATACCGGGAATCGACGAGAGGTGAAAACCTCTCGTCGATTCTCTGTTTCTGGGGTGTAGCGCCTTTGGCAAGGGGTGATACCTGGGGAAATGGTCCACGTTGCGTTGGAGGAGGGGAGCCTCGCCTTGTTGGTGAGGGCTCATTCCCCACGGTTCCCGACTGTGGTGATAATGCCGGATCCAGGGTCCGCTCGCCTCTGTGGCGCGAGTCGTGACACGATCCTGAAGGTCCACAAACTGGATGCCGAGCCGAGCGGTGGGAGCGCTGCCGGCGGTGGTGGGCCGATTGAGGCTCCGACTGGAGATCACTCCAGGGGCCAGGTGAAGTTCCTGCGCAAGTACGCCGCGTTCACGCTGCCCGTGATCGACGAATCACTCCTCGACCCGCCCGACGAGAGCACCCGCAGCATGCTACTGGAACTCCTCGAACGCCGCTGCGACGCCGTCTCCACCGTGTTCTGCACCCAGCGCGCGAAGAACGACTGGCACCACAGACTCGGCTCCGGCATCCACGCCCCCGGCCCCCAACCCCACTCCCCGGGCTACTCAACCGCGAAAGCCAACGGCGCTCAGACGGTCAGATACTCCGGCAGCCGGGTCGCCGGCGGCGTGCACGATGTTGTCGACGCCATGCGGCGATGGCCGTGACCGCGATGGCGACTTCGCCGGTGGAGTCGGCGGTGTGCGGCGCGCCGAGGCCGCGGACTAATATCGGCCACTTGAGTCGGCGTCCGGAGGACTCGGCGCCTCCGCCCGAGCCGCAGGGGGCCGACGGATTGACTTGCTGATTCGGGCAACTGGGGTTTCGAGGGCTGGTGGTACCCCGTGATCATTCGTGGGGCTGAAACGCGAAGCATGTTTCATGAATACTGTAACATTCGAAGGGGACATCCCTGCTAACGAGGACCTTCACCCACTTGATGGAAGGCCATGCCTGACTATTTCCGCGCTGTCGCACTCGATTTCGACGGCACTCTGACAGACGGTGAGCGACCCGCCCCGGCCGTGCTCGCTGCCCTCGGCGAGGCGCGAGCCGGCGGGCGCCGCCTCGTGTTGGTCACCGGCCGCACACTGCGTCACCTGCGGGCGGGCTTCGCCGATGTGGACAACTGGTTCGACGCAATCGTCGCCGAAAACGGCGCGGTGCTTCACACCCAGGAGGGGTCGCAGGTGCTGGCTCAGCCGATCGATCCCGCGTTGGCCGACGCGCTCGCCCGCCGCGGGGTCCAGGTCGACCGCGGGCAGGTACTCCTAGGCTGCTCGGCGACCCACGACCACCTGGTTCTGGAGGAGGTCCGTCGACTCGGAGCCGACTACCAACTCACGCGGAACCGGGGCGCCCTGATGATCGTGCCAGCCGGCGTCACCAAGGGAACCGGACTGGACGCCGCCCTCGACAACCTGGGCCTGTCCCGGCACTCCACGATCGCCATTGGCGACGCCGAGAACGACCACACTATGCTCTCGCGCTGCGAGATTGGCGTCGCCGTCGCCAACGCCGTCGAGTCCCTCAAGCGCCGCGCCGATATCGTCACGCTTGCCCCGGACGGCAAAGGGGTGATCGAGATCCTGCGGGGTGACGTCATGGCCGGGCGCTCCCACGTGCATCCCGAACGCTGGCAGATCGCGCTCGGAACCTACCTCGACGGCACACCCGCCACCATTCCGGCCTCCCAGGTCAACATTCTTGTGACGGGCGGCACCCGTGCCGGGAAGTCCTATCTGGCCGGGCTCATCGCCGAGCAGCTCATCCGTCTCGCCTACGCCGTGGTCGTCATCGATGTCGAGGGCGACCACACAAGTCTGGCCGACCTGCCTAACGTCGTTCATCTGGGTGGGTACGAGCCCGGTCCTGGAACTGGGCTCGTACGCACGCTGTTGAGTCACCATGGCACAAGCATCGTCGCCGACCTGTCCCAGCTCACCGGGGAAGAAAGACGCAGATGGTACCAGGAGAAACCGCCCCGGCTCGCCGACCTGCGCAGCGACCGCGGCCTGCCCCACTGGGTGCTGATCGACGAGGCCCACGAGTCTCTCGGCCAAGAGAGTCAGAATTCACGCCTGTTCGCACCGGACCGCAAGGGCCACTGCCTCATCACCTACCACCCCACCGAACTCAGTGCTGAGGCTCGGAACAGCATCGACATCCTTGTGTCACTGCAGCCAACTACCCTCGATGCGGAAGACGTGGTCGTCGCCGCCACAACGGCGTTTTGCGGGCTCTCGGTCAACGACGTCCTCGCAGCATTCTCCGTCCTCCCCGCAGGGGCCGGCCTGCTCGTGCGCGCCAGCGAGCCCGGAGTACTGCGCCCCTTCATAGTCGGCCACCGGCGTACCATTCACGAGCGCCACTGGCACAAGTACGCGACGGCGGACCTGCCGGTCCATCGGCGGTTCGTGTTTCGCCGCAGCCGAGAGTCAACTTCCGGTCACGAGGCAGCGAACCTACGCGACTTCCACACTGAGCTGGACGGCTGCGAGGCCGATGTCATCGCTTTCCACGCCGGGGCCCATGACTTCTCCCGCTGGATCCGGGGCGTATTCGGTGATGAACGTCTCGCCGCCGATGTCGAGCAGGTCGAGACCGAACTGAACACTGCCCGCCGCGAGAACGTCGAGGCCTCCAGGCGTCGGCTCCTGGACGCACTCGAGCACCGCTTCCCCGGCTGAGGCATGCTCAGCGAGGGGGGTGCGCCGGCCGTGGCTCGCCGAGCCACGGGACCCCCGACGGCAGATGCATTGCAGGGATTGGCCCCGGAAGGTTTCGAAGAGGATTCTGCTGGGCGGCTGCGGCCTACTTCACCGTGAGCGAGAGGACCATCCCTCAATGTTCTCGGGTTAACCAGAGGTGCTGTTTAACCAGAGGTGCTGTCGGTTTTCGGGGCCTTGGTCGTGTAGCAGTCGCTGGGCCCACAGGAGTAGAGCTGACCAGGTGTGCGAGGCTGAAGGCCAGCAGCGAGCTGATGGCTCGGGCTCCTCATCGTCGATCACCTCTGTGCGGTGCGGCCAGTTGTTCGGCCAGGGTCTCCAGAGCCAAGCCCCTTGATGCCTTGACCAGCACGACGTCCGCAGGACTCAGCCAGGCGGCGGCAGCGGCGGAGGCGGCGGCCCTGTCCGATGCCACGATGGTCTCGACGCCACCGGCTCCGGAGACCAGGTCGTCGGCATGGGCGCCGATCGCGATCAGCCGGTCCACGCCGAGCGCTGCGGCAAGCGCCCCGACCTCGATGTGGGCGGCGGCGGCGCCGGGGCCGAGTTCCAGCATGTCGCCCAGCACCGCGAGGAGGCGCCCGCCGGGTCTACGCAGGGAGGCGAGGGTGCGCAGTGCCGCAGTCATGGACTCGGGATTGGCGTTGTAGGCGTCGTTGATTACGAGCGCCCCGTCCGGACGAGCGCTGAGTTCCATCCGCCAGCGCGAGCGGGCGGTCGCGCTGCCAAGAGCCTGGGCAACCATGGGAACGTCCAGGCCCTGCCCCAGCGCTGCCGCCGCTGCGGCCAGCGCATTGCCCACCTGATGGGCTCCGGTCACCTGCAACGCCACTGGTGCACATCCGCTGGCTGCGCCGCTGGCGTGGAGCATGAAGGTGGGCCGTTGCCTGTCAGCGGCCCCGACCTCCTCGGCCCAGACCCGCAGGTCGCCCCACCCGGGCGCAGCACCGACGGCGAAGGTGGCGATCCGGGCGCTGGTGCGTCCGGCCATCGCTGAGACGAGCGGATCGTCGGCGTTCAGGACCGCCCAGCCTTCTGCGGGCAGCGCCTCCACGAGTTCGCCCTTTGCCTTCGCGATCGCCGAGACCGACCCGAACTGGCCGAGGTGAGCGTGGCCGAGGTTGAGCACAATGCCGACGTGAGGCGTCACGATCGCGCACAAGGAGGCGATGTGGCCTCTGCGGCGGGCGCCCATCTCGCTGACCAGGAACCGTGTGGCCGCATCCAGCCGGGTGGCCGTCAGCGGCACCCCGAGCTCGTTGTTCAATGAGCCGACAGGGGCGACCGTGGGGCCGGCGGTCGCCAGCACCTGGGCCAGCAAGTCCTTAGTACTGGTCTTGCCTGACGACCCGGTGATGCCGACGGTGACCAGCCCCGCTGCGACGGCTTCCTCCACAAGTGCCCTTGCCAGGGCCGTCAGCCCGGCCAGGGGGTCAGGCACCACAAGTTGCGGGACCGCCATGGGGCGTTCCTTGCGCACGAGGACGGCCGCGGCGCCAGCCGCGACCGCACCCGCTACGAAGTCGTGACCATCGGCCCGCTCCCCCGGCAGAGCGATAAAGAGGGCGCCGGGGGAGCATGCGCGTGAGTCGATAACCACGTCGGGTCCGACGAGAGAGCCAGGGTCGCCGACGAGCCTGGCCCCCGAAAGCTGGGCCAACCGGCCGGCGGTCAGTACATGCATGCGATCAAGTATTCACGAATTCGGTTGCGTATGTCAAATTGGTTCACCACAATCACCCTCTCGCGGCTGACATGTCTGAAGATCGTCGGTCTCTGGCTGCGGCTATCAGGAGCCCTCGGATGCGGGTGATGTCGCGGGTGAGTTCAGCCAGGTTCAGCTGCTCGCGGCGTGCCAGCAGGTCGGCTTGCTGGGCCGGGGACAGTATCTGTGCTCCGAGGAGGGGGTCCAGGGGCGGACTCGGGCGGTCGTAGAGCCGTTTACGTTGTCCGGTCTTGTCGGCGCCCCAGCCGACGGGTTTCTTCGTGGAGATGAAGTAGTTACCGCGGTCCGCGACGAGGGGCCACAGTTGGTTTGAGGAGCGCGAGCTCGGTGGGGGTGTCGTAGCGGTAGTAGAACCCTCGCCGGCGCACGATGTGGTTGTTCTTGGCTTCGATGGTGGCCTGGTCGTTCTTCCGGTAGGGCCGTGAACGGGTGAAGAAGATGTCGCGCTGGCCGGCCCAGTTGATGACGTCGTGGTTGATGAACTCGGAGCCGTTGTCGCAGTCGAGGCCCTGGATCGGGAACGGGAACAGGTCGACGGCCTGATCGAGGGCCGGTGACCACGTCGGTGAACGACACGGAGCGGGCGAACTCGCCCTTCAGGGTGGGTCCGCAGTGGCTGGCCAAGCACGACGGCGCCGTCGCGGCGTGGCTTGAGGGCTCCTATGATGACTCCGTAGCGCCTTGGCGTCAGGGGGGCAGCATTCACTCGGGGTCGACTCTGCAGTTGTGTGAGGAACGGCCACCCTTTCGCGGCTGACATCTCTGATGATCGTCGCTGACTTGACGTGAAGACACTTCTCGTGTTTCATGGGACGGGAAGGGGAGTAATCCTCGCTCCGCATCGTCAATACGGTCCCGCCGCGGGATCCGGTGCGCAGGGCCGACAAGGCCGATGAGACCTTCACGAATTTCGTGGAGGTCTTTGTCATGAATGTTCCTTGGTGGGCGTGGTTCGCGGTCTTGGGTGTGATCCTGGTGATGCTTGCCGTGGACCTGATCGCCCACCGCAAAGCCCACGTGATCGGCGTGCGTGAAGCCGCCCTCTGGTCGGTTGTGTGGGTGACGATCGGTGTCGCCTTCGGTGTGCTTGTGTGGGCGCTTTGGGGGGCCGAGTTCGGGCAGCAGTATTTCGCCGGGTACCTGATCGAGAAATCCCTCGCCGTAGACAACGTGTTCGTCTGGGCGATCATCTTCGCCGCGTTCGCGGTCCCGCGCGAGTTTCAGCACCGAGTGCTGTTCCTGGGCGTTCTCGGCGCACTGGTCTTCCGCGGGATCTTCATTGCCGCAGGCGCCGCGTTGATCGAGAACTTCTCCTGGATACTCTACGGTTTCGCCGCGTTCCTGATCTACACCGGGTGGCGAATGTTCCGCTCCCGCAACGATCACGTCCACCCCGAGAAGTCCCGCATCCTCAAGGTGTTCCGCCGGTTCGTGCCGATGACCGACGCGTACCACGGCCAGAAGTTCCTGATCCGCAAGGCAGGGCTAGCAGTGGCGACTCCGCTGCTGGCGGTGCTGGTGCTGGTGGAGATCACGGACATCATCTTCGCGGTGGACTCGATCCCGGCGATCTTCGCCGTGACCAGCGAACCGTTCCTGGTGTTCACCGCCAACGCGTTCGCGATCCTCGGACTGCGGGCGATGTACTTCCTCCTCGCGGACCTGATCCATCGGTTCGTCTACCTCAAGATCGGACTCTCGTTCGTCCTGATCTGGGTGGGCATCAAGATGCTGCTCCTAGATGTGCTCTACATTCCCACGACAATCAGCCTCGCCGTCGTCGCGACCATCATCACTGTGTCTATCGTCGCAAGCCTCCGCGCCACCCGCGGCCAAGGCCGACGCGAAGTGCAGGCCGAGGCGGCAGGGGCGTTCCGGATCGCCACCGACGAGGAACTTGCCGCCGTCGAGCCGCTCTTCCGCCGCCGTGCACTTGTGCCCGCTGGGAGCCGGAACGATCGCTCCGTCGACTGACCGGGACACCTGCCGCTGCGATCGAGAAGCCACACCCGCGGCGACCCGACACACCATCCCTCAGCCAGTCTGAGAAGGCAAACCCGCCGGCTCTGAGAACTGGTTGGCCGAACCGTCGACGACACTCCACCGCCCAGTACCAGACGCCACGACCGGAGCACGGCTCACCCGCCGCGCTCCGCCGATAGCCGCATCACCCGCCCGCACCGAAGGGAACGCTCATGAACTTGTTCGACCTCCTCAGCGGCCTGGCTTCCCAGGCTCTCAATAAGACCCCGGCCCCAGCGCAGGCTCCCGGCAACGAGCCCCGAGAATGGAAGAGCAGGCTGCGGGGTACCGTGAACACGCTCATCGGCAACGCGCCAGCCCCCACGGCAGCGGCATCCGCGCAGCCGCCGGTCGCACCGCCCGCCGCGACCCAGGCAGCACCCTCGAGTTCGGTTGGACTGACCCCACCGCCGCCGGATCACCACACGGCCGAGCGTGCCGCGGTGGCTCGCTACGAGTACCTGCTCCGCACCGCCGAACCCACCCAGCTGGAGCGGATCCATGCAGACGTGTTCGCACGCCTCACTCCCGCAGAGCGCGACCAGCTCCACACGCGCCTTGGCATCGAATTACCTCGTGGCGAGCAGCCGCGCACATCGCAACCGGCCGACCTTGCCCGCACCGCCACCCGCGCCGAAGCCGCTCGGCCCGGCTTACTGGCCGGGATCCTCGCCCGCACCCCTCGACCCGGCGCCGCCATGACCGGGCAGAGGGTCGGGGTGGCCGCTGCCGGTGCGACAGGAGGGCTCCTGATCGCCGTCGCGGGGGGCGCGGCCATCAGCGCCGTCGCCGCCCCGCTCCTCGCCGAAGCCCTGACCGCGGGTGTCGATTTTGATGCCCTTGCCGGCTCGATCGACCTGGAAGGCTTCACCGGCGGTCTCGAGGACCTCACCGCCGGGGCCGCTGACCTGGCCGGCGGGGCAAGCGATATTGCTGCGGGGGCAACCGAGCAGGTCGCCGGATTAGGAGAGGACATCACTGGCTTCGGGGAGCAGCTCTCCAACCTTGAGATTCCCGGCTGGGGAAGACTCTTCGGGAGTTGAGCGGCGCCAACCAGGCCCAGCACGTCAATCGCTGGCCGGGCAACAGACACCCACCGAGTCGCTCGTTGAGCCAGTGGTCCAGCGGATTGCCCCGACGAGAGCACCCGCAGCATGCTCGTGGTACTCCTCGAGCGCCGCTATGACGCCGTCTGAACCGTGTTCTGCACCCAGTACGCGAAGAAGGACTGGCACCACGGGCTCGGCTCCGGTGTCCACGCTGCCGCGATCATGAACCGCGTCGTCCACAACACCATCAGGATCGAGACCGGCGGCACCAACATGCGCGAACACACCGCCACCGCATGAGCCACAGCCGGTGAGCGTCACCCGACCACCGGTGGCGCTCACCGGCACTACCCCACAGCGCCCAACCCCACTGCCCAGTGGCGCTGGGACGGAGCGGGCCACGGATCAGGGGAGATCAGCTTGAATCGCGGCGTTCCAGGACTGCAGCGAACGCACCCCCGGGGTTCCTTGGCGCAGGGATTCGACGCCCTGCACGCACGCCGCGAGGGCCTGGGTCGTGGTGACGCAAGGCACGCCGGCGCGGATGGCCGCGCCGCGAATCTCCCAGCCGTCCTGTCGGGGGCTGCCATGGAGCGAGTGGCCGTGCGGCGTGTTGACCACGAGGTCGATCTCGCCTGCCGCGATGGCCTGCACCACCGTCAGCTCACCGTTGGGACCTGGACCTTGCGACGCTTTCCGGAGCACAGTGACCGCAACATCGTGGCGACGCAGCACCTGTGCCGTGCCCTCGGTGGCCAGGATCCGGAACCCGAGGTCGGCGAGCCTCTTGATCGGGAAGATCGCGTGCCGCTTGTCGCGATTCGCCACCGAGACGAACACCGTCCCAGTCGTGGGAAGAGCGGAGAACGACGCGGCCTGGCTCTTGGCAAAGGCGGGGCCAAAGGCCGCATCGAGCCCCATGACCTCGCCTGTGGATCTCATCTCCGGGCCGAGCAGCGGATCGACGCCGACGCCCTCGGGGCTGCGGAACCGGTTGAAGGGCAACACGGCTTCCTTCACGGCGATCGGTGCCGACGCGAGCGCCGTCGCGCCGTCTCCCCCGGATCGGAGCATTCCCTCTGAGCGGAGTTCGGCGATCATCGCGCCGAGTGAGATTCGGGCTGCGGCCTTGGCCAGCGGCGTGCCGGTGGCTTTCGAGACGAAGGGCACGGTCCGCGATGACCGCGGGTTGGCCTCAAGCACGTAGAGCACATCGCCGAGCAGCGCGTACTGAATGTTGATCAGGCCCTTCACCCCGATCCGTTTGGCGATGATCTCGGTGGAGCTGCGAATCTGGTCGATGGTCTCGGTACCGAGGGTAATCGGAGGAAGGGTGCACGCCGAGTCGCCGGAGTGGATGCCGGCCTCCTCGATGTGTTCCATCACGCCGCCGATGTAGAGCTCCGTCCCGTCGAAGAGCGCATCGATGTCGATCTCGATCGCGTCGTCGAGAAACCGGTCCACGAGCACGGGGTGCGAGGGGTCGATCTCGGTTGCGCGTTGGATGTAGCTCACCAGTGAGGCGTCGTCGTAGACGATCTCCATGCCGCGCCCGCCCAGCACGTAGCTGGGACGAACCAGCACGGGGTAACCGATCGTGTGGGCGACCGCCAGCGCCTGTCCGGCGGAGACGGCCGTGCCGTGCTGGGGGGACAGCAGGCCTGCGGCGCTGAGGAGGGCGCCGAATTCTCCGCGATCCTCCGCCAGGTGGATGGCCTCTGGCGACGTGCCCACGATGTGGACTCCGCGGTCTTTGAGCGCCTGTGCGAGCTTGAGCGGCGTCTGCCCGCCCAGCTGCACGAGGACGCCCGCCACGGGCCCGGCCGCGAGCTCGGCATGGACCACCTCCAGCACGTCCTCCAGCGTCAGGGGTTCGAAGTACAGCCGGTCGGTGGTGTCGTAGTCGGTCGAGACCGTCTCGGGGTTGCAGTTGACCATCACTGTCTCGTAGCCGGCGTCCCGCAACGCCATGGCCGCGTGCACGCACGAGTAGTCGAACTCGATGCCTTGCCCGATCCGGTTGGGACCGCTGCCCAGGATAATGACGGCGGGCCGGGCGCGGGGCTCGACCTCGGTCTCCTCGTCGTAGCTGGAGTAGTGGTACGGCGTCCGGGCCGCGAACTCGGCGGCACAGGTGTCGACCGTCTTGTACACGGGCCGGATGCCGAACGCCCAGCGGAGGCCACGGACAACGTCTGGGCTGAGATTGCGCAGGTCGGCGATCTGATCGTCGGAGAGGCCGTGTCGCTTGGAGAGCCGCATGAGACCGCCCGTCAGCTCTGGGGCCGAGCACACCTGGTCGGCCGTCTCGCGGATCAGCTGCAGCTGGTCGACGAACCATGGATCGATCCGGGTTGCTTCTACCACCTGTGCCGAGGTGGCGCCGGCACGAAGCGCCTGCATGATGAGGGCGAGGCGGTGGTCGTGCGGTCGGGCGATGCGGCGCAGCAGCTCGTCCACGCTCTCGATGATCGGGCGAGTGAAGTCGAAGAGAGCCGCCGGGTCCTCCAGCGAGCGCAGAGCCTTGCCGAGTGCTTCGGTGAAGCTTCGGCCGATGGCCATGGCCTCGCCCACTGACTTCATGTGCGTGGTGAGGGTGCTGTCAGCGGTTGGGAACTTCTCGAACGCGAAGCGCGGGCACTTGACCACGACGTAATCCAGCGACGGTTCGAACGAGGCGGGCGTCTCGCCGGTGATGTCGTTGAGGATCTCGTCGAGGGTGTAGCCCACCGCCACCTTCGCTGCGATCTTCGCGATCGGGAAGCCGGTGGCCTTCGAGGCCAGCGCCGAGGATCGGGAGACCCGCGGGTTCATCTCCACCACTATCAGCCGCCCGTCGACAGGGTTGAGTGCGAACTGGACGTTGCAGCCGCCAGTTTCGACGCCGACCGCCCTGGTCACCGCGATGGCCACGTCGCGCATGGCCTGGTACTCCCTGTCTGTGAGCGTCATGGCGGGGGCCACTGTGATGGAGTCCCCGGTGTGCACGCCCATGGGGTCTAGGTTCTCGATGGAGCACACGATCACGACGTTGTCCGATCCGTCGCGCATGACTTCGAGTTCGAACTCTTTCCAGCCGATGATCGACTCCTCGATCAGCACCTCGGTGACCGGCGACGCCGAAAGTCCTGCCCCGGCGATCCGGATCAGTTCCTCCTGGTTGTAGGCGATGCCGGAGCCGAGCCCGCCCATGGTGAAGCTCGGCCGGACCACGATGGGGTATCCGAGGATCCCCGCGGCGGCAAGGACTTCGTCCATGACCTGGCAGATTCGCGAGCGTGCCACACCGGCGTCAGCGCCGGGCACCTTGAGTGAGGTGACGATCTGGTTGAACTCCAGCCTGTTCTCCGCCTTTTCGATGGCGTCGACGGAGGCGCCGATGAGCTCGACACCGTAGCGCTCCAGCACTCCGCTCTTGAACAGGGTCATGGCGGCGTTGAGGGCGGTCTGTCCGCCAAGGGTCGCGAGCAGGGCGTCGGGGCGCTCCGTGGCGATGATCTGCTCGAGGTATTCGGGCCTGATCGGTTCGACGTAGGTGGCGTCGGCGTACTCGGGGTCGGTCATGATGGTGGCCGGGTTGGAGTTGACCAGGATGACGCGGAACCCCTCCTCGCGCAGCACGCGGCAGGCCTGCGTGCCGGAGTAGTCGAATTCGCAGGCCTGCCCGATGACGATAGGGCCGGAGCCGATCACCATGATCGAGGAAATGTCGGTGCGACGGGGCATCAGGCGTCCTTTCCGGCCATGACGTCGATGAAGCGGTCGAACAGGTAGTCGGCGTCGTGCGGTCCTGCAGCTGCCTCCGGGTGGTACTGAACGGCGAAGGCAGTCAGTCGGCCGGATGCGTTGCGCAACTCCAGACCCTCGACCACATCGTCGTTCAGGCAGACGTGGGACACGCGTGCAGTTCCCCAACGGGTGGTCACGGGCTGGCCAAGGGGGGCATCGACGGCAAAGCCGTGGTTCTGGGCGGTGATCTCGACCGTGCCCCTGGCCAGGTCCATGACCGGCTGGTTGATGCCGCGATGGCCGTACTTCAGCTTGTAGGTGTCGAAGCCGAGTGCGCGGCCGAAGATCTGGTTGCCGAAGCAGATCCCGAAGTAGGGCAGCCCCGCGTCCAGGATCTCCGTGAGAAGGTCCACCGCACGTCCGGCTGCCGCCGGGTCGCCTGGCCCGTTGGAGAAGAAGACCCCGTCGGGACTCACCGCGGTGACGTCGTCGAGGGTGCTGGCAGCAGGCAGGACGTGCACCTCGATTCCTCGCTGAGCGAGCCGGGTGGGCGTCATGTCCTTGATGCCGAGGTCGATCGCGGCCACTGTGAAGCGCTTCGTGCCCACTGCCGCGATGATCTGCTTGGAGGCGACGGTGACATCGGCCACGAGGTCCGCCCCCAGCATCGGCTGAGTTTCCAGGACCCGTGCGAGCAGCTTCTGGGGGTCCGTCTCGATGGTGGAGAGGCCCACCCGCATGGCGCCGTTCTCACGGATGTGGCGGGTCAGCGCGCGGGTGTCGAGGTCGGCGATGCCGACGATCCCCTGCCGACGCAGTTCGTCGTCCAGGGAGCCGCTGGCGCGCCAACTCGAGTGCATCCGTGAGGGGTCGCGGACCACGTACCCGGCCACCCAGATCCGGCGCGACTCGTTGTCCTGTTCGTTCCATCCGGTGTTGCCGATGTGAGGAGCCGTCGCGATCAGAACCTGGCGGTGGTAGCTGGGATCGGTGAGGGTTTCCTGGTACCCCGTCATCGCTGTTGAGAAGACCGCTTCTCCGAAGGTCTCCCCAGTGGCACCGAAGGACGTCCCGCGGAAGGACCGCCCGTCCTCCAAGACCAGCAGTGCTGGAATCGGAGAACGTGCGGTCCCTGCCGAAGCCTCGTTGGAGTTGTCCTGAGCAGGGGGGGCGCTCATGTGATCTGTTCCAGGAGGTTGGTGTCGACGTCGTACAGGAAGCCTCCGACCTTGACCCGGTCAGCGAGCAGGGGGTGCTCCCGCAGCAGCGAGACATCGGCCTTGATCCGACCATGCTGGTCCGGGTCCGCTCCGATGGGCAGGTCTCCCAGGTCCGCGCCGGTGGTGTCGAGCACGCGCCGGCGGATGGCTTCGTCGTCCCCGCTGGCCATGGCGCAGCGGGTGTGTTGCACGACGACGATGCGATCCGCGTTGAGCAGGTGTGCGGCCAGCACGCATCCGGTGAGCGCGTCCGGCGTGAGGTGTCCACCGGGGGTGCGCATGACCTTGGCGTCGCCGAGGGTGAGTCCCAGCATCTCCAATGGCTCCAGGCGTGAATCCATGCAGGTCACGATGGCGATGCCCGCGTGGGCCTTGCCCGCGAAGGGCCGTGGTCCCGACAGCGCGTAGCGTCGGTTCGCAGCGATGAGATCGTCGAAAGTGTTCTCGTCCATGACTGGAACCCTAGCGACTTGACACACGAATTGCAATTCCGGAAACTAGATAGGAGTGAGGGCTCGAGCGTGCGAGTCCGACCGAGCCGCCACGCCTGGCCGTGAGACGAGGGGAGTATGGGTGCATCAACTCTCAGCCCTGCCCGGAGTCCCGGGTTCATCCCTCGCTGCCGCACCGCACGCCATCGCCACGAAGTCGGCAACTTTGGCGTGGGCCTCCAGGCTGTGCCGCAGGTAGGTGTCGGGAGCCAGGCGGTACTGGTTCCGACGCCCCGCCTTCTCCTTGACCACGTAACCCTGGCTCACCAACTCGCTGACGATCTGCTGCACGGCGCGTTCGGTGATCCCCACCTGCTGCGCGATGTCTCGCATCCTCGCCGTAGGGTTCTTGGCTAGGGCCACGATCACGTGGCCGTAGTTGGAGAGAAATGTCCAGTCGCCGGATGCCATAATGAAGCATGATACGCGAGTTTTAATTCATGAAATAGAAAGGGACCCCATGATCACTCCCCTCACCGATGCGATCCACCTGGAACACGACCCCTCGGGTCTCGACCGGCTCCTGGAAGCCGACATCGAACTCCTCACGCAGCTCCACGACCAGGTGCTCCGGGAGTCGGGCGCCGGGGCGCTCGCCACGCTCATGAGTCAAGTGCAGGACTCCGCGGCACGGGCCGCCGATGGCGGCGACCCCGAAGAGCCTGGCCGGATCGTCGGGGCGCTCACCGCTCCGCAGGCACTCCAACTCGCGCAGGCCCTGACCGTCCATTTCCACCTGATCAACCTCAGCGAGGAGCGGTATCGCTCCAGGCTCATCCGCGGAACACAGTCCGAGGTGGCGGGCACAGCGCCGGACGTGTGGCCAGCGGTGGCCGCACTCGGCCCCGCAGCGGCGGCGGTGAAGAACCTCCGCATCCATCCGGTGCTGACCGCGCACCCCACGGAGGCTCGCAGGCGCGCCGTCTCCTCGGCCCTTCATCGCATCGCCGAACAACTGGACCGCTACGACGATCCGGGCTCCGGCTCGCAGGAGCGGGAATTCGCTCAGCGCCGGATGTTGGAGGAGATCGACATCCTCAGCCGCACCTCGCCCCTGCGCACCTCACCACCTCAACCCGCGGACGAGGTCCGCACCGTGATGTCCGTGTTCGACCAGACGCTGTTCCACGCGGTGCCCCGGTTGTACCGCACCGTCGAGTCCGCGATCGCCGACGGGGAGCCGGGCCGTTGTCGCCCGTCGGTGCCCGGCTTCCTGCGGTTCGGTTCCTGGGTGGGCGGTGACCGTGACGGCAACCCGTTCGTCACGGCCGAGGTCACCCGGCAAACCATGTCCATCCAGGCGGACTGCATCCTCAAGGCGCTCACCACCGCGGCGGAGCGCATCGCCCGCACCCTCACGATGAGCGAGGACGCCAGCCCCGCATCGCCAGAATTGGCCAATGCGCTGGCCCGTGATGCGGTCACGGCGCCGGAGATCTTCCACGGCATCCGCAATTCGTCTCCCGGAGAGCCGCACCGGCAGAAGCTGCTCTTCGTCGCCACCAGGCTCACCGCCACCAGAGAGGGCCAGATCGATCTCGCGTACCGCGAGCCCGCTGAGTTGGTGGCTGATCTCAATCTGATCCAGACCTCCCTGGAGCGGGCAGGAGACACACGGGCGGCCTTCGGGGAGCTCCAACACCTGATCTGGCTGGCCGAAACCTTCGGCTTCCACCTGGCCGACCTGGAGGTGCGTCAGCACAGCGACGTGCACCGGCGAGTCTTGGACGAGCTGCTCGGGCAACTCGACTGGGACCCGGAGGCGCCCGGCAGCCCCACGCGGCTGGAGATGCTCGACTCTCTCGCGGTCAACGGTTGGCCGGCCCACGTCCGGGCACTCACCGACGCCACCCGTGAGGTACTCGACACCCTGCGGGTCATGTCCTGGCTTCAGGAGCGCTGGGGGACTCAGTCCTGCGGCCGTCACGTAGTGAGCTTCACCCAGCAGGCTCAGCACCTCGTCGCGGTGCGCGCTCTTGCCCGCCTCGCGGTCGGTGACGGCGCCCTCAGGTTGAACGTGGTTCCGCTGTTCGAAACCGGAGCCGACCTGCGCGGGGCCGTCGCTGTCCTTGAAGAGTGGCTCACCCTGGAGAGCACCCGCCGCTGGCTCGACGAGGTGGACCGGCACGTCGAGGTGATGGTCGGTTACTCGGACTCGGCCAAGGACGTCGGACCGGCCAGCGCGACTCTGACCCTCTACCGGGCGCAGACCCAGATCGTGGAGTGGGCGCAGCGCCACGGCATCCAGCTCACGTTGTTCCACGGCCGGGGCGGCTCCCTGGGCCGTGGCGGAGGCCCTGTGCACCGGGCCATCATGGCCCAGCCTCCGGGTTCGGTCTCCGGTCGCTTCAAGGTCACCGAGCAGGGCGAGGTCATCTTTGCCCGATACGCGGACGTGACCCTGGCCCAAGCGCACCTGGAACGGCTCACCTCGGCGGTGCTGCTCGCAGACACCGACGACGTGGTGCACCGCAACCGTGCCGCCGCTGAGGAATTCGACGATGTCGCGACGACGGTGGAGCGGGTGTCTCGCGAGACCTACCTCAGCCTCGTGCGCACGCCTGGCTTTGCCGACGTCGTAGCTGAGTCGAGCCCGCTCGAAGAATTGGGGCGGCTGAGGCTCGGATCCCGTCCGGCGCGGCGAAGCGGCGCGGAGAAGGGCAGGGATCTGAGTGACTTCCGGGCCATCCCCTGGGTGTTCGCCTGGTCCCAGATCAGGGCGAACGTGCCCGGCTGGTTCGGGCTGGGCTCCGGGTTGGCCGCTGTGGATGACCTCGAGCGGTTGCGCGCTGCCTACCGTCAATGGCCGCTGTTTGCCAGCATGATCGACATCGCGGAGATGAGCCTCGCGAAGGCGAACCCGCGCCTGGCGAAGTCGTTCCTCGCGCTCGGCGGGCACGAGGGCGTCACAAGCGCGGTGCTGGAGGAGTTCGAAATGACGCGCAGCCTGGTGCTGGCGATCCTCGAACAGGGGGAGTTGCTGGAGCGCAAGCCCCGGCTCGGTACGCGGATTGCTCTGCGGGCCCCGTCCATCGACGCGCTCAGCCACCTCCAGTTGCGCGCACTGCGCGTCATGCGCGAGGCTGCTCCAAGAGACGACGCCCCCTCGCAGGAGGACCCGGATCTGTGGACGCGGGTCCTGTTGACCACCGTGAACGGAGCAGCGGCCGGGCTGCAGAACACTGGATAGCCGAAGCGGTAACAGGCGCTGCGCTGCTCTCCGCCTTCTCCAACTGGCATCGATCCCACTGAGGGCTCCTCGCCGCCCGGGTCCGGGGCGCTCTCATTGCGGCTGCTCCCACGGGCGAGTTCCTCGAGGTCGTCCGGAGAGGGAGTATCCCGAAGCGGGTCCGACCTCAGTACGGCGCAAGCCCGTGGGATCGGCCATCTGGCGGGACTCGACGTACTTCCTTTCTATGCACCTCACACCAGGAGACAGACTTGTCCATAGAGAATCTCACCGCTGACAGCCCCGTCGAGACTGATCCCTCCTGGCATGTGATCAGTGTGGAGGACGCTCTTGAGCGGATCGACTCCCGGGCCTCCGGGATCTCGACGGCGGAGGCCGAGGAGCGCTTGAAGCGCTACGGCACCAACGAACTGGTGGACCGTGGCGGTAAGCCGGCCTGGAAGATCCTGTGGGAGCAGTTCACCTCGGTGATGGTGCTGATCCTCATTGCGGCCACCTTCTTGTCTCTGATCCTCGGCAAATTCCTGGAAGCCGGAGCCATCGGCGGGATCGTGCTGATGTTCGCGCTGCTCGGCTTCTACCAGGAGTACCGCGCGGAGAAGGCCATCGCCGCGCTGCGACAGATGACGGTCCCCACTGTGCGGGTGCGGCGCGACGGCGTCACCGTCTCAGTGCCGGCCCGGCAGGTGGTGCCGGGCGATGTCGTCCACCTTGACGCGGGCACCGTCGTCCCGGCCGATCTGCGCCTCCTCGAGGTGGTCTCCCTCCGGATCCAGGAGGCCGCCCTGACGGGCGAATCCGAGGCCGTGGACAAGAAGACCACGCCGCTGGCCGGTGAAGACCTTCCCGTCGGGGATCGCATCAACATGGCCTTCTCAGGCACCGAGGTCACCTACGGCCGCGGCGTCGGCCTGGTCATCGCCACCGGCATGGCGACGCAGCTGGGCAGAATCGCCGACCTGCTGCAAGGGGTCACCTCGGAGCAGACCCCGCTCCAGGCGCGCCTCGACCACGTCGGCAAGCAGTTGGCCCTCCTCGGCGTGGTCGTCGCAGGTGTGGTCGCGATACTCGGCGCGCTGGGCGGTGAGACGTGGAGCAACCTCGTGCTCACCGCCATCTCGGTGGCCGTGGCGGTCATCCCCGAGGGTCTGCCGGCCGTCGTGACTTTCACGCTGGCTGTGGGTGCACAGAGGATGCTGCGGCGCAACGCGCTGGTGCGCAAACTGCCTGCGGTGGAGACCCTGGGCTCCGTCACCACCATCTGTTCGGACAAGACGGGCACCCTCACCCAGAACAAGATGACCGTCTCCACGCTCGTCCTGCCTGACGGTACCTGGACCCCAGGCGGCGACGCGCCCTCAAGTGCGGCCCTTGTCGCGCTGGCGGCCGGGGCGCTGTGCAACAACGCCGAGATTCGCCACGTCGACGGGGAGGGGATCAAGACCATCGGCGACCCCACCGAGACCTGCCTGCTGGAGGCCGCCCAGGCCGGTGGGATCGATGTCGTGACGTTGCGCTCTGTGATGGCGAGGATCGGGGAGTTGCCTTTCGATTCCGAGCGCAAACGCATGAGTACCCGGCATGCGCCGCTAGCCGGACAGGTGCCTGAGCTCGCACAGCTCCCGCAAGACCTTGATCTCATCTTTGTCAAGGGAGCCGTCGACGGGCTCCTCACGCGCGCCACGGGAGTCTTTGCCGACGGCGCCATCCGAGCCCTCGACGATGCGGCACGCGCCTGGGTCGAGGACACCAACAAGGACCTGGCCTCTCGTGGTCAGCGGGTTCTGGGCCTTGCCGTGCGGCTCATTCCTCCGGGCCGCACGCCGGCCGATCCTGAGACCGACCTCGTCCTGGTGGGTGTCGTCGGCATCATCGATCCCCCGCGGCCCGAGGTGGCCGCAGCCGTGGCCACCTGTCAGGGCGCCGGCATCCGACCCGTCATGATCACGGGCGACCACCCTCTGACTGCGCAGGCGATCGCCCGCGAGCTCGGCATCGGGCGCGACGGTGGAGTGCTGACAGGCGTCGAGCTGGACCGCCTTGACGCCGAGGAGTTCGATCACGCCAGCCGCACGGTCAACGTGTTCGCCCGGGTCTCGCCCGAACACAAGCTCCGGCTGGTCGATTCGCTGCAGCGTCACGGCCAGATCGTGGCCATGACGGGCGACGGCGTCAACGACGCACCCGCACTGAAGAAGTCCGACATCGGCGTGGCCATGGGCATCACCGGCACCGACGTCTCGAAGGAGGCTTCGGACATGGTGTTGCGCGACGACAACTTCGCCACCATCATTGCCGCCGTCGAGGAGGGCAGGGTCATCTACGACAACCTGCGCCGGTTCGTCTCGTTCGCCGTGGCCGGAAACCTCGGCAAGATCATCGTCATGGTCGGATGGCCCATCCCGTTCCTCCTCCTCCCCTTCGATGGGACGGCGGCCGTGGCCCTGCTCCCGCTGCAGCTGCTCTGGCTCAACCTCATGACCGACGGCTTGCTGGGCCTCGCGATGGGCAAGGAGCCTGCCGAGTCCAAGGTGATGCGCAGGCCTCCGCATGTGCCAGGCGGGAGTCTCTGGACGGGTGGCCTGGGCCGCCGGACCGTGTGGATCGGCTTGGTCATCGGCTTCGTGGCGCTGGGGATCGGTTTCTGGTACCACGAAACCGGCAACCCGGCGTGGCAGTCGATGCTGTTCACCACCCTGGCGTTCCTGCAGATCGGGCAGGCCTTCGCCACCCGGTCCCACCACGACTCGCTCACCACGATCGGGTGGCGCTCCAACACGCTGCTGCTGTGGATCGCCGCACTGGTCCTGGCACTGCAGTTGGCAGCGCTCTACACGCCGCTGGGCGTTTTCCTGAGGCTGGAGCCGCTGGGCGCGGTCGATCTGATGATCGCAGCGGCCACCGGCGTCGGATTGCTGGTGCTGATCGAGAGCGTGAAGGCCGTCGATCGTCGCAGGGGTGTTGGTATCAGCATCGGACGCCACTGAGGCCGGGCTGGTGCAGCGGGCGAGGATCAGGTACCCGTCGTTCCTCACGATCCAGTGTGTCGGTTGCGGTCATCCCGCTCCCTTCCATCGGCATAGAAGGTTGGGGCCAAACTTGTGTACCTCAACCCTCATGGTCGGCCAACCCGGCCAGCAACAGCATCCGAGAGAACGTGTCGGACGTGGCCCGCGGCTGATCCATCACATCCTGGCCGTGGCCGAGCGCCCATCGGGCGATTTCGTACTCGCGTCTGGATAGCCGGTATGTCCTCACCGAGAACGATCAGTGCTACCCCTGAGGAGTCGACGAGCCGGAGGGCAGGCGGCGGCGAGTTGCTCTTCGACGAGGAGACCAGCGCCTGTCGGCTATTCCATCGGATTATCCAGAGAATCCGATGTCATGAGCGTTGACTGCCCGACGGCGACATCAGCTCGTCACCTGCGACGACGCGCCGCTGCCGCCGTGCGGGTGGAGCCACAACCGCCGCGGCCAGAGTTTCGCGCGGGGTGTGAACCTGCCGACCTCGGTCAAGTCGCGGAGGGCGAGGAGGGGGAGGGTCCCCTTGTAGAGGACTCGCTTGTCAGGTTCTTTGCGGCGTTGGGGATGCCCCTCCGCTCGGTAGCGCCTGGGTTCGGGTTATGTCGACGGGGGTGCTGGGTGGTTCAGGGCCCGAGGAGTGCGAGGGGGACGACGGCGATGCCGTCGGGGCGGCGGTAGGCGTGTCTGCGGGTGTGGATGATCATCTGGTCGACGAGGCAGTCGCCGAGTTGTTGGTCGAGCCAGTTGAGGTGCTTGACGTTGGCGGGTCTGATGGTGTCGGTGAGTTTGACCTCGATCGCGATTGTGGATCGGTCTGCCGCTTCTACGATCAGGTCGATTTCGTGGTGGGTGTTCTTGGTGCGAAGGTGCCCGATGCGGGCGTCGGCTGCTTCGGCGTAGACCCGCACACCGATTGGGCGGTCAACGACTCGAAATGCGTGCGCTGTCATCGGAAACCGTCACAGGTATGATGTATCTGTATCTGATTCTGTCGAGCGTGAGGTGATGATGGACACTGCGATGCTTCCTGACCTGCTGCGCTACGACGACTTGGCCGCGCAGGGGCTCACCCGACATGGTCTTGACCGGCTGATCGAGTCGGGGGATTTTGAGCGCATCGCCCCGGGTCTATTCTTGCGGGCGGGGCTCACGGATGACACGACGGCCGCGTGGATGGCGGTCGCCGCGAAGAAGCCCGACGCGACGTTGTGCCTGCTCACCGCGCTGTCGCTGCACGAGCTGACAGATGAGATCCCCGCCCGCAGTGACATCGCCATCCCGCGCGGCACGCAGCCGGTCACCCTCCAGCATGCGCCGATTGCCTGGCACCGCTTCGATCCTGACACCTTCGGCATCGGGCGCCTCGAGTATGAGTTGCCGCTCGGGCTGTCCATCGGCCTGTTCTCGGGGGAGCGCACCCTGATCGACCTGTTCCGGCTGCGGCACGTATGGGGCAGCGACCTCGCCATCGGTGCGCTCAAGCGGTGGGTGCGTGGCAGGGGGAACAGTCCCGGCGCGCTACTGGCGCTGGCTGACTCCTTCCCGAAGGCGCGTCCCGCGGTTCAGTCGGCGCTGGAAGTGCTGCTGTGACCCCGAGCCCGCAGCACGGCACACCGGCGGGCGACGCGAGCATCGCCATCCGCAGGCTCGCCCGACAGGCAGGCGGAGACGTTCAGGAGCTGATGACCCTGTACGCCCTCGAAGGGTTGCTGGCGCGCATCGCACTCTCGGAGCACCGCGATGACTTCGTGCTGAAGGGCGGCGTACTGCTGGCCGCGTTCGCTGCGCGCCGCCCGACTAAAGACATCGACCTGCAAGCCACCAGGCTTATCGGCGACCCTGAGGAGGTCGCCGAGCGCGTTCGCATCATCGCGGCGCTGGAGGTCGACGACGGGCTCGCGTTCGACCTGGCCAGCGTCACAGCGATGACGATTCGTGAGGATGGCGAGTACGCGGGAGTGCGGGTCAAGCTCACCGCGACGCTGGGCACTTCACGGCTTAGCTGTCGGGATCGACGTGAACTTCGGCGACCCGATCTGGCCCGCACCTCGTCTTGTTGACCTTCCCCGCGTCGTGCCCCTCGGGCTCCCGCCGGTGAGGCTGCTGGGCTACCCGCTGACGATGGTGCTCGCGGAGAAGGTCGTCACCGCAATCGACCGCGGTATCGCCAACACCCGCTGGCGTGACTTCGCGGACGTGTACGTGTTGACCCGTCTTCATCCGGTCGGCGCGGCCGAGTTCCGAGCGTCGGTGAAGACCGTGGCCGAGTACCGGAACGTGGCGTTCGCGCCTCTTCTGCCGGCGCTCGCGCCGATGGGCGATTGGGCCCAGCAGAGGTGGCGCGCATGGCGCACGCGATCGCACCGCGAGCATGAACTTCCCGGGGCGTTCGCCGACGTGCTCGCAGCGGTCGCAGGCTTCGCCGACCCCGTGCTGTCGGAGACGGCAGTGGGACAATGGAACCCTTCGGCGAAGTCCTGGGAGTGAATCGGCAGGTGCCGCTCACGCCCTGACCGACCAGCTGGGCTGAGGTGGCGGCGCCGTGTGCGAGCCCCAGCCCGGCAGACCGTTGATCAGGGTGGCGAGTGCTTCACGGGTGGCGGCCTCCATCCCGTGTGGTAGGGCCTGGATGCGTGGCTCGCGGGCCATGGCCTCGATGAGCGCCGCGGAGGGGTGGGCGAGCGCCCACAGACCAGTGATGAGGGAGTGCAGGCCGCCGAAGAATTGATCCCTGGAGGAGGGTCCCACTCGCCGTGATCGGTCGTCAGAGCGACGAGGAGCCGCTGCATCGAGGCCTGGACGGCGAGCTTGAACGCGATCACCTCATCCGAGGTGACGTTGTGTTCGAGCACCGTGGGGGCGGCGATGAGCAGTTCGCACAGGAGGGGCTGCTCGGCAGCGGTGGCGGCAAGGACGCCGGAAACCCGTTCGACCTGATCGGGCTCGCCGGCGCGTGGCAGCGCGTCACAGACCGCGTCGACCCATGCGTCGTACTCCTGGGCGAGCAGGATGGCCTCGCGGGAGCCGAAGTAGCGCAGCACGTTGGATTTGGCGAGGCCGACCTGTCGGGCGATCTCGTTGAGGCTGATGTCGGCGACCGTTCGGCGACCGTCCTGCCCGTGAGCATCTGCCCGGGTGGTGGCGAGAATCTCGTGGCGGCGCTGGTCGCGCTGCTCATCGGCTCGAGTCACCGGTCAGCGCGACGCGGACCCGGCGACCCCCTTCGCCAGACTCCACAACCTGGCACGCGTGAGGGTCGTCGTGGGTTGAGGCTCAGTGGAATCGCCACGACGGCTCGCCGTAGCGCCTGCCGGGAGCACCGATGAGGCCGCAGCGCCGCCCTCGAGAACGCCCGTCGAACCGGGCTGGCGGTCCGCTTCTCCCTGTCCAGTGGTGGGATGACGTGCCGCCACCCCGGCTAACGGTGGAGCTTCCCGCCCCTGGCAGTGCCCCCAGAGCGATGACGCGATGCTGCTGGGCGAGGGCGTCGACCACGCGGGGGTCCCACTCGTCCAGGGTGGCCCCCAGGTGGGTGAGCAGCGCCACCGGCGTTCCACCCAGCGGCTTCCGCCTTCGGCGAGGAGAACGAAAGCAAACCACGCGCCAGCAAGCGTCACGTCGTGCTCTCAGCCCTGTGGTGTCCGGTGGCTTGAGGCGGGGTGGGGGCCCCGTGGTGTCCGAAGCTGTCCACCGGCTGCGGTCGGCACCCGTTATGCGGGGTGACTGGCTTGTCTTGCCGGTGACGGGAGGCCGCGATGCAGTGCGAGGAGTGTCACGCCAGCGTTCTGGGGTCGCTGCTGCTCGTGCCCGACCATGCGGGGGAGATTGGTGGTCTCGGCGCCTTCGGGCTGTTGCGGGCGGTCGACACCTGCGACCAGCTGGAACTGACCAAGTGCGGGGGTGACCTGAACGCAGCGGTCGTTGCCGATGAAGCCGTCGAGATCTTGCGCCTGCACGCGTTCTCACCCCGGCGTCGGATCGTGCTCCCTTCATCGTCTGCCGCAGGAAGAGACGCCACGGTCGCTCCCGCGTTCGCCTCCCTGGGCAACGACCTGCTGGCAGCGCTGCCGATGAACCGGGCAGCTTTCGGCGGTGATGCGTGGGTGCCGGCCACCTATGCTGAGGGGCAGCCCTGGACGCGAGATCCGCGTGGGTCTCGGGTGCAGGACTATTCCCCACGTATTCCCCACGGCAAGGTGACGAAGTGGCAATCAACCCACATAAGACGTTGTCAGGGGGCCATTATCGGCTGATAGAAGAGAGCTTCAACTCCTCTCTCGCGCACAATCTGGAACCCCCAGTCAATTGGCAGATGAGCTGATCTGACTGGGGGTTTTGTCGTTCTTGGCCTCCGCCTCAGTGGGGACGAGGATCACCGAGTGAGGAGCATCCCGAGTTCAGCAGATCCGTCGACGCAATCGCGGGCGGCGGGATCGATAGTCCCCGCGGCAGGTCAGGCGGTGGGCTTCGAGCTACGTGAGGGTGAGCGCAGCTCGCGAGGCAGGCTGCGTGGCGCGGGTGGCGGACGGCTCGCTTGATAGCCTCGGCCCATGACGGAGCCCCCTGACCGGACCTTGGGTGCTGCCAACAAGGCTGTAGGCGTGGGCGTTCCCGCCTGGTGTGTCAGGAGGGCCCGCTGGTGATGAGGATCGTCGTCGTAGCCGACTCGCACGCACCTCGTCGCTGGAAGGGGGTGCCGCCGGCGCCGGCGTCCGAGCTGGGGACCGCCGACCTGATCCTGCACGCCGGCGATGTCTGCGTGCCGGAGGTCCTGGACGAGCTCGCCAAGTACGCCCCCGTACGGGTGGTGATGGGCAACAACGACGACGAGGCGGTCCGGGACTGGGGCGCCACCGACGACCTGGAGTTCCAGGCCGAGGGCGTTCGGATCGCCATGATCCACATCGCCGGCCCCAAGCAGGGCCGCGGACGCCGCATGCGGCGACGATTCCCGCAGGCCGATGTCGTGGTGTTCGGCCACTCGCACATCCCGTGGGACGGCGTCGAGGATGGCGTGCACCTGCTGAACCCGGGATCTGTCTCTGACCCGCGGCGTGAGCCGTCGCCCAGCTTCGCCGTGCTCACCGTCGACGCGGGCACCTGGGGCACTGAGATTGTCCGGTTCCCACGATCGGGATCACGCTGACCGCCTCTCAGTGAGCAGGCTGGTCGCACCACCCGGCAGCAACAACCTTCCTCGGTGGAGCTGTTCGATGCGTTCGGTGAGGAAGCCCCACGCCGTCCAGAACTCGTCCAGTTGGGTCCTGTCGTTGGTGGAGGACCTTGGAGTTGGCCCCGTTCGCGACATCGGACTGCTCGACTCCGCGGTCCACCGCCCGCGAGTGAGCGTCTTCGGCCGGGATGCGTATCCCGGCCTCGACGACAAGGCAGCGGTGATATTGGAATCGTTGGTCGGCAACGATGCCCTGGTCGATGGGAACAAGCGCCTGGGCTGGCTGTCGCTGGTGGTGTTCTACGGACTCAATGGCATCGACTTGGACGCGCCTGACGACGAGGCGTACGACCTGGTGATCGCGGTCGCCAGCGGGACTGCCACGTACCAGGAAGTGTCGGCGCGCCTCGCGTCTTGGCACTGACCACCAGCGGCATGGGTCCGAGAGGCTGCACGGCAAACTGGGTGGGGCGGAAATCCGCCCGCACCCGCAGCACCGCGCTTGATCATTCCCAACCGAGAGATGCTGCTCTTCACTGGCCCCATCGCAGTGTTAAGGGATGCACCGGCCCTGGCCTGGGACGAGCCAGGAATCCTCGTGCCCCCTCATCTCGTATGGCCGGAGGACGAGGCCTGGTGTCTCGCATGCGAAGTCGACGAGGACATCGAGTTCACCGTCGGGTGCTCTCTCATCGTGGCAAACGTCCTTGCCAACGCCTTCCCGGGAAGGACCCGACAGGTCGAGTACGGCGCCGAGCTTCCGTTGTACCGAGACCAGCTTGAGTAGGCCGTGCGGCGCCACGGGCGGCTTTAGGGGCGGTCGCGCTCGGCGACCCGAAGCTGAACGCTGCCCTCGCTCACCGCGGCATGTCAGTGCGTTCGGTGGAGTAGGTGCACCTTGGCGTGGTGGCCGCCGCTGTCGAGCTTCGCGGCACAGGTGTACAGCGGTGCATCCAGCGCCTCGGCCAGAGCGAGGTACGCGGCGTCGTAGCTCGTGTACTGGTGACGCAACTGCCAGATCCGATCAGCCAATGGTGAGACCTCGTAGCGATTGATGGCGAACGCGAAGTGGTCACGGCGAACCTCCTCTGCGACAGCAGGATCGAGTTTGCCGCCCAGGAGCAAGCCCCGGAGTACGGACAACACCTCGACGTCGAGCAGGTGCGGCGCGTGCACGTCGCCGGTGAGAGCATCCAGCAGCTCGTCGGCCGCCTCGCTGCCGATCAGCGCCTCGACCATCGCAGAGGCGTCCAGCACGATCACCGGCGGCTCGCCTGCACGGCAGCGACGATGTCGTCGGAACTGGGCCCGCTGGAGCGGTCCCGCGCCCTGAGCCGAGCAACGATCTGCTCGTTCGTGGGCCGTGTGGCGATCTTTGCCAACTCTGCGGCGACGTAGGCCGACAACGACATGCCTTCCGACGCCGCCCGTTCCTTCAAGGTGGCGGCGACATCGTCGGAGACGTCACGGATATACAGGGTCGTCATGACGCTATGCTAGCACTCTGCAAGCAGCGCAGTCAGCACGGCCCACCGACTCACCGCGGCAGATCAGGATGTTCCCGACACTTGACCCGCTCATGTTCGCAAGTTACCTTGGATCGATGGAGGATCCAGTCATCGCCCCGTCCGCCCTCAAGCATGGCCTGGGTGAACATGAGATCCTCCACGCCTACCGCAACCCGGTTCGGATCTGGGATCTCGGCGACGGGTTCACCATGATCGTGGGTCCCAACCAGTCCGCGATCTTCTTGGAGGTGGGCTATGTCGATGGCGATCAAGTGCACGTCATCGTCCACGCAATGAAAGCCCGCGCGAAGTTCCTGAGGTGATGACCATGCCACGCACTGTTGACGAGATCCTGCAGCACGCCGACGAGCTGGCGGCGCGCTTCGAGTCCTACGAACCCAATCCAGACGACGAACTCGACGCCGGTGCAGTAGCCCTGCTCCGAGCAGCGGTCGCGGAGCGATCCGAAGCCGAGCGCCACGTGATTGACGCCATCCGCACAGCCCGCGAAGCCGGCATGCCATGGTCAGCGATCGGCGCCTTCGTCGGCACCAGCGGAGAGGCCGCCCGCCAGCGCTACGCAAGCAAGGTCGCCTGACGCACCAGGTGCGGCATGTACGGATGTTCGGCAGTCCCACGGCCGACCGGTTCGGAGCCCAGCGAGCGTGCCGTCGTGTCAGTCGGATGCCCGCAGCAGCGCCTACACCTTCGGAAGTCCGTGTGACCAATCGGCATCAAGGAGCTGGTTGATCAGACCTACGTACTGCGCCCGATCGAAAGCCAGATCCCGATCCCCAGGCCAGTCCTGCGCCGGATCATGAGGCGCGTACGGCTTTTAGCGCGATCCCCGATGTCACCGCGACGATCCCACCCCAGGTGGGCGCAGCCGCGACCTGGACTCTCGCCGACTCCGAGCGCGTGACCGCCACGTCGACGACCGTCACTATCGAGGTCACTCGCGTAGAATGCTCCAGCGGGGTGACCGGGGCGATCGCCCAGCCAGTTGTCTCACTCGGCATCGACGACATCATCATCCGGGTCGACGCCGAACCGCTCCCTGGCAACGAGCCCCAGAACTGCCAGGGCAAC
>NZ_MBQD01000007.1 GCF_001693815.1 Tessaracoccus lapidicaptus | reverse complement strand
TTAAGCCTTTCAGCGCCGATGGTACTGCAGCGGGGACGCTGTGGGAGACTAGGACGCCGCCGGACACTTACTTGAATACAGCGAGGGGGAAGACACCCTGCCGGCCTGGCCGGTGTGTGTGTCTTCCTCCTCGCTTTTTTCATGCCCACACGCAGATGAGGGACCGGTCACCGCGCGCGTGTGCGGTCGGCAAGGCGTTGAACGCGCCGTCCCCCTCGCCGTGCCCGCGCCGTTTGGGTCCCGCGGCGATGTGCTGAGATGATGGTCGTTATGTCTAGCGATAACCGCACCCCGCGCCACGATCCTCGGGACGATCGGCGCGGCGGTCCCCGCCGTGAGGGCGGCCCCCGCTCGGGCGGAGACGATCGACGGCCGCGGCGCGATGATGACCGTCGCGGTCCGCGTCAGGAGGGTGAGCGTCGCCCGTGGGGTAACCGGGACGATAGCCGTGGCTCCGGCCCGCGCCGTGATGATGACCGTCGTGGTCCGCGTCAGGAGGGTGAGCGTCGCCCGTGGGGCAACCGCGATGACAATCGTGGTTCCGGTCCGCGTCGTGATGATGACCGTCGTGGTCCGCGTCAGGAGGGTGAGCGTCGCCCGTGGGGCAACCGCGATGACAATCGTGGCTCCGGTCCGCGCCGTGATGATGACCGTCGTGGTCCGCGTCAGGAGGGTGAGCGTCGCCCGTGGGGCAAGCGTGACGACAACCGTGGCTCCGGCCCTCGTCAGGAGGGTGAGCGTCGCCCGTGGGGTAACCGGGACGACAACCGTGGCTCCGGCCCTCGTCAGGAGGGTGAGCGTCGCCCGTGGGGCAAGCGTGACGACAGCCGTGGCTCCGGCCCGCGTCAGGACGGCGAGCGTCGCCCGTGGGGCAACCGCGACGATAGCCGTGGTTCCGGCCCCCGTCGTGATGATGACCGGCGTGGTCCGCGTCAGGAGGGTGAGCGTCGTCCGTGGGGTAACCGCGACGATAGCCGTGGATCTGGTCCCCGCCGTGATGATGACCGGCGTGGTCCGCGTCAGGAGGGTGAGCGTCGTCCGTGGGGTAACCGCGACGATAGCCGTGGATCTGGTCCCCGCCGTGATGATGACCGGCGTGGCCCGCGTCAGGAGGGCGAGCGTCGTCCGTGGGGTAACCGCGACGACAACCGTGGATCTGGTCCCCGCCGTGACGATGACCGCCGAGGCCCGCGCCGCGACGATGACCGGCGCGGTCCGCGTCAGGAGGGTGAGCGTCGCCCCTGGGGCAACCGCGACGACAACCGTGGCTCCGGCCCGCGTCGCGACGACGACCGCAGAGGCCCGCGCCGGGACGACAGGGGTCCGCGCACCGAGGAACAGCCCTACGTCCCGCATCCCGGCACCGCCCCCCGCGCGGACGAGCCCGACGTGCCGCAGGACTTCGTCGAGTCCCAGCTCCCGGCGGGCGTGAAGGCCGAGTTGCGCGGTCTGCCCAAGGAACTGGCCGAGATCGTCGGCGCCCACATCTGGGCCGCCGGACGCTACGTCGACGTCGACCCGGACCTGGCCTTCCGCCACGCCGAGGCCGCGCGCCGGAGGGCCGGTCGTCTGCCCATCGTCCGCGAGGCCGCCGCCGAGACGGCCTACGCCGCAGGCGAGTTCGCTGTGGCGCTGCGCGAGTTCCGGGCCATCCGTCGGCTCAGTGGCGGTGACGAGCTGATCCCCGTCATCGCGGACTGCGAGCGAGCTCTGGGGCGTCCCCGTGACGCACTGGAGGTCCTGGGCGAACTGTCGCCGACCACGAAGGACGTGTGGCTGCGGATCGAGTGCCTCCTCGTCGAGGCCGGCGTGCGCGCCGATCTCGGTCAGCGCGCCGAGGCCAAGCGGTTGCTGCAGGCGGCCATCAGCCGCCGCGTCGGCCCGCCGTTCGGACAGGCTCGGTTGCGCTACGCCTACGCCAACCTCCTGGAGGAGGACGGCGACCTGGCAGGCGCGCGGGAGTGGTTCACCTCGGCCGCGGCCCTCGATGAGAACGCCGAACTCGACATCTCCGACCGCCTCGCCACACTCGACGGCGTGGTCCTGCCCGACTTCCTCGACGAGGACGAGGACGAGGACGAGCCCATCGCCGAGGAGGCCGACGAGGCCGACGAGTCCACCGATGCTGAGGCCGGCGAGCCCATCGACGACGAGGGCGACGAGCCCACCGACGATGAGGCTGACGAGGACGATGAGTCCGACGTCGAGGCCGAGGCAGAGCCCGACGACGACGCGGACGGCCTTCCGGCCGACGATGACGAGCACGACGAGGATGCCGAACGCGCGTTCGACGCGCAGGCACCAGACAGCGACGAGGAGCAGCACTGACATGCGGGCACTGGCAGCCGACTACGACGCCGCCCTGTTCGACCTCGACGGGGTGATCTACCTCGGCCCCTACGCCGTCGACGGTGTGGCCGTGGCGCTCGAGGAGCTCCGCTCGCGCGGAACCCACCTCGGCTTCGTCACCAACAACGCCGCCCGCACGCCGGCCGCGGTCGCCGAGCACCTCACCGAGCTCGGAATCCGGGCGGATGCCGACGATGTGGTCAACTCGACCCAGGCCACGCTGCGCATGCTGGGCGCCGACCTCCCCGCGGGGGCGAGAATCCTCGCCGTCGGGACCGACGCCCTCGTGCAGCAGTTGAGCGAGGCCGGATTCACCGTCGTCGCATCCCTCGACGACGCGCCTGACGCGGTGGTGCAGGGCTACCACCCCACGATCGCGTGGCAGCGCCTCGAGGAGGCCGCCCTGGCGGTCCAGCGCGGCGCCGCCTGGTACGCCACGAACCCGGACCTCACCCGGCCCTCCGATCGTGGCATCGTGCCCGGACTGGGATCCCAGATCGCGGTCGTGCGGGCGTGTGTCGACGTCGACCCTCGAATCGCCGGCAAGCCGTACCGACCCCTGCTCGACGAGACAGTGCTGCGCCTGTCGGCGTCGCATCCCATCTTCGTGGGGGACCGCACCGACACCGACATCCTCGGGGCCAACAACGTCGGCATGGACTCGCTGTTCGTGTTCACCGGCGCGCACGGCAAGGCGGACCTGGCGGAGGCGGCCCCCGAGTACCGGCCGACCTACATCGGCTATGACGCGTCCGCGCTGCTCGAGCCCGCGCGGGAGGCCCACGTCAACGGCTCGCGCTTCGTGTGCGGGTACCAGGAGATCGATCTCACCGACGCCGGCGGCTTCCTCTCCACGCGGCCCGTCACGCGCGACGAGCAGCTCGACGCACTGTGGGCTGCGCTGCAGGCCCGCTGGCGCTACGGCGTCGACATCTCCGGCGTCCTGAACTCGCTCGACACCCTGCGATGACCGTCCCCACCCCCCGCAGCGCGGCCCCGTCGGACGTTAGGCGGATCCAGCTGGTCGAGGAGGTCGTGGCAGCCTTGGACGGCGTCGAGGACGCCCCTCTGGAGGCGCAGGTGGCACGTCTCGGGGAGGCACAGCGGGTGCTGGCCGCCATCCTCAACAACGATCCTGGGGTCGGGCAGCTGGGGATCCCCGGCGTCGCCCCGTGAGACTCGACCTGGCGCTCGTGGCGCGCGGCCTCGCCCGCTCCCGAGCCCAGGCTGCTGAGCTCATCGCCGCGGGCCGGGTGACCGTCAACGGGTCGGCCGCCTCGAAGGCCGCGCAGCGGGTGGCCGACCGGGACGACATCGCCGCCGACGTCGAGCCCTGGGTCTCGCGGGCCGCCCACAAGCTCATCGGAGCGCTCGAGTCGTCGGGCGTCCGTGTCGGCGGCCGCGTGCTCGACGCCGGGGCCTCCACCGGGGGATTCACCCAGGTGTGCCTGGCGCGGGGCGCCGAGGTGGTGTACGCCGTCGACGTCGGTCACGGCCAGCTCGCGGCTCCAGTCCGCGACGACCCGCGGGTGCGCGTCCACGAGGGGCTCAACCTGCGCGACCTCACCCTCGACCACCTCGACGGCGCACCCGTCAACCTCGTCGTCGGCGACGTCTCCTTCATCTCCCTGCGCCTCCTCCTCCCGCCCCTCCTGGCGGTCCTCACCGATGACGGCGCGGCGCTGCTGTTGGTCAAGCCGCAGTTCGAGGTCGGCCGGGAGGCACTCGGCGCCGGTGGCGTCGTCCGCGATGACGCGCTGAGGCGAGCGTGTGTCGACGCCGTGGTGGCCGACGCGAACCGCCTGGGCTGGCGCGAACGGTGGCGCGGCATCAGCGCCCTGCCCGGCGCCTCCGGCAACGTCGAGTACTTCGTGCATCTCACTCGGTAGGGTGGACGCGTGATGCAGCGAACCGTGGCCGTCCTGGTCCACCCCGAGCGCGACGAGGCGATCGAGAAGGCCACCCAGTTCATCGCGGACCTCCACGCCATGGGGTTCGGCTTCGTCGTGTTCCCCGGCGACCTGGAGCGCATCCGGGCCCGCGTCCCGGACGCGAAAGTGCACCCGCTGGATGGGACGCCCGCGGAGCTGGCCGTCGTCTTCGGCGGCGACGGCACGATCCTGCGTGCCGCGGAGTGGGCCATGCCCCTGGGCGTCCCGCTGCTCGGGGTCAACCTCGGCCACGTCGGCTTCCTGGCCGAACTCGAGCCCTCGGACATCCACGCGCTGCCCGGCGTCGTCGCGAACCGGCTCTACCTCGTCGAGGAGCGCCTCGCGCTCCAGGTGGAGGTCCGCGACCCCGATGGCCGGCTGACCTGGGTCTCGCACGCCGTCAACGAGGTGTCGCTGGAGAAGATCGCCCGCGAGCGCATGCTGAACGTCCTGGTCAGCGTCGACGACCGTCCGCTGTCGCGGTGGGGCTGTGACGGGGTCCTCGTCTCGACCCCCACGGGATCGACCGCCTACGGCTTCTCGGCGGGCGGGCCGGTGATCTGGCCCGACGTCCAGGCCATCCTGGTCGTCCCGCTCGCCGCGCACGCCCTCTTCAACCGACCCATGGTCCTCAGCCCCTCGTCCGAGGTGCGGCTGGAACTCCCCGACGGCGCCCGCACCCCGGGCATCCTGTGGTGCGACGGGCGCCGGAGCCATGACCTGGCGCCGGGGGAGTGGATCAGCGTGCGCTCCCACCAGCATCAGGTCAGGATCGCCCGCATCGGTGAGCAGCCGTTCACGACCCGACTCGTGAAGAAGTTCGCGCTCCCCGTCGACGGCTGGCGGCACCGCCGCAGCGAGCGCTGATGCTCGCCTCCCTCCGCCTGACGGCCTTCGGGGTCGTCGACGAGGCGGACCTCGAACTCGGGCCCGGGCTCACGGCCCTGACGGGCGAGACCGGAGCCGGCAAGACCATGCTCGTCGCCGGCCTGGGCCACCTACTCGGCACCCGCGCCGACTCCGGCATCGTGCGCCGCGGCAGGGACCGGGCAGTCGTCGAGGGCCGCTGGGTGCTGCCCGGCCACCTGGTCGACCGGGTCCGCGAGCTGGGCGGCGAGGCGGACGACGACGAGGTCGTCACGCTGCGCCAGGTGTCACAGCAGGGCCGCTCCCGGGCCGTCGTCGGTGGCGCGGGGGTGCCGGTGGCGACGCTGGCGGCCCTCCTCGGGGAGGTCGCCACGATCCACGGCCAGTCCGGGCAGATGCGGCTGTCCACTCCCGAACGCCAACGCGAGGTCCTCGACCAGCACGCCCGGCCGGCGAGGCTCGAGCCCTACCGCGCGGCGTACGCCGAGCGTCGCGCGGCCGAGGCGGAATTGGCCGCGCTGCGGGCGGCCGCCATCGAACGGGCGCGCGAGGAGGATCTGCTGCGGTTCGGGCTCGCCGAGATCGACGCCGTGGAGCCCGTCTCTGGCGAGGACGATGCGCTGGCCGCGGAGCAGGCCCGGCTCAGCGACCTCGACGACCTCCGCGCCCTCGCGGCCGCCGCGCAGACCGCGCTGAGCGGCTCCGAATCCGACTTCGACCTGCCCAGCGCCGTGGCGCTCATCGGGCAGACCCGCAAGACCCTGGCGACGCTGGCCGACCGCGACGACGCCGCCGCGCCGCTCGCCGCCCGCTCCGTCGAGGCAGCCATGCTCGTCACGGACCTCGCGGCTGATGTCGCGGGCTACCTCGACGACCTCGTCGCGGACCCGTTGCGCCTCGAGGCAGTCGGGCAGCGCCGCGCCCAGCTCGCCGGGCTCACCCGCAAGTACGGTGCCACGATCGACGATGTGCTGGCCTGGGCGGACGACGCCCGCTCCCGCCTCGAGGCGCTCACCGGTAGCGACGCCCGCATCGACGAGCTCGCCGGACGGGTCGCGGCGCTGGACCGGCAGCTCGCAGCCGACGCCGCGGACATCTCGACGGCCCGCCGGGCGGCGGCGCTCGACCTCGAAGCGCGCGTCAAGGCGGAACTCGCCGCGCTCGCCATGCCGCACGCCCAGCTGCGCTTCGCCATCGACGAGGCCCCCCTCGGACCCCACGGCGCCGACCGCATCGAGCTGCTGTTCTCGGCCAACCCCGGCTCCGCGCCCGCGCCCCTGGCGAAGGTGGCCTCCGGCGGTGAGCTGTCGCGCGTCAGGCTCGCCCTCGAGGTGGTGCTCGCGGACGACTCGGCCGGCCACACGTTCGTGTTCGACGAGGTCGACGCGGGTGTCGGCGGCGCCGTCGGCGTGGAGATCGGGCGGCGGCTGCAGCGGCTCGCCGCCGTGTCCCAGGTCATCGTCGTGACGCACCTGGCCCAAGTGGCCGCGTTCGCCGACCGGCACTTCGTCGTGCACAAGGCCTCCGACGGCCAGGTGACGACCTCCGGCGTGCGGGCGCTCGACGACGAGGAGCGGGCCGCCGAACTGGCCCGGATGATGGGCGGCGACGCGGCATCGGCGTCCGGCCTGGAGCACGCCGCCGAGCTGCTGGCGCGCGCCCGCCGCGCCTGAGCCGGGTGTTACGGTCTCGTTTCGGGCACGGCGCGCCGGGGCACCGCCCGCCGCCGCGCCATAGGCTGGAGTTCCGTGGACAACTCGAAGATCACCAAGCACGTGTTCGTGACCGGGGGCGTCGTCTCCTCGCTCGGCAAGGGACTGACCGCCTCGAGCCTGGGAAACCTGCTCGTCGCCCGCGGACTGCGCGTCACCATGCAGAAGCTCGACCCGTACCTCAACGTCGATCCCGGCACCATGAACCCCTTCCAGCACGGTGAGGTGTTCGTCACCGAGGACGGGGCGGAGACGGACCTCGACATCGGCCACTACGAGCGCTTCCTCGACGTCGATCTGAGCGGCGACGCCAACGTCACCACCGGCAAGGTCTACTCCACGGTCATCGCGAAGGAACGCCGCGGCGACTACCTCGGCGACACCGTCCAGGTGATCCCGCACATCACCGGTGAGATCCGTGACCGCATGATGGCGATGGAGGCCGACGGGGTCGACGTCGTCATCCACGAGATCGGCGGCACGGTCGGCGACATCGAATCCCTGCCCTTCCTGGAGGCCGCCCGCCAGGTGCGCCACGAGATCGGCCGCGCCAACGTCTTCTTCCTGCACGTCTCCCTCGTGCCGTACATCAAGCCGTCGGGCGAGATGAAGACCAAGCCCACGCAGCACTCGGTCGCCGCGCTGCGCCAGGTCGGCATCCAGCCGGACGCCATCGTGTGCCGATCCGAGAAGCCCATCTCCGAGGGCCTCAAGCGCAAGATCGCCCTGATGTGCGACGTCGACGAGGAGGCGGTCGTCAGCTGCCCCGACGCCCCGAGCATCTACGCCATCCCGAGGGTGCTGCATGGCGAGGGCCTCGACGCCTACGTCGTGCGCCGGCTCAACCTCAGCTTCCGCGACGTCAACTGGCGGGCCTGGGACGACCTGCTCGACCGCGTCGAGCACCCGAAGCACCACGTCACGGTCGCGCTCGTCGGCAAGTACATCGACCTGCCGGACGCCTACCTGTCGGTCTCGGAGGCACTGCGCGCCGCCGGATTCGCCCACCGCGCCCGCGTCCACATCCGGTGGGTGCCGTCCGACGACTGCGCGACCCCCGACGGCGCCGCCGGGCGCTTGGGCGACGTCGACGCCGTGTGCGTCCCCGGCGGCTTCGGCATCCGCGGCGTCGAGGGCAAGCTCGGCGCCCTCACCTATGCCCGCGACCACGGAATCCCCACGCTCGGCCTGTGCCTCGGTCTGCAGTGCATGGTCATCGAGGCGGCCCGCAACCTCGCCGGTATCCCTGACGCCGCTTCCAGCGAGTTCGACCCCCACACGCCCGACCCCGTCGTCGCGACGATGGCGGAACAGGTCGACATCGTCGGCGGCGGCGGCGACCTCGGCGGCACCATGCGGCTGGGGTCCTACCCGGCGACGCTGACCGAGGGCAGCCAGGTGGCGCGCGCCTACGGCGCCACGCACGTCACGGAGCGGCACCGCCACCGCTACGAGGTCAACAACGCCTACCGCGACCGGCTCGCCGCGGCCGGGCTGGTCATCTCCGGCACCTCGCCCGACGGGGCCCTCGTCGAGTTCGTCGAGCTCCCCGCCGACGTCCACCCGTACTACGTTGGGACCCAGGCCCACCCCGAGCTGAAGTCCCGACCCACGCGGCCGCATCCGCTGTTCGCGGGCCTGATCGCGGCGGCCATCACCCGACAGGAGGGCGCCCATGGTGACCGATGAACCGATGAGCTGGCCGGTCCGGTCGCGCAAGGTCCTCGGCGAGGGCCGCGTCTCCGCGTTCGTCGACGAGGAGATCGAGACCCCGTCAGGGGACCTCATCGCGCGTCAATACCTCACGCACCCGGGTGCCGTCGCCGTCGTGGCCTGGGACGAGGAGGCCGACCGGATCGCCGTACTGCGCCAGTACCGGCACCCCGTGCGCATGGAGCTGGTCGAGATCCCGGCCGGGCTCCTCGACCTCGACGGGGAGTCGTGGGTGACCGCCGCGCAGCGGGAACTCGCGGAGGAGGCCGAGCTCGCCGCCGACCGCTGGGACGTACTCGTCGACATGTGCACCACGCCCGGCGCCTGCGAGGAGTCCCTGCGGATCTTCCTCGCCCGCGACCTGCGCCCCGCCTCCCGCCCGGACGGCTTCGTGCTGGAGGGGGAGGAGGCCCATATGAGCTGGGACTGGGTGGACCGGGGCGAGTTGGTGGCCGCCATCCTCGACGGCCGCTGCCAGAGCCCCACCCTCGTGGCGGGGGTGCTCGCGCTCGAGACGAGCCGCCTGGCCGGGCGGCTCCAGGGCCTGCGGTCCCCGGACGCAGACTGGCCCATCCGGCGGTGACCGGCGTCGCGGACGCGGTCGCGCAGTACCTGGACCACGTGCGGGCCGAGCGTGGGCTGGCCGCCAACACCGTGGCCGCCTACCGCCGCGACCTCGCCCGCTACACCGGCTTCCTCGCCGACCGCGGCGTCACCGACCTCGACGACGTCACGCCGGTCGACGTCACCGAGTTCGTGCGCCACCTCAGCGCCACGCAGGCCCGGTCGTCGGTTGCCCGGCAGGTGGTGAGCGTCCGCACCCTGCACCGCTTCGCCGCGGCGGAGGGCCTGGCCCCGGGCAACCCGGCGGTCGACGTCTCCCCGCCGAAGCTGACCCAGCGACTGCCCAAGGCCCTCACCGTCGATGAGGTGACGCGCATGCTCGACGCGCCGGACCGCGACGACGTCGTCGGCCTGCGCGACGCGGCGCTGCTCGAGCTGCTCTACGGCACCGGCGCCCGCGTCTCCGAGGTGTGCGGGCTCGACGTCGACGAGGTGTCGACGGCCCTCGCGGACCGCGATGCCGGCCTGCTCCTGCGCGGCAAGGGCGGTAAGGAACGGATGGTGCCGCTCGGCAGCTACGCGGCGACGGCCGTCGAGGCCTATCTTGTGCGCGCCCGGCCGGCGCTCGCCGCGGCGGCCGCGCGGCACGATCCCGCGCTGCTGCTCAATCAGCGGGGGCGACGCCTGAGCCGCCAGTCGGCCTGGGCCGTCCTCCAGCAGGCGGCGCGGGCCGCCGGCCTCACCGTCGAGGTATCCCCGCACTCGCTGCGTCACTCCTTCGCGACCCACCTGCTCGACGGCGGCGCGGACCTGCGCGCCGTCCAGGAACTGCTCGGCCACGCCTCGGTCGCCACCACGCAGATCTACACCCTGGTGACCATCGAGCACCTCCGCGAGGTGCATGCGGCGGCGCACCCCCGTGCCCGGTGACCACGGCGAACGTAGTGCGGGCATACTAGGGTGGTTCGCACCCGAGACGAGGAGGCCCAGGTGGCGGAAGACGGGCTGTTCGACGAGCCACGGTTCAGCGTCCCGGACGCGCCGGAGTCGTCCACCCTCGTGGACACCGGCGTCATGGGGCCGACGGGCCGCCCCCTACCCGACTTCCCCGAGCCGCCCCCCGTGGCGCCCGGACGCAAGCGCGCCACCATCATCTCGCTGTGCAACCAGAAGGGGGGCGTGGGCAAGACCACGACCACCATCAACCTGGGCGCCGCGCTGGCCGAGCTGGGGCGCCGCGTGCTCCTGGTCGACTTCGACCCCCAGGGGTCGCTGTCCGTGGGGCTCGGTGTCAACCCGCACACGCTCGACACCTCGATCTACAACCTGCTCCTGACGCGCGGCGTGGACCCGCACGACGTCATCACCCCCACCTCGGTCGACGGCCTCGACGTGCTGCCCAGCAACATCGACCTGTCTGCGGCCGAGGTGCAGCTGGTGAGCGAGGTGGCCCGCGAACAGACCCTGTCGCGGGTCCTGTCGAAGCTGCGCGGCGACTACGACTTCATCCTCATCGACTGCGCGCCCAGCCTGGGCCTGCTCACCATCAACGCCCTGACGGCCAGCGACCACGTCATCATCCCGTTGGAGTGCGAGTTCTTCGCGCTGCGCGGCGTGGCGCTGCTCACCGACACCATCGGCAAGGTGCAGGACCGGCTCAACCCGGACCTCGAACTGCTGGGCATCCTGGGCACCATGTACGACTCGCGCACCCTCCACAGCCGCGAGGTCCTGGAGCGCGTCGTGCAGGCGTTCGGCGAGGACGTGTTCCACACGGTGATCCGCCGCACCATCAAGTTCCCCGAGACGACGGTGGCGGGCGAGCCCATCACCACGTACGCCTCGGCGTCCCCCGGCGCCGACGCCTTCCGCCAGCTGGCCCGGGAGGTGCTGCTCAGATGCCAGGACCGGTGAACCGGCGCGCCTCGCTGCCCGGCGCCTCCGAGCTGTTCCGGCCCACCCGCCAGCCCGCCCCCGTCGAGGCCCGGCCCGCCGAGCCGTCGCCGGACGCCGCCGAGCCGGCCCAGCCGGCACCGACGGGCCGCGTCCGCCACACCCAGAAGATCACGGTCTACTTCAGCGACGACGAGCTGCTGGCCCTCGAGGACGCCAACCTGGACCTGCGCCGCGCGCACGGCATCCGCGTCGACCGCGGTCGCATCGTCCGCGTGGCCGTGGCGCGCGCCGTGGCCGACCTCGCCGCGAACGGGGCGGACAGCTTCCTGGTCAGCGAGCTCACCGAGCGGCAGTGAGCCGCTCCCGCTCCTCGGAGCGCCCCGACGCCGTCGCGGGCTTCGAGGTGCGCCTCACGAACTTCGAGGGCCCGTTCGACCTGCTGCTGCAGCTCATCACGCGCCGCGAGCTCGACATCACCGAGGTGGCGCTCAGCCAGGTGACCGACGAGTTCATCGCCTACGTCAAGGTCGGCGGCGAGGTGTGGGACCTGGACAAGACGAGCGCGTTCCTGGTGGTCGCCTCCACGCTGCTGGACCTCAAGGCCGCCCGGCTGCTTCCGGGAGGCGAGGTGACCGATCCCGAGGACATCGCCGCGCTGGAGGCCCGCGACCTGCTGTTCGCGCGGCTCCTGCAGTACCGGGCGTTCAAGCAGGTGGCCGCGTGGATCGAGGCGACCATGACCGCGGCGGAGACCACGCACTGGCGGCCGGGCGGGCTGGAGGAGCAGTTCCGCGCGGTCATGCCAGAGGTGGAGCTGCCGCTCACGCCCGAGGACGTCGCCCGGCTCGCTGCGGCCGCGATGGCGCCGCGGCCCGAGCCCGTCGTCGAACTGACCCATCTGCACGGCGGCTCGGTCAGCCTCGCCGATGAGGTCGCCCACATCGCGGACCGGCTGCGCCGCGGAGGCGGCGCCACCTTCCGGTCCCTCGTCGATGGCTGCGACAGGCTCACGGTGGTGGTGCGCTTCCTGGCGGTGCTCGAGCTCTTCCGCGCCCGGCAGGTGGCCCTGGAACAGCTGACCCCGCTCGGCGAGCTCACCGTGCGCTGGACGGCCGGCGACGAGCGAACCGCGGACGTCGTCGACGACTACGGCCCCCAACCGGAACTGGAGGACACATGAGTCTGATCCCCGCCCTCGAGGCCATGCTCCTCATGGCCACCGAGCCGGTGGCGGCCGCGGACCTCGCGGCGGCGTTGGACGCGCCGCTGCCCGAGGTCGAGCGGGAGCTCGCGGCCATCGCGGACTTCTACGACGAGCACGGCCGCGGCATCCGCCTGCGCGCCGTGGCCGGGGGATGGCGCTTCGCCACCGACCCCGCGGTCGCGGACGTCCTCGAGGCCTGGCTCGTGTCCGACCAGCGGTCCCGGCTCACGCAGGCCGCGCTGGAGACGCTGTCGGTCATCGCCTATCTGCAGCCCGTGTCGCGCGGCCGGGTGGCGGCGGTGCGCGGCGTCAACGTCGACGGCGTCGTCAAGACGCTGCTGGTCCGCGGGCTGATCACGGAGGCGGGGGAGGACCCCGTCACGGGCGCCGTGACGTTCGGCACGACCCCGCTGTTCCTGCAGAAGCTGGGCCTGAACTCGCTGCGGGAACTGCCCGACCTGGCACCGCTCCTGCCCGACGCCGTAGCCTTGGAGGCTGAGCTCGGTCAGATGGCCGCGGCGGAGGCGGCGGAAGCCGCCCAGGTGACGAAGGAGACGAGCGATGGCTGACGACGAGACCGAGGGCATCCGCCTGCAGAAGGTGCTGGCCTCAGCCGGGATCGCCTCGCGGCGCGCCAGCGAGATCCTCATCGACGAGGGGCGGGTCGAGGTCAACGGCCAGGTCGTGACCGAGCAGGGCCGCCGGGTCAACCCCGAGACCGACCACATCCGCGTCGACGGCGCCCGCATCCCGCCGCCGCGCCGCCACCTGTACCTGGTGCTGAACAAGCCCCGGGGCGTCGTGTCGACCATGGAGGACCCGGAGGGGCGCCGGACGCTGGCGGACTACCTGCCGCGCACCAAGGAGCGGCTGTTCCACGTCGGACGCCTCGACACCGAGACCGAGGGCCTCATCGTCCTGACCAACGACGGCGACTTCGCGCACCGGCTCGCCCACCCCAGCTACGAGGTCCCCAAGACCTACGTCGTCCAGGCGGCCGGCGTCATGGACAACCGCACGCTCAAGCGGCTCGAGAAGGGCGTGACGCTCGAGGACGGGCCGGTCAAGCCGGACAAGGTCAAGCTGATCTCCCGCGCCGCCGACCGCACGATGGTCTCGGTCACGCTGCACGAGGGCCGCAACCGCGTGGTGCGCCGCATGTTCGACGCCGTCGGGCATCCGGTCGACCGGCTGTCGCGCACGGGCATCGGCCCGATCCGGCTCGGGAATCTGCGCTCCGGCGAGACGCGCGACCTCACCCGCGAGGAGCTCGGCGCGCTGCTCGACCTGGTCCAGCTGTAGGTCCTTTGGGGCCCTGGGCTAGCATTCCGGGCGTGACTCACTCCGCCCGTACGCTCCGCCGAGCCTTGGCCGGCGCGGCCGCCGTGTCCCTGATCGCCCTGTCCGCCTGCTCGGACGCCGACGAGACGGCCTCGCCGAGCGCGTCGCCGTCGGTGTCCGCATCGCCCTCGGCCAGCGGGAGCGCCAGCCCGAGCGTCAGCCCCAGCCCGGCGCAGTCGGTGAGCCCGTCGCCGGACCTCAGCCTGGTCACGGTGAGCGACGGCGAGACCCCCGAGGTCACGGTGCCCGCGCCGTGGGGCATCGCGTCGACGCAGTCGAAGGTCCTCAGGCCGGGTGGCGAGCAGTTGCTCACCGAGTCCTCGGTGGTGACGATCAACTACGTCGGCGTCAACGGCACCACGGCCGAGATCTTCGACAGCTCCTACGAGCGCGGCGAGCCGGCCACCTTCCCGCTGCAGGGCGTCGTGCCGGGCTTCCAGAAGGGGCTCGAGGGCCAGGCCGTCGGGTCCCGGGTGCTCATCGGGATGCCCAGCGAGGATGGCTACCCTGACGGCACGCCCGACGGCAGCATCCAGGCGGGCGACAGCATCGTGTTCGTGGTCGACATCCTGTCGGCCAACTTCGACGACGCCACCGGCGAGACCGTCGCGCCCGCCGCGGGCCTGCCGACCTTGACGATGACCGACGGCAAGCCGGAGGTCGCGGTGCCCGCAGGCACCGCCGCCCCCACCACCTTGACGGTGCAGCCGCTCATCAAGGGCCCCGGCGCCCCCGTGACCGCGGAGTCGACTATCCAGGTCCGCTACCGGGCGTGGACGTACGACGGCACGCTGTGGCAGGACGCGTGGCAGCCGCAGGAGGGCCCCGTCGCCGACCTCATCGCGGGCTGGAGCGAGGGTCTCATCGGGCAGACCGCCGGATCGCGCGTCCTGCTCGTCGTTCCCCCGGACAAGGCGTACCCGGACGGCCTGCCGCAGGCCACCCCGTCGCTGGCCCCCGGTCAGACGCTCATCTACGTCATCGACCTGCTCAACGTGACGGGCTGAGCGTCCCCTCGGACCACACCGCGCCTTCGACGAAGCGCTGGTCGCCTGGCATGGCGGCCAGCGCTTCGTCCATGCTCCGGCACGGACCCAGCCCCAGCGACGACGCGAGCAGCGCCACCGCCTCCGCCGGTTCCAGGCCCAGATCGTTGGGCGTCACGGCGCCGTCGCGCTTGGCGAGGCGCTCGCCGCGGGGATTGACCACCAGGCCGATGTGGGCGTACCTCGAGGGGGAGCCGCCCAGCTGCCGGGTGAGCCACGCCTGGCGCGGCGCTGACTCCAGCAGGTCCACGCCGCGGGTGATGTGCGTCACCCCCATGTCGATGTCGTCGACGACCACGGCCAGGTTGTACGCGAACTGTCCGTCGTTGCGGACCAGCACGAAGTCGTCGACCGGGCCCGTCACCTCGCCGGCCGTGGCGTCGATGACCGTGAACTCCGCACCACCGGAGTCCACCCGGATCGCGGGCGGCCGCTCGTCCCTGCGCCGGGACCGCTCGGCGCCGGATAGCCCGCGGCAGGTGCCCGGGTACGGGCGATAGCCGCCGTGCGGAGCCGAGGACGCCTCCGCGATCTCCCGACGCGTGCAGAAGCACTCGTACGTGGGCAGGGACGCCACCGCGGCCCGGTACAGCTCCAGCCGCTCGGACTGCCGCACCACCTCGCCGTCCCACTCGAGCCCCAGCCGACGCAGCGCGTCCAGCTGGCGGCGCTCCGTCCCGTCCGCCGCCCGGACCCGCGCCCTGTCCAGGTCCTCCACCCGCATCAGCCAGCGCCCGCCCTCGCGGCGCGCCAGCAGCCAGCCCGCCATGGCGGTGCGCAGGTTGCCCAGGTGCAGGTCCGACGTCGGACTGGGCGCGTAGCGGTCGATGTGCATGGCGCCCATGCTGCCACCGGGCGGGTCGCCGCCGCACGGCGGCAGGTGCGGATACCCTGACCGTCGGAGGTGTCATGTCGGCGAGGAAATCCGAACGGCTGCTGAACCTGCTCATTGCGCTGCTCAGCACCCGGCGCTACCTGACCAAGCACGAACTGCGGGAGATGATCGAGGGCTACCGCGGCGGGACGGTGGCGTCGTTCGAGCGCCAGTTCGAACGCGACAAGGAGGAGCTGCGCCAGCTCGGCGTGCCCATCGAGACCGGCGCCAACACCGCGGACACGGACGAGGAATACGGCTACCGCATCAACCGCGCCGACTTCGAGCTGCCTCCGCTGGCGTTCAGTGCCGAGGAACTGGCCGCGCTCGGCGTCGCGGCCCAGGTGTGGCAGGACAGCGTCGCCGCGACACACACGGCGCAGGCGATCGAGGCGCTGCAGGCCGGGGGAGCGGCACCGGACCCGGCGCTGCTGCCGACGGTGCACCCCCGCATCGCCGTGCGCGACGCGAACTTCGAGGCGGCCTACGAGGCGGTGACGACGCGCCGCGAGCTGAGCTTCGGCTACGCCGGCCGCCCGCGTCGCGTCCAGCCGTGGAAACTCATCCAGCGCCGGGGTCAGTGGTACGTGTTCGGCCTGGACCCCGACCGCGGGGAGGATCGCTTCTTCAAGTTGTCGCGCTTCACCGCCGCGGCCGAGCCGACCGGACGGGTGGGCGCCGTCGTCGTGCCGGACGACGCCGACGAGCGGGCGGCCCGGCTCGAACCCGTCGTGGGCGTCGAGGCCGTGGTGGCCCTGCGCGACGGCGTGCCGCACAGCTGGCCCGAGGCCGAGCCCGCCGACTGGGCCGGCCCGCTGCCCGCGGGATTCACGGCCCACCGGGTGCGGCAGGGCAACGAGGACCTCGTCATCGACGAGGTGGCGGCCGCGGGGGCCGACGCGATCCTGCTCGCCCCCGAGGACCTGCGCCGCCGACTGATCGCGAGACTGAGGGGGATGGCCGGATGAGATCCGAAGCCCAGGTCGCGCGCCTGCTGCGCCTCGTGCCCTACCTGACCGCCCACCAGGGCGTCACGGTCACCGAGACCGCGTCGGTCTTCGGGACCACGCCGCGCCAGATCCTCAAGGACCTCGAGGTGCTGCAGTTCTGCGGCCTGCCCGGCGGCCTCTACGACGACCTGTTCGACGTCGACATCGAGGGCGCCCGCGAGGACGGTCACATCTTCTTCCGCAACGCCGACGTCCTGGCGCGGCCGCTGCGGCTCCGGCCGGCGGAGGCGGCGGGACTCCTCGCCGCGCTGCGCGTCGTGGTGGAAGTGGCCGGGGAATCCGCCGCGGCCCGCTCGGCGCTCGACAAGCTCGAGGCCGCCGTCGGACGCGAGGGGGACCGGCTAACCGTTGCCCTCGCCGCCGGGGACGCGGGCCACAGGGCCGTCCTGCGCGCGGCGGTCGCGGCCGGCACGGCGGTCGTGCTGCGCTACCGGACTCCCGGGCGTCCGGGGGTGTCGGAGGCGGTCGTCGAGCCCGCGCGGCTCCACGTGGTCGACGGTTACACCTACCTGGACGCGTGGAGCCGGGTGCGGGGCGCGTGGCGCTCGTTCCGGCTGGACCGCGTAGAGGCGGTGGAGGCCACCACCGAGCCGGCGGGCGAGCACGGCGATCCGCCCGCGGGCTGGTTCGAGGACGCTCCCGTGCATCTCACACTGCTGCTCGACCCGTCCGCCCGCTGGGTGAGCGAGTACTACCCGACCACCGCCGTCGCCGAGAGACCCGAGGGGCTGAGCGTGACGTTCCCCGTCGCCTCCACCGACTGGGCCACCTCGCTGCTGCTGCGCCTGGGCGGCCGGGTGCGGGCGGTCTCGGATCCCGCGATCGAGGCGGCCGCCCGCTCCCGGGCCGCGGCCGCACTGGCGCACTATCCCGAAGACTTGCTGGGGTAGCATCGCCCTCGTGATCTGGGTAGTCGTTGCCATCCTCGCCGTCGCGCTTGCCGGAGCCGCGGCGCTGGCGGTGTACGCGGCGTCGCTCAGGCACAAGGTCGAGGACGTCGCCGCCGAGCTGGCCGTCCTGGCCGGGCACGGCGCCCAGGCGCGCGCCCTGGTCGAGCGCCTGGAGCTCGACCGTCTCCGGCGCCACTAGACTGGTCCATGCCACCGCAGCGGCGCGGCCACTGCCGACGAAAGGTTCACGAGTCACATGCCTACGCTTCTCTTCACCCTCGGCGGGATGGAATGGGTCATCATCCTCATCGTCGCCCTCCTGCTGTTCGGCGGCTCCCGCCTCGCCGGCCTCGGCAAGGGCGTCGGCCGCTCGATCCGTGAGTTCAAGGAAGAGGTCAAGAGCGTCGACGAGCCCCGTCGCCAGGACGAGGTCGTCGACGCCGAGATCGTCCAGCCCGAGATCGACCGCAAGAACAACCCCGAGCGCTGAGCGTGTCCGCCGCCCCCACTGAACCGGTCGCCAAGCCCGGCCGTTTCTCGTGGTTGCGGCCCCCGCAGGGCGGGCCCGACGGGACGATGTCGCTGACGGATCACCTGCGGGAGCTGCGCTACCGCGTGACCATCGCCTCGTTCGCGATCGCGCTCGCCTCGATCGCCTGCATCTTCTTCTACCGCGAGCTCATCGAGGTCATCATGGCGCCGTACTACGCGGCCGTCGAAGAGCTCAAGCAGTCCCGGCCGGACGCCCAGACCCTCATCGTCAACGACGGGGTTGTCTCCCCGTTCACGCTCGCCGTGATCGCCTGCGTGTCGGGCGGCATCGTGCTGTCGAGCCCCGTGTGGCTGTACCAGGTGTGGGCGTTCATCGCGCCCGGCCTCCTGTCGAAGGAGAAGCGCTACGCCCTGGCGTTCATCGGTGCCGCCGTGCCCCTGTTCCTGTCCGGGGCGGCGCTGGGCTACCTCGTATGGCCCAAGGGCATCAGCGTCCTGCTGAGCTTCACGCCAGAGGACATGGACATCGTCAACCTGCTCGAGATGAGCAGCTTCCTCGGCATGGAGCTGAAGGTCATCCTGGTGTTCGGGATCTCCTTCCTGCTGCCGGTGGTCCTGGTGGCGCTCAACATGGCGGGCGTCGTGCGCGGCTACCAGCTCAAGCGGGCCCGCAAGTTCGTCCTCTTCGGCAGCGTCGTGTTCGCCGCCATCGCGACCCCGTCGACTGACCCCTTCTCCATGCTCGCGCTGGCCGTGCCGCTGTCGGTGATGTTCTTCATCGCCGAGTTGATCTGCCGGTCGATGGACCGCAAGCGCGGCATCACCGAGGAGACCGCCGCCGAGTTCGCCGTCGACCTGGACGACGGCAAGTGAGCTACGAGCTGGCCAAGCGGCGGCTGGTCACCGTCGTCTGCAACGAGGCGTCGGGTGGCGGTCGCGCGGGGCGGGTGCTGCCGAAGGTCGCCCGCCGTCTGCACGAGGGCCTCCACGACGCGGAGCTGCATGTGGTGACGTCGCGCTCCTACGAGGACGCCCGCGACCTCACGCGCGCCGCCGCGCTGACGGCGCGCGACGGCGACATCGTCGCGGTCATGGGCGGCGACGGCATGGCCCACCTGGGGCTCAACGCCTGCGCCGACACCGAGGCCACGCTGGCCATCATCCCGGCCGGGACCGGCAACGACTTCGCCCGCGGCGCCGGTGTGCCGGGGTCCGTGATGGAGGCCGTCGAGGCGCTCGTCGGCCGCCGCACCCGGGTCATGGACCTGGCCCACCTCACCAACGCCGCCGGCGGGAGGTACGTCGGCGCCGTTGTCTCCAGCGGCTACGACGCGCGCGTCAACCGCGCCACCAACGACATCCGGCTGCGGCTCGGGCCGCTCAGCTACGGCTACATCGCGCTGCGAGAGCTGGCGCACTTCGAGCCGCTGCACTACCGGCTCACCCTCGACGGCGAGACGCGCGAGCTGGACGCCATGCTCGTGGCGGTGTGCAACACCGGCGTCTTCGGCGGCGGCATGCGCATCGCGCCGGACGCGGACGCCGCGGACGGTCTCCTCGACGTCACCATCATCCACAAGGCCTCCCGCGCCACGCTGCTGAGGCTCCTGCCACAGGTGTACACCGGCGGCTTCGTCCGCTCGCCCCTGGTGGAGCGCGTCCGGGCGCGCACCGTCCGGATCGACGGCGACGACCTGTTCCTCATGGGCGACGGCGAGGAGATGGGCGAGGTCCCCGGGCGCGTCGAGTGCCGCCCCGGCGTGCTGCGCCTCATCGTCGCCTGACCCAAGTCCGCCGGCGCCTTCCGGCGCGGCTGCTAGGTTGGATTGGTGAGCACAGAGGCCCTTTCCGACGACGTGCGCGAGTTCGCCGAGCTCTACCCGTTCGGGCTCGACGACTACCAGCTTGAGGCCTGCCACGAGCTCGCCCAGGGCCGTGGCGTGCTCGTCGCCGCGCCGACGGGCTCCGGCAAGACGGTCGTGGGGGAGTTCGCCGTCCACCTCGCGACGGGGCGCTCACGCAAGTGCTTCTACACCACGCCCATCAAGGCGCTCTCGAACCAGAAGTACCACGACCTGGTCGACCGCTACGGACCTGACCGCGTCGGGCTCCTCACCGGCGACACCTCGGTCAACGCCGAGGCCCAGATCGTCGTGATGACCACCGAGGTCCTGCGCAACATGATCTACGCGGCCTCGCCGACGCTCGGCAACCTGGGCTACGTCGTCATGGACGAGGTGCACTACCTGGCCGACCGCTTCCGCGGCGCGGTCTGGGAGGAGGTCATCCTGGGCCTGGCCGAGTCGGTGCAGATCGTCGCGCTGTCGGCGACCGTCAGCAACGTCGAGGACTTCGGCGAGTGGCTGCGCACGGTCCGCGGGGAGTTCTCCGTGGTGGTGTCCGAGCGCCGCCCCGTGCCACTGTTCCAGCACGTGCTCGTCGGCCGCCGGCTGGTGGATCTCTTCGAGGGCGTCGCGCCCACCGCGCAGGAGGTACCGGCCGAGCGGATGGCGAAGGTCAACCGCGAGCTGCTCCAGGTCAGCAAGGCGGAGGCGTCGCGCGTGCGCGACGACTCGCGCCGTCCCCGCGGCCGCAGCGGCCGCGGCAAGGACCGGCCGGGGCAGGGATCGGGACAGTTCGGCGGCGCCGCCCACTCCCGCTTCGCGGGCCGGCCCACCAGCCGCGGCGAGGTCGCCGTCGTGCTGGACCGCGCCGAGCTCCTGCCGGCGATCTACTTCATCTTCTCGCGCGTCGGCTGCGACGCCGCCGTCGGCCAGGTCTACAACGCGGGCATCACGCTGACCTCCCGCGCCGAGGCCGCGCAGCTGGGGCGGATCGCGGACAAGCACGTCGCGGGACTGAGCGTCGCGGATCTGGAGGCCCTGCGGTTCGAGGACTTCCGCGACGCGCTCATGGCGGGTGTCGCGGCGCATCACGCCGGCCAGCTGCCCGCGTTCAAGGCCATCGTCGAGGAGAGCTTCGCCACGGGCGCGCTCAAGATCGTCTTCGCCACCGAGACGCTGGCGCTGGGCATCAACATGCCGGCCCGGACCGTGGTGCTGGAGAAGCTCGTCAAGTACAACGGCGAGAGCCACGTCGACATCACCCCGGGCGAGTACACGCAGCTGACGGGCCGCGCCGGGCGCCGCGGCATCGACATCGAGGGCCACGCCGTCGTCCTGTGGCAGTCGGGGATGGACCCGCGGGCGGTCGCGGGTCTCGCGTCGCGGCGCACGTATCCGCTGCGGTCCAGCTTCGCGCCCACGTACAACATGGCGGTCAACCTCATGGCCACCCTGGGCCGCGAACGGGCCCGGGACCTGCTCAACCAGTCCTTCGCCCAGTTCCAGACCGACAAGTCCGTCGTGACGGCGGCCCGCACCGGGCGACGGTTCACGGCGGACCTGCGCGCCGCCGTCGAGGCCGCACAGTGCCACCTGGGCGACTTCATGGAGTACGCGCAGCTGCGCGAGCGCATCGCGCAACTGGAGGCCACGTCGTCGAGGGCCCGCAAGGCCCAGCACGCCGAGGCCGTGTCCGACAGCCTCGGCGCACTGACTCCCGGCGACGTCATCCACCTGCCGCGGCAGGAATGGGTGGTGGTGCTGCGCACCGGGCGGAAGAACCACCGCGACGCCGAGCCGTGGGCCCAGGTCATCGCCGGCGATCACACGGTGCTCAAGCTCCAGCCGCATGACCTGCGCGGCCCGGTAGAGCCGGTCGGCCGGGTCCGGATCCCCAAGGACTTCTCGCTGCGCGAGCGCCGCGACCGCCGGGCGCTGCTGGCGGCGATGTCGGCCAAGCTCGAGGAACTCGATCCGGCGGTGCCGGACCTGACGGTCCCGACCGACGACGACGTCGCCCGCGAGATCGCCGATCTCAGGGCAGACCTGGCCGCGCACCCCTGCCACGAGTGCCCGGACCGCGAGCTGCACGCGGTCGAGGCCGCCCGGGCCCTGCGGTTGGAGCGGGAGGCGAAACGGGTCGAGGTCGACGCCGTCGCCCGCGCGAACTCGCTGGCCGTCCAGTTCGACCGCATCACCGCGGTCCTCGAGGAGCTCGGCTACCTCGACGGCGACGTCCTCACCGACGCGGGCCGCATGCTGCGGCGCATCTACAACGAACTGGATCTCGTCGCGGCCGAGTGCGTGCGCCGCGACGTCTTCGCCGACCTCACCCCGCCGCAGCTGGCGGCGGTGCTGTCGACGCTGCTGTACGAGTCGCGGCCGACCCGCGACGCCGTGGCACCCCGCATGCCCGACGCGGCCTCCGAGCGGGCCCAGTCCGAGCTCCGGTCCGTCTGGCGCGAGGTCGGCCTCCTCGAGCGCAAGCACCGCATCGACCGCGGACGCGAGCCCGACATCGGCTTCGCGGAGGCCGCCTGGCGGTGGGCGAGCGGGCAGGATCTGGCCAAGGTGCTGCTGCACACCGGGCTGTCGGCCGGCGACTTCGTCCGCTGGGTGCGCCAGGTGATCGACCTCGCCGGGCAGCTCGCGGCCGCCGCCGGGCCGGGCGACCTGCGCCGGACCTGCCTCATCGCGGCCGATGAGATGCGCCGCGGCGTGGTGGCGGCGGATCTGACCGAGGACTAGGTTGGCGCGCATGGCCGTAGCACTGCGCGTGATCCCCTGCCTGGACGTCCACGACGGCCGGGTCGTCAAGGGCGTCAACTTCCGGTCGCTGCGCGACGCGGGTGACCCCGTCGAGCTGGCCGCGAAGTACTCGGCGGAGGGCGCCGACGAGTTGACGTTCCTCGACATCTCCGCGTCGTCGGACGGTCGGGCCACGACCCGCGACATGGTCGCCCGCTGTGCGGAGACCGTGTTCATCCCGCTGACCGTGGGGGGCGGCGTGCGGGAGGTGGCCGACGTCGACCGCCTGCTGCGCAGCGGCGCGGACAAGGTCGGCATCAACACGGGCGCCCTCGCGCGCCCGGCGGTCATCGACGAGATCTCACGGACGTTCGGCGACCAGGTCCTCGTTCTGTCCGTCGATGCCCGCCGTGAGGAGGGCATGCCGTCGGGTTTCGGCGTCACGACCCACGGGGGCCGCCGCTCCGCCGGGGTCGACGCCATCGAATGGGCCCGCGAGGCGTGCGCGCGGGGGGTGGGCGAGATCCTGCTCAACTCGATGGACGCCGACGGGACCACCGACGGCTTCGACCTGGAGATGATCCGGGCCGTGCGCGAGGTGGTCGACGTGCCTCTCATCGCGTCCGGGGGAGCGGGGCGCATCGAGCACTTCGTGGCGGCCGCCCGGGCCGGGGCCGACGCCGTGCTCGCCGCCAGCGTCTTCCACTACCGCACCCTCAGCATCGACGAGGTAAAGACCGGTCTGCGGGAGGCCGGGTTCGAAGTCCGCTAGGAGGAACCATGGACTGTCTCTTCTGCGCCATCGTCGCCGGGGACATCCCGGCACGGCGCATCTACGAGGACGAGGTCGCGATCGCGTTCCTCGACATCCATCCCTGGCAGGAGGGGCACACGCTCGTGGTGCCGCGCCGGCACTCCGTCGACGCGCTGGCCGACGACGAGGCACTCGCCGAGATCGCTCCGGCGGTGGCACGGGTGGGCCGCCTCCTCAAGGAGCGACTGGGGGCGCAGGCGTGCAACATCTTGTCCAACGCGGGCCCCGTGTCGGGCCAGGAGGTCCTTCACACCCACGTCCACGTGCTGCCCCGCTACGCCGACAACCCGGGCATCACGGGCATGCGCGGCCCGGTCGACAGCGATCTCGATGCGGTCGAGGAGCGGCTGCGGCGGGCACCCTAACCCATACCCCCGCAGGGCTTAATACCACCCCCCGGTAATGGGTATACCGAGGAGGTCTAGATTGGTCTGCATCGGGACGTGGACGCGTCCGCAACAGATACAGAAAGGGACCTCAATGAAGGCCACCAAGATCGTCGGCATCGTGTCGATCGTCGCCGGGATCGTCATGATCATCGCCGGCGCCCTCGTGTGGGGCACCGTCTCCTCGCAGCTCAAGGCTGAGAACATCACCGTTCCGGCCGACTCCACCTTCATGGGTGGGGCCTACGCCGGCAAGCAGGTCGCCGGGCCGCTCAGCGCCTACGCGCAGGCGGACATCATCAACACCCACGCCCTCGCCGGTGCCGACGGCAAGACCTACGCCGAACTCGGCGCCCTGGCCCGCGAGGCCAAGGAGGCGGGCGACGAGGCCGCGGCCGAGGAGTACACCGCGCAGCGGACCACGGCCATGAACGGCTCCTTCCTGCGCGCGTCGCTGTTCACCTCGGTCGTGTCCTACGGCGTCGCCGCCCTGGTCATCGGCCTGGGCTTCCTGTTCGGCCTCATCGGCTGGGCGCTGACCACCATCAAGACGGTCGGGACCACCCCTGTGGCGGACCGCGTCTGAGCACCACCTCTGAAGGCGGCGGGTCGGGTTTCCCGGCCCGCCGTCTTACATGTCGGGACCAGGTGCGGCGGTGCTTGACACGACGGGGCGGAGCCACGAAGGTTGTCGCATGCCCATCACCCGGCTCGTAGTCATTCCATAAGCGCTTCGGCCCGCAGACGAACCGAAGCGCTCCCTCGTGTGCCCATTCCGGGCAACGGGGGTTTTTTCATGGCACACGACAGCCGGCGAACGATTGAAGGGAGAGGCGATGGCACAGACAGACGGTCAGGTCATGACGGGGGCGCAGGCGCTCGTCGAGTCGCTCGAGCGGATGGGTGTCGACGTAGCGTTCGGTATCCCCGGCGGTGCGATTCTCCCGGCGTACGACCCGCTGTTCGACTCGACGATCCGCCACATCCTGGTGCGTCACGAGCAGGGCGCCGGCCACGCGGCCGAGGGTTACGCCATGAGCTCGGGACGCGTGGGTGTGTGCATCGCGACGTCCGGGCCGGGCGCCACCAACCTCGTGACCCCCATCGCTAACGCGTACATGGACTCGACGCCGCTCGTCGCGATCACCGGCCAGGTCAACAGCCACGCCATCGGGACCGACGCCTTCCAGGAGGCCGACATCCGGGGCATCACCATGCCGATCACGAAGCACAGCTTCCTCATCAAGCGCGTCGAGGACATCCCGCTGGCCATCCAGGAGGCGTTCCACATCGCCGCCACCGGCCGCCCGGGCCCGGTCCTCGTCGACATCGCCAAGGACGCCCTGGTCAAGACGGCGCCCTTCGTGTGGCCCGAGGAGCTGGACCTTCCGGGCTACAAGCCGACGGTCAAGCCCCACTCGCGGCAGATCCGGGCCGCGGCCAAGCTGATCTCGGAGTCCAAGCGGCCGGTCCTGTACGTCGGCGGCGGCGTCGCGCTGGCGCGGGCCTCGGCCGAGCTGGCCGAGTTCGTGGAGAAGACGCGGATCCCTGTCGTGACCACGCTCATGGCCCGCGGGCAGTTCCCCGACAGCCACGACCTGCACATGGGCATGCCCGGCATGCACGGCACGGTCGCGGCGGTGGGCGCGCTGCAGAAGGCGGACCTGATCGTCGCACTCGGCACGCGGTTCGACGACCGGGTCACGGGGAAGCTGGACAGCTTCGCGCCGCACGCGAAGATCATCCACGCCGACGTCGACCCGGCGGAGATCGGCAAGAACAAGCCGGTGGACATCCCCATCGTCGGCGACGTGCGCGAGACCCTCATCCAGCTCAACCAGGCGGTCGAGGCGCATCCCGCGCCGGAGGCCGATGCCTGGCGCCGCCAGCTGGGCATCATGAAGTCCCGCTACCAGCCGCGCTGGGACGAAGCCCCCGACGGCCGCCTGTCCCCGCAGGAGGTCATCCAGCGCATCGGGCAGCTCAGCCCCAGCGACTCCATCTACGTGTCCGGGGTCGGGCAGCACCAGATGTGGTGCGCGCACTTCCTCCCGCACGAGAAGCCGAACACGTGGATCAACTCCGGCGGGGCCGGGACCATGGGCTTCTGCGTGCCGGCGGCGATGGGCGCGAAGGTGGCCAACCCGGACACCACGGTGTGGGGCATCGACGGCGACGGCTGCTTCCAGATGACCAACCAGGAGCTGGTCACCTGCGCGCTGAACAACATCCCGATCAAGATCGCGATCATCAACAACAACGCGCTGGGCATGGTGCGGCAGTGGCAGTCCCTGTTCTACGAGGGCCGCTACTCCAACACCGACCTGATGACCGAGTCGCTGCCGAACTTCCCGAAGCTCGCCGAGGCCATGGGCTGCGTGGGGCTCCGCGCCACGAACGAGGTGGAGATGGAGGCGGCGATCCAGCAGGCGCTGGAGATCAACGACCGGCCCGTCGTCGTCGAGTTCGTCGTGCACAAGGACGCCATGGTGTGGCCGATGGTGCCGGCCGGTGTCAGCAACGATGAGATCCGCGTGGCCCGCGACATGGCCCCCGATTGGGAAGAGGAAGTGCTGTGAAGACCCACACCCTGAGCATCCTGGTCTCGAACCGCCCAGGTGTCCTGACGCGCATCGCGGCGCTGTTCTCGCGCCGCGGGTTCAACATCCAGTCGCTGGCCGTCGGACCGACGGAGCGCGAGGAGGTGTCGCGCATGACGGTCGTGGCGCAGGTGGAGGACGACGCGGCCCTCGAGCAGATCGTCAAGCAGCTGAACAAGCTCATCGAGATCCGCAAGGTCCTCGAGCTCGGTGAGTCGGCGGTCCGCCGCGAGATGATGCTGGTGAAGGTGCGCGCCGACGTGAACACCCGCAGCCAGGTCATCGACGTCGTGAGCCTGTTCCGCGGCAAGGCCGTGGACGTGTCGGCGGAGTCCATCACCGTCGAGGCCACCGGCAGCGACGAGAAGCTCGCGGCGCTGCTGGAGATGCTCGCGCCGCACGGGATCATCGAGCTCGTGCAGTCCGGCCAGGTCGCCCTGGGCCGCGGCTCCAAGAGCATGTCCGAGAACAAAGCGAAGTAGAAACCCAACAAGGAGAACCCATGGCAGAAATGTTCTACGACTCCGACGCCGACCTGTCGATCATCCAGGGTCGCCACGTCGCCGTCATCGGCTACGGCTCGCAGGGCCACGCGCACGCGCTGTCGCTGCGCGACTCCGGGGTGGACGTGCGCGTCGGCCTGCGCCCCGGCTCGCCGTCCGCGGCGAAGGCCGAGGCGGAGGGACTGCGGGTGCTGCCGGTGGCCGAGGCCGTCGAAGAGGCCGACCTCATCATGATCCTGGCGCCGGACCAGGTGCAGCGGACCCTCTACAAGGAGGAGATCGAGCCGCACCTGACCAAGGGTGACGCCCTCTTCTTCGCGCACGGCTTCAACATCCGCTTCGGCTACATCACCCCGCCCGAGGGCGTGGACGTGTGCATGGTGGCCCCGAAGGGCCCCGGCCACCTGGTGCGTCGCGAATACGCCAACGGTCGCGGTGTCCCGGCCATCATCGCGGTGGAGAAGGACGAGACGGGCAACGCCTGGCCGCTGGCGCTGAGCTACGCGAAGGCCATCGGCGCGCTGCGCGCGGGCGGCATCAAGACCACCTTCACCGAGGAGACCGAGACCGACCTGTTCGGCGAGCAGGCCGTCCTCTGCGGCGGCGCGTCCGCGCTGGTCCAGGCAGGCTTCGAGACCCTGGTCGAGGCCGGCTACCAGCCCGAGGTCGCGTACTTCGAGTGCCTGCACGAGCTGAAGCTCATCGTCGACCTCATGTACGAGGGCGGCATCGCCAAGCAGCGCTGGAGCGTGTCCGACACCGCCGAGTACGGCGACTACGTCTCCGGGCCGCGGGTCATCGACGCGCGCGTCAAGGAGAACATGAAGGCCGTCCTCACCGACATCCAGAACGGCACTTTCGCCCAGCGGTTCATCGACGACCAGGACGCCGGCGCGCCGGAGTTCAAGGAACTGCGCGCGAAGGGCGAGGCCCACCCGATCGAGGAGACCGGCCGCGAGCTGCGCAAGCTCATGAGCTGGGTCAAGACCGATGACTCGGACTACGTGGAAGGCTCAGCCGCCCGCTGACCCCGTCCAGGCAAGGGCCCGCGACCACACCCGGTCGCGGGCCCTTTGTCATGCCGGGAGGACCAAAACAATGCGAAACAACATTTACATGTAGATGATTACTTGACATCGCTTTGGTTTGGGCCCAAGATGGGGTCCGTGGACCAGGGGGTCCATCCGCTGTACGCATAGGGGCGTGGGGCGGCGACCATGGGAGAAGACAATGACGGCTCTTCCCGACGCACGCGTCAACAAGAACCTGGAGGGATCCGGCGTGCGCGCCCGGATCCAGAAATTCGGCGGCTACCTGGCCGGCATGATCATGCCCAACATCGGGGCCTTCATCGCCTGGGGCCTCATCACCGCCCTGTTCATCGAGACCGGCTGGCTGCCGAACGCGACCCTCGCCGGCCTCGTCGGCCCGATGCTGTACTTCCTGCTGCCCATCCTCATCGGCCACACCGGCGGCCGGATGGTCCACGGCCACCGCGGCGCCGTCGTCGGGGCCATCGCGACGGCGGGCGTGATCATCGGCGGCATCACCGAGTTCGCGACCCTCAGCGGCACGCCGATGTTCCTCGGCGCCATGATCATGGGCCCGGCCGCCGCCTACCTGCTCAGGCTGTTCGACCGCGCCGTCGAGGGCAAGGTGCGGGCTGGCTTCGAGATGGTCGTCGACAACTTCTCGCTCGGCATCATCGGCATGATCCTCGCCATCGTCGGCACGCTGGGCGTCGGCCCGGTCGTGGCCGCGATCGTGGCGGTGCTGTCGGCCGGCGTCAACGCGCTGGTCGCGGCCGGCCTGCTGCCCCTGGCGTCGATCTTCGTCGAGCCGGGCAAGGTGCTGTTCCTCAACAACGCGATCAACCACGGCATCTTCACGCCGCTGGCGGCCATCGACGTGGAGACCGCGGGCAAGTCGATCCTCTACATGGTCGAGTCCAACCCCGGCGCCGGCCTCGGCCTGCTGACCGCCTTCATGCTGTTCGGCCCGAAGTCGCTGCGCGCCTCCACCTCCGGCGCGATCGTCATCCACTTCCTCGGCGGCATCCACGAGATCTACTTCCCCTACATCCTCATGCGCCCCGTGATGATCCTCGCGACCATCGCCGGCTCGATGTCGGGCCTGTTCGTCGCCACCACGCTCGGCGCCGGGCTCGCCGGCCCGCCGTCGCCCGGATCGATCCTCGCGTACCTCGCGGTGACGCCTCCCGGCGGCCACCTGCCCATGCTTGCCACCGTCCTGACGGCCGCCGTCGTGTCCTTCCTCGTGGCCTCCGTGCTGCTGAAGTTCGGCCGCGGCGCCGAGGATGACGTCGTCGAGGAGCAGGTGCACGCGATCGAGTCCATGGAGTCCGGTTCGGCCGTCCTCGGCTCCGACGTGACCAAGCTCGTCATCGCCTGCGACGCCGGCATGGGGTCCTCGGTCATGGTGGCCGGGCAGATGCGCAAGCGGCTGGCCCCCTACGGCGTCGAGGTCGTCCACACCCCCGTCGACCAGATCCCCGTCGACGCGCAGGTCGTCCTCACCCATGAGGGCCTCGCGAAGCGCGCCGAGGCCAAGGCGGCCGGCGCCCTCGTCGTGCCCTTCTCGTCCTACCTCGGAGACCCGGCCTTCGACCGCGTCGAACTCGCCATCCGCGAGGGTCGACTCCTGACCGCCGCCGGCATCGGGGAGGCCGCACCGTCGGCGGTCGCCCAGCCCGCGGCCGGCGCCACCGCCACCGCGACCCTCACCAGGCCGAAGAAGAAGCTGGCCCCCGGCATCCTCCCGGCCTCCAACGTCCGGATGGGGCTGGCCAGCGTCGCCAAGGAGGACGCGATCCGCCAGGCCGGCGACGTGCTCGTGGCCAGCGGTGCTGCCGACCCCGCCTACATCGACGGCATGCTCCTGCGCGAGCACCAGACCTCGACGTTCCTCGGTCAGGGCGTCGCGATCCCGCACGGCACCAACGAGTCGCGGACCCACATCCGCTCCGCGGCGCTCGGCTTCCTGCAGTTCCCGGACGGGGTCGACTGGGACGGTCACACCGTCAACGTCGTCATCCCCATCGCGTCCAACAGCGACGAGCACGTGTCGATCCTGGCCGCGCTGGCGAGCGTCCTGGCCGACAAGGAGCGTTCGCAGCGCCTCCGCACCGCCCGTACCCCCGACGAGGTCATCAGCCTCCTGACCCCCACTGAGGAGTGAGCATGCTCGCACTGAGATTCCACGCCCCCGGCGACGTCCGGCTCGAGGACGTCCCGGAGCCCGAATGCGGCCCGGCGGAGGTGAAGATCCGGGTCCGCAACTGCTCGACCTGCGGCACCGACGTCAAGATCCGCGCCAACGGCCACGTCAACATCACCCGCGTGACCACGATGGGCCACGAGATCGCCGGTGAGGTCGTCGAGGTGGGCCCCGAGGCCCGCGGCGGCTTCAAGGCAGGCGACCGCGTCCAGGTCATCGCCGCCGTGCCCTGCGGCGACTGCCACGAGTGCCGCAAGGGCTGGATGGCCGTGTGCCAGAACCAGACCTCCGTCGGCTACCAGTACGACGGCGGCTTCGCCGAGTACATGATCGTGCCGGAGCAGGTCCTCAAGGTCGACGGGCTGAACCTGATCCCCGACGGCGTCGGATTCGACGAGGCCTCCGCCGTCGAGCCGTTCGCCTGCGCCATCAACGCGCAGGAGCAGCTGGGCATCGAGGAGGGCGACACCGTCGTCATCTTCGGGGCCGGGCCCATCGGGTGCATGCACGTGCGCATCGCCCGCGGCGTCCACAAGGTCGGCCGGGTCATCATGGTCGACATCAACGCCGACCGGCTCGCGATGTCGGCCGACGCCGTCGCGCCGGACGTCACGATCGACGCGTCGAGCGTCGATCCCGTGGCGGAGGTGCTGCGGCTGACCGACGGGCGCGGCGCCGACGTCGTGATCACGGCCACGCCGGCCAACGTGAACCAGGAGCAGGCCATCGCGATGGCGGCCCGCAACGGGCGGATCTCGTTCTTCGGCGGGCTGCCGAAGACGAACCCGACCATCACGTGCGACAGCAACCTCGTCCACTACCGGCAGCTGCACATCCACGGCGCGAACGGTTCCGCCCCGGCCCACCACCGGGCGGCGCTCGACCACATCGCGTCCGGTCGCATCCCGGTGCGTGACCTCATCACGCGCCGCGTGCCGCTGGCCGAGGCGCTCACCGCCTTCGACATCGTCGCGAAGGGCGAGGCGATCAAGGTCACCGTCGAGCCCTGACGACGGCGCCCGGGACGAACGCACCCCGGCTTCCCGTCCCCGATTCGCCAGGTGCGGTCGGGGGCAGGGAGCCGGGGTGTCGTTGTGTGAACCTCAGGCGAGGCGGGCCGCGATGCGGTCGCCAATCTCCGTGGTGCGGAACCGCTCCGCGCCGCGGTCGGCGATGTCGGCGCTGACGGCCTCGTCGATGCGGGCGGCCAGCTCCGGGCGACCGAGATGATCGAGCAGCAGCGCCATCGACGAGATGGCGGCCGTCGGGTCGGCGATGCCCTGGCCGGCGATGTCCGGCGCCGAGCCGTGGACCGGCTCGAACATCGACGGGAACTCGCCGGAGGGGTTGATGTTGGCCGACGCGGCCAGGCCGATGCCGCCGGTGACCGCCGCGGCCAGGTCCGTGACGATGTCGCCGAACAGGTTGTCGGTGACGATGACGTCGAACTGCGCCGGGTCGACCACCATGGCGATCATCGCGGCGTCGATGTGGAGGTAACGGCGCTCGACGTCGGGGAACTCCTCGCCGACCTCGGTGAAGATCCGGTTCCACAGGCTGCCGGCGTTGACGAGCACGTTGTGCTTGTGCAGCAGCGTCAGCTGGCCGCGGCGGGACTGGGCCCGGCGGTAGGCGTCGCGGACTACCCGCTCGACACCGTAGGCGGTGTTGACCGACACCTCCGTCGCGAGTTCGTGCGGGGTGCCGACGCGCACGGCGCCGCCGTTGCCGCAGTACAGGCCCTCGGTGCCTTCGCGGACGACGACGAAGTCGACCGACTTGCCGTCGACGATCCGCGGGGCCAGGGGAGTGGGCACGCCGGGGTACAGCTTCGAGGGGCGCAGGTTGATCGCGTGGTCGAACGCGAACCGCAGCTTGAGCAGCAGGCCGCGCTCCAGCAGCCCGCTCGGGATCGCCTTCGATCCCGGGGCCGCGCCGACCGCGCCCAGCACGATGGCGTCGACGGTCTTGAGCTCCTCGAGGACCGAGTCGGGCAGGACCTCGCCGGTGCGCTGCCAGCGCTCGGCGCCGAGGTCGTAGTGGACGAAGTCGAAGGCGTCCGGGCCCGCGACCGCGGTCAGCGCCTTCAGCGCCTCCGCCGTCACCTCGGGGCCGATGCCGTCGCCGCCGATGACGGCGAGGGTACGGGTCTCAGTCATGCCTGCAGACCCTACGGCCTGCCCCCGTCGGCGGACAGGGGCGCACGGTGCCCGTCCACTGGCTGAGACGTCGGCACAGCGGGGCTCGGCGGGTATCCTTCGCTCTGACCCGCGACCCCTGGGAGAGATCAATGCCGACCCTGCCGACCCGCCCGGCCGAGTTCCACATCTTCGACACATCCCTGCGCGACGGCGCGCAGCAGGAGGGCATCCACCTGTCGGTGGCGGACAAGCTGCGGATCGCCGGCTACCTCGACGAGCTGGGCGTCACGTTCATCGAGGGCGGGTGGCCGGGCGCCAACCCCAACGACACCGAGTTCTTCGTCCGGGCGAAGGAGCTGAACCTGCAGCGCTCCAAGCTCGTCGCGTTCGGCGCCACGCGCAAGGCCGGCGCCAGGGCCGCTGACGATGCGTTGACGCAGGCGCTGGTGGACGCCGACACCGAGGTCATCTGCATCGTCGCGAAGTCGCACGACGAGCACGTGTACCGGGCCCTGCGCACCACGCTCGAGGAGAACCTCGAGATGATCACCGACACGGTGCAGTACCTGCGCTCGCAGGGGCGGCGGGTGTTCGTCGACTGCGAGCACTTCTTCGACGGCTACCGCGCCAACCCCGAGTACGCCATCAAGGTCGTGCAGACGGCGCACGACGCCGGTGCCGAGGTCGTCGTGCTGTGCGACACCAACGGCGGCATGCTGCCCAGCTGGATGGCCGAGATCGTCGCCGCGGCCGCGGCCACCGGCGCGAACCTGGGCGTGCACTGCCACAACGACACCGCCTGCGCGGTCGCGAACACGCTGGCCGCCGTCGAGGCTGGCGTCATGCACATCCAGGGCACCTTCAACGGGTACGGCGAACGCACCGGCAACGCGGACCTGTCGGCGCTCATCCCCAACCTGCAGCTCAAGTACGGCTGGGACATCCTGCCGGCGGACCAGCTGGCGGACCTCACCCGCGTGGCGCACGCGATCGCGCTCGTGGCGCACCAGCCGCTGCTCGGCCGGCAGCCCTACGTCGGGCACTCCAGCTTCGCGCACAAGGCGGGGCTGCACGCCTCGGCGATCAAGGTCGACGAGAACCTGTACCAGCACGTCGACCCGGCGCTGGTCGGCAACGACATGCGCATGCTCATCTCCGACATGGCCGGCCGCGCGAACATCCAGATCAAGGGCGAGCAGCTCGGCTTCGACCTGGCCGACCGGGGGACCGCCGCCAAGATCACCGAGCGGGTCAAGGCCAAGGAATCCGAGGGCTACTCCTACGAGTCGGCGGATGCGTCGTTCGAGATGCTGCTGCGCGACGAGCTGGGCGTCCTCGAGCTCCCCTTCCAGGTGCAGTCCTGGCGCGTGTTCACGGAGGAGCGCGACGGCGTCAACATCTCCGAGGCGACCGTGAAGCTGACCGCCAAGGGGGACCGGCACATGGTCGTCGGGGAGGGCAACGGCCCCGTCAACGCCCTCGACGGCGCGCTGCGCCAGGCGCTGGCCACGCCCTTCCCGGAGGTCGCGGACTTCGAACTCACCGACTACCGCGTCCGGATCCTCGACGAGGGGCACGGCACCGACGCGTCGGTGCGCACGCTCATCGACACGTCGTACAAGGGCTACACGTGGACGACCGTGGGCGTCGGCACCAACGTCATCGAGGCGTCGTGGGAGGCGCTCATGGACTCGCTGGCCTACGGCATCCTCACGCACGTCGACGCCGGGTAGCCCTCCACTACGCTGGGCGCCATGCGCATCGCACGTTTCGTCAAGGATGGTCAGGACCCGGCCTACGGGATCATCGAGCTCGCCGTCGACGGGGGTGAGCACCCGGACACGGTGGCGGTCCTGACGGCCGACCCGCTGGCCGGCGTGCCGGTCAACTACACCGGCGAGCGGCACCACCTGGACGAGGTGCGGTTCCTGGCACCGGTGATCCCGCGGAGCAAGGTGGTCGCGGTGGGGAAGAACTACGCCGACCACGCCAAGGAGATGGGCGGCGACGTGCCCGAGTCGCCGCTGCTGTTCTTCAAGCCGAACACGTCGGTCATCGGGCCGGAGGACACGATCCTGCGCCCCGAGGGCTGCACCAACCTGCACTTCGAGGGTGAGTTGGCCATCGTCATCGGCCGCATCTGCAAGCAGGTGCCGGTGGAGCGCGTGCCCGAGGTGATCTTCGGCTACACGATCGCCAACGACGTCACCGCCCGCGACTGGCAGGCGACCGACGGCCAGTGGGCCCGCGCCAAGGGCTCCGACACGTTCCTGCCGCTGGGGCCGTGGATGAACACGCATCTGACCATCGAGGAGGCCGAGCACCTCGGCCTCGAGACTCGCCTGAACGACGAGGTGCGCCAGCAGGGGTCCACCTCGCAGATGGTGCGCGGCATCGCCGAGCTGGTCAGCTACATCTCGTCGTTCACGACCCTGCTGCCAGGCGACCTCATCCTGACGGGCACGCCGGCCGGCGTCGGGGCGATGGAGCCGGGGGACCGGGTCACCGTCGAGATCGACGGGCTGGGGGCGCTCAGCAACCCCGTCGCCGACGCGTGAGCCTGGCGCCGCTGCTCCCCGGGGGCGAGCCGGTGGACCCGCCGTCGGGGGTGGGGTATCCGCTGGTGCTGCGCCGGCCGGGTGCCGGGATGGTCGCGGGCTTCGGGGCGCTGCTCGCGTTCAGCGCGTTCGCTGTGCTGGTGCCGGTGATCTCGGCGCTGGTGCTGCGGGTCGGCTTCCTGGTGCGCGGGGGCGGCGACTTCGCGGCATACCAGCGGGCGGCGTCGGCGTACGAACTGCCGGAGGGCCCCGCCGCCGGGCACCTGGCGCTGGCCGCGCTGATCCCGGTGGTGCTGCTGCTGGTGCGCTACCTGCACCGGGTCCGGCCGCGGTGGGTGGCGTCGGTGCAGCCAGGGGTGCGGTGGCGCTACCTGCTGGCGACACTCGTTGTCGCGGCGGTGCTGCTGAACGCGGTGCTGTGGGCGTCGTTCGCGGTGCGCGGGGTGCCCGAGTTCCATGCGGGGCAGACGGGGTGGCCGGCGTTCCTGGCGATGGTGCTGGTGACGTCGCCGCTGCAGGCAGCCGCCGAGGAGGTCTTCTTCCGCGGCTATCTGCTCCAGACCATCGGGTCAGCGAGCGGGCGGGCGTGGGTGGGCGTCGTCGGGTCCGCGGTGGTGTTCGCGCTGCTGCACGGGCTGCAGAACCCGGCGCTGTTCACGCACCGGCTGGTGTTCGGGCTGATCGCCGGGGCGCTGGTGGTGGTGACCGGGGGGCTGGAGGCCGGTGTCGCGGCGCATGTGGTCAACAACCTGGCCGCGTACGGGTACGCGATGTTCACGACGTCGCTGGCCGAGCTGCGGGGGGTGACGTCCATCGCGTGGGACGAGGCGGCGTGGAACATCGCGGGGTTCGCGCTGTTCGGTGTCGCGGCGTGGTGGATCGGCCGCCGGATGCGGGTCGCGACGCTCACCCCGTGACTCGCTCCCGGTGGGCGGCGGGCGTGGTGTGTGGTGCGGCGGGTGTGGGCCGGTGGGGTTTGAGCAGATGGCACCACTCGTCGCGGGAGTCACGCAGGGGCCGAGCGTGCGACGCCGCACGAGTGGTGCCATCTGCTCAAGATTGCCTGGCGAGGGACGCTGTGCGATGGGTCGACGATGACCCACGGGTCAGCGTCAGCTGTTAGGTCGGCCGCCCGCGCTGCGCCAGCAGCGCACGCGTGGTGTCCACGAGGGAGGGAAGGGTCTTCTCGGTGAAGTGCGCGACCAGCCAGCCGGCCCGCATGAGGTCGATATCCCGCGCCCGATCGCGATGGAAGGACTCTCGTGACCCGTGGAATTCGTAGCCGTCGATCTCCAAGGCGACCATCTCCTTCCTGAACCCCGCGTCCACGTAGTGCCTACGCCCACACGCGGTGACGGGCAGGTTGGAGATCCAGCCGGTGATCCCCGCCTCGCGGAGTGCCGCATGCGCCCTCAGTTCGAGCGCCGACCATGGCGAGTCCCGGGACTGGTCCAGCAGGTCGCGCCGGAGCCTGTTGAAACGACGCCGAGGGGTCAGGGCGAGAGCGCGGCGCATCTGCTTGAGCGTGCAGGCCCGCCGTCGGAGCGCCTCCTGGATCACGTCGCCCCCGAATTCGGGGATCAGGTCCAGCACGGTCAGCTCGGGCACCGTGCACAGCACGCCCTCACGGCGCGTCAGCAGTTCCGGAGGGATGAGACGCTGCTCCACCGCCAGGCCGTAACCCGGGGTGAGCTTTCGGGGGCAGGCGATGTGGAGCTCGTCGTCGTCTCCGACCTCGGGCCAGAACGTCAGGGCGGCCGCGCTGCGTCTGACGAGCGTGAGGTCGTCGCCGTACGCCCGGACGGCTTGGAGGCGTGTGTGGATCGACGACGCGGCACCTGGCAGGCCGTAGACCCCAGGCAGAACCCGTTCGAGCTGACCGCGGCAGGCGTAGGCGTTGAGAGCCCGCGCCTTGCGGGGCGTGAGCTTGGCCGTGACGACGCCGTCGCGCACCGCAGCTGCGATCTCGGGGTCCATGCGCCCAGTCTCGGGACGCGCGCCGTCGCGGACAAGGGGCGACTCCCCGCCTGTGGATAACCAGCGGTCTCGGGGGCGGGAGTGGGGTGGGGTGGGGTCTGAGGGTTTGAGCAGATGGCACCACTCGTCGCGACGCTGCCGCTCAGCCTGAGCGTCTGAACGGCAGCGACTGGTGCCATCTGCTCAAACCCCCACAGGGCCGCAGGGGGGCCCGACGAGAGGGTAGGGCCGGCAACAGCGGACCAGCCTCGACGGCGGGCGCCCGCTCCGTGACCGGGGCCGGTTTGCGGGCCGTGAGCGCGATCGTGTACTGTTCCTACTCGTGCCCGGCTCGCCGGTAGCACAGGGGTATGGGGTAATTGGCAGCCCGCCGGATTCTGGTTCCGTCAGTCTAGGTTCGAGTCCTAGTACCCCTGCGGAAGGTGTTAAGCTTTCCACTCGCTAGGGCCCCGTTGTGTAGCGGCCTAGCACGCCGCCCTCTCAAGGCGGTAGCGCGGGTTCGAATCCCGTCGGGGCTACAAACAGAAGGTCCCCCAGTCGATATCGGCTGGGGGACCTTCGCTGTTCTCAGGGTCAGCGAGACATCACTCGGGCGCCCCGCTGCGGCGCAGCACCTCGCTCAGCCGCTCGGCCGCCGCGAGCACCGCCGGGGCGTGCAGCCGGCCGGGGGAGCGCGTCAACCGCTCGATGGGCCCGGACACGGACACCGCCGCGATGAGCTTGCCCGACGGCGCCAGCACCGGCGCCGACACCGACGCCACGCCCGCCTCCCGCTCCGCGACCGACTGCGCCCAGCCGCGACGCCGCACGCTCTGCAGTGTCGACATCGTGAACGACGCGTGCTCCAGTAGCTTCTCGAGCTTCTCCGGCTCCTCCCACGCGAGCAGCACCTGCGCCGCCGACCCGGCGGTCATCGACAGCTGTGCGCCGACGGGGACGGTGTCGCGCAGGCCCGTGGGGCGCTCGACGGAGGCCACGCAGATGCGGATGTCGCCCTGGCGGCGGAACATCTGCACCGACTCGCCCGTGATGTCGCGCAGGCGCGTCAGGATGGGGCCGGCCGTCGCCAGGAGCGGATCCTCGCCGGCCGACTCGGCCAGCTCGATGAGCCGCGGGCCGAGCACGAACCGGCCCTGCAGGTCGCGCCCGACCAGCCGGTGATGCTCGAGGGCCACCGCCAGGCGGTGAGCGGTGGGGCGGGCGAGGCCGGTAGCCGAGACCAGCCCCGCGAGGGTCAGGGGATTGCGCTCCAGGGCGGCCAGCACGGCGGCCGCTTTGTCGAGTACGCCGACGCCACTTGTATCGTCCATATCGTGAGATTAACAATCCACATTGTGGACATGCAAACTGGATCCGCGCGTGTCCTCGGACATACTTGGCGCAGCTTTTGAAGGCATCGTTTGTCGAGAAGAGGACCCATGGGCAAGACCCTGAGCGAGAAGGTATGGGACGCGCACGTCGTCCGCACGGCCGAGGGAGAGCCTGACCTGCTCTACATCGACCTGCATCTGGTCCACGAGGTGACCAGCCCGCAGGCGTTCGAGGGGCTGCGGCTCGCGGGCCGCCCCGTCCGCCGGCCGGACCTGACCCTGGCCACCGAGGACCACAACACCCCCACCCTCGACATCCTCAAGCCCATCGCAGAGCCCACCTCGCGCAAGCAGGTCGAGACGCTGCGGCAGAACGCCAAGGACTTCGGGGTCCGCATCCACTCGCTGGGTGACCGCGACCAGGGCGTCGTGCACATCATCGGCCCCCAGCTGGGCGTCACCCAGCCGGGCATGACGATCGTCTGCGGCGACTCGCACACCTCCACCCACGGCGCGTTCGGCGCGCTGGCCTTCGGCATCGGCACCTCCGAGGTGGAGCACGTGCTGGCCACCCAGACGCTGCCGCAGAAGAAGCCCAAGACCATGGCGGTCAACATCAACGGCGAGCTGCCCGACGGCGTCACCGCCAAGGACGTCGTGCTGGCGCTGATCGCGAAGGTCGGCACCGGCGGCGGCCAGGGCTACATCGTCGAGTACCGCGGCTCGACCGTCGAGGCGCTCTCGATGGAGGGCCGGATGACGATCTGCAACATGTCCATCGAGTGGGGCGCTAAGGCGGGCATGATGGCCCCCGACGAGACGACCTTCGCCTACCTCAAGGGCCGGCCGCACGCGCCGGAGGGCGAGGACTGGGACGCCGCCGTCGAGTACTGGAAGACGCTGCGCACCGACGACGACGCCACGTTCGACGTCGAGGTCGACATCGACGCCACCCAGCTCACCCCCTTCGTCACCTGGGGCACCAACCCGGGCCACGGCGTGCCGCTGGGCGCCGTTGTCCCGAACCCGGAGGACTTCGAGTCCGACGTCGAGCAGGCCACGGCCCGCCGCGCGCTGGAGTACATGGCCCTGACGCCGGGCACCCCGATGCGCGACATCAAGGTCGACACCGTCTTCCTGGGCTCCTGCACTAACGGCCGCATCGAGGACCTGCGCCTGGCGGCGTCGGTGCTCAAGGGCCGCCGCATCGCCGACGGCGTGCGCATGCTGGTCGTGCCGGGCTCGGCCCGGGTGCGGCTCCAGGCGGAGGCCGAGGGCCTGGACAAGGTGTTCCTGGACTTCGGCGCCGAGTGGCGCGCCGCCGGCTGCTCGATGTGCCTCGGCATGAACCCCGACCAGCTGCAGCCGGGTGAGCGGGCGGCCTCGACGTCGAACCGCAACTTCGAGGGCCGCCAGGGCAAGGGCGGCCGCACGCACCTGGTGTCGCCGCCGGTCGCCGCCGCCACCGCCATCACCGGCCACCTGTCCGCCCCCGCCGACCTCTCAGCCTGAGGAGCCCCGCATCATGGAGAAGTTTTCCCGTCACGTCGGCGTGCCCGTGCCGCTGCGCCGCAGCAACGTCGACACCGACCAGATCATCCCCGCCGTCTACCTCAAGCGGATCACCCGCACCGGCTTCGAGGACGGCCTGTTCGCCGCCTGGCGCAACGACCCCGAGTTCGTGCTGAACCAGGACGCGTTCCGCAACGGTTCCATCCTGGTGCCGGGCCCGGACTTCGGCACCGGATCGTCGCGTGAGCACGCCGTGTGGGCGCTGCAGAACTACGGTTTCAAGGCGATCATCGGGGCCCGCTTCGGCGACATCTTCCGCAACAACGCCGGCAAGGCCGGCCTCGTCGTGGGTGTCGTCAGCGAGCAGACGGTGGACCGGATCTGGGACTACATCGAGGCGAACCCGGGCCAGGAGATCGAGGTCGACCTCGTCGAGCGCCGGGTCGTCCTCGCCGACGGCACGCAGATCCCGTTCGAGATCGACGACTTCACGCGGCACCGCCTGCTCGAGGGTCTCGACGACATCTCGATGACGCTGCAGCACGAGGGCGACATCGCGGCCTACGAGGCCACCCGGCCGTCGTTCAAGCCGAAGACGCTGCCGGCGAGGACGGCCGACACCGTCGCCTGACGAGTCATCCACACCGCGCGGCGCGGGCATCAGCGAGACTGGTGCCCGCGCCGCGTCGCTGTCGGCGGTCCCTACACTTCGACTGTGACCCTCCCGGATGACGTGCCGACCGCCCTCGCGAGCGCGACGGAGCCCCGCCGGTTCGACCGCTTCAGCCTGGGGATGTACGGCGCCTTCCTGCTCTGGGGATGGCTGCTCTACGCGTTCGGCCCGGTGATCCAGATCCTGGGCCGCGAGGTGGGGTTCACCGCGGCGCAGATCGGGCTGCACGGCACGGCCATGGCCGCCGGGACGGCCCTGGCGGGTGGGGCGCTGGCCGCCGTCGTCGGGGTGCTCGGGCGGCGGGGGGCGCTGGTGCTGGGCGCCGCGCTCGTGGCGGTGGGCGCGGCGGGGTTGGCGCTGCTGTCGTCGCTACCGGGGACGCTGACCGCGACGGTGGTGCTGGCCGTCGGCGGGAACATGGCCATCGCGGCGGCCCAGACCGGACTCGTGGTCTACCACTCGCCGCGCCCCGCGGACGCCGTGACCACCGCGAACGGCCTGGGCACCCTGGTGGGGCTGCTGGGGCCGGTGGCGATCGGCGCGAGTGTCGCGGCGGGCTTCGGCTGGCGGCCGGTGGTGCTGTCGACCGTCCCGCTCGGCGTCGCCGCGATCGTGATCTGGCTTCGGATGCCGGCGTCGCGCGGCATGACTCCCCGGGGTCCGCGGACGGCGGCGGCCGGGCCCGGTCCCGCGGAGGCAGGACCGGCGGGTGGGGGAGTGCTGCGGCGCGCGGTGCGGCAGCTGCCGCCGTCGGGCTGGTGGTTCCTGCTGGCGGCGCTGCTCGGCGTGGCCATCGAGAGCGCCACGACGTTCTGGGCGCTCACCCTCATCACGGAGCGCACGTCGGCGGGTACGGCCGTCGCGGCGGCCGCGACGGCGGCCTTCGTCGGCGGGATGGCGACGTCGCGGCTGGTGTCCTGGTGGTTCACGGCGAGGTGGGCGCCGGCCAGGCTGGTGGTCGCGGCGTTCGGGGTCAACGCACTCGGCTGGCTCGTGTTGTGGCTGGCGACGTCGCCGACGGTCGCGGTGCTGGGCCTCGCCGTCGCCGGGATGGGCTGCGGCCTGCTGTATCCGTTCGCGGCCAGCCTGATGCTCTCCACGGCGCGTGGGTCGAAGGACTCGGCGCAGGGGCTGATCATGGTGGCGCTCGGTGTCGCGGTGGCGGTGGTGCCGTTCGTGCTGGGCGTGCTGGCGGACGCCGTCGGGGTGCACCTGGCGTTCACGCTCATCCCCGCGTTGGCGGCGGTGGGCGCGGTGGCGGCCGCGCTCGGCGCGGCGACCCACCGGCCGTCTGCCCCCGGGGCGTGACGAGGCGGCTCAGCGCTTCGGCCTCCTGATCGCCAGCATGAAGAGCGACGAGATGCCGACGACGAGCGCCACTGCCGCCGCCGTGTCGAGGACCGGTGACCACGCGCTGACCCTGTCCAGCCACGCCACCTCGGCGGGTGAGAGGCGTTCGGCCGACAGCTCGACGGGCACGCTGACGTGCTCGCGGCCCGAGGCGTCCTTGAAGTAGCTGGTCAGCGCCGACCCGGGCCCGGCATCCACCGGGTAGAAGAGCTGGTAGTTGAGGACGAGTTCCGCCCGACCCGGGTGGACCTCGTCGTCAGGGAGATAGACCCGGTGTTCGACGGTGAAGTCCTCCTCGTCCGGGTCCCCGGAGAACGAGTTGGGCCAGTCCTTCCCGATCGGCATCTGCACGTCGAGCCAGGCGTCACTCGAGTCGCCGCCTTGGTACAGACGGATCTGCGCGGTGCCGCGGTAGTGACCGCGGATGGAGGCGATGCCGGGGTGGAACTCGATGTCGATGTAGCCGCCGGGCCGGAACACCCCCTCGGTGTTGACGCCCTGCTCCGACGGCCCGGCCACCGCCTCATAGCTCGACGGGGGCCTCGTCACCAGGTAGCCGCCTACGAACACCAGGACCGACATCCCCAGCAGGACGCCCCACAGCAACCGGGAGCGCCGCCCGGGTGCCGGACGGGCGGGAACTCGACGTGCAGCCATGCTCGCACGTATGGATCCAGAGCTGCTCATGGCTGTGGCCTTCCTTGACCCTCACCCTCATGATCCACCCGGGACGCCGGGCCCGCACGGGAACCGCCCAGCGGCGCCCCCGACCGCGTTAGGCTCGGGTCAGCCGCCTCCGTGGGAGGTTCGGACTGCGACGGCGGCGCAGGGAGGTGATCGGCCGTGGGCCTCGACTACCGCTACCTGCTGTTCGTCGAGCGCGACGCGGAGATGGACGCCCTCGGCCGGCTGGCCGGCATCTCGCCGGGCCGACCCGGCGAGACGTCCGTGGAGGTTCCGGCCCCCGGCGACATCCCGTACCGCGCCGAGGCCCTGCCGTTCCGGGCGACGGCCGGGACGCCGTCGCACCTGTGGTGGGACGACCCCACCCCGGAGTGGAACTTCGCGATCGTCCTGGCCTTCGAGCCCGACGATGCGATCCGGTGGTACCAGCGCGACGACCCGCGGCTGGACGCGCACGGTCGCCACGAGATCGGCTACATCTACCTGACCCTGCACCGGCACATGGGGGACTGGGCCGCGGGAGGGTCCGACGACCTGGTGCTGTTCGAGTTCGGCACGACCGGCTCGAAGATGAGCGCGATGTTCTCCGAATCCGAGTCGGTGCGCCGGGTGATGGTGGGCCTGCTGGAGGGGTGCCGGGGGGTGTGTGGGATCTTCGACTGGGAGGATCACGCCACGCTGTTCTGGTGGCGGGGCCGCGAGCTCGACGTGGAGCTTCCGGAGGCCGACCTGGATTTGGCGGAGGTGGCCCGCTTCGTGCCTCCCGAGGCGTCCCTCTGACCCGGTGCGCCTCCGTCGGCGCTGTGTCGACGCCTGTCAAGCGACACTCCGGGCAGCGTAAGAAAATCTCAGGAGATTCTTCTGTTCCGGCTCTTGTGCCGGTGCCGCGGGAGGCGTCTAATGGTGGGTACGCAGAAGCCATCGAAGCAGATCCACTAGGAGACGTAGAGATGGACGAAGCGGTCGAGTGGTTTCCAGATGTATTGCCGACGATCATCGCCGACACCCGCCGAGACGGACGGGTAGGTCTCAGAGCCATTCGAGTCCGGGAGCCGTCCTCCCCCGAACACATTGCGAAGGCCGGGCATTGAATCAATGCTCGGCCTTCGTTCGTGTCCGCAGATGTTCGGCCCCGGGAGGGCTCCCCGCTTCAACCAGCTAGGCGATCGCGACGGCGCCGGCGAGCCCGATCGAGCCGATGAGGAGCGTGGCAGCCGCGCCGAGCAGGAGCGGACGTCGCCCCACGGTCGCCAACGCGCGCAGGTCCACCCCCAACCCGAGGGCGAACATCGCCGCGGCCAGCAGGAGTTGCTGGACCTGGCCCAGGACCGTGAGCGCGGACTCCGGCACGAGCCCGACGGTCCGCGCGGCCATGGCCGCCAGAAACCCCACGACGAAGAGCGGGACGACGGGCGGCAGCCGCAGGTCGCGGGCACCGGCGCCCGGCAGGGCGCGCAGCCGGCGCCGCTCCCGGCCCGCGAGGACCCCCATGACCGGCGCCAGCAGCGCCACCCGGGCGAGCTTCACCGTCACCGCCACACCGAGGGATTCCGCCCCCACGAGGCCCGCGGCCGCGACCACCTGCGCCACCTCGTGCGTGGAGGCGCCGATCCACAGCCCGGCCGCGGTCGGAGTCAGCCCCAGGACCGTCGCGAGCAGCGGCAACGCGACGATCATCCCCGTGCCGAACACCACCACCAGGGCCACGGCCGTGGCCACCTCCTCCTCGTCGGAGTCGGTCACGCCTTCAGCAGCCGCGACCGCCGCGGCACCGCAGATGGAGAAGCCCGCGGCCACCAGCAGCGACTGTTCCGCGCCCAGACCCAGCCGCCGCCCCAGCCAGGCGGTGGTGGCGAAGGTCACGCCCACGGCCGCGGCGACCAGCGTGAGCGTCGCCGGTCCGAGACCCACCACCGTCACCAGCGACACCTGCAGGCCCAGCAGCACGATTCCCGCGCGCAGCAACTGCCGGCCGGCCACGCCCACCCCGGGGGCCCAGGACGCCGTCGTGGCGCGTGCCGTCCGCCAGGCGACGCCCGCGAGGATCGCCACCAGCAGCGGACTGGCGAGCGGGACGACCCGGCTCACCGCGACGGACGCAACGGCGGCCGCCAGGCAGGCGGCAAGGCCAGGGATGGCGGCGCGGAAGCTGGTCACGCAGCTACCGTGCGCCCGATCGACCCACGGCCGGTAACCCGATCCGCGCAGCAGGTCATATGATCGCGATATGACCATCTTTCCCGATGAGCCCGGCCTCCCGGCGCTGCGCCTGCTGGTCGCCGTCGCCGAGCACGGATCGCTGGGCGCGGCGGCGCGGGAGATCGGCATGGCGCAGTCCAACGCCAGCCGCGCCCTGGCCGGGCTGGAGCGGCGGCTGGGCTTCGCCGTCGTGCGGCGCAGCGCGGCCGGCTCCGACGTCACGCCCGAGGGCGCGCTGGTGGTGGGCTGGGCGCGGGAGGTGGTCGAAGCCATGGACCGGCTCATGGCGGGCGCCGGCGCGGTGACGGCCACCGCCGGGGGAGCGGTGACGGTGGCGGCGAGCATGACGATCGCCGAGTACCTCGCGCCCGTGTGGCTCGCCGCGCTGCGGCGCGCACACCCCGACGCCGCCGTCTCACTCGAGATCCTCAACTCCGACGCGGTGATCGAGGCAGTCCGTCACGCGCGGGTGGCCGTCGGGTTCGTCGAGTCGCCGGAGGTGCCCGACGACGTGTCGAGCCGTCTGGTGGGCCGCGACCGGCTGATGGTGATCATTCCGCCGGAGCACCCGTGGGCCGAGCGTCGCGGGGCGGTGACGGTCTCGGAGTTGGCCGCCACTCCGCTGGTCGAGCGGGAGCCCGGCTCGGGGACCCGTCGCTTCCTCGACCGGGCGGCCGCGTGCGCGGGGGTGTCGACGCGGGCCACCCCGGTGGCGCAGTTGTCGAGCAACGCCGCCATCGTGGCTGCGGTTGCCGCTGGGCTCGGCCCCGCCGTGTTGAGCAACCACGCCGTCCGCGGCGCGCTCATGGACGGCCGGGTGCTCGCGGTCCCTGTCGCGGGCGGGCCGATTGAGCGCGAGCTGCGAGCCGTGTGGATGGGCGGGCCGTCTCCTCGCGGCATTGCGGGGCGCCTGGTCGACGTGGCCGCCTCGACGCAGGCTTCCACCGGTCCCTGAGGAGGGCCGTCCCCCCGGTCCCTGAGGAGGGCCGCCCGCGCAGCGGGGCGGCCCGTTTCCCGTTCCCTGAGGAGGGCCGCCCGCGCAGCGGCGCGGCTCGTTTCCCGTTCCCTGAGGAGGGCCGCCCGCGCAGTGGCGCGGCTCGTTTCCCGTTCCCTGAGGAGGGCCGCCCGCGGAGCGGCGCGGCCCGTCTCGAAGGGTCGTGACCGGCACCTTCGAGTGCGACCGCGTGTCAGGCTGGGTTACGACCCTTCGAGACGCCCACGCGCCTTCGGCGGTGGGGTCCTCAGGGAGCGGGGGGATGCCGCCCACGCGCCTTCGGCGGTGGGGCCCTCGTGTGAGTCCCGTGGAGTGGTGGGGTTTCAGGGAGGGCGTGTCCTGAGCTGATGGAGGGGGCCATCGGCGTGATCCTCGGTTGTAGCGCCAACTACCACCGTGAAGGAGTTCACACCGATGGCCCTG
>NZ_MBQD01000006.1 GCF_001693815.1 Tessaracoccus lapidicaptus | reverse complement strand
AACCCCTCCGACCTATGAAGCCGTCGGATCTCGGCCCAATCCTCCACACTGATCACTCCCTCACTCTGACGGAGAGGGGTCAAAATTCACTCGGCGCCACGGGGTCAGTATCCACTCGGCATCGACAGTTGGGGATCTCGAGGACGACGGTGGTCAAGGCGGTCGCCTCCGATGCGCCACCGCGCTATGTGAGGACCCCGACCGGGACCTCGTTCGCGGTGTTCGAGCCCAGGGTGAAGACGCTGCTGGCCGGGTGTCCGGAGATGCCGGCATCGGTGATCGCGGAAAGGGTCGGCTGGACGGGATCGGAGTCGTAGTTCCGGGAGAACGTGGCCCGGCTACGACCGGAGCAGCGGCGCCCGGATCCGGCTGACCGGCTCGTCTGGGACGCCGGGGACGCGGCGCAGTGTGATCTGTGGTTCCCGCCTGCGAGGATCCCTGTCGGGACCGGGACGGGCGTGTTGTTGCCGGTGTTGGTGATGACCGCGGCGTTCTCCCGTTCACGGTCGGCCGGATGATCCCGTCGAAGACGACCGAGGATCTGCTGCTGGGCATGTGGGCACTCCTGCAGGCGTTGGGCAGGGTTCCTCGCGGCTGATCTGGGATAACGAACGCGGTATCGGCCGCGGTGCCTCCAGGGCTGCGGGGGTGGAGTCGTTCATGGGGACCCTCGCGACGAGCCTGGTGCTGCTCAAGGCGAGGGATCCGGAGTCGAAGGGGATCGTGGAACGCCGCAACGGCTGGTTCGAGACGTCGTTCATGCCGGGCCGCGAGTTCAGGCCGCCGGCCGATTTCAACGAGCAGTTCACCGACTGGCTCGGTCAGGCCAACCAGAAGATCGTGCGGACTGAACCGCCCCGGGTTTAGTGGAGGGTCTTGACCGCTTCAGGAGAGTGGAGTCATGCCTGCACCAAGGAAGTACAACGACGAGTTGCGTGAGCGTGCGGTCCGCACGGTCAACGAGACGATCAGGGAGAACCCGGGGATGCCGGCCAAGCGCGCCTGCAACCAGGTGGGCGAGCAGCTGGGGATCCCGGGATCGACGCTGCGGAACTGGCTGCGGGCCCCCGGGCTGGGGGTCGGGTCGTCGGCGGTGGAGACCGATCCGCATGCTCGGCTCGTGCAGCTGGAGAAGGAGAACCGGGAGCTCCGTCGAGCGAACGCGATACTGAGGTCGGCCTCGGCTTTCTTCGCGGCGGAGCTCGACCGCCCCTCTCCACGTTGATCAACTACATCGATCAGCACAAGGACCGCTTCGGGGTCGAGCCGATCTGCGCCGTGCTCACACAGGCCGGCGCCCAGATCGCCCCGAGCACCTATTACGCGGCCAAGAAGCGCTCACCGTCGCAGCGGGCGCTGGCCGACGCGGCGCTGGATGAGCGCATCCAAGCGACCTACCAGGCGAACTACCAGGTCTACGGGGTGATGAAGATGTGGAAGGTCCTCAACCGGCAGGAGGTCCGAGACGAGCACGGCCGGACCACCGGGGTCCACTATCCACCGGTGGCCCGGTGCACCGTGGCCCCCCGTATGAGGGCGTTGGGTCTGACCGGAGCGGTCGCCGGTGATCACAAGCGGCCCCGCACGACCCTACCGGCCAAGGACGCCCATCCGGCAGACCAACTCAACCGCGACTTCACGTCCCCGGCGCCGGACAACCGGTGGGTCGCTGACATCACCTACGTGCCAACATGGGCCGGGTTCGTCTACGTGGCGTTCGTGATGGACCTGTTCTCCCGCAGGATCGTCGGCTGGCGGGTCTCCGGATCACTGCACACCGACCTGGCCCTGGACGCCCTCGAGCAGGCCATCTGGCAGCGGCAGCGCGACGGGCGGGTGCTGGCGGGTCTGGTCCACCACGCCGACCGCGGCGTCCAGTATCGAGCGATCCGCTACACCGAACGCTTGGAGGAACTCGGCATCGTCGCCTCGGTCGGGTCCAAGGGCGATTCATACGACAACGCCGCCGCCGAGGCGCTGAACCGGGTCTTCAAGACCGAGCTGATCCGGCGTCGAGGGCCGTGGCGCACTCTTGAGCACGTCGAGCTGGAAGTTCTCAGATGGGTCGACTGGTACAACACGGCCCGGCCACACACCTGGTGCGACTACCTCGCACCCGCCGCATACGAGCACGCCTACGATGCTGCTCAGAACCCTTCCGCGGCGACCGCCGCCGAAGAACACACAACTCTCCACTAAACCCGGGGTGGTTCAATCGGACCCCTGATGGATACGGCGAAGACCGAGGTCTTGGCCTTCGCCGGGTTCCCGCGGGCGCATTGGAGCAAGATCTGGTCGACCAACCCCCTGGAAAGGTTGAACAAGGAGATCAAACGCCGCGCCCGCGTGGTGGGGATCTTTCCCAACGAGGCCTCCGTGATCCGCCTGGTGGGGATGATCCTCGCTGACACCAACGACGAATGGATCACCGACGAACGCCGCTACCTCTCCGAAGGATCCATGGCGCTACTGCTCCCCGCCCGCGATAATGAACCCATCGCCGCCATCACCGGCGGCGACGCGTGAGCAACCGGGGAACACCCCGAAAGCCCACCACCCAGCGGGGCGCAATCCCCGCGCGGGCGAGAACTCGTCGGGCGTTCACCTTCTGTTCACCCAACGCGGACTGTCGCGTTACTTCGGGTGCCTACCGTCCAGTACAGGAACGCAGTTCCACCGCGTACCGGGCCCGTCGGCCCGCCACCCATCTCGGAAGGCACAACCCGAATGAAGATCCGTCTGACCGCTGCTCTCGGTCTGTCCGCCGCTCTCCTGCTCTCGGCCTGCGCCGCCAACGAGGGCACCCCCGCTCCGGCCGACTCGGCCACCGGCTCCGCCGCCACAGACGGCTCGGCCCCCGCCTCGGACCTGCAGGGCACCATCTCCGGCAAGGGCTCCTCGGCGATGAACTCCGCGCAGACCACCTGGATCGCCAAGTTCCAGGAGGCCAACCCGGGTGTCACCGTCAACTACGCACCCGACGGTTCCGGCGCCGGCCGCGAGGCCTTCATGGGCGCCGGCGTGGACTTCGCCGGCTCGGACCGCGCATTCAAGCTCGATGAGAACGTCGCCGGGGCCTCCAGCCTCTGCGCCGACGACTCGATCGCGTACGACCTGCCGATCTACGTCTCCCCCATCGCCGTGATCTTCAACCTGGAGGGCGTCGACGAGCTCAACCTCGATCCCGACACCCTGGCCGGCATCTTCAAGGGCGACATCACGAAGTGGAACGACCCGAAGATCGCCGCCCTGAACGAGGGCGTCGAGCTCCCGGACATGGACATCACCGCCGTCCACCGCTCGGACGACTCGGGCACCACCGAGAACTTCACCGACTACCTCAACAAGACCGCCCCGTCGGTCTGGGACAACGAGGCCGACGGCGAGTGGACCTACGAGGGCGGTGAGGCGGCCAAGGGCACCTCCGGCGTCGTGGCCGCCGTCACCAACGGCACCGGCACCATCGGGTACGCCGACGCCTCGCAGGCCGGCGAACTGTCGGTCGCGAAGATCGGCAAGGACGGCAACTTCTTCGGCCCCACCGCCGAGGACGCCGCCAAGGCCGTCGACGTCTCCCCGATGGAGGACGGTCGTGACGCCAACGACCTGGCCATCAACCTCGACCGCGGCGCGGAGGGCTACGGCATCGTGCTCGTCGCCTACGCCATGGCGTGCGCCGAGTACGCCGACCCGGCCAAGGCCGAACTGGTCAAGGCTTACCTCGGCTACGTCGCGTCCGAGCAGGGCCAGAACGACGCCGCCGAGGGTGCGGGCTCCGCTCCCCTGGCCGAGGGTCTCCGCGAGAAGGTGCTCGCTGCCATCGACAGCATCAAGTGACCGTAGGATCTAGCTGAACCCACACGAGTCGCGCCTCTCGTTCGCGGGAGGCGCGACTCGTGGGCTCAGGCCCCACCCCCTGAACCGGCCACCCCAGGAGAACCATGTCGACCACGGACGCGGAGGCGACCACGTCGCAGCCGAACGACACCACCGACGACCTCACCAGCCTCCGGCACAGCAGGCGCCGCTTCGGCGACAAGGTCTTCAAGGGCATCTCGAGCGGGTCCGGCACGCTGATCCTCGTGATCCTGGCCGCCGTCGCCACGTTCCTGGTCGGCCTCTCGATCCCGGCGCTCACCGCCGACGCCGAGGACCTGCAGTACGGCGAGTTCTGGAGCTACGCGCTCCCCTTCGCGTTCGGCACGGTGTGGGCGGCCACCCTGGCCATGGTCTTCGCCGTCCCCGTGGCCATCGGCATCGCCCTGTTCATCAGCCACTACGCCCCACGCCGGCTGGCCCAGGGCCTGGGCTACATCATCGACCTGCTCGCCGCCGTCCCGTCCGTGGTGTTCGGCCTCTGGGGCATCAACACCCTCGCCCCGATGATGCGCCCCCTGTACGTGTGGCTGGCGGACAACTTCGGCGAGCTCCCCGTGCTGGGCTGGTTCTTCACCGGACCGGTCTCCGGGACCGGACGCACGATCCTCACCGCCGCCCTGGTGCTGGCGGTCATGGTGCTGCCCATCATCACCGCCATCTCGCGCGAGGTGTTCCTGCAGACGCCCCGCCTCCACGAGGAGGCGTCGCTGGCGCTCGGTGCGACACGCTGGGAGATGATCCGTCAGGCGGTCCTGCCCTTCGGCACGCCCGGCATCGTCTCGGCGTGCATGCTGGGCCTGGGCCGCGCCCTCGGCGAGACGATGGCCATCGCCATGGTGCTCTCGCCCGCGGCCGTCATCCACTTCGAGCTGCTCACGTCGAGCAACCCCAACACCATCGCCGGCAACATCGCCCTGGCGTTCCCCGAGGCGTTCGGTCTCGGCATCAACCAGCTCATCGCGACGGGCCTCGTGCTGTTCATCATCACCCTCGCGGTGAACATGACCGCGCGCTGGGTCCTGTCCAGGCGCAAGGAATTCTCGGGAGCCAACTGATGTCCGTCACCACCTCGTCGTCCCTCCCCAGCGAGGCGCTCACCGCCGGCCAGCTGCCGAAACACACGGCCATCGCGATGCTCGTGGTCGCCGTGGCGATCACCGCGGGCGTCCTGGCCCTGTTCGGCGCAGCGGGCCCCGCGTCGGTCATCGTCGTCGGGGCGTTGCTCTTCCTCGTGGCCATGTTCGCGCTGTCCGGGGCCGTGGAGGGCATTCGCAAGGCCAAGGACCGCATGGCGCGCTACGTCGTCACGGGGTTCTTCATCATCGCGCTGTTCCCACTGGTGTCGCTGATCTGGCAGACGATCGCCAAGGGCCTCGAGCGCATGGACGCTCAGTTCTTCTCCTACTCCATGCGCAACGTGATCGGCGAAGGCGGCGGCGCCGTCCACGCGATCTGGGGCACGCTGATCGTCACCGGCATCGCGGGCCTCATCTCGGTGCCGATCGGGCTCTTCACCGCCATCTACCTCGTCGAGTACTCGGGCCGCGGCAGGCTGGCCGCCGCCATCAGGTTCTTCGTCGACGTCATGACCGGCATCCCCTCGATCGTGGCGGGCCTGTTCGCCTACACGCTGTTCAGCTTCGTCTTCGGTCCGGGCACCAACAGCGGTTTCGCCGGCGCCATCGCCTTGTCGGTGCTGATGATCCCGACGGTGGTCCGCTCGGTCGAGGAGATGCTGCGGCTGGTCCCCAACGAGCTGCGGGAAGCGTCCTACGCGCTGGGCGTCCCCAAGTGGCGCACGATCGCCAAGGTGGTGCTCCCCACCGCGCTGGCGGGCATCGTCACGGGCGTGGTGCTGTCCGTCGCCCGCGTCATCGGCGAGACGGCCCCGCTGCTCGTCACCGCCGGCATCACGTCGTCGCTCAACGTCAACCCGTTCGCGGATCCGATGGCGACGCTGCCGGTGTTCGTCTACTACCAGTACATCACCCCCGGCGTACCCCAGGATCCGTTCTACGCGCGGGCGTGGGCCGGCGCCCTCACGCTCATCCTCATCGTCATGGGCCTCAACGCGATCGGCCGACTCATCGCGTGGAAGTTCGCCCCCAAGACCGGCCGCTGATCAGGAGACCCCCACACCATGTCGAAGCGAATCGAGCTCAAGGACCTCAACATCTTCTACGGCAAGTTCCACGCCGTGAAGTCGGTCAACATGACCATCGAGCCCCGCGCGGTGACGGCCTTCATCGGCTCCTCGGGCTGCGGAAAGTCGACCGTGCTGCGCTCCATCAACCGCATGCACGAGGTCATCGACGGCGCCTACGTCGAGGGCCAGGTGCTGCTGGACGGCGTCGACCTCTACGACAAGGCCGTGGACCCGGTGCGGGTCCGCCGGCACATCGGGATGGTGTTCCAGCGGCCCAACCCCTTCCCCACCATGTCGATCCGCGAGAACATCCTCGCCGGGGTGCGCCTGAACAACACTAAGATCAGCCGCTCGGAGGCCGACGAGCTGGTCGAGCAGTCCCTGCGCGGCGCCAACCTGTGGAACGAGGTGAAGGACCGCCTCGACCGGCCGGGCTCCGGCCTGTCGGGCGGCCAGCAGCAGCGGCTCTGCATCGCCCGCGCGATCGCCGTCTCCCCCGACGTGCTCCTCATGGACGAGCCGTGCTCGGCCCTCGACCCCATCTCCACGCTCGCGATCGAGGACCTGATCAAGGAGCTGAAGGAGACCTACACCGTCGTCATCGTCACGCACAACATGCAGCAGGCGGCCCGGGTCTCGGACTCGACGGCGTTCTTCAACCTCAAGGCGCACGGCCAGCCCGGTGAACTGATCGAGTACGGCCCGACCGAGAAGATCTTCCACAACCCTGACCAGAAGGCCACCGAGGACTACATCACCGGCCGCTTCGGCTGACCCGTCTCAGGCGGGGTCGACGGCCCAGTAGGTAACCGGCTCGGCCACCTTCCCGCAGCTCAAGGGCGCCGAGGCCCCGGTGTCGACCCGCGACACCCGCACCAGGGCCTCCCGATGCCCGTGCGTGACACGGATCCCGGAGCCCTCGTCGCGGCTCGCCAGATCGGTGGGACGGGCGGGCCCGAACTGTTCCAAGGCCCACGCCTCGGCCGCCTGCCGCTCCGGGGGGAGGTGGCTGCGCCCGCGGTCCCGCGCGGCGCCGCCCGGCCACAGCAGCCCGACGCCGGCGTCCCGGTAGGCGGCCACGGCCTCCGCGGGGGTCAGGCGGCCGAGAACCTGGCCGGTGGGCAGCAACAACGCCGTCGGGGCGAACCGATGGCCACCCAGATGCGAGCACTCCCACAACGACTCGGGGCCGATGTCATCCTCCAGGTCGGCCAGCAGCGGGCGTCCCTCCAGCGCGCAGCACTGATCGCGACGCGCGTGGCTGCACACGAGCAGCACCGGATCGGTCTCGAGCTCGGCCGGGGTGGGCATGTCGTCGGCGCGCCACCGGTCCAGCCAGTCCATCAGCTCCGCCGCCGTCGGCACCTCGAAGCGGGTCGCCCACCCGCCGTCGGTGAAGCCGCCTGAGACGAGCACGGTCAGTGGGTCCTGCCCGACGGTGTTGCGGGTGGCGCGGCGCAGCAGCAGCAGCCTGCCGCCCATCTCCTCGACGAGGGACTCGAGGCACCCTCCGAGGGCCGGGTCGAGGGCTCGGGCGCTGGTGGCGGCCTTCGGACCCCAGGGGCCAGGTGTCTCCAGGCACACCCAGAAGTCGGCTCGAGCGGCGGTCCCCCACGCGGGCGGCCCCGCGGCGGCCCACAACACGGAACAGCGCGACATGTCCGCCAGCCTAGCCGCCGGACAGTGCCTGGGCGGCCGTGATCAGGGGCGTCAGGCGCAGTCGACGAGCCCAGCGGCGGCCTTGAGCCGCAGGACCCGGGTCGCCGATTCGGCGACGCGCTCGGCGAAGTCCTCGTCGTCGGCGGCCCGCTGTGCGGTGGCCTCGATCATGTCCGCCATCAGTCCCGGCGTGGCGTTGATGGCGAGGTCGCCCCCGGCGTCGAGGAACCGGACCGCGCGTTCGGCGGCCGGGATGCCGGCCACGGACCGCGCCGCGCCGAGGTCGTCGGCGATGACGACGCCGTCGAACCCGAGGTCGTCGCGCAGCAGGTCGGTGATGACCGTGTGGCTGAAGACGGCCTCCTGGTCCGGGTCGATCCTGGAGAACACCGCCGACGACACCATCACGGAGTCGGCACCGGCGTCGATCCCGGCGCGGAAGACGTCCAGGCCGGCGTCGTCGCGGCCGGTCACGTCGTCGCGGGCCGCGCCGAAGTCCGTGTTCGTGTCGACCTTGCCCAGCCCCGGGAAGTGCTTCAGCGACGTGCGGATGCCCGCCGCGTCCATGCCCGAGACGTACTCGGCCACCTGCTCGCCGACGGCGCCCGCGTCGTTGCCGTAGTGGCGCGACAGCGCCCCGATGGGCGCGTTGCTCTCGACGAGGTCCGCCGGGACGACGTCGGCCACGGGCGCCAGGTTGTAGTGGATCCCGGCGCGTCGCAGCTGCTCGCCCCAGGTCTCGGCGGCCTCCCGCAGCTCGTCGCCGGGCATGGCGCCCTGGTCGACGGCGGTGGGGATGTCGTCGAACCCGGGCCCGCGGAGGCGCTGCACGCGCCCGCCCTCCTGGTCGACGGCGATCAGGAGCGGGAGGTCGGCGGTGCCGAGGCTGCCGAGCTCGGCGGTGAGCAGGCGGATGTCTTCGGCCCCGGAGCGGGTGTTCTCGAGGAGGACGACCGAGCCCACGCGCCCCTGCGTGATGGCGCGCCTGGTCGTCTCGTCGACTCCGGCGGTGGACACCCCGACCATGAACAGCTGACCCACCTGGGCGGACAGGGGGAGCTCCGCGGCGACGTCGGCGCACTGTCGCGGGGCGGGGCTCTCCGACGGCGCGGCGGCGGCCTGCGCCTCCGTCGCCTGCGCGGCGCCGGCGGGGGCCGACCCCGAGTCGACGGTGGGCGGGAGCGTCGGCGCAGGGGCGCAGCCGACCACGGCCACCGCCGCGACTGCGGGGGCCAGCGCCTGGAGGACCCGGCGCCTCACCGGTCGAGGTACACCGGGTGGTGGGCGTCGAGCAGGCCCAGGAGGGCGTTCTCGACTACCTCAGGCAGCGCAGGATGGATCCAGTACTGGCCGCGGGCCATCTGCGGGACCGGCAGATTGAAGCTCATGGCCTGGATCAGGGGCTGGATCAGCGACGGTGCCTGCGGCCCGATGATGTGGGCGCCCAGCAGATGCCAGGTGCCGGGGTCGGCCAGCAGTTTCACGAAGTGCCCCTCGTCCTCCAGCGCCCAGCCGTACGCCACGTCGGCGTACCGCTGCCGGGAGGCGACGTAGCGCACGCCCCAGGCCTTGAGCTGCTCCTCGGTGGCGCCGACCGACGCGATCTGCGGGTGGCTGAAGACGGCCTGCGGAACGTAGCGGTGATCCGTCTCCACCGGATTGTCGGGGTACAGCAGGTTGTGCTGCACGGTGCGCATCTCGGCGTTCGCGACGTGCTTGAGCAGGTAGTCCGAGGACACGTCGCCCATCGCCCAGACGCCGTCGACGTTCGTGCGCTGCTGGGCGTCCACGTGGATCTGGCCACCGGGCTTGACGTCGATGCCCGCCGCCGGCAGGTTCAGGGCGTCGGAGTTGCGCACGCGGCCCACGGCGAGCAGCACGGCGTCGGCGTAGTACTCGTACTCGATGCCGTTGCGGTCCCGGGTGATGACCGTCAGCTCGCCGCGCTGGTCCGTCTCCAGCGCCGCCAGCTCCTGGTTGAGCCGGACCCGGACCTGGCCGGCGACCATGGACGCGTAGTGCTCGGCGATCTCGCGGTCGTGGTGCCGCAGCAGGACGTCGCTGCGGTTGACGAGCGTCACGTCGGTGCCGAGGGCGGAGAACACATGCGCGAACTCGGCCGCGATGTACCCCCCGCCGACGATGACGAGGCGTCGCGGCCGCTCGGCGATGCGCATGATGGTGTCGGAGGTGTAGACCTTGGCGGCGGCGTCCTCGATACCGGGCACCGCCAGGAGCCGCGGGCGGGAGCCGGTGGCGATGACGATCCGATCCGCGCTGATCCGATCGTCGCCCAGGGCGAGTTCCTTCGGCCCCGCGAAGGACGCCTCGGCGTGGAAGACCGTGACGTTGGCCGAGCGCTCGCGCCAGTCGAGGCCTCCGGCGGAGATCGGGTCGATGCGGCCGAAGATCCGGTCCCGGATGGCGCCCCAGTCAGAGCCGCGCAGATCGAGGTCGACTCCCAGGCGGGCCGCGTGGGCGGGCGACGCCGCCAGGTCCGCCGGGACGACGAACATCTTCGTCGGGATGCAGCCGCGGTTGAGGCACGTGCCGCCGAACACGGGGTCACGCTCGATGAGCGCCACGTCCCAGTCCGCGAAGCGTTCATCGATCAAGGAGTTGCCGGACCCGGACCCGATGACTGCCAGATCGAAATGCTGCATGGCGCCCATTGTTCCACTAACCCCTCCCCCAGGTCACAGCCGCAGCGCGCCGTCGCCGGTCGCCTAAGCTTGCGCCCATGAATGGATCGTGGGCTGTCGTGACCGGGGCGTCGAGCGGGCTGGGTGTGGAGTTCGCGGAGCGGCTCGCCGCCGACGGCGCCAACGTCCTGCTGGTGGCCCGCCGGGCCGACCTGCTCGAGGCGGTCGCCGAGCGCGTCCGGAGCCACTTCGGGGTGCTCGCCGAGACCCATCCCGCGGACCTCACCGACCCCGCGCAACGCGCCGCGCTCGTGACCCGCATGGCGGAACTGGATGTCAGTCACCTCGTCAACAACGCGGGCTTCGGCACCATGGGCGCGTTCGCGGAGATCGAGCCGGAGCGGATGAGCCAGGAGATGGAACTCAACATGGTCGCTCTCACCGAGCTGACGCGGGCCGTGGTCCCGGGCATGGTCGCACGCGGGTCGGGCGCCATCATCCAGGTCGCGTCGACGGCGGCGTTCCAGCCCATCCCCACGATGGCCGTCTACGCGGCCACGAAGGCCTACGTCAAACGCCTGGGCGTGGCGCTCTGGGAGGAGCTGCGAGAGACCGGGGTGCGCGTCGTCGTCATCTGCCCCGGCCCGACGGAGACCGAATTCTTCGCCACGGCGGGTGACGACGCGGTGATGCGCCGCCGCCGGACCCCCGCGCAGGTGGTGGAGACGACCATGCGGGCTTTGGCCGCCCACCGGCCGCTCGTCGTCGACGGCCTCCCGAACGCGGCCATGGCGCTCGCCACGCGGCTCGCGCCGGTCGCGCTCCAGGCCAGGCTGGCCCGCGTCGTCGCCTCGACCTAGTCGACCGTGACGGACTTGTTCTCCGCCGATGTGCCGGCGACGGCGGCGCGGATGTCGTAGCTGCCGTCGCTGAGTTGCACGCTCACGGACCAGACGCGCCACCCGTCGGCGTTGACCCCCGTCGAGGTCTGGGCGGACGTCTGCGCGACGACCGTGTCCGTGTCGATGTCGGTGATGGTCACGATCGGCTCGCCGATGTCCGGTTTGACCGTCCCGATGACGACGACCTGCCCGGCAGAGAGCTGGGCCGCGTTGCGCGGGGAGCTGATCCAGAGGCCGGGCATCGGTTCGATGCCGTCGCGCGTGAATCCCTCGTCCGACACGAAGGCCTCCGGCGGCGGGCCACCGTCGGCCAGGAACTTGATCCGAAGCTGCGGGTCGCCGACGAGCTCCGAGGCGGTGTAGACCATCTGGTTGCGGGCGCGGTCGGCCTCGCCGGGCGTGGCCAGTTCGGCGTACGCGTCGGCGGAGAGGTCCACCGTGAGGGTGTCGCCGATGGTCTCGGTCGCGTTGAGCGTGCCGGGGCCCCACGCCGACTCGTAGTCCGGGTCCAACGGGGCCAGGGTGAGCAACGCCTCGAGCGCTCCGCTGACGAGGTTGCCCGTGGCGGGCAGGTCCCTCTGCTCCCGGTAGAGGCGGCCGTCCTGGCGCCCCACGTAGTAGAGCGGCACCCCGCGGACCTGCGCCGGGAGGGACCGCGGCGCCGCGGATGCCGTCGGGGCCGCCGACGGAGCGGGACTCGAGACCTCGGGCACCGCCGTCGTCGGGCGGGTGACCGCGGCGAGCAGCAGGCCCGCCGCCACCGCCAGGACCGCCACGGCCGCCGCCGCGCGTGGGCCCACGCTGCGGCCGCGCTGCCGCGACAGCGCGCGCAGCTCGCCCTCGAGGGTCTCGGTCCCCGGGGACTGGACCGTGCGGGCGGCGGATCGGAGCGCGGCGGTCACCTCCTGGGACAGCGACTCGATGACGCCGGGCTGGCTACCGGCCGTGGGGTCGCCCACAGCGCGGCGTAGCGTCTCCAGCGCCGCCTCCAGCCGGAGGTTGCACGATCGCACGGACATGCGCATGATGCCCGCCAGCTCAGGCCCGAACACCGACAGGTAGTGGCTGACGATGAGCAGCTCCGACGTGCGCGCCGGCATGGCGCTCAGGGCGGTGAGGATCTCCTGCTGCCGCGCCTCGGCGACGGCCGGCAGCCGGATCCCGGCCTGGGCGTCGCGAACGGCGCGGGCCAGGTGCACGACGTGCTCCTGCAGGAACTCGACCCGTTCGGCCGGGTCGATGAGCCGGTGGCCCCGCCGGTGCAGCGCCAGGAGCGCGCTGCGGACGATGCGGCCGGACTGGTGTTCGGCGTCGAGGAGCACGACGAGGCGGTGCAGGATCGGTCCCTGCTCCTCGTACAACTGGGCGAGCCAGTCGAGGTCCTCGTCGGACTCCATGGCTCAGATCCCCGCGTACGAGTGGAGGCCGCTGAACAGCAGGTTGACGCCGATGAAGTTGAACCAGAAGGTCACCAGCCCGATCAGGGCGATGATCGCGACGGGGCGGCCCCGCCAGCCCGCCGTCGCGCGGGCGTGCAGGTACGCGACGTACACGATCCAGGTGATGAAGGACCACGTCTCCTTCGGGTCCCAGTTCCAGAACCGCCCCCACGCGTACTGCGCCCAGATGGCGCCGGCCGCGATCGTGAAGGTCCACAGCGGCACCGCGAAGGCGTGCAGACGGTAGGACACCAGATCCAGGGTGCGGGCCGATGGCAGCTTCGCCAGGTAACCCGTCAGTGGCACCCCGCGCGACTCCGCCCGCCGTTCCGCGGCGTCGCGCGCCAAGTACAGCGCCGACGCCACCGCGCCGACGTTGAAGGCCGCGCCCGCGATCGCGGCGGCGACGATGTGGATGATGAACCACACGCTGTGCAGGGCCGGCACCAACGGCGACACCTCCACGTAGAACTGCGTGACGGCCACCCCGAGCCCGATCGAGTAGAGGAGGGTGAGTCCCAGACCCAGCCACCGCATGCCGAACCGGGCGACGGCCACGAGGTGGATGAGGACGGCGAAGGCGAGCGCCGAGGTGATGAACTCGTACATGTTGCCCCAGGGCGGACGCTCCGCCGCCACCCCGCGCAGCACGACGGCCGAGATGTGCAGCACCGCCGCGAGGACGGTGGCCGCGACGCCGAAGCGCCCCCACTGGTCCACGCGCAGCCGCTGCGCGTCCTCCGACCCGTCAGCCGGCCGCGCCGGGGCGAGCCCGCGGGCGGCGGACCACTCGAGCGCGTGCATGGCGAACGCGAGGAGGTAGCCGACGGTGGCATAGACCATCACGGTGTAGGACCACTCCGACAGCGTCATCTGCTCTCCTCCTCCGCGCCGCCCGGCGCGACCCCATTGTGCCCAGCGGGCGCGACGGAGGCCAAAAGCCCCGCGACCTCGTCCTCCAGACCGGTCGCCGCGTCGGCGCGGTCCAGGCCGCCGGCGGTGGCCTCGCCGTCGGTGACGCGGACGAAGAGTCGACGGGGACGCACGAACAGCGACACGCTCAGGCCGGCCAGGCCGACGGCCAGGGAGATCAGCGTCATGGCGTTGCCGGGGGTCTCGCTCACCTGCAGCTTCACCCAGCGCTGCCAGCCGTCGAAGCTGATGGAACCCAGGCCGTCGGGCAGGGTGAACCCGGCGCCGGGCAGCATCCGCGCCCGCAGCACCTCTCCCCCGTCGCCGGGGACCGGGGCCAGGCCAGCGGTGTTGAGCGTGTAGACGCTCTCCGGACGGCCCGTCTCCACGGCCGGGGGGCCGGACCAGGCGTTGAGGTACACCTCCGGGTTGAGGGCGTCGGGGAACACGGAGTGGGGCCCCGTCTCGTCCAACACTGCCGTCGGGAAGAAGAACGCCTCGAAGGCCAGGCGTTGCGGCCGGGCGTCGGGAACCTTGACCACCCCCACGGAGGAGAAGTTGCCGTCCTGCGGCAGGAAGACCACCGGACCGCTGAAGGCCACGTCGCCGTTGCCGTCGCGGACCGTGAATGTCGGGGCGTAGCCGTGACCGATGAGGTTCACCTGCGTGCCGCCGGACGTCAGGACGGGCTCGTTGACCGTGAGGAGGACGTCGCGGGTGCCTGTGGCGTCGGTGACGGTGACGTCGGCGTCGAACTGCCGGGCGGCGCCGCGCTGGACCTCCCCGGTCTCGAAGGTGGCCCGGAACTCGGTGACGTCCAGGTCGAACGCCTCGAGCCGGTCGGTGTCGACGAGGGCGCCGGCGGTGAAGTCGTCGTACTGCGTGATGACGTTGGCGAACCCGCGACCCTCCACCACGACGACGCTGCCGTGGTACCCCAGCAGGTTGGACCAGGCCATGCCGATGAGCATGGCGATGAGCGACAGGTGGAACACGAGGTTGCCGGCCTCGCGCGAGTAGCCGCGCTCCGCCGAGACGCCGTCGGCGGAGCGGCGCGTCCGGTAGCGACGCGACCGCAGCCAGGCCTCCCCCGCGTCCAGGGCGTTCTCGGTCGTGGCATCCGTGCGCGCCGACGCCGACGCCGGCAGCCGGTCGATGCGGGCGGGCAGCGCCGGGGGCGGCTTGCGGACCGCGGTGGCGTACTTCCCGATGCGCGGCAGGATGCAGCCGATGAGCGAGACGAACAACAGCAGGTACACGGCCGAGAACGCCGGCGAGGTGTAGACGTCGTAGAAGCCGAGGGGCTCCAGGATCCCGTCCCAGAACGGGTTGTCGCGCTTGAAGTCCAGCACCGAGATCGGGGAGGCGCTGCGCTGCGGGATCATCGAGCCGGGGATCGTGGCCAGGGCCAGGAGGAACAGCAGGGCCAGCGCCGTCCGCATGGACGTCAGCTGGCCCCATGCCCAGCGCAGGAACTGCCCGGGGCCGAGCGCGCGCCCGGCGTCCGCGGCGGTCACAGGATGGTCCCGAAGTTCGCGGCCCACTGCCGCAGCACGCCGATGAGGGCGTCCCACCAGCCCACGACCATGGCCACGCCGACCAGGATCATCGCGATGCCGCCTGCTCGCTGCAGAGCCTGCCCGTGCCGACGCAGCCACTCCAGCCGGGGAGCGAGCCGGGTGAACGCGACCGCGAACGCGAGGAAGGGCAGCCCGAGCCCCAGGGCGTAGAAGAACGCGAGGATGCCACCGCGCGTGGCGGAGCCCTCGTTGAGGGCCAGCGTGAGCACCACCGACAGTGCCGGCCCGATGCAGGGCGTCCAGCCGAGCCCGAAGACCATGCCGAGCAGCGGCGAGGCCCAGACGCCCATCCGCGGGGTGATGCCGGGCCGCCATCCGGTGGGGACCGGGAGCCAGCCGGCGAACCCGGCGCCCAGGACGGCGATGACGACGCCGAGGACGATCGTGATGGCCCGCGCGTTCGTCAGCAGCGCCGCCCCGACGCCGCCCAGCAGGGCGCCGGTCAGCACGAACACCACCGAGAACCCGAGGACGAAGCCCATCGTTCCGCCGATCAGAGCGCGCCGCCGCCCGGTGCCGTCGGCGATCTGCGCGGCCCCGAGGCCGGACGCGTACGACAGGTACCCGGGGAGGAGCGGCAGCACACAGGGGGAGACGAAGGACACGAGCCCGGCGAGCATGGCCACCGGCACGGCCACGAGCATCGACGACGTCAGCGCGGCCCCGGCCCAGGACTCGAGGAGGATCACCGCACCGCCCCGACGTCGGCGAGGATGCCGCGCAGCGTCGAGGCGTCGACGGCGCCCAGCACGCGGGCGGCGACGTCGCCGTCGGCGTCGATGACGACGGTGCTCGGGATGGCCTTGGGCGGCAGCTGCGCGAACCCCAGCAGCAGCTGCCCGTCGGGGTCGAAGATGCTGGGGTACGTGATGCCGAACGCGCGCTCGAACGCGAGTGCAGGGGCCGTGTCCAGGTCGCGCGTGTTGACGCCCAGGAAGGCCACGTCCTCGCCGAGTTCGGCGTGCGCCGCCACGAGTTCGGGCGCCTCGGCGCGGCACGGCGCGCACCAGGAGCCCCAGACGTTGACCACGACCGGGCGGCCCGCGAAGTCGGCCGTCGAGATCTGTGCCCCGTCGAGGGTCTCCCCGGCCAGGACGGGCGCGGGGCGGCGGTCGCCGTCGGGGATGATCGTCACGGTTCCGTCCCCGCCCTGGAAGCCGACCTGGTCCGTGGCAGCCGGGGCACCGCAGGCGGTGAGGACCAGCGCGGCCGCGCACGCGGCGGCGGCGACCCTCACGTGCCGACCTTGAACCGGCGGCCTCTCACCGCGGGAAGGAGGTCGGCGACCGGCTCGGCGTAGTCGACGGCGGTGATGACGCCATCGCGGACGGTGAAGCTCGTGACGGAGCACAGGGTGCAGCGACGGCGGCGCGGGTCGTGCGCCAGGGGCCTGCCCTCGGCGGCGCTGCGCGCGATCCAGATCGGGAGTTGGTGGCTCACCACGAGCGCCTGCCCCCCGGGACCGGCGGCGACGGCGGCGTCGCGGATCGCGGCGTGCATGCGCTCCGCGACCTCCTTGTACGGCTCCCCCCAGCTCGGCAGCAGCGGGTTGCGCATGTGCCAGAACATGCGCGGGTCGCGCAGCGCCTTGTTGGACCCACCGAAGACCTTGCCCTCGAACCGGTTGTCGGCCTCGATGACCCGGTCGTCGGTGGTGATCTCCAGGTGCGGATGGAGCCGGGCCGTGGGCGCGAGGGTCTCCTGCGCGCGCTGCAGGGGTGAGCAGCGCAGATGCGTGAGGGGAACGTCGCGCCAGTGTTCGGCCATCCGGTCCGCCATCTGGCGGCCGAGGTCTGACAGGCCGAAGCCGGGGAGGCGCCCGTACAGCACCCCGCCAGGGTTCTCCACCTGGCCGTGTCGCATGACGTGCACTTGAGTCGGGTCCACCACGCGCTCCAGACTAGACGCTCGGGTCGACGGGCTTGCGCCGCTTGCGACGCTTGCGCTGCGACGGCTTGGTGACCGGGAGGCCGGCGGCCACCTGGTCTGCCCGCCTGCGGTCCGCGAACCGGGCCAGGGACTCGGCGAGCGACTCGAAGGTGGGCGCGTCGGCGACGACGTCGACGCGGAGTCCGTGCATCTCGCAGGCCGCGGCGGTGGCGGGGCCGATGGCGGCGACCACCGTGGCGGCGTGCGGCTTGCCCGCGATGCCGATCATGTTGCGCACCGCGGTGGCCGAGGTGAACACCACCGCGTCGTACATGCCGGTCTTGATGTCGTCGCGGACCTCGGGCGGCGGCGGGGCGGCCCGGACGGTGCGGTAGGCCGTGACCTCCTCGACGTCCCAGCCCAGGCGGCCGAGGCCCACGAGGAGCGGCTCCACGGCCACGTCGGCCGAGGGCACGAGCACGCGGTCCAGCGGGTCGATGAGGTTGTCGTACGCGGGGAACTCGGTGGCCAGCGCGCCCGTGGTGTTCTCCACCACCGGCGTGAGGTCCGCCACGAGGCCGAGGCGCGCGAGGGCCTCCACCGTGCCGCGCCCCACGGCGGCGAGGCTGATGCCCGACAGCGCGCGCGAGTCCAGGCCGTACTCGGCCAGCCGGTCGGCGATCGCGGTCACGGCGTGCGGCGAGGTGAACACCACCCACAGGTAGCGGCCGTCGACCAGCCCACGCACCGCCTTCTCCATGGCCTGTTCGGTCCGGGGCGGCTCGATGGACATGGTGGCGACCAGTTCGGTGGTGGCGCCGTAGTGGCTCAGGTCCTCGACGAGCGGGCCGAGGTCGTCCTTGGTGCGCGGCGCGATGATCCGCCAGTCGAAGAGGGGCTTGCCCTCGAACCAGGCGAGACGCTGGCGGCGGGAGTCCTCAATGCCGGGTCCGACGATGAAGTAGCACTCCCCCGCGTCGGCCACGTCCACGTCGGCCCAGCTGACGACCTCGCTGACCTGGGCCGTGGTGCCGACGCCGACCATGCTGAGGCAGGTGCCGGTGAGCCCGTAGCGGAGGGCCGCCTGGGTCGCGACCTCGTGCGAGAGGGCGCCCCGGGTCCGGACCACGAGGGTCTCGGCGGACGGCCAGGCGTCAATCCCGGGGACCTCGCGCGTGGCGTCCAGCGCGGCGAACGCGGCGGTCGCTGTCACTCCCCCGAAGGACAGTGCCGCGCTCCAGCGCGTGACGCCGGGCACGACGTTGGCGCGGATCCCCGCGGCGGCCAGGACTTCGGGCAGCACGCCACCGGCGTCGGCGTCGGTGAAGTAGTCGCCGGCGTGCAACCGCACCACCTTGCGCCCGCGCGCGACCGCGCCGAGGATGTCCGCCACCTCGTCGTCGCTGCCCGAAGGCTTGATCTCAGCGTGCGCGGGGGCCAGCGCCCTGACCTGCTCCACGTCGGCACCGGGGTCGACGATGATGAGGTCCGCGAAGCGCATGGCGCGCGACCCCGACAGCGTGAGCAGCCCGAGGTCTCCCGGACCGGACCCGACGAACGTGACCGACCCGCCCGACGGTTCGAATTCCGGCGGGGTGGCCGGTGAGGTGGGTTCCAGAGGCTGGGTCACTGCGGGTTTCCGTTCAGGGCTGGTCGGCGAGAGCCGGTGTCCACTCGACTGGCATATCCCGTGGGGCCGGCGAGGCCAGCGCCGCACGCAGTGCCGATTCGTCGACGACCCAGTAGCTCAGCAGCCGCTGATCGACGAACGTGACCGGCACGTGATCGGTGTATCCGGCCCGGAGCGCCGCGTCGGTGTCGACGTCGACGGCGCGCCAGGCCACCCCCAGGTCCTCGCACGTGGTGCGGACGACCGACTCGGCCTCCACACACAGGTGGCAGCCCGCGCGGGTCAGCAGGAGGACCCTGGAGGGTCGGGTCACTACTTGCCGGCGCGACGACGCTGAATGCGGGTGCGCTTCAGCAGCTTGCGGTGCTTCTTCTTGGCCATGCGCTTGCGGCGCTTCTTGATGACAGAGCCCACTGTTCGCCTTTCCTCACCGGGAAGACCCGGATGGTACGTGTACGTCCGGCCGTGAAGCGGCCAGACTCTGAATCTTAACTGTTCGCGGTGGGGATCGACCAATCCCTCATCGCGACATCTCGCGTCCGCGCTCCGCGCACGCCTCGACGGCGGCCAGGAACGCGGCCCTGACGCCCCGCTCGTCGAGTTCCCGCAGCGCCGCCGCGGTGGTCCCGGCCGGCGAGGTGACCTGCTCGCGCAGCGCCGCCGCCGGGGTGCCGGTGGCGAGCAGCGCGGCGGAACCGACGAACGTCTGGACGACCAGCTCGGTGGCCTCGGCGCGGGTCAGCCCCTGGTGCACGCCGCCCTCGATCATGGCGTCGGCAATATAGAAGAGGTACGCGGGCCCCGATCCGGACAGGGCCGTAAGCGCGTCGATCTGCTTCTCAGCGATGACGACGCTGCGCCCGACGGCGTCCATGAGCCCGCGCACGGTGTCGACCTGATCCGCGGAGGCCGCGGTCCCGGGCACGATGCCCGCCATGCCCTGCCCGACGAGGGCGGGGGTGTTGGGCATGACCCGGACCACCGCGGTGCCCTCGGGCAGCGCCGCCTCCAGCTGGGCCACCGGGGTGCCGGCCGCGATCGACACGATCAGCGGCGCGGCGCCTGCCAACCCGCCCGCCAGCTCGCCGAGCACGCCGGCGATCTGATGCGGTTTCACGGCCAGCACGACCACGTCGGACCGCGCCGCCTCCGCGAGGTCGACCGCGCGCACGCCGTGGCGGGCCTGGATCGCGTCGGCGCGCTCACGCACGGGCTCCACGACGGCGAGGTCCGCCGGCGCGTGCCCGGCGCCGAGCCAGCCGGTGAGCAGCGCCTCGCCCATCGCGCCGGCGCCGACCAGGGTCAGCCTCATCGGACGAGCAGTTCGGCGATCTGGATGGCGTTGAGCGCGGCACCCTTGCGGAGGTTGTCGTTGCTGATGAACAGCACGAGCCCTCGCTCGCCCTCGACGCTGCGGTCCTGGCGGATGCGCCCGACGAACGACGGGTCCTGGCCGGCGGCCTGCAGCGGGGTGGGGACGTCGGCCAGCCGCACGCCGGGGGCGCCGTCGAGCGCCGCGCGGGCCTGCTGGGGGGTGATGTCGCGCGAGAACCGGGCGTGCACCGAGAGCGAGTGCCCCGAGAAGACGGGCACCCGCACGCACGTGCCGGCGACGAGCAGCTCCGGAAGGTGGAGGATCTTGCGCGACTCGTTGCGCAGCTTCTTCTCCTCGTCGGTCTCGCCCTCGCCGTCGTCGACGATGCTCCCGGCGAGCGCGACGACGTTGTAGGCGATCGGCGCCACGTACGGGGCGATGTCCGCCGGCTGGAAGGCGGACCCGTCGTGGGCCAGGACCCGCGGGTCCTCGATCTGGCCCAGCTGCGTCGCGAGCGCCTCGACGCCCTTGATGCCCGAGCCGGAGACGGCTTGGAAGGTGGTGACCTGCAGGGCCTCGAGCCCCGCGAGGTCGTGCAGAACCTTCAGCACGGGCATGGCGGCCATGGTGGTGCAGTTGGGGTTCGCGATGATGCCCAGCTCGGCGCGGGCGACGTCCTCGGGGTTGACCTCGGACACCACCAGCGGGACACGCTCGTCCATGCGCCACGCCGACGAGTTGTCGACGACGGTCGCCCCGGCGTCGGCCACCCGCGGCGCCCACTGCTTCGACGTCGAGCCGCCGGCGGAGAACAGGGCGACATCCAGACCGGCGAAGTCCGCCTTCTCGATGTCCTCGACGGTGATCTCCGCGCCGCGCCACGGCAGCGTCGTGCCGGCCGACCGCGCCGAGGCGAAGTACCGGATCTCGTCAACGGGGTAATCGCGCTCCTCCAGAAGGCGGCGCATCACGCCGCCGACCTGCCCGGTCGCGCCAAAGACTCCAACTCGCATGCGGCGCAGTCTACGCGGCGGGCCGGGGGTAGTGTTCGACGCGTCCCACCCCCCGCAGGAGGCCCGCATGCGTCAGGTGCCCCAACCCCATCCGTCCCGGATCACCCCCTTCGCCGGCAGCGACGTGGTGGTCGGCGTCACCCCGGACCAGCCCGAGGTCGTGGTCCTGACGGCGGCGTCGCTCGCCCAGGCGCAGGGTGGCGCTCTCTACTGCGCGTACGTAGATCCGGCCCGGGTGGTCGAGCACGAGTTCCCGGACGGGACGGTCCGCCACAGCGACCTCAACCCGGATCTCGCCGACGAGGACCAGTGGAGGGCGCGCGAGGCGGACCTGACCGCCGCGATCCGCGACCTGCTGGCGGGCTCCCCGGTCCCGTGGCGGTTCCGCTACCTCGCCGGCCGCCCCGACCGCGCGCTGACCCACCTGGCGCGGGCGGTCGACGCGGCGGTGATCGTCGTCGGCACGAGGCGGCCCGGCGCGTCGGGCCGGTGGCACGAGTTGCTGGAGGGCGCCGTCGGGACGCATCTGGCGCACCACCAGCACCGGCCCGTCCTCGTCGTGCCAACGGCCGTGGTCGACTGGAAGACCCCGCTGGAATGGCACTGAGCGGCCGCCCGGCGCACCTCGACCCTCGGCGCGTCGCGCTGGTCGCGGCCGGCGGCACCATCGGGGCCGGGCTCCGTTCGGCGATCGGCAGCGTGACCGGAGGCTCCCCGCTGGGGATCCCCTGGCCGACGCTGGCGATCAACGTCGCGGGCGCGCTGGCCCTCGGTCTGCTGGTCGAGGTGCTGGCCGCGACCGTCCGCGAGCCTCGCCGGCGCCAGTCGCTGCAGCTCGCGCTGGGCACCGGGCTGCTCGGCGGCTTCACCACGTACAGTGCCTTCGCGGTCGAGACCGCCACCCTCGCCGCCCACCGGCCCGCCCTGGCGGTGGGCTACGCCGGCGGCAGCCTCGTGCTGGGCTACCTGGCCGCGGCCGCGGGCATGTGGCTCGGGCGGCGCGTCCCCGGGGGGCGGCCGTGACGTGGCTGTGGGTGGCGCTGGCCGGTGGGCTGGGCGCCGCGGCCCGCTACGTGACCGACGGCTTGCTCTCGGCGCGCGGCCCCCGCGGGTTCCCCATCGCGACCCTGACGATCAACGTGCTCGGATCGTTCGGCCTGGGGCTGGTGGCCGGCGCCCTCGACGTGGGGACGCTCCGCGCGGTGCTGGGCACCGGGTTCCTGGGTGGCTTCACCACGTTCAGCACGGCCAGCGTCGAGCTGGTGCGCGTGGTCCGCTCGGGCCGACCGTGGATGGCCGTCACCCTGGCGCTCGCCATGCTGGCGCTCGCCCTCGCGGCCGCCGTCGGTGGGCTCACCCTGGGCGCGGGGCTGTGAGACCTCAGGAGAACCAGGCCATGACCACGGGCAGCAGCGGGGCCCCGAGGAACGCCGCGATGTCGAGCAGCGAATGCGTGATGACCAGCGGCATCACCCGGCGGATCCGCAGATAGAGCCAGCCGAACACGAGCCCCATGACGAGGTTGCCGAGGAAGCCGCCGAATCCCTGGTAGAGGTGGTAGCCGCCGCGGATGAACGCGCTGACGACGACGATGACCCACATGCGGCCACCGGTCTGGGTCCAGCGCGTGAAGAGGTAGCCGATCATGAGCACCTCCTCCAGCACCCCGTTCATGATCGCGCGCAGTACGAGTACGGGCACGGTCCACCAGGCGGCGGCGAGGTTCGCCGTGCTCACCTGGGTGTTGATGCCCAGCTCGACGGCGGCGAGGTAGAACGCGAGCCCGGCCACCCCGATGACCGCGAAGACACCGAATCCCCACCCCAGGTCGAACCCGGGGCGCCGCAGGTCGAAGCCCATGACGCGGAACGGGCCCTCGTCCGGGCGGCGCTGGGTCGCCAGCAGATGCAGCGCGAGCACGACCGGGATCAGCGGGAACGTCAGCCACGCCAGCTGGTAGGCCAGGTCGAGCCACGGCCGGTCCGGCGTGGCGCTGGTGTTGATGGCCGTGGTCTGCTGGTTGAGCGGGGTCGGGCGCGTCAGCTTCTCGATGATCGACAGCACGGCGTAGACGGCCGACTGCCCCAGCGACAGCAGCAGCACGATGCCGATCTCGGCGCGGAGCCGACGGTCTCCCACCCTCATCGCTTGTCTGCGATGGCGCGCAGGTAGCTGAACAGGGTCCGCGGGCGGGCCGCGATGCGTGTGGTGAGGTACTCGAACCACGCAGGACCGAACGGGACGTACGTGCGGGACCGGTAGCCGATGTCGGCCAGGCGGCGCTGCTCGAGCGGGCGCACGCCGTAGAACATCTGGAACTCGAACTCGTCCGCCCCGACCGCGTTGCGGCGGGCGAGGTCCTGCGCGATGGCCACGAGCGTCGGGTCGTGCGAGGCCAGCATTGCGTACCCGCCGTGCTCCATGACGGTGCGCAGGCAGCGGACCAGAGCCCGCGACTTCTCCTGCTCCGAGTCGTACCCGGCGCCCGGGGGCACGGGGTAGGAACCGACGCACACGCGCACCCGGGCTCCTTCGGCGGCGGCCGCGGCCGCCTCCCGTTCGGAGCGCCGGATGTCCGCCGGGAGCGTCAGGCCGATCCGGTCGCAGTGCTCGCGCGCGTCGCGCCACAGCCGCAGCGTCGCGTCGTACTCCTCGGTGCCCTGCATCTCCAGGGTCACGACGGCGCCCGCGTCGCGGGTGACCGCGCAGAGGTCCTCGAGGCGCGCCCGCGCCCCCGCCGCGTCCACCCGGAGCCCGAGCGACGACGGCTTCACCGAGACCTCGACCCCGCGGGCGGTCTCGCCCAGCGCCGCGACGGTGTCGATGAGCATGCCGGTGGTCTCGGTCTCGGCGTCTGAGCGGGGCAGATAGGCCAGGGACACCAGCAGCCCCTGGCCGGTGAGGGTCCGCGCGACGTCGACGGCGTCGGCGATGTCCTCCCCCGCGACATAGGCCCGAGCGAAGTCCTCGGCGGCGCCCGACCCGACGGCGGCGCTCTGCACCCGGCGGGAGCGGATCACCCCGCGTACCGCGGTGTTAAGACGCGACATCTGCCCTCCTCGCGGCGCCCTTGGCGATGACGGAGCGGATGGTGGACAACGAGTCGCCGAGCAGTTCCTCGCGCTCGTGGCGGGAACGGGCGCGCCGCGTGGACACCTCGAGCACGATGTGGCCCGTGAAGCCGGAGGCGGTCACCTCCTCGACGACCTGCCACGCCGCCTGGTCCCCCTCACCGGGCAGGAGGTGCTCGTCCTGGAGGGAACCGCGCCCGTCGGTGAGGTGCACGTGCGCCAGCCGGTCCCCCCAGGCGTGGACCAGGTCGAGGGCCTGGCGCTGCGCCGTCGACGCGTGGCTGAGGTCCAGCGTCAGGTGGTCGTAGTCGTACGGGGTGGGGTCCCAGCCGGGCAGGTACGCCTGGAAGTGCCCGGCGGGGGTGCGCCACGGGTACATGTTCTCGACGGCGAACGTCACGTCCATCTCGTCGTTGAGCCGCTTGATGCCGGCCACGAACTCGGCGCCGTACTCGCGTTGCCACCGGAACGGGGGGTGCACCACGACCGTGTCGCCGCCCAGCCGGCTGACCGCCTCCCCGGAGCGGCGCAGCTTCTCCCACGGGTCCGATCCCCAGGTGGTCTGGGTGACCAGGAGGGTCGGCGCGTGCACGGACAGCACCGGGACCCCGTGGTAGCTGGAGAGCTTCTCGACCGCGTCGATGTCGATCGACAGGCCATCGACGCCCACCATCAGTTCGACGCCGTCATAGCCCAGGCCCGCGGCGAGTTCGAACGCGCTGGAGGATGCCTCGGGGTAGACCGAGGTGGTCGACAGGAGGACCTTCGACGTGGACACACGGTCACCCTACCCGCCTCGCCCGGTGCGTCCCCCGCTGCCAGGCCGATTAGTGGTTTCGGGCTTGTCGGGGCGAGAATGTGGCCATGCACGTCGACCATCTGATCTTCGCGACCGGCCCCGACGGCCTCAAGGCAGAGGCAGCCCGGCTGGCCGACGCTCTGGGCACCGACTTCAAGGATGGCGGCTTCCACCCGCGGTTCGGGACCCGGAACCACATCATCCCCCTGGCGGACGCCCGCTACATCGAAGTGGTCGAGGTCCTCGACCACCCCGCGGCCGACAAGGCCGCGTTCGGCCAGGCCGTGCGTGCCCGCTCCGAGATGGGCGGCGGCTGGATGGGCTGGGTCGTCAGCGTCCCGGACATCACGCCGTTCGAGCAGCGGCTGGAGCGCGCAGCCGTCCCCGGCCTGCGGCACTTCCCGGACGGCCGGCGCCTCGAGTGGGTGCAGATCGGCATCCGCGGCCTCATCGCCGACCCGCAGCTGCCCTACTTCCTGGAGTGGAAGTCCGACGAGTCGCTTCGGCCCGCCGCGCTGCGCGGTGACGTCCGGCTGACCCAGGTGCAGATCTCCGGGTCCGCTGACCGGCTGTCGGAGTGGCTGGCCGCCCCCGTCGCCGACGAGATCGACGGGGTCCACCTCGACCTCGTGGCGCCGCACGGCACGCCCGGCATCTCCAACGTGACCTTTGAGTCGCCGACCCGGGGCACCGTCACCATCTAGGACTGTCCGACCCTCCGCCTAAGCTCACCCCGTGGCGAAGAAACAGGACACCTACCACTGCACCGAGTGCGGTTGGACGAGCGCGCGCTGGGTCGGCCGCTGCGCCGAGTGCCAGGCGTGGGGCACCGTCGTCGAGCGCGGCGTGCCGAAGCTGCGGCAGGTGTCGTCGTCGGTGCCCACCGACGCGGCCGTGCCCATCTCACAGGTCCCCACCGACACGGCCGTCCGGCGCCTGACGACCATCGCCGAACTCGACCGCGTCCTGGGCGACGGACTGGTGCCCGGCGCGGTCGTGCTGCTGGCCGGGGAGCCGGGCGTCGGGAAGTCCACGCTGCTGCTCGACGTCGCGGCGAAGTGGGCCCGCTCCGGGCAGACCACGCTGTACATCTCCGGCGAGGAGTCCGCCTCGCAGGTGCGGCTCCGCGCGGAGCGCACGGGCGCCGTCGACGATGCGCTGTACCTGGCGTCGGAGACGGACCTCGGCACGGTGCTGGGTCACATCGAGACCGTCAAGCCGAGCCTCCTGGTGCTGGACTCCGTGCAGACGGTCGCCACGGCGGAGGCCGAGGGCGCCCCCGGCGGCCCGGCCCAGGTCCGCGAGGTCACCGGCGCCATCGCCCGCGTCGCCAAGCGCGAGGACATGGCCGCCATCATCGTGGGCCACGTCACCAAGGACGGCTCCATCGCCGGCCCGCGGACGCTGGAGCACCTCGTCGACGTGGTGCTCACCTTTGAGGGGGACCGGCACTCGGGCTTCCGGATGGTGCGCGCCACCAAGAACCGCTTCGGCCCCGCCGACGAGGTGGGGTGCTTCGAGATGAGCGAGACCGGGATCGTCGAGGTCCCGGATCCGTCGGGGCTGTTCACGACGGCGCACTCGGAGCCCACGCCCGGCACCTGCGTCACGGTGACGATGGAGGGCAGGCGGCCGCTGCTGGCGGAGATCCAGGCGCTGGTGGCGCCGTCGCCGTACCAGTCCTCGCCGCGGCGCACCACGCACGGGCTCGACACGTCGCGCATCGCGATGGTGTTGGCGGTGTTGGAGCGCAAGGCCCGCCTGCCGCTCTCCCAGCACGACGTGTACGTGTCGACGGTGGGCGGCGCCCGGGTGACGGACCCCTCGGTGGACCTGGCGGCCGCCGTCGCCATCGCGTCGGCGGCGCTGGACCGGCAGCATCCGCGGCGCCTGCTGGCCCTCGGCGAGGTGGGCCTCGCGGGCGACCTGCGCCGGGTGCCCGGCGTGGAGCGTCGCCTGGCGGAGGCAGCCCGGCTCGGCTTCGAGCTGGCACTGGTGCCGACGGGCTCGCGCGACGTGACCGTCAAGGTCCCGCGCCTGGGCGGGCTGCGCGTCGTGGAGGTGCCGTCGCTGGCCGACGCGCTGGGCGTGCTGGACCTGCGTCGCGGCGGGCAGTGACGATGGAGGCGCTGCGCATCGGCGAGGTGGCCCGCCGCACGGGCCTCACGCAGCGCACGCTGCGGCACTACGACGAGTTGGGGCTGCTCGTGCCGAGCGACCGGTCCGGCGCCGACTACCGCCTCTACTCCCACGACGACCTGGTGCGGTTGCTGGCGATCCAGCATCTCAAGTCGCTGGGGCTGTCGCTGGCCGAGGTCCGCGACGCCTTGGACGCGCCGGGAGGGGACGCGGCGTCTCTGCTGCGGCGCCACGCCGAGGACGTCGAGCGGCGCATCGTCGCCGAGCAGGAGTTACTGGCCCGCCTGCGGTCGCTGGCCAGGGCGGCCGAGGCCGGATGGGACGAGGTGCTGGACGCCATCGCCTTGAGCGAGCGGCTCCGCCATCCGGAGCCCGCCGTCCGCTTCCGCGCGGCGCTCACGGGCCACGCGACCGCTCCTTTCGACGACCTGGTGGAGTTGCTGCGCACGGATCCCGAGCCCGGGGTGCGGGAGGCGGCCACGTGGGCCCTCACGCAGCAGCCCGACGGGGCGGTGGGCCGGTTGGACCAGGCGCTGGCCTCGGGTGACGACCAGTCCCGCCACGCCCTGGCGCACGTCCTGGGCAAGCTGCGGGACCCGGCGGCCGTGCCGCTGCTGGCCCGGCTGCTCCGCGACGAGGCGGGGGAGGTGGCGGCGAAGGCTGCCTTCGGCCTCGGCCAGATCGGCGGGGCCGGCGCGGTCGACGCCCTGATGGGGGCGCTGGGCGACGCGCGCTCGCTGGTGCGCGACGAGGTCGCGGCCGCGCTGGCGCGCGTAGACGGGGCGGACGAGCCGCTGCTCGCCGCCGTGACGGATCCGGCGCCGACGGTCCGCTCGCTGGCCGCGGAGGTGCTGGGGCTCCGCGCGTCACCCGGGAGCGGGCCGGCCCTCGCCGGGCTGCTGCACGACCCGGACCGCGAGGTCCGGTTCGCGGCGCTGATGGCCCTGGGCCAGATCCCGGGCGACGCGGCCGGGCGCGCCATCGAGGGCGAGGTCGACTCCCCCGACGAGCACACCCGGCTGCTGGCCCGCCGCCTGGTGGCGGACCGTCAGGCCTTCGCGGCCCCGCGGGCCCGGAACGCGCGGGCCACCTGAGCGACGACCGGGTCGCCGGCGGCGGCCAGGCGCTCGAGCGCACCCGCGGCCGCCTCGGGCAGCTGGCCGAGGGCCGACACGGCCGCCAAGCGGACCTCCGCGTCGACGTCGGCAGCCGCGCCCTCCAGGGCCTCCACCGCCGCGTCCGCGTCCGGCTCGCCGATGTGACCCAGCGCCTCGGCCGCATGGGCCCGCACCTCGGCATCGCCGTCGCTCAGCGCGACGACGAGGACCGGGACGGCCGCCGCGCCCAGGCGGTGCATCGCCGTGGTGAGCGCGTCGCGCTGCAGCGCCTCCCCGTCGCCGAGCCGGGCCGCCAGCGCATCGGCCGCCTCGGGCCGGCCCGTGTTGGCCACGGCACGGTAGGCCTTGATGGCCACGTCCGGGTGCTCGTCGGCGACGAGCGGGCGCAGGTCCTCGAAGTGCGCCGGGTCGCCGATCTTGCTGAGGACGTGGGCGGCCGTGCGGCGATCGGACGGATCGCTGCTGGTGAGCATGGCCAGCAGGTCGTCGGCCGCCTCGTCGGCGTGCTGCACCAGCGCCCAGGTGAGGTCCTCGCGGATGCAGGAGTCGCGCTCCACGCGCAGGCGCCCGACCAGCGCGGGGCTGATCGCGGGATCCGCGGCGGCTCCGAGCGCGAGCGCCGCCTGCCGCCGGGCGCTGCCGTCGTCGTGGGACAGGGTCTGGATGAGGGTCGTCACATCGGTCATGTCGACGACGCTAAACCTTGACGTCGCGGCAGGGTCAAGTCGGGCGGCGCGCGGGGTTCGCTCACCCCCGCGGCTCCACGGCAGAGTCGCACTGGGCTAGCGTGGTGCCCAGGAGCGATCACCGAGGAGAACGATGCCCGACGTCGCCATGATGACCCAACTCGGGGGCCTGCTGATCCGGCACCTCAAGGCCTTCAACACCGACGCGTCCCCGCTGCCCGGGGAGACACCCGATGAGGCGGAGACCGAGGACGCCGAGCAGTTCACCGACGCGCTGGAGAAGCTGGGCCCCACCTTCATCAAGTTCGGCCAGCTGCTGTCCACCAGACAGGACCTGTTGCCGCCGGCGTACACCGAGGCCCTCTCCCGGCTGCAGGACGACGTCGAGCCGGTGCCGAGCGAGGAGATCCGCGCCCGGATCGAGGAGTCGCTGGGCGCCACCGTCGGCACGCTGTTTCGCGAGTTCGACGACTCGCCACTCGCGTCGGCTTCGCTGGCGCAGGCGCACCGAGCGGTGACCCGCAACGGCCGCGACGTCGTCGTGAAGGTCCTCAGGCCGGGGGTTCGCGACCAGGTGAAGAGCGACCTCGAGTCGCTGTCGGAGCTCGCGGACTTCGCGGACGCCAACACGCCCATCGGGCCCCGGCTGGGCGCGGCCCGCATGCTGGCGCAGTTCCGTCGGTCGATGGCCGACGAGCTCGACTACCGCAAGGAGGCCGCCAACCTGGACCTGTTCGGCGAGCTCGTCCGCGACGAACCCGACCTCCTGGTCCCGTCCTACATCGCCGACTACTCCAGCGACGACGTGCTGACCCTCGAGTTCGTGCCGGGGAAGAAGATCACCGACGTCGGGCCGCTGGCCATGCTGGACGTCGACGGGCAGCGCCTGGCCGCCGCACTGTTCCGGTTCATGCTGGGAGCGATGCTCGTCGACGGCATCCTGCACGCGGACCCGCACCCGGGCAACCTCTTCCTGACGCCCGACCACCGGGTGGCGATCCTCGACGTCGGCATGGTGGTGCGGCTGCCCAGCCGGCTACGCAGCGCCCTGGTCAAGCTCCTCGTGGGGATCGGCGACGGCGACGGCGAGGGCGTCGCGACCATCCTCGCCGCCATGGGCCACCCCACCGAGGACTACGACGCCGCCGCCTTCCGCGACGACGTCTCCCACCTCGTGTCCTCGACGCTGTCCATGGGCGCCGACCTGCAGGCGGGCAGCGTGCTCATGCAGCTGGCCAGGCTCTCCGGCACGCACGGGCTGCGGCCGCCCGCGGAGATGACGCTCATCGCCAAGGCGCTGCTCAACCTCGACCAGGCCACGCAGCACCTCGACCCGTCCTTCACGCCGCTGGAGGCCATCCGCGACAACCTGCCCACGATCCTGGCGGCCGGACTCACGCCCTCGGCCGGGCAGGCGCTACTCGGCACGATCGAGGGCAAGGAGTTCCTCGAGCGCCGCCCCCGCCGCGCGAACCGCGTGCTCGACGCCCTCACGGAGGGCGAGCTCGCGTTCAAGATCGACGCGTTCGACGAGTCGCGGGCCCTCATGGTGCTGCAGCAGGTGGCCAACCGGCTGGCGACGGCGGTGATCCTCGCGGCCGTCACCGTCGCGGCGGCGCTGCTGATGGTGGCCGACGTCGGGCCGCGGTTCCTCGGATACCCGGCGCTGGGGATGGTGTTCTTCCTCATCGCGGCCGTCGGCGGCCTGTGGATGGTGGCGCGCATCATGTGGCACGACCGGCCGTTCCGGCGCACCGTCAAGCGGCAGGAGCGGCGCGCCCGCCTCTCGGACGACGCGACGCGGCGCTAGCGCCCATACACTGGCCTGAACCCAGGGGGAGGTGTCGGTGCCCAAGTCGATCGTACGTCGCTATCTGAAGCTGCTCGCGCCCGGCACGCCCCTGCGCGCGGGCATCGACCGGATCCTCCACGGCGGCACGGGGGCCCTCGTGGTGCTGGGCAACAACAATCGGGTTCAGCAGGTCTGCTCCGGCGGGTTCCAGATCGGCGTCGAGTGCACCGAGCAGGCCCTGCGGGAACTCGCGAAACTCGACGGCGCCATCATCCTGTCCTCCGACCTCAGCCGGATCGTGGCCGCGGGCGTGCATCTCGTCCCGGCCGGCGACCTGCCGACCGCCGAGACCGGAACGCGACACCGCTCCGCCGACCGCACGGCCCAGGCCGCCGGGGTTCCCGTGCTCACGGTGTCGGCATCGATGTCGACGATCTCGCTGTTCATCGACGGTCGGCGCCACGTCGTCGAGACGGTGCCCCAGGTCATCAGCCGGGCCAACCAGACGCTGGCGACGCTGTCGCGGGTCGTCACGCGGCTGAGCGACCTCATGGACCAGTTCACCGCCCTGGAGCTGGGCGAGCAGGTGACGCTGCGCGACCTCACCCACGTCGTGCATCGGCTGGAGCTGACCCGCCGGCTCTCGGCCGAGATGCAGTTCCACGCGGACGTGCTGGGCGTCGAGGGACGCATGGTGGCCATGCAGCACGCGGAGCTGGCCTCGGCCTTCGACGGCGTGGCCGAACTGCTGACGGAGGACTACGCCGCCAACCTGGAGGACCCCACGGAGTTCGACCTCACCCGACTGCACAACTTCGCCCCCGAGGAGCTGTTCGCCGCCCAGCTCGTGGCGCAGCGGTTGGGTTTCGGCGGCAACGCCAACCTGGAACAGGGGCTCACCACCCGCGGGATCCGGCTGCTGACCAAGGTGGGGCGGCTGCCGTCGCCGCTGGTCACCCGCCTCGTCGAGCGCTTCTCGCTGCAGGAACTCTTCGGAGCTTCGGTGGCGGACCTCATGGAGGTCGAGGGCATCGGGCCGCTGCGCGCCCGGCAGATCCGCGACGCGATGCTGCGGATCGCCGAGACCAACTGACCGGGCTCCGGACCCCGCCGCGATGGCGGGTGGGCCGGGTATAGGCTTGCGCCGAACACAGGGGAGCGCCACAGGGGCGCTGAGAGTGCGGGCACACCGCAGACCCTCGAACCTGACCCGGTTAGAACCGGCGTAGGGAGTGGGAATTCTCCTCGGCATGCGCCGAGCCTGCCGAAAGGAGAATCATGGATCGACCCGTCCGGACCCTCGCCGCCGTCGCGGCCGCCCTGGCGCTCGCCGCATGCGGCAGCGGCACACCGGCGGCCAGCCCGTCGCCCGACGGCTCATCGGCGCCGACCGAGACCGACACCCTCACCGTCTTCACCCACGACGCCTTCACGCTGCCTGAGGAACTCACCGAGCGCTTCGCCGACGAGACGGGCTACGAGGTCACCTACACCACGCCCGGGGACGCCGGCGCGCTGGTCAACCAGCTCATCCTCACCAAGGACTCGCCGCTGGCCGACGTCGTCGTGGGCATCGACAACACCTTCAGCTCGCGCGCCGCCGACGAGGGGGTCCTGAGCCCCTACGTCTCCCCCGCCGCCGCGGAGGTCCCCGCCGAGTTCCAGGCGCCCGACCTGACGCCCGTCGACTACGGCGACGTGTGCATCAACGCCGACACGACCTGGTTCGCCGAGCAGGGCATCCCCGTCCCCGCGACGCTCGACGACCTGACCAAGCCCGAGTACCGCGACCTGCTGGTCGTCACGAACCCCGCGTCGTCGTCGCCGGGACTGGCGTTCCTCATCGCGACGGTCGGCGCCAAGGGCGACGGCTGGCTGGACTACTGGGCGCAACTGAAGGACAACGGCGTGAAGGTCGCGGCCGGTTGGACCGAGGCCTACTACACCGACTTCTCCGGCGGCGGCGGCGAGGGACCGCGCCCGCTGGTCCTGTCCTACGCGACGTCCCCGGCGTTCACCGTCGAGGGCGACGAGTCGTCGACGACGGCACTGCTCGACACCTGCTTCCGGCAGGTCGAGTACGCGGGCGTCGTGGCGGGCGCCGAGAACGAGGTGGGGGCCCGCAAGTTCATCGACTTCCTCCTCAGCCCGGAGGTCCAAGCCGCCGCGCCCGAGAACCTCTACATGTTCCCCGTGCTGCCCGGCACCGCCCTGCCCGAGGTCTGGGCGCGGTTCGCCGTCCTGCCCGAGGAGCCGATCGAGGTGCCGCAGGAGCGCATCGGCGCCGAGCGCGACGAGTGGATCCGGGCGTGGACCGACGCCATGAGCTGACCCGGCTCGGGTGGCGGACGGGCTGGGCGGTCGCGGCCGCCGTACCCGCCGCCTTCCTCGTCGTGTTCTTCGCGTGGCCGGCCGCCGCCCTGGTCGCCCGCGGCTTCCACGACGGGTCGGGGTGGACGCTCGACGGGGCCGCCGCCGTCCTGCGGTCGCCGCGGACGTGGCAGGCACTCGGGTTCACGCTCGGCGCAGCGACGGCGTCGACGGTGGCGTGCCTGGCGCTCGGTCTGCCCGGCGCGGCGCTGCTGTTCCGCCGGCGCTTCGCCGGGCGCGACGCGCTCCGCGCGCTCGTGACCATCCCGTTCGTCCTGCCCACCGTGGTGGTGGGCGTCGCGTTCGGGGCGTTGCTCCGTTCCGACGGGCCGCTCGGCTGGACGGGCCTCGACGGCACCCCCGTCGCCATCCTCGCCGCGATGGTGTTCTTCAACTACTCGGTCGTGGTCCGCACCGTCGGCACGTTCTGGGCCAGGCTCGATCCCCGGCTCGCCGACGCTGCGGCCACACTCGGCGCCGCGCCGTCGCGGGTGTTCCGCACCGTGACCCTGCCGACCCTCGCGCCGGCCGTGCTGTCGTCGGGCTCGCTGGTCTTCCTGTTCAGCGCCTCCTCCTACGGCATCGTCATGGTCCTCGGCCAGACGCGCTACCGCACGATCGAGACGGAGATCTGGTTCCTCACCACCCAGCTGCTCGATCTGCCGGGCGCAGCGGCCCTCTCGGTGGCCCAGCTGGTCATCGTCTCGGTCCTGCTGTGGCTGAGCGGGCGGGCCCAGTCGTCGCTGACCCGCGCGCTGCGGCTGCAGCCCGACGTCGCCGCCGCCCGGCCCCTCGCGGCGTGGCGCGACTGGCCGCTCGTCGCCGTCACCGGGGTGGTCGTGCTCGGGCTGCTCGGCCTGCCGCTGGCGACCCTGATGTGGCGGGCGATCGCCCCAGGGGGGTCGCCGTCGCTGGACAACTTCCTGCTGCTGGGCGGCGACACCGGCCTCGGCGCCGGCGTGGGCGAGGCGCTGCGCACGTCGCTGGTCACCGCGACGGCCGCCACGGCGATCGCCGTCAGCCTCGGAGTCCTCGTGGCGCTCGTCACGTCGCGGAGACCCCGGCGCAGGGGTGCCCGCCACGCCCTGGCCACCCTGGAAGGGCTCTTCCTGCTGCCCCTGGGCGTCAGCGCCGTCACTGTCGGGTTCGGCTATCTCATCACCCTCAACCGGCCGCCCCTCGACCTGCGCTCGAGCATCGTGCTGATCCCCATCGCGCAGGCGGTGGTCGCGCTCCCGCTGGTGGTGCGCACGCTGCTGCCCACCCTGCGGGCGCTGGACCCGCGACAGCTGGAGGCGGCCGCGACGCTCGGCTCGAGCCCGCTGCAGGTGCTGCGCCGGATCGAGCTGCCGCACCTCGCGCGTGGCCTGGGGCTCGCGGTCGGCTTCGCGTTCGCGACGTCGCTGGGCGAGTTCGGCGCAACGTCCTTCCTCGCCCGCCCCGACAACCCGACCCTGCCCGTCCTCATCTTCCGCGCCTTCGGCCGCCCCGGGGCCGACAACTACGGCATCGCGCTGGCCGCGTCCGTGGTGCTGGCAGGATTGGCCGGGATCACGATGGCGCTCGCCGAACGCGTGCGCCCCAAGGAGGTGGCCACATGGTGAGCGGGCTCGAGGTGTCCGACGCGGTGGTGCGCTACGGCTCGGTGACGGCCGTCGACGGCGTCACCCTCGCCGTCCCGCCGGGCCGCGTCGTCGCGCTGTTGGGCCCCTCCGGGTCGGGCAAGTCGACTCTGCTGCGTGCGGTCGCCGGGCTGGAGCCCCTCGCCTCCGGCAGCATCCGGTGGGACGGTGAGGATCTCGCCGACGTCAAGGTGCATCGGCGCAACTTCGGGCTCGTGTTCCAGGACGCCCAGCTGTTCCCCACCATGACCGTGGGCCGCAACATCGCGTACGGGCTGAGCCGCTGGGACCGGGCGGCGCAGCGGACCAGGGTCGCGGAGATGCTGGAGCTGGTGGGGCTGCCCGGGTTCGAGGACCGCCGCGTGACGGAACTCTCCGGCGGGCAGGCGCAGCGGATCGCGCTGGCACGCTCGCTGGCGCCGTCGCCGCGGGCGCTCCTCCTGGACGAGCCGCTCTCGGCCCTGGACACCGGCTTGCGCCGCCGGCTGGCGGAGGACCTGGCGCGCATCCTCCGGGAGACCCACACCACCGCCATCCACGTCACCCACGACCATCAGGAGGCGTTCACCGTCGCGGACACGGTCGCGGTGCTGCAGGAGGGTCGTCTGCTGCAGATCGACGACCCGGACGCGCTGCGCCGCACGCCGTCGAGCAAGGACGTCGCGGCATTCCTGGGGTTCCGGGCCTTCGTGACGCACCAGCAGGCACACGAGCTGGGCTGGTCCGGCACGCTGCCCGTCGGTGCGGTGCTGGGGATCGGGCCGAGTTCGCTGGTGCTCGACGACACCGGCGTCGAGGTGCCGGTCGTCGACCAGGGCTACACCGTCGAGGACGTCGAGATCGGCGTGCGGCTGCCGGACGGGCAGCGCGCCGTCGTGTCCGCGCCCGAGAGGGTGGAGGGTCCCACCGTGCGGGTGCGGCTGATCGGTGGCGCGGTCACGCCCGCCTGAGGGGCGCCGGCAGCGACACGAATAGCAGCCCTACTCCGCGATCGGGCCACTCAGGGAGTCCGAGCCACGAGTTCGACGGCGTGTCGTGCCGGGGTGGCGGCGCGGGGCGGACGCGGCGGCGGCCGCCCAGGCCGCGGCGACGCGCTGCGCCACGGTCACGGCGCTCCCGGCGGCGACGACACCCAGCGCCAGCGTCAGGACCCACAGCGGGGCTCCGAGGTCGACGGCGACCGCCGCCACCCCTGCGACGACCAGCCGATCGGCGCGCTCGAAGATGCCCACCGACGCGTCCCAGCCCTCAGCCTCGGCGCGCGCCCGGGCGTAGGACACCACGAAGCCCAGGACGAGCGCGGCGAGGGCGCACCACAGGGTGGCGACGTCGCGGCCCGCGGCCCAGACCGCGAGGGCCGCGAACACCGCGCCGTCGGCGATGCGGTCCATGGTTGAGTCGATGAACGCCCCGAACCGCGTCTGCCTGCCACCGGCACGCGCCATCGTCCCGTCCAGGCCGTCGGCCAGCAGGAACACCCCCACGACGACGAAGCCGGCGATCCACTCGCCCCGCGGCAGGAACCACAACGCAGCCAGGACCACCCCGAGCGTCCCCGCGAACGTCACGGCGGTCGGCGAGAGCCCGATCCGCAACAGGAATCGGGCCAGGGGGGTCAGGGCGCGTCCATACGCGCCACGCAGGAACGACAGCACCTCACCACCCTAGCCAGCCGGACCGGCGGTCAGGCGACGGCCCGCCGAAGTGACGCTACGGTGATCCGGTGGCCCGACAGCGTTTCCCTGCCTCCGTCTATGACAACGGCGACGAACCCGACGCGCGGTTCTCGCTGGCCAACGAGCGGACCTTCCTCGCCTGGATCAGGACCTCGCTGGCCCTCCTCGCGGCCGGCATCGCGCTCGAGGTACTGGGGCTCGACCTGCACGACGCGTTCCGCATCGCCGCCTCGGTGGTGCTCATGGTGACGGGGATCGCCGCCGCGCCGCTGGCCTGGTGGGGATGGGTCCGCTACGAGCGTGCGCTGCGGCTCTACAGCCCGCTGCCGGCGTCGCTGTTCGCCCTGCCGGTCACGCTGGCGGTCAGCGTGAGCGGGATCCTGGTCGTCCTCGGATTCCTGTTCCGGTGACCGACCGTCCGGCCGATCCCGGCCTCCAACCGGAGCGCACCGGGCTGGCGTGGCAGCGCACCGCGCTGTCCCTGGGCGGCGGCGCCCTGGTCTACTCGCGGATCGCCGCGCCGACGGTGGAGAACTGGGCCTGGCTGCTCGCCGGCCTCGGCCTGCTGGCCGCCCTGGTCATCGGGGTGTGGGGCCGGCGCCGCTACGACTACACGCACCGCACGCTGACCCGCGGCGGGCGCATCCTGGCCGACGGCCTGCTGCCCGCCGTGGTGGCGGGCACGGTGGCCGCGGCCGGCATCGTCGTGCTCGTGCTGTCGCTCCTCGCGCTCTGACCCCAGAGCCCCGGGAACGCGACGACGGGGCGGCCCCGTGGGACCGCCCCGTCGACATCGGGTTCAGGAGGCCTGGCCGCCCTCGCCGTCTGAGGCCGGCTCGAACTCCGGCAGCTCCGCCTTGGCGACGCCGGTGAACTTGAACGGCAGCTCCGCGCCCTCATCGGCCACATCGACCTGGACGATCTGTCCCGGCTGCAGATCCCCGAACAGGATCTTCTCGGCCAGGATGTCCTCGATGTCGCGCTGGAGGGCACGGCGCAGCGGCCGGGCCCCGAGCACCGGGTCGAACCCGCGCTTGGCGATGAGGGTCTTCGCGGCCGGCGTGAGCTCGATGCCCATGTCCTTGTCCTTCAACCGCGATTCGATCTGCGCCACCATGAGGTCGACGATGCGCTCGATGTCGGCCTGCGACAACTGGTGGAACACGACGATCTCGTCGACACGGTTGAGGAACTCGGGACGGAAGTGCTGCTTCAGCTCATCCGACACCTTCGCCTTCATCTTCTCGTAGCTCGACTCGGCGTCTCCGGCCCGGGAGAATCCGAGATTGACGCTCTTGGAGATGTCCCGGGAACCGAGGTTGGTCGTCATGACAATGACGGTGTTCTTGAAATCAACCACCCGGCCCTGAGCATCCGTGAGGCGACCCTCGTCGAGAATCTGCAACAGCGAATTGAAGATGTCAGGGTGGGCCTTTTCGATCTCGTCGAACAGCACCACGGAGAACGGCTTGCGTCGCACCTTCTCAGTGAGCTGGCCGCCCTCCTCGTAGCCGACGTATCCGGGCGGCGAACCGAACATCCGCGACGCGGTGTGCTTCTCCGAGTATTCGCTCATGTCGAGAGTGATGAGCGCGTCCTCGTCGCCGAACAGGAACTCCGTCAGCGCCTTGGTCAGCTCGGTCTTTCCGACGCCGGACGGGCCGGCGAAGATGAACGAGCCGCTGGGGCGCTTCGGGTCCTTGAGGCCGGCCCGGGTGCGGCGGATCGAGCGGGACAACGCCTTGACCGCGTCCTCCTGGCCGATGTAGCGCTTGCCCAGTTCCTCCTCCATGCGCAGGAGCCGCTGGGACTCCTCCTCCGTGAGCTTGAACACGGGGATGCCGGTGGAGCCGGACAGCACGACGGCGATCTCCTCCTCGCCGACCACGGCCGGGATGTCGGAGTCGCCCTGCTTCCAGGCCTCCTCGCGCTCGGCGCGCAGTGCCCGGAGGCGCTGCTCCTCGTCGCGGAGCCGTGCCGCGCGCTCGAAGTCCTGCGCGTCGATGGCGGCGTCCTTCTCGAGCTTGTTCGCCGCGATGGCCTCGTCGAACTCACGCAGGTCCGGCGGTGCCGTCATGCGCTGGATCCGCAGCCGGGCGCCGGCCTCGTCGATCAGGTCGATCGCCTTGTCCGGCAGGAAGCGGTCCTGGATGTAGCGGTCCGCCAGCGTGGCCGCCGCCACGAGAGCCTCGTCGGTGATGGTGATGCGGTGGTGCGCCTCGTACCGGTCCCGAAGGCCCTTGAGGATGTCGACCGTCAGCGCCACCGACGGCTCCGCCACCTGGATGGGCTGGAACCGCCGCTCGAGCGCGGCGTCCTTCTCGATGTGCTTGCGGTACTCGTCCAGCGTCGTGGCGCCGATGGTCTGCAGTTCACCGCGCGCCAGCATGGGCTTGAGGATGGAGGCCGCGTCGATGGCCCCCTCCGCGGCGCCGGCGCCGACGAGCGTGTGGATCTCGTCGATGAACAGCATGATGTCGCCGCGGGTCTTGATCTCCTTGAGGACCTTCTTGAGGCGCTCCTCGAAATCACCGCGGTAACGGGAACCGGCCACGAGGGCGCCGAGATCCAGCGTGTAGATCTGCTTGTCGCGCAGCGTCTCGGGCACGTCGCCGCGCACGATGGCCTGCGACAGGCCCTCCACGACGGCCGTCTTGCCCACGCCGGGCTCGCCGATCAGCACCGGGTTGTTCTTGGTGCGGCGGCTCAGCACCGTCATGACGCGCTCGATCTCGTGGGTGCGTCCGATGACCGGATCGAGCTGGTTCTCCCGCGCCGCCTGCGTGAGGTTGCGGCCGAACTGATCCAGGATCTGCGAGCTGCCCTTCTCGGGCCCCGCCTCAGGAGCCCCGGACATCGAGGCCTCGCGGCCCTGGTAGCCCGTGATGAGCTGCAGCACGGTGTTGCGGACCCGGTTGAGGTCCGCGCCGAGCTTGATGAGCACCTGAGCGGCCACGCCCTCGCCCTCACGGATGAGGCCGAGGAGGATGTGCTCGGTGCCGATGTAGTTGTGGTTCATCTGCAGCGCCTCGCGCAGCGAGAGCTCGAGAACCTTCTTCGCGCGCGGCGTGAAGGGGATGTGCCCCGTCGGCACCTGCTGCCCTTGGCCGATGATCTCCTCGACCTGCTCACGCACCGCCTCCAGGGCGATTCCCAGCGACTCGAGGGCCTTGGCGGCCACGCCCTCGCCCTCGTGGATGAGCCCGAGCAGGATGTGCTCGGTGCCGATGAAGTTGTGATTGAGCAGCTTCGCCTCGTCCTGCGCCAGGACGATCACGCGCCGGGCGCGGTCCGTGAACCGTTCGAACATGAAAACTTCCCTCCTGTTGTCCGGCGACGCGCGCCGGGCAACCGCTTCTAGCTTACTAACGAAGCGAAGGGACCGAACGCTCCGTGGTTCACCCCCCGCGAACGCACGCCCGGCGAGCGGTCAGTGAGCCGCTTCGTAGGCGGCGATGACGTCGGCGGGGATGCGGCCCCGGTCCGACACCTTGCGGCCGTTCTCCCTCGCCCACTCGCGGACCGCGTTGTTGTCGGTCTTGCGGGACGCGGGCTTGCGGGCGGCGCCGGCCTTGCGGCCGGCCTTGGTGGCCTTCTCGATGAAGGGCGCCAGGGCGCTCTCCAGCTTCGCGGCGTTCTTCTCGGTCAGGTCGATGGTGTAGGAATCGCGGCCGAGCGAGAACTCGATCGTGCGTGCGTCGGGCGACCCGTCGATATCATCGACGAGAAACACGCGAACTTGGCGTGCCATAGTGTCCTCCTGGGGGTAGGGATTTCTCCGCTGAGATTACCGCTGTCCGGGGAATCCGCAAAAGGGGTCGGCATTGTCGAATATGCAGCAATTCAGCATCGGTGGGCTCATTCTGCCCGACCACACCGGTATTTCGCTGGGGTATCGGCACCCCACCTCCGCCGGAATGGTGCGGGTGGTGGTGGAGACAGAGGCCGGAGTCATCCGGAGCGCCGACGTCACATCCGGATATGGGCATCGGGCTGCCGAGAAATTATTCGAGGTCCGCGATTACCGCTCCATGATCATGCTCGGCGACCGCCACGACTGGCTCGCCGCATTCAGCGGTGAATTGAGCCTGACCCTCACGGTGGAGAATGCGATGCGGCTCACTCCCCCACCGCGGGCCACCGTGCTGCGGACACTCCTGGCGGAACTCGCCCGCATCCACAGCCACCTGTCCTTCCTCAGCCACCTCGCCGGCGGGGACGCCGCGGCCCGCCTCTGGCAGGTCGTGGACCGGCTGCGCGACGCCATGCTCGGGTGGAGCGGCAACCGGGTGCACCCCATGCTCAACCGCGTCGGCGGCCTGGCCGCCGACGCCCCGGAGGGCTGGCTGGACCACCTGGACGACCTGCTGGACGACGCGTCCCGGGTATCGGCGGACCTGCGCGCCACCCTCGCCGGCACGAGCCGCTACTCGGGTCTGGCCGTCCTGGACGCCCGGACGTGCCTCGGCTACGGGCTGAGCGGACCCGTCGCGCGCGCGGCCGGCCTGGACCTCGACCGCCGGGCGGGCGGCTACTGCGCCTACGGTCAGGTCTTCCGGCCCGTCACCCCGCGGTCCGCGGGCGACGCCGAGTCCCGGTTCGCCGTGCTGATCGACGAGGTCGGCACCAGCGTCGACATGGTGCGGGTCGCACGGTCGTTGGCCGCCGCGACCCCCGGCGACGTGGCGGTGCGGCTGTCGCGCCGCCTGAAGGTCCCCGAGGGCGAACACGAGACGGACATCGAGGCCCCGTGGGGCATCGCGTCGTGCCTGCTGGTCTCGCGGGGCGGCCAGACGCCGTGGCGGGTGGCGCTGCGGACGCCGTCGTTCAGCGACCTGTCCGCGCTGGGCTGCGCCCTGGAAGGGGTCCGGACAGACGACATCGCCGACGTCGTGGCCTCATTGGGCTACACCGTCGGCGATGCGGACAAGTAGGCGGGGCGTCCCGCTGCGGCTCAGGCCTGCCGCAGCTCCGGCAGCCCGTCGAGGTTGAGACGGGCGAGGTCCACCATCGTGGGGTGCTCGTTCTCGCCCCAGATGTCGGCCACGCTCGGCGAGACGCGGCGCGGCAGGTCGACGATGTTGGCCGTCTCCTCCGCCTCGAGCTCCGCGATGCGCGCCTCCAGCGCCTCGATCCGCGACTGACGCTCGGCCACCTCGGCACGCAACCACACGGCGTTGCCGCGCATCGAGCTGAGTTCCGCCTTCGCGGCACCCAGCTGGCCGCGAAGCTTCGCGATGACCGCCTGAAGGTTCTCGGCGCGCGCGTTGAAGCGGCTGATCATGGCGACGGACTCTTCGTGGAACCGCTCGGCCTGCTGGGCGCGGAGCCCGACCTCGTGCTTCATCTCGACCGCGTGCCGTTCGCGCTCGGCCCGCACCTCACGCCAGGCGACCCACGTGGCGGCGAAGGCCATGAGGACGGCGACCACGACGCCGGCGCGGACGAGCCACACTCCGCCGAGGAGGGAGGCCAGCGACGCAGCGGTGCCCACCCCGAGGATGGTGAGCGCGAGGGTGCGCTCGGAGGACTGTTGGGAAGCGCGTCGACCAGGCATGCGGCCAGTGTAGGTGTGGTGCCGCGGCCAGCCGCGGAGGCCGGTGGGCGTGTCGGCTCAGGCCGGCGAGGCCGCCCCGGTGCCGCCGGGCTTGTCGTCGTCGTCATCGTCGTGCACCACGCAGGCCCGCTCCAGCATCGCACCGGCCACGGCCAGGAGCAGCGCCGCGATGATCGTGGCGATCCCCTGTACGACGCGTGCCGACGGCAACGGCGCCTCGAACAGCTGCAGGAACCGCGCCACGTACACGACGTGCGCGCCGGCCAGCACGGCGCCGGTCATGATCATCGACTTGCCGACCGCCAGGGCGGCCACGGACTCCTGCGGCTCCACGCGGCGCTCCTCGATCCGCCGGGGCAGCAGTCGGGCGTACACCGCGACGCCCACGGCCAGCAGGAGCATCAGAGCGGGCACCGACCACGGCACCACCGGCGGGAACGAGCCCGCCGCCTCGAACCCGAGCAGGATGAGGCCGCAGACGACGGCGCCCGCGAGAACCGAGATGACGGCCTGACGGGCGGTGGTCAGACCGAGCCGGCCGTCTCCGCTCAAAATCCCGTGGCGGCGGTGACGACGACGTCGTCGCGGCGGGTGACCGTCGAGGTGTCCACCTCGTCGAGCAGGTCCACGACCCGGCCGTGGCCGGCGATCTCGGCGGCGGGATCGATGTCGGACCACGGCACCAGGACGAAGGCGCGCTCGTGTGCGCGCGGGTGCGGCAGCTCGATGCTGTCCTCCGAGATGCGCTTGCCGACCATGATGATGTCGATGTCGAGGGTGCGCGGACCGTGGCGCAGGTCGCGGGTGCGGCCGAAGTTCTCCTCGATGGCCTGGGCGCGGTCGAGCAGCGTCAGCGGCTCCAGGGTCGACTCCGCCACGACGACGAGGTTGAGGAAGTCCGGTTGGTCCTGGATGTCGCCGACCGGCTTGGTCTCGTAGACCGGCGACACGTCGACGACGATGAGGTCCGGCGTCTCGGCCAGGTAGTCGACCGCCTCCTGCAGGATGCTGGCAGAGTCCCCCATGTTGGAGCCGAGGCTGAACACCACCTTCGAGATGGGGCGCAGATTGCCCAGCGTGTCGACATCGATATCGAAGGGACCGTTAGACATGTCTACTCCTGCTGATCGTGACGGCAACATCCGTGAAGGTCTGGCTGAGCGGTGCACTCGGCTTGTGCACCGTGACGGTGACACGCTCCACTCTGCCATGAGCGAGGCACCGCTCCGCAATCTCGCCTGCCACCGTCTCAATGAGGTTGCGCGGCTCTCCCGTGACGACGTCCTCGACGTCCCGGGCCACCGCGCCGTAGTCCACCGTGGTCGCCAGGTCGTCACTGCGGGTGTCGACGGGGAGTTCGAGAACGACGTCGACGACGAACGGCTGGCCGTCCCGACGCTCATGGTCGAAGACCCCGTGGTACCCGGTCGCGGTCAGTCCCGTCAGCGTGATGCGGTCGATCTCTTCGCTCCCTTCGGTCGACTCGACCCTAGCGCACGGCTCGTCGGGTGAGGGCGCCGGGAGGCTCATGTGAGCGTGAGGGGGGCCTCGGCCAGGAGGCGGCGGGCGACGGCGACGGCGTCGGCCTGGGCGGCGACGTCGTGGGTGCGCACGGCCCACACCCGGTGCAAGGCGCACCAGAACGACACCGCGGCGGTGGCGGCGTCGCGGCCCCGTGGCTCGCGCCCGCCCAGGAGTTCCCCGAGGAAGGCCTTGCGCGACGCGCCCACGAGCACCCGGTGTCCGTCGGCCGCGAAGCGGTCGAGGTGCCGGAGCAGGGTCCAGTTGTGGTCCCAGGCCTTGGCGAACCCGAGCCCCGGGTCGAGGATGATGCGCTCGGCCGGGATCCCGGCCTCCAGTGCGGCGTCGCGTTGCTCGAGCAGCTCGGCGAGCACCTCGGTGACGACGTCGCCGTACTGGGCGCGGCCCTGCATCTCGCTGGAGTGGGCCCGCCAATGCATGACGACGAGCTCCGCCCGGGATCGCGCGACGACCCCGAGCAGATCCGAATCCGCCCTGCCGCCCGACACGTCGTTGATGAGCGCGGCCCCGACGTCGATGGCCGCCTGCGCGACCCCGGCCCGCATGGTGTCGACCGACACCGCGACACCGTCGGCGGCCAGCGCCCGGACGACGGGGATGACGCGCTCCAGCTCGTCGGCCTCGGTGACCCGGGCGGCGCCGGGGCGGGTCGATTCGCCACCGACATCGATGATCGACGCGCCGTCGGCGAGCAGCCGGCGGGCGTGGTCGACCGCGAGCTGCGGGTCGAGGAAGCGCCCGCCGTCGGAGAATGAATCGGGCGTCACATTGACGATGCCCATGACGAGGGTCACGCGGTCACCGCCCGATGATCAGGCTCATCGCCTCGGCCCGGGTGGCGGGGTGACGCAGGATGCCGCGGACCGCCGACGTCACGGTGCGGCTGCCGGGCTTGCGGACGCCGCGCATGGTCATGCACGTGTGCTCGGCCTCGACGACGACGATCACGCCGCGCGCGTCGAGGTGCTCGACGAGCGCGTCGGCGATCTGGGTGGTGAGCCGTTCCTGCACCTGGAGCCGGCGGGCGAAGATGTCGACGAGCCGCGCCAGCTTCGACAGGCCGGTGACCCGACCGCTCTCGGACGGGATGTAGCCCACGTGCGCCACCCCGGTGAAGGGCAGCATGTGGTGCTCACAGGTGCTGACCAGCTCGATGTCCTTGACCAGCACCATCTCGTCGTGCGCGATGTCGAAGGTCTTGCCCAGCACGCCCGACGCGTCGGCGCCGTGGCCGGCGAGCAGCTCGCCCCAGGCGCGGGCGACGCGCTCCGGCGTCTCCTGCAGCCCGTCGCGCTCCGGGTCCTCGCCGATGGCGAGCAGCAGCTCGCGGACGGCCGCGGCCGCGCGCGCCTCGTCGATCGCCATGTCAGTGCCCCGCGGGCGGGACGGGCGGGCCCCACGGGGAGGGTCCGGTCTCGGGTGGCTGCGGATCCCCGCCGGGACGGAAGTCCGGGCCGGTCGGAGGCGACGGCGGGGACGGGACGGGCACCGGCAGGTCCGCGGGCCGCTCGGGCGCCGGGGGGACCTCGACCGGGGGGACCTGGGACGGCTGTCGCAGGTCCGAGCCGGTCCACGCCGGACGCTTCGGCCGCCGGCGCAGCGGCTTGAACACCTCGGCCACCTCGGCCTTGTTGAGCGTCTCCTTCGCGAACAGCTGCCGGACGAGTTCGTCGAGCACGTCACGGTTCTCGTGCAGGACGTCGAACGCCTCCTGGTGGGCGGTGTGGATGAGCGCCGCCACCTCCTCGTCGACGACCGCGGCCATCGCCTCGGAGAACTCCTGCGTGGAGTCGGTGCCGCGCATGCCCATGAAGGGCTCCGAGTCCCCGCCGCCGAGCTTGACGGCCCCGACGCGCTCGCTCATGCCGAACTGCATGACCATGGCGCGCGCCACGCGGGTCGCCTTCTCGATGTCGTTGGACGCCCCGGTGGTCGGGTCGTGGAACACGAGCTCTTCGGCGGCGCGGCCGCCCATCATGTAGGCCATCTGGTCCAGCAGCTCGCCGCGCGTCTGGGAGTACTTGTCCGCGTCGGGCATCACCATGGTGTAGCCGAGGGCCCGGCCCCGCGGCAGGATCGTCACCTTCTGTACCGGGTCATTGCCCGGCATGGCGGCCGCGACGAGGGCGTGGCCGCCCTCGTGGTAGGCGGTGATGAGCCGCTCGCGGTCGTTCATGAGGCGGGTGCGCTTCTGGGGGCCGGCGATGACCCGGTCGATCGCCTCGTCGAGCTGGGGTTGGCGGATCATCTCCTGGTTCATGCGCGCCGCCAGGAGCGCCGCCTCGTTGAGCACGTTGGCCAGGTCCGCGCCGGAGAAGCCGGGCGTGCGGCGCGCGATGGACGCCAGGTCGACGTCGCTCGCGAGCGGCTTGCCCTTCGCGTGGACCTGCAGGATCTTGAGCCGGCCGTCGACGTCCGGCGCCTCGATGCCGATCTGCCGGTCGAAGCGACCGGGGCGCAGCAGCGCCGGGTCCAGCACGTCGGGCCGGTTGGTGGCCGCGATGAGGATGACGCCGCCGCGGACGTCGAAGCCGTCCATCTCGACCAGCAGCTGGTTGAGGGTCTGCTCGCGCTCGTCATGGCCGCCGCCCAGGCCCGCGCCGCGGTGCCGGCCGACGGCGTCGATCTCGTCGATGAAGATGATGGCCGGCGCGTTCTCCTTGGCCTGGTTGAACAGGTCCCGGACGCGCGAGGCGCCGACGCCGACGAACATCTCGACGAAGTCCGAGCCGGAGATGGAGAAGAACGGTACGCCCGCCTCCCCCGCGACCGCGCGGGCGAGCAGCGTCTTGCCGGTGCCGGGTGGGCCGTACAGCAGCACGCCCTTGGGGATCTTGGCGCCCAGCTTCTGGAACTTGGCGGGCTCGGCCAGGAACTCCTTGATCTCCTCGAGTTCCTCGACGGCCTCCGCAGCGCCGGCGACGTCCTTGAACGTGGTCTTCGGGGTGTCCTTGGCGACCAGCTTGGCCTTCGACTTGCCGAACGACAGCGGACCGCCGGCCCCGCCTCCGGAGACCGAGCGCATGATCCAGAAGAACACCAGGAGCATCAGGAGGAACGGCAGGCCGGTGTAGAGGAACATCGACCAGACGCTCGGGCTGGGGTTGCGCGCCGACCAACGGTCCAGCGTGCCGGCCTGCTCGCGGGCCTCGAGCATGGGGACGATGTCGTCGACCTGATTGCCCACCCAGTAGGACTGCGTCTTGGCGCCGGCCTCGTCGGTGATCTGGATGACCTGTTCGCCGTCGACCAGGAGCACCTCCTGCAGCCGCTCGTCGCCGGCGAGGACGCCGAGCGACTCCGACGTCGGCACCGTGCGGTAGCCGGTGACGGTGGAGAGCACCTGCATGCCGAGCAACAGCACGAGGAGGCTGATGAGGATCCAGGCAACCGGGCTCTTGAAGAACTTCTGCAACGTCGGGACCGATCTAGTGAGGCGACAGCGAGCGCACCGTCACACTACCAGCGCCCACAACCGGCCCCGGGCGCGGCCGATCAGCTGTAGACGTGCGGTGCGAGCGTCCCGACGTCGCGCAGGTTGCGGTACCGGCCGGCGTAGTCCAGCCCGTAGCCCACGACGAACTCGTTGGGAATCTCGAAGCCGACGTACTTCACCGGAACGTCGATCTGCGCAGCGTCCGGCTTGCGGAACATCGTCATGATCTCCAGTGACGCCGGACCGCGGGAGGCCAGGTTGCTCATCAGGTAGGACAGTGTGAGGCCGGTGTCGATGATGTCCTCCACGACGATGACGTCGCGGCCCTCGATGTCGACGCTGAGGTCCTTGAGGATCCGCACGACGCCGCTTGACTGCATGCCGGAGCCGTAGGAACTCACCGCCATCCAGTCCATCTCGACGTGGCTGTGCATCGCGCGCTGCAGATCGCTCATCACCATAACGGCGCCGTTGAGCACCCCGACGAGCAGGACGTCGCGGCCCTGGTAGTCGGCGTCGATCAGCGCGGCGATCTCGGCCACGCGGGCCTGGATCTGGTCCGAGGAGAAGAGCACCTTCTCGAGGTCATCAGCAACGTCAGCGGCATCCACGCAGCGCAGCCTATCGCGCCCGAATCCCGGACGCACCCGCCCTATCGAACCGGAGCGTCCCCTCCCGCCGGGCCACCTGGCCACCCGGGACCGCGACGGGGCCCTGGCCGTGCCACCGCTCGCACAGCGCCGCGACGGCGAGCACGTGCGCCATCGTCGGCTCGGTGTGCCGCGTCAGCCAGCGGTGGATGACCCGCCGGCGCAACGCCGTCGGCAGCGGCGCCACGTCGGCGACGGGCAGGTCGTCGCCGACGTCCACGGCGGCGGCGAGGTCGTCGAGGAGGTCCGCGTCCGCCCTGGCCAGCTCGGCGGTACGGGCTAGTGCGGGGGCGACGTCGCGGCCGACCGCGTCCGCCAGGTCCCGGAGGTGGCCGCGCACCGCGACGCGCGCGAACCGCGGGTCGACGTTCATCGGGTCGTCCCACGGCCGCACCCCCCACTCGGCGCAGGCGTTGATCGTGTCCGTTCGGCGCAGGCCCAGCAGGGGCCGCAGGAAGGGGGGCCGGTGCGGGGCCATGCCCGCCAGGGCCCTGGTCCCGGATCCCCGCAACAGGCCCAGCAGTACCGTCTCGGCCTGGTCGTCCAGCGTGTGGCCGAGCAGGACCGGCAGCCCGGGCGCGGCCAGTGCGGCGAGGCGAGCGTCGCGGGCGGCGGCCTCCAGCCCGCCGGGATGCGCGGTGTCGACGGTCACCGGGGCGACGGTCGTGGGGATCCCCCTGCCGCTCAGCAGTTCCCGCACCGCCTCGGCGACCTCACCGGAGGCCGGCTGGAGCCGATGATCGACGACGATCGCCCGCACCGCCGTGCCCGACCGGCGGCCGGCCCAACTCGCCCCGAGCGCCAGCGCGAGCGAGTCGGCGCCGCCGGAGCAGCCCACCACGACCTCGCCCGCGGGCAGCACCGCGGCGACCGCCTGCGCCACCCGCAGCGCGGCCGGGCCCAGTTCGCGCCTAGCCATGGACGCGGTTCAGCCACGAGCGGGGGTCGGCGATCTCGGCGGCCGTCGGCAGCGCGGCAGGGTCGTGGAAGGCGGCGCCCAGCGCGCCTGCCCCCCGCGCGGCCCGGACCGCGCGACAGAATGCGAGCCCGTCGCGGTACTGCGCGCCCTTGTCCAGCGTGCGCGACACGCGGCTGATGAGGGTTCCCTCGGGGCGGCGGAAGGCGCGGCGGAGGGTCGCCACGGTCCGGACGTGCCGGCGCCCGACGGTGTCCGCGACGTGATCGGCGTGTCCCTCGAGGAAGGTCATGGCGGCCGTCAGCCGGGTCAGGTCCTCCCGCCCGGGTCGCGAGGCGAGCAGCGCTGCGGCGTCCCGGGTCGCGCGCCAGCCGGCCAGCCCCTCCAGGAGTCCCGCGTCGTCGCCCGCCAGACGGAGCATGAGGTCGCTCAGGTGTCCCCGCAGCCACGGGGCGAGGCGGAACTGCAGCGCGTGGGTCTGCTCGTGCAGCGCGATCCACAGGCGGAAGTCCGCGGGGACGAAGCCGTGGCTGCGCTCGTGCTCGACGATGGTGGGGGCCACCAGGTAGAGCGCGTCATCGCCGGTCAGGGCGTCGTACTGGCCGAGCATGCGGCGGCTCACCAGGCCGAGGGCCGCGCCGGCCGCCAGCCCGTTGCCGACGGCGCGCAGGCGCGTCATCGCCCCTCCGGGACGCTCGGGAAGCCCCAGGTCGTCGAGCGCCGACTCGGCCATCCGGCGGGCGGCCCGCGCCCAGCCCGGGCGGTCGACGACCCGGATCTCGGCGGCGCCACCGCCGTCGAGGCGGAGGTGCCGGGCGGCCAGCTCCCCGGCGCGCCGTGCCGTGACCCGCAGGTCGGCGACCAGCCGCACCACCTCCGGCCGTGCGACCGCGGGGGGCTGACCGTCGGTGACGGCCGCGACACGGCGCGCCACCGACCAGTCGAGCGCGGGGCGATGCTCCATCAGCATCCACACGACGCGATGACGCCGGCCACCTGGTCCGTCCAGACCTTGGCCGCCCACCCGTTCGGGGCTCCGTTGACGACAACAGCGAACGCGAGCTCGCGGTCGTCGGCCGTCTGCGTGGTCCCGGCGAGGCTCGCCACGAGTGACAGCGTGCCCGTCTTGGCCCTGACGACGCCGCGGGCGGGCTCGGCGACCGCGTCGGTGAACCGGTCGGCCAGCGTCCCGGTGACGCCCGCCGTCGGCAGCCCGTCGAGGATCACCGACAGCCGCGGATCGGTCTGCATCCGGCGGACGGCGTCGGCCAGCATCCGGGCCGTGACCCGGTTGCTGCGGCTGAGGCCGGACGCGTCGGTCAGGACCGCCCCCGCATCCCACAGGCCGAGCGCCGTGAGTTGCTCCTCGATCGCGGCCACGGCGCCGGCGAACGTCGCGGGGCGCCCGGTGGCCAGCGCCAGCTGCAGCCCCAGGACCTCGGTGAATGAGTTGTTGGACCGCTGCATGGCGGTCTCGACGAGGACGTGCACGGGCAGCGACTCCACGCGGGCGATCTCCGCGCCGGACCGGGCGGCGGCCACGGGCGGCCCCACGACGGCGACGCCGGCCTCCGCGAGCTGCGCGGCGAATAGGGCGGCGGCGTCGAGCGCGGCCGTGCGGCTGCGCCCACCGCCCGTGCGCCTCTCGTCGGCCCACAGCGCCGACAGCTCGGTGACCTGGTCGCGGTAGTTCGCCGGCCAGACGTCGTTCCAGCCAGGCCCGGGGAACAGCCCCGCGTCGACACCGAGCGTGACGCTCGTCTGGCCTCCCGCGAGGAGGGTGGCGGCCGTCACGGCGGCCAGCTCCCGCAGCGAGGCGGGTCGCGGGTAGGCGTCGGGGGCCGCCGGCTCGGCGGCGAGCAAGGGGTCTCCGCCCCCGACCAGCACGATGCGGCCGGGCTCCGGCTGCACGACCGTGGTGGCGAAACGCTCCTCGCCTGAAAAGACGTTCATGACGGCCACGGTGGTGAGCGTCTTGGTGTTGGACGCCGGGATGAGCAGGGCGTCCGCGCCGCTGGAGGCGACGACGTCTCCCGTCGCCACGTCGACGGCGTGCCAGGCCACCTGCGCCGCGGCGCCGTCGACACCGACGAGCTCGGCGCGTCCCAGGGCGGCGATGCGCGCGTCCAGGGCCGGCCGACCAGGCACGACGCCGGGAACGGCGGGCGTCGCGGCCCCGGCCAGACCCGCGTCGCCGAGCTGCGGCTCAGGCGACGGCGGCGGCGCGAACAGCGACGGCGGGGCCGTGGAGGGGGCACCGTCGCGCGCCAGGCCGGCCGAGGCGGCCAGCGGCTCGCGGTACAGCGCGACCACGAACGCGGCCGCGAGGATCGCGCCCACGAGCAGCCACGCGAGCACCGGCCGCGCGACGCTCGTGCGTGTCAAGGGTTCCTCCGAGCCTGTATCCTGCAGGGGTAGCTGACCCGCAGCGATGGCGGGCACCGATCTCAATCATAGGAGTGCCTCAGTGAGCGAAGACGCACCCGTCGGCGTCACCCCCGTGGACCCCGGCCGCCGGATCCTGTTCGACGTCACCGTGGAGATCCCCAAGGGCACGAAGAACAAGTACGAAATGGACCACAACACGGGGCGGATCCGGCTGGACCGCACCCTGTTCACCTCCACGCAGTACCCCTACGACTACGGGTTCGTCGAGGGCACGCTCGGCCAGGACGGTGACCCGCTCGACGCGATGGTCATCGGCGCGGACCCGACGTTCCCGGGCTGCCTCATCGAGTGCTACGCCGTCGCGATGTTCCGGATGACCGACGAGATGGGCGGCGACGACAAGGTGCTCTGCGTCGCCACCGCCGACACCCGCCGCAAGCACATCACCGACCTGTCGTCGGTGCCGGAGCACATGCTCCTCGAGATCGAGCACTTCTTCTCCGTCTACAAGGACCTGGAGCCCGGCAAGTCCGTCGAGGGCGCCACGTGGACCGGGCGCGAGGAGGCCGAGGCCGAGGTGCAGGCCTCGTTCGAGCGCGCCAAGGGCACGCCCTACGAGCATCACCACGTGAACCTGGCCTGAGCAGCAGACCCGAGCACGGAGCCCCGCCACCCGGCGGGGCTCCGTCGCGTTACGACGCCCTCACGGCTCGTGGGACACTGGGGCAATGCCCCGCTACCTCATGCTGCGCACCCCGTCGGCCAACCGCGTGTACGCCGGGGAGGCCGGGCCGCTGACCGCCGCCGAGCTGGAGCTGACGGCCCCCTTCGCCCAGGACATCGCCGACGTCGACGTCGCCGGCGTCGGCTACCTGTCGTTCGAGTCGCCCGAGCTGACGGCAGGCCAGGTCGAGACCGTCGCCGCCCAGTCGGCGTGCTTCGCGCTGTTCGCCGCTGAGGGCGACCTCCTGCGCCCCGTCGCCGTCCCCCGCCCGTTCATCCTCGACGACGACCTCGTCACGATCCCCAAGTACCCGGGCAAGACCAACGAGCAATTCACGCACCTGCTCCTGGGCGTCACGCTGTCGGCGGTCACGCGCGAACCGACCGGTCCCCGCCAGGTGCTCGACCCGCTGGCCGGGCGCGGCACCACGCTGTCGACGGCGCTGCTGCTCGGTCACGACGCGTACGGGGTCGAGGCGGACCAGAAGGCGTTCGAGCAGATGGTCTCGTATCTCAAGACCTACCTGCGCCGGAAGCGGATCAAGCACACCGCTGACGTGTCGTCGGTGCGCCGCGACGGCAAGGCCATCGGCCGCCGCTTCGACGCCGAGATCCGCCCCGACGGCCACACGCTGCACGTGACCGCGTTCACGGGGGACACGCGGGACTCCGCCTCGCTGTTCGGCCGCAAGAAGTTCGACGCGATCGTCACCGACGCCCCCTACGGCGTGGCCCACGGCGCGTCCGGGACCGACGTCCGGGGCGTGGCGGGCAAGCGGGACCGGTCCCCGGCGGGCCTCCTGCGGGAGGCGGTGCCGGTGTGGGCCGGCCAGCTCATGCACGGCGGGGCGCTCGGCCTGAGCTGGAACACCTTCGGGCTGTCCCGCGACGACCTGGCCGGCATCCTCACCGACGCGGGCCTCACGGTGCAGTCGGGCGGCGCGTGGGAGCGGTTCGCGCACCGCGTCGACTCCTCCATCAAGCGCGACCTCATCGTCGCCGTCAGGCCCTGACGTAGGCTCTGACGCATGCGACGACTCGTCCTCATGCGCCATGCCAAGACCGAGGCCAACAACCCCCAGGGGGACAAGGCCCGCCGCCTCATGCCGCGCGGCGTCCAGGATGCCCAATCGGCCGGTCGGGAGCTCGCCGCGCTGGGCCTGCAGTACGCGATCGTGTCGTCGTCGACCCGCACCCGGGAGACGTTCGCCGCTCTCGGGCTCGACATCCCCGCCGAGTTCCAGGACGCCCTCTACTACTCGGGCACCGAGACCATGCTGCAGCGCATCGGTGAGACGGACCCGGAGGTGACGGGGCTGCTGGTGATCGGCCACGCCCCCAGCATCCCCAGCCTGGTCGCCGAACTGGCGTACGCCAGCGACCGCAGCGAAGCGGACCAGGCGCAGTGCTGGTTCCCGACGTCGGCGTACACGACCTTCAGCGTCGACGGTGACTGGGCCGATCTCGCCGACGGCGACTTCTCGATCGTGCGGCTCGAGGGCATCAACCGGCCCTAGTTAACGCGGCGGTAACGCGCCGTCCCCGAGCTGTTACCGCGGCCGCCGATTCGCTAACCGGACCGTTACCGGGCGACGGCCCCACCGAAACGTGGCCCCAGCAGGATTTCCGCCATGACAGTTCTCGAAATCTCTGCGGGCGACACCGCCTGGGTCCTGGTGAGCGCAGCCATGGTGCTCCTCATGACTCCCGGTCTCGCGTTCTTCTACGGCGGCATGGTCCGAGCCAAGAGCGTGCTCAACATGCTCATGATGTCGATCACGACGATGGGCATCGTCGGGGTCCTCTGGGTCGTGGTCGGCTACTCGATGGCGTTCGGCGACTCCATCGGCGGCTTCCTCGGCAATCCCCTCGAATTCCTGTTCATGGCGGGTGTCATGGATCCGGAGCTGGCCACCTTCACGGTGCCCGCGGCGGTCTTCGCCGGCTTCCAGGCCGCGTTCGCCATCATCGCCGTGGCCCTCATCTCGGGCGCGGTGGCCGACCGCATGAAGTTCTCCGCGTGGGCCGTCTTCGCCGCGGTGTGGGCCCTGCTGGTGTACTTCCCGGCCGCGCACTGGGTGTTCAGCTTCGACGGCGGCACCGCTGAGAGCGGCGGCTTCATCGCCAACGACATCGCGGCCATCGACTTCGCCGGCGGCACCGCCATCCACATCAACGCCGGCGCCGCCGCCCTCGCGCTCGCCCTGGTCCTCGGCCCGCGCCTCGGCTTCGGCCGCACCCCCATGCGTCCCCACAACCTGACGCTGGTCATGCTCGGCGCCGGGCTCCTGTGGTTCGGCTGGTTCGGCTTCAACGCCGGGTCCGCGCTCGGCGCCAACGCGACCGCCGGCGTCGCCTGGGTGAACACCCTGGCGGGCGCGGCAGCCGCGATGCTGGCCTGGCTCGCGGTCGAGCGCCTCCGCGACGGCCACGCCACGTCCCTCGGCGCCGCCTCCGGCATCGTCGCGGGTCTCGTCGGCATCACGCCCGCCGCACACTCCGTCAGCCCCCTCGGCGCGCTCATCATCGGTGTCCTCTCCGGCGTGGCGTGTGCCTTCGCGATCGGCCTGAAGACCCGCCTCGGCTACGACGACTCGCTCGACGTCGTCGGCGTCCACCTCGTCGGCGGCCTGGTCGGAACGCTGGCGATCGGCTTCCTTGCCGATCCCGACTCGCCGGCCGGCGTCGCGGGCCTCCTCTACGGCGGCGGCGTCGACCAGCTGTGGCGGCAGGCGCTCGGCGCAGGCGCGGTCCTGGTGTACTCCTTCGTGGTCACCCTCGTGATCGCCAAGGTCCTCGACGTCGCCATGGGCCTGCGGGTCCCCGAGGCCGCCGAGACCCAGGGCATCGACACCGCGGAGCACGCTGAGACCGGCTACGACCTCAGCCACGTGGGCTACTCCACCTACGGCGTTCGGCAGACGCTGATCGTCCCCACCCCCCGAGAGGATGTGCAGGCATGAGGCTCGTCACAGCTATCGTCCAGCCCACCATGTTGACCCAGGTCCAGATCGCCCTCGCCCAGCACGGCGTGGCCGGGATGACCGTCACCGAATGCTCCGGCTACGCCCGTCAGCGGGGCCACAAGGAGTTCTACCGCGGAGCCGAGTACACCATCGACTTCATCACCAAGGCCAAGATCGAGGTCCTGGTCGAGGACGACGAGGCCGAGGACATCATCAGCCTGATCACCGCGGCAGCCCGCACCGGCGCCGTCGGTGACGGCAAGGTCTGGTCCACGCCGATCGACGAGGTCGTCCGGATCCGCACCGGCGAGCGGGGAGCAGCGGCCATCTAGCGGCCGTCGAGCACCCACCAGGCAGGCTCCGGATGAGGGGGCGGCGCACAGGCGCCGCCCCCTCATCCGCGTCCGCGCGTCAGTCGGCAACGAAGGGGAACGACCGGAACAGGCCGTCCAGCCGGGAGCGCACCGTCGCGCTCAGCGGGGTGAACTCCTCGACGCTGAGGGACCGGCGGCCGGGGCGGCCCGCCCGGGACCACACCCCCGTCACGACGCCCCCGGCCACGACCGAGCGCTTGAAGACGCCGTTGTTGCCCGGCACCAGCCGCTGGTGGTCGGCCTCGGTCAGCGCGAACAGGCGGTCCTGGTAGCCGAGGATGAATTCGTCGAATCCGGGCAGCAGCAGCGGCGCCGACGACCGGCGCCCCGCCGCCCCGGCCTCCTCGAGGAGGCCGGGGCGCCAGTAGCGTCGCTCCTCCGCCGCGCCGTCGTGCTCCAGGTGCGGCTCGGCATGCGCGAAGGCCGTGCGGATCTCCGCGAGCCGGAGCTTCGTCCACCAGGCCAGATCGCGCACCGTTGCCGGGCCGTGGCTGGTGAGGTAGCGGCGCAGCACCTCGCCCACTGCGGCGACCCGGTCTCCGTTGAACCGGCCCTCGAGCGTGGACCCCGCGGGGAGCCACCGCGAGGCGAGGACGACGTCCTGGTCGGTGCCGTTCCACGGGCCGTAACAGACGGTGCCGCCGGCGATGAGGTGGAACAGGAGGTGATAGCCGCGTCCGCCGGCCGTGACCAGACCGTGCTCGTCCCAGCGGGCGAAGAGCGCGGCCCGCGGGATGGGGCCGCCGTCCAGGGCCGCGAGGGCCAGATCCCTGGCCCGGTCCACCGAGTGCTCGTCGAGCCCCAGCTGGTGCCTGCGCGCCTCCGCCGCGCGCAGCGTCGGGGGTGCGCACAGCTCGGTCACCCACGCCACGTCGTCGGCGGCCATGAGGAAGACGGTGCCGCGCATCGGGTACCCGCGCACCAGGCGACCCGCGTCGAGGTCGGCGAGGACGTCGGCGACGCCGGCGCGCGTCCGGAGCACCGCGGAGGCCAGCACCCCGGGGAGGTCCTGGCCCTGCATGGCCATCGACGCGGCGACGGCGTCGACCGGTCTGGCGAACGGCCGTGAGACGAGGCCCTGCGCCACGAGGCGCAGGCGACCGAGCCGGGGGTCAGGCGAGGTTGCGGGCGACAACAGCGGCCACCTCGCGCCCGGAGCGCACCGCGCCCTCCATGTACCCGTTGAAGCGCGTCGCGTACTCCGCGCCGGCCCAGTGCAGCACGCCCTCGGGCTCGGCGAGGATCGGACCGTTGGTGGTCCACACGCCGGGCGCGAAGTGGGCGCCGTGACAGCCGCCGGTGAACTTCTCGGCGGCCCAGTCGCGCTCGATGTAGGACAGCGGCTTGGCCGCGACCTCCCCGAACGTGCGCACGACGGAGTCGATGAACGCCCGCTCCCGGAGCGTGACGGAGCGCCGCGACAGGCTGTCGGCGTCGGCGCCCTCGAAGAAGCCCATGAGGTGGCCGCGATCCGAGTTGTCCGAGGTGGTGTCGAATGTCACGCGCACGGCGCCCTCGTCGGCGCTGGACTGGCCGGAGTAGCCGAGGTCGCGCCAGAACGGCTTGTCGTAGATGAGGAAGGCCTTGATGACGTTGCCCGGTGCCACCTTGTCGGCGGCCTCGGCCCGCCACGCGGGCAGCGCGGGCACGTGGGGCACGGCGACCGCGAGTCGCGGCGGCAGCGTCGAGATGACCTGGCGGGCCTCAACGACCGCGCCGTCCGCCAGCGTCAGGCGGGCCGAGCGGTCGTCGTGCTCGACGCGGACGACCTCGGAGCGCAGCCGCACGGCGTCGCCGAGCTTCGCCGCGAGCGCCTCGGCGACGGTCGCCATGCCGCCGCTCACACGCTTCTGGTGCAGGCCGCCGTTGCTGGCGAGCATGGACTCGAGGTCCGGCCCGGAGTTGACCTGGTGGAGGCCCTCGAGCAGCGTCGCGCCCTTCGGCATGGGCCCGAACGCGGCCGAGTAGACCTCGCCGAAGCGGCGCTGGGCGCCCTGCGTGCGGAGGTTCGTGGTGACCCAGCGGCGCAGGTCCTGCTTGAGCCAGGCATCGTTGGCCCGCCGCCAGGCCGCGTCGTCGCGCAGGCGCTCGGCCAGGCGGCGCAGCCGGAGCAGGCCCTGCCCCAGGTCCGAGACCTCGAAGGGCGTGAGCGCGGGCTTGTCGTCTGTCGACGGCACCTCCAGCGCTTGGCCGCGCAGCCGGACGACGAGGTTGCCGCGGGCGGGCAGCCCGACGGTCTCCAGACCGAGGCTGTCGATGATGGCCTGCAGCTCGTCGAAACCGGGGCCGATCCACTGGCCGCCCAGCTCGACGTACGAGCCGTCGCTGAGGACCCGGTTCTCGACTCGTCCGCCGACGCGGTCGCGGGCCTCGAGCACCGTGACGCTCAGCCCGCGGTCCGCGAGGTATTGCGCGGCCACGAGCCCTGCCAGGCCAGCCCCGACGATGGCGCAGTCGAACACGTGTTCCTCCCTTGACGTGATCCCCGGGTCGGGGGACGCGGACACCAGACTACAAGGCCACACATCACCCGACCCTCGCGGAGTCGGCTAACCCGCGAGCCGCTGCGTGCCCGCCGCGCGCAGGTGCGCAGCGAAGCCGCGATCCGCGGGCAGCTCCGCGTAGAGGGTCGCCTGGTACACGTGGTACAGGTCGGGCTTGCCGTCCCACGTGAGCGCCACCGGGTTGCCGTGCACGTCCAGTTCGGAGTGCCACGAGCCGAGGCGGTGATCGATGAAGTGGCTGTCGGCGAAGCGCCAGAACGTCTCGTACCACTCCTGGAAGCGCTGCTCGCCGGTCGCGAGCCACAGGTACCGGGCAGCGCCCATGGCCTCGGCCACCTCCCAGAAGAAGCGCTCCTCCACGACGGGGCGCCCGTCCCAGTCCACGGTGTAGACGAACCCCCCGCCGTCGCCCCAGGCGTCCGCGAGGGCCCCGTCGAACAGGGCGGTGGCCGCGGGCAGGAGCCAGGGCTCGTCGGCGCCGAGGCCGCGCAGCTGCAGCAGCAGCTTGGTCCACTCGAGCCAGTGGCCGGGCTGAGAGCCGTACGGCCGGAACGCGTGGCGCGGGTCGTCGACGTTGTAGTCGGGGATGGGGCGCCAGTCGGCGGTGAAGTGCTCCGGCAGCCGCCATGATCCCTCGCCCGAGGCCGCAGCGCCGGTGATGCGGCGGGCGATCGACAGCGCGCGGTCCAGGTAGACCCGCTCCCCCGTCGCCTCGAACGTCGCCAGGTAGGCCTCGGTGAGGTGCATGTTGGCGTTCTGGCCCCGGTAGTCGTCGAGGTGGGTGAAGGTCCGGTCGAACCCCTCCACGCAGATGCCGTCCTCCTCGCGCCAGAAACGACGGTCGATGAGGTCGGAGCAGGCGGCCAGCAGCGCGGGGCCTCGGCTGAACCCCGCCTGGGTGGCCGAGCTGGCGGCCAGCAGCAGCTGCGCCGTCCCGTAGAGCTCCTTGCGGTCCTGCGGGGCGGATCCGCCCACGATCGGCACCCAGCCGTCGTGGTCGTGGTCCCGGCCGGCGCCGTCGAGGTAGAAGTCGAGCCCGTGCTCGACGACGTCGCCCGCCCCCGGGCGGCCCTCGAGGGCGGCCAGCGAGAAGACGTGCATCATGCGTGCGCCGATGAACAGCTGGGCACCCATCTCGGGCATCGCGTGGCCGTCGGCGCCGATCCAGGCCATGCCGCCGTCGGCCAGCCGCACCTCCGGCTGGTAGAAGTCGAGCAGGTCGCGGCGGTGCCGCAGCAGGAACTCGCGGTGGACGGGATCGGTGAACCGGTCCTCGTGGTCTCCGAACAGATCAGTCATGGGGGGCTCTCAGATGGTCTCGGCGAGCCAACCGAGCTGGCGCCAGGTCTGCACGTCCTGGCCTCCCTCGTGGCCGCTGTGCGGGTAGATGACGATGTCGCGGGGTGCCGGGTACGCGTTGTGGGCGGCGAACACCGTCGACGGCGGGCAGATGGTGTCGGCCAGCGCGACCGAGAAGAGGGCGGGGCACTCGGCGCGGCGGGCGAAGGACACCCCGTCGTAGTGCCCGAGGGTCGCCCAGACGGCCTCCTCGAGGTGGGGAGCGGCCTTGATGAAGCGGGCGATGTCCGAGAAGGGCGCGTCGTCGGTGAGCCCGACGGCGCGGCGGATGTGGCACATGAACGCCACGTCGGGCATCGCCCCGGCGAGGCGCAGCCCCACGGACGGCGCGAGGCCCGCCACGGCGAGGGTCAGGTAGCCGCCCTGGGAACCGCCGGTCACCACGACCCGGTCCGGGTCGGCCAGCCGGTGGCCGGCCGCGAGCTGCGCGAACCGCAGGGCGTCGGTGAGGAGTCGCCGGTAGTAGTACGTCTCGGGTGCCGCGATGCCGGAGGTCATCGGGCCGGGCGGGCCGAACTCGCCGGCGGCCGGGTGCGGGTCGGGGGTGCGGTCGAACAACGAGGCGGCGTGCCAGCCCTGACCCCGGTTGTCCATGACGAAGTGCGCGTAGCCCGCGGACGCGAACGTGGAGGCCAGCGGCATCCCCCGCGACACGGAGTAGCCGTGATACTGCACGACGGTGGGCAGCGGACCCGTGGCGCCCGCCGGAACGTGCAGCCAGCCCCGCACCGGGGCGCCGCCGAATCCGGTGAAGGTGAGGTCGTAGGTGTCAATGAGCCGCTGCCGGTTGTCCACCGGGGTCTCGGTCAGCAGCGTGACGGGCTCATCGGCCGCGAGGGTGTCGGACCAGAAGGCGTCGAAGCCCGGGGCCTCGGAAATGTCGGGTGAGTAGGTGCGCAGCGCCTCGAGGGGCAGGTCGAACTGGGCCATGGCGGGCACTCTACTGCGCGAGGGCCCCGGCGCGGATCGCGACCAGGGCCCTCGCCACCGAGCCGCCCACGGGAATCGAACCCGTGACCTACGCTTTACGAGAGCGTCGCTCTACCGACTGAGCTAGGGCGGCAGCAGGCACGAACTATACCGGCGTCGCCCGACGCGAGCAAAGCGCCGAGTTGACTCATCGAAGATGCCCGCGTAGCTGGAGTCGTTGACTCATCTGAAGATGCCCGCGTGGGTCAGACTCGGGGATGGAGTTGACGATGGCGACACGTAGAGCGGTCACGCAGGCTCAGCTG
>NZ_MBQD01000005.1 GCF_001693815.1 Tessaracoccus lapidicaptus | reverse complement strand
CAGCTGAGCCTGCGTGACCGCTCTACGTGTCGCCATCGTCAACTCCATCCCCGAGTCTGACCCACGCGGGCATCTTCAGATGAGTCAACGACTCCAGCTACGCGGGCATCTTCGATGAGTCAACTCGCGTTTTGGGAAATCGCACCGCGACTCGGTAGAGTTGGCGGTCGGTCATGACGAGGTCTTGGACGGTCTACGAAGGGAATCCGACGTGTCACCCGTGCATCCCCACCCCGACCGCCGCTCGCCCCTCGTTCTCGAGGTGCACGAGCTGGCGCGTCGGACGGGCGCGATGAAGCAGGTGTCCACGACGGTCCCCGCGCCGGCCGACCTGGGCATCCACATGATCGGGGTGCCACACGGTTCCGACATCGAGCTGGGTCTCCGGCTCGAGGCCGTCACCGAGGGCGTCCTGGTGACGGGAACGGCGGACGTGCAGCTGCACGGTCAGTGCTCCCGGTGCCTGGACGATATCGAGGGGGAAGCCTCCTTCGATCTGCAGGAGCTCTTCTTCTACCCCGGACACGAGGTCGAGGAGGACGAGAGCGTCGTCGTCGACGAGACGATCGACCTCGAGGAGGCCCTGCGCGACGCCGTGGTACTTGAATTGCCGTTCACGCCACTGTGCGAGGAAGATTGTCGTGGGCTCTGCCCCGAATGTGGGGTCAACCTCAACGACGATCCCGAGCACAGCCATGGTCAGCGAGTCGATCCCCGGTGGGAGAAGCTGGCGGACCTCGGCGGGGACGCACCCAACTGAGCAGATCATCAGGTCGAAGAAACCCTAGGAGAACATCGTGGCCGTTCCGAAGCGGAAGATGTCGCGCAGCAACACCCGGTCGCGCCGCGCGCAGTGGAAGACGACTGTCGTCCCCACCGTCGTGTGCGCCAACCCGGCGTGCCGTGAGCGTCACCTGCAGCACACTGCCTGCCCGAGCTGCGGCCAGTACGGCCCGCGTGGCTCGCGCCGCCAGGTGCTCGAGGCCTGAGCCGGCCTTCTCCCGCTGAGGGCGGGATGAGCGCTCTACAGGACCAGCTGAGGGAGCTGGGCGTCGAGGTCGACGCCCAGCTCTTTGAGTTGTCCTTCACCCACCGCAGCTACGCCTACGAGGCCGGGGGACTGCCGTCTAACGAACGGTTGGAGTTCCTGGGCGACGCCGTGCTGCAGATCGTCGTCACGGAGCACATCTACCGCAGCCACCCGGACCTGCCCGAGGGGCACCTGGCCAAGCTACGCGCCCGGGTCGTGAGTTCCGTGGCCCTCGCCGAGGTCGCCCGCGAACTCGGCCTGGCCCAGCACATCCTGCTCGGGAAGGGCGAACTGGCCACCAAGGGCCGTGAGAAGACGTCGATCCTGGCCGACACGATGGAGGCGGTCATCGGCGCGATCTTCCTCTCCGCCGGCCCAGATGCCGCGGCGGCGTTCATCCACCGCAACCTGGACCATCGGATCGAGGCCGCGGCGGCCACGGGGGACTACTCGGACCACAAGACCGCGCTGCAGGAGATCTGCGCTGAACGCGGTTGGGAGCTGCCCCGCTACGAGGTCAGCGGCACCGGGCCGGACCACGAGCGGGTCTTCACGGCTGTGGTCTACGTCGACGGCAAGCCCATGGGCACCGGCACGGCCCCCAGCAAGAAGCGGGCCGAGCAGATCGCGGCCAGCATCGCCTTCGGGGCCGTCAGCGGTGCCTGAACTGCCGGAGGTCGAGGTCGTCCGGCGCGGCCTCGACGCCCACGTCACGGGACGTCGGATCCTCGGCACCTCCGTGCTCCATCCCCGCCCCGTGCGGGCGCACCCCGTCGGCCCCGACGCCTTTGCCGCCGACCTCACCGGGAGGCGCATCGACGCGGTGCGCCGCCGCGGCAAGTACCTGTGGCTCGCGCTCGGTGACGACGCCCTCGTCATCCATCTGGGGATGAGCGGCCAGCTCCGGGTCAACGCCCCGGGCGACGCCCACGCCCGGCACACGCGCGTCGTCGTCGATCTCGACGACGGGACGCAGCTGCGTTTCGTCGACCAGCGCATGTTCGGTGGCCTGGAGCTGCGGCCGGGGATGGCGGTGTGCCCGGTGCCGCACATCGCTCTCGACCCGTTCGATCCCGAGTTCGACGCCGCCGCGACCGCGGCCGCGCTGCGCCGCCGCCGCACCCAGGTCAAGCGTGCGCTGCTGGATCAGACCCTGGTCTCGGGCATCGGCAACATCTACGCCGACGAGGCTCTGTGGCGCGCCGGCGTCCACTACGCCCACCCCACCGCCTCCCTCACCCCGGACCAGGCCACGTCGGTCCTCGCGGCCGCCTCCTCCGTCATGGCCGAGGCCCTCGCCGAGGGCGGCACGTCCTTCGACTCGCTCTACGTCAACGTCAATGGTGAGTCCGGGTACTTCTCCCGGTCACTGGCCGTGTACGGTCGCGAGGAGCAGCCCTGCACGCGGTGCGGCACCCCGATCGCCCGCCGGGCGTTCATGAACCGCAGCAGCCACTACTGCCCGTCCTGCCAGCCGGTCGCGAAGGAGCTCCCATGATCACCCGGGTCGTGCACCGCTACCGGCACTCCATCCGGCAGTTCCTGCGGTTCGGCACGGTCGGTGGCCTCGGTGTCCTGGTCAACATGGGCGTCATCTGGACACAGCGCCACACGCTGCCGCTCATCTGGCCCGGCTCCGCCTACGGCGGCGGCGCCTGGTGGGCCATCCCAGGAACGGACTTCAACATCCGCTGGTACCACGTGATGAGCATGGTGGCCTTCGTCGTGGCGAACCTCGTGAACTTCCAGCTCAACCGGTGGTGGACCTTCGGGTCGCACCGGCATTCCCGCTGGTGGCGCGAATACTGGCCGTTCCTCACCGTCGGACTGGCCGCGCAGGGCATCGGCATGATCCTGCTCACGCTTCTCATGTGGGAGGCCTCACCGATCGCCCTGCCGAGCGACGTGTTCGACAACTCCTCGGGCCTGCGCACCAAGCTGTACTGGGCGCAGCTCATCATGATCATCTTCACGATCCCCGTGAGCTTCCTGCTCAACAAGTTCTGGACCTTCCGTTCCATCCGTCGCCCAGAGGCCCCCATCGGGGTGGCATAGCGCAGCCATGTATCTCAAGCAGCTCACTCTCCGCGGCTTCAAGTCCTTCGCGTCCGCGACGACGCTGGTCTTCGAGCCCGGGATCACCTGCGTCGTGGGGCCCAACGGATCGGGCAAGTCGAACGTCGTCGACGCCCTGAGCTGGGTCATGGGGGAACAGGGCGCCAAGACCCTGCGCGGCGGGAAGATGGAAGACGTCATCTTCGCCGGCACCGCCAAACGGGCGCCGCTGGGCCGCGCGGAGGTCGAACTCACCATCGACAACTCCGACGGGGCGCTGCCCATCGAGTACTCCGAGGTGACCATCACGCGCACCATGTTCCGCTCGGGTGGCTCCGAGTACGCGATCAACGGGGCCGCCGCCCGGCTGCTCGACGTGCAGGAGCTGCTCAGCGACTCCGGCATCGGTCGTGAGATGCACGTCATCGTCGGGCAGGGCCAGCTCGACGCCATCCTGCAGGCCACGCCCGAGTCGCGACGCGGCTTCATCGAGGAGGCCGCCGGCGTCCTCAAGCACCGCAAGCGCAAGGAGAAGGCGCTGCGGAAGCTGGACGCCACGAAGGCCAACCTCGAGCGCCTGGGCGACCTCGTGTCCGAGTTGCAGCGGCAACTCAAGCCGCTCGGCCGCCAGGCCCAGGCCGCCCGCAAGGCCGCCGTGATCCAGTCGGAACTGCGCGACGCGAAGGCGAGACTGCTGGCCGACGATCTCGCGCAGGCCCAGGCCAAGCTCGCGGCCGAACTGGCCGACGAGGCCGCCGCCGCCGAGGCGCGCGCCCGCGCCGAGCGGGAGGTCTCCGCGGCGCTGGAGGCCGAGGAGGCGGCGGAGACGCACCTCAAGGCCGCGGCAGCGCACTTCGACGCCATGCAGGAACAGTGGTACGCGCTGGCGGGCCTGCGCGAACGCGTCACGACCACTGTGTCGATCGCCGCCGAACGCATGCGGGCGGGTGAGGCGCAGCCCGCCCTCGAGGTGGGGGGCCGGGACCCGGAGGTCCTGGAGGCCGAGGCCGCCGAACTGGCCGCGCGCGAGCGGGAACTGGCCGCGCAGGTGGACGCCGCGCGTTCGGCGCTGAGCGACGCGACGCTGCGGCGCACCGGCGCCGAGCACGAGCACGCCGCCGCCGAACAGTCCTACAGCGCCGCGCTGCGGGCCATCGCCGACCGCCGGGAGGGCCTCGCCAGGCTCACCGGGCGGGTGAACTCCATCCGGTCGCGCCTCGAGGCGTCGGACGAGGAGATGGCCCGGCTCGCCGCGCGGCGCGACGAGGCGTTGGGTCGCGCCGACGAGGCGGGGGGCCGGTACGTCGCCACGGAGGCGTCGCTCGCGGGCCTCGGCGCCTCCGAGTCGGACCTGGACGAGGCGTACGAGCAGGCGGCCGCCGCGGTCGCCGAACTGGAGGCGGAGGCCGCCACGCTGCGCTCCGCCGAGGCCGACACCACCCGGCGCCGGGCGGCGCTGGAGGCCCGGATCGAGGCGTTGGACCTGCTGACACGCCGCAAGGACGGCACCGCGGACCTGCTCGACGCCGGGCACGACGACGTGGTCGGCCGGCTGAGCGACCTCCTGGAGGTCGAGGCGGGCTGGGAGGCCGCCGCCGCGGCCGCGCTGCGCGGGATGGCCGAGGCCGTCGTCGTGCACTCCCTCGACGGTGCCGTGAAAGCCTCGCGGTTCCTGGCCGACTCGGAGCTGGGACGTGCCCCGCTGCTGGTGTCCGGGGCGCCGCGTCACGCCGTCGAGATTCCCGGCGACGGAACCAGCCTGCTGGACCTCGTCCGCGCCCCCGACCATCTTGCGGGTGCGCTGGACCGGCTGCTGGGCGCCGCCGTCGCCGTGGAGACGGCGGACGAGGCCACGCGCGTGGTGTCGCGGCACCCGCACGCCGTGGCCGTCACCCGCGACGGGGACCTGTTCTCCGCCTGGCTGGTCGAGGGCGGGTCCGCCGCTGCGCCGTCGCTGCTGGAGGTGCAGGCGCAGCTCGCGGAGGCCCGAAACGACCTGGAGGAGTCGCGGCGGGAGGCGGAGCGACAGCGATTCCGGGCCCAGGAGATCGCGGCGAGGTTGGCGGAGGCGAAGCGCGGGGAGAGTGAGGCGCTGAGCGCGTTGCACGCCTCCGACGCCGAACTGGCCGCGGTGGCGGAGCAGCTGAACGCGCACCGCCAGACCCAGGCGACGGCCAGGCGGGAGGCCGAGCGGCTGGCCGAGGCCATCGAGACGGCGCGCGCGGCGCGCGCCCGCGACGAGGAGCAGCTGGCCGAGCTGACCGCGCGGCTCGAGGCGGCGGCTGCCGAGGGCGACGACACCGAACCTGACCCGGCCGAGCGCGACGACAAGGCGGCCGAGGCCCGCCGCGCACGACAGGCCGAGATGGAGGCCAGGCTGGCGCTGCGCACGGCGGAGGAGCAGGTCAAGGCGATCGCCGGCCGGGCGGACTCCCTCGCCCGCGCCGCGCAGCACGAACGGCAGAGCCGGGCCAAGGCGCGTGCCCGGGCCGAACAGGCACGCCGCGAGGCCGAGGTGGCCGCGGCTGTGCACCGGGCGGCGCAGGTGCTGGCTGATCGGGTCGACACCGCGCGCCGGCTGGCATCCGCGGCGCGGGAGGCGGCCGATCAGGCCAGGCGCGAGGCGGAGAGCGCCACCACCCGGGCCCGCCACACCGCGAAGGCCGCCGCCGCCCGTCTCGACGAGATCGTGCGCGGCGCCCACCGCGACGAGATGGTCAGGATCGAGCTGCGCATGCGGGTGGAACAGCTCGCCGACCGCGCGCTGCACGACCTGGGGATGGAGGCCGACGACCTCGTCGCAGAGTACGGCCCCGACCGCAGCATCCCCGTCCTCACCCGTCCCGACGGCTCTGCCCTCACCGAGGACGACGAGCAGCCCCCGCCGGTCGCCTACGACCGGGCCCAGCAGACCGCCAGGCTCCGCGCGGCGGAGCGCAACCTCGCCGTGCTGGGCCGGGTGAACCCGTTGGCCCTCGAGGAGTTCGAGGCCATGACCGCCCGGCACCAGTTCCTGGCGGAGCAGCTCGACGACCTCAAACGGACCCGGGCGGACCTGCTGGACATCGTCGAAGAGGTCGACCGCCGCGTCCAGGAGGTGTTCGAGGCCGCGTACCGGGACGTGGAGGCCAGCTTCCGCGACGTGTTCAGCCGTCTCTTCCCCGGCGGCGAGGGGCGCCTGGTCCTCACGGACCCGGGCGACTGGCTGACGACCGGTGTCGACGTCGAGGCGCGCCCGGCGGGCAAGCAGGTCAAGCGGCTGTCGCTGCTCTCGGGCGGCGAACGGTCGCTGGTCGCCGTGGCGTTCCTGGTGGCGTTGTTCATCGCCCGTCCCAGCCCGTTCTACATCCTCGACGAGGTCGAGGCCGCCCTCGACGACGCCAACCTCGGGCGGCTGCTGTCGATCTACGAGGAGCTCCGCGCGTCCTCGCAGCTCATCGTCATCACGCACCAGAAGCGGACCATGGAGATCGCCGACTCGCTGTACGGCGTCACCATGCGCGGGGACGGGATCTCGACGGTGGTGTCGCAGCGGCTCCACGAACGCTGAGACTCGCCGGGGGAGATTTCGCCGCCCGCCCCGTCCTGCGGCACCATGGGAACAGCTTCCCCGCCGAAGAAAGGGCACGTCCGTGCTGGTCGCAGTCTTCGCTGTCCTCTCAGTCGTCCTCCTCGCCGCCGTCCTCCTCGCCGTCGTGGCGGAGTCGTCCGGGCGGCTCACCGTCAAGCACCCCGCCTGGCAGCGCCTCGTGAGCGCGGCCGCCCGGCACCTCGAAGGTCGCGGCGTGGTGCCGAAGTTCCTCGAGCGGCTGGATCAGCGCACGCCCTGACCGCCGGATCGGCCGCCCCGCGGCCGACGGCTAGGATGACCGCGTGGAGTGGTTCTTCTGGGTCATCATCGCGATCGTCGGACTGGCGATCCTCATCGCAGGCATCGTGGTCGCGGTCGACCGTCGTCGCCAACTGGAGCACGAGGAGAGGCCCGAACTCGAGCCGCGTGAGCCGGGCGGCGAGGTCGTCGTACCGCCCGTCACCCCTGAGCCTGCGGAGCCCACCTACGCCGAAGCCGTCCCCCCGGCCGGCGCTCCGGACGTCGCGGCACCGCCGGCCGCCGTCATCGAGCGTCCCGAGTCCGCGACCTCACGGTGGGCGCGCCTGCGCCGGCGTCTCGCCGGCAGCAACAACGCCCTCGCCCGCGCGCTGGCCGACCTCCTCTCGGTGGACCGCTTGGACGAGGAGACGTGGGACGACTTCGAAACCACCCTCATCACATCGGATCTGGGCGTCGGCCCCACCACGGAGCTGACCGGCGCGCTGCGCCGGCGGTTCGCCGTCGACGGGGTCGCCGATCCCGCGGAGGCCCGCCGCATCCTGCACGAGGAACTCCTCGCCCTCGTCGATCCGCACCTCGACCGTTCACTCAACCTCACGCCGTCCGCGGACGGGCTGCCGGCGGTCGTGCTGGTGGTCGGAGTCAACGGCACCGGCAAGACGACGACGGTGGGCAAGCTCGCCCGCGTGCTCGTCGCGGAGGGGCGCAGCGTCCTGCTCGGCGCCGCCGACACCTTCCGCGCCGCCGCCACCGAGCAGCTGGCCACCTGGGGCGAACGGGTCGGCGTCCACACCGTCCGCGGTCCCGAGGCCGGAGACCCGGCCTCGGTGGCCTTCGACGCCGTCGCACAGGGTGCGGCGGAGGGCGTCGACGTCGTCATCGTCGACACCGCCGGCCGCCTGCACACCAAGACCGGGCTCATGGACGAGCTCGGAAAGGTCAAGCGCGTCATCGAGAAGAAGGCGGCGGTCAGCGAGGTCCTGCTGGTCCTCGACGCCACCACCGGCCAGAACGGCATGACGCAGGCGCGCATCTTCTCCGAGGTCGTCGATGTCACGGGCATCGTGCTGACGAAGCTGGACGGCTCCGCCAAGGGCGGCATCGTCATCCAGGTCCAGCGAGAGCTGGGCGTGCCGGTCAAGCTCGTCGGGCTGGGGGAGGGCCCGGACGATCTGGCCCCGTTCGACCCCGAAGGCTTCGTCGCGGGCATTCTGGGCGAGTGAGCGCCTAACTTTCTTCCAGGATCCGGCCGATCCGGCCCCTTCGCGTGGCGTCGCCGCGCCGTCGCGAGGCAGGATCGGGACGTGATCGACGTGCGCGACCTCTCGACGACCCACGGGCGCCGCCCCGTGCTGGATCGCGTGAGCCTGCGCGTCGCCGCGGGCCAGGTCACCGCAGTGGTCAGCCCCGTCGCCGCCGAGGCCACCTCGCTGGTCCGCGCGATCGTCGGACTGGACCGCGCCGGCACCGGATCCGCCCTCATCGACGGCGCCCCGTACGGATCACTGGACTCCCCGCTCACCGCCGTGGGTACCCTGCTGGCCGGGGCGCCGGCCCATCCGGCCCGTACCGCCCGCGATCACCTGCGGTGGATGGCCGCGGGATCGGCGCTGCCGTCCCGGCGGGTCGACGACCTGCTGGAGATGGTCGGGCTGGGTAGCGTCGCGGGGATCAAGGTGCGCGACTTCACCCCCGCCCTCCGCGTCCGGCTGGGCGTGGCGTCGGCCATGCTCGGGGACCCCGACCACTACGTCCTCGATGACCCGCTGCGGCATCTCGACGGACTCGACGCGCTCTGGCTGCGCCAGGTGCTCCGCCGGCTGGCCGCCCGCGGCAAGGCGGTCCTCGTGACCGGGAACTCGCTCGGTAGGCTGGCCGCGGTCGCGGACCGGGTGGTCGTGCTCGGCCACGGACGCATCGTCGCCGACGAGGACGCCGCGGCCCTGCGAGCCCAGGCCCGCCCCACCGTCGTCCTGCGCGCAGAGCGCCAGGGGGAGCTGTTCGACCTCTTGCGGAGCATGGGCGCCGATGTCACCCCCCGGCTCACCGACGACGGTGTGTCGCTCGAGGTGTCGGGACTCTCGGCGCAGCGGATCAACGAGGCGGCCGTCGGCTTCGGGATCCTCAGCATGGTCGAGACCGACGACGGTCTGGCCGACACCCTGGCCCGTCTCGCGGGAGGCGCTGTGCCGCGTGTCGCGGCGCTCGCTGTCGGCGGGATGCGGTGATCACAGCCGCGACGAACGCGGAGCGCATCAGGTTCGTGGGAATCCGGGGGTGGGTCCCGGCGGCTCTGGTGCTCGCCCTGGCCGGCGTCGTGCTTCCGCTGCGTCACGCACTGGCCGTCGCGACGGACCCCGCGCTGCCACCCGCGTCGGACTCGTCCGCGATGGTCCCGCTCACGGGCGTCGGCGTCCTGGGGCTGGCGGTCGCCGCGGCCTGGTCCGTCAGCCGCGAGTACTCGACCGGCACCCATGACGTGGCCCGGCTCCTCCAACCGTCGGGATGGCGCTGGGTCCTGGCCCCGATGACCGTGCACGCCCTCGTGTCGTCCGTGGCGGCCGCGCTCGCGGCGCTCCTGTCCGTGGTGGTCGTCGCCCTGGTCACGCCCGACGACCGCCAGGAGGGTCTCGGGGCGCTGTCCGCGGCGCCCATGGTGGCGCGTGCCGCGGTGGTGGCGGTGTTCGTGGTGGTCGTGGCCGTGGCGGTAGCGTCGGTCCTTCGCCGGACCGGACCCACCATGGCGGTGGTGCTGGGGTGGCCCCTCGTCGTCGAGCCCCTGCTCTCAGGTGTCCCCGCCGCCCGGCCGCTGCTGCTCGGGTCGGCCGTCCCGACGGCGATCTGCGGCCCGTCAGGGGTTCCGGACGGCTCGTGGGGGAGCGTCAGCGCGGCGATGGCCTGGCTGGGGCTGCTGGCCGTGGGGGCGTTCGGTGTCGCGGCGACGGTGTCGCGCCGCTGAGGTCAGCGACCCGTGACGGGGTCCATCTCGGTCGGATCCACGATGCCCAGCTGAATGGCCCGCACGAGGATCTGAGTCCTCGACTTCAGGCCCATCTTGTCGCCGATGTGCGACAGGTACTGCTTGACCGTGCCCTCCGAGACGAACATCTTCGCGCCGATCTGCTGGTTGGTCAGGCCTTGGGCCAGCCACCGCAGGAGCTCCTTCTCGCGCGGGGCCAGCCCGGGATCCGGGGGCGTCTGCCGGGTGGGCTCGGGTGTGTCCAGGACGTTCGACACCAACTCGCGGCGCACCGCCGCCGACAGCGGCATCTCGCCGGCCAACGCCTGCTGGATCCCGGCGATGAGCGCGGGACCGCCCGCATCCTTGAGCAGGTATCCCGAGGCCCCCGCGCGCAGCGCCGCGACGATGTACTCACGGGTCCCGAACGTCGTCAGCGCCACGACGCAGGCCTCGGGCCACTGGCCGCAGATCTCACGCGTCGCGTCGACCCCGGACTTCTCGGGCATCTGGAGGTCCATGAGGGTCACGTCGGGACGGTGCGTCCGCCAGGCCTGCACCGCCTCGTTGCCGTCCCTGGCCTCGCCGACGACCTGGTAGCCGGCGTTGCGGGCGAAGAAGATGCGATAGGCCTCGCGGACCATCGGGTCGTCGTCGACCACGAGGAGGCGGCACGGACTGTTCATGTGAGTACCCTAACGGGGTTTCACGGCGGTATAGTTACAGGGCTCTCGGAAAAGTCCGGCCGAAAGTGAGTATCTGATGCCGTGGGGGGGCCGGTATTAGTTGTACTGCACACCACAAATTTCTTCCCCGAAGGATTGCCATGAAGGTCCGCTCTCTCGTCGCAGGTCTCATCCTCGCCGTCGCCATCGCCCCGTCCGCTGTCGCGGCCCCCAAGACGGCTGCCCCGAAGCCCGTGGGCGGCACCGTCACGGTGGCCGAGGACACGAACTTCATCTGCCCGATCTTCCCGTGGCTCGCCATGTGCCACCCGCGCTGATCGCTTCGGCACCATCAGCACCCCATCTCTCCGCCGGGACGAGGCTAGACAGGCCAGTCCCGGCGGAACTGCGTCCAAGACAGTCCGTACTAGATCCACGGACCTGCTCAACGCTTCCCGCTACATCCTCGCGGCGACGGTGGTCTTCGGTGCACTCGGCAATCTGATCGAGTGGGAGCGGGCGGGATGGCACACGGCGGTCTCGCCTCTGGCTCAGGTGCTGGAGGCGGCAGCGTGCGTCATCGCGCTCTGGCGTCCCAAACTTAGCCTGGTGGTCGCACTGACTCCCATGATGCTGACGTTGACATTCGGCAACATGGAAGCTGACGTGTTGGCGCCCGTCTTTGTCACCGGCGCTTTTGTGGCTGTCGCCAGACCGTTGGAGGCTGCGGCGACCGTGGGGCTCTTCCTCAGCTACGCGGTCCTCCGCGGGCTGCAGAGTCCTCCCTGGTGGGAGATGACGGCCTCATACCTGGTCCTGCTCATCCCCGGGTTGCTGGCGGGGGGCCTGCTGCGGGGCATGCTGCTGGCCCGGCGTCGTGGCCAGGGGCGCATCCTCGTCATGGAGGACGACACGTCGCGCATCCGAGCCGAGGAGCGCGCCCGGCTGGGGGGAGAACTCCGCACGCTCATCACGGTGGGGCTCGCCGAGAGCCGGCGGGTGCTCGAGGAGTCCGCGCCCGTGACGGATCCCGCGACCCTCCGCGGCGCCATCAAGGCGATCAACGACGCCTGCCTGAGGGCATTGGGCGAGGTCCGCGCGCTGGTGGGGATGCTCCGCGAGGACGCGACCGCCAGCGGACACGACGAGTCCATCGCCGGGCCGACCGTGTCGGACATGGCGCGCCGCTCGGAGCAGCGCCTCGCGGCCCGCGGGATGTCCACCGCGATGGACCTCCCGGCCGATCTCGACGGACTCAGCCGGGTCACGCAGGCCACCGTCGTCAAGGCCTTGGAAGAGGTCGTCCTTGCCGCGCTGGCCGAGGAGCCGCCCACCGACGGGCGCACAGCCGTCACCGTCACCGCTGAGCGCCGCCGCGGGTGGGTGCTGCTCGACGCCGCCTACCCGGCCGCGCTGGTCCCGGACCCGGAGCAGGAGCGGCGCCTGGACCGGCTCGGCCAACGCGTCGACGCCCTCGGCGGCATCCTGCGGACCCAGATCCGCGCCGGCAAGCGGACGCTGCGCATGGAGCTGCCGCCCGCCCTCGACGCTGCCATGGACCGCGAGACACCGGCCGCGGAACCCGCCTGGCAGCAGTGGCTGTCGATGGCGACGCTGCGCGGCGTGCTGACCATGGCGCTGACCATGGGCGGCCTCACGGCGGGCGCCCAACTCCCCGGCGCGTTGATGGCCGGCGAGATCCGCTGGGACCTCGCCTGGGAACTTGCCGGCTTCACCGCGGCGGGGCTGCTGCTCTGGTGGCCCGTGGTGGGCACACTTCCCGCGGTGGCCGCGACCCTGGGGATGCTCTTCACGCCGCACTCCGACGACCTGGCGCTTCTGGCGCTGCTCCTGGTGGCCTGCCTGCAGGCTGCCAGGGTCACCAAGCGCTGGGCGGCGGGCCTCCTGGGCGCCGCGGCCTCCGTCGCGCTGCTCATGGCGACCGCCGTCGACGTCGGGGCCGTGCGGGAGCGGGCGCTGGTCGCGGCGATCGTCCTGGTGGCGCTGCCGACGATGGTGGCCGCCCGGCACTTCCTGATGTCGCGCCGCCGGCACCTGACGGAGATGAGGGCGCTGCAGGCCACGGCGGAACGCATCCGCACCGAGGAACGCAACCTGCTGGCGCGCGAGCTGCACGACGTGGTCGCGCACCATCTCTCCGTCGCCACCCTCCAGTGCATGGCCTTCGGCGACAGTGACGACCCGGTCGAGCTGCGCACAGCGCTGGACCGGATGCGCCGGTCCATCACCGGGGCGGAGGAGGAGATGGAACTTCTCGGCCGCATCATGGCCGGGGGAGAGGGCGGGGCCGACGGCGCCGCGCTGGTCACGCCCACGACGGTCGTCGACGTCCTGAGTCAGACCCTCCGCGACAACGGGTTCACGGCGTCGGTTTCTGTTGATGCGGCCGCCGACGGGCTACCGGCGCCCACGCTGCGCACCCTCACCCGGGTCATGCAGGAGGGCGTCACCAACGTCCTGCGCTACGCCAGCCGCGACGGCGCGTGCGCCATCACCGTCGAGGTGTTGGGCGACGAGGTCATCCTGCGCATGAGCAGCGCGATCCCCGCGCGGCGTCGCCTGTCGCGACTGTCCCTCGGCTACGGCCTGGCGGGGATCCGCGAGCGCGTCGACCTGCTGGGCGGGCGCTTCGCCGTCGGCCCCGACGACGGCGAGTGGGTGCTGCGCGTGGCGCTGCCGGCCGGCCGCTGAGCGCTCAGACGGCCGCCGGCGCGCCGACGGCGTGGACGAGCGCCTCGGCGCTGGCCTTGGCGTCGCCGAACAGCATCGCGGTGTTCTCGCGGACGAACAGCGGGTTCTCGACACCCGAGTAGCCGGCCGCCATGGAACGCTTGAACACCACCACCTGCCGCGACTCCCACACGTGGAGGACCGGCATGCCCGAGATGGGCGAGCCCGCCTCCATCGCGGCCGGGTTGACGGTGTCGTTGGCGCCGATGACGAGCACGACGTCGGTGCGGGGGAAGTCGTCGTTGATCTCGTCCATCTCCAGGACGATGTCGTAGGGCACCCGGGCCTCGGCCAGCAGGACGTTCATGTGGCCGGGCAGCCGACCCGCCACCGGGTGGATCGCGAACCGCACGGTCTTGCCCTGCGCGATGAGGCGTCGGGTGAGCTCCGCGACCGGGTGCTGCGCCTGCGCCACGGCCATGCCGTAGCCGGGCGCGATGATGACGGAGTCGGCTTCCCGCAGCCAGCCCGCCACCTCGTCGGCGCCGGCGCTGACCGCCTGCAGCGGGTTGCCGTCCGCGTCGAGCATCGCGACCGCGGCGCCGGTCGAGTCGGCCGTGCCGAATCCGCCGAGCAGCACGTTGGCGATCGAGCGGTTCATGCCGCGCGCCATGACGATCGACAGGATGATGCCGGACATGCCGACGATCGTGCCGGCCACGACGAGGAGGTCCGAGCCGATCGCGAAGCCGGACAGCGCACCCGCCCAGCCCGAGAAGGAGTTGAGGAAGCTGACGACCACGGGCATGTCAGCGCCGCCGATCGCGAGGACCATGAGGATGCCGAACAAGTAGCCGAGGACGTGCGCGATGACCAGTGGCCAGATGTTCGGGGCGGCCAGGTACCACGCGAGCGAGCCGACCAGGCCCACGCCGAGGAGTCCCATCACCAGCCAGCGGGCGCTCAGGACGACGGGGCGCGACGTGATCCGCCCGCCCAGCTTGCCGAACGCGACGATGGAGCCGGAGAACGTCAGGGCGCCCACGACCACCGCGGCCCACACCGTCACGCCGTGGACGATCTGGTCGCTGAGGACCGGGTAGCTCTCGACCTGCAGCGCGGAGTTGATGCCCACCGCGGCGGACGCCTGGCCGCCGAACGCGTTGAACAGCGCCACGAGCCCGGGCAGACCGGTCATGGCGACCCGCGTGGAGTACAGGAGCCCGACGGTGAAGGCGATGGCGAGCGCGACCAGGAGCAGGACGAAGCCGACCGTGTTCCACTCGCGCGTGAAGGTGTGGATGACCGTGGCGAGCACCGCGAGCGTCATGCCGGCGATACCGAAGGCGTTGCCGCTGCGGGCCGTCTCCTGCTTGCCGAGCCCGACGATGCTGAGGATGAACAGGAGCGCGGCCGCGATGTAGCCGCCGAACACGATGTTGTCGAGCATGGGTTCAGCTCCTCTTGAACATGGCGAGCATGCGGTTGGTGATGGCGAAGCCGCCCACGCAGTTGATGCCGGCCAGGACGATGGCGACGAAGGCGATGATCTGCACGGACAGCAGGGGAGACGTGAGCTGGGTGATGGCGCCGACGATCGTGATGCCGGACACCGCGTTGGACACGCTCATCAGCGGCGTGTAGAGGGCGGGCTCGACGCCCCAGATGACGTAGTAGCCCACGACCATCGCCAGTCCGAAGACCAGGATGCTGGACAGGAAACCGCCGGGCAGCAGCAGCGACAGCAGCAGCCAACCGGCCACCAGCATCAACACCATCCGGAAGCGCGCCCACTGGTCCGGTGGCGCGGCGGCGGTGGGGATGGCGACGGGGGCCGGGGCGGCTGCGGCAGCGGGCGCCACGGACACCTCGATGGGGGGCGGCGGGAACGTCACCTCTCCGTCGCGCACGACGGTCATCTGGCGGTGCACGACGTCGTCGAAGTCGAGTCGCAGCTCGCCGTCCTTGTCGGGGGTGAGCAGTTTGAGCAGGTTGACGATGTTGGTGCCGTACAGCTGGGAGGCCTGGCCGGGCAGTCGGCTCGCGAGATCCGTGTAGCCGACGATCGTGACGCCGCCGTCGGTGGTGTAGGTCTCACCCGGCCGCGTGAGGACGCAGTTGCCGCCGCCCGCCGCGGCCAGGTCGACGATGACGCTGCCGGGCCTCATGGACTCGACCATCTCCGCCGTGATGAGCTTGGGCGACGGGCGGCCCGGGATCGCGGCCGTGGTGATGATGATGTCGACGGTGGCCGCCTGCCTGGCGTAGAGCTCCGCGGCCTTGGCCGCGTAGTCCGCGGACGTGTCGCGCGCGTAGCCGTCGGAGGAGCGCACCTCCTCGACCTCGGCGACCTTGACGAACTTCGCACCCATCGACTCCACCTGCTCGGCGGTCTCGGGGCGGACGTCGGTGGCGGTCACCTCGGCGCCGAGCCCGCCGGCGGCGCCGATGGCGGCGAGCCCCGCGACGCCGGTGCCGATGACGAACACCTTGGCGGGCGGCACCTTGCCGGCCGCGGTCACCTGGCCCGTGAAGAACCGCCCGAAGGCGTGCCCGGCCTCGATGACGGCGCGGTAGCCGGCGATGTTGGCCATGGAGCTGAGTGCGTCGAGTGACTGGGCGCGGGAGATGCGCGGCACCATGTCCATCGACAGCGCCGTGACGCCCCGCGCCGCCAACGCCTCGATGAGCGCGGGGTCCGACCGCGGGTGCAGGAACCCGATGAGGACCTGACCGGGGCGCATGAGCGCCTGCTGGGCAGGTGAGGGCTCGCCGACCATCGCCACGACATCGCTGGACCACACGTCGTCGGCGGTACCGATCGCGGCTCCCGCGTCGCGATACGCGTGGTCGGGGAACGAGGACCGCGCCCCGGCGCCGGCCTGGACGACGACGTCGTAGCCGAGGGTCAACAAAGCCGTCACGGTGGCCGGTGTGGCCGCAGCCCGGGTCTCGGGCGCCTCGTCGGGGATGCCGATCCTCATGCGGGCGGTTCCTTTCGCAGTCATCGGGCGAGTGTGTCAGGAGCCTATCGGTAGCCGTGCCGCCGGGGCGGAGGCGGGTCCGATCCCCGGTATCCTGGTGCGGTTCAGTCGTCTGGTGAAGGGCTCAAACAGTGTTCGACACGCTGCAGGACCGGTTGTCGTCGGTGTTCAAGGGCCTGCGGGCCAAGGGCCGCCTCACCGAGGCGGACATCGACGCCACCATGCGGGAGATCCGCATCGCGCTGCTCGAGGCCGACGTCAACCTTGGTGTGGTCAAGGAGTTCGTCGCGGCCGTGAAGGGCCGGGCGATGGAGGCCGAGCTCTCCAAGGCGCTCAACCCGTCGCAGCAGGTCATCAAGTTCGTCCACGAGGAACTCATCTCGATCCTCGGCGGTGAGGCGCGCGCGGTCCGCTTCGCCAAGCAGCCGCCCACGGTCATCATGCTCGCCGGCCTCCAGGGCGCGGGCAAGACGACCCTGGCCGGCAAGCTGGCGCGCTGGCTGAAGGCCGAGAAGCACGCGCCCCTGCTGGTGGCTGCGGACCTGCAGCGGCCCAACGCCGTCAACCAGCTGCAGATCGTCGGCGAGCGCGCCGGTGTGCACGTCTTCGCCCCCGAACCCGGCAACGGCGTGGGTGACCCGGTCGACGTGGCCCGCCGTGCCATCGCCCACGCGTCGGCCAAGCTGTACGACGTCGTCATCGTCGACACCGCGGGCCGTCTGGGCATCGACGAGGAGCTCATGCAGCAGGCCGCGGACATCAAGGCCGCGGTCCGCCCGCACGAGACGCTGTTCGTCGTCGACGCCATGATCGGCCAGGACGCCGTCAACACCGCCAAGGCCTTCGACGAGGGGGTCGGGGTCGACGGGGTCGTGCTCACCAAGCTCGACGGCGACGCCCGCGGCGGCGCGGCGCTCTCCATCGCGCGCGTTCTGGGCAAGCCCATCATGTTCGCCTCGAGCGGCGAGGCGCTGGGCGACTTCGACCGCTTCCACCCGGACCGGATGGCGTCACGCATCCTTGGCATGGGCGACGTGCTCACCCTGATCGAGCAGGCCGAGAAGACCTTCGACGCCGAGCAGTCGCGCGCGGCCGCCGAGAAGCTCATGGGGCGCGGCAAGTTCGGCCTGCAGGATTTCCTGTCGCAGATGCAGCAGCTGCGCAAGATGGGGCCCATGTCCAAGATCCTCGGCATGCTGCCCGGTGCCGGCCAGTTCAAGGACGCCATCAACGAGATCGACGAGAAGGAGATCGACCGGATCGAGGCGATCATCTACTCCATGACCCCGGCCGAGCGCGACGACGTGTCGGTCCTCAACGGTTCCCGCCGCGCTCGCATCGCCAAGGGTGCCGGCGTCCAGGTGTCGGAGGTCAACAAGCTCGTCACCCGGTTCGTCGAGGCCCGCAAGATGATGGAGGCCATGGCCGGCGGGGGCATGCCCGGCATGCCGGGGATGCCGGGCATGGGCGGACGGCGCGCGCCGCAGAAGAAGCAGCCGAAGAAGCAGCAGCGCAAGGGGCCCAAGGGCGTGCGCAGCCAGCCGTCGGCCCGGCCGGCCGCCCCCGCCCCGCAGTCACTGGACGAGTTCCAGCTGCCCCCGGAGCTGCAGAAGATGTTCGACGCCAACAAGCCCAAGTTCTGACCAGGAGACATCCATGGCCCTGCGCATCGCTGGAGTGTTCCTGCCCGACGACGAGCCGCGGGAGCTCTGGATCGACGGCGGGCTCCTGACCGACGAACCCGTGTCCGGCGCGGAGACCCTCGCGGAGGGGTGCTGGGTCCTGCCGGGGCTCGTCGACGCCCACTGCCACATCGGCCTGGGGCCGGAGGGCGGGGTCAGCCACGACCGCACCCTGCAGCAGGCCCGAGCCGACCTCGCCGCGGGCACGATGCTGATCCGCGACGCCGGATCGCCGTCGGACACCCGGTGGGTGCAGCAGGACGCGGCGCTGCCGCGGCTCCTCCGCGCCGGCCGGCACGTCGCCCGGCCCAAGCGGTACATCCGTCACCTGGGCGCCGAGGTGGAGCCGGAGCAGCTCGTCGACCAGGTGCGCCACGAGGCGCGGTCCGGCGACGGCTGGGTCAAGCTGGTGGGGGACTGGATCGACCGGGGCGTTGGTGACCTGGCTCCGCTGTGGCCCGCCGACGTCGCGGCGCAGGCGATCGCCGTAGCGCACGAGGAGGGCGCCCGGGTCACGGCGCACTGCTTCGGGGAGCAGGCGGTGCACGAACTCGTCGCCGCCGGCATCGACTGCATCGAACACGGCACAGGATTGTCGGACGAGGGCATCGCCGACATGGCCGCCCGCGGCACCGCGCTGGTGCCGACGCTGATCAACCTGGACAACTTCCCCGCCTACGCCGCCCCGGCGCAGGAGAAGTTCCCCCGCTACTTCACGCACATGATGGACCTCTACGCGCGCCGCCACCGCACCATCGGGGCCGCCATCGAGGCGGGTGTGCCCGTCTACGCCGGTACTGACGCCGGCACGGTCGTCGAGCACGGCCGGATCCGCGACGAGATCGACGAACTGGCCGCGATCGCCGGCACCGACTACGCCTTGGGCGCGGCGAGCTGGCGCGCGCGGACCTGGCTCGGTGCCGACTCCCTGACCCCCGGGGCGAGCGCCGACCTCATCGTCCTCGACGCCGACCCGCGCCAGGACCTCAGCACGCTGCGCCGCCCGCGGGCCCTGGTGCTCCGCGGCCGCGTCATCTGCTGACCTCCGGCGGCGGACCCGCCTCCGGCTAGGGTGGGCGCGTCGACCAGCAGGAGGACCCGATGACCGATCAGCAGCCCGCCTTCCCGCCCCCGTCCGTCGGCGAGCGCTCGCCCGACCTGCCCGCGCCCGGCCCCGGCAGGATGGATCCGGTCTCCGCGCCGGCGCCCGCGGCGGCCCGGCCCGCAGGAGGCTTCGGACACGGCTTCGGCCTGGGCACCGGCATCGGCCTCGGGCTCGGCGTGGCGATCCTGGTCAGCTCGCTGGCGCTGGGCGCGCTCCTGATCGCGAGCTCGCTGACGCTGGTCGGCACCGCCGCGGGCTCCGCCACCACGCGCCTGGCGACCATCTGGGGCGACGGGTCCCAGACGCTGCGGGCGGTCCCGGTGTCGGGACCGATCCTGGCCGACGCGTCCGACGGCTCGCTACTTGTCTCCGGCACGTACGGCTACGAGGTGGCCTCCGAGATCGACTCGCTCGGCGACGACGACGCCTCGGGCGTCGTGCTGCTCGTCAACACCCCGGGTGGCAGCATCGCGGGGTCGCGGGCGATCAGCGACGCGATCGTCCGTTACCGCGAGCGCACCGGGAACCCGGTCCTGGTGCACGTGAGCTCGACGTCCGCCTCCGGCGGCGTGTACGCCACCGCGCCCGCCGACGAGATCCTCGCCGACCACGGGGCGATGGTCGGATCCATCGGGGTCATCTTCGGCCCCTTCGTGTACTACGACGGCGTGATCGCCACCAGCGGCAGCCTGCTCGAGAGCGGCGTGACGACCACCGGCGGCATCACCACCGAGTACCTGACCGCGGGCGAGGGCAAGGACTTCGGCAACCCGTACCGTCCGATGACCGACGAGGAGCGGGCGGTGTACCAGCAGGGGCTGGCCAACGAGTACGACGCCTTCGTCTCCCACGTCGCGGAGCACCGGGGCATCGCCGAGGACGCCATCCGCGACACCCTCGGGGCGCACCTCTACGACTCGCGCCGTGCGCAGGAGCTCGGCCTGATCGACGGTGTGATGGGCCGGGAGGACTTCTTCCGGCACGCCGCCGAGGCTGCCGGGCTGGATCCCGACGACACGCGCGTCGAGGCGGTGCAGCCGCCGGACATGTGGGAGGCGTGGCTGGGTGTCGAGCGCGCGTTCGGCCAGTCGCCCGCCGTCGACGCCCGCGAAGGCGTGCGCCCGGCGGTCAGCGGCGCGTTCTGCGGTGGGGGACAGCCGCTCGCCTTCGCGGGCCAGCTGCCGGCCGTCTGCGGCTGACTCAGCCCCAACCCAGCTCGTGGAGGGCGTCCTCCTCGATGCCGTGGTAGTGGCCGAGCTCGTGCAGCAGCGTGACCCAGATCTCCTCGAACAGCTGGTCCTCGTGGCGGCACATGCGCGTCAGGGGGCCTCGGAACAGCACGATGCGATCCGGTAGCTGACCGTAGCCGTATTGGTCACGCTCGGTCAGCGCCGTCCCCTCGTACCAGCCGAGCGAGTCCGAGCCGTCCTCCGGCTCGTCCTCGATGACGAAGATGAGGTTGTCCAGGCCGACGGTGAGTTGCTCGGGCAGCTGCCCCAACGCCTCCTCGACCAGCGACTCGAACGCCGCCTCGCTGATGTCCACGCCGTGATCCTAGGCGACGGGCCGCGCCGGCGTTTGGGCGCCGGTGCGGCATCTGGCACAATGTCGGATGCATCTCTGTGCCCGGGCCCTCTCAACCGGACGCAGGGGACCCAGGTTCACGTGCAGCGTGCCCCACGCGCCTGCGCATGTCCACCGCTCAACGTCTGCACCAGACTCTCAGTACAGGAGATCCCACACCAGTGGCAACCAAGATTCGCCTGAAGCGACTCGGCAAGATTCGCTCGCCCCACTACCGCATCATCGTGATCGATTCGCGCGCCAAGCGTGACGGCAAGGCCATCGAAGAGATCGGCATCTACCACCCGAAGAACGATCCCTCGGTGATCCGCGTGGACTCGGAGCGCGCCCAGTACTGGCTGTCCGTGGGCGCGCAGCCCACCGAGGCTGTCGTCGCGATCCTCAAGCGCAGCGGTGACTGGCAGAAGTTCACCGGCGACACCACGCCGGCGGGCATCGACCCGCAGCCCCCGCGCCGCGACCGTGAGGCCGAGTTCGCGAAGGCTCTCGCCGAGGACTCCGACGCCACCGCGCCGGCCATCTCGAAGGCCAAGAAGAAGGCCTCCGAGGCGGAGAAGGCTCCTGCGGCTGAGGCCCCCGCGGCCGACGACGCCGAGGCGCCGGCCGAAGAGGCCTGATCGTGCTGGCCGAGGCGCTGGAGCACCTCGTCGCCGGAATCGTGTCGAATCCGGACGACGTGACCGTCAAGGACAAGGATCTGCGGCGAGGTCGACTCCTCGAGGTCCGCGTCCACCCCGACGACGTCGGCAAGGTGATCGGGCGCCAGGGCCGCACCGCGCAGGCCCTGCGGACCGTCATCACGGCGCTCGCCGGCAAGGAGAGCATCCGCGTCGACTTCGTGGACGTCGATCGTCCGCGCCGGCGCTGAACATCGCGCGGACGCCCCGGGTTCCCCTGCGGAGCCCGGGGCGTCGCGCGTCACGGGGCGCTCCGCCCCACGAGAGGTAGGTCAAGGGATGAGCGAGCTCATCGAGGTCACCGTCGGGCGGTTGGGGCGCGCCCACGGCATCAAGGGCGACATCGCCGTCGACGTGCTCACCGACGAGCCCGGGCGCCGGTTCCACGAGGGGGCCGAGCTCTTCATCGACGGCCGACGGATTGAGGTCTCGCGGGTGCGGTGGAACCGCGGCCGGCTGGTCGTCGGGCTCGTCGGCTATCCGGACCGCACCGCCGTCGAGGCGCTCACCGGGGCGCTCCTCACCGCTCGCGTGCCGGCCGACGAGTCGCCGAGCGAGCCGGAGGAGTACTTCGACCGGCAGCTCGTGGGGCTGCTGGTCCTGGACCATGTGGGGCGTGAGGTCGGTCGGGTCGAGGACGTCCTGCACCTGCCCGCGCAGGACGTGCTGCAGATCGCGACGGCGTCGGGTGAGGAGCGGCTCGTCCCATTCGTGGCGGCTCTCGTGCCTGAGGTCGACCTCGCGGCAGGGGTGGTCAGGTTGGCCGACGTCGGGGGACTGCTGGAGGACATCGACGAATGAGGCTAGACATCGTCACGATCTTCCCCGACTACTTCGCGCCCCTCGGGCTCAGCCTCGTCGGTAAGGCCATCAACGCCGGCACCGTCGACGTCGCGGTCCACGACCTGCGGGACTGGACGCACGACCGCCACCGCACCGTCGACGACACCCCGTACGGCGGCGGCGCGGGCATGGTCATGAAGCCCGAACCGTGGGGCGAGGCGTTCGACGCGCTGGAGCAGGCGTCGCCGCTGCCCATGACCGTCGTCGTGCCCACCCCGGCCGGCCGGCCGTTCACGCAGGAGCTGGCCTACGGGCTGGCGGGTCGCCCCCGTCTCGTCTTCGCGTGCGGCCGCTACGAGGGCATCGACCAGCGGGTCATCGACCACTGCGCAGACGCCTACGAACTGGTCGAGGTGTCGCTGGGCGACTACGTCCTCAACGGCGGGGAGGTGGCGGCACTGGCCATCATCGAGGCGGTCGTCAGGCTGCTGCCGGGGGTCCTGGGCAACCCGGAATCGCTGGTGGAGGAGTCGCACTCCGCGGGGCACGACCAGTTGCTGGAGTACCCCAACTACACCAAGCCGCCCGTCTGGCGGGGCCGTGAGGTACCCGAGGTCCTCCTCAGCGGCCACCACGGCCGGGTGGCGCAGTGGCGGTCGGAACAGGCGCTGGAACGCACCCGTACCCGCCGCCCGGACCTGCTTGGCGACGATATTCGCGACGAGAAACGCACGTAAATAGCCTAGCGAAACGCGGGTTCGATAAGTCACCCCACCGCCCTCTCGCGGGTCCAGTTGGCTAGAGTGACGCCCGTGGCAACAACACTCACCCTTCATCAACGTGCGCTGCGTTCGACGGTGGTGAAGAAGGTCATCATGGCGGTGACCGGACTCATCATGATCGCGTTCCTGCTCATGCACATGTACGGCAACCTGAAGATGTTCCTGGGTCCCGAGGCCTTCGATCACTACGCTCACTGGCTCAAGGGGACCACCGAGGACGGCGGGATCCTGTACCCGATCCTCCCGGCCGGGTGGTTCATCTGGATCTTCCGGTTCGCCCTCGTCCTGTCCGTCATCCTCCACATCTGGGCCGCGGCGTCGCTGTCGGCCGGGACGCTGAAGAACCGCGGTGACAAGTACGTGACGAGCCGCAAGAAGGCGCAGACGTACTCCTCGCGCACCATGCGCTGGGGCGGCATCATCATCGCGGCCTTCCTGATCTTCCACCTCATCCAGTTCACGATCGTGCCCGGTTCGGTCAGCGGCGGGGACGCGGACGAGCCGCACACGCTGGTGCTGGCCGCGTTCAGCCTCTGGTGGATGGTGCTCCTCTACGCCGTCTGCATGGTGCTCATCTGCATGCACATCCGGCACGGATTCTGGAGCGCCTTCGTCACCCTCGGCGGCAACACGAGCGGCCGCTCGGCCCGCATCCTCAACGTGCTGGCCATCATCGTGGCGGTCGTCCTGTTCGTCGGCTTCATGATCATGCCGCTGGCCGTTCTGTTCGGAGTTGGTATCTGATGACTGCACCCACCACGACCCCCGCGGCCGTCAACGACTACTGGGTCGACGGCCAGGACATCGCCGACACCAAGGCCCCCCAGGGTGTGCCGATCGACAAGGTGTGGCAGACCCGACAGTTCCAGGCCCGCCTGGTCAACCCGGCGAACCGCCGCAAGCTCAGCATCATCGTCGTCGGCACCGGCCTGGCCGGTGGCGCCGCGGCCGCGACGCTGGGTGAGGCCGGCTACAACGTCCTCAACTTCTGCTACCAGGACAGCCCGCGCCGGGCCCACTCCATCGCGGCCCAGGGCGGCATCAACGCGGCGAAGAACTACCGCAACGACAACGACTCCACGCACCGCCTGTTCTACGACACGGTGAAGGGCGGCGACTACCGCGCCCGGGAGACCAACGTCTACCGGCTCGCCGAGGTGTCGGCCAACATCATCGACCAGTGCGTCGCGCAGGGCGTCCCCTTCGCCCGCGAGTACGGCGGCCTGCTCGACACCCGGTCCTTCGGCGGCGTGCAGGTGCAGCGCACCTTCTACGCGCGCGGCCAGACGGGTCAGCAGCTGCTGATCGGCGTCTACCAGCAGCTCGAGCGTCAGATCGCGGCCGGAACGGTCAAGATGTACGCCCGCCACGAGATGGTGGAGCTGATCCTGGTCGACGGGCGTGCCCGCGGCATCGTGACCCGCAACATGGTCAACGGCAAGGTCGAGACCTGGACCGCGGACGCCGTCGTGCTCGCCACCGGCGGCTACGGCAACGTCTTCTTCCTGTCCACCAACGCCATGGGCTGCAACGTGACCGCCACCTGGCGGGCGCACCGCAAGGGTGCCTACTTCGGCAACCCCTGCTACACGCAGATCCACCCGACCTGCATCCCGGTGCACGGCGACACGCAGTCGAAGCTCACGCTGATGTCCGAGTCGCTCCGCAACGACGGCCGCATCTGGGTCCCGAAGCGGGCCGAGGACTGCGCGAAGGATCCGCGGCAGATCGCCGAGGAGGACCGCGACTACTACCTGGAGCGGATTTATCCGTCCTTCGGCAACCTGGTCCCGCGCGACATCGCGTCGCGGCAGGCGAAGAACATGTGCGACGAGGGCCGCGGCGTCGGCCCGGCCGTCACGGAGCGCGACGAGCACGGTGTCGAGCGTCAGGTCCGCCGCGGCGTGTACCTCGACTTCTCGGACGCCATCAAGCGTCTCGGCCAGAAGGCCGTCGAAGCCAAGTACGGCAACCTCTTCGACATGTACCAGCAGATCACCGGTGAGAACCCGTACGAGGTGCCGATGCGCATCTACCCGGCGGTGCACTACACCATGGGTGGCCTGTGGGTGGACTACGACCTGCAGTCGTCGATCACCGGCCTGTACGTGACCGGCGAGGCCAACTTCTCCGATCACGGCGCGAACCGCCTCGGCGCCTCCGCGCTGATGCAGGGCCTGGCGGACGGCTACTTCGTCCTGCCGAACACGATCAACGACTACCTCGCGGACGCACCGTTCGACAAGGTCGGTCAGGACCACCCCGCGGTCGTCGAGGCCCGGGAGTCGGCACAGGCCCGCATCGACAAGCTGCTGAGCATCCAGGGCACCCGCTCGGTGGACTCGTTCCACAAGGAACTCGGCAACATCATGTGGGAGTACTGCGGCATGTACCGCACCGATGAGGGTCTGAAGAAGGCCATCGGTCTCATCCGTGCGCTCAAGCAGGAGTTCTGGTCCAACGTCCGGGTCACCGGCGTGAACGAGGACTTCAACCAGGCGCTGGAGCGGGCCGGCCGCGTCGCGGACTTCTTCGAGCTGGGCGAGCTCATGTGCATCGACGCCCTGCACCGCCGCGAGTCCTGTGGCGGTCACTTCCGCGGTGAGTCCCAGACCGAGGACGGCGAGGCGCTGCGTCACGACGACGAGTTCCTCTACGTGGGGGCCTGGGAGTGGGGCGGCGAGGGCGGCAAGCCCGTGCTGCACCGAGAGCCGCTGAACTACAAGGCAATCGAACTGAAGCAACGGAGTTACAAGTGAAGCTCAAGCTACGTATCTGGCGTCAGGCCGGCCCGGAGGTTGCCGGCCGGATGGTCGAGTACGACCTGGACGGCGTGTCCGAGGACATGTCCTTCCTGGAGATGCTTGACCTTCTCAACGAGAATCTCACCAACCGCAACGAGGAGCCGGTGGCGTTCGACCACGACTGCCGCGAGGGCATCTGCGGCATGTGTGGCGTGGTCATCAACGGTGTCGCCCATGGCGCGCCGGAGGGTGTGCGCACCACGACGTGCCAGCTCCACATGCGCTCCTTCGCCGACGGCGCGACCGTCGACATCGAGCCCTGGCGTGCGGGTGCGTTCCCGGTGATCAAGGACCTCGCGGTGGATCGCACGTCGTTCGACCGGATCATCCAGGCGGGTGGCTTCATCTCCTCGAACACGGGCTCGGCGCCGGACGCGCACGCGACCCCCGCCCCCAAGCGGGAGGCCGACGAAGCGTTCGACAACGCCACGTGCATCGGCTGCGGCGCCTGCGTCGCGGCGTGCCCGAACAGCTCCGCGATGCTGTTCACGGCGGCGAAGATCACGCACCTGGCGATGCTGCCGCAGGGCCAGCCCGAGCGCTACCGCCGCGTGAAGTCGATGGTGGCGCAGCACGACGAAGAGGGCTTCGGCAACTGCACCAACATCGGCGAGTGCGCGGCGGTGTGCCCCAAGGGCATCCCGCTCGAGTCGATCTCGAAGCTGAACCGCGATCTCATCGCGGCGATGTTCAAGGCCGACGGGAAGTGAGTTCGCTCCGGCAGTAGTCGGAGAGAACTCAGATTGAGTACAGGACGAGCCGCCAGGCGAGTCCGCATCGAAATCTGACGGGTGGGCTCTCGGGGACTGTTCCCGGGAGCCCACTCCGCATTTCATGCGCGGGCCGGTGTCTGCCATAATGACAAGTCGTTGCCCGCAACCGGGCAGCCCTGATCCACGCAGCTCCTGCCATGGGGGGAACGCCTGCGCCGGACCCAGGTAGGAACTACCCGCGGTGACCTGTGGCACTGACGGAAGGCTGATCATGACCAACAAACTGATCCTCGAGATCGACAAGGCCGCTCTCCGCGACGACCTGCCCGACTTCCGCCCCGGCGACTCGGTCAAGGTGCACGTGAAGGTCGTCGAAGGTACCCGCTCGCGCGTCCAGGTGTTCGCCGGCGTCGTCATCTCCCGCACCGCCGGTGGCGTGCAGGAGGCCTTCACGGTCCGCAAGGTGAGCTTCGGTGTCGGCGTCGAGCGCACGTTCCCGCTGCACAGCCCGATCATCGAGAAGATCGAGGTCGAGCGCCGCGGTGACGTCCGTCGCGCCAAGCTGTACTACCTGCGCGGGCTGCGCGGTAAGGCCGCCAAGATCAAGGAGAAGCGCGACTGAGCGCACGCTCCGCGTCGTGGGACCGCCGGTGACATCGTCACCGGCGGTCCGCTGCGTTCGGGGCCGGGGCTCGGGCGGTATGCTGGGGCAGCGTTGCCGCCCCGCCGAAGGACTGAACATTCGTGGAACCGACCACTGATCGCCCCGATGACGTGCGGCCGCCTGAGCCCGGGCGTCCGAGTGTCGGGCGTCGGCTTCTCTCCTGGGTGACCGAGGGTGTGCTCATCCTCGTGGGCGCCGTCGTCATCGCCACCCTCCTGCGCAGCTTCGTCGGGCAGATGTTCGTGATCCCCTCGGGGTCGATGGAGAACACGCTGCAGGTCAACGACCGGGTGCTGGTGGCCAAGTTCGGCGGCTTCCAGCGTGGTGACGTCGTCGTGTTCGAGGATCCGGGCGACTGGTTGGGGGCGACGGAGCCGACGACCAATCCGGTCAAGATCGCCCTCGAGTTCGTCGGTGTGCTCCCCAACTCGGGGACCGAACACCTCATCAAGCGCGTGATCGGGATGCCAGGGGACCGGGTGCGCACCACCGACGACGGGCGGATCGAGGTCAACGGCGCCGTCCTCGACGAGACGCCGTATCTCTACAGCGAGAACGGCGTGCAGGTCGCCGCCGTCAGCGTCCCCTTCGAGATCATCGTGCCGGCTGACCGGATCTTCGTGATGGGCGACCATCGCAACGCGTCGGCGGACTCGCGGTGTCGCCTGGCTGACGTGTCGCGCAACCCCGGGGCGAGCGCCTTCGTGCCCGTCGACAACGTGGTGGGCGCTGCCGTGGCCATCGTGGCACCGCTGGACCGGCTCGCGACGTTCTCGCTGCCGGAGACCTTCACGGCGGTACCGGCGGCCACGGGCGAGCCGCCCGCCGAGCCCGAGCTGATCCACGTGGAGCCCGGCTGCTGATGATCCGGCTGGGACGCGGGCCGTACGGCTATGAGCGCGCGCTGGTCCGGGCGGGGCTGGGGCCGGTGGCCGGCGCCGACGAGGCGGGCCGTGGGGCGTGCGCGGGGCCGCTGGTGGCCGCCGCGGTGATCCTTGACCCGGGGCGGCCCATCGAGGGGTTGGACGACTCCAAGGTGTTGAGCGCGGAGGCGCGCGAACGGCTGCACGGTCAGATCATGTCGCGGGCGGTCGCCGTGGCCGTGGCGGTCGTGGAGGCGGGTGAGTGCGACGCCCTGGGCATGCACCAGGCGGATCTGCAGGGGCTGCGCCGCGCGGTCGGCCGGCTGGATGTGGCCCCCAACTTCGTCCTCACCGACGGATTCGCCGTCGACGGGCTCGGGGTGCCGGGGCTGGCGATGTGGAAGGGCGACAAGGTGGCGGCCTGTGTGAGCGCCGCGTCGATCGTCGCGAAGGTCACCCGGGACCGCATCATGGTGGCGCACGACGCCACCTACCCGGAGTACGGCTTCGCCGTCCACAAGGGGTACTGCACCTCCGTCCATCAGGCCGCGCTGGACCTGCACGGCCCGTCCGACATCCACCGCTGGTGCTTCGACAACGTGGTGCGAGCGGCTAGAGTGAGAAGACCATGAGCGCCGAAGACCTTGAACAGTATGAGAGCCGGCTCGAGCTCGACCTGTATCGCGAATACAAGGACGTGGTCGGCATCTTCACCTACGCGGTGGAGACCGAGCGGCGCTTCTACCTCTGCAATGCGGTGGATCTCAAGGTGCGCACCGAGGGCGGTGACGTCTACTACGAGGTGTCCATGGGCGATGCCTGGGTCTGGGACATGTACCGCCCGGCACGGTTCGTGAAGTCGGCCAAGGTCCTGACCTTCCGCGACGTGTCCATCGAGGAGATCGCCCACTCCGAGCTCCAGGTGCCCGACAACAAGTGACACCCACCGTTTCCTGTGGATAACGGGAAACGGACGCCACGTCCGCCGATCACGGGTCCGGAGGTGGTCGACGATGGAAAGACCGACGCAGGCGCTGGGGCGCCGTGGTGAGGAACGGGCAGCCGAGTTTCTCGAGGAGCGCGGCTGGCGAGTGATCGCCAGGAACTGGCGCTGCCGCGAGGGCGAGATCGACATCGTGGCGGTGGAGCCCGATGGCCGGACGCTCGTCGTGGTCGAGGTCAAGAGCCGCTCGGGCACCGGCTACGGGGCTCCGCTGGAGACCATCACCTACGCCAAGGCGTGCCGGCTCCGGCGGCTGGGCACCCTGTTCGTGCGCGAGCGACGGCTGCGGCCCCCGCGGATCAGGGTGGACGCCGTCGGGGTGCTGTGGCCGCGGGACGGGGAGTGCGAACTGAGCTACGCCCGGGGGATCGACGAATGGTGAGGCCACGGGTCTGGTCGGTGGCGCTGTCGGGGATCGACGGCTTCCCGGTGGAGGTGGAGGCCGCCACCGGCGGCGGCCTGCCGAGGGTGCAGCTCGTGGGCCTGCCGGACGCGGCCCTCAGTGAGGCGAAGGCACGGGTCCGGGCGGCCGTGCTGGCAACGGGGCTCGAGTGGCCGCCGGGCCTGGTGACGATCAACCTGTCGCCCGCGAGCCTCCCGAAGGGCGGCACTCACTACGACGTGGCGGTCGCCGTCGCGGCCCTCATCGCCCAGCGGGAGGTCGAACTGGTGTCCTCGGTTCGGACCGTGCTCATCGGGGAGCTGAGCCTGGACGGGCGCATCCGCAAGGTGCGCGGCGTCCTGCCGGCCATGCTGGCGGCCGCGAAAGCGGGATTCGAGCGCGCCATCGTTCCCGCCGGGCAGCAGGACGAGGCCGCCCTCGTTCCCGGGGTCACGGTGTGGGGCGCGGGTCGCCTCGCGGAGGTGATCGACCTGCTGACGGGGAAGCCGGTGACGAACCCCACCGAGGCGGCCGACGCCTCGTCCCCGCCCTTCGACGGGCCGGACGGTTTCGCCCCCGACCTGTCCGAGGTCATCGGCCACGAGGACGGGAAGTTCGCCCTGGAGGTGGCCGCCGCCGGCCGCCACCACCTGTTCCTGCACGGCGCGCCCGGCGTGGGCAAGACCATGCTGGCGGCCCGGCTGCCGTCGATCCTGCCGGATCTCGACGAGGAGGAGGCCGTGGAGGTCTCCGCGGTGCACTCGCTGGCCGGGCGGCAGCTCACCGGCCTGATCGTGCGGCCCCCCTACGCGGACCCGCACCACTCCGTCACCCCGGTGGCGCTGGTGGGCGGCGGCACCGGCGAGCTTCGGCCGGGGGCCATCTCGTTGGCTCACCGAGGGGTGCTGTTCCTGGACGAGTGCCCGGACTTCGGCACCAAGCTCGATGCCCTGCGCACGCCCCTGGAGAAGGGCACGATCACGGTGAGCCGCGCCCGGCACTCCGCCACGTTCCCCGCTCGGTTCCAGCTCGTCCTGGCCGCGAACCCGTGCCCCTGCGGCCGCCATGGACTGGCGGGCATGGACTGCACGTGCGACCCCCTGAAGGTTCGCCGCTACCAGGAGAGGTTGAGCGGACCCATCCTGGACCGCATCGACATCAAGCATCAGATGTCGTCGGTCAACCGGGTGCTCATGGAGGTGGGCTCGGAGGCCGCGGAACCGAGCTCCGCGGTGCTGCAGCGCGTCGTGGCGGCGCGCGACCGGCAGCGGCGGCGCCTTGCCGGCACCCCGTGGACCACCAACGGAGAAGTGGCGGGGTCGTACCTGCGTCAGCAGTTGCCACTGCCGTCGGACCTCGGGGTCCTCAACACAGCGCTGCAACGGGGCACACTCAGCGCCCGCGGCGTCGACAAGGTCCTGAGGCTCGCCTGGACACTCGCGGATCTGTCGGGGCGGGACCGGGTCGGCGAGCGGGAGGTCAGGGCCGCATTGCAGCTCAGGCAGGGCGACATGAGGGGGGCAGCGTGAGTGTGGGGGAGCGCCGCGCCCGGATGGGGCTGTGCGGGTTGGGGGCCATGGGCTCGCCGGCGGTGGCCGAAGCCGTGGCGGCGGTCGGAGCCGAAGCGGTCTGGGAGGGGCTGCGCGCGGAGATGGCATCGTCGGCGATGGGCCGTCGGGCGGCGGCGGTGGACCCGGACGTGATCGCGCGCGCAACGGCGGCATGCGGGAGCCGGTTCCTCATCCCGGGCGACTCAGAGTGGCCCGCCGAGGTCGACCTCCTGGCCGGGGTGTCGGTGGGGGGCCAGGCCGGCCCTCCGATGGGCCTCTGGGTGCGGGGCACTGAGCTGTCCGCCTTGACCGGCGGCGTGGCGGTGGTGGGGGCGCGCGCCTGCACTACGTACGGGGAGCAGGTGGCGGCGACGCTGGCGGCCGACGTGGCCGCGGCGGGGCGTCCGGTCGTCTCGGGCCTGGCGTTCGGCATCGACGCCGCCGCCCACCGGGGAGCCCTCGGGTCACGCGGTCTGACGCTCGGCGTCGTGGCCAGCGGCCTCGATCAGCCGTATCCCTCGGCGAACGCGCGGCTGGCGGACGCGGTGATCGGGCAGGGCGCGCTGGTCTCGGAGATGCCGCCCGGGTATCGGCCCACCCGGTACGCCTTCCTCGCCCGGAACCGGCTGATCGCCGCGCTGTCGGCCGGTGTCGTGGTCGTCGAGGCGTCCGCGCGGTCGGGCGCCAAGAACACCGCTTCCTGGGCGTCGGCCTTGGGCCGTCCCGTCATGGCGGTACCCGGTCCGGTGACCTCTTCCCTGACGGCGACGCCCCACCGGTTGATCCGGGAGGGCGAGGCGGTGCTGGTCGGGTCGGCCGACGACGTCCTGAGCCTGCTCGCGCCCCTGGGAACGCGAGAGGAGCCCGACGGGCGCGGCGAATCGCGCCCGATCGATGCACTCCCCTCGGGCCCGCGGGAGCTGCGCGAGTCCATCCGTGCCCGGGAGTCGGTGTCGGTGGCGGAACTGGCCGCCCGCACGGGGCAGAGCATGGTCGATGTATTGGCGAACCTGGCCGAGCTGATCGAACGGGGCTGGGTCCAGGAGGAACCCGACGGCACGGTCCGGCTGCCGGGCAGGCCGACGGCCCAGGGTCAGGAGAAGTAGACGAGGTTGTTGAACACCCAGTCCTGGTCCCACGTGTAGCGGGCCGGCTGCCCGGCGGACGCGGTGTTGACGATCACGCGCGCCCAGATGTAGGAGCGGCAGCCGCCCCACCCCGTCACGGCGGAGTCGCATTCCACGCGCCACTTTCGGCCGTCGGCCGCGGTCCAGCTGAACGCCGCTTTCACCTGGCCCTTGCCTCCGAGTGGGTTGGTGACCCAGAGCGAGCGTGGAGAGGGGAGGTAGCTGAGATTGTTGAACACCCACCCGGTCTGGACGACGAAGCGCCCGTCCTGCTCCGTGACCTTGGTCGCCCAGATGTCGGTGAAGCAGCGGGTGGTCTGCGAGTACGGCTCGCAGCGGGTCCGCCACTGCCGGCCGTTGACGGTGTGCACGCCCTCGCGCGAGTAGACGCTGAACCCGAGCATGGAGTGGAAGCTCACCGGCGCGAAGGCGAGCAGGCCCTGCGTGGTCGCGCGAACCCACCGCGGGCGCGTCGTGGTGGAGACGAGGCCACGGGCGCGGTCGGCGGCGTTGTAGGCGACGGCGCCGGTGTCGGCTCCGCCGGTCAGCTGCATGGTGGCCATCCAGCTGCGGACCTTGGCGACCGAGGACGGGGCCACGTCGGCCAGGGCGGCGGCCGCCAGCCCGGACGTGTTGGCGTTCTCCGGCCGCGTCCCGTCCGGCATCGTTGCCGCATACGAGCCGTTGCTGTGCTGGGCGGCCACCAGGTAGGCGGTCGCACGGTCCAGGGGGGCCTTCGCCCCGGGTACCCCGTCGGCCAGGGCGCCACGCAGCGCCATGACGAGCATGGCCGTGCCATCCGGGTCGGAGGTCGTGCACGAGGTCTGGGTGAAGTACATCGGGAACCCGCCGTCGCTGCACTGACGGCTCGCGAGGAACGAGACCGTCGCCGCCGGGACGGTGCCGGTGCGCGCCAGCGCGAGCATGACGTATGCCTGGCCGAACGCGTTGACGTTGGTGGGCTTGCCCGGCTCGCCGGCCCACCCGGCCGCGGCGCCCAGCGATAAGGACTCCGACGTGAGCGCGAGCGGGTTGACGCCTGCGTAGGAGGTCGTGCTGCGGCCCGCGAGGTGCAGCGCCACGACGGCCTTGGCGATCGTGCCGGTGTCGCGCCCGCCCGTGGAGTAGATGACGCGCTCCCGGAACACGGTGGCGGCGCCGTCGAGCCACCGGTTGAGGGTGGTCGTCGGTGCCCCGGCGGCGGCGCCGGCGAGCACGGCGTCGAGGGTCAGTCCGACGTCCCCATAGCCGGCCGATGACTCGAGCATGCCGGCAGAGTTCGTCTGCGCTGTCAGCCACGAGATGGCGGCCGTGGCCTTGGCCAGGTCGGAGTCGTCGGCGCGCGCGGGCAGCGCCGGCAGGAGGGTGAGGGCGAGGACGAACGCCATGATGGTGGAGCGGAGTCGCACGGTGGATCCTTTCGCGTCGGTCCGCCGGACTGGCGGAGATCCCGTGGAGGGTATGGATCCCGGTCCGACTCCCCGCGGGGCGGGTTACGGTTGCGCGTCAGTCCCGGGCTTGCACCGGGTTCGAAGATCCGTGCGGCGAGCCTATCAGGTGGGACCCTCTCCGGCCCTGGTCGCCAGTGGCGACCCGGCCTATCCCGGAGGCTCGGCGGAGCACCGCGAGGACCGGGCGGCCGAGGACGACCAGCGCGAGGCTCGTGGTGAGCGCGCGGCCGGTGTCCCATCCCCCGGTCGACGTCAGCAGCGTGAACCAGCCGAACCGCGTGAGGTTCTCGGCCACCGGGGCCCCGGGAAGGTAATCGAGACTGCCGGCGGCGCTCTCCATGCCAGTGGCGATGAAGGGCCAGAACCAGAGGTTCATCAGCGCGCCGTACGCGTAGGCGGACGCGATGCCCATGGCGACGAGCATGGCGAGCTCCGCCCGCCCCGACACCCGTCGCGGCAGCAGGCCCGCGGTGAGGCCGACCCAGGCGGCGCACAGCATCTGGAACGGGAGCCATGGCCCGACGCCGGCCGTGAGGAGGGCGGAAGCGAACATCGAGGTGAATCCCAGCAGGTACCCGAATCCGGGGCCGAAGGCCCGGCCGGCGAGGATCAGGAGGAAGAACACGGACTCGATCCCCGCGGTCCCTGCGCCCAGGGCCGGCCGCAGGGCCGCGTTCACCGCCGACAGCACCCCCAGGACGGCGAGGGAGCGGGCGTCCAGCCCGCCCTCCGTCACCTGCGCGATGACGAGCACGACCACCAGCGGCAGGAGCGCGGCGAACACGAATGGGGCGTCGGCCGTGTGCTGGGGGGTGACCCCGATCGCGGGGAACAGGAGCGGCCAGCCGAGCGCGAACAGCCCCAGCGCCGTCGATGCCACGATCACCGCCCACGTGCGCCACCCCAGCCGAACGCCCACCACGGGCGCCGGGATGTCGAGGAACGGATCAGCGCGCGACATCGAGGTACTCCCGGACGGTCAACACCGGCGTGGGGTTCGTGAGCTTGGCCACCTGGGTGGCAAGGAGTGCCGAGCCGGCCAGGACGTCGCGCGTCGGGCCGTCGGAGACGACCTCCCCCTCCGCCATCACCACGACCCGGTCGCAGGCGTCGGCCACCAGCTCGACGTCGTGCGTGGCCAGCAGGATCGAGCGGCCCTCGGCCGCCATCGCCGCGATGATGTCGCGGAGCTCCGCCTTCGCCGAATAGTCCAGCCCCCGGGTCGGCTCATCCAACAGGACCACGTCGGGGTCCCCCGCGAGCTCCACCGCGAGGACGACGGCCAGCTTCTGCCCCTCGGAGAGGTCCCGCGGGTGGGCGGCCGGCTCGATGCGCGGCACGAGGCGGCGCAGCAACGACAGGGTCGTGCCGGGGGCAAGGCCGGCGGTGGCGTCCCCGGCGGCGCACTCGGCGGCGATGGTGGCGAGGTACAGCAGGTCGGCCGGGGTCTGGGGGACCAGCGCGATCCGGGCGCCGTCGGCCGGCCGCACCGTCCCGCCGTCGCGCCGGCCCGCCCCGTGCAGCGCCCACAGGAGGCTCGACTTGCCGCACCCGTTGCGGCCCATGAGCGCCGTGACCCCACCGGACCGCAGGACCAGGTCCACCCCCGCGACCGCCAGCTTCTGGGGATAGCGCACGACGACATCCTGGGCGGTGAGCACCGGCCGACCACCGGGGGCGGGGGCGGGCAGCGGGGGCGGGGACTCGAGCCAGGCGCGGCGCTGTTCCGCCGCCGCCCGGCGTGCCTCGCGGATCGTCAGCGGCAGCGGGTGCCAGCCGAGCCGCACCCCGAGGTCGACGATCGGGGGGCGGACCGGTGAGGCGGCCAGCACCTCGCGGGTGGGGCCGATCCGCACCTCCTCGCCCACCAGCAGGACGGAGTCGGCGAACTCGATCACCCGCTCCATCCGGTGCTCCGCGATGACGACGGTGGTGCCGAGGTCGCGCACCAGCCGGCTGACGGTGGCGAGGACCTCTTCGGCAGCGATGGGGTCGAGGGCGGAGGTGGGCTCGTCCAGCACCAGCACCCGCGGGGAGACAGCGAGCACGCTGCCGATCGCGACCCGCTGCTGCTGTCCCCCGGAGAGCGTGCGGAGCGCGCGGTCACGCAGGTCGGCGATGCCCAACAGGTCGAGGGTCTCCTCGACCCGGCGCCGCATCTCGGCCGCGCCGTAGCCGAGCTGCTCCATCGAGTACGCGAGCTCCTCCTCGACGGTGTCGGTGACGAACCCGGCCAGCGGGTCCTGTCCCACGTAGCCGACAGTCGTCGCGAGTTCGCGGGGCTGCAGCAGGGTCGTGTCGCGGCCGTCGATGTGGATGCTGCCGGTGCGGATGCCGCCGGTGAACCGTGGCACAAGGTTGTTGATGCAGCCGAGGAGGGTGGACTTCCCACTGCCGGTCGGTCCGACGACGAGGCACAGCTCGCCCTCAGGGATCTCGAACGTGGCGTCGCGGAGGCGGACGGCGTCGCTGGAGGCGTAGCGGACGGTCACGCCGTCGAACCGGATCATGGGGCGACCTTCGGCATGGAGGGTGGGGGCGTGAGAGTGGCGGGGAGGACCGCGGCCGCGAGCGCGAGCAGCAGGGGGCCGGTGAGGCTGGGCCATGCGAAGGGGCTGATCGCCGGGAAGACGACCGTCGGCTCGGCGACGGCCGTCACGAGCAGCACCGCGGTCGCCCCGCAGAGCACGGTGAGGGTCTCCGGCCACCGCCAGCGGATGGGGCGGTATTGGGTGCGCCGCACGCTGCGGCCGGCGACCCGCAGCGCCGCAACCCCGCAGCCGAGCCCCGCGGCGGCGAGGGCGACCGAGACGATGGGCACCCCCGCGAGCCTGACGTCCGGGGATCCGGCCAGGAAGCGGAAGGCCCACACGGTCAGCAGGCCGATGGCGCCGAGCCCCAGCGCGAGCGTCCGCCGTCGCCCCCCGGATCCCGAGCGGCCGTACCCGCGGACATCCATCGATGCGGCCAGCGCGAGGGAGCGCTCGAGCGCGTCCGAGAGGACCGGCACGATGATCGTCTCCACGGCCCTGAGGCGGTCCCGCCGCGAGCGCGCCGCAGATCCACGGCGGAGTCGACGCGCGCGGACGACGCGCTGCAGTGATTCGCCGAGCTGAGGGAGGGCGCTGACCGCCACCACCATGATGGTGCCGAGCTCGTACAGGGCCGCGGGCAGGCTGGCCAGCAGCTTCTTGGGGTTCGCCAACGAGTTGGCGGCGCCGATGCACACGACGATGGTCGCGAGCCGGAGCCCGTCGTACAGGCCCGCCAGGACGGCTTCGAGCGACACCGGGCCGAGGAGCCGGATGCCGCGCACCCAGGACGGGAGCGGCATCTCGGGCAGGGTCAGGAGGACGGTGGGGCCGTCGCCCCCGCCGAAGAGGATCCGGAACCCGACCCGCAGCACGACGATGAACACCGCCAGCCACAGGTAGAGCGCGAACGAATTCGCCCACGGGTTGCTTCCCCGGCGCGACATCGCGACCACGATCGCGGCGCCGATCAGCCCCGCCAGCAGGAGTGGGTTGGTCGTCGACGAAGCGGCGACCGCCAACCCGATGGCGTAGCCCCACCAGGCGAACGGATGCAGCGGGCGGGGCAGGGCGGAGCGCAGCATCACAAACCGCGACGCCGCCACCAGGCGATGCCGCCCCCGACGCCGAGGGCAGCCACCGCGCCGACACCGACGAGGGTGCCCGCCGGGATGCCCGGAGGGGTGGCCTCCACGGGGGGCGCCGGCGCCCGGCTCGCGACCAGCGTGCTCGCGGAGGGTGCCGCAGCCGACGATGCCGGCGGCTGGGGGGTTGTCGATGCGGGGGAGGCCTTGGGCGCCGGCGTCGAGGGCGCCACCGAGGGTGCGGCAGATGAGAGGGCAGGAGGGGTGGAGACGACCGGCGGCGCCGAGGATTCGGCGGTCGCCCGGGGCGAGGGGGTGCGCGTGGCGCGGGTCGTCGCCGCGGTCGCGGGCGCGGACGACGACGCGGGTCGGCTCGAGGAGGCGGGCGCGGCCGTGGCCGTCGGCGGCGCGCTGGTGCGGGTGGGCGTCGGCGAAATCGTCGGCTCCACCGCATGGCTCGGCAGCACCCGAGGCCGCGGGGCGGTGGACTGGCTCGTGTTGAGGGCGAACGACCATCCCTCGTACCCGCCCACGATGACCTCGCGGGCCGACGCGCCGTAGTTCGAGAACGTCCAGGACCCGCCGTTCGGGGCGTACCAGTACGACCAGAACGCGGTGGCCGGCGGAGTCTCGACGCAGCTCTCCCGGTACCCCTCCTCGCCTTCGACCGCGAGGCCCTCGTCCGCGGCCGGCCGGCCTCCGATGCGGCAGACGAAGGTCGGGCCGTCCGTGACGGTGCCCTGCGGGGCGAAGCCCGCGTCGTGCAGGACCTGCAGCCCGCTCGTGCCGGGCTCTACGTCTTCGACGCAGCGCACGACCGTGCCGCCACCCAGTGCCTGATAGTCCACCGCCACTGTCACTCCGGTGCTGGTCGCACACGCACCGTCGGTGACGCGCGCCTCCGCCGATGGCGCCCCGAGCCATCCGCCCACGAGGGCGATGGACATGGCGGCCACCAGACGGAGGAATCGCTCCCGCATCGCTCAGTTGCCGGTGCTGGGCAGCCCGGGGGACGCCGGCGCCGCCTCGCCGCCGGTCGGCGCTGCCCCGCCGTCGGTCGAGCCGCCATCGGTCGAGCCGTCATCGTCGCGGTCAGGGGTGTCCGGGTCGGTGGTGCCGTCGCCGGCGGCCGGGGTCTCGGGCTCCGGCGACAGGTCGACGCCCTCGACGGGGTCCACCGTCGGAGCCTCCGCGTCGAGGTTCCAGTCGGGGAGCAGACGCCAGCCGATGACGCTGCCCGCGCTGGGCTCGAGGTCAGCGATGCCGACCATGGAGAAGGCCCAGTCGCCGAAGGCGCCGTCCTCGCCCGCCTCCTTGGTCCACAGGCTCCACCACTCGGGGTCCTCGGCGGTGCGGCCGAGCAGCTCGGTGACCCAGCTCGGCTCGCTCTCCAGCAGTCCGGCGCTCACCATGGCCTCGCCACCCGTGGCGAACTCGGTGGCGCAGGCTCCCGTCACCGTCTCGTCGTACTCGACGTGAACCCAGACGTTGCCCGCGGCGACACATTCGGCGGCGGTGCCGTCGGCGTGTGCGCTGGGGGCGACCGCGATGACGCCCAGGGCGACGAGCGCTGCGGTGGACAGCGCGAGGCGGCGCTGGAGGGTGGAAGACATGTGGACCTCTATCCGTTGGTCCGTCGGCCAAGGGTCTCCGCTGGTCGCGACGGAAGTGAACATCCTCTGCGGCGGCGAGAGGTCCGACTCCCCACGAGGGATCACGGTTGCGCGACAGTTCCGGGATCTCACCGGATTCAACTCACCGACGGCGACACCATACCCCACCGCTACGCTGTGGGCATCCCCGGACCGAAGGAGTGAAGCCCATGCCGCCCCAGGCCGTCGTCTTCGACATGGACGGGACGCTGACCGACACCGAGGCGACGTGGGACGTCGTCCGGCGCGGCCTCGCCGCGGACGCGGGACTTCCGTGGCCCGACGGCGCCACCCAGGCCATGATGGGCATGAGCACGGGGGAGTGGAGCGCGTACCTCGTCGACGTGGTCGGCCTCCCGATCACCGCGCCCGAGGCGGCGCGGGCCACCGTCGAGGCCATGGCCGCGCACTACCGCGGCGGCATCGACCTGCTGCCGGGCGCGGTGGCGGCGGTCCGGCGCATGGCCGAGCGCTACCCGGTCGCCATCGCCAGCTCCTCGCCGCGCCTGCTGATCGATACCGCCGTCGAGGTGATGGGCCTGGCTGATGTGCTCTCCGCCACCGTCTCCACCGAGGAGGTGGAGCGCGGGAAGCCGTCCCCGGACGGCTACCTGCGCGCGTGCGAGCTGCTCGGGGCCGACCCCCGCCAGTGCGTCGCCGTCGAGGACGCCCCCAACGGACTGCTGTCGGCGCTGGCCGCGGGCATGGCGGTCGTCGCGGTTCCGCCGCACTTCCACCCACCGGCGGCGGACCTCCTGGCCCGCACGACCGTCATCGAGACCCTCGACGAGCTCACACACGAGCTCGTCGCCGGCCTCACCCCAGCTGCCAGCTGACCTGCCGCCCGAGGGTGCCGACCAGGCGGTCGTGCGACCCGCCGGCCGCCGAGTCCGCCAACTGCGCCTCCATCGCGGCGATCCGGCCGGGGATGCCCAGCCGCTGAGCCGCCACCGCGTTGGTTGGCTCGTCGACGAACTTGCGCATGGCCGCCAGCGCCCGCCGCTGGTGCGCCAGCTCTGATTCGTGCAGCGCTGCCACCCGCGCGCGGTACCAGTCGGAGGCCAGCACCTCATCCCGGTCGAACATGCGGCGGAAGGTCTCGTCGCGCAGCGTGAGTCCGTTCCAGGTGCCCGTCGCCATGATCTCCAGCAACGCCCTGATCGGCGGCACGGCGAGCTCCGCGGTGCCGTCGTCCAGGTACGCCCTGGCGACGCGCTGGTGCGTGGTGACGATGGTGTCGACGGAGGCCACGTAGGCCTCGATGTCCTGCAGCTCCGGCTGCAGCATGTTCTCCGAGAACACCACGTGGGGGTGCATGAAGATGCGGCCGAAGTACTTGGTCTGGAACTTGGCCGTCATACGGTAGCCGAGGCGGCTGGCCTCGACCAGCCGTCCCTCGTGCTCGACGTCGGGGACGGCCTCGAGTGAGCCTTCGGCGATGAGGGCGGCGGCGTCGCGCTCGCCGGGGCTCATGCGGGAGAACACCTCGGGCACCAGCAGCGAGATGTCATGATCGACCCGCACGTTGGGGCCGATGACGCCCGCGCTGGACAGCCATCCGTCGTAGCCCGTCAGCGCAAAGGACAGGAACGCCGCGTTGAGGTCGATGACCGACGGCAGCGCGTTGAAGGGCCCCTTCGTCATCGCGCCCTCGGAGCCGGCGCCCGTCGTCGACGGCGACTTGCCCGTCATGGACGAGATGAACTCCATGAACAGTTCCGGCAGCTCCATGTAGTGGAGCGGGGCGTACGCGCACAGCGGCGGCACACCGTCCTCGGCGGCGTTGTTGCGGCGGCCCGCGGCGACGACGTCGATGGGCAGGCGCAGCGGGGCGGACATCGGCAGCCCGCGGTGGATGCGCGACACCAGCTCGGCCAGGGCCGTCTCCTTGGGGCGGGCGATGTCCGGCCGCACCTGCAGGTAGCGCGGGTTCTTCGACCGGGCCCCGTTGATGAGACGGGGGTGGGCCGAGGAGACGAAGTACTCGTGGCTCGGCTTGTCGGCCTTCGCCACCTTGCGGACCAGCTTCTGGATCGGCTTGGAGAACCGGGAGAAGGCGATGGCGTCGTTGACCAACCCCTTCGCGTCGCTGGTGGTCAGCGGCTCGAAGTTGCTGAGGAACGCGCCGGAGGCGATGTCGTACTCTGCCTGCTTGTCGTAGCCGCGGTGGATGGCGTCGTCGGGGCGCTGGAACAGCAGCTGTTCGCAGTTGCTGACGAACTTGCGCGACAGCCCGTCGGACCGTCCGGCCTCGTCGGCCGGGACCACGATGCTGGCCGTGATGTCGTCCTCCGTCTGCACCTTGGCCGCGGGATGGTAGTCGTGCCGGAGCCCGAACAGCCGCCACGATCCGTCGGGGGCGAAGCCGACGCGCAGCATGTTGACGGTGATCTTGTCGCCGTCCAGGCGCAGGGCGTGGCCCGCACGGCCGTTGATCCGGCCCACCGAGAAGTGGGAGGCCCAGTCGCCGCCCCACTCGGGGCGGTAGAAGCGCTTGACGACGAAGACGAGTTCCTTGATGTGGTGGGGGATGGCGTCGACCCACGCGTTGTACTCGTCGGTGTAGTCCGGGCTGGGGGTGAGTAGCTTGATGACGCTGCCGACGCTGCGGGTGTCGGACAGCAGCGGGCGATGGTCGCTCGCGGCCGGGTCGCGGAAGCGGGTGGAGAAGTCGTGGTCGACGATCGCCCCGACCATCGCCATGTCCTCGACGAAGTCCGCCACGTACGCGTTGCCGAAGACGAACGCGTCGGTGATGGACTTCGAGATCTCCGACTTGCCGCCCCCCGACACGGTGGCCGGCTTGTGGCACGACGTCGCGGCCGGCGCGGTGCCGAGCAGCGTCCACTGGTCGCCGTCGGCGGCGATGTGGGCGAGTTCTACGACGTACCCGTCCGGGCTGACGTAGTAGGTGTCGGCGCGCAGCGCGATGGCGCGCGGTTCGCCGTCGGATTCCCACGTGATGGTGCTGTCCCGCAGCGAGTAGGTGGCGCCCTCGGGGACGAGCACGATGTGTGGCTGCTCCCGGTCGACGGCGTGCCCCTCGGCGCGCCGCACGAAGCGTTCGGGGTCGCGGGCGATGACGGCGTCCAGGGTGCGCTCCGGGTCGTTGCTGCCGCCGTGGGTGAAGGTCTGGCCCAGGTTGTAGCGCGGGAAGGTGATGGCGCCGCCGGCATGCTCCTCCTCGACCAGGCCGAGCAGGTTGGCCGCGTAGCTGATCTGGGCCTTGACCTCCTTCTTGCAGTAGCCGAAGTAGTTGTCGGCGATGACCGTGACGATGACGCCGCGCTCGTCGCGTGCGCACGCCTTGAAGGCCGTGCCGCCGTTGTAGCGCTCGGTCTCGTCGCGCCAGCACATGCCGTCGCGGCGCTGCCGTGGTGTGGCGTCGTCGTAGTGGGGGAGCCCCAGCTCCTTCTTCGTCAGGTGGATGAGATGGGGGGCCAGGACGACCATGCCCGTGTGGCCCGTCCAGTGCTCCGGGTCGAGCGAGGAGTCGTTCTCCGGCAGGTAGGGGTCGCCGCCGTTGCCGAAGATGCCCTCGACGAAGTCGAGGTTGGCCATGAGGGCGGCCGGCGCGAAGAAGCGGGTCTCCATCCGGCGCTCGACGGTGAAGCCGGGCACTTCGGGGACGACGATCGGGCGCAGGAGCAGCGACACCCAGCACGTCGGGCGCTCGGGGGTCTCGGAGGTGTAGGGCAGGACCATGGCCTCCGCCGGCGGCTGGAACGCGTGCTCGAGGAGGCGGCCGAACACGTCGCGCGGGACGGCGATCTTGTCGTCCTGGATCGGCAGGCCGCCCTCGGCGACGTGGAAGACGCCCTTGGTGGTGCGCCGGTCGTTGGCCGGGTTGTGCAGGATGCCGTTGACGAGGCGGTAGCTCGTCAGCAGGTCGGAGGAGAAGGTGTCGCCGTCGACGGGGAGGGACATCTGGCGGGCGAGGCCGGGCTGGTCGAGCACCAGGGTCTGGCGCGGGAGACAGGGCGTGGTGCCGGTGCCGTCGAGGTAGCTGTCGAGGAAGCCCTGGATGCGGCCGTCGACGGCGGGGAGCCGGTGCGCCAGGCGCCGGTTCAGCTCCCGCTGCCGCGCAAGGATCGGGCGCACCAGGTCCACGGCCCGGCCCGCCGCCCCCGCATCAGGCAGGGGCAGGCCGAGCAGGCCGAGGCGCAGGTTGATTGCTGCAGTGTCCGCGAAAGTCGCCATGCTCCACTATGGACAGGGGCCCCGGACCAGCGAACGGGGGGTGCCCCCGAGCGCTCTGGCAGCGCCCTTTAGGATGACGCCCCCGTGGTGAGCCCCGCGCGACGTCAGGCGGAGGCCGCCCGGTGCACGTCCTCGATGGCGTCGATCACCCGCTGGTTGAGGCCCTCCAGGTGCGCGAAGTCCTTCGGCGGCGCCCCCCGGAAGAGGGGACGCACGCAGGTGAGCACCTCGAACAGGTCGTCGCGGGTGAAGGTGGACCGGCGGGCCAGCAGCCGCAGGTCACCGCGCGAGTTGTGCAGATCGCGGAGCCTGCCCCGCCATCCGGGGTTGGACAGGGGAGCCTCATCGGATTCCATGGCCTCGATCAGGGCGGTGAGGGCTTCGATCAGGTCGCTGACCTGGGGTCGGACGGAGTCGGGGGAGAAGGGCGAGACCGTGACCTCACCGTCGTCGTCGCGCCCCAGCAGCCTGCTCAGCAGTCCCATGTGTGCCCCCTTCGTCGTCGATCAGCACACCCTAGCGCGGGGTCCCCGGGTGCGTCGGGCGGGGATCAGTCGAACCGGCTCTCGCTCTCCTCGTTCGGCAGTCGGCCGAGCGAGTCCGGCGGCAGCTCATCCGCGATGGGATGGTGTGCGTGTGCCCCCGAGCCGGGGTCCAGCACGGTGTGGCCGGGGACGGTGTCGGGTTCCAGTACGTCCTCGCTGGGATGAACCTCAGGGTCGTACGCGTCGTCGCTCATCGGGACTCCTCAGACGTCGGTGGGATCGACGTTACCGCCGTCGGCCCTCCGGTGGGTCCGTTTCGCTTGACGTCGCGGGGCCCGGTGGGACACTGGAGATGAGCGGGCGACGGAGCCCGGACGCCCGCCGGCTCGGACGCGAGGAGGCGGACCATGAACGAGCAGCAGCTCCGGAAGATGCGCGAGGCACAGGGGTTCATCGCGGCACTGGACCAGAGCGGCGGCAGTACCCCCAGGACCCTGCAGCGCTACGGCGTGGAGTCCTGGGCCGACGACGCCGACATGTTCGACCAGGTGCATCGCATGCGGTCGCGGATCATGCAGAGCCCGAGTTTCGGCGGCGACCGGATCCTCGGCACGATCCTGTTCGTCGACACGATGGACCGCGAGGTCGCCGGCCTGCCCACGCCGAGGTATCTCTGGGACGTCAAGCAGGTGGTGCCGATCCTCAAAGTGGACAAGGGCCTCGCCGAGGAGCGCGACGGCAGCCAGCTGATGAAGCCCATCCCGGGCCTCGACGAGCTGCTCGCCAGGGCCAGGGACATGGGGGTCTTCGGGACGAAGATGCGCTCGCTCGTGTCCCTGCCGGGCGCGGCGGTGCGGGAGGTCGTGGAGCAACAGTTCGACGTCGGCCGCCAGATCTTCGCGGCCGGGCTGGTGCCCATCCTGGAGCCAGAGGTCGACATCAAGAGCCCGGGCAAGGCGGAGGCCGAGCGGCAGGTTCATGACGCCCTGATCGAGGGGCTCGACCGGCTCCCGGACAGCGAGACCGTCATGCTGAAGCTGACCCTCCCCGACCAGGACGACCTGTACGCCGACCTTGTCGCGCACCCGCGCGTGCTACGCGTGTTCGCGCTGTCGGGCGGCTACACCCGCGCCGAGGCGACGGCCAGGCTGGCCCGGCAGCACGGCGTGGCCGCGAGCTTCGCCCGCGCGCTGATGGAGGGGCTGCTGATCACCCAGAGCGACGCCGAGTTCGACGAGGCGCTGGACCGCTCGATCGCGGAGGTCTACGCGGCCTCCGTCACCTGACCGTCAGCCGGCGTCGGTCAGGTGGACCCGGGACTCCCACGGTGCCAGCCGAACCTCGGGCCCGGATCCGCGCTCGGCGTCGGGGTGCGTGGTGAGCAGTAGGTCGCCGTCGAGGAGCGCGCCGTCGGGACCCAGATCCACGACGGCCTCCTCGTCGGAGAGGTTGGCCACCACGAGGAGCCTCGCCCCGTCGGCCGCGCGCACGTAGGCGAACACCTGCTCGTCGTCGGGCAGCAGCAGGCGGTAGTCGCCGTGCACGACGACGTCGAGGCCGTGGCGGAGCTCGATGAGGCGCCGGTAATGGTGGAACACCGAACCGGGGTCGCGGCGGGCGGCCTCGGCGTTGATGGTGTCGTGGTTGGGGTTGACGGCCAGCCACGGGGTGCCCGTGGTGAAGCCGGCCTGCGGGGAGGCATCCCACTGGACGGGAGTGCGGGCGTTGTCGCGGGACTTGACGGCCAGCGACCGAACGACCATCTCCTCGGGGATGCCGCGCTCGAGTGCCTCGGCGGCCCAGTTGACGGACTCGATGTCGCGGTACTGCCCGACCTGGGTGAAGTGGGCGTTGGTCATGCCCACCTCCTCGCCCTGGTAGACGTACGGCGTGCCGCGCATCAGGTGCAGGACGGTGGCCAATGACTTGGCCGACTCGACGCGGTGCCGGCCCTCGCTGCCCCACCGCGACACGATCCGCGGCTGGTCGTGGTTGTTCCAGTACAGGGAGTTCCAGCCGGCCTCCGCCAGGCCCTCCTGCCACGCGGACAGGTTGGCCTTGAGATCAGTCAGACGCAGCGGCGCCAGGTCCCACTTCGAGCCGCCGGGTGCGATGTCGAGGTTGACGTGCTCGAACGTGAAGACCATGTCGACCTCGCGGCGGGCCGGGTCGGTGTACAGACGCGCGTCCGTCACCGTCGCGCCGGGCGCCTCCGCGACGGTCAGGAGCCTCCGCCCGGCCAGAACCCGCTCGTGCATCTCGTGCAGGAACTCGTGGATGCGCGGTCCGTTGACCGTGTGGGGCGACGGGTCGCCGAGCGCGCTGCCGCCGGAGACCGGGACGTCGGGGAGGCTGCCATCGGCCGCCACGTCCTTCGAGATCATGTTGATGACGTCCATCCGGAAGCCGTCGACGCCACGCTCGATCCAGCGCTCCATCATGGCGTGCACCGCCGCGCGGACCTCCGGGTTCTCCCAGTTGAGGTCGGGTTGGGCGGGGGAGAAGAGGTGCAGGTAGTACTGCCCGGTGGCCTCGTCGAATGTCCAGGCGGGACCGGAGAACGACGCCTCCCAGTTCGACGGCTCCGCGCCCGGGGTGCCTGGCTCGTGGCCGGGGCGGGGGTCGCGCCACCAGTACCAGTCGCGTTTCGGGTTGTCGCGGCTGGAGCGGGACTCACGGAACCAGGGATGCTCGTCGCTGGTGTGGTTGACCACGAGGTCCATGACCAGCTTCATCCCCCGCGCGTGGAGGCCCTCGATGAGTTCGTGCAGATCCGCCAGGGAGCCGAACATGGGGTCGACGTCCTCGTAGTCGCTGATGTCGTAGCCGTTGTCCGCCTGAGGCGAGGGGTAGATGGGCGACAGCCACACCACGTCGACACCGAGTTCGCCCAGGTGGTCGAGGCGCTCGATGATGCCACGCAGGTCGCCGATACCGTCGCCGTCGCTGTCCTGGAACGAGCGCGGGTAGATCTGGTAGACCACGGCGGATTTCCACCAGTCGGGGTCGCGGGGGACGGTGCTGGGTCCGGGCATGGCACTTCCTTCCACTCGAAAGGAAAGTCTAGGCGGCAGTTCTCTCCCGTGTGCGGCGACTGCGAACCGAACGGGTTCAGGCGTTCGCGACGTGCCGGGAGGCGGCCGCGGTCGCGGCGGCGACAGCACGCAGCAGGGCGTCGTGGCGGTCGAGCCCATCGCGCACGGCGTCGCGGAACTCGAGCCCGACGGTGGCCCCGAACACGTCGCCCGCTCCGACGGGGCTGGTCTCATGTGCCACCGGCCGGGTGGGGACTCGCGTCGCGTCCCCGCGGAAGCAGACCGTGGCGCCCAGCTCGCCCTCCGTGACGATGAAGCCGGTCTCGTGAGCGCCGGGGGCCGCGGACCAGCGCGTGGCCTTGGCGATGGCGTCCTGCAGGTCCTCGTCGGAGAAGACCACGATGTCGAAACATGCCCAGGTCAGGGCCTCGGAGTCGGTGATGTCGCGTCGCTCGACGCGGCGGTAGGCCGTTCCGTTCGTCTGACCGCTGACCCTCATCAGCCCCTGCGCGAGCAGGACCTTCACCGCGGTAGTCGCCGCGGCGGCGGAGGCAATCGTCCGGATGTCGGCGACCCGGTCGAGGTCCGGAGTCAACGGGCAGAAGTACACCAGCTCCGCATCGGCGGGGATGTCCGCACCACTGAGGGCATAGGGCTCGCAGGTGGCCGGCCGCCAGTACTGCACCCGCGCGTGGGCGCTTCCGCTGTCGTGGGGGTGGACGGGTTCGACGATGTTGCGGTACGACAGGGACCGGGCGCATGTGGGGCCCCGGTCGAGCGAGAACTCGGTGATCAGAGGGAGCAGGTCTTCGCCGTAGGCGCCCGACACCACAGGGGTGATCCCGTACTCCAGCCGAAGGTGTCGGGCGATGAACAGCGCGGGCGATCCCCACGACGGGGCGAGGTCGCGCCCGTCCACCTCGTTGTCGTCGAGACACAGGTCGCCGATGACCAGGACGGAGCGTTCGCTCACGTCCGCAGAAGCTCTCCCGATGGGATCGTCACCCGTCGAGGTCGAGTGTGTGTCCATCGGCCCTCCTGTCTCGCGCCCGGGGCCATTCTCGCACTCTGGGTCTCGTGGCGAGGGTAGCGACCCCCGGTCCGCGGCGTCCGACTGCCGTGATACCCGGGTTGTGCCGCGTGGTCACCGGGCGAGCAGGGCCTCCAGGTGGCGTCGGACCGCGGGCCAGTCGCCGTCGGTGATCGAGTACTGGGCAGTGTCGGCCACCTCGCCCGTGCGGAGCACGCGATCCTGGCGGATGCGGCCCTCGTAGACCGCGCCCAGCCGCTCGATCGCGCGCCGCGACTGGTGGTTGAACCAGGTCGCTCGGAATGCCACACGGCGGCAGCCCCAGTGATCGAACGCGTGGGCGAGCATCAGCGCCTTCGCCTCCGTGTTGGTGCCCGTGCGATGCGCGGAAGCCGCCTGCCACGTGTAGCCGATCTCGGTGGCGGGGACCGCGGGCAACGGGTTGCAGAAGGTGGTGACGCCGATCAGCCGGCCGTCTGCCAGGCGACGGATGGCGAAGGGCAGCATCGCACCGCGGGCGGCCTGGGCGAGCTTGCCCGCGATGTCATCGGCCATCCGGTCAGGCGGGGGAGCCGACGTGTACCACAGGCGGTCGATCGCGCCGTCCTGCACGGCCTCCTCCAGCCCGTCGGCGTGATGGACCGCCAGGGGTTCGAGGCTGACGAGGCGGCCTGTGAGCGTCACCGGGGCCAGGAAGGTCATGGGACCACCTAAGCACCCCCGAGGGTCGCGGCCAGGGGTCAGGTCGGCCGCGTGTCGGCGGCGACGTTCACGTAGTGGGCCCATCGCTCGTCGGCGTCCTGCTGCATGCCGGCCAGCAGGCTCTCGCTCCGTTCAGGGTCGGTGCGGTGGAGATGGGCGAAACGGCGCTGGCCCAGGGCGAACTCGCGCACCGGCAGGGATGGAGTCTTCGAGTCGAGTGAGAAGTCAGCGTCCCGCTCGTCCGTGGCCGGACGGTAGCGGTAGAGCGGCCAGTGACCACTGGCGACGGCCGCCTTCTGGTGCTGCAGCGACTGGACCATCTCAATGCCGTGTTCGATGCAACCGGCGTACGCGATCACCAGGGAGACGCCGGGCCACTGCTGCGCCTCCCGCAGCGCGCGGACGGTCTGCATCTCGTTGCCGCCGAGCGCCACCTGGGCGACGTAGACGTCGCGGTAGGCCAGCGCCAGGCGGCCCAGATCCTTCTTGGCGCTCCCCTTGCCGGCCGACGCGAACTTCGCCGTGGCGGCCCGGGGCGTCGCCTTGGAAGCCTGGCCGCCGGTGTTGGAGTAGACCTCGGTGTCGAGGACCAGGATGTTGACGTTCTGGCCCGACGCCAGGACGTGGTCCAGGCCCCCGAAGCCGATATCGTGCGCCCATCCGTCCCCGCCGATGATCCAGACCGTGCGCGGAGCCAGTTCGTCGGCGAGGGTGAGGAGCCGCACCAGCTCTGAGCCGGTCGGCGGGGCCAGCTCGATGAGCCTCGCCTTGAGGCGGCGGATGTGCCGGCGCATGACCGTGAGGTCGTCGGCGGCCGCGGGTTCGTCGAGGATGCTGGACGCGAGCTCGGCTCCGATGTCCGTGGCGTGGCGCGCCACCAGGTCGCGGGCCTGTCGATGCTGGTGGTCGGCCGCGATCCGGATGCCCAGGCCGAACTCGGCGTTGTCCTCGAACAGCGAGTTGGCCCACGCGGGCCCCCGGCCGCAAGCGTCGGTGGACCACGGGGTGGTCGGCAGGTTCCCGCCGAAGATCGAGGAGCAGCCGGTGGCGTTGGCCAGGAGGAGGCGGTCGCCGGAGAGTTGGCTCAGCAGTTTGAGATACGGCGTCTCGCCGCACCCGGAGCAGGCTCCGGAGAACGTGAAGAGGGGTTCCAGCAGCTGCGACCCCTTGACGGTGTCGACCCTCAGGGCGCTGCGCGGCGGCTGGGGGAGGTCCTCGACCGCCGCGAAGTGCTCCTGGTCGGCGGCCAGCCGGTCTCCGATCGGTGCCATGAGCAGGGCCTTGTGGGCCGGGTCCACCTTGTCGGCGACGGGGCAGGCCTCCACGCACAGGCCGCACGCGGTGCAGTCGAGGGGGGAGACCGCGAGCGTCAGCCGGTATCCCGGCAACTCCCGGGAGCTGAACTTCGTCGTCGGGAACTCAGCTGGGAGGGCCCCCTCCGAGGAGGGATCGAACACGGCCATGCGGATGGCCGCATGCGGACACAGGATGGTGCACTTCCCGCAGCCGGTGCAGAGGTCCGCGTCCCAGACGGGGGCCTCGGCGGCCAGGCCGCGCTTCTCCCACCGCGCGGTGTTGGTGGGGAACACGCCGTCGACGGGCAGGGCGCTGACCGGGAGGAGGTCCCCGTCCCCGTTGAGGAGCGGCGCCGTGACGTCGCGGACGAACCGTGGGGCGTGCGCCGGCAGCCCGCTCTGCCGCCGGACGTCGCCCTCGACCTCGCCGGGGATCCGCACCGGCTCCAAGCCACCCAGGGCGGCGCGGATGGCCGCGACGTTGCGCGCGACGACGTCCTCGCCCTTGGCCGCGTAGGACCGGCGGGCCGACGCGATGAGGATCTCCTCAGTCTCCTCCGCTGGGAGGAGATCGACGAGCGCGAAGAAGCAGGTCTGCATGACCGTGTTGATGTGGCCGGCGAGACGGTTCTCGCGCGCGATGCGGTAGGCGTCGACGACGTGCACCCGGAGATCCTTGTCGAGGATGTCCTGCTGGACCTCGCGTGGCAGGTGAGCCCAGACCGCGTCCGCCGGGTAGGGCGAGTTGAGCAGGACGGTGGCGCCCGGACGGGCGGTGTCGAGCACACGCAGCCGCGTCAGGAGCGGGAACTGGTGGACGGCCACGACGTCGGCACGGTCGATGAGATAGGTAGAGCGGATGGGGTCGGCGTCGAAGCGCAGGTGGGAGACGGTGACCGACCCCGCCTTCTTGGAGTCGTAGACGAAGTACCCCTGGACGTGGAGGTCCGTGTGGTCCGCGACGAGCTTGACCGCCGCCTTGTTGGCACCGACCGTCCCGTCGGAGCCGAGGCCGTAGAAGACGGCCTGCAATTGCGCCCGCGCCGCCGAGAACGCCGGATCGGGGGCGACGGACAGGCCGGTCACGTCGTCGGAAATGCCGACGGTGACGTGCCGCCGCGGCGCAGGCAGCGCCAACTCGTCGAACAGCCCCTTCACCATCGCAGCGCTGAACTCCTTGCCGCCTAGGCCGTAGCGGCCGCCGGAGACCCGGATGTCGGCCCGTCCCTCTTCCGCCAGCGCGGCCAGGACGTCGGTGTAGAGCGGCTCGCCGACGGAACCCGGTTCCTTCGTGCGGTCGAGGACCATGAGCCGCCGGACGGTCGGAGGCAGCGCCTCGGCCAGCTGGGCGGCGGGGAAGGGCCGGTACAGCCGGATCGTGCAGAGACCCACCTTCCGGCCGCGGCCCACCAACTCCTCGACGGTCTCCGCCACCGCGCCGGCGCCGGAGCCCATGAGCACGATGATCTCCTCGGCGTCCGGTGCCCCGACGTAGTCGACGAGCCGGTAGCGCCGCCCGGTGCGTGCGGCGAAGTCATCGAAGAGCTCCTGGACGGTGTCGGGCACGGCGTCGTGGAAGCGGTTGGCGGCCTCGCGGGCCTGGAAGAACACGTCGGGGTTCTGCGCTGTCCCGCGGAGGGTGGGGGCGTCCGGGCTCAGGCCGCGACCGCGGTGATCCGACACTGCAGCCTCGTCCACCAGGCTGCGCAGGTCCTCGTCACCCAGAACCTGGATGCGCTCGATCTGGTGGGAGGTGCGAAAGCCGTCGAAGAAGTGCAGGAAGGGCACCCGGGAGGTCAGGGTCGCGGCGTGGGCGACGGCCGCGAAGTCGTGGGCCTCCTGGACCGACGACGCGCACAACATGGCCCAGCCGGTGCCGCGTGCGGCCATGACGTCGCTGTGGTCCCCGAAGATCGACAGCGCGTGGGTGGCGAGCGTCCGTGCCGCGACGTGGATCACGGCCGGTGTCAGCTCGCCGGCGATCTTGTACATGTTGGGAAGCATGAGGAGGAGACCCTGGCTGGCGGTGAACGTGGTCGCCAGCGTCCCCTTCATCACCGCGCCGTGCAGCGCCCCGGCCGCGCCCGCCTCCGACTGCATCTGGACCACTTCAGGGACCGCGCCCCACAGGTTGGTGCGGCCGCGGGCGGACCAGGCGTCGGCCAGCTCACCCATCGTGGATGCCGGCGTGATCGGGTAGATCGCGACGACGTCGGACAGCCTGTGGGCGACGCGGGCCGCCGCCTCGTTGCCGTCGACGCAGGCGCTGCTGGGGCCACGGGTCATGAGTCCTCCGGGGGTGTGGGGTTGGGTGAGATCGTCTCAGGTGCCCTGGCGGGCCTGGACGGCGCCCCCTACATGCGGTGGGCCATCGGCAGCAGGAAGAGGTAGATGTTCAGCGCCCCCAGGAAGGCGATCAGGACGGCCATCGGTACGAAGGTGCCTGTGCGTCGCGTGATCGACTGGTATCGGCGATGCGTGATCCGGCGGGCGGTGTAGAGGGACCCGGCGATGCCGAGCGCCAGGAGGGCGAACTGCAGGATCCGGATGGTGGTGTCGCCGGCCAGCGCCGGGGAACCGTCGCCATAGGTGATGCCGACGAGCGCCGCGACGGTGGTGAGGACTGACCCGCCTTCGGCGAGGAGGTGGAACAGGTTGTGGGCGATGTGACCCGCCACGTCCAGCGGAATGAGCGCGTAGCCGAAGCGTGCGAAATTCTTCATGGTGCTCTCCAGGTTGCGGCCGGCCGCGAGGCGTGAGGCCAAGGCCAGGAGGCCTACCGGGAGGCTGACCGCCGCAGCGAAGGCCACGGTGAAGATGAGTGCGTAGTTCGTGATGCCGGTCGTGGCCTCGAGCCATGCGAGCGCGGAGTCCCACACCTCAAGCATCGTGACGTTCTGGACGATGACGATGCCCATGATCGCCATGGCGAGGAACGACTCCTCCGTCGACGGCTTGGTGATGAACCACAGCTCGCTCGTGGGCTTCCGGAGGCGAACCTGGATCGCGTCGTTGGGGCACGCCTTGATGCAGTTGGCGCACATGTTGCAGTTGGCGTTGGTGTCCATCGTGCGCGGGAACGTGAACAAGGGACAGCCCGCGACCTTGTCGGTGCCGTTGTAGCAGGCGGCGCGCGCCGTGCAGGTGCGGCAGATCGCCGGGTCGGCCCGGAGTTCGACCATGCCGGTGCGCGCGTAGTTGCCGGACAGGCCGCCGAGGAAGCACAGGTAGCGGCAGAAGGTGCGGCGTTGGAAGAGCGCCCCGGAGGCGATGACCGCCGTGGTGAGCAGCAGGAGCAGGACACCGGATCCCCAGGGGGACTCCACGACGCCCCAGACGTGGTCGGCCCAGGTGATGAGCAGGAAGGAGGCGTCGATGATCCAGATGCCATAGCGCTTCAGGAAAGCGGGGACCGGCTGGTTGGCGCCCACCAGTTTCTGGACCTGATCCGAGAGCCACCCGAAGGGGCACACCGCGCACCAGAATCTTCCCAGCGCCACGAAGACGATGGGGATGAGGGGCCACCACAGGACCCACATCAGCGCCGTTCCGGCGTTGTCGTGGGCCGAGTCGGGGCCGACGAGCAGTTGGTAGGCCACCAGGCCGAAGACTGCGGCGACGGGCACCTGGATGACGCCGGGATAGAGCCGACTCCGTAGCAGGCGCGCCACCCAGGGGACCTGCATGAGGTTCCGGCCGGCGGGGGGAGGGGTCAGGTCGGGTGCCTCGTCGAGATCGGCGACGACGGTGCCCGGCTCCTTCTCAGGCCGGAGTCGCGTGGGGGTGCTCATCGGACGTCCCCCTTGGGCGTGGCCGCGGCGAGCGCGGCGGCTCGCGCCGCTCGGCGGCGGCTGTGGTCAGGAGCCGTGCGACGGCGGAGCAATCCCGCATACAGCATGACGGCGCCGTTGACGAGGCCGAAACCTCCGAACACCAGGGCGCGGGGTCGGTCGACGGAGTCCCCGGCGTCGCCGTGTCCCCCGCCCTCCGCGCTGTGCCCGTCGCCCTCCGCGCTGTGCCCGTCGCCCTCGGGGTCGTCACCGGTCGGCTCCGGCGCCGGCGGCGCGGGTGCTGTCGTCGGCGGTCGTGTCGTCGGCGGTGCTGTGGACGCCATGGCGGTGGGGGATGCCGGTGCGTCCTGGTGGGCGTGACCCTCCTGGTGCGTGCCGTCGGCCGGCGCGTGCTCGAGGGCCGCAGCCGTGGGGGACAGACCGACCATCGCGATAAGGACGGCGGCAGGAAGCACGCTCGAAGGGCGGCGCATGGAGACTCCTCGGTGGGGTGACGCCCCATCGTGGCCGACGCCGAAGCCGCGGAGCCCTCGATCAGGCCGTTCTGCGGCGCTTCTTGAGGAGACCTTGACCAGATCTGAACTCTGCGCTCGTCCGCCGACCCGCATCCGGGGCGGTGATCTGCCGCCTCCGGCGCAAACCGGACCGTGTAGATAACTCGGCACGGCACGGGCGGGTGTGTACTTCTGACATGAGTCATTTCGGCTCCCGGATCTGGGAGAGTCTCCGCCGAGCGTCGCCCATGCCTGTTTCAGCGGTCCCGCTCGGTCCGGTCCGCCGCGCCGCCCGACCGGGCCCCCAACCTGCCGCCCATGCAGTACGGCGCTCGCTGGCGACAGCCGTTGGCCTCGTCGTGGTGGCCGGCATCGGACTGGCCGCCTCGGGCTGCAGCACGCCAGTACCCGACGCGCCCGCGGCCCCGCCCGGCCGGGCCACCGTGATGGTCGACCTTTACTCGGGACGGGAGAACCCGCAGATCCCGCTCGACCCTGACGTTGCCGAGGAGTTGTACCTGATGATCAGCGATAGTGCGGCTGCCGGGGAGGTGATCCCTGCCGACCCGCCGGATCCCGGGCTCGGCTTCCGCGGCTTCGTCGTCACCCCCGCCGACGCGAACCTCCCGGTGCTGCGGATCCTGCCGACGGCCGTCTATCTGGACGAGTCGGGCACCCCCGGGCGCGTCAACGACCCCGGCAGCGGCTTCTACAACCGGGTGTACGACGCCGTCCGCCCGCTGCTTGACGAGGCGACCCGGACCGCCCTGCCAGATTCGAACCCGGCGATCCCCGATGTCACCGCCACGATCCCGCCCCAGGTGGGCGCGGCCGCGACCTGGACTCTCGCCGACCCCGGGCGCGTGACCGCCACGTCGACGACCGTCACTATCGAGGTCACTCGCGCAGAGTGCTCCAGCGGGGTGACCGGGGCGATCGCCCAGCCAGCTGTCTCACTCGGTATCGACGACATCATCATCCGGGTCGACGCCGAACCGCTCCCTGGCAACGAGCCCCAGAACTGCCAGGGCAACGACAGCGTCCAGATGACCGTTTCCCTCCACGAGCCCATCGGCGATCGCGCCCTGGTCGACGCCGCCTGTCTCGAGGGCCCGGCAGTCCGCACCAGCTTCTGCGGAACTGGAGCCATCCGCTGGAGCCCATGACGTCGGCCGGTCGCGCGACCCGGTCTGCACGATCGGGAAGCACATGCCCATCCAGCCTGCGACCGGCCCACCCGGGCACTTGACCCGCACGTGCTTGCACGTTGCCGTGGATCGATGGAGGATCCAGTCATCGCGGTTCGGCTCGAAGGCAGCCCAGCAAGTGGTCAGCGACCGCGACGAAATGCACGACGACCGCCGCCATGGCGATGACGAACGGGGACTGACGTTTCCGGTGGGACTTGAGCTCCTCGACGTGGCCGACGAGTAACAAAGCCCCCAGTCACAGCGGCTTTTGCCGATATGACTGGGGGCTTCAAAGTGTGTCCGAGAGAGGACTTGAACCTCCTTCGAAATCCGTTTGACTAAGAAGTACGCTGAATCGGCTTCGATCTGGATCGTTTCATGCGGCAAACGTGCGACGGAGGGACAGTGTCGACGTGTGCAAGGCCAATGACTCCGCGCTGGCTCCGAACCGGATGAAGACGGCGCCATGACAACAAGCCGCACGGTTGATGAGGGTCGCTCATGCCGATGACCGGTCATCAGGGAGAGTCTCCCGACGACCCGCATCGCAAGTTGCCTGACGGTGGGCGTCACCCTCCTGGATCTCTGCTATGATGCTCGTGGCGATGCGGGCGTTCGGCCTGCCGGCTCACAGTCGGGGCATTGCACAGAAATGGGAGACCCAGGTTCGATTCCTGGCGGCTAGCCGTAGCTCAGTGGAAGAGCATCCCATCTTTTACATCGTCTCGCACCTAGATCGCGCTTTGACCCATTATCCGGTCTATGGCGTCCGTGAGTTCGCGGTCGGTCAGGCTCAAAGCGTCGTACCTGCCCCGGGCATACCCGCGCACTGATCTCAGCGCCTTAGGATGGCTCGGCTTCTTCGCGCCGAGGGAGAAATACTCGGCGGCAGCCATATCTGCCCACTTGTCTCGTGGAATAGCTGACTGCAGGCAGAGATTCACGTCGTAAGAAAGTCGCTTACCAATGGCTAGTGTCGCAATCAGGCCACCGACGCCGACTGCGACATATGCCCCTTGTCGTATCGGCGTGAACGGCTCCTTCGTGAGGCTCTCCCAAACGGCGACTTGGCGAGAGGTCAATCCATTTCCATGCCTCTCCAGCTCACGGCTTCCCTGCCCTCCCGCATGAATGTGGCAATTGCGCATCAATCGAGTGAGGTGAAAGAGTTGAAGAGAGTCGATATCCATGGACACCCCAGAGGCGGTCTCAATCTTTTCATGGATGTTGAAGGTCTTGGCCTCTCTCACTTGCGACCGCGTCACCAAACCTAAGGGCAGGAGCCATGAGAGGCAGGTCTTCACGAAATCTTCGTGAAGCGCGATTGCGTATGACATACCCATTGTGCAAAGCTCAGCCTCCGCTTGGGCCAGCAGTTCCCTTGCAGTGTCCGAGCGGAGGTTGAACCGGTCAATATGCTCGACCGTTGGAAAAATCTCCGCGAGGGTCCTTGTGGAGCCCTCCGTCAGATTCAGGGTGTTCGACGCCATCCTCGATCCTGCCAAGATTGCCCAGATCGCATTCCCCGCTTCCACTCGCCTCTGCTCGAGGATTCGAAACGCCTCAAAGTGCACTTGGGGGCGGGTCCGGTAGCGTGACGTCATATGTGCATGCTACGCAAGCGCGTCCAGTCCGTGGGCAAATGGGGACGAACCCTCGTGTGGGGCTTCTGGCTGGAACGGTACCTCAATGACGCCGGTACCCGGGCCCGTTCCTTCCATGGCGCGTCGGGCGGACGGCAAACGTGCACAAACGAGTTCGCGATCTACTGCTTGGACAGTGACGTCCAGCAATGCGGTGGGCGCTGGCGCGCCGCGCACTATAAATGGAGGAGCTCCCTGGCCGGCACGCTTCGACAGGGTGACTCGTCGACGAGTGCCCAAGACGGCTGCCGTCGTGCCACCTTCCATGGAGGCACGTACCTGCCCTGGACACACTCATCTGCCGCGCCGGGGATGAGGGCCTTCCGGCTGACCGCCGCAACCTCATCTGGCGAACACACCGGCAACGCGTGGCACAAAGACCCCGGGGTCGACTCCCGTCATCGACTCGCGATCTCCCGTAGCCTGTAGCCGAGTGTCCTTAGCTCTTCTGGTACGTGATGGAGCGCTTGGCTGGCGGCGCGGATGTTAACTGGTGATAGGTCGGCTCCGTAGGTGCGTTGCAGCCATGCTTTGAAGTCGTGTAGGCCCTTGGCCTTGTCGAGGCTTGCCTTGGCGTCCTCGTGTTCCGCGCGCAACGCCGGCCATTCCTTACCGGCCATGGGTGCGATCACTTGAACCGGGAGGTACTCGATGATGTCAGCGGCTGAGAGCCCGAAGGGAACGAGCCGTCCGCTGGTTCCCTTCTTAATGGCGCGTGCCAGCCATTGAGTGATCCACTTGAACTCCTCACCCTTGAGGTGGCGCGTCGCTGCGGTGAGGAAGGCAATTGCGTCATCGGGTCCGGTGGTGAGGAAGCGCTGTTGAGCTTCATCCCAGACCGCATCGAGATGCCTACGGTCGACGTTGTCAAGGAGTGCGACTACGTGAGCGGTCGACATGTCAAACATCAATTGGCTTTCGACGGTGGTGGGGAGCTTCGACCCGCCCCTCATGGCGACGATCTTCACGCGGGCCCCGTCGAGAACGTCGGCGAGCAGAGTTTCCACGACGATCTCGTCGTGCTCGCCCTCTACCAGCAAGAACACGCGATGGAGACCGATCAGATCGGATGGCGCAAGGCCCAGTTCAGTGGTGGCTCGAGTGAGGTCTCGGTGGGCCATCTGGCGAACTGTCGTCGTGCCGCGTCCCTCTCGGCTGACATGTACAAGAGCTATCTCGGGGCGGTTCAGAATCTCAGGGGAGTGCGTGGCAACAACTACTTGACGGCCACTCATCGTGAGAGCGTCGAGTCCACGGGCCATGTAGCGTTCAGCCGAGCGGTGCAAGGCCGACTCGGGCTCGTCCAAAATCACGACCTGCATCTCGGCCGACTCACTTCTATGCGATGGCCCCGAGCGAGTAAGGCGTCCACAGTCGTCCAGCGCTGCGTTGCGGGCGCTGAGCAACTGTCTAGCCGATAGATTCTCGGGCCACTCAGCGCGTGAAGAGAAAGCGTCAGGGTCTGAGATATCGGGGTCCACGACAGCGAGTGTGATCGCCAGCTGCGCCCAGCGTGCCTCAGCTGTGGAAAGCTGGCTCACTGGGATGATCTTGGCCTCCGACTCGTCGGATGCCGCTCCCCAGTCCAGGGGGCCTGCGGGCCAATCGCGAACGCCATAGAGAACCAGACGCAGCTTCGGTGCGTCCTGGAGCAGGTCGTGATAGATGGCATTCGCTCTGGTTTCGGCCCGCGAGGCCCATGAGCGTGAGGACTCCATGTCGGCCTCAGTCGGGTGCCAGCTCTTCCACTGACCCCAGATCTGGTGCCCCAGTTGATCGAGCGTGACACGCTCGGCGTCGGCCGCACTCTCCTCACCGTGGCTGACCCAAGGGATCTTGGAGACCTCGCCGATGCGGGCCACCGGGACTGGCAGACCATCCTGGAACCACGCGCGAAGGTTCTGCTCGAGGGGAACCCAGTCCTCGTCGAAAGTGGCCTGCCCCCGCGACCAGGCGCAGACAGCATGCCGCGCCCACAGCGGGTAGAGCTCGTAGGTCTCGATAAGGTCGCCCGGGGCCCCGATGCTGTTGTACTTTCCGTCGGGTTCGAGGCCCTCCCATCTCTCCAAGAGATACCGCACCATGGATGGCAGTTCCTCAGTCTCGACGATCGATATGAGGTCGAGCAGCTCTCTGCGGTACTCATCGAGTGCTCGCACGGATTCCGGTCTCAGAGCAGCGCCATGATGAAGTTCGGCTAAGCCCACGGCGTCCGCTACCGATGCGCTCGCCCCTCTCAAGGCAGCCACAGCATCCATGATCCGCGTCACGTGCTCGACTTCAGCACTCAGTGCTGGGCTTTCCTGCGGACTTACGCAGAGCCAGACCTCCCAGCGCCCTTCGTTCGTGCCGATGGGAGTCAAGGCGACGTACTGCGAGCGATCCAAGGCATCCACGAGTGCCGTGGACGGCTCGAACGACATCACCGACTCGCCCCGAGCCACTGGGCGCTGTGTCAACCACTCACGCAGGCGTGACTCCTTCACCGCTGCACTCGTCGGCGCCTCCCAGTACTCAGCAAGTTCCGGGAAGAGCCAATCCATTGACGTCGGGTCAACCGAGACGATCAATTGCGCGCGAGTATCTCCATTCCCCGCCAGCGCGTCCCTAAGGCTCCGTAGACACCAGGACTTCCCCGCGCCGTTCCTGCCATACAGTGCAGTAACGCCATCGCCCAGTCTGAACGAGACATTCTTCAGCGGGCCAGCGCTGCTTCGTACGCCAACGAGTCGCGAACGTACCGGCGCGTCGGCCAAGTCGGACACTAGGTGCTGTTCCATTACACTCCCGATACTGGTTGCGGCTGCCGCCGTGCTTGGCGCTCCAGCACCCTAGCGGCCAGACGATGAGCTCGCGATCAACTCGGTCCGGGGCCGCTAAGCAACCCCCGGGACATGCTGTCTTACTCGGCTGCCGAGGAGCCAGTGGGACGCCGGCCTCCAGGCTGGTCAGCACCCGGATCTGCCGCAACGAGGCCGTACCCTCCTCAGGCGCGGTTTCGCCGAGGAGGACTCTTGACCTTGCTCGGCAGTCGCGGAGGAGTTGGCCGGCATGACACGTCAAGTTCCGAGCGCGCGCTCACTTGTGGGCAGTCTCATCGGGACGCAGCTGCGGACTCCCTCGGGGCGGATCAACACCGTTCTGAGCATCGACAGTGAATCCATCCTTGTCGCGACCAGTAAGTCCCCCGAGGGAAAGTCTGTCCCGCTCCAGATGGTGCAAGTAGCCCTCGACACGCTCCAAGCCACCGGGTCCGTCGTCATCCATCCGAGCGAGGTGGGCTACCGCAGCGCGTTCATCGGTGCTGTTCTGCGCACGCTCCTCGGAGCCCGCCTGCGTGGCAGTGGGCCACCGACCATTACGTTCTAGCCAGCTGCGACGCCCGGTGAGGGTGATCTTGGAACCTTGGGGAGCTTGGGCTGCTCAGCCCCAGGCCCGTGTGATCCGGGTGACTGGATAGGTAGGCGCACAGCCGACAGCGGCCGACCATCGTGTACGGGAAGGGGTCATGCTGCGGCCTGGGGCGCTGCGGCAGGGCTGCCGGCCCCGAGGCTGACTGCCCCGATTCGTCGCGTGGGTGGTCTCGATGCTGGGGTGCTTTGGCTGTTCAGGCTCGGCTGTGGAGCGCTCCGATGAGCGCGTCGGTATCGCTGGCGCCGGGCGGACCGGCGTACCCGAGCTGGGTGACAACCACTAGTCGTTGGTTGCGGGTCAACGGGAAGATCCGGGCCGAGCGGCTGGCAGTGGCCCAACTGACTAGAAGTTGGTGCCCGTCGCCGAGCCCGAGCCGTGTGGCGGCCTTCAGCCAGGGCTTTCCGAAGGCGAAGACGAATGGGGTCTCGAGTTCACTGATGGGATCGAGAACGAACCGGGAGAGGAGGTCGGAGGGCGGAGCTATCGCGGCGGTGACGGCTTTGGAGTGGAAGGGATAGAGCTCGATGTAGAGCAGGTCGTGGTTCTGGATGGAGTCGTCGCCATGTAGTCGGCGAGCGAAAGAGAGCCGGTTCTGGTGGTAGCGGTTGCGCCCATGCGCCGTCTCCCAGGCGTCGTCGGTGTAGGGGCCGCTGCTGGCCCAGTCGCCGTAGGAGGTTTCACGGACCCGCTCGGTGTAGATCCCTTCCATGCTCTGGAACGCTGGGGCGGGGGCCCCGGGGTTGAGCCCTAGCATGACGAGGGCTGGAGTGTTGTTGCCGCCCAATGGCCCGATGTACGGCTCGGGCATCATGGTCATGTCGACGGCGCCAGCTCCACGGCCGGAGTAGGTGGCACGCCACCGTTCCAGGTCCGGGTGGAGGCGGTGGTCGCCCGTCACCCAGCGACCGATCTCTCTGTCCCAGAATTCCACGGCGGCAAGGCGGCTCGACACCATGCGAATGTTGCCACATGATCAGAGCCAGCTCGTGTGGTGCAGGGGGCAGGCGCATGGTTCATGACTTTGAGCGGTTGATGGGCAAGCAGATCGAGTGGACCCACCGCTACCACGGCTACGCGAGGCTGGGACGCACGCCGGAACGCCTTGCGCTCCTGGGGCCAGCCGTACGGGAGTACCGCCGCACCCACCAGGTTCCGGAATGGTGCGGCGTCGACCTACTCCGCGGCTGGGCCTTCTACCTGACCCGCGCTGATCGCCACAGCGGCGGCTACGGACTCATGGAAGGAGGCACTGATATTGACGAATGGCGCGCGGTTCTTGACCGAATCGCGTCGCATGACGACGCCACGGAAGCCGACAGGCCCCCGATGGAGTAGGGCGTCCGAGGGTTGCGACGAAGCGAGCGACGTCCGCTCATGGCGCCCCTCTGTGTCAATACCTTGGTGGCTGGGTTATGACGCGATGGGCAGTGGGGTCGTTGCATCGGGTTCAGCGGGTTCGGCAAGGGGACTGCTGCACGTCTTGGTGACAGGTTGGGTTAGGCGGCCTGGAGGGCCGGTGTGGTCATGATCGTCTCGTATTCGATGGGGGTCAAGCGGCCGAGTCGGGTCTGTCGTCGTCGGCGGTGGTAGGTGCGTTCGATCCAGGTCACGATCTGGATCCGCAGGTCCTGTCGGGTGGCCCAGCGACGGCGGTCCAGGACATTCTTCTGTAGGAGGGCGAAGAAGGACTCCATGGCCGCGTTGTCGGCGCTGGTCCCGACCTGCCCCATGGAGCCGACGAGCCTGTGGTGCCGTAGCGCGGCGAGGTACTTACGTGCCCGAAACTGCGCAGGTTCAACCGGTCGTCGCAACACCTGAGGTCAGGAGGGTGTCGTGGGTCGACCGTCGATGTGGGAGACGGAGGTTGCCAAGCGTGGGCCGATGCGGTCACCGGGGCATCCGGGTCACCACCGCGCGAAGGAGCGTGAGTTCTGGGACGAGGTGGCCACGGGGAAGTTGCCGCGGGAGGCCGCCGAGGCGGTGGGCGTGGCTCAGGCCGTGGGGCAGCGGTGGTTCCGTCATGCTGGCGGGATGACGCCGTACTCCTGGCCTGCCCCGTCAGGCAGGTACCTGTCGTTCGCGGAGCGAGAGGAGATCGCGATCCTGAGAGCGCTCGGCAAAGGCGTCCGCGAGATCGCCGCCACGCTCAGGAGGAGTCCGTCGACGATCTCAAGGGAGTTGCGCCGGAACGCGGCGACCAGAAGCGGGAAGCTCGAGTACCGGGCCTCGGTGGCTCAGTGGAAGGCGGAGCTGTACGCCCGCCGGCCCAAGACCGCGAAACTCGTGAGCAATCAGCGGCTGCTTCGCTACGTCGAAGATCGGCTCTCCGGTCAGATCCGCTTGCCGAGCGGCGTGACCGTCGCTGGCCCCACGGAGCGGGAATGGAAGGGCTTGAACAAGCCACACCGTGAAGATCGTCGATGGGTCAGAGCGTGGAGCCCCGAGCAGATCTCCAACCGGCTCAAGGTCGACTTCCCCGATGATGAGTCCATGCGGATCAGCCACGAGGCGATCTACCAGGCCTTGTTCATCCAGGCCAGGGGCGCGCTGAACCGGGAACTCATCCTCTGCCTGCGCACCGGGCGGGCCCTGCGGATGCCCCGGGCCAGATCGAAACGTGTGGCCTGGGCCCACGTAACCCAGGAAGTCTTGATCAGCGAGCGCCCTGCAGAGGCCGAGGACCGGGCGATCCCAGGCCACCATGAGGGGGATCTGATCATCGGGACCAACAGGTCAGCGATCGGCACCGTCGTCGAGCGCACCACGGGCTTCACGACCCTGGTCCATCTCCCGCGAGAAGACGGATGGCGCGAACAGCCAATCGTCAAGAACGGGGCCGCTCTGTCAGGCTACGGGGCCACCTCGATGAACAAGGCGCTCGCGGCGGCGCTGGCATCCATGCCCGACGAGCTCAAACGGTCGCTGACCTGGGACCGCGGCAAGGAGATGTCGGCCCATGCCCAGTTCACCATCGACACCGGCCTCAAGGTCTACTTCGCCGACCCCCGAAGCCCCTGGCAACGAGGCACGAACGAGAACACCAACGGGCTCTTGCGCCAGTACTTCCCCAAAGGAACCGACCTGGCTAGGTGGGGACCAGAGGACCTCACCGCCGTCGCCCACGCTCTCAACACACGCCCCCGCAAGAGACTCGGCTGGCGCACACCCGCCGAAGTCTGGAACCAACATCTAGAATCACTCACACAACAACGCGTTGCGACGACCAGTTGAATCCGCCCTGCGACCCGCGGTCGGAATGCACGATGCAGCCGGCGACGTCGACGCCTAGCGCTGCGCGGGCGGTGACCGCGTTGTTCAGCGCCTGCACGGCCAGGCGGGACTTCATGCGGGCATCGATGGAGTAGCCGACGATCCGGCCGGACCAGAGGTCCTTGACCGCGCACAGGTAGAGCTTGCCCTCGCCGGTGGGGTGTTCGGTGATGTCGGTCAGCCACACCTGGTTCGGTCCCTTGGCGGTGAAGTCGCGTTCGACGAGGTCGTCGTGGGCGGGTGGTCCCGGCTTCTTCCCGTTGGCGCCTCGTTTCTTCCCGAACGCGCTCCAGCAGCGATTGGCAGAGGTGATCCGCCAGGCGGTGCGGTCCGCCATCGCCTGACCGGCGTCGTGGGCCTCGTCGGCCAGCAGACGGTGCCCGAACTCCGGGTCGTCACGGTGAGCGTCGAACAATGCGTTGGCCCGATACGCGGCGACGAGTTCTCGCTCGCCGATCGGATGGGTGAGCCAGCGGTAGTAGGGCTGGCGGGCGAGCTTGAGGACCCGGCACGTCACCGCGACGGGGATCCCGTCGGCGGCGAGCTCACGCACGAGCGGGTACATCATTTTCCCGGCAGGTTCGCCTGCGACAGATACGCCGCTGCCCAGCGCAAGACCTCGTTCTCCTGCTCCAGCAGCCGGATCCGTTTCTTCGCGTCTCGCAGCTCGGCGTTCTCCGTCGCCGTGGTGCCGGGCTTGAACCCGTCGTCGACGTCAGCGGCGCGCATCCAGTTGCGCAGACATGACTCGGCGATCCCGAAGTCGGCCGCGATCTGCTTGATCGTCTGACCGGCCTCACGTCGGCGAGCGACGTTGACGACATCGTCGCGGAACTCCTGGGGGTAGGGCTTAGGGACGGTACACATCCTCCCAGCGACGCCCCACGGCGTCACAGATGAGATGTCACCTACTCGTGCAGCAGTCCCGGCGCATGGGAACTGAGGCGGTCCGTCCAAGCTACGCACGACAAGACCTCTTGCGCCGTGGCCCGCGGAGACTCTCCCAGCTCGCGGCCCTCCATGGCGGCCTCACGAATCGCGCAACCCTCGGTGCGTGGAACCTGGCTCACATGCGTTAATAGCGCCGGAAGCGATCTTGACGGACGGTAGGGTGCGGAATGTGGATCTCGCATACGCAGCGCCTCTCGCGACCGTCCTCGTCGCCGTCATTGGCGCTGCAGCGACGTATGTCACTCGGCGCGACGAGCGTACAGACGCCTTAAGGGAATTGGAGATCATTGAACGGTTGTATTCGCTTACTGGCGTGAGCGAGGAGTTCGTCTTGGCGACGGAAGCGCTCAAGAGACGACTGGAGCGATGGGAGGCGCGCGACAGGGACAAGCTCTTCTCGCAAGCCAGTATGATGCTCTTCGGAGGCATCCTGGCGCTGGGCGTTCTACAAGCAGTCGCGATAGCAACTTTCGGACCGTCGGGGGATTGGACGGCCGGCTGGCGGACCGCTGTCAATTGGGCGACGCTGTTCGCGTTTGGGATCGCTGCCCTGGGGGCTCTGTCGCTGGTGCTGCAGGTTGCCGCGACCGTGGTGGGCTTCGCTCGTGGCTGGCTCTCGTGGCGGCGCTCACGGCGCTACTCGAAATCAAAGTCGCAGGGTGGGCGGTGAGCCAGCAGCCGGGCACGTCCCTCTCCGATGATGTTCGGCTGGGCGGAAAAACGCGAAGCGCCCTTGGGTGAGGGCATCGTGCAAATGCACACGCTGGATACCCGAATGTACTCCACTCACAGTGAGGGATTCCGGTTCATCGAGAAGTGGCAGGGGTCGAAAGTGCTGCACTCGGTACTTCACAACCAGGTTCGCTCTGGGCCAGTAGCCGTCGACCTGCAGCTCACTTGCCGACCGGTCTTTCCGGGTCACCGGGCAGTCAATCAAACGATGCTGGCGCCACCTGATCTCGTCTAGCACAGTTCGACCAGTGCCAGGACGTGACCTCGTCACTGTTCCCGCGTCCCATGCGATAGACCGTACCCAGCGGGGGGATATCCGGACATGCCGCTGTCAGCCTCCCGGACCGGGTGACTCACCCGCCACCGTGCGGCCAAGCCGCCTTGGGGGGTCAGAGCTCCCCATATGTTTGAAGTCGGGATGGGGGGTCTGCGCCTCCTGTCAGGCTCCGAGAGAGCCTGGCAGGAGGCGCTTCTGCTCTGTGTCGACTTGTCGGTTCAGCGCGTCATTTGAGTAGGTCGCTCTTGCGGATTAGTCCGTGGACGCCGAGCGTCTTGTCGACGAACTGGGAGACGCAGAAGTCCGCGGCGGCGGACAGGTAGGCGTAGGCCACGGCCCGGTCGAGGCCCTTGTCGTGTTCGAGGAAGTCGAGGGCATTGACCACGGCGCGTCTCATTGCCACGTTGAGGTCACTGATCTGGCCGTCGACGGAGCCGTTGGGGTCGGATAGGCCGATCGCGATCCAGTTCTCCTTCGTCTCCGCGAAGGGGTAGGTGTAGGCGACGCTGGGGGCGTCGCCGGATCCGGCCTTGCAGACCGTGAGGCGGAAGGTGCCGCGGATGGATCCTTCCATGGCGGTCAGGGCGGCTTCGCCGTCTCCCATCGCCATGTGTGGGTCGCCCACGTAGAACAGTGCCCCGTCGGCCTTGACGGGGAGGTAGAACGTGGAGCCCTCCCCGAGGTGGCGGATGTCGATGTTTCCGCCGCCGAGGGTGGGCGGCACCGAGTTCGCCGAAGGATCGGTCAGGCCCTGGGCTTCGCTGTGGGCGACGCCCATCATGCCGAAGAACGGCCGCAGCGGGAAGTTCAGCGTGTGCTTGCCGGCGCGCATCACGCCGAAGGATCCCGACACCGAAGCGAACACCGACACGTTGCCGTACTGGGTCGGGTTGCCGGTGCTGCGCCCGTCGGTGCTGTGAGGGGGCATGACCTCGTCCATGGTGATGCCGGCGGGGGCGGCCCCGGCGGGCGTGATCCCCAGCGCGCCCTTGCCGTGGCGGCTGGACACGACGCCGTAGGGGACGCGGGCGCGCAAGTCCAAAGTCTCGATCTTCAGGACGTCACCTGGCTCGGCGCCTTCGACGGCCACGGGGCCGGTCACGACATGCGGACCGTCCACGTCGAAGTTCCGGGTAGTACGGTCGTATGAGGCGGCCACGTCGATCGCGTCGTCGAGGACCTTGTCCCTGCGCACGCCCTGCTCGCCTAGCCAAGCCACCGGGTCACGGCCCTGGTCCTCGAGGATGCCCTCGTGCGACAGGGAATCGATCGTGACCGTCCGGCCTGACTTAACAGTCAGGACCGGTGCGGCGTGGACGGTGGGCACGTAGCCCCACAGGATCTCCTCGGTGCGTGACGAGAGGTAGTGGTCTCCGAGAATCCGGCCTTGGCCCGGCTGCAGAACCCCGCGGTAGAACGCCTCCCCGCCGCCGGACGAGGGGGCCGCCTGCGCGGGGAGCGCAGACAAACCAGCTGTCGCCGACATCGCGGCTGCGGCCGTGAAGAGTCCGCGACGACCCAGCCCACGCTCCAGAACCCCTGCCGCCTCTTGCCCAATGGTGTTCATGATCCTTCCCCTTCACTCTTGGTTCGCTGACAGCCGCCACGCTATTGCCGGCGCCTACTGACGGCGTTACTGCCACATTGCGGTCTGATGTCACGAGTTGAGTGCCTCACGGGGTCTGCCGATCCCTGTGCTCGTCGTTGCCAGAAGTGGAACATCTCGAGGTTGCCGTTGAGGCGGCCGCTGCGGCTGAACGGGGCTACTTTCCGGCGACGGTCTGGGGGGTGAGCCGGCTGGCGGGGAGTTCGCCGACCCGTAGTTCGGATCGGTCGAGCCAGGCGACGCGCGCATGCCACTCCTCGCGGAGGACCCATTCGATGATCAGACCGGGATGTTGATTGTCGACAAGGCAGAACGGGGTCGTGGGTTTACGCAGTCGCTCGCCGAGGTTTCCAAACCCTGACCGTGTGCGACTCGACATGAGGGGGAGTCTGCCGGTCGGGTCAGACACTCGGCCGAGACTTGGTCACCTCTGGGTGCCACTGTTGGGTCCGGTCCGGGGGTCCGTGGACTGGGCTCAGGCGCAGGTTCGTGCTGATCGTCGAGTAGGGGTTCACGGACTCGAGCGTCATTGCGTGGGGGCTCGTCTGCGTGATCGGCACGCCGAACCAATAGTCGGTGTAGCCGGCGGGGGTGGATTGGCAGATGTGGGTGCTGTTGTTGGGCACGCCGATCCGGGCCAGGTTCCATATGGCCGACGGTGAGCGTGACCGCCTTGGTCGGTGGTGTGTTGTGAACCCCGACCTACTTCTCGGAGGCTCGCTAGCACTCGGTGGCGATCGCCGGCGAGTTAAGTCCCTCATAGTGGTGTAGCCCTCGGTGGCCGTGACCGTCAGGGACGTCAGCGCGGTCACCGTGGGATCCTTCGAGTTCACCCTTGCAAAGCTCTCTCGAAAGGACATCGCCACGATGACC
>NZ_MBQD01000004.1 GCF_001693815.1 Tessaracoccus lapidicaptus | reverse complement strand
TGAACTCTCCGAGCACGACAGGCCACCCACCCCCGGCTCCACCGCTGTAGAGACGCGGGCCACGCGAACCCAGCGCCTGCGTTGGCTGATCATCGTCGTGTTGGTGGTCGCGGTCATCGCGCTCGGGGTTGCGACACTTATCGCCACGGCGTAGACGCAGCATCAATCGCAGGCCCACGAGTTCGACGTCGAAGACCCGCCGACTCAAGCCCAGGATCACGATCGCGCGAACCCGACCGAATCAGACTTCTCAAGGCGGAGCGCAGCTGGACATGCAAACGCGAGAAACGTACGCTCGGTCGGCGGCAGTTCCGGACGTTTCCCAACCTGCCCGCAACCCCCGTTTGCGGCCGGTAACATCTACTCTCCACAGAGACCTGCGAGAACGTCGAGGTGATGCCGCATGACCACCTACTTCATGGTGGGGACGGTCCACGGGGGTTGGCATGGCCACGGAGCGCGGGAGATGCTCGACGACTGGATCGAAGCGGGTGAGTGGGTCTTGGGCTGGCACGACATGGAATCGGACCCGAGCTACCGAAAGCAGGCCCCGAACCTCGACCTCATGGAGCCCGGCGACGTGCTCGTCGCGAAGCAGATGAACAACGACTTCGCCACGATGCTCGTCAAAGCCATCGGAGTCGTGACAGAGCCTGCAACCGACGGACACCGGGTCGGTGTGGATTGGGTGCGCGACTTTCGATCAGCACCCGTCACGCTTCCGTCGTCGTACCGCCAAACCTTGACCAGGGTTTCCGACACACCTGCATCGAGAACGCTTATCAAGGACCACATTCTCCCGCTGATGTGTTGAGTGGCTGGCTTCTGCCTGCTGCCCCCGGCGTCACGGTGTGCCTCTAGCGCCGGGCCCGTCAGCCACGCCTGACAGTGCGGCGAACGCTCGTGCGTGATCCGAGTCGCCCAGGCCTGGTTCTCGGCACGTTCGACCGCGAAGCCTGCGGCAGAAGCGGGCGTCGGTGAAGTTCTACTCGTAGTGCGTCCACATCCTCAGCATGTGGACGACATGGCGCTCAGGGAGCACCTCATAGACAAGTCGGTGCTGGATATTGATGCGTCTTGAGTAGCAGCCCACGAGGTCGCCGACCAACTTCGCGTACTTGGGTGGCGTGGTGAACGGGTCCTGGGCCAGAACCTCCAGCAGGTGCTGCGCCTTCGTCTTCAGCCCTGAGGAGGCCAGCTTCTTGGCGTCCTTCTGGGCTTGGCGTGAGTACACCAGAGTCCAGGGACTCACCAGTCAAGCTCGGTCGAGCCCGCGTCGACGCCCTCCGCGCGGGCGCGCCGGATGGAATCGGCCAACCCCGGTACCGACTCAAGCAACAGCGTCTCCTGGATGGCGAGCCAGTCCTCCTCGCCGATAAGCACGGCGTTGCCACGCTGGCCGGTGATGGTCAGCGGCTCGGACTCCTCGTTGACCTGGTCGATCAACCGGTACAGATTCGCCCGGGCAGACGTTGCGCTTACAGCAGTCATGGAAACCACCTCCGCCCTAAGCGTACGTCATGACGTACGCTCAACCAAGGAGGGCAAGAAGCAGGACCTGAATCATTCAATCAGCACGGTGTGAATCAGACAGATTGCAGGCTCGCACATCGGCATGACAGTGCAGTGAAGAGTGTGGGGCGGGCCACGGCGCAGCAGTCGTCAATCTGGAGAGCCGTCTGGGACTCCTTGAGATTGAGGCTCAGCATTGCTGTGTGGAGTCCAGGACACCGAAAGTCCTGTCGACGTGCCACACCAGAGGCAGCCCGTCGGGGTTGGTGAGCTGGATCCACCGGTAGTCGGCATGCTCCTCAGCGCTCAGCCGCACGTCGGTGTCTTCATCGACGAGGTGCAGCCGAAATGTCACCGTGTGGAAGGTGACGTCGCGGCCCCCGGTGTCGCGGTTTCGGAAGTGCGAGACCTGCGGACCCATGGTGGCCCGAAGTCCAGTCTCCTCCAGGCACTCGCGAACTGCCGCCTCGCCCGGGGTCTCTCCCTCCTCTACGGTGCCCCCTGGGATGTCCCACCGTCCCCCGAGATAGCGACCGTCACGGCGGCGTAGAACGAGATAGGTGCCGTCGCGCTCGACGAGCCCATGTGCGATGAAGCGCTGCCTCTCTGTGGTCACGGGACGAATCCTGCCACCGGAAGCAGAGACCGCGCCTTGCGCGAGGCCCGCTCGGGCGGGACTGCGATTGAAGACCATCGGCGGGCCGTCCGTCGCAGACCAAGAAGACTCCACAAGACCTCTTGTGGGCGCCCCCTGCACCGGTGTATGCATGGTCTACACCGGTGTACGAAGTTTGGCCGAGGCTCGCCGGCGGGCTTCGGCGGCCGGTCCCGAAGGTGTGTGCCGTCTGCGCCGACGCGCCCTCACCTCCAGCAAGGAGCAGCACCGTCCCCACGCCTGTGTGGGCGGAACTCTTACCGAGAGGACTGATCGATGAGGATCGCATCGCTCAGGCGTAGATCACGTATCCGACGGGTGGTCGGTGCGGCACTTGCGGCCGCCGTGGTCTCCTCGGGCATCGCCGCGTCACCCGCGAACGCAGAGCCCGACCCGTGGGAGTCCCAGAGCGGGATCTACCACTACTTCACCGTCCCCAAGACCAGCGTGCCGTCCGGAGCGTGTGGCAACTCCACGGGCGCAGGCGCCGAGTTGGAGGGCAACATCGGTCCCTCCGGCACCTGGGCCGCCGTCGGCCTCGACGGGAGCGGCACCGACTGCCGGGCCAACATCGGCCCGATGAAGCCCGGGCTGTACTACTACCAGTACGTCGCCACCATGGCCGACCGCTCGAAGCAGCTCTTCCGCAACCCCGACAGGCCGGTCGACGTCACGTCCCACCCGTTCTGGAACACGTTGTTCGTCCCGGGTCCGGAGGTCGCATGGATGGACGACGTCGCTTCTGGCGGCGGGACTGTCGCCGAACTGGCCTACGGCACCGACCAGTCCGCCATGGTCTGGACACCCCCGGGTTACACCACCGACCGCGACGAGCCCTACCCGGTCCTCTACCTGCTCGCGGACGAGGGTCAGTCCTCCCGTGAGTGGCTGGAGCTCGGTCGGGCAGCCCAGGTCCTGGACAACCTCGCCGTCGCCGGCGAACTCGCTCCGATGGTGGTCGTCATGGCGGATCCGGGCGACGCGGACTACCGCACGGAGCTCCTCGACGGCATCATCCCCGCCGTCAAGAGCGACTACTACGTCTCCAGCAAGGTGAAGCAGGTCGGCATTGCCGGCATCGGCCGCGGCGCCGCGCAGGCGCTCGATTTGACGCTCACCGAGCCCGGGGTTTTCGGGTCCGTCGCCTCGCTGTCGGGCCACCTGCCCGACGGCTCGAGCGTCACGGCCGCGCAGGCCCGCAAGCTCAACTCGAAGATCGACCTCCTCCGCTTCTACGTGGGCAACACCCTCGACCGCAGCTACAACCCGACCTACGAGGCCATGCAGGCCTTCGAGCAGGCCGGACTGCGGTTCGAGTTCGACGGCGTGCACCCCGAGACGGGCGGCGTCTGGGACACCTGGCGCGAGAACCTTCGCGACTTCGCGGCGCGGGCCTTCCAGCCCAGCGTCAAGGACAAGGGCCCGAGCGTCGGCCACCGCGCGCTGACCGAGCCCTACGTCGCCCCGGCGACGGGAACCATCGGCACCCCGCACATCGACGCCAACGGCATGGTCACCTTCGAGACCGGAACCCAGTGGGCCAACGCGAAGGACGTTGTCATCTGGGGCGACTGGGCCCCGAACGGCCAGTGGTTCCGCATCCCGATGACGAAGGTGGGGGACAGGTGGCGCGCGACGATCGGCCCGATCGACGGCTACTACTACTGGCGCTACGAGGTCGACGGCGTCGGCCACCACGACCCGGCCGACACGACGAACGTCGCGAGCATCGAGAGCCAGCTGTACGTGCCCGGTGGGGTCCGGACGCCCCTGTTGGCCGACGTGCCCGCGGAGCGGGCGGGCGACGTCGCGACGCTGGAGTACACAGGGACCTTCGGTCCGTCGAAGCTCAAGGTCTGGACGCCGGTCGATTACGACCCGAGCCGCGTCGAGCCGTACCCGGTGCTGTACCTCTACCACGGCATGGGCCAGAACTACGCCTCGTGGACGGAGGTCGGCCGGGCCGCGCAGATCCTGGACAACCTCTACGCACGCGGCGACATCGGGCCGATGGTCGTCGTCATGCCCGGCTACCAGGGGGTCCCGTTCGACATCTGGGACGAGCTGGACGGGTACGTCATGCCCTTCGTCGGTTCGCAGTACAACGTCTCCGACGACCCGTCGCGGATGGCGCTGGCCGGCCTCTCGTGGGGCGGGTTCCTCACCCACAGCACGCTGGTCGACCATCCCGGTGAGTTCTCCCACTTCGGGATCTTCTCGCCGCCGTTCGCCTGGGCCAGCGTCGACCCCTCGACGCCGGGCGGGCAGGCCGCGGTCGAGTCCACCACACTGGTCTCCCTCTTCGCCGGCGACGTCGACTCCGGCGCCGTCCGAGCCATCAACGGCATGGAGGCCAACCTGACGGCCGCGGGGATCCCCACGGTCAAGCAGGTGATCCCGGGTCCGCACGGCTTCGACGTGTGGTGGGCGGGTCTGTCCGACTTCCTGCCGCGGATCTTCCAGCACTAGATCACCGAGTCCGGGAGACCCGGGTCAGCGGTCAATGACGTGTGGGGGCGGGCTGGTCTGCCCCCACACGGCGCGCTTCGGCAGGCGACACCGCAAGCCGAGCCGCAGTCGGTACCGGTTGGGGCTGTCTTGTAGCCTGACCAGCGAAATGGATGGGGTGTGAGAGCCTTGGCCCGCAGGAACAACGGATCCGTCACGATGCGCGACGTCGCGCACCGGGCAGGCGTGTCCTTGAAAACGGTCTCCAACGTGCTCAACGGCTACCAGTACATCCGGCCGGAGACGAAGGAACGGGTCAACGCCGCGATCGCGGAGCTCGGCTACCACATGAACGTCTCGGCTCGGAACCTGAGCCGCGGCCGGACCGGCGCCATCGCCCTGGTGCTGCCCGCCCTGCGCGGCGCCTACTTCGCCGAACTCGCAGACGCCGTCATGCACGAGGCGTCCAAGCTCGGCCTGACCGTGTTCATGGAGCAGACCAACAACGAGCGGGACCGCGAGCTCCGGGTGCTCGACGGCAGCTACCGCTCGCGATTCGACGGCGTGCTCTACTCGCCCCTGGCCCTCCGGCAGGAGGATGTCGCGCTGTTCGACGTCGACCTCCCGCTCGTGCTCCTCGGAGAGCGAGTCTTCGACGCCGGAGTCGACCACGTCACGATGAGCAACGTCGACGGAGCGCGAGCCGCCACCGATCACGTGCTGGACCTCGGCGCCCGGACCGTCGTGCCGCTGGGCGTCAAGGACGACCCCTCGCCCAGCAGCGGCACCCTGCGATTGCAGGGCTTCCGGGAGGCCCTCGCGGCCCGGGGCCTGGATGTCGACCCGCGGGCCCTCATCAGCACTCCGGACTACTTCCACCGCACGGGCGCCGAGACGATGGCCCGCATTCTCGACAGCGGCGTCGAGCCCGACGCCGTCGTGGCGTTCACGGACACGCTGGCCCTGGGCGCCCTGGCCGTTCTGCTGGACCGGGGGTACCGGGTCCCGGAGGACGTCCTCCTCATCGGGTTCGACAACATCGAGGAGTCGACGTACTCGCGCCCGCAGATCAGCACCATCGATCCCGGTCGTGAGCAGATCGCCACCCACGCGGTGGCGCTCCTGGCGGAGCGCATCCGATACAACATTGACGGCGTCCCGCGCGAGGACCAGCCGGCCCCGCGCCGCGTGGTTGTCGATTTCGAGCTGGTCCAACGCCAGTCCACCGCCCGCTGACAAGGCCCTCGACGTCGTTATCGAAATGTTGTGGTGGTCGGCCGACTCTGAGCTACACCGGTGTACTATACCGATGTAGATGACTGCGGGCGCGGCTCGGGGTCGCCGGGAATCGGAGCAGATTCACCGGAAACTACGTAGCGAAGGACACCACAATGACGAGGAAGTTCCGCGGCGCGGCGACAGCCATCGCCGCCAGCGCGTGCATCGCACTGATCGCCGGATGCTCGGGCGGCCAGGCGCCGAGCGCCAGCTCCACCACCGACGGCGCGTCCGCGCCGTCCGGCCCCATCACGATGACGATGTGGGACAACGCCACGACCGACGAGGGTAAGGCGTGGTCCGAGAACGTAATCAAGCAGTTCGAGGAGACGCACGAGGGCGTCACGGTCGAGATCCAGCACGTCCAGAACGAGGACTTCGACGGCAAGCTCCAGACCGCGCTCAACGCCAACGAGGCGCCCGACGTCTTCATGCAGCGCGGCGGCGGCAAGATGCGGGACATGGCGGCAGCCGGCCAGCTGCTCGACCTCATGGGCACCGCAGCCGACACCCCCGAGCTGCGCGAGGCGCTCGGTGAGGCCTACTTCGAGGCCAACACCGTCGACGGCAAGCTCTGGGCCGCGCCGCAGCTATTCCAGCCTGACGGCATCTGGTACAGCAAGGACCTGTTTGAGCAGGCCGGCATCACCGACACCCCCAAGACCGTCGACGACCTCTACGACGCCATCGACAAGCTGAAGGCGGCGGGCATCGCCCCCATCGCGCTCGGCGGCAAGGACGCGTGGCCGGCCGGGCACTGGTTCTACCTCTTCGCACTGCGCGAATGCAGCCCCGAGGCCATGGCAGCGGTCCAGGACTACGACTTCTCCGACCCGTGCTGGGTCAAGGCGGGCCAGGATGTCGCCGACCTCGCGGCCAAGGAACCCTTCAACGAGGGCTTCCTCTCCACCTCCGCACAGCAGGGCGCGACCAGCTCCGCCGGTCTCCTCGCCAACCACAAGGCCGCCATGGAGCTCATGGGCTCCTGGGAGGCAGGCGTCGTCGCGTCGCTGACGCCCGACGGCCAGCCGCTGGCCGACCTCGGCTGGTTCCCCTTCCCGACCGTTGAGGGGGGCCAGGGTGAACCCGGCGCGCTCATGGGCGGCGGCGGTGGCGGCGGCGGGTTCTCCTGCTCCGCGAACGCCCCCAAGGACCTGTGCGCTGACCTCCTCGGCCTCATGAACTCCGCTGAGAACCAGATCGGCTTCTACAAGGCGTTCAAGACCATCCCGCTGCACAAGGGCGCCAAGTCCGCAGTGACGGAGGAGTACAACATCCAGCAGCTCGACGCGATCGCCGAGGCCACCTACGTGTCCGACTTCCTCGACACGCTGCTCGGCCAGAACGTCGGCAATGCCCTCAACATCGCCGTCGTCGAACTGCTCGCCGGCAACACCGACGCCGAGGGCGTCGTCAAGGCGATGTCCGACGCTGCGGCGAAGGGCTGATCCTCCCCGTGATCTCCACACCGACTTGGGGTCACCATGAGTGACCAGACTCAGGTCGCCACACGGCTCGGGGCCGGTGCCGAAACGGCGCCGGCCCCGAGCCGCAGGCGAGGCGACATCCTGGGACGCCGCTGGCGGATGACCGCGGAGGTGGCGCTCCTGTCGCTGCCGGCGCTCGTGGTCTTCTCCACGTTCGTCATCCTCCCGGTCCTCATGGCTGCCTACTACGGCTTCTTCCGCTGGAAGGGCTACGGGCCGCCGGTGGACTTCGTCGGGCTGAGGAACTACCAGGTGATCCTGGGCGACCCGACGTTCCACGCGGCGCTGTGGCACAACCTCATCATCGTCGTGATGTCGCTGGTCCTCCAGGCCCCCGTCGCGATCGGCGTCGCGCTGCTGCTGAACCGCAAGATGCGCGGTCGCTCCATCATCCGGGTGCTCATCTTCGTGCCCTACGTGATCTCCGAGGTCATCGCCGGCATCGGGTGGGGACTCATGCTCCAGACCAACGGTGCCGTCAACGGCCTGCTGGAGAAGATCGGTCTGAGTGGGTTCAAGGCCGACTGGCTCTCCGACCCGGACCTCGCCATCTGGACCCTCATGATCATCATCACGTGGAAGTACTTCGGGTTCGCGACCATCATCATGCTCTCGGGCCTCCAAGGCATCCCGGACGAACTGCACGAGGCCGCCGCCATCGACCGGGCCTCGTACTGGCAGATCCAATGGCACATCACGCTGCCACTGCTCGGCCCGACGATCCGGATCTGGTCCTTCCTCTCGATCATCGGCGCGCTGCAACTGTTCGACCTCGTCTTCATCATCTGGGGCCAGTACGTCGCGCACACCGCGGGCACCTCCACGATGGCGACATACATGGTGGCGGAGGGGCGCATGGCTGGGAACTTCGGCTACGGCAACGCCGTCGCCGTCGTGCTCTTCCTCATCTCGCTCGTGGTCGCGCTCAGCTACCAGCGCTTCGTCCTGCGCCGCGACACCGAGGGCGCGCTGACCGGAGGGAACGGCTGATGACCGCATCCGCAACGACCACGAAGAACCGCGTCTCGCACGCCAGCGGTGGGTGGGGCAGCCCTTGGGTGTACCTGGTCGCATTCCTGCTCATCGGGCTCTGCATCGCGCCGGCGATCTACATCATCCTGGGCGGCTTCCGCACGAACTCCCAGATCATCATGGACCCGGTCGCGCTGCCCGACCCATGGGTGGTCAGCAACTACATCGACATCATTCTCGGCAACCTGTTCTGGCGTGAGCTCTGGAACTCCCTGGTGTGCGCCGTCGGGACGACCGTGGGCGTCGTGGTGCTCGGACTCATGGCGAGCTACGCGATCGCGCGCTACCCGTTCTTCGGGCGCGAGGCCATGTTCGCCTACTTCTCGGCCGGCCTGATGTTCCCGATGACCGTCGCCATCACGCCCCTCTACATCATGGTGCGCGACCTCGGCCTCATGAACTCGCACGCCGGCATCATCCTGCCGCAGATCGCGTTCGCCCTTCCGATGACGGTCATCATCCTCGTGCCCTTCCTCCGGGCGATCCCGAAGGAACTGGAGGAGGCGGCGTTCGTCGACGGGGCCGGCCGGCTCGGGTTCTTCGTCCGCATGGTGCTGCCGCTGTCGGCCTCGGGGGTGGTGACCGTCGGCGTCCTGTCGTTCGTCGCCAGCTGGAACTCCTACATGCTGCCCCTGTTCATCCTCAACGAGGAGGCGCTCTACACCCTCCCTCTGGGTGTGCAGGCGTTCGCATCACAGTGGTCCGTCGACACCGCGCGGGTGCTTGCCTTCGTGTCGCTGTCGATGATCCCGGCTCTGGTGTTCTTCTCCACCATGGAGAAGCGCATCGTCGGCGGGCTCACCGGCGCGGTCAAGGGCTGAGTAGGGTGGCGACCATGCAGTATCGACAGCTTGGAAAGACCGGCCTGAGCGTGTCCGACATCGGTTTCGGCGCCTGGGGCATCGGCGGAGGAGCCTGGGTTGGCGCTCAGGACGACGAGTCGCTCCGAGCGTTGGAGCGGTTCATCGAACTCGGCGGAACCTTCATCGACACCGCTCGCGGCTACGGGCGAAGTGAGGAGTTGGTCGGGAAGGTTCTGCGCCGCCACGCGGGCGAGGGGCTCGTCGTGGCGACGAAGGTGCCGCCGAAGAACGGCGAGTGGCCGGCCCGCCGCGGCGTCCCCGTGGAGCGGACGTTCCCTGGCGCGCACATCCGCGCCAGTCTTGAGGAGAGCCTTCGCGCGAGCGGACTCGAGGCCTTCGATGTGCTGCAGTTCCATGTGTGGAGCGACGAGTGGGTCGGCCAGGGCGACTGGCTGGAGACCATCGAATCGCTCAAGGACGAAGGCAAGATCCGCTTCTTCGGCGTCTCCATCAACGACTACGAACCCGAGCAGGGAGTCGCGCTGGTGCGCACCGGCACCGTCGACACGGTCCAGGTCATCTACAACGTCTTCCACCAGCAGCCCCAGGAGGAACTGCTTCCGGCCGCCCAGGAGCACGGCGTCGGGGTGATCGTGCGCGTCGCGCTCGACGAGGGCGGGCTGACGGGCCGCATCACCGCCGACACCCGGTTCGACCCTGAGGACTTCCGCTCTCACTACTTCGGCGGGGGACGGACCGTCGAGCTGGAACAGCACGTGACAGCGCTCACGACGGAGCTCGGCATCGACGCCGATGAGCTTCCAGACCGGGCTTTGCGGTTCGTGTTGGCTCACCCAGCGGTCTCGACGGTGATTGCGGGGATGCGGACGGTGCGCAACGTGGAGCGCAACGCGGCGACCAGCGACCGCGGCCCGCTGCCCGCGGACGAGCTGGGAATCCTGGAGCGTCACCGATGGGAGCGCGACTGGTACATCGAGCCTGGCAAGACCAGCCGGTTCGAGTAGCCGACGCTCCGGCTGATCCGTGCGTTCCACGCGGCTCGCCGGGGCCGTCGCCGAATCCCCACGCATTCCCTCGACAAGGTGCTCTCGAGGCAGACAGGAGGGCGCCACCGGCGCCACGCCACCGCGGACGCCGGTGATGCATGCAACGGCAACGGGGCGGCCCCGAGCCAGCGAGTGGCGGCGCGTCCGACGAACGACGATGCCGAGTGGTAGGTCTGGCGCGGACTACGGAGGACCGACTCCCCGCCTATCGCCAGACGGACTCGGGTACGGGCGCCGGCCGTGGGAGATCCCCCTCGCTGACTGAGGGGATCTTGGTCGGTGCGCCGCCCTCCGATTGCAGCACTGGTGACTATCGCGGTGGCATCGCCGCCTCGCCTGTGTCGACGAAGGAATGGTCATGGCAGATTCGGTGGGACGAGAGTGACGTCAGAGCGCCCGCATCTCATTCCCGCGCCGCGACACGCTGCATAGACTCCGGGAATGGCCTCCCGAAACGAACGCGTCTACGCGATGCCGCTGGCGTCGGTCTACCCCCTGTACGTCGAGAAGCTGGCGCGCAAGGGTCGCACCCAGGCCGAGTTGGACGAGGTCATCGCGTGGCTCACCGGGATCGAGGGTGAGGAACTCCGACGGCACCTCGCCGAGGAGACCTCCTTCCGTGACTTCTTCGCGGCCGCGACCCTCAACCCGAACGCCTCGCTCATCACGGGCGTCATCTGTGGCATGCGGGTCGAGGAGATCGAGGATCCGCTCATGCGCGACATCCGCTACCTCGACAAGCTCGTCGACGAGCTCGCCCGCGGCAAGGCTATGGCGAAGGTGCTGCGCGCCACAGCACCTACAGTCGGAGCATGACCCGGTTCGTCATCGACGCGAGAACGCTGCTGCAGCTCCTGGAGGGCGGCGGAACGGTGGCGCCAACCCATCAGCTGGTCGCTCCTGCCTCGATCCGTTCGCAGGTCATGGACCTACTGCTCCAGAGGGTCGAAGACGGAGAACTGACGGAGCGCGAAGCGCTCGCTCTCCACGACCGACTCACCGAGATGAAGCTTCGGCTTCTGAACGACCGCGTGAGCCGTCGCACGGCCTGGGACATCGCCCGGGCGCAGGGCTGGCCCACGACGCGTGACGCCGAGTGCATCGCGCTGGTCAAGCTCCAGGCCGACGCCCTCATCACGACAGATGCGGATCTGGCGGCAGCTGCGGTCGGTCTCGTACCTGTCGCCGGGGTCGAGAAGCTGTTCGCGACGTAGCCTGCGCGAGGCCGCTGTCCCTGCCCACGTGCCTCCTCGTGATGGGTCACCGGCTCTCGGAGGTGCAGGGGACTGCTCCTGAGGTGCGGTCCCCCCACTGCCTGCCGCGTCTGGCCTCGGACGCCGCTGACCGGGAGTAGTTTGGCAAGATGAGCCAAGCGCCCCCCGCTCAGCCAGCCTCGCCCCGCTGGCACCGCGTGCTCGGATACCTGGGGATCGCGGCCCACGTCGTGGTCGGCTACCTCTACCTGGTGGCAGGACTGGTGACGCCCGCCCCATGGCTCGTGGGGTTCCTTCTCGCCTGGGTGGCGCTCCTCGGCGTCGCCATCTGGCTCCTTAGTCGGCACCCCCACTGGGCCCCGGCGGTGCCTGTTGCGGCGCTCGTGCTGCTGGTCGGGGGAGTATCGCTCGGCGGGGCTCTGCTGGGCTGGACGGCGTAGCTGGCGGGGTGTCGATCGACTGAGAGGGGCCAATCATGTCCGACGTGATGACGCGCATCCGGGGCTTCGCCCGGCTGCCGTGGTGCTGCCGTCCGCCGGCGGCGCCATCCGGGCTGGGAGTCGTCGACGCTCCTGACTATTGGCCGTGGCCATCCGGTGGCGATCCCTCCGCGGAGCGCTGCTACGCGGTCGCGGCGGTATCGACCACCGGTCTGGAGGGCCCGATGTCGCCGGTGGCCTGCGCCACGCCGCTGTAACCAGATCTCGGCGACGGGCGCCGTCGCGCTGGTCATCCTGTCGCCGGTGCATCCCGTGGGAGCACACTGGTGCCATGACGTCGCCCGAACCCGCTCGCGAGGGCTGATCCAATGCCGCTGGACGGTGCGACAGGAGCTGACCTCGACGGGCGGATCGCTGAGTGGCGCGCATGGCTGACCCGACGGGGCGCCGCGGCACCTGATGTCAACGCCCTGGAGGAGCGGCTCCGCTCCCATGCCGAGGATCTCGCCTTGGCGGGTCTTTCGGCGGACGAGGCGTTCCTGATCGCCGCGACGCGCCTCGCGTCAGAGGACGCGCTGACACGCGACTGGGCCCGAGGCCAGCAGAACTCCTTGGTCAGCCGCCTCCTCGTGGCGGGGGACGACTCGATCAGAACCACGCGGCGCGCAATGGTGGTGGGTGTCGCCATTGCTACGGTGGGCGCCTTCTTCGCCGTCGCGGCCGTGGTCGCCAACATCTACCCGTTCCCCGGTGCGACCGAGACCTCCGCGACCGAGATCCTCCTCGTGGTGCACCTTCCGGTCCTGCTGTGGTTCGTCGTCGGGCTGGCGCACGCCGGTACCCGCTGGCGGCAGAGCGACGCGCGGATGGATGCCGTCAGGTTCACGGGGGAGTGGGCGATCTACTTCGCGCTCATCGCCCTGGGCGGCGGGGTGCTCGTGGGGCTGTCGGTCGCCGTCTTCTCCGCCATCCGTCTCGAGGTCGAGGACGTCGTCGTGGAATGGGTGTTGCCCTTCGGCGCCGCGGGTGCCGTGATCGTGGCCGCGCTGTTGGTGGAGGCGAAGAGGTCGGTCATCGAGAACATCGCCCCGGTACTCACCAAGCTGTTCACGCCCCTGTTCGCTCTCCTCCTCCTGGCTTTCCTCGGGGCCATGGCCTGGACTCGCACCGTGGACATCGACCGCGAGGTCCTCATCATCTTCGATCTCCTGCTCGTCGTCGTCCTCGCTCTGGCCCTGTTCTCCATGTCAGCCAGAGGCCCGGGGGCCCCGCCTGGGGCCTTCGACAGGCTGCAGTTGGTGCTCGTCGTCAGCGCCCTCGTCGTCGACGCTGTCGGGCTGAGCGCCATGGTGAGCCGCATCGCGTTGTGGGGGCCGAGCCCGAACAAGCTGGTGGCCTTGGGCCTCAACATTGTCCTGTTCATCAACCTCGCGTGGCTCGCCTGGATGTTGCTCGGCTTCCTTCGTCGACGGCGCACGCATGCCTCGCTCGAGCGCTGGCAGATGGCCTACCTGCCGATCTACGCCGCGTGGGCGGCCATCGTCGTGGTGGTCGTGCCGCCGGTCTTCGGCTTCGCCTAGGGGTCGCCGAAAGTAGATTCTCGTGTCACCCATCGGGCACGGTCTGATCCAGGCCCTGTTCCTGGAGTGTCCGGCTTCCTAGTGTTCTCCCGCGGACGACTCGTCATCAGGACTGTCACCGTCGCGGCTCCGCGGATTCGCCATACCGGTGTCAGCCAGGGACGCTGCTGCGATCGTTCGGTCTCACCAGGCCATCACGTCGTATCCCTCCCACACGAGAGAGACCCTTCGATGATAGAAACCAGATCAGTGTCCAAGCAGCTCGGGGGCAAGCAGGTCCTCGCCGACGTATCGTTGACAGCGGAGGACGGCCACGTGACCGGCTTCGTCGGTCCCAATGGCGCCGGGAAGACCACACTCATGAAGATCGTGGCATGCCTGATCCCCGCGGACTCGGGCGCCGCCGCCGTCAACGGCCGGCCCTTCTCCGACGCGCTGGTCCCCGCCCGCACTCTCGGCGTCTACTTGAGTGGCGAATGGCTCCCCGCACGTCGCTCCGGAGAGGATCATCTCCGGTTCGTCTGTGAGACCCAGGGGTTCCCGACGACGCGGGTCCGGCCGATGTTGGAAACAGTCGGTCTGTGGGGCGCCCACCGAAGAGAGATCCGCACCTACTCCCTCGGCATGCGACAGCGTCTGGGGATCGCTGCCGCGTTGATCGGTGACCCGGCCAACATCATGCTCGACGAGCCGGTGAACGGGCTCGACCCCAACGGAGTGATCTGGCTCCGCCGGCTGCTGAGAGAGCAGGCCGCCTGCGGGAAGGCGGTTCTGCTGTCCTCCCACCTGATGACGGAGCTTGAGCTGGTGGCCGATCGGATCGTCATGCTGCACGAGGGCAAGGTCGTCCGCGCGGGAACATTGGCCGAACTGGCCAGCCACACGGCGGACTCTGAGGTCTACATCGCGTCGCCGGACCTCGGAGCTGTGGTGGAGCTGCTCTGCGCGCAGGGGCTCAGTACGCGGCCGGAAGGCGATGGAGCACTCGTGGCAGGCGCACGCGCCGAGCGGGTTGGCCAGATTGTGTTCGGCGCCGGACTGTCCCTGTCGCACCTTGCCCCGCGCATCCACTCCTTGGAGGATCTGTTCCTGTCCTCCACCACGTCCGACCGCAAGCAGGAGGAGGCCGCATGAGTCCGCACGTCATCGATCAGGTGGCCGCGCAGCGGTGGTCCACCGTCGTGGGGAGCGAAGTGCGCCGCCACCTCGGCTCTCGGAGGTTCCGCGCCAGGATGGCTGTCATCGTCGGACTCGGGGTGCTCGCTGGCCTGGGTGCCCTGGCCTTCGTCGCGGCCTTCGACCCACGGGGCGCCGAGGGCGCCGCAGGATCAGCTCCGGTCGCTGTGGAGACGGCCGCTGGCGTCGTCGCAGTCCTTGCTGGCCTGGCGGCGCTGTCCTCGGCCGCGGCGGAGACAACTGACGGAACGGTTCTCAGCTCGTTGCTGGTCGTTCCGAACCGCCTACGACTCCTGACCGCCCGCGCCGTCGCACTCATGATGACCGGCGCCGTGGCAGGCCTGCTGGCGGCGGGTCTCGTGTTGGGCGGCGGCTTCGCAATCTCGGGCGGGACCGGGATCGACGTCCGCTTGGCGGCGATGTCGATGGTGGCCGCGGCGCTGGTCGTGCCCCTCACCGCTCTGCTCGGGTTCCTCACCGGCACGCTCGCGCGTCGTGGGGCCGCTGCTATGGCGGTCGCGATGGGTGCGCTGCTCGTGCTGCCGCTCGCTATCGGTGCCGCCCAGCTCGCGGCACCGCCGGCGCTCACGCCGCTCCTCAGCTTCGCCCTCGCCGCCACACCGGGCGTTGCTGTCATGCAGGCGCTGAGCGTGACCTCCAGCCAACCGGGGGCGCTGCCCGTGTTCGTGATGGGTCTGGGGATGCTCGCGGCCTGGATCGTCATCGTCGCGGCGGCGGCGCACGCCCGATTCCGCCGCGAGGGCCACAATGCGTAAGTCTCCACTCTCCGAAAGGTCTGTCATGCACCGCACCACCGCTGTTGTTCTCGGTCTCGTCCTCCTCGGCCTAGGGCTGGCACTCCTCGCCTATCGCACCCAGGGTGGCGCCGAGCTCGCCGAACCGCTGCCCATCGTGATCACCATCGGGGCGGTGGCCGCTATCCTGGGTGGCCTTGGTGCCCTCAGTAGGGCGATCCGCTCGAACGGCGCCATCAGGAAGGACTGAGCTCATGATCGTGGCCACACCCGTCACCGAGGAAGGTCAATCCGCCCACGCGTGGGGACGGGCGCACTGGGTCGGCGTGGCCGACGTGCGTGACGGCGACGTCGCGGACTGGACTGTCCACGAGGTGCGGTGGGACGAGTCCCACGACGCGGGCACGCATGGTTCGCACCACGCCCGGGTCGTGCGGTTCCTCAAGGAGCAGGGCGTCGAGGCCGTCGTGGTCGACCACATGGGGGAGGGCATGGCCCGCATGTTGCACACCATGGGAATCCCGATCCTGGCGGCCTCGCCCGGCGACGCTCGGGAATCGATCCTGGCGGCCACTGCGCGCTGAGGGAAACACCGGGTCACGCCGGGGCTCAGCCCTGCGCGGTCGTAGCGGTCAACGCCTACATCGCCTCAGGCCGGGAGCGATCGCGCTTGGCCTCGCCGCGTCGCCGTTTGGCGGCCAGCCGGCGCTCAACCGAGCCCTTCGTCGGCCGGGTGCGCCGCCGCGGTGGCGACGGCGGCGCAAGCCCCTCGCGGAGGATGGCAGCCAGTCGATCCCGGGCGTCGATCCGGTTCTGACGCTGTGATCGGGTCGCGGTGGACACCACCGTGACGACCGGACCCGCGAGCCGCGTGCGCAGCCGGTGCAGCAGTCGATCACGTTGCGTCTCGTCCAGCACGGACGAGGCTGCGATGTCGAACGACAACTGCACACGCGAGTCGGCGGTGTTGACGCCCTGGCCTCCAGGCCCGGACGAGTGCGAGTATCGCTCGATCAGTTCGCTTGCGGGCACGACTAGGCCAGCGGGCAGTCCAGGCCCGGGCGGTATCCGCAGGTCGCTCACCCGACCAGACTAGGTGAGATTCCCCCGGCAGGGATCTCACGGACTCCACCGCCTAGTTGGTAGAACTCGGCTGGTGTTCACTCCCAGTTCTACCAATGAGCGGCGAGTGCAGCCGCGGCCTGTCGATCGAGCGTCGCGGGGCGGTGAAGCGGCCTCGGGGGTAGTCTCGAGGGAGAACTCTGTGAGGAGGTCGACATGGTCACGATCCTTCCCGACCCTGTGGAGGGACTACCACCGGATCCGGATGACTGGCCCGCGCCGCGCCCCGATGAACTGTCGGAGGAGGCGCTCCAGAACGAGCCTGAGGAGGTGGCCGCAGTTCTGCACGAGAGCCCGACGCCGATGGAGGCGGACGAGGCCGACCTGTTGGACCAGCGCCGCGACGTGGAGTTCGACCAGGAGGAAGACCAGGGCTGAGCGGGGGTATCCCTCAGGACTCGGCGGGGTGGAAGTCAGCCGCGGCTTCAGCGAACGCGCGGATGATGCCGTCGTTGAACGCCTCAATGTCGCGCGGGCTGCGGCTCGAGTGCAGGTTTCCGTCGCTGACGAACTCCTGATCGACCCAGGTGGCGCCTGCGTTGCGCAGGTCGGTGCGGATGCGGGTGGTGGACGTCAGGGTCCGGCCGCGGACGGCGTCGATCTCGATGAGGATCCAGGCGCCGTGGCAGATCGGGGCGACCGGCTTGTCGGCGTCCATGAACGCCTTGACGAAGGCCTGCGCGTCCTCGTTGGTGCGGATCTTGTCCGAGTTGAGCGTTCCACCGGGCAGGACCAGGCCGAGGTAGTCGTCCGGGTCGGCCTCGTCGAGGGTGACGTCGACGGTGAAGTCGTCGCCGCGGTCCCAGTCACCCTTGAGCGCCGTGATGGTGCCGGGCTCCTCACTCACCAGCACCGGCTGTCCGCCCGCGTCGAGGACGGCCTGCCATGGCTCGGTCAACTCCGGCTGCTCGACGCCGCGCTTGCAGAGGAATGCGATCTTGTGTCCGTTGAACTCCGTCATGACTCCCATTCTGTCCCTTCCGGCGCGACGCGGGTGATGCGCCACAAACGCCACCCCACAAGTCCGAACCAGGCGGGCAGCATCAGACCGTAGATCATGTACGACATGCCCATGTAGGGCCGGAACGTCTCACTGACGATGCCGAGCAATCCCGTCACCATGCCGAGGATGGCCACCGCCTTACCCGATCCGGCCCGGTGCATGACAGCCGAGAGGATCAGGATCGCGGCCGCGGTGAGGATTCCCGCCCACGACACCGCGTTCGTGGCGGCGATCAGCGCCTCGGCGGCGCCCGTGAACACGAGCAGGGCCGGGACCGCGAGCCCCACGAACGACACCAACTGCGTCAGATACACGACGGGGTGCTCCGCGATGTACTCCAGCAGCGCCCGGCCCTCCGTCGGGGGGACTGGGGCCGCGAATAGCAGGACCACGGGGACCAGGACCATGACGACGAACGCCGCAGCCGACGCGGCGCCGATCAGATAGAGGGTCCTCCAGGACGGGTCGGTGCGCGGCGGGTTCACGACTCCGATGGTTCCACCCCGCGACGCCGAGCGCCGGGGGCGTTGAGAATCGTCACGTGCGCTGCCGCAGTTCGGGGCCATGATGGTCACCATGCACCTGCCACCCCTCGCAGAACCCGGCCGACGACAGCCCCTGTTCGCCCGCCGGGGCGCCGTCGCCACCTCCCAGCCCCTCGCCGCGGAGGCGGGGCTGTCGATCCTGCGCGCCGGGGGCAACGCCGTCGACGCCGCGATCGCGATGGCCGCGTGCCTGACGGTCGTGGAACCGTGCAGCAACGGCCTGGGCTCGGACGCGTTCGCGCTGGTCTGGGACGGGGAGCGGCTCCACGGGCTCAACGGCTCCGGCCGTGCCCCCGCCGCGGCGTCGGCCGCGCGGCTGCGGGGCGACGGACGGGCCGTCATGCCGACCACGGGCTGGGAATCCGTCACCGTCCCGGGGGCGGTCCGCGGCTGGGCGGACCTGCACCAGCGCTTCGGGCGGCTGGGGTTCTCCGAGGTCCTGGCGCCCGCCGTCGCCCTGGCTGTCGAGGGTTTCCCGGTGTCCGGGGTCGTCGCCTGGGGGTGGGGACGTGGTGTCGCGGCGGCGCAGTCGCGTCAGTCGGAGCCGAGCGCTCGGGGATTTCTGCCGCTGTTCGCGCCCGGCGGCCGGGCCCCCGGCGTCGGCGAGGTGTGGCGCAGCCCGGAGATGGCCGCCACGCTCACCGCCATCGGCGACACCGGCGGCGAGGACTTCTACCGCGGGGAACTCGCGGGGCGCATCGTCCCCTTCGCTGCCGCGACCGGGGGGCGGCTCGCCGCTGATGACCTCGCCGGTCACCGCAGCGAGTGGGTCACGCCCATCAGCGCCCGGTACCGCGACCACGAGGTGTGGGAGATCCCGCCGAACACCCAGGGAATCGCCGCGCTCATCGCCCTGAACGTCCTCGATGGCTTCGCGCCCGAGGAGGCGGCCGACTGGCACCGGCAGATCGAGGCGGTGAAGCTGGCGCTGGCCGACGCCCATGCGCTCGTCGGTGACCCGGGAGTCGTCGATGTGCCCGTCGAGGAACTGCTGTCGGCAGCGCACGCGACCGCCCGCCGCGCCGCCATCGGGCCGCGGGCCGTGCCTCCCGGTGCCTTGGATCCCCGCTCCTCTGACACCGTCTACCTCTGCGCGGCCGACGGCAGCGGGATGATGGTGAGCTTCATCCAGAGCAACTTCCACGGTTTCGGATCCGGGGTGGTCGTGCCAGGAACGGGCATCTCGCTGCAGAACCGCGGCGCCGGCTTCTCGCTCGAGCCGGGGCACCCCAACGAGCTGGCCCCGGGCAAGCGCCCGTTCCACACGATCATCCCCGGGTTCCTCACCCGCGCCGGCGCCCCCGTCGGGCCCTTCGGCGTGATGGGAGGCGACATGCAGGCGCAGGGCCATGTGCAGCTGGTTCTGCACACCGTCGACGGCGGAGACGACCCCCAGACCGCGCTCGGCCGCCCGCGCTGGTTCTGGGACCCGGGGACGGGCCGGGTGCAGGTGGAAGGTGCGGCAGGGAAGGGCGTCGTGACGCGCCTGCGTGGGCAGGGCCACGACGTCGAGGTCGCGGCGAACCCGGCGGTCTTCGGGCGCGGACAAGCCATCTGGCGGCTGGACCCGCACGACTCGGCCAGCGTCCTCGTCGCGGGCTCGGAGCCGCGGGCTGACGGCTACCCGATGGGCTGGTGAACCCCGGCTCGGAACAGGCCACAGCGGTCAACGCCTTCCTCCTGGCCGGGCTCCTCGCCCCAGGTGGCTTCGCCGCCCCGGGCGGGACCCCCGACCTCGCGCTGCTCCGCCGGGCCATCGACGCGTGCCTCAGAGCGCCCGACCGGAGCGTCGGCCTGGGACGGTTCATGCAGCGCGTGCGGGGGCGGGGCGGCGACCTCTACTGGGAGGACTCCCCGCCCGATCTCACCTGGCACATCCGGTCCGTCGACCCGGTGCCGGGTGTGCAGGGCTTGGCCGACCTCGCCGCACAGCTGATGACGCGGCCGTTGCCGGCGGATCGGCCGTTGTGGGAGCTGCTCGTCGTCCCGGGCGCGACCCCCACGGCACCCGGGATCATCCTGCGCGTCCACCACTGTGTCGCCGGCGGGGTGGCGGGCGTCCGGCTGGTCCGGGAGCTTTTCGGGGGCGACGCCGATGAGACGAGGGCCGCGCCCACCATCGCCGCGCCCCGCCGGCCTACGAGCCTGCGTCGGCGCATCCGCAGAGTGGCCGCAGGCCTCGTGAGGGTCGCGGCGGTGATCCGGCCCACCGTCGCACGCACCGTGCTGCTCGGCCCCATCGGACCGCGCCGCGGCGTCGCCTTCGTCGACGGCGACCTGGGTGCCGTGAGCGCGGGAGCCAAGCGTGTTGGGGCGACGGTGAACGACGCCCTGCTGGCCGCCGTCGCAGGCGGAGCCGAGGCCGCGCTGCGCGAGGCCGGCCAGCCGGTGCCGCACGTCCTCCCCGCCAGCGTCCCGGTGGCCCTCCCGGGTGGGCACGGGCGGTCGGGCAACGCTGTAGGAGTGATGCTCGCGCGGCTCCCGACTGGCGTGGCCGACGCCGCTGACCGCATGGTCCGCATCGCGGCCGTCACCCGCGAGGCGAAGGAGGCGGCCCGCGACCAGGGCAGCTTCGAACTCACGCGGAGCCGCTGGGGTTCGCGGATCTTCGCTCGCCTCGCCCGGCGCCAGCGGTTCATCGCGCTGTTCGTCACCAACGTCCGGGGTCCCGAACGTCCGTTGGCCGTCGCGGGAGCGCCGCTGCTGCACGCCTGGCCCGTGGCGCCCATCCAGGGCAACGTGCGGCTCGGCGTGGCCGCGATGTCCTATGCGGGGCGGCTGGAGGTCGCGGTGCACGCCGACGCGGACGCGCTCAACGCAGCGGTGCTGGGACGCGCGCTGGCTGCGGAGCTCCGGCGAGGAAGCGCACCAGCGCCGCAAGGCTGACGAGGACGACGACGGAGACCATGACGGTGGGCGGGAGCGTGCCAGGGAATCCGTGCCCGGCGATCAGCAGCATGGCGGCGACGATGCTCGTGCCCATCAGGGCGGAGAAGACTAGCCACGGCGCGGCCCAGGTGAGGCCGTCCGCGCGGAGCCGCAGAGCGCCCAGGCCGGTGATCACGAACGCGGGCAGCACCACCGAGAGGTCGATGACGTGGATGGGGTTGACCCACAGCCCGGCCTCTTCGAGGCTGGCGGGGAGCTGGCCGCTCGCCGTCGCCGGGATGAGCTCGGAGAGCCACAGGCCCCCGAACAGGATTCCGGTGGCGATCAGGGTCCAGCCGGCCAGTCTCCGGGCCGGGGCGGCGGGGACGGGCGCGGGCGCGGCCCGGAACGCGTCGATGTGCCGGATGACCGCCCAGGCGCTGAGTCCAAGCACGGCCACGTAGACGAGGAAGAGCGGACTGAAGTGCACCGCCATGGCGTAGACGACGAAGGCGTAGATGACGTAGAGCAGGGTGCCCAGCCACACGGCGCCCGCCCGGTACGACCCTGCCCGGTAGCGCTGCGCCGACCAGAGGAGCACGACCGCGGCGATGAGGTTGCCCACGTCCTGTCCCTGGGCCTGCAGCATCCAGTTGACCGTCTCCTGGGCGTAGACGCGGGGGAGGAACAGGCCGGCCAGGCTGGACACGATCATGAGGGCTGCGATGGGGAGGGACCAGGTCAGGGGGGACGACGACGTCCGTTGCGTGAGCACGGGGGAAGACTACTGCCGCGTGTAGTAGTGCGGACCCGATTCCCGGTCAGTTCCTGCGTGCCGGGCCGTGCCGACGCGATGCCGCCCACGTCGCTGCCAAGGCCGCGGCCACCAGCGCCAAAGCCGTGCTGACCAGCGTGGCGATCCCCAGCTCGGGCGCCTGCGCCCAGAGGGAGGCAACGGGCAGGCGTGGGCCGAGCCGGGTCGGGGCATATCCCCACCAGAGGACGGGCCCGACGATGGCGCCGCCCAGGGCGAGCGCCACGCGCCACGTCCCGCTGCGCGCAGCCGTCAGCGGCAGGAGACTCAAGGCCTGCGCCAGCAGCAGACCGGGAATAATCACCGGCGCGTTCGACTCGACGGGGTTGAACCCCGGCGCGGGCGTCGGCGTGCCGAGTGCGAGATGCGTGAGGTCGGTCTGGAAACGCGACCACCTCGTCGTGTCGATGCCGGCCCCCGTGTTGGTCAGCGCGGCGATCCCGAACCCGAGCGACGGGCACGCCATCAGATAGGACTGGGAACGATAGGTGCTGCCCAGATGCTCGACGCACGACGGCAGGTCCGCCCCGTCGACGGGATCGCCCACCGACACCAGCTGCTCCCACAATGGCCGCACCACCCAGCCGGAGCCGTACTGCGAGTACGGGTCGATGGTCGTCAGGGGCTCCCGCGCTGTGGCGAGGACCTCGTCGGGCAGCTCTGTCGGAACGCTGCCCATGTGGGCCCGCAGCAACTGTGTCAGGTCCGCGGCGGTCGAGACCATGAATGCGGAGGGGACCGCTCCGGGTGTACAGGGACACGGCGTCGGCACCGTCACCACCTCGAGCCACGAGTGGTAGCCGACGGCGACGTCGTCGAGGGTGGCCGAGTCGGGACCAGCCGTGGTCTGGGCCAGCCTCAGTGGGCCGAGCACCAACTCCTCGACGGCGGCGGCGAACGGCTGCGCGGTGACCTCCTCGACGATCGCACCGAGGAGGTCGTAGTTGCTGTTGGAGTACTCGTAGCTCCCCTGCGCGCCGGCCGCCGCCGAGGTCAACGCGTGTGCGTTGTCAGCGATCGACGGGGAGCGCCCCGGCATCCACCCCCACTGCTCGAGTCCCGTCGTCGTCGTGAGGCCGGAGGTGTGCGTGAGGAGCTGCCGCACCGACATGTGCCCGACGTCCCCGTCCGCCTCCACATCCGGCAGAACCTCCGCGACCGTGGTGTCGAGGGCGAGTCGGCCGTCGGCGATGAGCCGCTGGACGGCGAGTCCGGTGAACTGCTTGCTCGTGGAGCCCAGCACGAAGGGCGTGTCCGCGGTCACGGGCCGCCCTGCTCCGGCCGTCCTCAGGTAGCTCTCCTCGTAGACGTCGCCGTCGCGGACGACGACGACCGCCACACCCGCCAGGCGCAGATCGGCCGATCGTTGCGCGATGAAGTCGCCGAGCTCCTCGGGAGTCGCCCACGACCCCGATGCAGCGGGAGGTGGCTGGGGTGCGCGCTGCCCGAGCCCGGCGGCAGCGACGATGATCCCGAGAACGGCCGCGACGGTCACCAGCGACCATCGCGCAAGCCGGACGAGACCGTCGGCGACACGCATACCTCCAGCGTCCTCAGCTTCCGAACTCCGGTCAAGTGGCGTTCTCGGCCGGTACCGTCGGGTCATGGACGCCCGAGTGAACTTCATCACCCTCGCAGTCACCGACGTGAGCGCCGCACGGCGCTTCTACGTCGAGGGGCTGGGCTGGAGGCCGGCCTTCGAGGCCGAGGGGATCATCATGATCCGCCTGGCGCCGACGTTGGTCCTCTCGCTCTGGGACGAAGACCAGTTCGAGGCCGAGGTCGGCCCGATCGCCCGCGGCGATGGCCTCGTCCCGCTCACCCTTGCGCACAACGTCCCGGCGCCGGAAGACGTCGATGGGGTGCTCGCCGATGCGGCCGCCGCGGGCGCCGGCGACGTGGTCTCGGGGCAGACCCGGGACTGGGGCGGCTACAGCGGGTACTTCGCCGACCCGGACGGGATCCGGTGGGAGGTCGCCTACAACCCGGGACCGCTCGGTGTCGAGCTCATGGAGGCGGCGGGCCTGTCCTCACCGGGCAGCGAGCCCGAGGGCGCCGCGACGTGACCGGCGGTGAGGACGCGCCCCGGTGGCGCCGGTGGCTTTACACGGCCGGTGCGGTCGCGGCGGCGGTGATCGCCGTCGTGTTCGCGACCGTGGGGGACGGCGTCGAGACCCCGGACAATGGGGGCTGGTCGCGTCTGATCGTCGCGTGGGGGCATCAGGTGGTCTGGGCCCTCCTCGCAGGAGCTCTGGCGATGGCAGCGCTGCGCGGCCGATGGCAGCGGGCCTCGGAGGGGCTGGCGGTCGCGGCCGCCGTCGTCTACGCGGCGTTTCTGGCGGCGGTGTTTCTCGGCGGGAGCTGAGCTCATCCGCACTTTTCTCGCTGGAGGGCTTCTTGCGTGCATATGCACGCAGTCGGCTCCACAGCGAGAAAGTTGCCGGGCGGTTCCGACCGGAGACGGAACCCTGGTCCCGCGGACACTAGGGGACCTGGCTCACCCCCGGCGAACCCTAGGCCTCTGGGGCCTGCGTGTCGGTCGTCCCCTCGTACAGGCCGATGTGGTTGCCGAAGGGGTCTTCGAAAATCGCCCACCAGCTGGTCTCGCTGATCGGCGCCTTGGCCATGAGCACGCGGCCACCGTTCGCCTCGGCCTTGGCGAGGGCCTCGTCGATCGAGTCCACCTCCACGTAGGACCGCGGTTGCGTGAAACCTTCACCGCGTGGCGCCAGCCCTCCTCCGCTGATCTTGTTGGGGGCCTGCCACATGGGGTAGCCCTCGAAGCCGGGCAGCTCCGCGATCTGCCAGCCGAACAGCTCGCTGTAGAAGCGCTGCGCCTGGTCGAGGTCCGTCACCGGGATGTCGATGTGGGTGATGTCTCCGTGCGGCATGCCTGTCCTCCCTCTGTGGGCCGCCGGTCCGACGGCGTCCTCGCCCGAGTCTGGCACGCGCACCAGCGCCTCCGATGGGTATGGCGGTCATCCGTGCAGGCCAAGCGCGACATTGGCTCCGCCGTGCAACATTGCGTCAGGTGGCGCGCAGGTAGCGTCGGCTCACCGTCGCCCAGCTGAATCTGCTCACCGGAGCCTGGGGATGAGGACCGGTGTGCTCGCCTTGTACGCCTCGTAGTCGGGCTGTCCGCCCCACTTGCTGTCGGCCTTCCTCTCCAGCAGCGGGACGCCACTCACCTTGGTGAGGAGAAGCGTCACGAAGAGGGGTGAGACGAGCGCGACCCATTGCCAGCCTTGGAGCGTGGGCAGCGCGATCATCGCGACACCGGTCCAGAGCACGATCTCGCCGAAGTAGTTGGGGTGCCGCGACCGTGCCCAGAGACCAGTGGAGATGAATCTGCCCGTGTGGGCGGGGTCGGCGTTGAAGCGGCTCTTCTGCAGATCCGCCGCGATCTCGATCCCGAAGCCGACGGCCCAGACCACGAACCCGATCAGGGCGAACCAGTCCAGCCCCACCCGGGTCACCGAGGTGATGGACACCCAGGCCGCGGCGGCGGTGAGCGTCACCCAGAGGCCCTGGATGGTCCATACGCTCAGAAACCGGATGATCGACGGCTTGAGGTCGTCGAAGCGGTCGTCCTTGCCCGCCCTGTGGACGCGCCGCACCAGGAAGGTGCCGAGCCGCGCCGCCCAGGCGAGCACCAGGGCCGCCAGCAGGAGCGCCCGGGCGTCGACCCCAGGGGTGAGGAGGGCGATGGCCAGGGTGATCGAGATGTAGGTCAGACTTCCGGTGAGGTCGAAGAAGCGCTCCGTCTGTGCCGCGAACGACGGCACGAACACCACCCACTGGATCACGAACGAGGCCGCCACCGCCAGCGAGAAGACAGGGATTCCAGCGACGGTGGCCCCGCCCTGCCCGCCCGCCAGCGCCACGAGCGCGCCGATCAGGACGACGAGGGGCAGCGTGATCAGTGCCGTGCGGTCAGCCGCGGGGCGGGTCACAGGAGCGCCACGATGTCGGCCTCGATCACCGACGGCTCGACCTTGGGAGCGTAACGGCGCACGACGTGACCCTCTCGGTCGACGAGGAACTTGGTGAAGTTCCATTCGATGGCATCGCCCAGCGGCACGGGGGCCTCCGTGCGGAGCCACGCGAAGAGTGGGTGCGCATCGTCCCCGTTGACCTCGACCTTGGCGAACATGGGGAAGGTCACCCCGTAGTTGAGGGAGCAGAACTCGGCGATCTGGGCGGCGTCGTCGAACTCCTGACCGGCGAACTGGTCGCAGGGGAACCCCAGAACCTCGAGCCCCTCGTCGGAGTGGGTCGAGTACAGCTTCTCCAGACCGGCGAACTGCGGGGTGAAGCCGCACTTGGAGGCCGTGTTCACCACAAGGACGAGCTTGCCCCGATACTCGGACAGCGACTGCTCCCGGCCGGAGAGGGTGGACGCGGAGAATTCGTAGAGGGTAGTCAAGAGCCAACTGTAGGTGTGCCGGTCAGCCGACGGCGACCGCGACGTCGCGCAGCGCGTAGCCGGAGATGATGTCGTCCCACCCCAGCTGAGGTTCGCGAAGCATCGTCACCCGGTGGGCGAACAGCCTTGTCAGAAGAATGTCGGTCTCCTGAATCGCCAAGGCGTTACCGGGGCACTTGTGCGGGCCGTCGCCGAAGCTCATCACCTCGGGCCCGATGCCGCGGGGGAGTGGCCGCGCGGGGCACAGGTCCAGCGGCGCCTCGCCGACGGTGGCCGGGTCGGCGTTGGCCTGGCGGATGAACAGGTCCAACAGATCGCCCGGCTCGACGGTGTAGGTGTGGCCGCCGTCGGTGAAGCTGAACCCGCGCTGGGCGCGGCGGTAGAGATGCCCGACGATGGGTTCCAGCCGCAGGATCTCGTGGAGGATGGCATAACGCTCGGGCTCGTCCGCCTGGACGTAGCGGGCGCGGAGCGCGTCGTCGCGCAGGAGGTGCAGCGTGGCCATCGAGATGAACTCGCGGGTGGTCGCCATGCCCGCGGCGCCGTAGGTGACGCACTCGATGAGGATGGCGGGGATGCCGTAGCCCTCCTTGAGGAGGTGGCTGATGACGTCCTCCTGCGGCGCCTTGCGGCGCTCACGGATGGCGGGCCGCACGTCCCACAGGTAGAACCAGAGCATGGGGACGCTGCCGCGGAACTGGCGCACAGCGCTCGCGACGCGACCCTCGGGCTCAGACGAGGCCGGGTCGAAGGACGGCTGGTCGAAGAGGCGCTCCAGGCGGCGGGCCATGCGGTCGATGCGCGAGTCGGTGAGCCCGATGACCTGGGCGGCCACCTCGGTCGAGTATCGCAGGGACACGTCGTCGAGCCGGGCCTGACCGTCTGCCACCATCTCCGCCACCAGAGCGTCGGCGCGGGATTCCATGAGGTCGCGGTAGCGGGCAGCTACCGTCTTGGGCGCGAAGTAGCGCGCGATCTTGCTGCGCTGCTGGCGGTGCGGCTCCCCGTCCATGAAGAGGATGGGCTCGTCGGCCATGGTCCCCTCGGGGATGGACTCGGAGTTGAACCCGGCCTGCGCGGTGGCGTCGCGTTCGCGCAGGATCTGTCGGACGGCTTCGGTGGAGCGCACCCGCCACACCCCGTCGACGCGTTCGACGCGGGGTGAATCGGCCTCCCCGGGCTTGACGGAGATGCGACGACAGGAGGTCTCGGCGCTCATGTCTCCAGGCTAGGGCGACGCCGCCGATTCGGTCGCGGATCCGTTGGTCCCGGTCAGCAGCCGCAGGACGTTCGCACGATCAGCTCGGGCTTGAACACCTGGCCCTTCCCGCCCGGGTGGAGCAGCTGCCGGACCGCCGCCTTCGCCATGGCGGCCATCGGGACGCTCGCCGTCGTCAACGGTGGGATGGTGAATTCGGCCTCCGGGGAACCGTCGAAGGACGTGATCGCGATGTCGTCGGGGACGGACCGGCCGAGTCCGTGCAGGCCGGCGATCAGGCCGATGGCCTGCTGGTCCGACATGGCGAACACCGCCGTGCAGTCGGGGAAGTCCCGGACCAGACGCTCCGCAGCCTGGCGGCCACCGGCAGAGGACCAGTTGACCCGGATGATGGCGTCGCGCGGCAGCCCCTCCTCAGCGAGGACGTCGCGCCAGGCCCGCTCGCGATCGTCGACCACGGTGTGGCTGTCCGGGGTGTCCGACCCGGCGACCAGGGCGATCCGCCGGTGCCCGTGCACCTCGATGAGGTGCCGCACCGCCTCCCGGCCGCCCTCGTAGAAGTCGGGCAGAACGGAGGTCGCGTCGATGTCCGGCGGGACGAGGCTCAACCGGACCATCGTGATCTTGTTGCGCAGGATCACCTCGACGGCGGCAGGCTCGGGCACGGCCGCGGTGATGATGCCCGCGACCAGGTGCCCGCTGAGCGACTCCACCAGCTCGGCGAGATGCCCCGTCGACCCCTGCGCCAACACGAGGTTGACCCCGGCAGCCCGTGCCTCCACCTCGACCGCCTGCGCCAGCGCCGCGAAGTAGGGGTTGCGGACGTCCGGGACCACGAGCCCGACGAGGTCAGAGCGCCCCATGATGAGCGACCGCGCCGCCGCGTTGGGCCGGTATCCCAGCTTGTCGATGGCGTCCAGTACCCGCTGGCGCGTGGCCTCGGCCACCGGCCTCGGCCCGTTGTTGACCACGTAGCTGACGACGGCGGAGCTCACGCCGGCGAGGCGTGCGACGTCGTCGCGGGTCGCCCCGCGTGTCGTCCGCACCGCTCCGCTCGACATATTCTCCTCCTCACAGCTGTGGGCAAGCCTAGGGCCGCGGCCCGCGACGGCCGAAACCGCCTCAGTCGACGGCGTCGACGAGGTAGATCAGCGCGTGGTCGGGGTGCACGGACGCCTCCATGAGCCCCGCGGAGGCGAGCAGGCTTCCGGGCAGGACGACCCCGGCCTCCTCGGCCACCGGAACCAGCTTCGGCGGTCGTCCATGGGTGAGGTCGACGGTCTCGGTGGCCATATCGCGCTTGACGCCCCACCAGGCCGGCGGCCGCAGGCCGGACGGCACCCGCCCGACGAGGACGGGCGAGACGCGGTAGCGGCGGGCCGGGTCGAGCCCCGGCATCCGGAGCCGGCCTCGCAGGCTCGTGACGTGGGTCGACACCGCGGCATACGAGTAGATCGCCCGCGAACGGTCCAGGGCGACGACGCCCGTGGCCGTCAGCGACTCGTCGGGGAAGTCGAGGCGCACGAGGTCACCGCCGTGCAGGAGGTCCCGGTGCGCCTTGTGGAAGGCGATCCACTCACCCAACTCGGCGAGTTCGTCGTCGGAGGCCTGGCGCAGATCCCACTCGATGCCGAGGTGCCCGAACAGGGCAGTCGCGGCCCGGAAGTTCAGCTCGTGGGTCCGGCCGGTGGTGTGCGACGTGAGCGAGGCGATGTGCGAGCCCAGCATCTCCGGCGGCAGCAGCTGCTGCGTCCAGCGCATCATGTCCTGCCGCTCCAGCGGGTCGATGCAGTCCGACACCCACACGCGGTCGGTCCGCTGCAGGATCCCGAGGTCCACGCGGGCGCCGCCCGACGAGCACGACTCGATCTCCAGCCCCGGATGGGCCGCCTTGATCTCGTCGATCAACCGGTACACCGCCTCAGTCTGGGCGTGCACCCCGGCCCGTCCCAGCGGGTGGGTGCCGGCGTCGATGAGGTCACGGTTGTGGTCCCACTTGATGTAGCTGATGTCGTACTCGGCCAGCATCGCGAAGATCTGGTCGCGGATGTGGGCGTAGCACTCGGGGATGCCGAGGTTGATCACCTGCTGGAACCGCGTCTCGACGGGGGTCCGGCCGCCGGTCGCCATGATCCACTCGGGATGCGCGCGGGCGACGTCGGAGTCCTCGTTGACCATCTCGGGCTCGAACCACAGGCCGAACTGCATGCCGAGTTCCTTGACCCGGTTGACCAGCGGGTGGAGCCCGTTGGGCCAGACGTCGCGGGACACCACCCAGTCGCCGAGACCCGCGTGGTCGTCGCGACGGGCCCCGAACCAGCCGTCGTCGAGCACGTAGCGCTCCACGCCGACGGCGGCGGCCTTCTCCGCGAGTTCCAGCAGCGGCTCGAGCGAGTGGTCGAAGTAGACGGCCTCCCAGACGTTGATGGTCACGGGGCGCACCGACGACGGGTGCTGCGGCCGCGACCTCAGGTAGCGGTGGAACCGGCGGGCTACCTCGTCGAGGCCCACGCCGTAGGAGCCGTAGAGCCAGGGGCTGGTGTAGGACTCGCCCGGGGAGAGGACCACCTCGCCAGGGAGGAGGAGTTCGCCGCCGCCGATGACCTGCTCGCCGGTGAAGTTCCGCTCGGCGAGGTGCGTGTGGTTGCCGGACCAGCCGACGTGCACGCCCCACACCTCGCCGTCGGCGAAGCTGAAGCCGGGCACACCCGCGTGCAGGACGGTCGCGGCGTCGGCGCCGGTGCGGCCCTTGCGTCCTTCGCGGACGTGGGCGCCCACCGTGAAGGCGCGGCGCTGCGGCACCCGCTCCTTGGCCCATCGGCCTGCCTGGTCCTGGAGCTCGGACGCGACCGTCGGGACGGGATAGGCGAGGATCAGATCGTCGACGCGGTAGTCGTCGCCGCCGGTGTTGGCGAGCACCGCCCGGCTGCGCAGCACGCCGCCCGCGGTGAGCTCGAGGGTGAGGGTGATCTCGAGGCCGGCCGCGTCGTCGCGGGCCACGACGGTGAGGGTGCCCGTGCCCAGCTCGATCAGCGACGGGGCCTCGTCGGACGCCTCGCGTGGCTCACCGTCGATGAGGAGGGTGTGCGTGACGAACCGTGGCGACCACGCCGAGCCGTCGGGCCGCGAGCCGCTGAGGCCGGGACGGCCGACCCAGCCGGCCCAGTGCTCGGGGAGGATGGCCAGCCGAGTGGGGTCGTCGACCATGCTGGGCGCCGCGGGCATCACGGCGGTGAGCGCGAGGGTGGCGACGTCGTCGAGGGTGAGCTCGCCGGGGTCCGCGCCCCAGTGGAGGAGCGCGGGGAGGCGGCCGGCTGCGAGGTCGACGACGACGCCGACCCCCTCGGACCGCAGGGTGACGAAGGCGTTGACGGGGTGGCTCATGGGATCCCTCCTGGATCTGGCCGTGCTGTGTGGGGGAGCGGCCGGCGAGTTAGCGGCACTCCGTTGGCCGCCGGTCATCTACTCATGTAGACAACATGGTTGCACCCGCTGTGCCAAGAAATCAAGCGTGAAATTCTCTCGATAACAAGTTGGTAACGGAAGGTTGCGCTCTATATGTGACGCGTGTAGATTCCATCATGCAAACCCGCACACCCCCCGTCAGAGATGCCGGGGCAGTCCCAAAGAGGGGAACGTGGTGAGTACACGAACACTCGAGCACAGCCTCGACACGAACCGAAAGCGCACAAGCGACCTCCGCACTGCGCTGCTGTTCATCGCCCCCGCCGCCATCGGCTTCGTGGTCTTCTACCTCGTACCGGCTGTTCGCGGCGTCTACTTCAGCTTCACGCGCTACAACATCCTGGGCACCCCCACCTGGATCGGCACCGAGAACTTCGAGAAGATCGCGGTCGACCCGCTCTTCTGGAACGCCATGTGGGTGACCGTCGGCTACGTGCTGCTCAACATCGGCTTCCAGACGGTCATCGCAATCGTGCTGGCAGTGATGATGCAGCGGCTGACCAAGTCGATCGCGTTGCGCGGTGCGCTCCTGCTGCCGTGGCTGATCTCCAACGTCATCGCCGCCATGCTGTGGTTCTGGCTGCTGGACTACCAGATCGGCCTGTTCAACCAGGTCATCGAGTGGATGGGCGCCTCCAAGATCGCCTTCTTCGCCGACGAGACGTGGGCCATCCCCACCATCGCCTTCGTCAACGTGTGGCGGCACATGGGCTACACCGCCCTGCTGGTGTTCGCCGGCCTGCAGACCATCCCGAAGTACATCTACGAGGCCGCCTCCATCGACGGCGCCTCCGAGTGGACGTCGTTCTGGAAGATGACGCTGCCGCTGCTGCGTCCCGTGCTGGCGATGATCCTGGTCATCACGGTCACCGGCTCGTTCCAGGTGTTCGACACCGTGGCCGTGACTACGCGCGGCGGACCCGTGAACGTCACCCGCGTGATGCAGTACTACATCTATCAGAAGGCCTTCGGTGAAGGTCAGTTCGGCTACGGCAGCGCCCTGGCCGTCATCCTCTTCATCATCCTCGCCGTCCTGGCCGCCATCCAACTGCGGATGCTGCGTGCCGGCGAGTCGGACCTGGCGTAAAGGAGTCCCACCATGGCCAACCACGCTGACACCAGCACCGACGCGCCGGTGCGGAAACGAAAGAAGATGAGCGCTGGGCGGATCCTCGCCTGGGCCGTGATGATCGCCTTCCTGATCCTCTCGCTCTTCCCCTTCTACTGGATGCTTCGCACGGCGCTGTCGACCAGCCGGTCGTTGTCGTCGGACCCGTCGTCGCTGCTCCCCGTCGACTTCACGTTCGGCGCCTTCGAGCGCGTGCTCGGGCTCGCCACGCAGGAGGAGGCCATCGCCGAGGGCGGCTCCGGCGCGTCGGTGAACTTCTGGCTCTACCTGCGCAACTCGGTCATCTACGCCGGTGCGGTCACGCTCGGCCAGGTGTTCTTCTCCGCGATGGCCGCCTACGCCTTCGCCCGGCTCCGCTGGCCCGGCCGCAACCTCGTGTTCGGCATCTTCCTCGGCGCGCTGCTCGTGCCGCCGATCTTCACCAGCCTGCCCAACTTCCTGCTGATCAAGAACCTCGGCCTGCTCAACACCTTCCCGGGCATGATCCTGCCGACGTTCCTCATGACCCCGTTCGCCATCTTCTTCCTGCGCCAGTTCTTCCTGGGCATCAACCGGGAGATCGAGGAGTCGGCCTCGCTCGACGGGGCAGGGCCCTGGCGCACGTTCTTCAAGATCATCCTGCCGATGAGCACCGCGCCCATCACCACCCTCGGGATCCTCACCTTCATCACCACCTGGAACGACTACTTCTGGCCGCTCCTGGTGGGTAACTCGGAGGGCACCAAGGTGCTCACCGTCGCGCTCGGCGTCTTCAGGTCCCAGACGCCCGCCGGCTCGCCGGACTGGGCGGGCCTCATGGCCGCGACCCTCGTGGCAGCGGTCCCCGTCCTCATCCTGTTCTTCATGTTCGCCCGCAAGATCATCGATTCGATCGGGTACTCGGGCAGCAAGTAGCCCGGGCCCGCCCTCTCCCGTGTCCGTCCACTCACTCACCCCACCCGTTCCACGTAAGTGCACGAAAGGAATTCCCATGGCCACGTTCAACTTCCGTAAGGCCGGAACCGCTTTGGCGGCCGTCACGGCCCTGTCCCTCACGCTGACCGCCTGCGGCGGCGAGTCCGAGCCCGCCGCCACGAACGGCGGCGACGGCGAAGCGGTCGACACGTCTGCCGCGTCGGGCCAGATCGACTACTGGCTCTGGGACAACAACCAGAAGCCCGCCTACGAGCAGTGCGCGGCCGACTTCCAGGAGGAGACCGGTGTCTCCGTCACCATTACGCAGTACGCGTGGGACGACTACTGGTCCGGCATCACCAACGGCTTCGTCGCCGGCACCGCGCCGGACGTGTTCACAAACCACCTCTCCCGTTACCCCGAGTTCGTCACCCAGGGCCAGCTCATGGCACTCGACGCCACCCTCGAGGCCGACGGGGTGGACGTCGACGGCTACCAGGAGGGCCTCGCGGACCTGTGGGTGGGCCAGGACGGTCTGCGCTACGGCCTGCCGAAGGACTTCGACACCGTCGCCATCTTCTACAACAAGGCCCTCATCGAGGAGGCGGGCGTCGACGAGGCCGACCTCGCCGCCCTGGAGTGGAACCCCGAGGACGGCGGCACCTACGAGGAGATGATCGCCCACCTCACCATCGACAACAACGGCGTGCGCGGCGACGAGCCCGGCTTCGACAAGACGAAGGTGGCCGTCTACGGCCTCGGGCTCGACGGCGGCTCCGGCGGCGGCAACGGCCAGACCCAGTGGTCCATGTACAGCGGCACCACCGGCTGGACCGTGACGGACAAGAACCCCTGGGGCACCAAGTACAACTACGACGCCGCAGAGTTCAAGGACACCATCTCCTGGATGGCGTCGCTGGCCGAGAAGGGTTACATGCCCACCGTCGAGGCGGTCACCGGCCAGAGCTCCGGCGACATCTTCGGTGCCGGCAAGTACGCCATGATCACCAACGGCTCCTGGATGATCAACCAGATGTTCGGCTACACCGGCATCGAGACCGGCCTCGCCCCGACCCCCGTCGGCCCGTCCGGTGAGCGCGCCTCGATGTACAACGGTCTCGCCGACTCGGTGTGGGCCGGCTCGGACAACAAGGCCGCGGCCGTCAAGTGGGTTGAGTACCTCGGCTCCGCCGCCTGCCAGGACATCGTCGGCGAGGCCGGTGTGGTCTTCCCGGCCATCCCCAGCGCCACCGAGAAGGCGCAGGCTGCGTTCGCGGATCGTGGCATCGACGTCGAGCCCTTCCTGGTGCACGTGAACGAGGGCACGACCTTCCTGTTCCCGATCACCGACTACGCCTCGCAGATCAACGGCATCATGCAGCCGGCTGTGGACGCTGTGTTCACCGGTCAGGCCGACGTGGACTCGCTGGACGCCGCCAACGAGCAGGTCAACGCCCTGTTCAACGGCTGATCCACTGACCGACGAGGGGCCGGGCGGGTGACCGTCCGGCCCTTCGTCTGGTCTGAGTTGAGCAGATGGCACGTGTCGCGGCCGAGCCCACGCTCAGGCACCGCGGGGGGATCTCCGCGACTGGTGCCATCTGCTCAAACCATCCCGCCCCACAGGAGGAGCCATGCCAAGCCTGACCGTCCCGACGCCTGATCTGGTCCGGGTCCAGCCCGGACCCCGCGACACCTGGCGCGCCCCGGCCGCGGCCGGCGTCGCCGTCGACCTCATCCCAACAGCCGACGGCGGACTGACCGTCCGGCTCGCCACCTCGAGGACGCCGCTCAGCCGAGTCCATCTCCGTTGGCGCCGCACACTCCCCGCGGACGCGCTCCTCCTCGGCGACGCCTGGGAGCGCACCTACGGCGACACCTGCTGGCAGCCGCTCCGCGCCGACGTCGCGCACCCGTGGATGGTGCTCGCACACTCGCCAGCCGCCGGGTCCACGTGGGGCGCCGGCGTCGACGTCCGCGCCGGATCGTTCGCCTTCTGGACCGTGGACGACGCGGGAGTCTCGCTCTGGCTCGACGTCCGCGCCGGGTCCGACGCGGTGCTCCTGGGCAACCGCCAGCTGACCGCCGCCGTCGTCCGGTTCGTCGACGGCGGCGACCCGTTCACGGTCCAGGGCGCGCTGGCCGCCGCGCTCTGCCGCGACCCGCGACCCACCGGTCCGCTCGTCGGCGCCAACAACTGGTACTACGCCTACGGCCGCGACTTCGACGCCGACGCCGTCGTCCGCGACGCCCGCACGATCGCCGACCTCGTCGGCGACCATCCCGTCCGGCCATTCGGTGTCGTCGACGACGGGTGGAGCATCGACGGCACCGCCGACGGCCTGCCCGCCTCGGGCGGCCCCTGGGACGTCGGCCGCCCAGGCGAGTTCCCGAACATGGCGGAGGTCGCCGCCCGCATCGCCGCGGAGGGGGTGCGGCCGGGGATCTGGTTCCGCCCGCTCCAACACCGGTGGCGGCCGGAGGCCGGCGGGCTGCGTCCGTGGGAGGGCGGCTGGGCCCTCGACCCGAGCCATCCCGCGACGCTCGAGCGCGTCACCGGCGACGTCCGCCGCATCCGCGAGTGGGGCTTCGAGCTGATCAAGCACGACTTCTCCACCTTCGAAGCACTCGGCCAGTGGGGACCGACCATGGGCCCCCGCCCTGTCGCCGACGGCGTGCACGTCCACGACCGCACCCGGACCACCGCCGAGGTGCTGGTCGACCTCTACCGGACGATCCGGGCTGCCGCCGGCGACGATGGGGTCGTGCTCGGGTGCAACGTCGTCGGGCACCTCGCCGCGGGCCTCGTCGAGGCGCAGCGCACCGGCGACGACACGTCCGGCCTGGTCTGGGAGCGCACCCGGCGCGTGGGCGTCAACACGCTGGCGTTCCGGCTGGCCCAGCACGGGCGGTTCTTCGCCGTCGACGCGGACTGCGTGCCCAGCACCCTGGGCACCGACTGGGGCAAGAACCGGCAGTTTCTCGACCTGGTCGCCCGATCGGGGACGGTGCTGTTCGTGTCGGTCGACCCCGCCACGCGCACCGAACGGGTCGACGCGGATCTCGCCGCCGCGCTGAGACTGGCCCTCGACGGCGGCGCCCCTGGGGGCGTCCGTCCGCTGGACTGGCTGCACACGGCCACTCCCTCCCGCTGGCGCACCGGCGACGCCACGATCCACTACGACTGGCTCGCCCACGAGGGGGCCGACCCGTTCGACGCGACCGAGTCCGCGTCCCCGTCCGAGTGAGGGGGACCTGCACTTTTCTCGCTGTGGGGCTTCCTGCGTGCATATGCACAGGAGAGGCTCCACAGCGAGAAACCTGCAGACCACTAACCGAGACCCGCCGCGCCTGACAACGGATTCTGTCCGAAGGTTACGTTGACTCACCCCGCAGTCAGACGGCAAAGTGCCACCGATTGGCGATCGTGGGGCGCCGAGGACCCTCCAACGGGAAGGTGGTGCGTCGGGTGCACGTGAACCCCTGCCCGGTGGCGGACGCGGTCGCCAGGCGCGTCGTGTCCGCGCTCCGCACCGATCAGCTGATCCTCGTCTGCGCCCCGCCGCCGTACCACCCGCGGCGCATCGTCGACCGCGCCGTCGCGCTCCTCGATGTCGGACGGGTCACGCGGCTGCGCCTCACCGGCGACGAGCCTCAGCCGTCGGTCATCGACGCCGACCTCGTCGTCCTCCATGTCGACGACGCCGATGACCGGGCAGCGCAGCGCGTCCGGAGGCTGTTGGGGGACCCGGCGCTGGTCGGTACGAGGGTGGTCGTCGCGGCCGAGCTCGACGGATGCGACTGGGCAGAGCTGCTGACAGTCGACCGGATCCTGCGGCACCAGGACCTCGTCCTCACCGAGGACGAGATCCTCGCCGTCCACCCCGAAGCCGCGGACCCCGTCGTCCTCCACCAGATCCTCCACCAGACCGGAGGGGTGCCGGCCCTCTCGCACGTGCCGTACAGCGACCCGCGCCGCTACGCGCTCGAGGTTGAGGAGGCGGCCCGCCCGTGGGCCGCCGTCGTCTTGCCACAGGTCCATCGCGACCCCCTGCTGCGGCTTCAGGCAACCCTGGGCCGTGCCGGCGACGACACCGTCGCCACCGTCGCCACCGCACTCCTGGAGCGGACGGTCACGCCGCAGGAGGTGCGCGAGCTGCGGGAGTCGTCCACGGCGGTGACGGTCGCCGGCCCGCACCGATCCAGCCTGCCGGACGGGCTGACCAGCGCCGTCTTCCGCGCCTGGGGGGACGCCGACCCCGCGGCGGTCGATGCGTGGCACGCCGACGTTCTCAAGACGGGCGACGCCGTCGCCCCGGACCTCACCGGGTTGGAACGCATCCGCGTCTACTCGACGCTCGGAGAGTGGGAGCGGGTCGACGAGGTCCTCGCGACCACGATGCACCCGCTCGTCCACCTCACCGCCGCCCATGTCACGTGCGTCCGCAGCGCCTGGCCGAAGCACTTCCCGCCCGCCCTGCGCCACCTCACCAGGGCCCGGCGCTACCTCGACGGCCTGGAGCGGCCGGCCCGCATCAGCTCCTCGACACCCGAGGCGTGGCAGGACCTGGGATACCTCCTGTCCGCCCAGCGGGCTCCCGAGCCCGGGTCGACCCTGGCGAGACTGCGCGAATGGTTCGATCCGCTCGCCGCGGGCGGGCGGCCGGCGAGCGCGACGCAGGCGCGCCGCCAACTCCTCGACGCTGCCAGATGGCTGGTTGCCGAAGCGGCCACCGGGCTGTCGCTGGACCGGAGGCGGCACGACGAGGCCGCCGTGGTGTGCGGGACCCTCCTCGGCGCCGCCGATGCCGGCCTCGTGCTCGGCGAGATGGGGATCGCCCGCGACTGCTCCTCGGCCGCGGTGCGCATGAGCATGGACATGGGCGCGCGCATGGACCACTACTCGGGCCTCCGTCGCGGCGTCATGCTGCGCGCCGCGCTCATGGCCGCGCACGGCGGCCTGCCCCGCGCCGCCGAGGCCCAGCTCGCCGAGGCTGACCGGTACCGCGTGGGGCCGGAGGCGTCCCAGGACGCGCTGCGCTCGCTGGCGGCCGCCTACGCGGTGCTGGACCTGGGACAGGCCGGGCCGGAGGAGGCGCCGCTCGTGGACCCGGACCGCGCGTGGGCTCCTCACGAGTCGACCATTCGGACCCTCGAGCTAGCGCTGTGGCGGGGTCCGGAGGCCGGCGCCAGGTGGGCCGGGTCCATGCTGCAGCGCGCCGCGTGGGCGGGCCGCCCCGGCTGGGAGTGGTGGCCGCTGCAGAGCGTGCTCGTGATGCTGCTGCTGCGCCGCGGCATGATCGGCCAGGCCAGGGGCGTCCTGGAACACGCCCAGGTCCCCGGATCGCTCAACGCGGTGCTCCTGGCCGCGCTGGAGTGCGCGGCCGGCCGGACGGGTGCCGCGGCCGCGCAACTCGACCATGCACTGCGCTCGGATCAGCTGTCCAACCGGTGGCGCATCGTCGCGACGGGGGTGCAGATCGCCTGCGTCGTCGACGACCCGGCGCGCGCGGACGACGTCCGCGTCCTCGCCAACTCGCAGGACTGGGGCAACGTGCTGGGCGCGCTCGCCGTCCTGCCCGACGCCGCCCTGACGGCCATCGCGCCGCTGATGGGGCAGCGCCTGGCCCGGTATCCAGGGCTCGTCGTCGCCCCGAATCCCGTGGCTGGAGGCGTCGACGGGGCCCTCACCCGCCGCCAGCGGGAAGTCCTCCAGGCGCTCGCCGAGGGCGGGACCATGGCCGATGTCGCCCGGCGACTCGTGGTGAGCACCGAGACAGTGCGCTCGACGGCCAAGGCCGCCTACAAGCGGCTGGGCGCGGGGGACCGGGCTGGAGCGCTGGCGATCGCCCGGGCACGCGGCCTCATCTGACGCTGGACGCGCTGGACGCAGCGGACGCGCGGGTGGCAGTGGGTGAACCGGGTGAAGTCGTGGGTGAATCCGGAGAGCGGCCGGGGGGAAGCAGTCGACCTTCGGCGGGTGGATCACTAACGAAAGTGCATGGCGGGAGCGTGATGCCGGTGGCATGGGGGTGATTCCCGGTCCTCACCCGGGCGCCGCGGTCCCGATGCGGCACCGCATCGTGCCCAGTAGACATGGGGTCACGGCGCCGGCCTCGCGGGATGGCACACGCACCACCCACCGCGGGCCGTGGCGCACCCCACCTGCACCGAGGAGAACCCATGAGCACCACGTCCCCCGTGTCGAAGCGCCGGATCGGCGCCGTCGTCGCCGCTGTCGCCACGTTCGCGATCGTCTCGGCCTCGGCCGCCACGCTGGGCGGCCTCGACAACCAGTCACTGGGCGCGAACAGCAACACCGTCGTCGCCCCCGTCGAGAACGGGGTGACCCTCACGTTCGACACCTCCTACGACGCGGCCGCGCAGGCGTACGTCGTGACCGCCGTCGACCTCCAGGCGACCGACCCGGCAGAGACCATCTCCGACGACGCCGAGATCAAGCTGACGCTCGTGGACGCTGCCGACGCCGTGCTGGTCGAGTACGTCAGCACCGACGGCGGCGAGACCTGGACCGATCCGGCTGTCACCGTGACCGCCCACGATGTGGCGCGCGCGTCGGTCGTCATCGACGGTGGGGTCGTGGCGGTCTCCGCGTCCGAGATCGACTGACCGCCGGCATCGTGCGTCGAGTGGGGCCTTGGGCGCTGACGCTCCTGCTCGTCGCGGCCGTCTGGCCGGCGACGTGGGGCGGCATCACCGGGCTGACCTTCGTCCAGGGCCACTCGATGGAGCCGACCTACTACACCGGTGACCTCGTGCTGACGATCAGGCAACCCGCCTACGAGGTCGGCGACGTCATCTCGTTCCAGGTGCCGCCCGGTCAGGCGGGGGAGGGCGGCCGCGCCATCCACCGGATCAGCGCGGTCGGCACGCTCGACGGCGCCGAGGCGTACGTCACCCTCGGGGACAACAACGCGGAGGCCGACCCGTGGCTCACTCCGTCCCGGCACATCATGGGCAGGGCGGTCGCCCACGTGCCGAAGGTCGGGCTGCTGCTCGGGTCGTCGCTGCAGCGAATCCTGCTGGGGGGCGCGGCTGCTCTGGTCGTCCTGGCGCTGCTGTGGCCGAGCCGGGCGCCGACGCCGGATTCGGAGCCGGCAGCGTGACGACCCCCCGTGTCCGCGCCCGTGTGGTCGTCGTCCTGGCCGCCGTCATCCTGGGCCTCGGTCTGGTGACGAGCTCGGCCGCCACGCTCGGTGGGCTCGTCGTGGCCCCGCTCGGCGGGGCGCGCGCGGATGTCGGCGGCGCAACGACCGTCACGCTCGACTGGAACGTCGGCGTCCCCGCGGTCTCCTTCGGCCGCCTGCAGAACGTCAGGGTCTCCTCGGCCGACGAGTTCGGGCCCGACGCCCGCATCGAGGTCACCGCCCGGGGTGCGGGCGGGGCCTGCGGCGGGGCGGCCGCCGTGGGGGAGTCGGGGGCCGTCGTCGTCGAGTTTCCCGGCTGCACCCTGGCGCTCGTCGACCTGGCGGGGGTGACGGCGGTCGCGGTGAGCCGCGGCGAGGCCGTCGTGCTGGAGGGCGACCTCGGCGGCGTCCGGGGGACCGTGTCGGCATTCCGCGGCGAGGTGGTCGAACCCGCAGCCGCGTCGGCGGATTTCGCGCTGGTCGAGCGCGACGGGTTCCGCTACCTCGCCACGGTCAGCGTGGACGTGCCGGCGGCCCGGCCGGACGAGGTGGACGGAGCTCGGCTGCTGCTCAGCCTCGAGGGGGCCGGTGGTGCGGTCGCTGTCGCCCGGGTCGGAGACAACGGTGTGGCCGTGGTGCCGGGAGGCGCCGGGTCGCGCGTCACCGTGGACCTGGCCCGGGTGCTGACGGAGCTGCCGCGGGCGGCCGGTGTCGCGGGATTCGCGATCCTGGTCCTGCGCCCGCAACTCCTGATCGCGGCAGGGGGAGGTGGGTACGCGGTGACGACGGCGGGCTCCACGGTCGACGTGACCGACCCCACCCCGACGCCCACCCCGGACCCCGGGCCGGATGCGTCGGGGCTCGTGCCGGTCGCCACCTCCGCGGGCCACGTCGTGCGACAGCGGTCCCTGGCCTGGAGCGACGACGGCTACTGCTTCGCGTTCGTCGTCGTCGGCGACGAGCCGGAGAAGCAACGGTGGACGGCCACGTTCGACACCCGGCTCCCGCCGATGCGGGGCATGGATCCCACGGCGATCCAAATGTGGAACGGGGAGACGATCGCCTTCGATGCGGATTCTGGACTGTGGACCGTCGGCGGCACCGGACCTAACCGCAACATCAAGGACGGGGAGACCTCGGCCGAGGTCGGCTACTGCGTCGCCGTGCCGTCGGCGCCCGCGGCCACCGCGACACCGTAAGCGTCAGGCGAGCGTCTTGGCCATCAGATCGCCTCGCCGCTCGAAGCCGACGTGCTCGAGGTAGTGGCGGTGGACGTCGGTGGTGGGCGCCGCCGTCACCTCCCGGATTCCGTGGGCGCGCAACGCGCTGGTGCGGGCACCGTAGATCCACCGACCGAGCCGTGAGTCGCGGTAGGCGGGGAGCACGTAGTCCAGGGCCAGGTGCAGGGAGTCGCCGTCGCGGGTCCCGAGGACTGCCCCGGCGGGCATGCCCTCGCGCATGAGGACGAAGGCGGTGTCGGACGGCCGCCGGCGGTACTCCGGCTGGGAGGCGGCGATGTCGTCCTCGTGCGAGTGCAGGAAGTCGACGAGGAACGGCGCGTCCGGCGCGATGGGGACGGCGCCCAGCTCGGTGGAGCTGCTGAACTCCTTGGACAGCGCGAGGACGTGGAACACGACGATGGTCGCGTTGGCGAGGATGATCGGGATCGAGCCGATGAGCGCGCCATAGCCGACGTAGAAGACCGACCCGATGAGCGAGATGGTGCGGATCTTCACGATCGAACTCATGGCGAATGACAGCACGACGAAGGCGGAGGCGATGTAGCCGACGAGCTCGATCCAGTTCATGAGGCAGCTTCCCACGTCAGCCCGGCTGGGCAGGCCGTCATCCGGTCGTCGAGGTCGAGTCCAGGACGCGCAGCAGCGGCGCGTAGTGGTTCCCGACGGCGGCGCGGTAACCCTCCAGGTCCCGCGACACCGCCGCGTCGAGCATTGCCCGGTGGGCCGCGACCGTGTCCGCGATGTCGCGCGGCGTCGGCACGCCCAGCCGCGGAGCCAGGCGGGTGTGTACGTCCCAGAACGCGGCCACGAGCTCGCTGTACAACTCGTTGCCCAGCATCGACGCCAACGCGAGGTGGAATGCCCTGTCCTCGGCCGCGAACGCCTCATTGCGCTCGCTGTGCTCGGCCATCGCGTCGCACAGCGCCTTCAGCTCGACGGCGACGGCGTCGTCCATCCGCTCGACGACGGCGTCAGCCAGCGCGTGGTCCAGACCGCTGCGCACCTCCACGATCTGCCGCAGCGACTGGAAGTCCTCACCGGGCAGCACCACGCCGCGGAACCCGAGCCCTTCGACCAGCGGCCTGAGCGACATCTGTCCGACGAACGTCCCTGTGCCGTGCCGCACCTCGAGGATGTCGAGCGCCACCAGGGTCCGCACGGCCTCACGCAGGTTCCCGCGCGACACGTCCAGCAGGTCCACCAGCTGCGCCTCGGTGGGCAGCGGGTCGCCCGGCTGCAGCCCCTGATCAAGGATCAGCTCCTTGACGGCCTGGATGGTAGCCCTCAGGCGCTGCGGTTCGTTCCTGGCCATGTGTACCCCCGTTGAGCGAAGTGCTCACAGTATTGAGCGAAGTGGAAGCGCTCGTCGATTCCATGCGCTAGTGTAGCCGACGTCAGACATCGGATGTCCGATCACCAAGGAGTTTCAATGACGAACCAGATGCCCGTCACCTCCCGACGGAGCCTGCTCAAGCTCGCCGGCAGCTTCGGCGCCGCGGCAGCGTTCACCGCTGGTCTCGCCGCCTGCGGCGCACCCAGCGACAGCACCAGCCCGACGGCGGCGCCCGGCACCACCGACGCCGGCGCCTCGAGCGCACCCGCCTCCTCGGCCGCGGCCGACGGCGCCATCACCGCCGCCATCTCCTACGAGCTGGGCACCAACGGCTACGACCCCATGACCACGACCGCGGCCCTCACCGTCGCCGCGAACTGGCACACCATGGAGGGCCTGACCGAGATCCACCCGGCCACCCGCGAGGTGTTCGCCGCGCTGGGCAAGGACCTCCCCACGCAGGTCGACGACACGACGTGGGAGGTCGCGCTGCGCGACGGAGCGGTCTTCCACGACGGCACCCCGGTGACCGCGGACGACGTGGTGTTCTCGTTCCAGCGGGTCCTGGACCCGGCGAACAAGAGCCTGTACGCCTCCTTCATCCCGTTCATCGACTCGGTCGCGAAGAAGGACGACACCACCGTCACCTTCACGCTGAAGTACCCCTTCTCGCTCGTCGCCGAGCGCCTGTCGGTGGTCAAGATCGTCCCGAAGGCGCTCGTCGAGGCCGACCAGAAGGCGTTCGACCTCGCCCCTGTCGGCACGGGCCCCTACAAGTTGGTCGACAACGGCGCCGGGTCGCAGAAGATCACGTTCGAGCGCAACGACGCCTACACCGGTCCGCAGCCGGCGCGCGCGGCGACCATGGAGTGGCAGATCATCCCGGACGACTCCACCCGCACCAACGCCCTGACGTCGGACACGGTGCAGGCCATCGACTCGGTGCCCGTGGCGAACCTCGCCACCCTCGCCGAGACCAAGTCGGTCGCAGCGGAGCAGGGCTTCGGCCTCGTGTTCGTGATGTTCAACACCGGCTCCGCGCCGATGGACGACGTCCGCAACCGCCAGGCCGTCATGTACGCCCTGGACTACGAGAAGATCTGCTCGGTCGGCATGTCCGACCTCGCCACCCCGGCCACCTGCTTCGTGCACGAGGACCACCCCGCCTACAAGGCCGCCAAGGTGCAGTACCCGGGCAACCAGGCCAAGGCCAAGGAACTCCTCGCCCAGACCGGCCTCACCCAGGTCCGGCTGCTGGCGTCCGACCACGGCTTCTTCGCCAACGTCCGCCCGATGATCAAGGAGTCGCTCGAGGCCGCCGGCCTCACCGTCGCCTACGAGGAGAAGAAGTCCTCCGACGTCTACGCGACCATCGACAGCAACCCCGACGCGTTCGACATCGTCGTGGCCCCCGGCGACCCCTCGGTGTTCGGCGACGACGCGGACCTCCTGCTGCGCTGGTGGTACGCGGGCGAGACCTGGACCGACGCCCGCATGCACTGGAAGGGCCAGGAGTCGCACACCAAGGTCCAGGAGCTCCTGGACACGGCGTCGCAGGCGACCGGCGACGAGCAGAAGGCCGCCTGGCACGAGACGTTCGACGTAATCAGCGAGAATGTCCCGCTGTACCCGATCTTCCACCGCAAGACGCCCACCGCGTTCGACCCGGAGACCCTGCAGGACTTCCAGCCGATCGCCGTGACCGGCCTGTCGTTCGTCGGCGTCGGCTCGACCAAGTAAGTGCCGACGGGCGCCGACGGCGCCCCACCGCGCCAGGCGGCCGCACCGTGACTGCGGCCGCCTCGCGCGGGCACCCCTAGGAGTTCATCCGACGTGTCCAACCTCATCCGCCTCCTCGGCCAGCGCCTGCTGGCCCTGCCGATCATGGTCCTCGGCGTGACGCTGCTGGTCTTCATCGTCATGTCGCTGTCGACCGCCGACCCCGCCCGCCTCGCCCTCGGTGAGAGCGCCTCCCCGGACGCGCTCGACGCATACCGCGAGGAGCGCGGCCTCAACGATCCCGTCCTCGTCCGCTATGGCCGCTATCTCGCGGGCCTGGTCCGCGGCGATCTGGGCGAGTCCTTCACCGGGGTGCGCATCTCCGACATGGTGGGGGAGAACTTCCCCGTCACCCTGCAGCTGACGTTCATCGGCCTCGCGATCGCGGTCGTCATCGCGCTGGTGCTCGGCGTCGTCGCCGCCCTCTACCGCGACAAGTGGCCGGACCAGCTGATCCGCTTCATCTCCATCGCGTCCCTCGCGACGCCGTCGTTCTGGCTGGCGCTGCTGCTCATCCAGGCGTTCGGCAACGTGCCCGGCGGCACGGGCACCTTCCCCGCGGTCATCACCGACTGGGCGTCGTTCACCGCGGATCCGGGCGCTTACGTCAACCAGATCTTCCTCCCGGCGTTCGCGCTGGCGGTGCCGGTGGCGGGATCGCTGACGCGCGTCGTGCGCACCGCCATGGTCGAGGAGCTCGACCGCGACTACGTCCGCACCGCGATCGGCGCCGGCATCCCCAAGCGGGTCGTCGTCGCCCGCAACGTGCTGCGCAACGCGCTGATCACGCCGCTGACCGTGCTGGGGCTGCGCGTCGGCTACCTCATGGGCGGCGCGGTCGTCATCGAGATGATCTTCAACATCCAGGGCATGGGCCAGCTCATCTTCCAGGGCATCACCCGCAACGACGTCAACATCGTCCAGGGCGTCACCATCACGGTCGCGATCGCGTTCATCGTGGTCAACCTCGTGGTCGACCTGCTCTACGTCCTTGTCAACCCGCGAATCAGGAGCATCTGATGTTGTCGGCTGAATCCCGCTCCAGGCTCCAGCGCCCGGGGCTCCGCCTCCCCGGCTGGTCGTCGCTGCCGGTCGGCTCGAAGATCGCCATGGTGGTGCTCGGCCTGATGGCGCTGCTGGCCATCCTCGCGCCCGTCGTCGCCCCCTACTCGCCCGACGCGGCCGGCCTCGTTCCCGCCGACATGGTGGTGCAGAAGGAGATCGAGATCGAGGGCGTCGGCAAGCAGGTCGTTCCCGACAGCGCCATCCCCCCGAACTCGATGTTCTGGTTCGGCACCGACGACACCGGCCGCGACACCTTCAGCCGCATCGTCCACGGCGCCCGCGTCTCCCTCATCGTCGGCCTCGCCGCGACCGCCCTCGCCCTGGCGGTGGCAGCGGTCCTCGGCTCGGTCGCGGCGACGGCGGGCAAGGCCGTCTCCGAGGTGCTGATGCGCGTCCTCGACATCATCATGAGCTTCCCCGGCATCGCGCTGGCCGCCGTGATGGTGACCGCCCTGTCGTCGCGGCTGCCCATCCTGCCCGTGGTGATCATCTCCATCGCGTTCCTGTACGTGCCGCAGCTCACCCGGGTCGTGCGGGCCAACGTGCTCGCGCAGTTCGGGGAGGACTACGTGGCGGCGTCGCGGGTCATGGGCGCGCGCACGTCGTGGATCCTCGTCAAGCACGTGGCCCGCAACTGCCTGGCACCCATCATGGTGTTCGCGACGGTGCTGGTGGCCGACGCCATCGTGTTCGAGGCGTCGCTGTCGTTCATCGGGGCCGGCATCACGTCGGTCAACACCCCAACGTGGGGCAACATGCTGAGCGAAGGGAAGGCCCTGCTGCTCAGCGGCCACTGGTGGGTGACGTTCTTCCCGGGCCTGTTCATCCTCATCACCACGCTGAGCCTCAACGTGCTCGCCGAGGGGCTCACCGACTCGCTGGCCTCGCCGAAGATCCGCACGCGGGTCAACGTGCAGGCCGACGAGGACGAGCTCGCCGGCGCGGCGACCGCCGCCGGCATGGCCGCCTCCTACACGGCCCAGGCCGAGTCCCTCCAAGGCCGTTTGACGGCCCTTAAGGCCGCGGAGGAGCGCCGCGACGACCGCCTCGTCCTCGCGGCGCCCGACTCGGAACCGCTGCTCGAGGTGGAGGACCTGTCGATCTCCTTCCCCGGCGCACACGGCGAGGTCAAGATCGTCGACGGCGTGACCTTCACCGTCCGCGCCGGCGAGACCATGGGGCTGGTCGGCGAGTCCGGATGCGGCAAGTCGATCACCTCGATGGCGATCATGGGGCTGCTGCCGGAGACCGCCCGCATCGAGGGCTCGATCCGGTTCGCCGGCCGGGAGTTGCTCACCATGACGCCCAAGCAGCGCAACGCCCTGCGCGGGCACGAGATGAGCATGGTCTATCAGGACGCGCTGAGCTCGCTCAACCCGTCGATGCTCATCCGCGCGCAGATGAAGCAGCTGACCTCGCGCGGCGGGCAGCGCACGGCCGAGGAACTGCTCGAGCTGGTGGGCCTGGATCCGGTCCGCACGCTGAAGTCATATCCCCACGAGCTCTCCGGCGGCCAGCGGCAGCGCGTCCTCATCGCCATGGCGCTGACCCGCAACCCGCGGCTCGTGATCGCCGACGAGCCCACGACCGCCCTCGACGTCACGGTCCAGGCGCAGGTCGTGGACCTGCTCAACGAGCTGCGGGAGAAGCTCGGCTTCGCGATGGTGTTCGTCTCGCACGACCTCGCGCTCGTGGCGCAGGTCGCCCACCGCATCACGGTCATGTACGCCGGGCAGGTGGTCGAGCAGGCCGCCACCCGCGAGCTGCTCACCAACCCGGTCCACGAGTACACCCGCGGCCTGCTGGGCGCCGTGCTGTCGATCGAATCCGGCGGCGGCCGCCTGCACCAGGTGCCGGGCGTGGTGCCGTCGCCGCGCGAGTTCGTGACCGGCGACCGGTTCGCGCCCCGCTCCTCGCATCCCACCGTCGGCCTCGACGAAAGGCCGCGGCTGCGCACCGTCCCGGGGACCGACCACGTCTACGCCCGCACCGACGCGCTCACCGCGGTGCTGGAGAAGGAGGCAGCCCGATGAGCGCGACCGACGACCGGCCGAGGGGGGTGCCCGTCGTCGACCTGCGCGACGTGCACGTCGTCCACAAGGCCCGCACCGGCACACTCTTCCGCCGCGACCGCGTGCACGCCGTGGCCGGGGTGAGCCTCTCCGTCAGCCGCGGCGAGACCGTCGGGCTGGTCGGCGAATCGGGCTGCGGCAAGTCGACGCTGGCCCGCGTCATGGTGGGCCTGCAGCCCGTCACCGACGGCGAGGTGCGCTACTTCGGCGAACCGCTCGAGCTGGACGGCGCGGGCCGGAAGAAGCTGGGACGCGCGGTCTCCGTCGTGTTCCAGGACCCCGCCACCGCGCTCAACCCGCGCATGCTCGTCCGCGACACGCTGCTCGACCCGTTCAAGGTCCACGGCGTCGGGACACCGGCCGAGAGGGAACGCCGCGTGAAGGAGTTGCTGGACCTGGTGGGCCTGCCGCAGTCGGCGCTCGACGTGCTGCCCCGGCAGATCTCGGGCGGCCAGCGGCAGCGCGTCGCGATCGCGCGGGCGCTGGCGCTGGACCCGGACGTGATCATCGCCGACGAGCCCACCTCGGCGCTCGACGTGTCGGTGCGCGCCCAGGTGCTCAACCTGCTCAGCGACCTCAAGGACCAGCTCGGCCTGGGGCTCGTCTTCATCAGTCACGACATCAACACCGTGCGCTACGTCTCCGACCGGATGGCCGTGATGTTCGCCGGGAAGATCGTCGAGATGGGTCCCGCCGAGCAGCTGTTCGAGGACCCGCGGCACGACTACACCCGGACGCTGCTGAGCGCCGTCCCCTCCCTGCTGTAACACCACACCCGCACCCGAACCACAGGAATCCCTCATGCACTCCTTCCGCGGCACCATCCCGCCCGTCGTCACCCCCTTCACGGCCGACGGCGACCTCGACCTGACCTCCCTCGACCGCGTCGTCGACCACCTCATCGACGGCGGGATGGACGGCCTGTTCATCCTCGGCTCGTCGGGCCAGGTGGCCTACCTCACCGACGACGAGCGCGACACCGTGACCCGCCGCGTCGTCGAGCGCGCCGCCGGCCGCGTCCCCGTGCTGGTCGGCACCCCCGACTTCACCGCCCGCCGCGTGGCCGAGCAGGCCGCCCGCGCCGAGCGGCTGGGCGCGGACGCCGTCGTCGTGACGGCCCCGCTCTACGCGATCAACGACGTCGCGGAGACCGAGCGGCACTTCCGCATGGTCGCCGCCGCCGTCGAGATCCCCGTCTTCGCCTACAACGTGCCCGTGCGCGTGCACAGCTACCTGGGCGTGGACCTGCTGGTGCGCCTCGGCAAGGACGGCGTCATCGCCGGCGTCAAGGACTCCTCCGGCGACGACGTCGGCTTCCGCCGCCTCGTCGCCGCCAACGAGCGCGCCGGGCACCCGCTGGTGCTGCTCACCGGCCACGAGGTGATGGTCGACGGCATGTACCTGCTCGGCGCCGACGGCGCGGTCCCCGGACTGGCCAACGTCGACCCGGCCGCCTACACCCGCCTCCGGCAAGCCGCTGAGGCGGGCGACTGGTCCGCGGCCCGCGACGAGCAGAACCGCATCGCGCGGCTGTTCGACATCGCGTTCGTGCCCCAGGGCCGCTCGGGTGACGCCGGCGGCATCGGCGCCTTCAAGGCCGCGCTGGCGCTGCTCGGGGTCATCGACTCCGCCGCGATGCCCGCGCCGCTCGAGGGCCTCTCCGACGACGACACCGCCAGCATCCGCGAGATCCTCGCCGAGGTGGGACTCCTGCAGTGAGGGCCGTCGGCGTCGACCTCGGCGGCACGAAGACCGCGGTGGCGGTCGTCGCGCCGGACGGGACGATGGGCGAGGTCCTCACGGCGCCGACGCCCGCGCTCGCCGGCGGTGAGGCGGTCCTCGACGCCGTCGCGGACCTGGTCGCCCGGGCCGCGGCGGGGCACGACGACGGGGCGGGCGTGGGCGTGGGACCCGCCGGCGTCGTGGACGCCCCCCGCGGCGCGATCATCTCCGCGACCGAGACGTTCGCCTCGTGGGTGGGCACGGACGTCGCGGCGGGGCTGCGCGCCCGGCTGGGCTGGGGCGACGCCCGCCTCGTCGAGGTGCGCAACGACGTCGACGCCCACGCGCTGGGCGAGGCGTGGCTCGGCGCGGGCCGCGGCCGCTCGTCGGTGCTCATGGTGGCGGTCGGCACCGGCGTCGGCGGCGCCGTCGTCCTCGACGGGCGGCTGTGGACCGGTGCGCACCACGTCGCCGGCGAGATGGGGCACATCCCCACCCCCGGGGCGGCCGGGATGCGGTGCCCATGCGGCGTCGACGGACATCTGGAGGCGGTCGCGGCCGGCCCCGCGATCGAACGGGCGTACGCCCTCGCCGCCGGGGAGTCACTGCCGGGCCGCGACATCATGGCGCGCGCCGCCGACGGCGGCGAGCCCGCGCGAGGAGTGGTCGCCGCGGCCGCCGTGGCCCTCGGCCGGGCCATCGCGGGCGTGGTCACCGTCCTGGACCCGGCCTGCGTGGTCATCGGCGGGGGAGTGGCCGCGGCGGGCGACGAGTGGTGGACGCCGCTGCGCGCCGCCTGTCGCGGCGAGGTGGTCCCCGTGCTCAGGAACCTCGAGCTCCTGCCGGCGGCCCTCGGGCCCGAGGCCGCGATCCTGGGTGCGGCGCGCACCGTGTTCGACGAGGCCCGCGTGCGGGTGAGATGAGAGGACTGCAGATGAGTGGAGTGACCGAGGCGATCCGGGGCCGACTGGTGGTGTCCTGCCAGGCGTACCCGGGCGAGCCCATGCTGGACCCCAGGACGATGAGCCAGGTGGCGCAGTCGGCGGTGATCGGCGGCGCCGCGGCCATCCGGGCAAAGGGACTCGAGGACCTGCGTGCGATCCGCACCGCCGTCGACGTGCCGATCATCGGCCTGGTCAAGGTGGGCAAGGACGGGGTCTACATCACGCCCACGCTGGCCGACTGCGTCGCCGTCGCCGAGACGGGGTGCGAGGTCGTGGCGCTCGACGGCACCCGCCGCCCCCGGCCGGACGGGCTCTCGCTCGCCGAGACCGTCGCGGGGCTCAAGGAGCGCTTCCCGGAGGTGCTGGTGATGGCCGACTGCGGGTCCGCCGGTGACGCGGTCGCGGCCCAGGAGGCCGGCGCCGACCTCATCGGCACCACGCTGGTGGGTTACTCCGGCGAGCGCCCGAAGACCGACGGCCCGGACTGGGCGGCGATCGACGAGATGCTGGCGGTCGCGGACCGGCCGCTCATCGTCGAGGGCCGCCTCCACACGCCCGCCGACGCGGCCGAGGCGATGCGCCGCGGGGCGTGGTCGGTCGTCGTCGGGACCGCGATCACGCACCCCGCGACGATCACGCGCTGGTTCGCCGAGGCGCTGCCCGGATCCTGAGGACACAGCGGCCGGCCCGGGCATGCGCACCCGGGCCGGCCTGATCAGTGGACCGCCGTCGTTACCGCAGCGGGTGCGTCGGCTCCGGGGGCAGGACGGGCCGCTTCGACGGCGACGCCGGCGACGGCAGCGAGTCCTTCGCGTTGGGCGCCATGACGAGGGAATCGATGGCCGCGGCGAGCAGGGCCTCGGCCTCGCCCACCGTCGCCGCTTGCGGTGTCGCGGCGCCCAGCACCACGGCCGCGACATCGAGCGCCTCCGTCAGGTCCGCGTAGGACTCGTCCGTGTAGTCCCGCGCATCCAGCCCGGACACCGACGCCACGAGCTCCGCCAGGTCGGACGTGTCCGCCCCGACGCCCGCGGGGCGCCCGAGAACCACGTCGTCGATGGTGCCCCACGCGCCGGCCGGCAGGGAGGCGCTGAGCGTGACGGTGACGGTCTCCCCGGCCTCGACCGGGACGGCGGCCGTCTCGGCCGTGTGCCAGGCCATCCACCCGTTCAACTGGAGCCCCGCCGATGCGCCGGCGCCGCCGGAGGTCGCGACGGAGATGGTCAGCGACCCGTCGCCCTCGCCGTCGCCCTGCGTGGACGCCGACGCCGCGAACTCGCCCGCCACCCCGGCCGTCACCGTCTGGGACAGCGTGAACTCGTAGGCCGACCCGTCCCAGAACTTGGCCGACCGGGTGCCGGACCGCGGCATCTCGGCGCTGGGGACCGTGAGCCCCTGGCCGCTGGTGGCCCACATCGACACGTCCTCGGACTCGAAGCCCGGGTTGGTCAGCAGGTTCGACGCCACGACGGTGACGGTCGCGGTGACCGCGTGCCCGCCTGACGTGACACCGGGAACCGGGTAGACGCCGGGCCCCTGGATCCACGCCGCGGCGTCGGACCAGGTGACCGCCTGGTCGTCGGTCGTGCCGTCGTTGAACGTGACTGACACGGTCTTCGGCAGCTCGACGGGCTGCCCGTCGGTGACCTCCACGTCGAGCCCCGCGACCGAGATGACGGCCTGCGGTGCGACGGACCCGGTGCGGACGTACTCGAAGACGTTCAGCGACTCCAACGGGCGTCCCTGGGCGTCGAACAGCGCCTGGTTCTCCCAGGCGGAGCCCCCGTACCACTGGCCCGCGTCGTGCGGGTCGTACTCGCCGGCGTAGCTGGTGGCCCAGCCGGAACCGTCGCGCTCCCAGAGCACCCGGTTGGCCTCCCACTCGGAGGCGGGACCGACGGGGAGCCACGCGGGCTCCCAGTAGTAGACGCCGATGCCGCCGGCGTCGGCGACGGCCTGGATGACGTCGCGCACGGCGGTGGCCTGTCCCTGGACGCTCACCGGGTAGGCGGTGGCCTCACCCGGCTGGTCGATGACGTTGGTGTGACCGTCCAGGTCCTCCAGCGTGTAGGCCCAGGAGGTCTCCACCACGGCGACCTCCTTGCCGTAGTCCTCGCGGACGTCCCTGAGCACCGACGTGAGGTTGTTCAGCGTGCCGTGCCAGAAGGGGTAGTACGACGACGCGAAGACGTCGTAGTCGACGCCGCGGTCGGCGAGAGCCTTGGCCGCGGTGGCGTAACGCCCGGCCGCCTCGGGGTTGGTGAAGTGGATCGCGACCTTGGCGTCGGGGAGGACCTCCCTCACGGCCGCGGACCCCGCCGAGAACAGCTGGGCCATGCCGTCGAAGCCGCTGACGCCGGAGATGGCGCCGTTGGTCTCGTTGCCCACCTGCACCATGGCGACGTCGACGCCTGCGTCCCGGAACGCGGTCAGCGACTCGGCGGTGAACTCCCGCAGCGCCGTCGCCTTCTCCGCGACCGACAGCCCGGCCCAGGCCTTGGGCGCCTGCTGCTTGGCGGGGTCGGCCCAGAAGTCCGAGTAGTGGAAGTCGACGAGCACCCGCAGCCCGGCGGCGGTGGCGCGGCGGCCGATCTCGACGGCACGCGGGACGTCGACGTTACCGCCGCCGTAGCCGTGGCCGTCGGCGTCCCACGGGTCGTTCCAGACCCGCACCCGTACGTCGGTGACGCCGTGGTCGGCCAGCACGTGGAACAGGTCGGCGGGCTTGCCTGTGCGGGTGCGGAACACCACGCCCGACTCCTCGAGGGACAGCACCGACGACACGTCGACGCCGTTGATGAAGCCGTCGGGCAGGTTGGCGACCTTCTGGACCGCCACGTCGGCGCGGACGGGGCCACGGTCGGCCGAGGCGGGCAGGCCCACGGCGGACAGCGCCAGGGCAGGGACAAGGAGCAGGGCGAACGCCTGCCCGTAGTGGGGGACTCTCATGATGGGCACTCCGATCGTCGGTGATGGGGAGAGCGGGCTGCGGGTCAGCCCTTGACGGAGCCGGCGGTGAGTCCGCCGACGATGTAGCGCTGCAGGGACAGGAACAGGGCAAGGACGGGGAGCGCGGCGAGCACGACGCCGGCGGCGAACAGGCCCCACCGCGACGTCAGCTGGTTGGACACCCACTGGTACATGCCGACGGCGAGCGTCCAGTTGTCCTCGCTGACGAGCACGATCTTGGCGAGGATGAAGTCGCCGAACGCCGAGATGAACGCCAGCAGGGCGACGACGGCGAGGATCGGGGCCACCAGCGGCATGATCAGCCGCCAGAAGATCTGGGCGTGCGAGGCGCCGTCCATCTTGGCGGACTCGTCGATCTCCATGGGGATGGTGTTGAAGAACCCGTACATGAGGAACGTGTTCGACCCCAGGGCTCCGCCGAGATAGACCGCGATGAGCGCGAGCTTCGAGTTGATCCCCAGCGCGGGCACGACCTCACCCAGCGCCAGGAGCAGCAGGAAGACGGCGACGAACGCGATCGTCTGGGGGAACATCTGGATGATCAGCAGAGACGTCAGCGACAGCCGTCGGCCGGCGAACCGGAAGCGCGAGAACGCGTAGGCCGCGGCGGCGCCCATGAGCACCGCGCCCACGGCGGCGGATCCCGCCACGATGAGTGTGTTCAGGAACCAGGTCCAGTACATGGTCTCGCCCAGCGCGGCGAAGTTCGACGCGGAGAAGGTGCTGAACATATTGCTGCTGCCGGCGAGCGAGCCGCGGGGGTTGAGGGAGGCGGACACGACGTACAGCAGCGGGAACACCGCGTAGAAGATGAGGATGACCGCCAGCGGGTACTTCCAGCCCACCTCGGCGAGCCAGATCTTGCGCCGCGCCTTATTGCGACCCTCGGAGTTGCGTTCGTCGAGCGGAACGGTGGACATCACTGGTACTCCTCCAGCTTGCGCGTCTGGCGGAACGCCAGAGCGGAGATGACGCCGATGACGATGAACACGACGATCGACAGGGCGCTCGCGAGGCCGTAGTCGGCCACGCCGCCGGAGACACCCGAGATCTTGTAGATCGCGGAGATGAGGATGTCCGTGGCGCCGAGCCGGGCCTGGTTGCCGGGGAAGGCCGGCCCACCCTCGGTGAGCATGTAGATGATGGTGAAGTTGTTGAAGCTGAACGCGAACGACGAGATCGCCAGGGGCGCCGTCGCCACGAGCAGCAGGGGCAGGGTGATCGCCTGGAATCTCCGCCAGCGTCCCGCGCCGTCGATGGTGGCGGCCTCGAGCGTGTCGGCGGGCAGCGCCTGCAGCGCGCCGGTGGACACGAGGAACCAGTACGGGTAGCTGAGCCACACGTTGACGAAGACGACGGCGAGCCGGGCCAGGACGGGATCCGACAGCCAGCCGATCGTCGAGCCGAAGAAGAACAGCTCGTTGACCACACCGAACTCGGCGTTGAGCATGCCGCGCCACAGCAGCGCGGACATGAAGGCAGGGAAGGCGTAGGGGAGGATGAGCAGGGTGCGGATGACCTTGCGGCCCCGCAGCCGCGGATCGTTGTAGATGAGCGCGAAGGCCAGCCCGACGGCGAAGCTCACCACCACTGACGCGATCGCGAACACGAACGTCCACAGCGTGACGGTCAGCAGCGGCCCGGCCAGTGACGGGTCGGTCACCGCCCGCACGAAGTTGTCCGCGCCGATGTTGACGTACCAGCCGGTGGGCAGGCGGGAGCCGTCGTCACCGACGAACTCGCCGCGGTCGTTGGCGGAGTAGACGACGCCCGTCTCGGTGTTGGTCAGGGTCTGGCCGGTCTCGTCCCACTCCAGCGACGACGAGTAGATGGTGCCCTTCGACCCCTCGCGGGTCCGGATCGAGCCTTCCTCGGCGTCGTCCGAGACCGGGACGCGCAGGGACGTCACGAGCTGCTGCAGCGTGGTGTCCGTGAGTAGTTGGGCGCGGGGGATCACCTCCCAGCCCGGGACGGCGGTCGGGACGTCGCCGTCGCCCACCGCGGCGTCCTCGACGGCGCTGAGCGGCTCCTCCGCCGTGCCGACCCGGACCTCGCCGTCGTCGGTGATCGCGAACCCGATCTCGTCGCCCTGGCGGACGACGGCGAGGGGATACGTGGGGGAGTCAGGCAGGCGCTTCTCGGCCTGGATGAGGGCCGCGTCCACCGCCTGCTGCATGGATCCGGCGTGTCCGGTGCCGTAGTTGGTGAACGCGACGTACCCCGTGTAGGCCAGTGTGAAGACCTGGAAGATGGCCAGGAACACCAGACCGGGCAGGAGGTACTTCAGCGGCAGGGCGCGCCGGCTGAAGTAGACCCAGTCGGCAATGGCGAGGAGCGCGACGGAGACGCCGAGGATCGCCCAGGACTGGGCCTGCCACGCGCTGAGGATCACCGAGACCCCGAACGCGTTGACGATGCCCATGAGCAGGAGCTTCACCAGGAAGCCCCCGCCCATGCGGCCCCATCGTCGGGAGTGCGACTCTCCGGTCACTTGTCGAGCTCGGCCTGCAGGTTGGTGATCATGGTGTCCCAGGTGGCGACCGGCTCAGCCCCGGCGATGATCTGGGCCTCGGCCGCGTTCCAGAAGTCCCAGACGGCGCCCATCTCCGGGATGTTCGGCATCGGGACGCCGTTCTTCGACGACTCCAGGAAGCCGGCGATGATCGGGTCGGACTTGACCTCCTCGCCGATGGCGGTGAGGGCGGGCAGGCGCGGGTCGGCGTCGTAGAGGGACTGCTGGCCTTCCTTGGTGCCGAGGTAGTTGACCAGGAAGTCCTGCGCCAGCAGCGGGTTCTCGCTCTGCGAGCTGAGGTAGAAGCCCTGGACGCCCACGAACGGCCCGGCGGGCTCGCCACCGGCGGAGGGGATGGGGCTAACCTTGACGTTGACGCCCTCGTAGGCCGGGATGGCCCACGGTCCCTGGACGGTGAAGGCGGCCTTGCCGGAGGCGAAGAGCTCATTGTTGATGTCGTAGTCGACGGTGGTGCTGAGGTAGCCCTTGCCCTTCATGCCGTTGTCGTACAGCCACTGGGCGAAGGCCTGGCCCTTCTCGCCGCCCATGCCGACCTCGGAGGTGTAGGAGCCGCTCTCGTCCTGCACGAAGACGGGCGCGCCGAACGAGGTCTGGAAGCCATACATGGTGTAGCCGTCGCCGGTCTCACCGCCGGTGTTGATGACGAACGGACGCTCGGCGCCCGAGGCCTCGCCCATCTGGATCATCTCGTCCCAGGTTGCGGGGGCGGTGTCGCCGACGAGATCGACGTTCTGGATGAGCGCGACGGTCTCCAGGGAGTAGGGCAGGGCGTAGAGCTGGCCGTCGTAGGTCATGGCCTCGAGCGCGACGGGCTCGAACTCGGCGGCCATGTCGCCGACGTCGACGGTGTCGACGACGCCCGCGGTCACGAGGGCGCCCAGCCAGTCGTGCGCGCCGACGGTGATGTCGGGGCCCTCGCCGGTCGGGACCTGGGCGATGAAGTCGTTGCGGAGGTCCTCGAAGTTCTTCTGGACGACCTCGACGTCGGCGCCGGTGGCCTCCTCGAAGCGCTCGGCCTGGCCCTTGATGGCTTCCTCGCGCTCGGCGTCGGTCCAGATGGTCAGCGTGGCGCCCTCGCCGGCGGGGGCGGCGCTGCTCGACGTGGCGGTGCTGGTGGCGGCCTCGCTGGCGGCGGGGGCCGAGGTGGCGGGGGACGTGCCGCCGCCGCTGCAGCCGGCGATGAGTGCGGCCGTGCCCAGGGCGAGCGAGGCCTGCAGGAGCTTGCGCATGATGGTCCTTTCGGTGGGTGGGGTGGTCAGTGCTCCGGGATGGAGCGGTCGGGGTCATCGGCACGGACGACGGCGACGGCGCCGCCGGCCAGGCGGAGGGATCCGCCGGTGTCGTGGCCGGTGACCAGATCGGTGCCGGGGAACGGGAGGTCCACGGCCTGGTCGGTGTGGTTGACGGCGACGGTGAACGTCTCACCGGCGCCGCGCCTGGCGACGACCTCGACGCCGTCGGGGAGGGCCGCCGGTGCCAGGCCGGCGTCGTCGTAGACGCGTCGCATCACCTGGCGGAGGGCGTCGGCGTCCAGTCGGGTCGAGACGTACCAGGCGTGACCGGCGCCGTGCCGGTGCCGGGTGATGGCCGGCTTGCCGGCGGCGGGTCCGTCTTCGTACGTGGCGACGACGTCGGCCCCGGTCACGACGAGGTCCTCCGCCCACATGTCCGCGGCGAGCGATGCGCCGTCGCCGGTGACCACCGTCATGGAGTCGCCTTCGCGCAGCGGCAGGAACTCCTCGACCCACACGCCCAACGCCGGTTCGAGGGGAGCCAAGAACCCGCCACGGTGGACGGCGTCGTACTCGTCGACGACGGCCGAGAAGTAGGACACCAGCAGCGTGCCCCCGGCCTCGACATAGCGCGTGAGGTTCGCGGCGTCGTCGGCGCGCAGCAGGTACTGCGACGGGATGACGACCAGGCGGTACCGGCTGAGGTCGTGCGAGGGGAGGGCGAAGTCGACGGTCACGTTGTCGCGCCAGAGCCGCTCGTAGTAGGCGCGCAGTTGCTGGCGGTAGTCGAGGTCCTCGGAGGGACGCCATTCCAGGTCCTGAGCCCAGAAGGACTCGAAGTCGCACAGCACCGCCACCTCGGCCTCGACGCGCGACCCGCGGACGGCGTCGATGCGCTGGAGCGTCGCGCCCAGATCCACGACCTCGCGGAAGACGCGGCTGTCGACGCCGGCGTGCGGGAGCATCGCCGAGTGGAACTTCTCCTGGCCGTAGCGGGCGGCCCGCCACTGGAAGAACATGACGGCGTCGGCGCCGCGCGCGACGTGGGTCAGCGAGTTGCGCGCCATCTCGCCGGGGCGCTTCGCGACGTTACGCGGCTGCCAGTTCACCGCGGACGTGGAGTGCTCCATCAGCATCCAGGGCTTGCCGCCTGCGACGGAGCGGCTGAGGTCCGCGGCGATGGCCAGCCCGATGTGGGCCTCCCGGTCGGCCGCGGTGAGGTAGTGGTCGTCCGCCACGACGTCGACGAGCTTCGCCCACTCCCACAGGTCGGTGCCCCAGTGCTGGTTGGCCATGAAGTTGGTGGTGACCGGCTGGGTGGCGTGGCGGCGGATCGCGTCGCGCTCCAGCGAGAAGCACTCGCGTAGCTGGTGGTCCGTGAACCTCGCCCAGTCGAGCCGCATCGTGGGGTTGACGACCGACGGGGCGGCGGCGGGGGCGCCGATGTGCTCCCAGGAGTGGTACGTCTGCCCCCACACTGCGGTGCCCCACAGCTCGTTGAGCTGGTCGAGGGTGCCGTAGCGGGCGCGGAGCCAGGAGCGCCACGCGGTGACGGAGTGGCGCGAGTAGTCCTCGCTCACCGGGGTGCCGTACTCGTTGTGGATGTGCCAGAGCACGACGGCGGGGTGGTCGGCGTAGCGCTCGGCCAGCGCCCCGGCCACGCGGACGATGGCGTCGCGATAGGCGGGCGAGGAGTGTGACACCATGCCGCGGGACCCGAAGCCCATGACCGTGCCGTCGCGGGTGATGACGCGGGAGTCCGGGTGGTCCGCGAAGAACCAGGCCGGCGGAGCGGCGGTGGGCGTGCCGAGGTCGACGGCGATGCCGTTGCCGTGCAGGAGGTCGAGGATCTCGTCGAGCCAGGCGAAGTCGAACCGGCCGGGGGAGGGCTCGAGCTTTCCCCACGAGAAGATGCCGACACTCACCAGGTTCACGCCCGCGCGGCGCATCAGGGCGACGTCCTCATCCCACACGGCGCGCGGCCACTGGTCGGGGTTGTAGTCGCCGCCGTAGGCGATGCCGTCGATGGCTGGCCAGGGGGTTGTCACTAGGGCTGACACCTCGTCGCATCTCGATCCGTCGTCGGGTTGTCCCGACCTGTAAGCGCTTACAGTCTGGGAGCGGCGGCGTCGCGACGCAACCCTCCATAACGAATCGTTATCAAACTGTAATCGCTTACAGGTTCCCCGCCGATCGCCCGGCGTGACGGCGCTACAGTTCGTCCCATGGAGACCGTGACGCCCCGACCGCGGCCGACGATCAGCGACGTCGCCGTCGCCGCCGGCGTGTCGAGCGCGACCGTGTCACGGGTGCTCAACGGGGGCCACTGGGTGTCGGAGAAGGCGCGCGCGGCCGTCGAGGAGGCCGTCCGCAGCACCGGGTACACCGCCAACCACTCGGCGCGGAGCCTGGTCACCGGCAAGGCCAACTCATTCGCGTTCCTGTTGGCCGAGGACACGGCTCTGTTGTTCTCGGACCCCACCTTCTCCAACCTGCTGCGCGGGGCGACGCAGGCGCTCGCCAGGCGCTCGATGACCCTCGTCCTGCTCGTGGCCGGGTCCGAGCCGGAGCGCGACAGCGCGCGCCGCTACCTCGCCTCGGGACACGTCGACGGGGTCATGCTGATCTCGTCACACCAGTCGGACCGGCTCATCGAGTCCCTGACCGCCGCCGGGGTGCCGACCGTGGTCTGCGGCGTGCCGCTCGGGCGGGAGGCCGACGCCGCATGGGTCGCCGTCGACGAGGCGGGCTCGGCCAAGGAGATGGTGCGATACCTCCGGTCCCGTGGCCACCGTCGGATCGCGCTGCTCGCCGGCCCCCAGGACACGTCGGGCGGACTCTTCCGGCTCCAGGGATTCCGCGAGGAGATGGGTCCGGACTTCGATCCCGACCTCGTCGAGATCGGCGACTGGGGCCTGCGCTCGGGCGTCGCGGGGATGTCGCGGATCCTGGCGCGTGGGAAGCCGGTCGACGCGGTGTTCGCCGCTTCGGACGCCATGGCCGCGGGGGCCATCCGCGCGCTGCGCCAGGCGGGGCTGCGGGTGCCCGATGACGTCGCCGTCGCCGGGTTCGACGATTCCGGTCTCGCCGAGGAACTGGACCCGCAACTCACCACGATGCGCCAGCCCTGGGCGGACCTCAGCGAGCAGATGGTGACCCTGCTGTGCGAGCTGACCAGCGGCGAGGTACCCCGGCACGTGACGCTACCCACGACACTCGTGGTGCGCGACAGCGCCTGACGCGTCGACCCCTGGCGCGCCAGCGCCGGATCGCCCCAGGCGCCGGAGCGACGTCCTAGGCTTCGATCAACGGAGGTGGCGACGTGGAGCTGGTGATCGCGGTGCTCGGCCTGGCCATCGTGGTGACCGGGCTGCTCGACATGTTCCAGACCCTGCTGTATCCGAGCGGTAACGGCTGGCTCAGCACTGCCGTCATGCGGGCCGTCTGGTGGCTGTCGAAACTCTCGGGACACCGGATGCGGTCCGCGAGCGGGGCGGTCGCGATGATGGCGGTCATCCTCATGTGGTTGTTCCTCCAGGTCCTGGGGTGGGCGCTCGTGTACTACCCCTACGTGCCGGAGGGCTTCGCCTACGCGCCCAACATCGACCACACCGCGTACAACGACTTCGCCGAGGCCTACTACCTGTCCCTCGTGACGATCGCGACGCTGGGCTTCGGTGACGTGGTCGGCACCGGTCCGTGGCTCCGCTTTGCCCCCGCGCTGGAGGCCGTGGCCGGCTTCGCGCTGCTCACCGCGGCGCTGGCCTGGTTCTCGCAGGTGTGGCCCCCGCTCGCGCGTCGGCGGTCACTGGCCGCCGAGTTGCGGGCGTTGGGTGACGCGGGCGTCGCGGGGCGGCTCAGCACCTGGGACCCGGTCGCGGCCACCCTCACCCTGCGCGCCCTCGCCAGGCAGCTGCTGGAGGTTCGCAGCGACTTCACGCAGCACTCCGAGCAGTTCTACTTCCAGGAGGCCGACCCCGACACGTCGCTGGCCAAGCAACTGGTCCACGCCGTCGCGCTGCGCGACGCGGCCCAGGCCTCGGCCGACGCGACCGTACGCGATGCGGGCATCCACCTCGGGTTGGCGCTCGAGGATCTGGCGACGACCCTGGCGCGGCAGTTCCTCTCCCTCGAGGGCGACGTGGACGAGACCATCGACGCCTACCACCGGGAGCACTATCGGGGAGTCACCCCTGGAAGTCCTCGGGGTCGACGTGCTCGAGGAACTCGCTGAACGCCTTGACCTCCTCCTCCTCGTCGACCTGCTCCTCGCGCTCGTCCGCGATCCCGGCCTGGTCGAGGACGTCCTCCGCGACCCAGATGACGGATCCGGTCCGGAGCGACAGGCCGATGGCGTCGGAGGGCCGGGCGTCCAGCACGCGGTCGCCGAGCGGCGTGTTGAGGGTGATCTCGGCGTAGAACGTGCCGTCGTCGATGCGGGTGACGGCGATCCGCTCGACCTCGGCGTCGAGCGCCTCGAGCATGGAGCGCATCAGGTCCAGGGTGAGGGGGCGGGGCGGCGGCGTGTCGTCGGCGCCCTTGAGGATCGCGGCCGCCTCCAGGCCGCCGATCCAGATCGGCAGGATGCGGCCGTGGCCGAGGTCCTCGTCGAGGGGCTTGAGGATCACTACCGGCTGTTGTCTGGCATCGAGGGCCAACCCGGCGATGCGGACGGGGATCATGCGCTCCACCTCCCAGCGGGTCCCGGCGGGGGCCGGGTTGTCGCGGTCATGTCCATCGTATGCCGGGCGCGCGCCGCGGCGGGGCTACCTCCCCGAGAGCAGAGCCAGGCAGTCGGCCTGGGCGAGGGTCGGCTGTCGCATCTCCGTCCTGAGGAACTCCAGCAGCGCCCGGGCCAGATCCGCGTTCTCGGATGTGACGGCGTCGACGGCGACGGCGACGTACAGGTTGTAGGCGAACGCGTCGGTCGCGGTCTGGGCGATGCAGCTGTGCGTGGAGACGCCGCAGAGCAGCAGCCGGGTGACGCCCAGCAGCTCGAGCTGGCCGCGCAGGTCGGTGCCGTGGAATGCGCTGTCGCGGGTCTTGACGATCTCCACGTGGGGGACGTCGGCCACGCCGTCGACGAACTGGGCCTCGGCCGTGCCCGGGAAGGCGAAGCCCTGGTGGTCCTCGAGCATGTTGAGCGTCCAGGTGGAGCGGTCGCGCTCGTGTTGGGTGCGAACGAGGATGACGGGGCGCCCGGCGTCGTGGGCGGCGTGGATGAGGTCGAGGACCTTCGGCAGGAGGGCGTCCTTCTGTTCCGTCAGCCCTGGCAGCTCGAAGTAGCTGTTCTGCACGTCGACGACGACGAGTGCGAGCTCGCCGGGGAGGTGGCCGAAGGACTCCGGGGAGGGGCTCATGACGCCATTGTGGCTGCCGGCCGCGCGGTCCGCGCGGAGTTGAGCCTGACTCGCGGTCCGGTGGGTGGGGTTGAGCCTGACACGCGGTCCGGTGAATGGCGTTGAGCCTGATCCTGGTCTCGCCCCGCTGGCAGCGTTGACATCCCGCATTTCCGTCGTCGAGCCTCGGCTCAGGCTCGTCGAGGGCCACCGGACCGCGTGTCAGGCTCATCGAGGGCCGACAGACCGCGTGTCAGGCTCAACCGTCCTAGCCGACGGCGACCGCGCCAGTATCCGCCGCCGCGACGGCCGCGACCGCCGCATCCCCCGCACGACCGCCCGCGCCGGGCCGAGTCGGACCGACCACGCGCACCGGACCGACGTGGGGGAACGTCTGGGTCGTCACCGCGACGCGCCCGCCGTCGAGAAACACCTCGATCAGACCGTGATCCTCCACGAGGAACCCCGTCACCGGCCCGCCGGGCAGGGCGATGGGCGGCGTGACGTGGATCCCGCCGTGGACGCCGTGCGGGTCTGCGCCGCTGCGGTCCACGACGAGGTCGCCGTCCGGGAGGCGCTGCAGCATGAAGCGGCTCAGCTCCTCGCCGTCACCGGTCTCGACGACCACCTGCTCGCCGGGGAGCAGCTCGAAGTCCGCCAGATGGACCCCCTCCGGCGCAACGGCCGGCAGCACCGGCGTGTGCCGCAGCACCGGCCCCCGGACGCCCGGAGCGAGCGTGAGCGTCCGGGCCAGCGTCATGGCCGACTGCCACGGATAGGTCGGCGTCGCGTTGGCGTAGGCCCAGTTGCTCATCCACCCCATGACGGTGGGTTGGTCGGTGCCCTGGAACGACACCGCCGCGTACATGTCTGCCCCGTGGTCGAAGCAGCGCAGGCCCCCGTCCGGGGTGAACGTCGCGCCGTCGAAGTCCCCCACGAGATAGTGCATGCCGGAGCCGCCCGCGAAGCCGCCCGGGTTGGTACTCAGCAGCAGCACCCACCGCGACACCCCGGCGCCCTCGAGCGGCACCTCGATGAGATCGGGGCACTCCCACAGGAGCCCCTCCTCGCCGAGCGGCCCGACGCTGCTCTCGTGGGTCCAGTCGATCAGGTCAGGGGAGGAGAAGATGAGGACCTGCCGGTCCGCCGCCTCTACCGCCACCATCACCCACCGACGAGTGGGCTCGTGCCACGACACCTTGGGGTCACGGAAGTCCCGCGACCCGCGGTCGAGCACGGGGTTGCCGGGGTACCGCGTCCAGGTCAGCCCGTCGTCGACGCTGAACGCCAGCGACTGCGCCTGCAGCCCGGCGCGCTCGGGATGAGCGGCCGTGTACGAGCTGGTGAACAGCGCCACCAGCGGGCCGTCGGGGCCGTCGCCCAGGCCGGACGTGTTGTCCCGGTCCCAGACGACGGACCCCGAGAAGGCCATCTCCTGCTCGGTGGCGGGGATGGCCATCGGTAGTTCCTCCCAGTCGAGGAGGTTCGACGACACCGCGTGGCCCCAACCGATGTTGCCCCAGGTGCGTCCCGCGGGGTTGTTCTGGAAGAACAGGTGGTACCGGCCCTTGTGCAGGATCAGGCCGTTGGGATCGTTCATCCAGGTCGACCGCGGGGTGAAGTGCAGCGCCGGGCGGTAGTGGGGGGTGGGGTGCATCAGGAAGAAACCTCGTCAGACTGGGATGGATGGATCAGGCGCTCTTGTAGCGGTCGTAGGCGCCCTGGTAGACCTCCACGACCTTCGACAGCCCCATGGACTCGAGCTGCGCCACGTAGCTGTCCCACTCAGCGTCGATGTTGCCCTCGACGATGAACTTCGCGAACTGCCGGCCGACGTAGGTGTTGATCTCCGTCTGCGCGTCGGCGATCTGCTGCAGTTCCTCGTTGCTGAGCATGACGGGCGGGTAGGCGTCGTTGGCGCGGTGCGGCTCGTAGAACTCGCGGCACATGTCCTGGCGCTCCTTGGCGCGGGGCTCGGGGGCGACAACGGTCTCGAAGTGCTCGCGCGTGGTGATGCAGGGGCCGCCCGGCGCCACCTTCTGGCGACGCTCGCCCTCCGACTCGCCCGCCTTGGCGGGGATCTGGACGAGGATGCCGTCGGCGTTCTCCTCCAGCGTCACGCCGATCGGGCCCCAGCGGGTCTCCGCCGACATGACCGGGTCGTACAGGCGGTCGGCCCAGCGCATGGTGGCGGCCGGGTACTTGTTGGCGCTGGTGATCGCGAACGCGCCTCTGTTGATCTCGGCGTAGTTCGACACCGAGGCCCGCTGCTTGCCGTCGAAGCCCTTGAGCACGCCGACGTGCGCGTAGTCGGCCACGCGGTCCTCGCCCACGGCCTCCTTCATCTCCCACCAGATGAACGAGCCCAGGTTCATCGGGTCGGTCTTGCCCTTGGCGAGGTAGGTCGGGTCGTCCTGAGAGAAGCTCTCCGGGTCGATGAGGCCCTCCTGGTACCACTCGCCGAGGCGCTTGACGGCGGTGCGCCACTCCTCACGGGCGGCCGTGAAGATGACCTTGTCGTCCTGCACGATGCGGTGGTCGTTGTTGTCCGGCAGACCACCGATGGCCGCGATGAGGTCGGCGACGTTGGCGCAGAACGAGTCGACGCGGAACGACAGCGGGATCGCGCCGCGAGCCTTGTACGCGCGGAGGGCCTCTTCGTACTCGTCGATGGTCGTGGGAACCGGCAGGCCGGCCTCGTCGAGCCACGTCTTGTTGACGAAGAGGAAGTTCGGGTAGGCGAGGATGCCCAGCTCCTCGACGGCGGGCAGGGTGTAGATGTGGCCGTCGGAGGCCGTGATGGCGCCGCGGATGTCGGGGCGCGCGTCGAGGATGCCCTGCAGGATCGGCGCGTGCTCGGCGATCAGGCCCTCGAGCGGGATGAGCGTGCCGTTGGACCCGTTGGTCACGACGTCGAAATCGCTGAGGCCGGTGTTGAACAGGGCGTCGGGCAGATCGCCGGAGGCGAGCATGAGGTTCTTCTTCTCGGCGTACACGTTGTCCGGGAGGTTGTCCCACGCGACGTCGATGTTGGTGTCGCTCTTCCACCGCTGGACGAGCTCCATGCTCTCGTAGTCGGGGGCCAGGGCGGACTTGGTGCCGGAGAACTTCAGCGGGAGCGGCTTTTCCGTGATGGGCAGGCCCTCGGGCTTGAAGCCGAACGCGTCGGAGGAGTCGGCGGGCAGGCTGCTGCCGCCGGATCCGTTGGAGCAGGCGGCGACCAGTCCGGAGGCCGCCAGGGCCGCGATCCCAGTGAGGATGCTGCGTCGCTTGATCATCGTTGATGTGTCCTTTCGGGGTTGATTGATCACTTGAGGGCGCCGAGGGTGGCGCCCTTCACGAAGTACTTCTGCAGGAAGGGGAAGATGATGAGCAGCGGCACGGTGGAGACGACGATCATTCCGTACTTGATCAGTTCGCCGAGTCGCTGTGCGGCCGCGTAGGAATCGATGGATCCGGTGTCGAGTGAGGCCGAGGCCTGGGACTCGACGAGCACGTTGCGTAGAACCAGCTGCAACGGATACATCGACTCGTCATTGAGGTAGATCATCGCGTCGAAGTAGGAGTTCCAGTACGCCACGATGTGGGTCATGGCCATCAATGCGATGAGTGGCTTGGTCAGGGGGAGAGCGATTCCGAAGAAGAAGCGGAAGTCGTCGGCGCCGTCGATCTGCGCCGCTTCGCGCAGTTCCGCGGGGACGTTGGTCTCGAAGAACGTGCGGGCGATGATGAGGTTCCACACCCCGACGGCGCCCGGCAGGATGACGGCCCACATGGTGTCGAGCAGGCCGAGGTCGCGGACCACGAGGTAGCGCGCGATGAGCCCGCCGTCGAAGAACATGGTGATGACGAACAGGATCATGAAGAGGCTGCGGCCGGGCATGTCGCGGCGGGACAGGGCGTATCCCGTCGTCAGGGTGACCGCGACGCTCACCAGCGTGCCGACGAAGGTGTAGAGCAGCGAGTTGCCGAAGCCGCGCAGCATGGCGTCGTTGGCGAACAGCGTCTGGTAGCCCTCCAGGGTGAATCCCTGGGGCAGCAGCCAGACCTTACCCTGCGCGATGAGGTTCGGGTCGCTCACCGACGCGATGACGATGAAGTAGAGGGGGTAGATGATCATCATCACCGCGATCACGAGGATCCCGACGGTGACGATGTTGAACAGGGGGTCGGCCATGCGGGCGGCCAGGCCGTCGCGCGGCTTGGCGAGGGTCGACGCCGGGGGCAGGGGTGCTGTGGTCGTGGTCATGTGGCTCACCAGAGAGAGGATTGGTTGGCCTTCTTGGCGACGTAGTTGAACGTCACGAGAAGGATGAGGTTGAGGACCGAGTTGAACAGCCCGATGGCGGCCGAGTAGCTGAATTGCGCCTGCTGGAGGCCCGCCTTGTACACGTAGGTGTTGATGATCTCTGAGGTGTCGAGATTGAGCGGGGTCTGCATCAGATAGACCTTCTCGAAACCGAGGTTGAAGATGTTGCCGATCGCCAGGACGAAGAGGATCGTGACGACAGGCATGATGCCCGGAATGTCGATGTGCCAGATGCGGCGGAATTTGTTGGCGCCGTCCATCTTGGCCGCCTCATGCAGCGACGGATCGATGGCCGTGAGGGCGGCGAGGTAGATGATCATCGAGAAGCCGGCGTTCTGCCAGATGTCCGAGCCGATGTAGAGGGGCCGGAACCACTCCGGGTCTCCCATGAAGAAGATCGGCTCGCCTCCGGAGAGTTCGATGACGTTGTTGACGATCCCGGAGCCGGGGCTGAAGAGCAGGAAGATCATGCCCACCACGACGACGACGGAGATGAACGACGGCGCGTACAGGACGCTCTGCACGACCTTCTTGAACCGCCGCGACGAGAGCTGGTTGACGATCAGTGCCAGGACGATGGGCACGGGGAACGCGACGAGCAGGCCGACGGTGTTGATGGTCAGCGTGTTGACCAGCAGCTCTTCGAACTGGAACGAGTTGATGAACCGCTCGAAGTGCATGAGGCCGACCCACGGGCTACCGGTGAATCCCGAGGCGGGGTTGTAGTTGCGGAACGCGATCTGGGCGCCGTACATCGGCCAGTACTTGAAGATCAGCAGATAGATCAGGCCGGGTGCCAGTAGTACGTATAACTGCCAAGAGCGAAGGATGGCGGCCCGCCGCGAGACACGCCTGCGTGTCGTGGTGGCGGGGGCCGGCTCGGCGACCTGCGGGGCCGGGGGCGGCGGGAGGACGGTGCTGGTGGACGTCATGCGGGGACCTTTGCGAGCGCGACGGAGTCGCGGGAGTGGAGGGTGCAATCAACGGCGAGTCGCTTCGGCGTCGAGCTGCCGCTCAACACCTCGGCGACCGCGAGGCGTCCCATCTCCACGAGCGGGAGCTGGAACGTCGTGAGGCGCGGGGAGAACATCGGGATCAGGAGGGACTGGTTGTCGAACCCGACGATGCTGACGTCGTCGGGCACGGAGAGCCCAAGGAGATGGGCGGCGTGGTACGTGCCCAGAGCGGTCCGGTCGTTGCCGCAGAAGATGGCCGTGGGGCGGTCCGACCGGCTGAGAAGCTCCGCGCCGAACGTGAGCCCGTCCTCGTAGGCGCCGTCGCCGTAGCGGAGTTGGCGCGGGTCCAGCAGGAGCCCGGCGTCGGCCAGGGCGTCGGTGAACCCCTGGAGGCGGCCGGTGGCGGCGGGCAGCGGCGATCCCTCGGGGGCGATGTTGATCATGGCGATGCGACGGTGGCCCGCGTCGAGGAGGATCCGGGCGGCGTCACGCCCGCCCGCCACCTCGTCGGGGAAGATGCTGGTGAGCGAGCCGCTCGCATCCTGGGAGTTGACGCAGACAGTGGGTATGCCGGCAAGGGTCGCGGGCACCTCGACCTTGCGGTGGTACATGGCGGCGTAGATCACCCCCGCCACGCGGTAGGACTGCATCATCGAGATGGCGGCCTTCTCGAGCCCGGGATCGCCGGCGGTGTCGACGGTGAGCAGCACGTATCCCTGACGCCAGGCTTCCTGCTGGGCGCCGAGGATCATCTCCCCGGCGAACTCGGTGGTGGCCACCTCGTCGCCGATGAGCCCGATCATCCGCGATTTGCCCTCGCGGAGCACCTTGGCGTGGACGTTGGTGCGGAAGCCCAGATCCTTGGCGGCGTCGAGGACCCGCTGCGCCGTGGCGGCCGACACGCGTCCCGAGCGGGTCCCGTTGAGCACCATGGACACCGTCGCCTGCGACACGCCGGCTGCCGCGGCGACGTCGTTCATGGTTGGCTGGTTCTCCATCGAACACCTCTCTGGGTTATGCGTATAACTAGAAGAGTAAGCAGGTCGGCGCGGTCCTGTCAAGAGTGGGTTTCTGCGGTGGGTGGCCTGCGGGCGACGCAGGCGGAATCGGGAGCAGCGGCGGCGTCACCAGGCCGTCGCGACGCTCACCGCGAGCACCGCCGTCGCCAGCATCGCGCAGCCGAGTTCGATGAGGATGCCCAGCCCGAGGGCCTTGACCGTCTCCCAGCTGGTGACCGCCGCCTGGCGCAGGTCGCGCACCCGGTACCACTCGGCTACGAGCAGTCCGACGACAAAGCCGATCGGCAGGCCGAACCCGGGCAGCAGGATCATTCCGACGATACCGAGTAGGAGGCCGACGGCGATCGGCCACTTGGGGATCTGTCGCTGCTGCAGGGAGCGCCCGGTGAGCGCCCAACTGCTGAGCCCGCCGATGAGCAGCAGGACGACGGCCACCCCGAACGCGACCCAGCCCCAGCCGGACGTGCCCCAGATGGCCCACACCAGCGCTCCGCCGCCGACGAGGATGCTGCCAGGCAGCACGGGAAAGACGATGCCAACGAGGCCGACGAGGGCCAGGACCACAGCCGCGATCGCGGCGACAACTTCGACAGTCACGCGCCCCACCCTACGGCGCGCGAGGGTCCGAGGGCCGTGCCGTCGGTCGGGGCCGGCGCCCGGAGGTCGAGCGACGCGACTCAGGCCGAGCCGGCGTCTTCCATGCCGCGTCCCAGCGCCAGGGCGACCAACACGGCCAGCAACGCGACCTGGGCGACCGAGATCAGCACGCCCTGCACCAGGAACCGTCGGGCGAACTCCTGCTCCTTGAGCACCGTGATCCCCACATAGCCCGCAAGGAGCGCCACCTGGACGGCGGCGCCCAACCACTGGAGCCCACGGTTGTCGAAGACGAGCGTCACGATGGCCCCCACCAGATAGACGCCCGCCAGGAACTCGAACGCGGGAGTGGGATCGTCGGGCAGCTCGCCGAAGGTCCGCAACAGCTGCAGGAACACCACCAGGTAGGTGGCGCTGACCACCAGACTCAGGAGAGCGGCGACTCTGCGCATCGTGGTGCGCGGTCGCGAGGACGTTGTCATGAGGGCCATGGCCCCTCCTCACCTCACCACGATCGTACGCTCGCGGGGCGCTCCCGGGGTGCGGAAACGACGAGCGTACAGGCGGGTCTCAGTCGTGCGCGTGGGCCTCCAGGAACTCGTAGAGCTCGCGGTCGTCGACGCCTGGGTAGGTGCCTTGGGGCAGGGGCGCGAACAGGTGTGTGCGCACCCTCGGCGACGCCCACCCCTGACCCTTCCAGCGCTCGGTCAGCCCGTCGTCGGGCCTGCGGCAGCACCGCGCGTCCGGGCAGGTCGACAGCTCGCGCCGCTGGGTCTCACGCCCCCGGAACCACTTGGACTCGGCGTACGGGACCCCGAGCGTGATGGAGAACTCCGAGTTCGTGCCGATGCCGGTCTGTGTGGACTCGAAGAACGTGCCGACGGGGGTGTCGGTGTACTGGTAGTGCTCGCTGGTGCGCGTGGTCCGGGCGAACGCCTGCCGGGCGCTCCAGTGCCGGCAGACCACCTCGCCCTCGGTGGATCCGGTCGCGTCCTGGGGCAGGGGCAGCCCGTCGTTCTCGTAGGCGCCGACCACGCTGCCGTCGCCGTCGACGCGCAGGTAGTGCAGCGTGATGCCCAGATACTGCGTGGCGAGATTGGTGAACCGCAGCGCGGCGCCTTCGTGCGTGACGCCGAAGGTGTCGCGGAAGTCCTCGATCGCGATGTTGCGGTTCCGCTTCGCTCGCTCCAGGAACTCGACCGATGCCGCACGGGGCATCAGACACGCGGCGGCGAAGTAGCTGGCCTCAAGGCGCTGCCGCAGGAAGTCGGCATAGTCGACGGGCTCCCGGTGGCCGAGCATCCTGTTGGCCACGGCCTGCAGGGCGAGGGACCGGAGCCCGTGGCCGCCGGGGATGGAGGCGGGCGGAATGTAGATCCGGCCATGCTCCCGGTCGACGACGGCGCGCGCCGAGTGCGGCAGGTCGTCGGTGTGCACGATGGTGAGCCCCACCTGTTGGGCGATCTGCGCCACGGCGCGGTGTGTCAGAGCCCCGGTGGTGTGGCGCACGGCCTTGGTGGCCTGCTCGGCGATCGCCTCGATCTCGGGCAGGTGGTTGTTCCGCTCGCGCATGTCCGCCCGGTGCTGCGTGTTGGCGCGCCGCGCCTCCTCGGGGGTCGCGATCGACATCCGCGCCCGCCGGTCGAGCTCGCGATGGAGGCCCACGAGGGTCTTGAGCATGGTGTCGGACATGGCGCGGGTGGGCCGAAGGATCGGCAGGCCGAGCTCGCGATAGGCCGGGGATGCTTGCGCCCGCTCCAGCTCGATCTCCAGGGCTGCGCGCGGCGACGGCGGTTCCCCGTCGAGCAGGTCCGACGTCGAGACCGCCAGCGCCGTCGCCAGCGACTCCAGGAGGGACAGGCGGGGCTCGCGGTGTCCGTTCTCGATCATGGACAGCTGACTGGGGGCGGTCCCTGTGATCTCTCCCACTTCTTCCAGCGTCAGGCCGGCCTTGGTGCGGAAATGTCTGATGCGGCGCCCCAGCGTCGAGAGATCTGCCATGGACTTCACTCTATGAGAAGAATAGCCAAACTTCACAGCAATTCGACTATCCAGACCGCGGGGTCCGCTGCCTATGGTGAAACCACGAGGTTATCCGCACCGCAGCGCACCACAGGGAGATTCGCATGACCGCCACCGCCACTCTCACCCGCCACGCCCCCGACAACGCCGACTCCCGAGTCGTCGATTGGGTGGACTCGATCGCCGAACTCACACAGCCCGACCGGATCGTGTGGTGCGACGGCTCCGCCGCCGAGCGACAGCGCCTGCTCGACGAGGCCGTGGCCGCCGGCACGCTCATCCGGCTCAACCCGGAGAAGCGCCCCAACAGCTACCTGGCCCGCTCGAACCCGAGCGACGTGGCCCGCGTCGAGTCGCGCACCTTCATCTGCTCCGAGCGGGAGGACGACGCCGGTCCCACCAACAACTGGGCGGCTCCCGCGGAGATGCGCGTGACGCTGACCGGCCTGTTCCGGGGCGCCATGCGCGGTCGCACGATGTACGTCATGCCCTTCTCCATGGGCCCTGTCGGCAGCCCGCTCGCCCGCCTCGGCGTCCAGGTCACCGACTCGCCGTACGTCGTGCTCAGCACCGGCACGATGACACGGATGGGGGCAGACGCCCTGGCGCAGATCGGCCCGCGCACCGAGTGGGTGCCCGCCGTCCACTCGGTGGGGGCTCCGCTGCAGCCGGGGGACGCCGACGTCGCCTGGCCGTGCAACGAGACGAAGTACATCGTCCACTACCCCGAGACGCGCGAGATCTGGTCCTACGGCTCGGCGTACGGCGGCAACGCCATCCTGGCCAAGAAGGCCTTCGCGCTGCGGATCGCCTCCAAGATCGGCGAGCAAGAGGGCTGGCTGGCAGCCCACATGCTGCTGCTCAAGGTGACCAACCCCAGCGGCCGCGCCTTCCACGTCGCCGCCGGGTTCCCCAGCGCCTGCGGCAAGACGAACTTCGCGATGCTGAAGCCGTCCATGCCCGGCTGGACGGTCGAGACCATCGGCGACGACATCGCCTGGATGGCCCCCGGCCCTGACGGCCGCCTGCGGGCCATCAACCCGGAGGCGGGATTCTTCGGCGTCGCACCTGGCACCGGCCACTCCACCAACCCCACCGCCATCGCCACGGTCCAGAGCGACACCATCTTCACGAACGTCGCGCTGACCGACGACGGCGACGTGTGGTGGGAGGGCCTCACCGAGGAGACCCCGTCGCACCTCGTCGACTGGCTGGGGCGCGACTGGACCCCGGACTCGGAGGCCCCCGCAGCCCACCCCAACTCGCGTTTCACGGTCTCCGCGGACCTCTGCCCGTCCATCGCCGACACGTGGGACGACCCTGCGGGTGTCCCGATCGACGCCGTCATCTTCGGCGGCCGGCGAGCCACCAACGTCCCCCTCGTTGCGCAGGCCAGGAGCTGGGAGCACGGCGTCTACATCGGCGCGACGCTCGCCTCCGAGCGCACCGCCGCCGCCGAGGGCACCCTGGGCGAGCTGCGCCGCGACCCCTTCGCGATGCTGCCGTTCTCCGGGACCCACATGGCGGACCACTGGCAGCACTGGCTCACGGTGGGCGAGCGGCTCGGGCGCTCGGGTCAGGCACCGTTGATCTTCCAGGTGAACTGGTTCCGCCGCGGCGAGGACGGCCGCTTCCTCTGGCCCGGCTTCTCGGAGAACTCCCGAGCCCTCGCGTGGATGACCGAGCGCATTGAGGGTCGTGCCGACGCCGTCGACTCGCCGTTCGGCCTCGTGCCGGTCGACGGCGCCATCGACTACGCGGCGGCGGGGGTGAGCCGCGAGGACTGGGACGCGTTGTTCGCGATCGAGCCCGAGGCGCTGAGCGCCGAGGCCGACGACACGGACGTGTTCCTGGCCCGGATGGGTGCCAAGGTCCCCGCGGCCGTCATGCGGCAGCACGCGGAGTTCCGCGCCCGGCTCTGACACCACGAGATGTGTTGCCCATTAGGCAAAGTTGCCTAATGGGCAACATTGCGTCTACCGTGGGGACGTCTCCGTCATCCACCGAAGGGCCAGCCGCATGTCCTCCATCCTCTACCGCCTCGGCAGGACGGCGGCCACCCGGCCATTGGCGTTCCTGGTGGCCTGGGTGCTCGTCATCGCCGCGGTGGTCGGGCTGCTGCTGACGCAGACCCCGTCGATCTCCTCACGTCTCACGCTCGACGACGCCCCCGCGCAACTCGTGCTGGACGAGGTCACCGCGGCGCTCCCCGAGGCCGGCGGCACGCAGGGCACCCTCGTCTTCTATGCCGACGACGGCGGGCGGGTGGATACCCCGGACAGGGCAGACGCGATCGCCGGGGCGCTCGACGCCGCTGTCGGAACCGGCTTCGTCTTGGACCGGGACGCCCGGTTGGAGGAGCAGCGCGCGGAGGTGGAGACCACCGTCCGCACGACCGTTGAGGGCAAGGTGGCCGACGAGGTACGGGCCCAGCTCGCGGCGCTGATCACCGCCCTGGCGGACGCTGCCCCCGGCGGGGTGCCGTCCGCATCGCCCGCGCACCAGGAATCCATGGCGGCGCTCGGCGCGCGGTTGACGGAGGCCACGGCGACGGCACGCGCCCTCCTCGCCGCCCCTGACGAGCAGCTCATCGCCCAGTCCGGCGCCTTCTTCGCCGAGGTCGGGCAGCTGCGGTCGCAGCTCCAGACGCTCGGCGTCCCGGTCGACGGGTTCCCGGCACCCGAGCCGGGCATGACCGACCCGGCCGCGACCGCCGATCACTCCATCGCGAAGGCCACCGACGAGGCCCTCGGCCGCCTGGACGGACTCCTCCAGGGCACCTCGCCGCGCGGAACCACACTGGAGACCTCCGACGGGGTGCGCCGGACGGTCGTCGTGTCCGACGACGGCACCGTCGCCATCGCCTCCATCCAGCTCACCGAGCAGATCTCCGATCTCCCCGAGGGCAGCCTCGACGACCTGCTCGCCGCGGTCGACGGAGAGGTCGCGGCGGAGGGCCTCGCGGTGGCCGCAAGCAGCGCCCTGCAGCCGATGGAGCCGCCGATCGGCGGGAGTGAGGCCATCGGACTCGCCATCGCCGCCGTCGTGCTGCTCCTGACCCTCGGGTCCCTCGCGCTGGCCGGCCTGCCCATCCTGCTCGCCCTCGTCGGCGTGTTCATCGGGGTGGGCGGCGCCTACGCGCTCTCCGCGAACTTCGAGATGACCACGTCGACGCCGGCGCTCGGGCTGATGCTGGGCCTGGCTGTGGGGATCGACTACGCCCTCTTCATCATCCACAAGCAGCGGTCGCTCCGGGCGCGCCTCGGTCTCGACGCCGTTGAGGCCACGTCCCGCGCCGTCGCCACCGCCGGCGGGGCGGTCCTGTTCGCCGGGCTGACGGTGGTCATCGCGCTCCTCGGGCTGCTCACCCTCGGCATGGGATTCGTCTCGACGATGGCGGTCACGGCCGCCGTCACCGTCATCCTGGCCATCGCCCTGTCCCTGACGGCGCTCCCTGCCATGCTGGGGCTGCTCGGTCGTGGGCGACGCGGAGGCACTCAACCCGTGCGGGCCCATCGGGGCCACGCGCACTCGCGCTTCGGACGGCTGGCCACCCGCTGGGTCGAGGGCGTCACCGCGCGACCGATCCTCACGATCGTGCTCATCGTTTTCGCGCTGGGTGCCGTGGCGCTGCCCGCCGCCCAGATGCAGCTCGGGATGCCCTCGGGGGCGGTCGCTGCCCCCGACTCGGGTCAGCGCGTCGCCTACGACTCGGTGACCCACGCCCTGGGTGAGGGCGCGAACGCCCCGCTCATCGTCGCGCTGACTCCGTCAGACGCGGGCGCGGTGGACCAGGACCGGCTCGAGGCATGGCAGTCCGAGCTCGCCACGCACGAGACCGCAGCAAATGTGCAGCTGATGGGGACCTCCGAGGACCGCTCCCTCGTGCTCTACACCGTCGTCCCGGACGCCGGACCCACCGATGAGAGCACGGCCGAGCTGGTCACGACGGTGCGTGCCGCGGAGCTCAACGGTGTTGATCGGATCGGCGTCACGGGGCTTACGGCCATCAACATCGACCTGTCCGAGTCGCTGGCAGAGGCCATTCCCGTTTACCTCTCCTTGGTGGCCGCCCTGTCGCTCGTCATCCTGTTCGTGGTGTTCCGCTCCGTCGTGGTTCCGCTGGCCGCCACCGCCGGCTTCCTCCTGTCCATCGGCGCCACCATGGGACTCGTCGTCACGGCCTTCGGCAATCCCAGCTTCACCTGGCTGGTCGGGGTGGATCGCGCCGGCCCGGTGCTGAGCTTCCTGCCGATCATGGCCACCGGCATCCTCTACGGGCTCGCGATGGACTACCAGGTCTTCCTGGGCACCTCGATCCGCGAGGCCTACGTGCACGGCGAGACCGCGCGGCAGGCAGTGGTCGACGGCTTCCATCACGCGAGCCGCGTCGTCGTCGCGGCGGCCATCATCATGGTCTCCGTCTTCGGCGGATTCGTCCTCAGCGAGGACTCCATGATCCGGCAGTTCGGCTTCGCGCTGGCAGTGGGCATCCTCATCGACGCCTTCGTCATCCGCATGGCGCTTATCCCGGCGGTGCTGCACTTGGCGGGGGACCACGCCTGGTGGCTGCCAAGATGGCTCGACCGGATCCTTCCCGAGGTTGACGTCGAGGGCACGCGCCTCCAGGTGGCCGACGTGGCGCCGGAGACCGCTCCGCGTGAGGAGGCGCCCGTCGTGGCCGGGGTGGGACACTGACTCCATGGCCCCAGGACTACGGGACGCGAAACGCGCCGCGGTCGCGCAGCGACTCGCCGCGACCACCTTCAGCCAGGTACGCGAGCGCGGGTTCGGCGCGGTGACGGTGGACGACGTCGTGGCGGAGGTCGAGGTGTCGCGGCGGACGTTCTCGAACTACTACTCCTGCAAGGAGGCGGCCGTCGCCGCGGTCGTCGTGCATCGCGTCGAGGCCGCCCTGCGCGAGTGGCGACCGCCCGCGGCAGGTGACCCCCTCAAGCTGGTCAGCGACCTCGTCGAGCACCAGATCAGGGTGGGTTCTTTCCACTCGCTGACCGAGGTGGCGAGGCTGGCGGTCGGTCATCCCCAGCTCGTGCCCTTCGTCCGCGAAGCCCAGTGGCAGCTGTGGGTTGCTGTCGGCGACCGCGTTCTGGAATGCCTCCCGCAGGCCGCCGACGACGATCGCGAGACGGTCCGGCTCGCCGTCGGCGCGCTATTCGGGCTCGTCAGCGCCAGCCTCCTCGGAGCCGGTGACCGATCGGAGGCCCTCACGATCCGGGCCGCCGTGCGGCGCGGCATCTCCCGGCTCGCGACCGGGCTCCGACGGGATGCGCAGTCGCACCCATGACGCCCGATGAGGGTCAGTCCCGCGACTGTGGCAGTCGGGTTCGCGCTCCGCGCCGGGGGTTCGACGGCGGAGGCACGACCGGCCCGATGTCGCCGTCGGGTGCCTCGTCCAGGTCCACGATGACCGGGGCGTGGTCGCTCGGCAGCTTGCCCTTGCGGGCGGCGCGGTCCACCCACGCCGCCGCGACGCGGTCCGCCACCGGCTGCGACGCCAGCACCAGGTCGATGCGCATGCCGAGGTCCTGGTGGAACATGCCCGCGCGGTAGTCCCAGTACGAGAACACGCGCTCCGGCTCCGGCCAGCGCGCGCGAACCACGTCGACCAGTCCGAACGCCGCGATCCGCGCCCGCTCCGGACCGGTGACGTGGGTGTGGCCCACGTAGGCGGCGGGATCGAAGACGTCGGCGTCTGCCGGCGCCACATTCATGTCTCCGCACAGCGCCACGTCGGCCGGGCCTGCCGCGACGGCCTCCGCGAGCGCATCGAGCCACTCGAGCTTGTAGGCGTAGTGGTCCGAGGCCACGTCGCGGCCGTTGGGGACGTAGAGACTGTGGATGCGCACACCAGCGCAGGTCGCGCTGATGGCGCGCGACTCCGTCGCGCCGAGATAATCGGGTTGGCCGGGGAAGTTGTGCTCGACGTCGACTAGCCCCACCCGCGACAGCAGCGCCACCCCGTTGAACCCTCCCTGCCCGTGGTGCGCGACCTCGTAGCCCAGCTGGGTGAGGGGACCCATGAACAGGTCGAAGAAGGCGGCGTCGCTCAGCTTGGTCTCCTGGAGGCAGACGACGTCGGGGCGCCGCTCCTCGAGCCAGGGCAGCAGCCGCGGCAACCGCTGCTTCGCGGAGTTGACGTTCCAGGTGGCGATCCTCACGCCGGAGAGGCTACCCGTCCTGTGGCACCGGGGGAGCCGAGAGCGCCGCTCGCAGCCGGGCCGCGTAGGCGGACTGCTCGCCGGGCGCATACCGGGTGCGGGGCCAGAAGAACCCGCGCAGGCCGTCGCCCTTGGTGCGGGGCACGACGTGGACGTGCAGGTGGGGCACCGACTGGCTGACCACCGTGTTGATGGCGGTGAATGAGCCCTGGGCCCCGAGCGCGTCCACGACGGCGACCGCGACCCGCTGTACGACGGCGAAGAGCGGGAGGATCAGGTCAGCCGGCAGTTCCGTCAGGGAGTCGACGTGGGTCACGGGGCAGACCAGCACGTGGCCCTTGAACACGGGCCTGTGGTCGAGGAACGCCACGACCTCCTCGTCGCGGTAGACCACGTCGGCGGTCACGGCGCCCGCGACGATCCCACACACCAGATCCTGGGAGTCGGGCTGCCTGCTCACCGACCCATTATCGAACCCGGCGGCCCGCACAGGGGCAGCCCGTGTCGCGTCAGTCCTCGACCATCGCGCGACGGGGGACCGCCATCAGCGGGGCCGTCGCGTCGGGATCGGGCCCGTCGCCGGGGTCCGCCGCGAGGTCGAGGTCGTGGGGGATGACCACGGGCTCCTCGAGCAGCCGGGCGACGACCGCCGCCGTCGGGCGGTCCGCCGGCTCTTTCGCGAGGCAGGCGGTGATGATCGCCTCCAGGTCCTCGGGCGTTCCCTCCGGCAGCGGGGGCGGAGCGTCGCGGACGTGCGCCAGCGCGGTGGCGATGGGCGTTCCGCGGTCGAACGGCCTGTCGCCGGTCAGCATCTCGTGGGCCAGAACGCCGAGGCCGTAGATGTCGGACTCCGGCCCCACCTTCTGTCCCAGCGCCTGCTCGGGGCTGAGGTAGTGCGCGGTGCCGAGCACCTGGCCCGTCATGGTGTGGGTGCCGCCGTCGATCGACCGGGCGATCCCGAAGTCGGTCAGCTTGGCCCCGCTGTCGGAGACCAGGACGTTGGCCGGCTTGATGTCGCGGTGGATGATGCCGGCCTCGTGGGCCACTGCGAGCCCGGAGGCGAGGGCTGACAGGATGGCCCGCGTCTCGTCGGCAGAGAGGGGGCCGCGCGCGAGCACGCCACCCAGTGTCGGGCCGTCGACATATTCCATGACCAGGCAGGCCAGACCGTCGACGTCGAGATAGTCGAACACCGTGACGATGTTGGGGTGGGCGAGTTGGGCGGCGAACCGGGCCTCGTCACGGAACCGTTCTGCCAGGGTGATCTCGTCCTGGCTGTGCGGATGCATGATCTTCAGGGCCACGCGGCGCTCGAGCACGTCGTCGAAGGCCTCCCAGACCTGACCCATCCCGCCGGATGCGACGTGTCCGATGAGCCGGTACCGGTCCGCGAGCACGAGCCCAGGCCGTAATCGTTGCAAATGCTCCTCCGAGCGTCTCCCGCGGAAAGACGCGATCCCCCTGAGCTTAACTCATGCCTGTGGAGATCCACGCGCTCCCACTCGCCGTCGCGCAGCGGGAGCACCGCTCCATGCTTGGTGTGCGGAGGCAGGGAGAAGCCCGGGACGGGCTGCCACTCCCCGTCCAGTGTCGGTGACGTCAGCGCGTGGTGCCGTCGCGGGCGGCTACGACGACGCCGAGCGCGGCGTGGGTTTCGTGGACTTCCTCCACGGTGGGGGCCGAGCGGGCGGGGCGCTGGCGCTGCACGCGCCCCCTCACGAGCCGGGCCGAATGGGCGGCCTCACTGCTGGGGTCGTCCGTGCCCTGATCCCCCAGGGGGTATGCTCGGTCGTCGATTCCCGACCCCGACGGAGCCCCGCCATGCCCTCAACCCTGACCGTGCTGCCCGACGCAGCCGAGCGTGACCGCATCCAGCGCCGCACCCTCGCCGTCGTCGTCGCGAGCCAGGTCCTCGGCGGGGCCGGGCTCGCGGCGGGGGTCACCGTCGGCGCGCTGCTGGCCCAGCAGATGCTGGGCTCCGAGGGCCTCGCCGGCCTGCCGACCGCGCTGTTCACGCTCGGATCGGCCCTCACCGCGTTCCTCGTGGGCCGCACGACGCACCGCTGGGGCCGGCGCGTCGGGCTGGGCCTCGGCTTCGCGGCCGGCGGCGTCGGGGCGATCGGCGTCATCGTCGCGGCGGTCCTCGGCAGCGCACCGCTGCTGTTCGCGTCGCTGTTCGTCTACGGCGCCGGCACGGCCACCAACCTCCAGGCCCGCTACGCGGGTGCCGACCTCGCGCTCCCGGCCCGGCGAGGGGCGGCCGTGAGCGTCGCGATGGTCTCCACGACCCTGGGCGCCGTCGCCGGGCCGAACCTTGTCCAGCCGCTCGGGCGGCTCGCCGAGTCGATCGGCATTCCTGCGCTCGCCGGGCCGTTCCTGCTGGCCGCCGTCGCCTATCTCGGTGCCGGCACCGTCCTGTCCCTGCTGCTCCGCCCCGACCCCTACCTGCTCGCCCGGGCGCTGGACGCCGCCGCCGAACCGGCGGAGGGGGCGCGGCCCGCCGCACTCGCCCCGGTCGGCGTGGGGGCCTACGTCGGCGCCACCGTCATGCTCCTCACCCAGATCGCGATGGTGGCGATCATGACGATGACGCCCGTGCACATGCGCGCACACGACCACCACCTGGGCGCCGTCGGACTCGTCATCAGCCTGCACGTGGCGGCAATGTTCCTGCCGTCACCCGTGACCGGCATACTCGTCGACCGCTTCGGCCGCACCGTGATGGCGGTGGCCGCCGGGGTGACGCTGCTCGCGGCGGGAGGTGTCGCGGCGGTGGCGCCGGGGGACTCGCTGGGTCTCCTCATCCTCGCGCTGGTCCTGCTGGGCGTCGGCTGGAACTTCGGCCTCATCGCGGGCACGGCGCTGGTGATCGACGCCACGGTTCCCGCCAACCGTGCCCGCGTCCAAGGCAGCATCGACGTGCTCATCGCGCTGGCCGGCGCGGGCGGCGGCGCCATGTCCGGCGTCGTGATGGCTGCCACCGACTTCGCGTTCCTCTCCCTGGCCGGCGGGCTGCTGGCCCTGGGCCTCATCCCCGTCCTCGTGTGGGCGCGGGGGCGCTGACCCGGCCCGGCGCGCGCACCCGGCGCCACGGCCGGGCCGCTGTTAGCCTGGCCGTTCGAACGACGGCGTCCCAAGGAGACCATGAGCCGACCAGTGGGTCTGTACGCCTGGGGCGGGCCTGGGACCATCCGGCTGCTCCGGGCCAAGTACCGCGCGCCCCGGATCGACGAGGACAGCTTCCTGCGCCTCTACGAACCGTCGTCGCTGGCCGCCGCCCGCGAGCGGCTCGGAGTCACGGACATGTGGGTGACCTACTCGTGGGGGTTCTCCGACGCAACCGAGGAGCCCGACCGCCGGTTCCTCCGCGACCGCCTGCCGGGGTTCCGTGACCAGGGCGTCCGGACCCATGCCTACGTTCAGGGGCTCAACGTCGTCACCGACGAGTTCGCCGGCCGAGACATCTTCTGCCGCGACGGCGACGGCCGGCTCCTGCCCTACAGCCGCGGCCGCTCGCTGACCTGCCCGAACAATCCGGAGGCCCGCCGCATCGTCCTGGACCGGGTCCGCGCCGCGTCCCGGGAGGACGTCGACGGCGTGTTCGTCGACAACATCGTCTTCGGTATCCCGCCGCTGCTCGTGCGGCGCGACTTCATCTCGTTCTTCGGGTGCTCCTGCAGGTTCTGCCGCGCTGAGTTCCAGGCCCGGTACGGTTACCCGCTGCCCGCCGCCGCCAAGGCGGGGCCACAGGCGATCGCCGACTACCTCGACTTCCGGCGGCGCAGCGTCGCGTCCCTCCTGGCGGAGGCGTCCGCGATCTGCCGCTCGAGCGGGAAGAGCTTCGGCGTGAACCTCTACGACCCGCTCCGGCACACCCCGGAGATCTTCTTCGGCTACGGGTTGGAGGACATCGCCCCGCTGCTCGACTACCTCCTCATCGAGAACCACGCGCTCTCCACGCACGGCGGGATCAGCAACGGGCACCTCGCGCCACTCATCGCCGCCGCCGAGGCGCCCGTGTTCGTCGTGTCGTACCGCTTCGGGATCGGGTTCGAGCCCGCCTACGGGGCGCAGGAGCTCGGCGCCATCTGGGGCGACGCCGCAACACTGGGCTACTCGCCATGTCTCAAGGCCTCCGAGTTCACCACCGGCGGCGTCTGGCACGCCCTGGACCTCGCTGCGGTCCGCACGCCGGTGGCCGCGCCGTCGCGTGGCGCCGCGCGGGCGGTGGCGGCGCGGCGGCTGAGATCCAGCTCGCTGGGGGAGCGGGTCGTCGCGCGCGCCGTCGAGAAGCGCTACGCGCGCATGGCGACGGCGGCCTTCGAGAACGACGCCGTGGCCTACGTGCTGGCGAAGAGCGGGTTCGCGCCGCGCTCGCTGCGCCATGACCGCTACTTCCTGCTCGGCCACTCTGGGGCCTGACTCGTCGCGCGGGCCTCGAGTGGCGGATCTCGCAGCGACTACGCCACCACATCCGCCACCCGACCCCGCTGGCCGCGGGGCCCTGGGTCGGGAGGCGCATGACGGGCCGCAAGGTCTACTACCCCCAGTAGGTATCGACGCGAGACATTTGTCCAGAGTCACCACTGCTCTGACAAGCGTGGAAGTAGCGACCCGCTGAGACTCGACGCCGGCGCTGGCCCCCAGGTTGGCCGAAAGTTAGCGTCGGGGAGGCCCGCAGCAGGTCGCTCGGGTGTCATCACAGGGGGTATGGGGCCATGGTGATCAGAATGAGGTCGACGTTGATCGGGCTGTGCGCGGCCGCGGCGTTGACGGTGGGCGCCGGATCGGCGTTCGCAGGGGAGATCAAGGGCACGGGCGAGCTGATGGAAGTCAAGGCGAACTCCGAGTGCGCGTACTCGGGGCTGGAGGACCATCCCTTCGAGCCCGGGACGGTCCAGACGTTCGGCTACGTGAAGCGCATGTACGGCGCGACGGGCGGCGCCAACGAGCAGGAGGGTCCCTTCGGGCTCACCGGCTGCAACGCCCGCGACTACGGCATGCACGACTGAGCAGGCCAACGACCAGGGGCGGTCCCGACGACGGGGCCGCCCCAGCCCATGTCCCGGAGCGACTTGCATACCCCTAGGGGTATGGCATACTGGTGCACATGAACACAGCAGGACCCGACGCCGCCGGTACCGCCGCACCTGAGGTGCAGACCAGCGTGCTGGGCGACGTGCGGGTCGTGGCCAGCGGTCCCGCCTACTGGCGGGCGGTCTGGTCGACGAGGCACACGGTCACGGCCGTGCTCGCGGCGGTGGCGTTGTACCTCGCTCTCAGCGCGGCCCGACCCGCGTCGGGTAGCGTCGAGGTCGTGGTCCTCGCCCTCGCGTCGCTCGTCGGCGCGGTCGCGTTGGCCACGTACGTCCCGCCCGCCGGGGTGTCTCCCCGCACGCACATGACCGGCGGCTCCTGCGGGATCATCCCGCTGGCGGCCGTCGTCGTGGCGCCGTACATGCTGGCGCAAGCTCCGGTCACCGGGTTTGCGCTGGTGGCGCTCCTGGCCTGCTACGGCATGGCCGCGGCCAAGCGCATCACCGACCACGCCTCCTGCTGACCCAGTAGCCACCCGAAAGGAACCACATGCCCACGCTGGAACTGACCGCCGAGAACTTCGAGACCACCGTCGAGACCGAGGGCATCACCTTCGTCGACTGGTGGGCCGACTGGTGCATGCCCTGCAAGGCCTTCGCGCCCGTCTTCGAGAAGGCGGCCGAGAACCATCCCGACGTCCGCTTCGGCAAGGTCGACACCGAGTCGGAGCAGGGCCTCGCAGCCGCCGCGCAGATCTCCGCCATCCCCACGCTGATGGCCTTCCGTGACGGCATCCTCGTCTTCCGCCAGTCCGGCGCCCTGCCGCCGAAGGCGCTCGAGGAGGTCATCGAGGCCGTCGAGGCGCTCGACATGGAGGACGTCCGCCGGCAGCTCGCCGAGGCCCAGGCCGCGGAGGCCCAGCAGGCCTGACGCCCCCGATCCGCCCGCCCGGCCCCACTCTCGTGGCCGGGCGGGCATCATCGTTTCTACAAGGAGGTTCGATTCATGAACTACGCACTGCGCATCGACCTGGACCGCCCGTTCGACGAGACCCTCGCCCGCACCAAGGAGGCGCTGGCCGAGAACGGATTCGGCGTCCTCACCGAGATCAACCTCAAGCAGACGCTGAAGAACAAGATCGACGTCGACATCGACGAGCAGGTCATCCTCGGCGCCTGCAACCCCCGCTTCGCCCACCGCGGACTCGGTGTCGAGCCGTCGCTGGGTCTGCTGCTGCCCTGCAACGTGGTGGTCCGGCACAGCGCCGGCGTCACCGTCGTCGAGGCCATCGACCCGGAGAGGATGGTCGAGGTCACCGACAACCCGAAGATGGAGCCGCTCGCGCAGGAAGTGCGGCAGGCGCTGAAGAACGCCCTCGACATCGTCGCGAGCTGACGCTGGCCGGCGGGGCCGCGCCTAGGCCAGCGGCCCCAGCCGGAGCAGTTCCAGCTGGGCGGTCGGCGGAGCGTCGCCGTCGTGCTGCGCGGTGAAGGCCGCCGTTGCGTCGGTCCCGCACAGCGCCAGGATCCTGTCCGGACCGCCCGGGTGCCGGGCGATCCAGTCCGTGAGGTCGTAGACGAACCCGTCGATCGCGGCCCAGCAGGAGTCCGCCGTCGCGTTGGCCTCGACCGTCGCCATCGTGATGGGGCCGTCGCCGGTGGTCGTCGTCGCGGGCGGGCTGCCGAAGCGCGACGGTGTGGCTGTGCTGTCCGTCCGCTCGACAGACGGCGACGGTGTCGCTGACGGTGGGCTCGGGGACGCCTCGCCGGACATGGTCGGGGCGGGCGACGGCGTCGCGTCGGCGACCCCGGACCACACCGCGGCCGACCCCGAATGTCCCGCGAGCACCGTCAGCACCAGCACCGCCATCGACAGGACGGCGGCCAGCCAGCCGAGCACCTCCCGGGCCCGGGACGGCTCGTCGTCGGCCTCGCGCACCCACCACAGCCAGGCTCCCGCCGCCGCGAGATAGCCGACGGCGGTGAAGGCCAGTGTCACCCCCCACGTCCGATGCGTCCCCGGGACGCCGACCACCTCGGCCAGCGCGTCGCCGGCCAGCATCGCCACGACCGCCGAGACTGCGCCGACGACGAGGAGGCCGAGCAGCGGCACCGCGAACCGAGCGCGCCACCGGGGCATGAGAACCAGGGCGATCACGCCGAGCGCGACCAGGGGCAGGAGTACGACCACCGCATGCACCACCAGCGGGTGCAGGGGGAGTCCGAACACGGCGTCCACCATGTGCTGAGCGTAGTCGTGGCGGCCAAGCTTGGGTCCTGGACGGACTAGGGGCGACAATATGACCATGAGCCATGCGAGTGACGAGGGCCTCGGCGTCTTCGACGATGACCGCCCCACCGCCCCGAGGCGGAAGAAGCGCCGCGGACCGCTGTTCGTGCTGCTGATGGTCTGCATCGGCGTGCTGGCCATCGCGCTGGGCGTCGCGGGCTATTACGCCGGCCGGGGACTCGCCGCGCTCGACTCCGTCTCTCGCGATCAGCAGCTCACCCCCCAGGACTACGAGGGCCGGCCCGCGCCGGCCACGCCCAAGCCGGCCGCCTCCGGGGAGGAGCAGGCGCAGGCGCCCGTCAACTTCGTGCTCATGGGCAGCGACTCGCGCAGCGACATCGAGAACGGGCGCAGCGACTCGATGATGATCGCCCACGTCACCGGCGACCGGAAGGCCGTGTATCTGGTGTCCTTCCCCCGCGACATGTGGGTCGACATCCCGGGCCACGGCAAGGGCAAGCTCAACTGGGCCTACGCCTACGGGGGACCGCAGCTCACCGTCCGCACGCTCGAGCAGCTGACCGGCGTCCGCATGGACCACACGGTGCTCATCGACTTCGAGGGTTTCGTCAAGCTCACCGACGCCGTTGGGGGCATCGAGGTGTACAACCCGTGGGAGACCGAGCAGAACCCGGGCGTCCGCTTCGAGGAGGGGCTGATCCAACTCGACGGTGAGCGCGCCCTCACCTACGTCCGCGAGCGCTATCCGCTGCCCAACGGCGACCTCGACCGCGCCTACCGCCAGCGCACCGTCGTCAAGGCCATCATCCGCAAGATCATGACGCCCGAGACGCTGGCCAACCCCGTCACGTTCACGCAGGTTGTGGGCCAGCTGGCCGACACCGTCACCGTCGACGACGCCATGACCAACCAGTACGTCACCGACCTGGCGCTGTCCATGCGTCTGGAGGGCACCGGATCCATCGGCATGCTGCAGGCCCCCATCAAGGGCTTCGGCACCATCGAGGGTCAGTCGGTCGACGTCGTGGACACCGAGGGCCTCGCGGAGCTGTCGGCGGCCCTGGCCGGCGACACGATGGACGAGTATCACGCCGCCAACCTCGACGAGGCCTCCGGCGAGCTCGGAGAGGTGGAACCCGAGGAGTGATCCGGCCGCCGGTCCGCTGGTGGGCCCTCGGGGTCGCGGCGGCGCCGGCGCTGGCCGTCGGCTGGCTGGTGTTCGTGGCCGACGGCTGGACGGTCAACCGACTGGTCATCGCGGTGTGGACGCACCTGGGGGCCCTCGGGATCGATTTCACGCCGGCCCAGGTCGACGGCGCCCTCAACACCGTCATGCTCGCGCCGATCTCGTTCCTCGCTGCCCTCTGGCTGCCGGCGGTCCGCTGGTGGGTGTGGGGCCTGGCCGGCGCCGCGGCGTCGGTGGCGATCGAGGGCGTGCAGTACTTCACCGCGCGCGACGCCAACGGCTACGACGTCGCGACCAACAGCTTGGGGGCCCTGGTGGGTGCCGCCGTCGGGGGGATCGTCAACGCCGCCGTGGCGTGGCGGTCACGTCTCGTCGAGCGCCCGGTCGGTGTACTCGGGCAGGAACCAGGCGGCGATCATCGCGACCGTGAACATGGCCCCGAACAGCCCGAACAACACCGGGCGACCGGCGGCGGCGACCACCCACGGCACGACTAGCGGCGCCGCCATCGCGGCGATGCGGCCGAACGCGGTCGCGGCGCCGGCTCCCGTGGCGCGCATCGCCGTCGGATACACCTCAGGGGTGATGGCGTAGAGCGCCCCCCATGCGCCGAGGTTGAAGAACGACAGCACGCAGCCGGCGGCAAGCGTGACGGCGAAGCCGGTCCCCTCGTCGCCGGGGGCGACGGCGGCGGCCAGCCCGGGCGCCAGGCCGAACGCGACGGCGCCGACGACCGATCCGCCGAGGAACGTCACCAGGGTCGGCCGTCGTCCCCACTTCTCGATGAGGAACGCCGCCGTCGCGTAGCCCGGCAGCTGAGCCAGCGTCATGTAGAGGGTGAACTCGAACGACTTCACCAGCGTCATGCCGCCCTCGAACAGCAGCGTCGGCAGCCAGATGAACGCCCCGTAGTAGGCGAAGTTGATGCCGAACCACGTCAGCCACAACGCGATGGTGCGGACGCGGAAGCGGTCTCCCCAGAGGTCGCGGCGGGTGCTCGTGACTGTCGGCAGGACCGGGCTCTCGGCCGCGGCATGCGTGGGGCTGGCGATCCCGGCGGCGCTCTCGAAATCGCGGACCACGCGCTCGGCCTCGGCGTGGCGACCCTTCGCCTCGAGGAAGCGGACCGATTCGGGCAGCCCGAAGCGCACGATCAGCGAGTAGGCGGCCGGGATCGCGCCCAGCGCGAGTGCCCAGCGCCAGCCGTTGTCCTGCGGGACGACGAAGAAGCCGATGGTCGCGGCGGCCAGCCAGCCCACGGCCCAGAACGACTCCAGCGCGACCACGACGCGGCCGCGGATCTTGCGGGGCGCGAACTCGCTGACCAGCGTCGAGGCGACGGGGAGCTCGGCGCCGAGGCCCAGGCCGACGACGAAGCGGAACGCGATCAGCGCCACCAGCCCCGTCGACAGTGCTGAGAGCCCGGTGGCCACCCCGTAGATCAGCAGCGTGAGCGCGAACACCTGCCGGCGGCCGATGCGGTCCGCCAGCAGCCCGCCCAGCGAGGCCCCGAACGCCATGCCGACGAATCCCACCGATCCCAGCAGCGACAGTTCGCCTCCGCTCAGGCTCCACTCCTTGGCCAGCGCGGCCATGATGAACGAGATGAGCCCGATGTCCATGGCGTCGAGCGCCCACCCCACGCCGGAGCCGATGAGCAGCTTGTTGTGCCGACGCGTGTAGGGCAGCCGGTCGAGGCGCTCGGTGCGCGTGAGGAGTGCGGACATGACCGCAGTGTAGGCAGCCGGGGGACTGCGGCAGAATGGCGACCATGTCTGAGCTCCGCGGCCTGATCGTCTGCCTCCCCGACGCCCCCCTCGACGACGTCGTCGGCGCCGTCGAGGTGCTGATCCAAGAGGGGTTCTCGCGGTTCGCGCTGCCAGCGTCCGGGGAGGCGTTCGCCGACGCGGTGGCCATCTTCGGAGCCCGCGCCACGCTGGGCGCGCTGCGGGTGTCGACCATCGTTGGCGTCGAGAGCGCGGCGGCCGCGGGTGCGCGGTTCGTGCTGGCGGACGTCGCCTCGGGCGAGCTCGCCGAGTCGGCCGCCCGCGCGGGGCTCGCGTGTTACCTGCCGGCGATGACGCCGACCGAGATCAGGGCCGTCCTCGATCATGCACACGTCGCCGGCGCGCTGCTGTATCCCGCCGACGTGGTCGGGCACGCCATGGCGCACCGCCTCGCGGAGCTGGGGCTCGCGGATCGGGTGGTGCCGTTGGGCGGCGTCGGAGCCTACGCCGCGGGCGAATGGAGCAAGGCGGGCTCGCCGGCGGTCTGCGTGGACCAGGCCCTGTTGGGCGATGCCCTGGCCGGCGGGTCGCTCGCGCTGCTCAGAGACCGGTGCGGGTCGTTCCGCTCCGTCGAGCAGGCGATGCCGCAGGGCTGACCTCGATCAGTCCTCGTCGAGGAAGCTGAGGGAGCCCTCCTCGTCGCCGTCACCGCGGGCGTTGACGCCCCGGAAGACGAGCACCGCGGCCGTGAGCAGTGCGCCGCCTCCCGCGACGGCCGAGGCCAGCAGGAACCAGGTCACAGCAGCCGGAGCCGGCGGCTGCACGGCCGTGGTGGCGGGCGTCGAGGCGCCGGGGGAGGGTGTGCCCCGGTCCGCGGTGGGCGACGGCGACGGGGTCGTGCTCGGCGAGGGCGACTCGCTCGGGCTCGGGTTCGGGGAGGCGACCTCGGTGTGCTCGATGACGACCGTCAGGGTGGTCCTGGAGGGCTTCAGCCCGTCAGCGCCCGGGAACGTCAGCGTGAGCGTCATCCGTCCGGACGGCTGAGCCTCAGGCACGGCGTAGAAGGTGGTGAAGGCCCCGCCCGCCGTGGTGAGGGTGTAGGAGTCGTCCACCTCGCCGCCGGCGTCGGTCAGGCTGATCCCGGCGTCGACGATCCCGCGGCCGGCCGGGTCGGTGAGCGTCCCGGTCAGGGTGAGGAGTCCGGAGTTCACCGACTTGGCGGGGCCGGTGGCGGTGAGGACCGTGGTCGTCGGGGCGGGCGGCGTCGGATCGGGACGGGCGCTCGCCGTGGGCGTCACCGATTCGGTCCGGCGGGGTGGGGTCGGGCTGGAGGACGGTGGCTTCTGGCCCGTCGCCTTCCCCCCGACGGTGATGGCTCCGACCGCCCGAGCCGGCTGCACGTCGCCGTCGCCCGCGAACTCGACGGCGACCTCGTGGGTTCCGGCGGCGAGGTCGGAGGGCAGATCGAACCGCAGGGTGAACCCTCCGTTGCCCTGGGTCTCGGCCTCCGCCTGCCGCGCGCCGTCGAGGCTGGCGACGACGACGCGCCGCCTGAGGGGTTCCTCGCCGTCGGTGAGGGTGCCGGTGACCGTGACGCGGCCGTCGGCGACGTCGAAGGCGACGTCCAGCGCGCTGCGGGCATGAGCGGGCAGGGGGAGAAGCGCCAGCACGACGATGAGCGCCAGGACGGCGGCGCGCGCGAGGGTGCGGGGCATGGGGGTCCTTCGTTGGATGCAGTGCTGCGCAGCGTAGCGGATGGCTGAGGGGACCCTGAGAACGGCCCGCCATAGGCGGGTGACTGAGGGGGTTGCATCCGGGCGACGATCACGTATTCTGAGACACGCCTTAGAGATTCTCAGGATATTCAGGAAGCGGTGGATCGATGAGCAGAGCCCGGCGAGCCCAGCGGCCGGATGCGTCGAGGGCGGACTCCCCGGAGATCATCGTCGCTCGACGTGCGGCCCCTGCCGCCCTGGCCCGGACCCGCGCGCAGGTGTCCCGACGGGTCGCGGGTCCGCTGGCGCTCCTGACGGTGGTGGGGCTGGCCGCGGCCGCCGTGATCGCCCCGCCCGGCGCTCAGCTGCGGGAGATGACGGATCCCCAGTATGCGGCCGTGGACACCGGTGTTGTGTCGCGCAACAATGCGAGGCCGTCGCTGTCCCCGTCGCCGAGTCCGACGGCCTCCGCCTCGCCGAGCGCAGTGGCATCGCCCAGCCCCACCCCCAGCGCCTCCCCGTCGGTCGCGGCGGCCGGCACCCCCACCGCCCCCCCCGCCCCACCCGGGCCCCCCACGGCGGCGCCCCTCCCGCCCGCCACGGGGAACGCGGCGCTCCCCGTCGACGAGGCGCGTGCCGCGAACGCGACCCCGGACGCCGCCGACCCCACGTGGGAGGCCGCGTCCGCCACGACCGTCACGCTCACCGGCGACTCCGCTGCCGTCGAGGGTGGGGGCGCCACCGTCGACGGCGCCACCGTCACGATCACCACCGG
>NZ_MBQD01000003.1 GCF_001693815.1 Tessaracoccus lapidicaptus | reverse complement strand
GGGCGCGGCCAAGGGCCCCCCCCCCCCCGCCGCGCCCCCGCCCCCGCCGCCCCCCCCCACCCCGACGCCCACGCCGACGACCGAGCCGGTCGACTACACCGCCGTGGCGGAGAGAGCCGGAACGAGGTATGCCACCGCGGCCGTGAACGTCCGCACCGGACCGGGGACCGGCTACGACGCGCGCACGACGATCGCCGCGGGCGCCGACGTGGCCATCACCGCCTGGGCGGTCGAGGGCTGGCGCCAGGTCGTGCTGAGCGACCGGGCCGGATGGATCAAGGAGAGCTTCCTCAGCACCGAGAAGCCGGCGGCGCCGGCGCCGACCACGGCCAGCCGGAGCGAGTCCGGGTCCGGGGGCGGCGGCTCGGGCTTCTCCAGCGAGCCCTGCGCGGACGCGGCCGGCATCGAGTCCGGCCTCACGACGCGGACCCGTGCCGTCCTGCGCGCGGTCTGTGCCGAGTTCCCCAAGGTGGACAGCTACGGCGGCTACCGCAGCGACGGCGGCTCGTACCACAGCACGGGACAGGCCATCGACGTGATGGTGTCCGGCGAGTACGGCTGGCAGATCGCCCGCTGGGCGCGCGCAAACGCGTCCGCGCTCGGCGTCATCGAGGTCATCTATTCGCAGCAGATCTGGACGGCGCAGCGCGCGGGTGACGGTTGGCGAGGCATGGAGGACCGCGGCAGCGTCACCGCCAACCACTATGACCACGTGCACATCAGCGTGCGGTGACCCCTGCCCTAGGCTGGGGCCATGATCACTCCGGTTGACGCCACCACCACCGAAGCCTGGGCGGACCTGAAGGTCCTCAAGGACGCCCTCGTCCCCGATCTCCGCGGCTGGTTCGAGGCGGACCCGCACCGCGCAGAGGAGCTCACCTTCGACCTCGCCGACCTGCGGGTCGACCTGTCGAAGAACCTCATCAACGAGGACATCGTCGCCGCCCTGGTCCGGCTGGCCGAGCAGGTCGACGTCGCCGGCCGCCGCGACGCCATGTTCGCCGGCGAGCGCATCAACGTCACGGAGAACCGCTCCGTCCTGCACACCGCCCTGCGGCTCCCGCGCGACGCCGAACTCACCGTCGACGGGCAGGACGTCGTCGCCGACGTGCACGAGGTGCTGGACCGCATGTACGCCTTCGCGGACCAGGTACGTTCCGGCGAGTGGACCGGGGTCACCGGCAAGCGGATCGAGACGGTCGTCAACATCGGCATCGGCGGCTCCGACCTCGGGCCGGTCATGGTCTACGAGGCGCTGCTGCCGTACAAGCAGGACGGCCTCGAGTGCCGCTTCATCTCCAACATCGATCCGGCCGACTGCGCCGAGAAGGTCGCGGACCTGGACCCCGAGACGACGCTGTTCATCGTCGCGTCGAAGACCTTCACCACGCTCGAGACCCTCACCAACGCCCGCATGGCCCGCGACTGGTTCCTGACGCGCCTCGCGGAGGCCGGCGTCGTCGACGACACCGACGAGTCCCGCCGCGCAGCGATCGCCAAGCACTTCGTCGCCGTGTCGACGGCGCTGGACAAGGTCGCCGATTTCGGCATCGACCCGGCCAACGCCTTCGGGTTCTGGGACTGGGTCGGCGGGCGCTACTCGGTCGATTCGGCGGTGGGACTGCCGGTCGCCATCGCGATCGGCCCGGACGGCTTCCGTGACTTCCTCGCCGGCTTCCACGCCGTCGACACGCACTTCCGCACCGAGACTCCCGAGCGCAACGTGCCGCTCCTCATGGGGCTGATCAACGTGTGGTACGTCAACTTCTACGGCGCCCACAGCCACGCCGTGCTGCCGTACGCGCAGTATCTGCACCGCTTCGCGGCCTACCTGCAGCAGCTCACCATGGAGTCCAACGGCAAGTCGGTGCGCTGGGACGGCACGCCGGTGACCTCGGACACGGGGGAGATCTTCTGGGGCGAGCCCGGCACCAACGGCCAGCACGCCTTCTACCAGCTGATCCACCAGGGCACGCGCCTGATCCCCGCGGACTTCATCGCGGTCGCGAACCCCGCGCACCCGACGCTCGACGGCGACACCGACGTGCACGGGCTGTTCCTCGCCAACTTCTTCGCGCAGACCGCGGCGCTCGCCTTCGGCAAGACGGCCGACGAGGTGCGCGCCGAGGGGACGCCCGAGGAGATCGTCCCGGCCCGGGTGTTCGCGGGCAACAAGCCCACGACGTCGATCATGGCGCCCGCGCTGACGCCGTCGGTGGTCGGGCAGCTCATCGCCTTGTACGAGCACATCACCTTCGTGCAGGGCATCGTGTGGGGTATCGACTCGTTCGACCAGTGGGGCGTCGAGCTGGGCAAGAAGCTGGCCCTCGACATCGCCCCGGCGGTGTTCGGCGACGCCGCCGCCCTGTCGCGGCAGGACCCGTCGACCCAGGCACTGGTGCGCTGGTACCGCGACAACCGCGTCTGACGCGTCGCGCCCGTGGCGCCGGACCCCGGTGCCGCGGGCAGCGCCGGCCGCTTAGGATCTGATCAGGTTTACAACGTTGGAGGAACCGTGACGCTCACCCTCACCGATCTGCCCGCCGATCTCCAGGACGAGGTCGCCCGGACCCGGGACCTGGTCTCGCGTCTGCATGCCGAGCTGCCCCGCTGGGAGCTCGTGGTGTGGACGGCCGGCAACGTGTCGCAGCGGATCCGCTGCGCCGACGCCATCGGCCAGGACCTGTTCGTCATCAAGCCGTCCGGCGTCTCCTACGACGACCTGGCCCCGGAGAAGATGGTGGTGTGCACGCTCGACGGCGTGAAGATCGACGACGGCACCCCCGCCACCCTGCAGCCCTCCAGCGACACCGCCGCCCACGCCTACGTGTACCGCAACATGGACCACATCGGCGGCGTCGTGCACACCCACTCGACCTACGCCACCGCCTGGGCCGCCCGCGGCGAGGCCATCCCCTGCGTGCTCACCATGATGGGCGACGAGTTCGGCGGCGAGATCCCGGTCGGGCCGTTCGCGCTCATCGGCGACGACTCGATCGGCCAGGGCATCGTCGAGACCCTCAAGGACTCGCGCAGCCGCGCCGTGCTGATGCAGAACCACGGGCCGTTCACCATCGGCAAGGACGCCCGCGACGCCGTCAAGGCCGCGGTGATGTGCGAGGAGGTCGCGCGGACGATCCACATCGCGCGTCAGCTGGGCGAGGTCATCCCGATCCCGCAGGACAAGATCGACTCGCTGTTCGACCGCTACCAGAACGTCTACGGCCAGCCCACCCCCGCTGGCTGAGGTGCCGCGGAGCGGCCTCGAAGCCTAAGAAACGCGGGCTGACGAGGGGACCGCTTCCAGGACCGTTCGGGCACCCAGCCCACGCTCGGGGCGTTCACCAGACGGAGACGCCCCGGCCCATCCCGAAGTAGCGCCAGCCGGCGTTGCTCCAGCGTCGGGGATCCAGGACGTTGCGCCCGTCGACGACGTTGGGGGTGGCCGGCAGCGCCACGAGGGCGGCCGGGTCCAGCTCCACGAACTCCTTCCACTGCGTCAGCACCATGACGACGTGGGCGTCGCGGATCGCGTCCTCGATCGAGTCGTGGACGTTGAGTTCGGGCTGTCGCCGGCGTAGCAGGTCACCCGCGGCGGGGTCGACGACCGCCAGCTCCGCGCCCCGCGACCACAGGCGGCCCGCGATGTCGAGCGCCGGGGAGTCGCGCAGGTCGTCGGTGTCCGGCTTGAAGGTGATGCCCAGGACGGCGACCTTCCTGCCGGCCAGCCGGCCGCCGACCGCCTCCTCGGCGAGGGTGACGGCGTGGTCGCGGCGCCGCAGGTTGATGGCGTCCACCTCGCGCAGGAACGTGAGGGCCTCATCGACGCCCAGTTCGCCCGCCCGGGCCATGAAGGCGCGGATGTCCTTGGGCAGGCATCCGCCGCCGAAGCCGATGCCGGCCTGGAGGAACTTGCTTCCGATGCGGTCGTCGTAGCCGATGGCCTCGGCCAGCCGAGTCACGTCGCCGCCCGTGGCGTCGCACAGCTCCGCCATGGCGTTGATGAAGGAGATCTTGGTGGCGAGGAACGAGTTCGCGGCCACCTTCACCAGCTCCGCCGTCGGGTAGTTGGCCACCACCAGGGGGGTCCCGGTGGCGAGGGGCCGCGCGTAGCACTCGTCGAGGATCTCCTTCGCCACGGCGCCGCGCTCCAGGTCCTCCGGCAGCCCGTAGACCAGCCGGTCCGGGTGCAGAGTGTCGGCGACGGCGTAGCCCTCGCGCAGGAACTCCGGGTTCCAGGCCAGCATCAGGTTCTTCCCCGACGACGCCAGAGCCTCGGCGATCTCCTCCGCCGTCCCGACGGGTACCGTCGACTTGCCCGCCACCAGCACCGGCCGGCCCTCGGCCGGGGGTGCCGCGTGCTCGACGATCGTGGCGACCGCCTGGCGCACGTAGGTCATGTCGGCGCCCAGCCGGCCCTGCAGCTGCGGGGTCCCGACGCCGATGAAGTGGATCTCCGCGTCGCGGATCTCCGTCGGGTCCGTCGTGAAGCGCAGGCGTCTGGTTCCCACGTGGCGCGCGAGGAGTTCCGGGAAGCCCGGCTCGTGGAAGGACGGCCGCCCCTGCGCCAGGAGGGCGACCTTGGTTTCATCGACGTCCAGGCCGACGACGTCGTGGCCGAGCTCCGCCATGCAGGCCGCGTGTACCGCGCCCAGGTAGCCGCATCCAATCACCGAAATCCGCATGGCCGTCAGCGTAGTGGCCCGCGGGTCGAGGTCCCTATCCGGCGGCACGGGACGATTGGTCACCCCGCTCTGGTCAACGAGGCTCCGGCGCGGGATGATGGGACCGCGTACAACAACGGAGGTTTACATCGTGGAAAACGTGACCGCAGCGCGCGACACCATCGTGGGTGGCAACACGTCGCTCGGCATCGAGCTCGGCTCGACCCGCATCAAGGCCGTCCTCATCGGACCCGACCACCAGCCCCTCGCGACGGGAGGACATGAGTGGAAGTCGAAGCTTGAGAACGGGGTGTGGACCTACGACATCGACGCCGTCTGGTCCGGCCTCCAGGCCGCCTACGCGGACCTCGCGTCCGCCGTCGAGTCCGCGTACGGCGTCCAGCTCGAGACGGTCGGCGCCATGGGCTTCTCCGCCATGATGCACGGCTACATGGCGTTCGACGCCGCAGGCGAGCTGCTCGTGCCCTTCCGGACGTGGCAGAACACCATCACGGGGGAGTCGGCGCACGCGTTGACGAAGCTGTTCCAGTACAACATCCCGCAGCGGTGGAGCATCGCGCACCTGTACCAGGCCGTGCTGAACGGGGAGGCGCACGTCGGGAAGATCGACTACCTGACGACGCTCGCCGGCTACGTGCACTGGCGCCTGACCGGCGAACGGGTCCTCGGCGTGGGCGACGCCAGCGGCATGTTCCCGATCGACACCGCCACGGGGCAGTTCGACGCCGGCATGCTCGCGCAGTTCGACTCGCTGGTGGCCGACCACCGCTACCCGTGGAAGCTCCGCGACATCCTGCCCGCGGTGCTGCCGGCAGGCCGGGAGGCCGGACGGCTCACCGAGGAGGGCGCCCGGCTGCTCGATCCGTCGGGGAAGCTCCGCGCCGGCGTGCCCGTGGCCCCCGCCGAGGGCGACGCCGGGACCGGCATGGTGGCGACGAACTCCGTCGCGCGGCGCACAGCCAACGTGTCGGCCGGGACCAGCATCTTCGCGATGGTGGTCCTCGAGGGACCGCTGAAGCAGCTCCACGAGGAGATCGACCTCGTCACGACGCCCGCCGGCGACCTCGTCGGCATGGCGCACTGCAACAACGGCGCCGTCGACCTGCAGGCGTGGGTCGGGCTCTTCGGCGAGGCCGCGGCCGCGCTCGGCGCGCAGGTGGACACCACCGCACTGTTCCAGACCCTGTACACCGCAGCCCTCGAGGGCGACGCCGACGGCGGCGGCATGCTCGCCTACAACTACCTGGCCGGCGAGCACGTCGTCGGGTTGGAGGCGGGGCGGCCGCTGTTCGTGCGGACGCCGCACAGCTCGTTCACGCTGGCCAACTTCATGCGCACGCACCTGTTCGCGGCGCTGGGCGCGCTGCGCGTCGGCATGGACATCCTGCTCAAGGACGAGGGCGTCGAGCTCGACTCGATGTTCGCCCACGGCGGGCTGTTCAAGACCAAGGGGGTCGCCCAGCGGTTCCTGGCGGCGGCGATGAACACGCCAGTGTCGGTCGGGGAGGTCGCCGGCGAGGGAGGCGCCTGGGGCATGGCCCTGCTGGCGTCGTTCCTGCGCGCCGACGGGGAGTCGCTGGCCGACTGGCTGGCGTCGTCGGTCTTCGGTGGGGCGGCGATCGAGACGGCTGAGCCGGAGGCGGCCGACGTCGAGGGCTTCGACCGGTTCATGGAGCGGTACCGGGACGGGCTCGCTATCGAGCGCGCCGCCGTCGACACGCTGCACTGAACCGGACAGGCTCGTCGCGCCTGGGCCCCTGCGCCCGGGGCGCGATGAGCCTGATTCGTGTCTCACCCCCGCAGACCGCGTGTCAGGCTCGACCGCCACCGGTCCGGGAGGGCGCTCGGCTTGGGCGGAGTCCGACGACGGTGCGAGAATGGCGCCCATGCAATCCCTCCCTGCGCTCCTTGACGCCCGGCTGCGTGCCGTCACCGGCGTCGACCCCGAGATGCGCCCCGCCACCAAGCCCCAGTTCGGTCACTTCCAGTCGAACGTCGCGCTGCGCCTGGCCAAGCAGGAGGGGCGCCCGCCCCGCGAGGTCGCCGCCGACATCGTCGCCCGCCTCGACGTCGATGACCTGTGTGAGCCGCTCGAGATCGCCGGCCCCGGGTTCATCAACTTCCGCATGCGCTCAGAGGTGCTGGCCGACGCCGCCACCGCGCTCCTCGAGGATCCGCACGGCGGCCTCAACCCCGTCGCGTATCCGCAGCGGGTGGTCATCGACTACTCGGCGCCCAACGTGGCCAAGCAGATGCACGTCGGCCACCTGCGCACCACGATCATCGGCGACTGCTTCCACCGCGTGCTCGCCGCCCTCGGCCACACCGTCATCCCGCAGAACCACATCGGCGACTGGGGCACCCAGTTCGGGATGCTGATCGAGGAGGTCCTCGACGAGGGGATCGACGCGGGGTCGCTGACGCTCGACGAGGCCGACGCGCTGTACAAGCGCGCGGCTGCCCGCTTCCGCGAGGACGAGGAGTTCGCCACGCGCGCCCGCGCCCGCGTCTCCGCGTTCCAGGGCGGTGACGAGGAGTCGCTCGCCATCTGGCGCCAGCTCGTCGAGATCTCCAAGCCCGCGTTCAACGAGGCCTACCGCCGCCTCGGGGTCCTCCTCACCGACGACGACCTCGCCGGCGAGTCCACCTACAACGACGACCTTCCCGTGCTGGTGCGGGAGCTGGAGGAGTCCGGTGTCGCGGTCGTCGACGACGGCGCCCTATGCGTGTTCGTCGACGGCTTCGAGGCCCCGCTCATCGTCCGCAAGACCGACGGCGGCTACGGCTACGCGACGACCGACCTGGCCGCGATCCGCCGCCGCGTGCGTGACCTCCACGCCGACCGGATCATCTACGTCACCGACGCCCGGCAGGCCGGGCACTTCGCGCAGGTGTTCGCGGCCGCCCGGAAGGCCGGCTTCCTGCCCGGGCACGTCACCGCGCAGCACGTCGGATACGGCATGGTGCTCGGCCGCGACGGCAAGCCCTTCAAGACCCGCGACGGCTCGGCCGCCACCCTGGGCTCGCTGCTCGACGCGGCCGAGGAGGTGGCCGCCCCGAACATCGCGCTGGCGGCGATCAAGTACGCCGACCTCTCCAACGGCCTGCAGAAGGACTACACCTTCGACGCCGAGCGCATGGTCCAGACCACCGGCGACACCGGCCCCTACCTCCAGTACGCGCACGCGCGGGTCACGCAGATCCTGCGCAAGGCAGCGGCCGAGAACATCTCCTGGGGCTCCGTGACCGTGCTCGAGGAGCCCGCGGAACAGCAGCTCGCCCTGCTGCTCAGCGGCTTCGGCGACGTCGTCGACGAGGTGGCGCATTCGCTGCAGCCCCACAAGCTGTGCCACTACCTGTATGACCTCGCCGGAGCGCTGGCGTCGTTCTACGAGGCGTGCCCGGTGCTGAAGTCTGAGGGGGACGTCCGCGCCTCACGGCTGGCGCTGTGCGCCGCGACGCAGCAGGTGCTGGCCAGGGGTCTGGGTCTGTTGGGGATCGACGCGCCCGAGCGTATGTGAGAGAGCTCCTCGTCTGATCAGGTCACTCGTCGGCGTCGGTCTCCGCGACATCGGCCGGGTTCGCGTCGGCCACGGCCGGGATCATCGACAGCACGTCGGGGTTGTCGACGGCGTCCTTCGCGGCCAGCGCCGCTCCGATGATGCCGGCGCGGTTGCGCAGCTTCGCGGGGACCATGGGCGTCTTGAGCTTGAGCAGGTGTCCCCACTTGTCCCAGTCCTTCGACACGCCGCCGCCGGTGACGAACAGGTCCGGGGAGAACAGCATCTCGACGTGGCTGTAGTAGGGCTGGAGGCGCTCGGTGGCCCACTCCTCGTAGCTGATGCCCTCCTTGTCCTTGATCGACGACGCCGCGCGCTTCTCCGCGTCGAAGCCGTCGAGTTCCAGATGGCCGAGCTCGGCGTTGGGAATGAGCACGCCGCGGTAGATGATCGCCGAGCCGATGCCGGTGCCCAGCGTCGTGAGGATGACCAGACCCGGGTGGTCCTTGGCGGCGCCGAAGTGCACCTCGGCGAGGCCCGCGGCGTCCGCGTCGTTGACGAGCACCACCTTGCGGCCCAGCTTCTCCTCGAAGTACTCGTCGGCCTTGAAGCCGTTCCACTTCTCGTCCAGGTTGGCCATGAACGGCACCTTGCCGTGCAGGACGGGGGCGGGAATAGTGAGGCCCACGGGGTTGTCGCCGATGACGCCGGCGAACTGGTCGATGATCTCGCCGACCACCGCCGCGACGTTCTTCGGCGTCGACTTGGCCGGCGTCGGGATGCGGAGGCGGTCGCCAGCGAAGTCACCGATCGCCAGGTCCACCGGCGCGCCCTTGATGCCGGACCCGCCGACGTCGATACCCAGGAAGATGCTGCTCATGGCCCGTAGCGTAGCGGTAGCACCCCCGGCGCCGGAGAGCGCGGTCAGGATCAGGCGACGGCGGCGCGGGCCGCGCGCCCGCGTTCCAGTTGATCTTCGAACACGCGCCGCGCGATCCCGGCGTCGAGGTGGTACAGCCGCAGCGACACCGGACCGTCGGTGGTGTGCACCGCGACCGTCGCGAGCCGCAGCCTCCGCTGCAGGGGCCCCTGGTGCACCGACAGCGACTGCATCCGGCGGTGCGGGACGATCGTCAGGCGGTGCTCAATGAGGCCATGGTGCGCCACGACGACGTCGTCGCCGACGCCCCACGTGTGCTGCTCGAACGCCAGCGGCGTCAGCCAGCGCGCGCGGTCGGGCTGCGGCACCGGCTGCACCCGGGTGAGGTCCAGCTCCGGCCAGATCGCCCGCAGCACCGTGAGGACGTCGGCCCACGTGCCGAACGGGAGCACGACGGAGTTGGCGGCGCCGTTGCTCTCGTCGCCGGACTCCGCGAAGCCCAACACCGTGACGGTGACGCGGTAGAGGCCCGTGATGCGCTGCAGGAGGTCCTGCTGCACGGCCACGCCCTGGATGCGGTCGGGGCGGAGGCCCTGCGCGGTGGTGGAGCCGAATCCGCGGGAGATGCGCAGCGTGTCGCCGCGGCGCGTCATGCGGAACCCCCAGTTGCGGCCGACGTTGGACCACGCCCAGCCCCCGAACGCCAGGAGCGCGCCGAGGGAGGTGATCGAGCCCCCGCCCCAGATGGACGCCGCCAGCAGCGCGCCGGCGACGAGCAGCGCGGCCGCGGCCGGGCTCGAGACGGCGGTGCCCAGCAGGAGGGTGGCGGGCGTGACGGCGTGGACGAGCACCTCGGGCGGCTCGGCCTGGTCCAGGGGAGGGGTGCCGGCCGGTGCCGTGTCACCTGGGGCGGTCGCCGGGCCGGGGGGCAGCGCACGGGCACGGGCCATCCGCGCGAGGAGGTGTTCCCGCAGCGCCTCCGCCCGGGTCCTGGTGAGGAACGCGAGGTTGAGTCCGCCGGCGCCGCCGACGTCGATGTGGACCTTCGCCAACCCGAGCAGCCGGGCGACGAGTGGCTGGGCGATCTCCACCGCCTGCACCTTGGTGTAGTCGACTTTGGACGACGACCTCCAGATGAAGCTCCGCTCGACCCGGAATTCGGCGTCGTCCACGATGAACGCCGTGGTCCGCCAGGCGAACAGTCCGTAGATGCCGGCCAGCAGCACGGCCGCGGCGGCGAGGATCCCGAAGACCACCGCCTGGCCGCTGAGGTCCTTGAGGCCGCCGTCGCCCAACTCCTGGACGAAGAACACGACGACCGCCGCCAGGGCGATGCCGCCGTGCGCCACGCCGGTGAGCGGGCTCGGGTGCTCGACCACCTGACGGGCGGGCACGACAGCCGGGGCCGACGGGTCGGCCGGGGAGAGGCTCATCAGATGCCGGCCTGCTGGGTCTCGCCGCGGGCGATCAGCCGGTCGCGCAGCGCGGCCGCGTCCGCCTGGGCGAGGCCGGGGATGGTGACGCCGCCCTGCGTCGACGACGTGATCATCTCCACCGTGGCCAGCCCGAAGGCCCGCTCGAGCGGCCCGGACTGCAGCTGTACGAGTTGCATGCGCCCGTAGGGCACGCACACCAGCCGCCGGTGGAACAGGCCGCTGGTGAGGTAGACGTCGGTGTCGCGCTCGGCGTAGCCCCACCGTCGGAACGCCCGGGGCGCCCGGATCAGCCGCCAGGCGAGCAGCGCGGCCCACACCGCGACCACGGCCCAGCCCAACGCCGGCGGCCCCACCAGGAACGCGGCGACGGCGGGGCCGACGAACAGCGCGGTCCAGCCGAGTGGGATGAGGAGGAGCTTCATGCGCAGGTAGTTCGGGGAGAGCCGCTGCCAGGCCGTGCCCGGGGGCGCGAAGAGGTCCTCGGTCACCGGATGAACCGCTCGTAGCGGCGGCGGTCCATCGCCGGGCCGACCACCTTCAGCTCGCCCATGATGAGCGTGCCCACCAGCGTGAGCCGGATGCCGTCGGGGCGGGGCAGGAGGCCCGTCACCTTCGACTCGGCCATGATGAGGCTCACTCCGGACAGGTTGACGTCCACACCCTCGGGGACCCGGATCTTGACGTCGCACAGTCCGCCGCCGACGTGGATGGTGGTGTCGCGGCGTTCGAAGGCGGCGCCGATGAGGTCGAGGCGGGTCTCGCCCAGCCACGTGTTCAGCGTGACCTCACCGGCGACCACGCCGATGCGTCCGGGGTTGAACGTCGACAGCAGCGCGTTGCCGCCCGTGAACGCGCCGGGCGTGACGGGCAGGCCGCTGCGCGGGGGAGCGGCCGGCATGGGCGGGTAGCCGGGGGTGGGGGCACTCAGCGGCTGCGGGGCGGGGCGGGGCGGGTCGACGACGACGAGATCCGTCGTCAGCGCGGTGAGGTCACCGAAGGTCTTGGCGTCGTAGGCGCGTGCGATGCGCTCCGCGTGCTCGTCGAACGTGAGCCGACCGTCCGCGTAGGCGTTGTTGAGCAGCGTCGCCACGACCTCGCGGTCCTGGTCCGCGCACCGCAGGACGTCGAGGCGGTTCGGTTCGGGCATGTGGTCCAGTCTATGGGCGGGCGGGCCAGTCCTCGCTAGGGTGTGGGTGGACGAGGAGGTTCAGACAATGGGCGCGAAGAAGCGGGTCGGCATCCTGACGGCCGGCGGTGATTCCCCGGGGCTCAACGCGGCGATCCGCGGGTTCGGGAAGGCCGCCATCGGCACGCACGGCATGGAGCTCATCGGATTCCGCGACGGCATCCGGGGCCTGGCGGAGGACCGCTGGCAGGAACTCGACGGCACGGCGCTGTCGGGCATCCTGACGGTCGGCGGGACGGTGCTGGGTACGTCGCGGGACAAGGCTCACAAGATGGTCGTCGACGGCGAGGTCCGCGACATGGTGCCGACCATCGTCGAGAACTGCGAGAGGAACAAGCTCGACGCGCTGGTGTGCATCGGCGGCGGCGGGACGGCCAAGAACGCCAACCGGCTGCGCGAGGCGGGCCTCAACGTCATCCACCTGCCGAAGACCATCGACAACGACATCGCGCACACCGACACGAGCTTCGGGTTCTCCACGGCGCTCGGTATCGCCACCGAGGCGATCGACCGGCTGCACTCGACGGCGCACTCGCACCACCGCGTCATCATCGCCGAGATCATGGGGCACAAGGCCGGCTGGCTGGCGCTCGGGTCCGGCATCGCGGGCGGGGCGGACATCATCCTCATCCCGGAGATCCCGTACGACGTCGAGTCGATCGCGGAGTCGATCAAGAAGCGCGCCGCGTCCGGCCGCAACTTCTCGGTCATCGCCATCGCCGAAGGGGCCCGCGACGTCGCGGACAGCGCGGACCTGCAGGCGGCGATCGCGCTGGTGAAGTCGGCGTCGACGCCGGAGGCGAAGGCCGCGGCCAAGCAGCACAAGGCGTCGGTGGAGGCGGGCCACCGCGACAACGCGTTCAAGGTGGCGACCGAGCTGGAGGCGGCGACCGGGCTCGAGTCGCGCGTGACGATCCTCGGCTACGTGCAGCGCGGCGGCACCCCCGACGCCAACGACCGGCTGCTCGGCACGCTCCTCGGCACCGCCGGGGCGGACCTGGTCGCGGAGGGTCACTTCGGCGTTACCGTGGCGTCCCAGGCCGGCGAGGCGGTGCCCGTGCCCCTGGAGGACGTGGCCGGCAACCTCAAGACCGTCCCCGTCGACCATCCGTGGATCGCGGCGGCCCGGCACGTGGGCACCGGCTTCGGCGACTGACCTGCATAGTTCTCGCTCCAGGGCTTCTCCTGTGCATATGCACGCAGGAAGCTCTCCAGCGAGAAAAGTGCCGGGCTATCTGGTGGCCTCAGCCAGCAACTCGAGGATGTGCACGTAGGTGCGGCCGGTCGCCCGCGACATCGCGATCTCGCACGTCCGGTTGAGCGACGCGTAGGCGAAGAATCCCGTGCGGACCTCGGCGGCCTCGTCGCGGGTGGCGGCCTCCGTGAGCTCCGGGTGCAGGAGGCCGCGGTCGCCGGCGAAGCCGCAGCAGGCCCACGACGGCGGCACGGTGACCTCGTCGGCGATGAAGTGCGCGATGGCCAGGAGGTCGTCGTTGACGTCGAGGCGGGTCGAGGCGCAGGTGGGATGGAGGACGAGCGACGGCAGCGAGCGTCTCACCTCAAGGCGCGGCACCAGCTCACGGGCGGCGAAGGTCACGACGTCCAGCACCTCCGGGCCCCAGCCGTCGGTCATCGTGGTGAGGCCGGCGGTGCAGCTGGCGGCATCGACGACGACGGTCGTGTCCTCGCGGCGGCCGAGAACCTCCCGCACCTTGGCCTGCATCGTCTGGTAACCCTCGGTCAGGCCCTTGGCCCGCCAGGGCGAGCCGCAGCACAGGTCTTCGGCGTCGAGGAGAGCCACTGGCACCTGCGCCCGGTTGCACAGCTCGTTGAAGGCCGCGAAGACGCCCTGACCTGACGGCCCGAACATCGACTGCAGACAGGACGGGAAGTAGGCGGCGACGGCGGGGCGGGAGCGGTTGCGCCGCCGGGGGCGGCGCCGCAGGCCGGAGCCGGGCGGGAGGGTCGCGTCGTAGCCGGGGACGGCCTCGGCGCCGAGGGTGCGCCGGCCCAGCCGGGTCGCGACCGTCGCGAGCGGCACGCTGGACTTGGCCATCGTCAGGGCGGCCGACCCCATGCGAGTGGCCAGCCCCCATGCCTTCGCGGCCCTGTTCCAGGCCGCGGTCTCGACACCGCCGGCCCGCTCCTGCCGCTGCCTGCGGACCAGGTCGCCGGTGTTGATGCCGAGGGGGCAGGCGACCTCGCACATGCCGTCGACGGCGCACGTCTCCAGGACGGCGTAGTCGTAGTCGGCCTCGACTTGGGCGACGAGCTCGGCGTCGTCGCGGCGGGCGCTGAGCTCTCGTTGCAGCACGATGCGCTGGCGGGGGGTGAGCGTGAGGTCCCGCGAGGGGCACACCGGCTCGCAGAAGCCGCACTCGATGCACGCGTCCACCTCGGGTTCGATGGTCGGCATCAGCTTGAGGTGCTTGAGATGGGCGTCGGGGTCGTCGGAGATGATGACGCCCGGGTTGAGGACGCCGTGGGGGTCGAACAGGTGCTTGATCTCGCGCATCACCTCGTAGAGCTCGTCGCCGTACTGCTCGCGCAGGAAGGGCGCCATGGCCCGCCCGGTGCCGTGTTCGGCCTTGAGGACGCCGTGGTGCCGCAGCGTGAGGCGGACGAGCTTGCGCGTGAACTTGCGGTAGCGCAGCAGCCCGACGGGGTCGTCGAAGCGTTCGCTGAGCAGGATATGGATGTTGCCGTCGCGGGCGTGGGCGAACATGGGCGCCTCGGGGTAGCCCGAGTTGTCGAGCAGGGTGACGAGGTCGCGGCAGGCGGCGGCGAAGTGCTCCGGCGGGACGCAGACGTCCTCGAGGAGCGTCGTGGAGCCCGAGGCGCGCGCCCCGGCAACCAGCGCGTACAGGCCGCGGCGCAGCTCGACCAGCGCGTTGCGCTCGCGTACCTCCGTGGTGAGCTCGACGCGGGCCAGCGCCGGGATGGACCGCAGTTCGGCGCCCGCCGCCTCGAGCCGCTCGGCCAGCGTGACCGCGTTGACCTCGTGGAGCTCGACCAGCAGCGCCGCCTCGGTGGTCAGCGGTGCCTCGCGGAGGATGGTGGGGGCGTCGGGCTGGGCCCGTGCGACGCGCAGGGACGCGGCGTCCATGAGCTCGATGGCCTCGAAGCCGTGCTCGATGAGGGACGGCACGGCGGCGGTGGCGTCGTCGAGGCTCGGGAACAGCGCCAGCGCGGCGGCGCTGTGCCGGGCGAGCGGGACTGTGCGGAACGTGGCCTCCGCGACGAAGCCCAGCGTGCCCTCGGATCCGATGAGCAGGTGTCGGATGATATCCACGGGGCGGTGGAACTCGAGCAGCGCGTTGAGCCCGTAGCCCATGGTGTTCTTGACGCTGTAGAGGCGGTTGATGTCGGCGATCGCCGCGGGGTTGGTCCGCAGCCGCCTCCGGAGCATGTGCAGCCCGCCGACCAGCGGCGTCTCCTCGAGGCGCAGCGTGATGTCGGCGGAGGGATCTGCGGTGTCGACGACCCGCCCGCTCGGCAGGACGAACACCATCGACTCGAGCGTCTGGTAGCTGTTCTGCTCGACGCCCGACAGCATGCCGCTGGAGTTGTTGGCGACGATGCCGCCGATGGTGCAGGCGACGTCGCTCGTGGGGTCCGGGCCCAGCCGCCGGCCGTAGCGGGCCAGCCGGGTGTTGACCGCGCGGAGCGTCGCCCCGGCGCCGGCCCGGACGCGGGCGCCGTCGTCGAGCACCTCGATGTCGCGGAAGTGGCGGCGGACGTCGACCAGGAGGTCGGAGCTGATCGACTGCCCGCAGAGGCTCGTGCCGCCGCCCCGGAAGGTGATGCGACGGCGGGTGCGGGCCGCCTCGACCATGAGCGACGCCACCTCGTCGACGCTCGACGGCGTGGCGACCCCCGACGGCGTCAGCAAGAACGGCGAGGCGTCGTGGGACATCGCGAGGCGGGTGATGGCACGGTCGTCGACGGTGACGTCGCCGAGGGTGCTGCTCACGCCGCCAGCCTACTCAGAAGCTGTTCGGTGTGGCGCCGGCCGTGTTCCGGGTCGGCGGAAAACCCTGCTAACCTAGGGGCCACGCGCGGGCGTAGCTCAATGGTAGAGCGCTAGCTTCCCAAGCTTGATACGCGGGTTCGATTCCCGTCGCCCGCTCGACGCGCGCCCCGGCGACCCCGCCGGGGCGCGCTCGTTCCCGGACGGTCAGCTCGGAGCGATCGTCTTGGCGGACTCCTCGATCTCGTGGCGCTTGTCGCTCACGTTGTCCTCCACCTTGCTGAACAGGTAGGAGGCGATCGCGCCCACCACCAGCATCGCGACGGCGAACAGCACCGCGACCGGCAGCGTCAGCCCGCTGGCGGTCAGGCCGGCGTCGGTGAAGGCCGGGAACACGACGGTGGGGAAGATCGCCAGCGACGAGCCGACCACCATGCCGAGGATCAGGTGGTACATGGCGCCGTAGTAGCGGTCGAACAGCCATGCCGCACCTCTCGCGAGCAGGAGCACGCACACCACGACGCCCACGGCGAGCGGGATGATGACCCCGAGGTCACCGTCCTTGATGCCGCCGGCCATCTTGTCGTAGAGGCCGAAGTAGATGAGGAAGTTCGACGGCGACATGCCCGGCACGATGACGCCGAGGCCGATGAGGGCCCCGGACCCGAACCAGACCGGGATGCTCGGTGTCACCTGCACCAGCATCTGCCCTCCGGCGAGCATGAGGAGGAAGATGGCCGCCGCGGCCACGCCGAGGATGACGAGATGCCGCGAGGTGCGCCCATGACGCCCCGCCTGACGGTAGAGCGAGGGGAACGTGCCGATGACGAAGCCGATGAACAGGCACGTGAACTGGGCCGCGTAGGAGTCGAACGCCGCCTTGACCAGGACGGAGAACGCGAAGATGCCGATCGCCATGCCGAGCGCGATGGGGATGAAGAAGGCGACGTTGCGCCAGAACCGCTTCCGCATGTCGGCCAGGAACCGGATCATCGGGTCGTACAGGCCGAAGATGACGGCCAGGACACCGCCGGAGAGCCCGGGCAGGATCGCCCCGACGCCCACCGCGACACCCTTCAACAGCCGCCCGATCCATGAGCGGAGGCTCTCGGGGCGGTCGATGACCGAATCGTGCAGGGCGGGTGCGGCCATGGGCTCTCATTTCTCGAAGGCGTCAGCCCCTCCACACTACGGCACCGCACCGGCCGGGCCGATATGCCGCGGGCCTGGGACTGTCCGCCCGGCACCGGCGCCCGTTAGGCTCGCCCGGTGCTCACCATCACGCCCCTGAGCCCGCCGGACTCGCCCGAGGAGCCGCGCTGGCTCGAGTTCTGCGGCCTCGTCAACGCCAACGAACGTGAACTCAGCGGCGGACCGCACTGGGACGTCGACCCGCTCGAGCTGTTCACCACCCAGCGGGCCGACGCCGACACGCGCCGGCTGCGCTACCTCGCCCACGTCGGAGACGTCCCAGCCGGCTACCTGGTCGCCGAGACCGACCTCGTCGACGCCCCCGACAGCGTCACCGTGGCCGTGTTCGTGCACCCCGGGTTCCGCGGGCGAGGTGTCGCCGAGGCGTTGGTGGCGCGACTGCGCGCGGAGCTCCCCGAGGATGTGCGCCGGGTCCGGGCCTGGGTGGAGACCCCCGTGACCGACGGCGCGGCCCTGCGCCCGCCGTCGGGCCACGGCGCCATCGATGAGCGGCACCCAGGAGTCCGGCTCGCGCTGCGGCACGGACTGTCGCTCGGGATGGTGGAGCGCGTCAGCCGCTACGACTTCGCCGCCCCCGGCGTTGACCCCGACACCGCGTTGGCCGAGGCCGGCGCCGTCGCAGGCGAGGACTACGAGGTGCGGACCTGGGAGGGCGAGTCGCCCGACGACCTGCTGGCGGGCGTGGCGGTGCTGCGGGAGCGGATGGCCGTGGACCAGCCGTTGGGTGCGCTGGAGGTCGTCGAGACGCGATGGGACGCGGACCGGGTGCGGGAACGCGAACGCGTCCTGCTGCTCGGCAACCGCCTGTTCCACGCCGTGGTGCTGCATCGGCCGACGGGGGAGGTCGTTGCGCTCAGCGATCTGGCGCTGTCGCGGGCCAACCCCGCGGCGTTCGTCGACCAGATGGACACCATCGTGCTCCCCGGCCACCGCGGGCGTCGGCTCGGGATGCTCGTCAAGGCGGCCAACCTGATCCAGGTCCGCCGCCTCGCTCCGTCGGCCGCGGGCATCGTGACTTGGAATGCGGCCGAGAACCGCTACATGCTCGCGGTCAACGAGGCGCTGGGCTTCGTCCCGATGCTCACCAGCGGCGGCTTCGAGGCGACTCTGGGCTAGTCCCGGCCGCCCCCGGCAGGCTCGACCCGGTCGCCGCGCCGCAGCTTACGGCGCCCCCGCACGTGGGCTCCCATGCCCACCAGCACGAGATCCTCGGTCGACACCTCTCCTGCCAGGTCCTCACCGACCTCAGCGCCCTTGCCGACGACGGCGCTCTCGTCGACGACGGCGAAGCGGACCTGGGCCTCCTCCCGGATCTCGACGTCGGCCAGGACGACGGCGTGCTCCACGACCGCGCCCGCGGCGACGGTGACGCCTGGACCCAGCACCGAGTCGCGGACGGTGCCGTCGATGACGCAGCCGGGGGACACCAGCGAGTTCTCGATGACCGCTCCGCGGCGCACGCGCGCCGGGAGGCGCTGGTGGTCCCGGGTGAAGATCGGCCACGTGCGGTCGTCGAGCTGCAGCTCGGGGCGTTCCTCGAGCAGATCCATGTGGGCGGCGAAGTACGTCTCGGGGCGGCCGAGGTCGCGCCAGTACCCGCCGAGGCGGAAGTCGTGGACCGACCCGTCCTCGACCAGCCTCGGCACGAGATGCTCCCCGAAGTCACCGAGGTTCGTCGAGCTGCCTGAGCCGAGTTCACGCGCCAGGCTCTCGAGCGTCCCCAGGAGAGCCGCGGTGCGGTACGCGAACACCTCCGTGGTGACGATGTCAGACGGCGGGTCCTCCGGCTTGTGGGCGAACCCGGTCACCCGGCCGTCGTCGTCGACGACGACGACCCCGTGGTGCGGGGCCTGGCCGATGGGGACCCGGGTGGAGACGATCGTGAGGTCGGCCTCGCGGTCCAGGTGCGCGGCCACCACCTCGGAGAAGTCGAGCCGGTACACGTGGTCGGCGCTGAGGACGAGCACGACGTCGGGGTCGAGCTCGCGGATGTGATCGCGGGTCTGGTGGATGGCGTCGGCGTTGCCCTCGTGCCAGCCCGCCTCCTCCTCGAGGTCGCGGCGCTGTTCGGGGGTGATGAACCGCAGCCCGCCGTGCGTGCGGTCGAGGTCCCACGGCCGTCCCCCCGCCACGACGTCCACCACGGTCTGGACCTCGTACTGCGCGACGATCCAGACGTCGTCGATGCCGCTGTTGCGCAGGTTGCTCAGCGGGAGGTCGATCAGCCGGTAGACGCCCGCGAACGGCAGGGCGGGCTTGGCCCGCCGGTCGGTGAGGACCTCCATGCGGCCGCCCTCGCCGCCCGCCATGACGAGCGCGAGCACCCTTGGCCGCGACATCTCAGGCCTCCTACTTCTCGACCCGGTAGACGAGCCGCGCGAACTGGCCGACGGCGGCGGCCGACACCAGGCGCAGCCGGTCCGACTCCACCCGCCGCGGAAGCAGCGGCGCGCCCCCCGTGAGCGCCACCGGCGCCACGGACAGCGCGATCTCGTCGAGCGCCCCCGCGTCGAGGAACTGCCCGGCCAGGTCACCGCCGCCGACGACCCAGATGTCGCCGTCGCCGGCCGCCTCCCGGATGGCCGGCAACGCGTCGACCACGGGCCCGGAGACGAATCGGACGTCCGCGCCGGCGGGGACGGGGAGGTCGCGGCTCGTGAAGACGAAGGTGGGGCGGTCGCCGTGGAACTCGCTCCACTTCTCGGGGTGCGCCAGGATGTCTGACTCGGCCAGCACCCACTCGTACGTGGTGGACCCCTCCACCATGACGGTGATCCCGGAGGGGAACAGGCCCTCATCCGGGTGCTCGCCCCCGTCGACGGCGAAGAGCCAGGCGAGGGAGTTGTTCTCGTCGGCGATGTAGCCGTTCAGGCTGGTGGCGGTGTCGAAGACGATGCGTCCCATACCCGCCGAGACTACCCGCGGACCAGGCCCACCACGTCGGACGCGTGCGTGACGACGACCTCGGCGCCCGCCTCCCGCAGCTCCTCCTCGGTCGCCGCGCCGGTGGTGATGCCCAGGGCCCGCATGCCGGCGGCCAGGGCCATGGCGACGTCCGAGACGGCGTCGCCGACGTACCAGGTGTCGCCGGCGGTCGCACCGAGCCGGTCGAGCCCCAGGAGGGCCGACTCCGGATCGGGCTTGCCGCGGGTCACGTCGTCGGTGGTGATGAGGACGTCGATGAATTCGCGCAGCTCCGTGATGGTCAGCAGGTGCTCGGCCTGCGGACCACCCTTGGCCGTGACCACCCCGATGGCGAAGCCGGCGTCGCGAAGGTCCCGCAGCATCCCCCGCACCCCGGGCAGGACGAGGTCCGGACCTGCGGCGTTCACCGCCTCGTGCAGCGCCGCGCGGTACTCCGCGATGATCGCCCGCATCCGGGACTGGCCGTCGCCGGAGAACTCGTGCAACTCGTGCATCGCGTCCTCGATGGGGCGGCCGATCAGCGGGTACACGTCCTTCGGTTCGCAGGCGATGCCGTGGGCGACCAGGGTGTCGCTGATGTGCTGCGCGATGAGCGGCACGGTGTCGGCCAGGGTGCCGTCGAGGTCGAACAGGACTGCGCGGGGAGTGCTCACGCGCCCAGCCTACGGCGTCAGCACACGAGGGCGGTGGGTCGCTGGGGCGTCTGGACGCCCTGGTTGCGGCACACCCCGATGCCGCGTTCGGCCAGGCCGGCCGTGGCCGCCCTGTCCCGGCGGCGGGAATGCCCCGGGGCACGACAAAGGGCCGCCGCGGTCACCCGCGACGGCCCTCGCCAGCGACGGATCAGGCGTTGCCCGGGATCACGTCACCCGACGGCCAGGTCTCGGCGATGAAGTCGGCGACCTCCTGCGAGTGCAGGAGTTCCTCGAGCTTCTGGACGCCCGGGTTGTCGTCACCGGTGCGCCACACGAGCATGTTGGCGTAGGGGTTGCCCTCGACCTCCTCGGACTCGATGGCCTCGCTCGGGTCGAGCCCGGCGGTGAGGATGAAGTTGGCGTTGATGACGGCCGCGTCGACGGCGGGGTCAGACAGCTGCTGCACGACCACCTCTGGCTGCGTCTCCTCGAACTTGAGACCCTTCGGGTTCTCGGCGTCCGTGAGCGTCAAAACGGTCGCGCCGTCCGGCACGTCGGTCAGGAGGCCGGCCTTCTCCAGCAGCTTGAGGCCGCGGTACTGGTTCGACACGTCGTTGGTGATGACGATGGTCGCGCCGTCGGGAATGGCGTCGATCGAGTCGTGCTTGTCCGAGAACACCTTGAGCGGCTCGATGTGCACGCCCTCGCCGGCGGTGAACTCGTAGCCCTTCTCCTCGATCTGGCTCTCGAGGTAGGGCTGGTGCTGGAAGTAGTTCGCGTCGAGCTCCTCTGAGGCGAGGGCCTCGTTGGGCAGCACGTAGTCGTCGAACTCGCGGATCTCGATCTCGAGCCCGGCCTCCTCGGCCAGGTTGTCGCGGACGAACTCCAGGATCTTGGCGTGGGGGACCGGGCTGGCGCCGACGACGAGGCTGGTGACCTCGCCCGCGGAGGCGGAACCGGCGGGTGCGCTGCTGTCGTCAGGCTCTGCGGAGCCGCACGCGGACAGAGCGAGGGTGGCTGCCAACGAGGCAGCGACGGCGGTGAGAACTCGCATCAGGAGGATTCCTTACTGCTCGGGGCCAACAACAAGTTGGCCGATTTCTGCTGTGCCCGCTGACGCGGGCGACCCACGAGACGTGGGGGGACTATCGGTGGTCGACGCGCCGGGAGACGGTGTCGCCGAGCCATTGGACGCCCTGCACCATGATGACGATGAGGATCACCGTGACGACCATGACGTCGGGCTGGTAGCGCTGGAAGCCGTAGTTGTACGCGAGCCGGCCCAGGCCGCCGCCGCCCACGAGGCCCGCCATCGCCGAGTAGCCGATGATCGTGACCACGGTCGTCGTGACCCCGGCGACGAGCCCAGGCATGGCTTCAGGGATGAGCACCTTGGTGATGGACTGCATCTTCGTCGACCCCATGGCGTGCGCGGCGTCCAGCTTGCCCGGATGGACCTCGCGCAGAGCGGTCTCCACGAGGCGGGCGAAGAAGGGGATGGCGGCGATGGCCAGCGACACCGACGCGGCGATGGGCCCCAGGGCCGTACCGACGATCCAGCGGGTGACGGGGATGAGCGCCAGCATGAGGATGGCGTAGGGGATGGAGCGGGTGATGTTGACCACGATGCTCGACAAGACGACGTTCAGCCAGCGGTTCTCGCCCAGCGCGCCCTTCTGCGTGACATAGAGGACCACGCCGAGTGGCAGCCCGATGGCGACGGTCGCGAGGCTGGAGATGCCGACCATGAGCAGCGTCTCCCAGATGGCGGGGAGGACGGCCTTCTGCAGCGCCGGATTGTTGAACCAGGTGTCGAGGAGGATCACGGGACCAGCCCTTCGACGGCGGCGGGCGTGACGGTGGTGAGCTTCGCGTCGGCGCCCTGGCTGCGCAGTACGTCGATGACGCGCTGGGGGTCGGTGCCCGGCGGTACCGAGATCCGCAGGTGAGAGAACGTGGTGCCGGCGAGATGCTCGACGCTGCCCGCCACGATGTTGAGTTCGGCGCCCACCTCGTGAGAGGTGTGGGCGACGACCGGCATGGCAGCCCGCTCGCCCGAGGACAGGACGTCGACGAGCGTGCCGCCCACCGCATCCAGCGGGGCGTGCGGGGGGATGCCGAGCAGCGCCTCGGCGAGGCGGCTGTCGAGGCTGTTGACGACCTCGACCAGGGGGCCGGACTCGACGATGCGGCCGCCGTCGAGGAGGGACACCGAGTCGCAGATCTTCTTCACGACGTGCATCTCGTGCGTGATGACCAGCACCGCCAGGCCGTCGCGGCCCTTGAGGCTGAGGATGAGGTCCAGGATCTCGTCGGTGGTCTTCGGGTCGAGTGCCGACGTGGGCTCGTCGAACAGCAGCACGTCGGGCTCGGTGGCGAGCGCGCGGGCGATCCCCACCCGCTGCCGCATGCCGCCCGACAGCTGCGCCGGGTAGGCGGGACCGGAGTCCGGCAGACCGACGACCCGCAGCAGCTCGGCGACCTTCGCGTCGCGCTCGGCCTTCTTCATGCCGATGAGCTCCAGGGGGTAGCCGACGTTGTCCGCGATGGTGCGGGAGTCGAACAGGTTCGCCTGCTGGAAGACCAGGCCGATCCGGCGGCGCGCGGTGCGCAGCGCGTCGGCACGTGCGGCGGTGAGGTCCACTCCGTTGATCTCGACCTTGCCCGACGTCGGGTGGTCCAGGAGGGTCAGGCACCGCACGAGCGTGGACTTGCCGGCTCCCGAGTGACCGATGATGCCGTGGATGGATCCCGCGGGAACGGTGAGCGTCACGCCGTCCAGGGCGCGCACCTCGCGCCTGCCCTGTCGGTAGACCTTCGTGAGGTCGGTGACGGTGATCATGGGGCCCTCTCGTTCCTGCTGCTGCACTATTCAATCAGGGGAGGGCCCCGCGCCCCGAATCGGGTGGGGCGCTGTTCACCGCCGGCGCAACACCGGCAGGCATGCTCAGTAGTGGCGGCGGACCTCGCGCGCGACGGCGTCGAACGTCTCGCGGTCCAGTACCGCGCCCACGCGGCGCACCGCGTCCGGGTCGATGCGCACGATGCGGTTGACTCGCAGCTCGCTGGCGCGGCCCCGGTGGTCCCAGCCTCCGGTGCCGATGTCCATCCAGTAGCGGCCTGCCGCCGCCTCCTGCGCCTCGTCGACGTCGTGGTCCTGCGACGTCACCTGCAGGCCGAGCAGCCACGGCCCGTCGCGCCCGATGAGCAGCACCGGCCGGTCTTTGCCCTGCGTGGGATCGTCCTCGTAGGGCACCCACGTCCAGACGACCTCACCGGGATCGGGCCGCTCGTCCGCCAGGGGATGGTAGGTGATCGCCGGCGAGCCGCGGAAGTCTCCCGGGTAGTCGGCCGGCGTCGTGGGGGTGGGCCGCGGGGCCGGTCGCGGCGTGGTCCGGCGGCGTTTCGTCGGTGACGTCGGCCGGCTGGCGCGCTCCAGGGCACGCAGCGCGACCTCGCGCACGACCCTCAGGGCGCCGTCGAACAGGGGATTGCGAGCCATGTCGGCGAGCCTACGCGAGTCAGCGGAACCGAGGCAGGCGTCCGTACACGATGTAGTCGGGCCGCCGGTAAGGGGTGGGGGACACGGCGCGGACCTGCTCCCAGCGCCGGACGTAGACGCCGACCGGCCGCAGCAGGAGCAGGGCGCCGCCGACGAGGCTCAGCCCCGCGCCGACGAACGCCCAGTCCGTCAGCACGACCGCGAAGGCGCCGGCCAGGACGACCGCGACGCCCCCGCCCCAGCGCGTCCACCGCCAGCCGTTCCAGGCGTGGAACCCGACCACCCCGCACGCCCCCGCGGCCAGCACGAGTGCGGCAGCGAGTGCCCCCTCGGCCGTGAGCGACTGCCAGGTGCCTGGTTTCGGCGACACCCACTCGACGAGGCGCGCCGACGTCGGGTACGTGTCCGGGTGCGCGGCCGCCCACCAGTGCAGCGCGTAGGCCGCGGCCAACGCGGCCGCGGCCAGGTACTGCAGCAGCGCCGAGGCGACCACCGCCGCCGGGCGGCGCGGCTCCCCGGTCCGCGGGCTCAGGGGCACGTCGTCGCGCAGCTCCTCGATCGGGGGGAGCGTCGCGATCTCTGGCTGCTCGGACATCGCCCCCAGCGTAGCCCGCTGCCGGGCTGTTGCCCGCTCGAGCGGCCGGGCGGGATACTGAGCCATGACGCACGAGCATGACTGGGACAAGGTCTACCGCGACGCCGACCGCCTCTGGAGCGGGGAACCCAACCAGGCACTGGTGGCCGAGGTGACCCGGCTGCCCCGCGGCCGAGCGCTCGACGTCGGCTGCGGCGAGGGCGCGGACGCGCTGTGGCTGGCGTCCCACGGCTGGGAGGTCACGGCGCTCGACCCGTCGCTGGTGGCGCTGGAACGCGGTCAGCGCGCCGCCGAGGGCACCGGCCTCATCGTCGAGTGGGTGGCCGGCGAGATCGGTTCCCGCGAGCTGCCGCACGACGACTACCAGCTGGTGTCGGCGTTCTACGTGCCCCTGCTGAAGGACTCACCGGCCGTCGACGCGATGCTCGCGCTAGTCGCCGACGGCGGTCGGCTGCTGCTGGTCCACCACGCCGACTTCGAGCCGAAGCACGGCAACGTGGACCCGGCCACGCTGCTCATGCCGGACGACCTGGCGGCTCGCCTGGGGGAGGGGTGGACGATCGAGGTGCACGAGCGACGGCCACGCTCGGTCGCCGTCGGCGCCGGCGCCCACCACCTCGACGACCTCGTGCTGCTCGCCCGCCGCGACGCCGGGTGACCGCTCAGGGAGCCGTCGGCAGCAGGGCCGCCGCGGCCGCGTCGACCGGCGACACATCCGGCCGCAGCGCCCGCAGCACCGGCTGCCGCAGCGCCCCGTCAGGTGTGACCTCCAGGTAGCGCACCTGCACGCACAGCATGGGCTCCACCCACCGCGCCCGGCGCGCCATCGGGTCCGTGGGCGCGGGATCGAACGGGGGCGTCGGCCGCTCCGTGTCGCGCAGGACGGCCAGGAGCGTGTCCCGCTCGCCCCGGCCCAGGCCGGAACCGACCCGCCCCATCGGGTAGAGCACCGGCCGGGAGTCGAACGTCGCCTCGTCGGCAGGCTGGCCCACCCACAGCGCGCCGAGCGCGTGCAGGTTCCCCGACTCGGGCAGCCAGCCGCCGATGACGGCGACCAGCTCCGAGCGGTGGGGGGTCTTCACCCAGGCCTCGCTGCGGTGGCCGGGCAGGTAGGGCGAGTCACGCCGCTTGCTCATCACGCCCTCCAGGCCGGCTTCGCGGGTGAAGCGGGCGAGGGCGTCGCCGTCGTCGAAGGTCTCGGAGCGGCGCCACGCCGGCCGGTCGAGGTCGAGCCGCTCCAACAGCGCCCGGCGTTCGGTCCACGGCCGGGCGGTCACGTCCTGCCCGCCGACGCGCAGCACGTCGAACACGACGAACGTGACGGGACGCTCGGCGGCCCAGCGGGCGGCCCGCGCCGCGTCGCGCACGTGCATGCGCGGCATGATCGCGTGGAACGACGGCGTGCCGTCGGGTCCCAGGGCCACCACCTCACCGTCCACCACGAGCCCGTCGGGCAGCCCCGCCGCCCCGGCGGCGACCTCCGGGTAGGCCACCGTGATGTCGCCCTCGGTCCGATTGAGGAGCCGGATGCCGTCGGCCCGGGTCTCGGCGAGGGCGCGGATGCCGTCCCACTTGACCTCGTGCACCCAGCCGGGCCCCGACGGCGGGACCCCCGGGGTCCGCGACGGCGTGGCGAGCATGGGGCGCATGGCGTCCATCATGCCCGCGCGGCCGGGGTCAGGCGCCGATCTTGCGCAGCGCCAGCTCCGTGAACAGCCGGGCGCCGTCGGCCAGCACGCCGTCGTCGAAGCGGGCGTAGGCCGAATGGTTGAACGGGGCGGTCGCCGGATCGAGCTCCGGGGGGCACGCCGACAGCCCGATGAAGCAGCCCGGCGCCTCCAGCAGCAGGCGCGAGAAGTCCTCCGCGCCGGCCAGGGGCTTCTCCCAGCGCAGGTGCCGGTCGGCGCCGAACAGGTCGGTCACCGCCGCGGCGACCGCGTCCGCCTCCGCCGGGTCGTTGACGGTGACGGGGTACTGCTCGACGATCTCGGTCTCGCCGGTGACGCCGTGCGCGGCGGCGATGCCTGAGACCACCTCCGGGATCGTCGCGAGCAGCTTGGCGCGGACGTCGGTGTCGAAGGTGCGCAGCGTCGCCTCGAGCCGGCCGTCTTCGGGGATGACGTTGGCGATGGTGCCCGCCTGCAGCAGCCCGACGGTGACGACGACGGGGTTCTGCACGTCGAACCGCCGGGTCACCATGGTGTTGAGGGCGGTGGTGATCTCGGCCAGCGCCGGGACGGGGTCGGCGGCGGCGTGGGGTGTGGAGCCGTGGCCGCCGCGGCCGACGACGCGGACCTTGGCGACGTCGGAGCTGGCCATGACCGTGCCGGGCTTGGTGGAGAACGTGCCGTGGGGGTCCAGGGCCGCCCACACATGGATGGCGTAGACCCAGTCGGGCCGAGACCCGGCGACGTCGAGGAGGCCCTCCTCGAGCATGTACCGGGCGCCGTCGACCCCCTCCTCGCCGGGCTGGAACATGAAGACGACGTCGCCGGCCAGCCGGTCGCGCTGGGCGCAGAGCTCGTGTGCGGCCCCGACCAGCATCGCCATGTGCAGGTCGTGTCCGCAGGCGTGCATCGTGCCGGTGTCGGCGGCGTACTCGAGGTCGGTGCGCTCCTCGACGGGGAGCGCGTCCATGTCGGCTCGCAGGAGGACGACCGGACGCTTGCCCGCCGTCGGTACTCCGCCGCGCAGGACCCCGACCACGCTGGTGACCGTCTCGCCGAGGGTGATCTCCAGCGGGAGCCCGTCCAGCGCGTCGAGGATCATGGCCTGGGTCTTCGGTAGCTGGAGCCCCACCTCGGGGATCCGGTGGAGGGCGTGGCGCAGAGCGATGAGGTCCGGGGTCATGCACCCATTCATATCAGGCGAGGAAGAAGGCCTTCGCGCCCTCGAACGTCATCTGCACGGCCATGATCACCAGGATCATGCCCATGAGGCGTTCGACGGCGACGAGCGCGCGGGTGCCGACGACCCGCTGCAGGAAGCCGGAGAAGTACAGCGTGACCGCGGTGAGGGCCCACGCCGCGACCAGGCCGCCGAGGAACCAGGGCCAGTCCCCGGGATCCTGGCTGACGAGGACGACGATGACTGCGAGCAGCGACGGGCCGGCGATGTAGGGCACCGCCAACGGGACGATGAACGGCTCGTCGTGCGTCTGGGGCTCCGACAGGTTCCGCTCCGGTGTGGGGAACACCATGCGGATGGCGATGAGCAGCAGGATGACGCCGCCGGCCGCCTGCAGGGCGGCCCCGTCGATGTGGAGCAGGGTCAGCAGGCCCTGTCCGAGGAACAGGAACGTCACCATCACCGCCAGCGCGATGAGGCACTCCCGCAGAATCACCCACTGGCGACGCTCCGGCTTGGTGTTGCGCAGCGAGGTGAGGAACAGGGGCACGTTGCCGAGCGGGTCCATGACGAGCAGGAACGTGACGAACGACGACACGAGCAGCGTCATGGCAGGGGGACTCCTTGTCCGGGGGAGATGCGGGCGGGCGCTCCCATCCTGCCGCATGGCACGGGGCCCCGCCGCCGAAGCGACGGGGCCCCGCGGTGTGGGTGGGTCAGAGTGCCATGGTGCCGGTCTCGAGGAACCGGACGTGCCAGCCGAGCGCGGTGGCGAGGTCGTGCGGGGTGTGGTGCCCGTTGGCCTTCTTCTCGGCGAGCTTGACGTACTCGAGCAGCGGCTCACGGTAGTCCGGGTGCGCGCAGTTCTCGATCACCTTGATGGCGCGCTGGCGAGGCGCCAGCCCGCGCAGGTCCGCGAGGCCCTGCTCGGTGATGAGGACCTGCACGTCGTGCTCGGTGTGGTCGACGTGGTTGACCATCGGGACGATGCAGGAGATGGCCCCGCCCTTCGCCGTCGACGGGGTCACGAAGCACGACACCCACCCGTTGCGGGTGAAGTCGCCCGAGCCGCCGATGCCGTTCTGCATGCGCGAACCCATTACGTGGGTCGAGTTCACGTTGCCGTAGATGTCGGCCTCGATCATCCCGTTACAGGCGATGACACCCATGCGGCGGATAGCCTCGGGGTGGTTCGACACGTCCTGGGGACGCAGCACGATCTTGTTGCGGTAGTGCGCGGCGTTGTCGTTCATCTTCTCGGCCGCCGTCGGGCTCAGGGAGAACGCCGTGGCCGACGCGACCGTCAGCTTGCCCGAGTCCAGCAGGTCGACCATGCCGTCCTGGATGACCTCGGTGTAGGAGGTGAGGTTCTCGAAGGGACCCTCCAACAGGCCGGCGAGCACCGCGTTGGCGATGTTGCCGACGCCCGACTGCAGCGGCAGCAGGTTCTCCGGCAGGCGGCCGGCCTTGACCTCGTTGCCGAGGAAGTCGAGGAAGTAACCGGCGATGGCGCGCGAATCGTCGTCGAGGGCCTTGAACGGCGTGTTGCGGTCCGCCGAGTTGGTCTCGATGACCGCGACGACCTTGTCGGCGTCGACCTTCAGCACCTTGCCGCCGATGCGGTCGCCCGCGTTCTGGATCGGCAGGGGCACGCGGTTCGGGGGCAGCGCGCCGATGGGGTAGTAGATGTCGTGCATGCCGAAGAGGTCCTCGGACTGCCACGAGTTCACCTCGATGATGATCTTGTCCGCGTGGTCCAGGTACGTGCGGTTCATGCCCACCGACGAGGACGGGACGATGTCGCCGTCCTCGGTGATCGCGGTGGCCTCGACGACGGCCAGGTTGAGGTGGCCCAGGAAGCCCTGCGAGACCTGCGGCCCCATGTGGGACAGGTGGATGTCCTGGTAGTACGAGACGCCGGTGTTGATGGCGCTGCGCATTTCGGGGTCCGACTGGTAGGGCGCGCGGTAGGAGATGCCGCCGGTGCGGGCCAGGGCGCCGTCGAGCTCGGGGGCGGTCGACGCTCCGGTCCACACGCCGATGCGGAATTCCTCACCCTTGGCGTGGTGGGCGTCGATGATGGCGGCGAGTGCCTCCGGGAACACCTTCGGGTAGCCGGACCCGGTGAACCCCGAGAAGCCGACATTCCATCCGTTTTCGACGAGGGCGGCGGCGTCGTGGGCCGACATCACCTTCTGCTTGAACGCCTCGTTGCGGATGCGACCTGACATCTGTCCTCCTTGAGAGATTGCGGTGCGGTCCCACCCTAGCGGGAGGGGCGCACCGATTCCGCCGCCCGTTTGGCTCTCGGACGGCGGGACGGCAACACACGGACCAGCGGCGCTCAGGGGCCGCCGGGCCCCGTCGGCTGCTACGGGATCATCCTTGCATCCCTGTGGGGCACCGACAGCGCCGGGGTGGTCGGACCACAGCGGGTTCGGCGTGCTAGGAGTGCCGGCTGACGGGTGTGCCTAGGCTGGGGACGCAACGGGAGGAGGCCGCTGTGGCCGAGGATGATCGAACCCAACTCTGGCTGGTGCGCCACGGAGCGACGGAGTGGTCGCGGGACGGGCGCCACACGTCCACGACCGACCTGGACCTGCTGCCACAGGGACGCGAGGACGCCGAGGTCATCGCACGCAGGCTGGAGGGCGAGCACTTCGACCTGGTCCTCAGCAGCCCCCGGCTGCGGGCGCGGGAGACGGCGCGGCTGGCGGGCTTCGACTCGCCGGAGATCGACCCGGACCTGGTCGAGTGGGACTACGGCCCGGGCGAGGGCCTGACCAGTGTCCAGATCGGCGAACTCGTCCCAGGGTGGCGCATCTGGACCCACGGGGCTCCGGACTTGGACCGCGACGGTATGGCCCCCGGCGAGTCCCGGCAGCAGGTGGAGGAACGATTGGGCCGCGTGGTGGCTCGCGCCAAGGCGTCCGGTCTGCCGCGGATCCTCGTGTTCGGCCACGGGCACGCGCTGCGGGCCCTCGCCATGCTGTGGATCGAGCAGCCGGTTCCGTTGGCGGCCAGTTTCCCGTTCGTCACGGGCGCCCTGGGGATCCTGGGCTGGGAGAAGGACTCGCCCGCGCTGGTCCGCTGGAACAGCTGATCAGGCCTCGAGGGGGGCCCGGACGGTGTTGAACGCGAACGCGGCGACGGCATCGAGGCGGGGGAACCCGATCGCGACGTCCGCGGCCGCCGCCGTCACCGGCTTGGCGCAGTAGGCCACCGACAGTCCGGCCGCGGCGAACATGCCGAGGTCGTTGGCGCCGTCGCCGACCGCGACGGTGAGCGCCGGGTCGATGCCCTCGGCGTGGGCGAAGCGCAGCAGGTCCCGGGCCTTCTGGTCCCGGTCGACGATGGGACCGCTCACGCGGCCGGTGAGGCGTTCCTCGCCGCCGACGTGGTGCGTCTCGAGCTGGTTGGCGTTGAAGAAGTCGAGGCCGAGCCGCTCCGCCAGGGGCGCCACCAGCTGCGTGAACCCGCCCGACGTCACGCCCACCTTCGCGCCGCTGGCGTGTGCGGCGGCGATGAGCTCCGCCGCGCCGTTGGACAGCGTCATGGCCTGCCCCACCTCCGTGAAGATGGCCGTGGGCAGCCCCTCCAGCGTCGCGACCCGCTCCGTCAGCGATTGCGCGAAGTCCAGTTCGCCGCGCATGGCGCGCTCGGTGATCTCCGCGACTCTCGGCCCGACCCCCGCGTGGTGCGCCAGCAGATCGATGGCCTCGGTGGTGGTGAGCGTGGAGTCGACGTCCATGAGGAGCAGCCGGGCCGGCACCTTGGCCAAGGGCCCGGTCACGACCCCCACCGCGACATCGCCCGCCACCGCCCGCAGCGCGGCGCGCAGCGCCCGCGGGTCGTCGTGCTCCGTGAACATGCTGATCCGCTGCCCGTAGAGGGTCTCGTCGCTGATGACGTGGCCCGTGCTGGGGATGAGGGCGACGAGGGACTCGGGAATGGGGCCCTGGGCGGCGAGCGTGACGCGGATCTCCATGAGGGACAGGCTAACCGGCAGCGGCGGGCGCAAGCCGTGGCTGCGCCCGCCGTGGACCGTCAGCGGGCGGCCGCGACCGGGGTGACGGTGATCTCGATCTCCTCGTCGTCGCGCACGACGCTCAGCGTCATCTCGCGCCCGACCTGTCCGTTGCGCACCAGCGCCACCAGCGACTCGGTGGACGAGACGGGGGCGCCGTCGACCTCGGTGATGAGGTCACCGGCCCGCAGCCCTCCCGCCTCGGCCGGCGAGCCGGCGACCACCTCGGCGACGACGGCGCCGAGGGGGCCGGTGCGGCTGACGTCGGAGGCGCTGATTCCGATCTGCGGGTGCTCAGCGACGCCCTTCTCGATCAGCTGCTCCGTGACGTACTTCACCTGCCCGGCGCCGATCGCGAAGCCGAGCCCGATGTTGCCGGCCTGGCTGGACGACGACGAGGCGAGCGACGCGATCGACGACGTGACCCCCACGAGCTGCCCCTCGCCGTTGACGAGGGCCCCGCCGGAGTTGCCGGGGTTGATCGCGGCGTTGGTCTGGATGGCGGCGGTCACGACGAGGTCGTCGCGGCCCTGCGCGATGGTGGTGTTGCTCACCGCCCGCGTGGTGACGGGGCGGTTGAGGGCGGAGACGATGCCGGTGGTGACCGTGTCGGCCAGTCCGAGCGGGTTGCCGATCGCCATCACCGGGTCCCCGACCTGGAGCTCCGACTCGTCCGCGATGGACATCACGGTGAGCTTCGACGGCGGGTCGACGAGCTTGATCACGGCGAGGTCCGTCGACGGGTCGGTCCCGACGACCTCGGCCGCGTACGACGTGTCGTCGAGCAGCACGACGATCTGGGCGTTCGAGCCGCTGCCCGACACGACGTGGTTGTTGGTGACGATGTGGCCGTCGGCGTCGATGACGACGCCCGAGCCCTGCCCGGCGGACCCGTCCTGGCCCTGGACCTGGATCGCGACGACCGCCTGGACGGCGGATTCCGCCACCTCGGTCCAGTTGGGGTTGTTGGGATCCGCCTGGACGATCTGCGTCTCGGTCGCCTCGGTGCTGGCCGAGGCCGACGCCGATGCGGCCGAGTCAGCGAGGCCGCCCGACCACTGCGACGCGGCGAACCCGGCTCCGCCGCCCACACCCGCGGCCAGGACCGCCACGGCGAGCAGGCCTGCGACCCGCGAACGGCTGCGCGGCGCCGACGTCGTCGGGGTGGGTGTCCCGAACGGGCTCGGCGGGCCGTACGACGCCGAGACGTGCGACTCGGGCTGGGGGGTCGGCTGCGGGTAGGGCGTGCGCTGATCCTGCGCGGGGTGGCTCTGCGGGCCCGGCTGAGCCGGGGCATTCGGGTGCGCCGGGGGCTGCCACGTGTCGGGCGCCCGCCAGCCGTCACGGCTCCAGGGGTTCGGGTGCTGCTCGTTGGTCATTCAGGCCTCCTGATCGGTACCACCCCAGGTAACCCATCGAGTCTATGAGCTTCCTGTGAAACCCCTGAGCTGACTCTGATAGCGCTTAGCGCGCCGTCGTCACTGTCACCGTGTACTGAGGGTCCTGCGCGGCCACCCGGGTGGGCCCGACGCGGTCGTTCAACTCGCGCCGCCACGGCAGATGCGAGTTGAACACGCACCACAGCTGGCCGCCCGGCCGCAGCACGCGCCGGGCGTCGTCGAACATGGCCAGCGTGTCCTCGGAGTCCTTGGCCATCCCGCGATGGAACGGGGGATTGGTGACGATGGCATCGACGCTGGCGTCGGCCTGCGCCGCCAGCCCGGGGCCCCAGGCCACGTCGACGTCCACCCGGTTGACTTCGGCCGCGACGGCGGTGGCCGCGACGGCCGACCAGCTGACGTCCGTCGCGGAGACGCGGCGGCCCTCGCGGGCCAGCCACATCGTCAGCGTGCCGTTGCCGCACCCGAAGTCGAGGACGTCGTCGCCCTCGAGGCCGGGGGTGCGGCCGGCGCCGGCCAGGGCCGAGATGAGCAGCCGGGAGCCCGGGTCGATCTTGGTGCCGCCGAACGTGGCGCCGTGCGCCGCGACGGCGAAGCCGAGTTCGGGGTGCTCGCGGACCTTCGGCCATTCGTTGGGCAGCCCGTTGGGCCCCCATGCGCGCAGCACCCGGCTCTTCGCGCGGCCGAGGCTCGCCGACACCGCCGTGAAGTGGCGGCCCAGGACCTCGTTCATCGAGCGGTTGAGGTGCTTGATCCGAGCCCCGCCGATGAACGTGACGTCCGTGGCCCCCTGGACGACGGCGCACATCTCGTCGAGGGCGCCGAGCGACTTCGGCAGCCGCGCCAGGGCGAGGTCGACGCCCGCGAGGTCCGTCGGGTGCTCGACCAGATACTCCGCCGGCACCAGCTCCGCGTCGCGCCAGTCGTCGCACCACACCCGGACGTCGTCGGTGAGGGTGCGGGCATCGTCGAGCAGGGCGGGGGCGTCGAGCAGCGCCACGGCGCCCGCCTGCCGCGGGGCCTCGTCCCAGATCAGGTCATCCACGGCATCACGCATGGAGGGAGTCTACGGGGCCGGCCGCCCCGTCGCCGCCGCATCGGGCGGCCCCACGGCGCACACGCTGGGCACCTTCGGCCGAGAGCCGCGCCGTCGATAGGGTTGCCCCGAACCTAGCGAGGAGAGAGTCCATGGAGCAGGAGTTCGCGCCCGGCACCGTCGTGCTGGTCGGGGGAGGCCCCGGAGACCCCGGCCTCATGACGGTCGCCGGCCTGGACGCGATCCGGGCGGCCGACGTCATCGTCCACGACCGGCTCGGGGCGCTGCGGTGCCTCGACGAGGCGCGCGCGGACGCGGAGATCATCAACGTCGGCAAGATTCCCCGCGGCGAGTTCACGCCCCAGGAGGAGATCAACGCCATCCTCGTCGACCGCGCCCGCCAGGGGCGGCGCGTGGTGCGCCTCAAGGGCGGGGACAACTACGTCTTCGGCCGGGGCGGCGAGGAGTGGCTGGCCTGCCACGCCGCGGGGATCCCGGTCAGGGTCGTTCCGGGCGTCACGTCGGCGGTCAGCGTCCCGGCGTTGGCGGGGATCCCCGTCACGCACCGGGGGCTCACCCAGGGCTTCGTCGTCGTCTCCGGGCACGTTCCGCCGTCGGATCCGCGCAGCGAGGTCAACTGGGCGGCGCTGGCCGGAGCCAACCTCACCCTCGTCGTACTCATGGGCGTCCAGAACCTGCCGGAGATCTCCGCCGAGCTGCAGCGGCACGGGCTGTCGCCGGACACGCCCGCGGCCGTGATCGCCGACGGCACCACACCCGGGCAGCTCACGATCCGGGCAACCCTGGCGAGCATCGCCGGCGAGGCGGCGCGGGCGGACATCCGGCCGCCGGCGATCGTGGTGATCGGGGCCGTCGCCGAGCTCGAGCTCGAGGCCTGAAGTGGAGTTCTCCGTCCGCATCGACCCCGCCGACGCCGCCGCCGTCGAGCTGCTGGAGCGGCTCGCCGAGCGCGCCGACGTGGCTCCCATGGCCCACGCGCCGGTTCCGACCCTGGTCCTGGGCGGGGCCCGGTCAGGCAAGTCCTCGTGGGCGGAGGCGCAGTTGGCGGGGGCCCGTGACGTCGACTACGTCGCCACCTCAGAGGTGCGCGACGACGACCCCGAGTGGGCGCACCGCGTCGCCCTGCACCGCGACCGTCGCCCCGGCTCGTGGCGGACCGTGGAGACGATCGACCTGGCCTCCGTCCTCGACCGCGACGACGCCGCCCCGGTACTCATCGACTGCGCGGCCGTCTGGTTGGACCGCGTCCTCATGGCCGCGGGCGCATGGGACGACTCGCCCGGCTGGCGCGAGCGGGTCGAGCGGGAGGTGTCGCGGGTGGCCGACGCGCTGCGCCGGACGACGCGCGAGGTCATCATCGTGAGCAACGAGGTGGGATCGGGCGTGGTGCCGGCCACGCCGTCGGGCCGTCTGTACCGCGACGAGCTCGGCCGGCTGAACGCGCGCCTCGCGGAGGCGTCACGGGAGGTCTGGCTGTGCACGGCCGGGATCGCGAGGCGGATCAAGTGACGGGCTTCGTCGCGGCGCTGGGATTGTTCACGGTCATTCCCGTGCCGTCGGTGGCGGAGATCGACCGGCGGCTGGCGTCCCGGGCCATGGCGGCCTTCCCGTGGGTGGGGCTCCTCGTCGGTGCCGCCGCCGGCGCCGTCCTCTGGCTGGTGACCGCCTCCGGGGCGGGTGGCCTCCTGGGGGCCGCGCTGGCCCTCGCCGTCGCCGCCGGTCTCACGGGCGCGCTGCACCTGGACGGACTGGCCGACACCGCCGACGGGCTGGGGTCGCGCAAGCCCGCGGAGGCGGCGCTGGCGATCATGCGCAAGTCCGACATCGGACCCATGGGGGTAGCGGCCCTGGCCCTCGGCCTCCTTATCGACGCGGCAGCGCTGACGTCGCTCGCGGAGCGCGGTGGCGCCTTGGCGGCGGCGGCGTTGGCGGTCGCGGCGATGGTGGGCCGGGCCGTCGTGACCGGGGCGACGGTGTCGCGGCTCTCGGCCCGTCAGCAGGGATTCGGCGCGCTGTTCGTCGGGGTGACCAGGCCCCTGACCGCAGCCGGGACCGCGGTCGCGGGCCTGGTCGTCGCGGCGGGCGCGGGCTGGTTGGCGGGTGGGGTCCCGGGGGCGGTTGCCCTCGCGGTCGCGGCGACCGCGGCGGGTGCGGTCGGGCTGCTGTGGGCACGACGGCTGGCGCGCCGCCTCGGCGGCATGACCGGCGACGTGTTCGGGTCGGTCATCGAGGTGACGCAGGCGGCGTGCCTGGTCGGGTCCGCAGTCCTCGCCGGCGCCCTGGGCGCCTGACGCCTCAGCCTCGCGTAACCGGGATCTTCGCCGCGGGCGCCGCCACCTGGGCGGCCACGGGCACGCGAATCTCCAGGACGCCGTCGCGGTAGGTGGCCGTGACGTCGTCCGCGGTTGCCCCGGAGGGCAGCTTCACGGTCCGGTAGAACGATCCGTACCGGAACTCCGACCGGTAGCCGTCCTTGTCCTTGTGCTCGGACTTGGCCTGCCGTTGCGCGCGGATGGTCAGGTCGCCGCCGTCGATCGCGATCTCCACGTCCTTGTCCGGGTCGATGTCCGGCAGCTCGACGCGGACGACCAGGGTGTCGTCCTCCGTGAACTCCTCGACGCGCAACCAGGACTTGTCCACGTCCCCCTCGAACCACCGCTGCACCAGATCCTGCAGGTCCGGCCAATCGCGGCGCACCAGTGCCATGGCGAACTCCTCTCCTCCCCGGGGTGACGGGGTGTCACCCCGCGCACCTCCGCGACCATGGCGGAAGTTCTCCTTCGATTCTCCGCCCATGACCGGGTGGAGTCAACGGCCGCTGCACTCACCCGAATCCAGGCAGCAGGGCTGTCCGCAGCCACGCGCCGTCGGCCAGACGGAGACGCCCGACGGTGGTGAGCGGACCGGCGATGTCGCGGGTCGCGTAGGCGAGCAGGGAGATCTCCGCGACATCGAGCGGGTCGATCCGCGGCGCCCGCCACCCGGCGGCCCGGGCCCGCAACTCGTCCATCGGCCGCGACACCGCGTAGTGCCCGATCGTCACGTGTGGCACGTAGCCGCCGTCGTGTGGCGATCCCTGCGTGAGCGCGGCGTTGAGGCGCACGAGCTCAGGGGCAGCCGCGGGCAGGTAGGGCACCATCGGGAACGTGTCCCACCCGCTGACCTTGACCGCGAACGGGCCGATGCCGACGGCCCGCAGCCGCTCGAGGTCCGACACCAGCCGGTCCGGGGTGTACGGCGCGTCGACGGGGGTCGCCCCCGGCGTCGGGACGGGGCCGGCGTAGGCAACCGTGATGTGGGGCTGGCGCTGGTGGCGGGGGAGCAGCACGTCGCCCCACCGCTCCCGCGCCGAGGCCACCGCCGCCCGGACGGGAGCCGCGTCCGCCTCCACCGCCCAGACAAGGGCGTGTTCGCACCCGCCGTGCCATTCGACGAAGTCGCGGTCCTCGCAGGCAATCGTGCGGTCCGGCCCCGCGCCGACGCCGGACCCGGACGCGCGACGCGTCACTGCTCGGGCAGCCGCGCCAGGGTGGGGTTGTCCGCGACCCAGATGTCCGACTCCAGCTTCCCGGGCAGGTAGGGGTTGTCCGTGGCCACGAAGGGTGCGCCCTTGCGCTCGGTGAAGTCGCGCAGCGTCCCGAAGGCCCACTTGCCGAGCAGGACGATCGCGACGAGGTTGATCAGGGCCATGACGCCCATGGACACGTCCGCTAGGCTCCACACCACGTCCAGCTTGAGGAAGGCCCCGACGACGACGGAGGCGATGACCACGAGCCGCAGGGCGAGGTCGTGCTCGTGCTTGCGCCCCGTCAGGTAGTCGAGGTTCACCTCGGCGTACGCGTAGTTGCCGATGATCGTCGAGTAGGCGAACGTGAAGATCAGGATGGTCATGGGCAGCGTCATCCACTCCCCGAGATGGTGCGCGACGGCCGACTGCGTCAGCGTCGCGCCCTCGACGTCCATGCCGGGTGCGTACACGCTGGCGTCCGACAGAAGGATCACGAACGCGGTGGCCGAGCAGATGAGCATGGTGTCGACGAAGACGCCCATCGACTGGATGAGGCCCTGGCGGGCGGGGTGGCTCGTGGTCGCGGTCGAGGCGGCGTTGGGCGCGGAACCCATTCCCGCCTCGTTCGAGTAGAGGCCGCGCTTGACGCCGTTGAGGAGCGCCGCGGTCACGCCGCCGGCGGTCCCCGCGAGGGCCTCGTTGAGCCCGAAGGCGGAGGCGATGATCTCGTAGAACACGAAGCCGAGCCGGTCGATGTTGAGCACGAGGATGACCAGTGCGAGGAGGATGTAGAGGCCGGCCATGATCGGCGCGACCCACTCGGCCACGCGGGCGACGGCCTTGATGCCGCCGAGGATGACGGCTCCGGTCAGGATCGCCAGCGCGATCGCCGAGACCCACACCGGAACGCCGTGGGAGGTGTCCAGGGTCTGGGCGATGGTGTTGGCCTGCACCATCTCGAACGCGATGCCGAAGGTGAACAGCAGGGCGACGGCGAAGGCGGCCCCCCACCGCCACGACTTCAGGCCGCGCCAGATGTAGAAGGCGGGGCCGCCGCGGTAGGTCCCGTCGGGCCAGGACACCTTGAAGATCTGGGCCAGCGTCGCCTCCACGAAGGCGGTGGCCATGCCGATGAGGGCGATGACCCACATCCAGAACACGGCTCCCGGGCCGCCGAGCGTGATGGCGATCGCCACCCCCGCGATGTTGCCCGTGCCGACCCGCGAGGCGAGGCCGATCGCGAACGCCTGGAAAGGCGTGATGCCCGTCCCCTCATGGCGCCCGGAGTGGAGGATGGTGCGGATCATCGCGGGGAACATGCGCAGCTGCATGCCCCGGGTCCGGACCGTGAAGTAGATCCCCACCGCCGCGAGGACGTAGATGAGCACCCACGTGTACATGTAGGTGTTGATGGTGTCCAGGAACCCCAGGATCGCGTCCATGGTCTGCTCCGTCCGTGAGGGGGCGGTCGATGTCTGGGGACATCATGGCACCGACGACGTGGCGGCGACCTGTAGGGCACGAACCCCACCGGGGGTGCCACCGGCGCCGCCCCAGGTGGGCGACGGGGTGGCGGTGCTGTCGCGGTGATTCCAGGCTACGCCTCGGGGCTCGGGGGCACCCCCGGCAACGAACATCGGGTCCTATCCCCGAGGGGGCAGGACCCGATGTGGCGGAGGATACGAGATTCGAACTCGTGAGGGCGTGAACCCAACCCGCTTTCCAAGCGAGCGCCATAGGCCTCTAGGCGAATCCTCCAAGGAGGAACCCTACCCGAGGGGCCGACGGCGGCTCAAATCACGTGGATCAGTTGTAGACGATCACCTTGTCTCCGACGCGGGCCAGGTCGAACAGGCGCGCGATCGCGGCCCGGTCGCGGACGTTCACGCAGCCGTGGGACGCCCCGTTGTAGCCGTTGGCGGCGAAGTCGGCGGAGTAGTGAATGGCCTGGCCGCCGCTGAAGAACATCGCATACGGCATGGCCGTGTGGTACAGGCTCGACACGTGGTCGCGCGACTTCCAGCCGATGGTGAAGGCGCCGTTGCGGGTGGGCGTGAGCTCGGAGCCGAAGCGCACGTCGAGCACCACGTCGACCTTCCCGTTGACGACCCAGGCCATCTTGCGCTGATCCTTCGACACGCAGAACCCGCGACCGGTGAGGCACCGCGAGTCGAGCCGGAAGCCCTTCTGCACGAGGGCGTTGTAGACGATGGGCTGGAGCGGGCCGGGCGACGGCACGCCCGAGGGGGTCGGCGCCGTGGCCGGGATCCGGGTCACCGCGGGCCGCGTCGGCGTGGAGAAGTTCACAAACCCGTTGAAGCGCCAGCTCCAGACCTGCTTGACGACGCCGTCGCTGAGCGAGGGGGCGGAGGCCCAGATGTAGACACGGCACGCGCCGTACCCCGTCGCCGCGGTGTTGCACTCGCTCTTCCAGGTGCGCCCGCCGGAGTAGAACACGTCGCCGGAGACCAGGTTGTTGCCCTTCCATGCGGCCTCAGGTGACGGGAGGTAGGTCAGGTTGTTGAACGTCCAGGTGTTCTGCTTGTACCAGACGCCGTTGACGCTCTTGATGACGGTGGCGTAGATGTCGGTGAAGCAGCGCACGGTGGTGGTCGAGTACATCTCGCAGCGCGTCTTCCAGTACCGGCCGTTGACGTAGTGGTAGCCGGGCGTCACGTACAGCTTCTGCGCCGCCGTCAGCGGCGCCGCCGAGACGGTCGGCGTGGGGCTGGGCGTCGGGCTCGGCGTGGGCGTCGGGGTCGGGGTGGGCGAGGCCGACTTCGTCGGGCTGGCCGATGCGGTCACGGTGGGCGTCGGGGACGCCGCCGTCGTGGGCGTGGTGCTGGCCGTCGTCGTGGGGCTGGCCGACGCCGACAGGTCGGGCACCGGGCTTGCCGTCTCGGCGTGAGCCAGCGGCGTGATGAGGAGGAGGCCGAGCGCCGCGACGGCGACTCGGAGGACAGGTGTGCGCATATCTCTCAGTTCCCTTGTGATCCGACCACGGCCATGCTAAGCCCGGGCCGGGTCGGGACGAAAACTCCTGACACCCTGTCTACGCCCCCGCGCTCGGCGGGGTTGCATCGAGATCCGATATCTCGCCGCGGCTCAGAGCACCATCGCGGCGAGCCATCCGGCCGCCAGCAGCGGCAGGTTGAAGTGCAGGAAGGTCGGGATCACCGTGTCGCGCATGTGGTCGTGCTGTCCGTCGGCGTTAAGGCCGGCGGTGGGACCGAGCGTGGAGTCGGACGCGGGGGAGCCGGCATCGCCCAGGGCACCGGCCGTGCCGATGATGGCGACCGTGGCCAGGGGCGAGAATCCGAGCGACACGCAGAGGGGGACGTAGATCGCGGCGATGATCGGTAGCGTCGAGAAGGAGCTGCCGATGCCCATGGTCACCAGCAGGCCGACGAGCAGCATCGCGATGGCGGCGACGCCCTTGTTGCCCGCGAACAGGGCCGCCGTGCCCTCGACCAGCGGCGCGATCTGCTCCGTCGCGCGCATGACCGACGCGAAGCCCTGGGCCGCGATCATGATGAGGCCGATGAGCGCCATCATCCGCATGCCTCCGGTGAACACGGCGTCGGCGTCGGTCCATTTGACGGCCCCGGTGATGATGAACAGGCACAGGCCGAGCAGGGCGCCCACGAGGAGGGGGTCGGCGTCGGAGCCGGCCATCGTCAGCCAGGTCTGGACGCCGAACGACGCGACGATCGCCACGAGCGCGACGGCGATGCGGTAGGGCTTGATCTCGGCGGGCGCGTCATGGTCGACCACGGCGTCGGGGTCGTAGTCGCGGGGGCGCCGGTAGGTGACGAACACCGCGAGGAGGAGGCCGGCCACCATGCCCAGGGCGGGGATGCCCATGGCCGTCATCGGGTTGACGTCGCTGACGTCTAGGCCGGAGGAGATGATGTTGCCGTAGAGGATGTCGGTGAGGAAGATCTTGCCGAAGCCGATCGGCAGGAACATGTAGGTGGTCACTAGGCCGAACGTCAGGACGCTCGCGATCGCGCGCCGGTCGAGCCGCAGCCGGGTCATGATGACCAGCAGCGGCGGGATGAGCAGCGGGATGAACGCGATGTGCACCGGGATGATGTTCTGGCTCATGATCGACATCGCGAGGATGCCCGCGATGAGGCCGAAGGTGGTCCAGCGGGTCACCTTGTGCGACGGGGATAGGTCGTCGGCGTCGAGCTTGCGGATCATCCAGTTGGCCAGCAGTTGCGGCAGGCCCGAGTGCGCCACTGCCATGGCGAAGGCACCGAGCAGGGCGTAGCTGAGCGCGATCTTCGCGCCCCCGGCGAGGCCGTCCTGGAAGGCGACCATCGTGGCCTCGAGGCCCAACCCCGCCAGCAGGCCGCCGGTCAGCGCGCCGAGGAAGAGGGCCAGTACGACGTGCACGCGGAGCACGGACAGCACCAGCATGACGACGACGGAGATGACGACGGCGTTCACAAGGGACCCCTGGGGTGGGCGACGGTGGGCGCGCGCAGCTTATCGGACGCGGCCAGTGGCCGGCCGCCCGGGCCGGTTCAGCCGAGGGACGTTGCGATCGCGCCCCGCACGGGCTCGGCGAGCGTGACGGCGCCCACTCTCCGGCCGTGCCCGAGGACGGGCTCCGGATCGAGGGCCGACAGGGCGGCGGTGCCGTGGCCGAGCGCGGTGAGCACGGCGATGAGCACCGGCACCGTGGCGCGGTGGTGACCGTCGCCGACCTTGACGGCGATGCCCGTGCCGTCCGGCAGGCCGACCGCGTAGCAGCCCTCCGCCCCGACCTTGCACATGAGGCCGGGGACCTCGCGGTGCAGCACCACCTCGTCGCGGCGGGTCCCGGAGGCGTACTCCGGGTGGGCGCGGAAGGCGTCGGCGACGTGCCGTTCGGGCCCCTCGGCGGCGGCCGCGAGCCGCCCGAAGGACCGGGCCAGCCCCACCAGGCTGACGGCGAAGGCCGGAGCCCCGCAGCCGTCGACGACCGGGCCGCCCGCGTCCTCGCCCGTCAGGTCGGCGATCGCCCGCGCGCAGGCGAGCTGCAAGGGGTGCGCCGGCTCGAGGTAGGAGCCCGGATCCCACCCCGCCCGCACGCACGTGCGCAGCATCGCGGCGTGTTTGCCCGAGCAGTTGTGGGCCAGCGGCTCGCGGCCGTGGCCGGCGGCCAGCCACGCCGCCTGGGCGTCCTGGTCGAGGGGGAGCCCCGGCGTCGTCCGGAGGTCCGAGGGCGTCAGGCCGGCGCCGGAGAGGATCGCGCGGACGCCGTCGAGGTGGAAGGGCTCTCCGGAGTGCGAGGCGCCGGCGAGTGCCAGGAGCGCCCCGTCGAGGTCGAGGCCGTGGCGCAGCATCGCGACGGCCTGCATGGGCTTGAGCGACGATCGGGGCAGCATGGGGGAGCTCGCGTCGCCGAGCGTGAGCCTGGTGTCGCCGCCGGGGCCCGTCACGGCCAACGCCCCGTGGTGGAGACACTCGAGATGCTCCCCGCGCCACACCTCGGCCAGAACCGGATCCGCTGCACTAACCATGCGGGGAGCCTAGGGCAGGAGTGGCGGGAGCCGTCCCTCCATGGGGTAAGGTTGGCGAAGGTTCCTCGCGCGGCGGTATCTCGCCCAACCCCCCCAGGGTCGGAAGGCAGCAAGGGTAAGTGAGCTCTGCCGGGTGCGCGAGGGGCCCTTTTCTTTGCCCTGGAATTGTCTGGCCTCTGGAATAGGGTGGGCGCGTGGACGACGAGTACGAGAACGCCCTCCTCGACGAGGGATACGGCTCAGCGGACCTTCCGGACTTCGAGCCGATGGAGGGCCCCGGGCTGTTCGACGAGCCCGACGACGAGCCCGCGGAGGAGAGCACGCAGGCGGCGCCGGCTGTTGCCGCCGCGGCCGTCCCAGCGCCCGCGCCGCGCCGTCCCGAGGCCCCGCCGTCGCCGCTGGCGCTCTACCGCCGCTATCGGCCGGACACGTTCGCCGACGTCATCGGGCAGGAGCACGTCACCGTCCCGCTGCAGCGGGCGCTGTCCAGCAACCGGGTCAACCACGCCTATCTGTTCTCCGGGCCCCGCGGCTGCGGCAAGACCACCTCGGCCCGCATCCTCGCGCGCTGCCTGAACTGCGTCGAGGGGCCCACTCCCACCCCGTGCGGCGTGTGTGACTCCTGCCAGGACCTGGCGCGCGGCGGGCCGGGCTCCATCGACGTCATCGAGATCGACGCCGCGTCGCACGGCGGCGTCGACGACGCCCGGGACCTGCGCGAGCGCGCCTACTTCGCGCCCGTCGCGAGCCGCTACAAGATCTACATCATCGACGAGGCGCACATGGTCACGACGCAGGGCTTCAACGCCCTGCTCAAGCTCGTCGAGGAGCCCCCGCCGCACACCAAGTTCATCTTCGCCACCACGGAGCCGGAGAAGGTCATCGGGACCATCCGCTCGCGCACGCACCACTACCCGTTCCGCCTGGTTCCGCCCCGGCTGCTCACCGACTACCTCGGCGAGATCTGCCGCACCGAGGGCGTGGCGGTGGACCAGGCCGCGCTCCCGCTCGTCGTGCGCGCCGGCGCCGGGTCGGTGCGTGACTCGCTCTCGGTCCTCGACCAGCTGCTCGGCGGCGCCGGGGATGACGGCATCAGCTATGACCAGGCCGCGGCTCTCCTCGGCTACACGCCCGACGCCCTGCTCGACGAGATCATGGACGCCTTCGCCGCCGGGGACGCCGCCGGGGTGTTCCGCACGGTGGACAAGGTCATCGAGGTCGGCCAGGACCCGCGTCGCTTCGCCGAGGACCTGCTCCGGCGGCTGCGTGACCTCGTCATCCTCGCTGCCGTGCCCGAGGCGGCGACCAACGGGCTGCTCGACGTCGCCGCGGACCAGGCGCAGCGCCTGCAGACGCAGGTGGCCGGCCTCGGCGCCGGGGAGCTGACCCGCGCCGCGGAGGTCATCGCCACCGGCCTGACGGACATGCGCGGCACCACGGCCCCCCGGCTGCACCTCGAGCTCATGTGCGCCCGGGTCCTGCTGCCCGGTGCCGACTCGGACGAGCGTGGCCTGCATGCCCGCATGGACCGCCTCGAACGGCGCGTCGGGATGATGGGCGGCCAGGCGGGGCCGGCCCCCGTCGAGGACTGGGCCGACGCCGGAGAGCCCACGGTGCGGATGCAGCGTCCGGCGGACCAGAGCCGCCGAGCCTCCGGCCAGGCACAGCCTGCTCCGGCGGCTCCCGCTCTGGCGCCGGAGCCCGCCCCGGCCCCGGCAGCCGCGGCCCCTGCTCCTCCCGCCCCTTCCGCCGCAGTCCGCGAACCCGTGGCCGAGCGGCGGCCGGCCGGTGAGCCGCCCCGGCGCCGTCCCGCCGGCGCCCCGCCGGGATCCACCGTCGCGCCGCCCCCCGCGGCTCCTGAGCCTCCGGCCCCGGCCGGGCCCCGGCCGGACGGCGGCCCCGGGCAGCTCACCGCGGCGGAGTTGCGTCGCGTGTGGCCCAACGTGCTGGAGGAGGTCAAGCGGCGCCGGCGCTTCACCTTCATGCTGCTCAGCCAACACGCGCAGGTGCTCGACGTCGCCGACGGTGTGCTCCACCTCGGGTTCGCCCAGACCGGGCCGCGCGACAACTTCGGCAGCGGCGGCAGCCAGGACGTCCTCGCGGACGCCATCATCGAGACCATCGGCGTCGAGCTGCGGATCAACGCGGTCCTCGCGTCGGGGGAACAGGCCCAGGAACGGCCCGCCCAGCGGCCGTCCGGCGCCCCCGTCGCGCCGCCCCCGCCCCCCGAGCCCGTCCGCGCGCCCGAGCCACCGGAGCCAGACGTCGACATCTCGTCCGACGACGAAGTGCTGGACAGCGCCCACAACGCCGAGGAACTGCTCAGCAGCACCTTCGGGGCCGAGATCATCGCGGTGCGCGACGCCGACGATGCCTGAGGCGCGGGCGCATAAGCTGTCCCCAGACCCATTCCAGGAGTGATGACCATGTTCGGTGACTTCGACATCAACGCCCTCATGCAGCAGGCCCAGCAGCTGCAGGAGGACCTGCAACGCGCGCAGGAGCAGCTGGCCGACGCCCGCTTCACCGGCACGGCCGGCGGCGGTGCGGTCACCGTCGTCGTGAGCGGCAAGGGCGACCTCGAGGAGCTCGACATCACGCCCGAGGCGTGGGACCCCGAGGACACCGAGACCCTGTCGGCGCTCGTCATCGCGGCCTTCCGAGCCGCGAAGGCGGAGGCGGACGCCGCGACGGCCGCCGCGATGCCCGACCTCCCCGCCATGCCGGGCATGCCCGGTCTCGGCGGCTGACCCGGCCGTGTACGAAGGGCCCATCCAGGACCTCATCGACGCCCTGAGCCGCCTCCCGGGCATCGGTCCGCGGGGCGCGCAGCGCATCGCGTTCCACCTGCTCGACGCCCCCGAGGAGGACGTCATCGAGCTCGCGGACACGCTGCGGCGCGTCAAGCAGTCCACGCGGTTCTGCGAGGTGTGCTTCAACGTGTCTCAGGAGGAGCGCTGCCGCGTCTGCCGCGACCCGCGTCGGGACCGGTCCCAGCTGTGCGTGGTGGAGGAGTCCAAGGACGTCGTCGCCATCGAGCGCACCAACGAGTTCCGCGGCCTGTACCACGTCCTGGGCGGCTCCATCTCGCCCATCGACGGCCGCGGGCCGGCGGATCTGCACACGCGTGAGCTGTTCCAGCGGCTGGCGGACGGCGAGGTGTCGGAGGTCATCCTCGCCACGGATCCGGACACGCAGGGGGAGGCCACCGCCGCCTATCTCAGCCGGATGCTGCGCGACTTCGGCGTGCGGGTCACCCGGCCCGCGAGCGGACTACCGGTGGGCGGAGACCTGGAGTACGCGGACCAGGTGACGCTCGGCCGGGCTTTCGAGGGGCGGCGAGCCATGTTCGAGCCCGACCCGCGGCCTGCCCAGGCGGGCCTGCCGCATTCATCCCCGGCGACACCCTGACCGTGCGGGCCTGCCCGGTCATCTGGGCGCGAGCGCGCTCAGGAGCGTCGCGACGGCGGACGTCGCCTCCTCAGGACTGCGGCCCCCGTAGTTGAGCAGGACGCCGGTGCGCCCCGGCCCACCCGCCCATCCTTCCGCGAGGTCCGCGACCCGGAGCCCCGCGGCCGCGCAGGCCTCGCGGACGCGGGCCGCCTCCGCCGGCCCCATCTCGAGCACCAGCAGGTGCCCGCTGTCGGTGACCGACGTCACCCCGGCCGCGGCCCGCAGCGCGTCGAGATGCCCCGCCACGGCCTCGGCCGCGGCGGACGAGCGACGCCGCGCGCGCCCGAGGCGCCGCTTGAGGCCGCCCGCCTGGAGGTAGCGGGCGAGGGCCCGCTGCAGCAGGGGGGCGACGCCCGCACCGAGGGCCTGCCGCGCCGCCGACAGGTCGTCGGCCCAGGACGGCGGGACCAGCAGGTACCCGGTTCCCACGTCACGGCCGAGGACGGCCGAGAACGTGCCGAGGTGCGCGACCCGGTCCGGCGCCAGGCTCCACAGCGGGGGCAGCGGCGGGCCCAGGTGCCGGTACTCGGAGTCGTAGTCGTCCTCGACCAGCAGCACCCCGCTGCGGGTCGCCCACGCGATGAGCGCCTGCCGGGCGGCGACGGGCATCGAGGTGCCGGATGGGAACTGGTGATTCGGGGTCACGACGACGAGGTCGAGCGGCAGCGCGGCGTCCAGCGCCGCAGCGTCCATCCCGCCCTCCCGCACCGGGACCGGGATCACGTCGACGGCGAGCGCCTCCAGCACGCGCCGCAGCCCCGGGAACCCGGGGCTCTCCACGGCGACCCGGGGCGTCCGGCCGGACCGGCGTGCCGCCACGCCCAACAGCAGCGCGAGCCCGGCCCTGGCTCCCGCGGTGACGACGACGGTCGCCGCGGGCACCGCCATGGCCCGGACGAGGCGCAGGTGCTGCGCGACGGCGTCCTCGAGCTGCGGGCCCCCGGGGGCGACGGCGGCCCGCAGCGCGCTGCGCCACGCCGCGTCGTCGAGGGGCCGCTCCGGCTCGGCCCCGGCCGTGAAGTCGGCGTGCACGCGCGGTGGCGCTCCGCGCCCCGGGCCCTTGGGCTCCGACCGGGGCGTGGTGGCCAGCAGTCGGGGGGCCACCCGGACACCGGAGCGGTCCCGCGCGACTAGGTAGCCCTCGGCGACGAGTTGGTCGTAGGCGGCCGTGACGGTGCCCCGCGAGACCGCGAGGGTACGGGCGGCCGCCCGGCTCGACGGCACCGCGTCGCCGGAGGCCAGCGCTCCCGTGGCCACGAGCGCCCGCAGCGCCGCGGCGATCTGCGTGGGCAGCGGGGCTGACCCCGTGGCCCGGTCCAGGGTCACCGTGGCGAGCGCGTCGTGCATCACCCCAGGGTACAACTGGACCACTAGACTGCACTGCTATCTGGCTCTTGTCTGGTCCAGTGTGCGGGGCGAGGATCGACTGCATGACTGTAGAACTCGCTGCCGACCGCTCCCTCGTCAACACCGGCCTCGCCGAGATGCTCAAGGGCGGCGTCATCATGGACGTCGTCACCCCCGAGCAGGCCCGCATCGCGGAGGAGGCGGGCGCCGTCGCCGTCATGGCGCTGGAGCGCGTGCCGGCGGACATCCGGGCCCAGGGCGGGGTGGCGCGGATGAGCGACCCCGACCTCATCGACGGCATCATCGACGCCGTGTCGATCCCCGTCATGGCGAAGGCGCGGATCGGCCACTTCGTCGAGGCGCAGGTGCTGGAGGCGCTCGGGGTGGACTACATCGACGAGTCTGAGGTGCTGTCCCCGGCCGACTACGTCAACCACATCGACAAGACCCGGTTCCGCGTGCCGTTCGTGTGCGGGGCCACCAACCTCGGTGAGGCCCTCCGGCGCATCACCGAGGGCGCGTCCATGATCCGCAGCAAGGGCGAGGCGGGCACGGGCGACGTGTCGGAGGCCATGCGGCACCTGCGCACGATCTTGGGCGAGATCCGGGCCCTCGCGTCCCGCACCGACGACGAGCTCTTCGTCGCCGCGAAGGAACTGGCCGCCCCCTACGAACTCGTGCGGCGGGTCGCGCGCGATGGCAAGCTCCCCGTCGTGCTGTTCGTCGCCGGCGGCGTCGCCACGCCCGCGGACGCCGCGATGATGATGCAGCTCGGCGCCGACGGCGTGTTCGTCGGGTCCGGCATCTTCAAGTCCGGCAACCCCGCCAAGCGGGCCAAGGCCATCGTCGAGGCGACCACGCACTTCGACGACGCGGAGGTCATCGCGGCGGTGTCGCGGGGACTGGGCGAGGCGATGGTGGGCATCAACGTCGCCGACGTGCCGGCCCCCCACCGGCTTGCCGAGCGCGGATGGTGACAGTCGGCGTTCTCGCGCTGCAGGGGGCCGTCCGCGAACACGAGGCGGTCCTCGCCGGTCTCGGCTGCCACACGCGGCGCGTCCGGCGGACCGACGACCTCGACGGCCTGGCCGGCCTGGTCATCCCCGGCGGGGAGTCGACGGCGATCGCGCGGCTGGCGCGCGGCAGCGGCCTCCTGGGGGCGGTCCGGGCGCGCATCGACGCGGGGATGCCGGCCCTGGGGACGTGTGCGGGGCTCATCCTGCTCGCCGACGAGGTGGCGGACCCGGCTGCGCTCGCCGGGCTGCCCACCGTCGGTGGGCTGGACGTGACCGTGCGCCGCAACGCGTTCGGGGGGCAGCTCGCCTCGGGCGAGTGGGACGTGGACCTGACGGTGCCCGCGACGACCGACGGTCAGCTCGCCTCCGGGACCGGGACCGGGGCCGACCCGACCGATGGTCGGATGCGGGGCGTGTTCATTCGGGCGCCGCGCATCGAGCGCGTCGGGCCCGGCGTCGAGGTACTGGCGGTCCGCGACGGCGAACCGGTCGCGGTCCGGCAGGGTCCGGTGGTGGCGTGCACGTTCCACCCCGAGCTGGTCCCCGACGCGACGCTCCATCGCCTCTGGCTCGCCGGCGCTGACCTGCACGACACGCCGTCGAACTCCCCCGTCGCGCCCTCATAGGGCCGCGACACCCGAGTTCGCCTGTCATTCGTGCTGGCCAGGGCGGCCCCCGGCGCCGACCGGCACCCCAGGCGGGTTCGCCAAACGTTCACCCAACAGTCACCCGAAGGTTGGGGACCTCGCCGCCCACGTGGCCTTGGATGGGGGAGTCCACCGACCCCTGAGGAGACTGACAATGAAGCGCCTGCTTCCGATGCTCGGCCACACCCGCGGCAACCGATCCGCCGTCACCTGCGAACTCAAGTGCGGCAGCGCCTGCGCGCACCCCGCCCCCAACACGTCCGGGACCGAGTCGTTCCGCGACATCGTGAGCGGGGTGTTCTCCCGCCGTGCCGCGCTCGGTGCCGGCGCGGGCGTCACCGGCGCGATCGTGGTCGGCTGGGCCGGGCGGCCCGCCGCCGCTGACTACGGCAACCCGCCCCGCGGCGGCGGCAAGCTGCCCTTCACGGCGATCGCGCCCACCGCCCGCACCGTCGACACGGTCACGGTGCCCGAGGGCTACCGCTGGGACGCCATCATCCGATGGGGCGACCCGCTGTTCGCCGACGCGCCCGAGTTCGACATAACCGCCCAGACCGGCGCCACCCAGAGCACGCAGTTCGGCTACAACTGCGACTACCTCAACATCATCTCCGACGGCCGCAACGACAGGGCGGGCTATCTGGTGACGAGCCACGAGTACACCAACGAGAACATTATGTTCGCCCCGGAGTACCGGGCGTCGAACCCCAAGGACGTCGTCGACGCCGCCCTCGCCGCGCACGGGCTCTCCATCGTCGACCTCTCCCGCGACAAGGAGGGCGACGTCTGGCGCTACGTGCGCGGCGGCCGTCGCAACCGGCGCATCACCGGCTTCACCGAGTTCACCGTGAGCGGCCCGGCGGCGGGCTCCGACCTGCTCAAGACCGTCGAGGACCCCACCGGCACGCGGGTCCTGGGCACCCTCAACAACTGCGCCGGCGGCACCACCCCCTGGGGGACCGTGCTGTCCGGTGAGGAGAACTTCAACCAGTACTTCCGCGGCACCGGCTCGGACGAGGAAGGGCGCTACGGGATCGGCGCCCGGGCCACGAGCCGCGGGTGGGAGCTCCACTACGACCGGTTCGACCTCACCAAACCCGGCTACGCGAACGAGGCCAACCGCTTCGGCTGGATCGTCGAGGTGGACCCCGAGGACCCGACGTCGACGCCGGTCAAGCACACCGCGCTGGGCCGCTTCAAGCACGAGGCCGGCGCCGTCGCGCTGTCCCCGTCCGGCCACGCGGTGGTCTACATGGGCGACGACGAGCGTCACGACTACGTCTACAAGTTCGTCTCGTCGGGCACGTACCGCGAGGGTGACCGGGCGCACAACATGACGCTGCTGCAGGACGGCACGTTGTACGTCGCGCGGTTCTCCGGCAACTCGCCGCAGGCCGAGATCACCGGCACCGGTGCTCTCCCGGCCGACGGGGCGTTCGACGGCACCGGCGAGTGGATCCCGCTGGTGAGCGGTTCCGACTCCCACGTTCCCGGCATGAGCGCGGAGGAGGTGCTCGTGTTCACGCGCCTCGCGGCGGACAAGGTCGGCGCCACCCCCATGGACCGGCCCGAGGACGTCGAGCCCAACCCGGTCACCGGCAAGGTGTACCTGGCGCTGACGAACAACAGCCGACGCACCGCCGTCGACGAGGCCAACCCCGTCACCGCGAACCGCGACGGTCACGTCATCGAGCTGACGGAGTCCGACGACGACGCCGCCGCCGCGACCTTCACCTGGAGCATCCTGCTGCTGTGCGGCGATCCGGAGTCCTCGGTCTCGGCCTACTTCGCGGGCTTCCCGAAGGACAAGGTGTCGCCGATCAGCTGCCCGGACAACCTGGCGTTCGACTCGGAGGGCACCCTCTGGATCTCGACCGACGGGCAGCCCGGCACCCTCGGCGTCAGCGACGCCCTGCACAAGGTGACGCTCACTGGCCCGGAGCGTGGCCGCGTCCAGCAGTTCCTCGCGGTCCCCGTCGACGCTGAGACCTGTGGCCCGGTCATCCACGACCAGGACCAGTCGGTGTTCGTCGCCGTGCAGCACCCGGGAGAGGACGGCGAATGGGGCGCCCACACGTCGCACTTCCCGGACCAGCTGACCGACGGCCGGGTCCAGGCGGGCGACAAGGTCGCCGCCCCGCGTCCGAGCATCGTCCAGGTGACGCGCACGTCGGGCAACCGCTCGCGGAGGTGACATCCTCCCCTGAGGAGGTCGGCGTCGCGTAGCGACCGTCGGCCGTTTCGAAGGGTTGTGGGCCTGGCTCACCTCTGTCTGGCGTGGAGGTTGCGTGACGACCCTTCGAGACAGCCCACGCGCCGTCGGCGGTGGGCTTCCTCAGGGGTCGGGGGGTGCGCCGTCGGCGGTGGGCTTCCTCAGGGATCGGGGGGTGCGCCTGCGGCGGTGGGCTTCCTCAGGGATCGGGGGGTGCGCCGTCGGCGGCGGGCTTCGTCAGGGATCTGGGGGCGCGTTCCACTGGCGGTCTCTTCGTGCGCGACGATGCCAGGCCGGAGGAATCGGCGGTGGGGTGTCGTAGTGTGGCACGGGTGACGGAGCCAGTGATCACCGCCCGCGCGCTGACGAAGCGCTACGGCACCCTCACCGCGGTGGACGGGATCGATTTCGAGATCGCCCGCGGGGAGTCCTTTGGGTTCCTCGGCCCGAACGGGGCGGGCAAGTCCACGACCATGCGCATGATCGCCGCGACGTCGACCCGCACCGACGGCGAGCTGACCGTCCTCGGCCTCGACACCAACCGGCACGGTCCCGAGATCCGCGCGCAGCTCGGCATCGTCCCCCAGGGCGACCTCCTCGACGAGGAGTTGCGCGTCATCGACAACCTCACCGTGTACGGCCGCTACTTTGGGCTGCCGCGCTCCTACGTCAAGCAGCGCGCCGAAGAACTCCTCGACTTCGCCCAGCTGCGGGAGAAGCGGACCGCCCGGGTCGACGGCCTGTCCGGTGGCATGAAGCGCCGTCTCACCATCGCCCGCGGCCTGATCAACAACCCCCAGATCATGCTCCTCGACGAGCCCACGACCGGGCTCGACCCCCAGGCCCGCCACATCCTCTGGGACCGGCTGTTCAGGCTCAAGGAGGAGGGGGTGACGCTGGTCGTCACCACCCATTTCATGGACGAGGCGGAGCAGTTGTGCGATCGGCTCGTGGTCATCGACAAGGGGCGGATCGTCGCCGAGGGCAGCCCGTCGTCGCTCATCAGGCACTACTCCACCCGCGAGGTGCTCGAGGTGCGGTTCGGCTCCGGCCGCAACGCCGACGCGGCCGCCCATCTGGCGGGGATCGGGGACCGGCATGAGGTGCTGCCGGACCGGGTCCTGGTGTACGCCGACAACGGTGAGCACGCGCTCCAGGCCGTGGTCGAGCGCGGGCTGGACCCGGTCACATCCCTCGTCAGGCGGTCATCGCTCGAAGACGTCTTCCTCCGCCTCACCGGACGGAGCCTGATCGAGTGAGCGCGCGCCTCACCACTCACGCACCGGCCGTCGACCGCAGCATGGCCGCCGACCATCGCGTCGTCGCGCGATGGGGCTGGTGGGCGGTCGTCGAACACCACATCCACCGGATGCGCCGCTATCTCGTGACGCTCCTCGTCACCGGCATCGGTTCGCCGGTCGTCTACCTTCTGGGGCTGGGCGCCGGCCTCGGGGTCCTCGTCGACGGCGGCTCCGGCATCGAGGGAGTGCCGTACCTCACGTTCATCGCGCCGGCTCTCGTGATGTCGACGGTGATGCTCACGTCCTCGCAGGAGAACACCTACGGCGTGTTCGGTGGCTTCAAGTGGTTCAACACCTTCACCGCGATGCGTCTGACGCCCATCAGCCCGGCCCAGATGGCGGTCGGGGTGCAGGTGGCGGCGCTGCTGCGCGTGGTGCCGGTCATCGCGTTCTACCTGGCGGCGCTGGTGCTGTTCGGGATCGCGGACCCGCTGCGCGCGCTGGCGCTGCTCCCCGTGGGGCTGCTGTTGTCGGTGGCGTTCGGCTTCGCCGTCATGGCCTGGGTGGCCACCCAGAAGGACGACCGCGGCCAGCTGTCGTTCATCGAGCGGTTCGTCGTCGTGCCGCTGACGCTGTTCTCCGGCACCTACTTCCCCCTCGACACGCTCCCCGGATACCTCCAGCCGATCGGGTGGATCTCCCCGCTGTGGCACGCCGCCGAGCTGGGCCGCTGGGCCATGTACGGGCACGTGCTATCGGCGGCCCGGGTCGCCACGCACGTCGGTTTCCTCCTCCTGGTGGCGGCCGTGGGCGCATGGTCGTCGATCAGGACGTTCCGCCGGAGGCTCGACGAATGAGCGTCGGACTGCGCGCGCGGGCGCCCCGGGTGCCCGCGCCCCTTAGAGGCCTCTACGGCGGCAACACCCGATCCGTCGTGGCCCGCGGCATGCGCGTCATCGCCCGCAACAACTGGCTCATCGTGCTGACGGGTTTCTTCGAGCCCGTGTTCTACCTGCTGTCGATGGGCCTCGGGCTGGGCGCCCTCATCGGCACCGTCGACTTCTACGGCCGCGACGTGCCCTACGCGGCGTACATTGCCCCGGCCCTCATGGCGGTCTCCGCCATGAACGGAGCACTGTACGACTCGACGATGAACGTCTTCTTCCGCATGCGCTACGGCAAGCTGTACGACCAGATGTTGTCGACGTCGCTCGGGCCGATGGACGTGGCGCTCGGCGAGATCATCATGGCCCTCTTCCGCGGCCTGCTGTACGCCTGCGGCTTCATGGTCGTCACGACGGCGCTGGGCCTGAACCTGGCCTGGACGGCCGTGCTGGCGATCCCGGCGGCGCTGATGGTGGCCTTCGGTTTCGCCGCCGTCGGCCTGGCGGCCACCAGCTACATGAAGTCGTTCCAGCACCTCGACATCGTCTACTTCGTCATGCTGCCGATGTTCCTGCTCTCAGCGACCTTCTTCCCGATCTCCGTCTACCCGGAGTCGGTGCAGTGGGCGATCATGGCCATGCCGCTGTGGCACGCCGTCGACATGGTGCGGCAGCTGACGACGGGGCTGATCCAGCCCTCGATCTGGGGTCACCTGGGCTACTTCGCGGTGATGATCGTGATCGGCACCACCGTCGCGACGCTGCGCCTGCGCGCCCTCTTCCTGCGCTGAGGCCCCGCCCCGGGTCCGGAGCCGGGTGCCCACAGGCGTACCCTGTCGGAGGAAGGGGTGCACGTGGGCAACAGGGATTTCAGGATCGAAGCGACGAGGCTCACCCCCCGAGAGGCCGTGGAGCACTACCGCTCCCTCGTCGGCCAGCACCTCATCAGCGTGGCCGGCCTGTGGCCGACGCGGCGCGACTACACGGGGCTGCGCTCGTCCTGGGCCAAGGACCTGCTCGCCGGCGTGACGGTCGGCGTCGTGGCCCTGCCGTTGGCGCTCGGCTTCGGGGTCGCCTCCGGTGTGGGCGCCGCGGCAGGGCTCGTCACGGCCATCGTGGCCGGCGTCGTCGCGGCGGTGTTCGGCGGCAGCCACCTGCAGGTGTCCGGGCCGACGGGCGCCATGACCGTCGTGCTGCTCCCGGTGATCGCCAAGCACGGCGTCGCCACCGTGCCGCTGCTGGCCATCCTCGCTGGCCTCCTCGTCATCGCCATGGCGCTGACGGCGGTCGGACGGGCCGTCGAATTCATCCCGGTCTCGGTCGTCGAGGGATTCACCATCGGCATCGGCGTCATCATCGGGCTGCAGCAGCTCCCGCTGATCCTCGGCACTGAACGCGGTGAGGCGGAGTCGACGCTGGTGTCGTCGTGGCTGACGCTCGGCGCCACGGACTGGACCCGTGCCTGGCAGCCACTGGTGGTCGCGGCCGGCGTCATCGCGCTGCACCTCGTGGGCCACCGGTTCTTCCGGCACCTCCCGCTGTCGCTGATCGCGATCGTGGTCGCCACCGGCGCCATCGCCCGCACCGCCGTCAACGTGCGGTCGGGGGCCCGCACCCGGCTGGCGTCGGTCTCCCACGCCGTCGTGCTGCTGCTCGTGATGCTGCTGCTCGCGCCCTTGGTGTCGCGGATCCCCATGGCGGCGCTCGGCGGCGTGCTGCTGGTCACGGCTGGGCGCATGATCAACCTCCGGCTCGTGCGGACGCTCACCCACGTGACGCGCGCGGACCGCAACACCTTCTGGCTGACGTTGGGTGCCACGGTGCTGCTGGACCTGGTGGCCGCGGTGCTGCTGGGCATCGGCATGGCGGCCCTCATGAGTCTGCGCCACATGGCCTCGTACTCCGTCGTGGCCCGGCAGAACCTGCCGACGAACACCCGCGAGGGCGACGTCGACTTCTCGCCCGGCCACGAGCACCTACGCCCACGCGTGGCGATCTTCCGCGTCGACGGCGCCCTGTTCTACGGCGACGCCCGCCGCTTCGTCGACGAAGTCACCGCCGTGGACGAGGGCACCCAGGCCGTGATCCTGCGCTGCCACCGCATGCGCATCCTGGACGCGTCCGGGGCAGATGCCATCAAGGCGGTGGCCAGGCAGCTGCGGGCCCGCGACATCGTGTTCGTGGTGCAGGGCATGACCGAGTCGCAGCAGCGGACCTGTCGCCTCATGCGGGCCTTCGACGAGGACTGCCACGTGCGGGAACTCTCCCAGGCCGTCACCCGCGTCGAGCGGGACCTGGCGTCGCGGGTCTGATGCCCCGCCGTCGCCGGCCACGGTGGTCGGAGTAGCGTGGCCGCTGTGACCGAACAGCGACGTTACGAGGTCCTTCCCGGCAACCACGGCTCCCGGGTCAAGGTGCATATCCGCGGCGGAGACATCCTGTGGACCCCGCGACTCAACCGTGGCACCGCCTTCACGCACGAGGAGCGTGAGCAACTGGGCCTCGTCGGGCTGCTGCCGACGGGCATCACGCCCATCGACGCCCAGCTGCACCGCGCCTACGAACAGTTCCTCGACGCCCGCACGCCGATGGCCAAGTACCGGCGGCTGACGGCCCTGCGCGACCGCAACACCGTGCTCTTCTACCGGCTGCTCAGCGAGCACCTCGAGGAGATCATGCCGATCGTCTACACCCCGACGATCGGCGACGCCATCGAGCAGTTCAGCCACCAGTTCACCCGCCTGACCGGCGTGTTCCTGTCCATCGACGCTCCCGAGACCATCGAGCAGTCGCTCGAGGCCAGTGGACGGGGCGCGGACGACGTCGACATCATCATCGTCACCGACTCGGAGGGCATCCTCGGCATCGGGGACCAGGGTGTGGGCGGCATCCAGATCTGCCACGGGAAGAAGAGCCTCTACACCGCCGGCGCGGGCGTCGACCCGGACCGCATGCTCGCCGTCGGCCTCGACGTCGGCACCGACAACCTGGGGCTGCTCAACGACGACCTGTACCCGGGGCTGCGGCACGCGCGGGTCCGGGGCCAGCGCTACGACGCGTTCATCGAGGCCTTCGTCGCGGCCGCGCAGAAGCTCTACCCGCACGCCATGATCCACTGGGAGGACTTCGGGGCGGCCAACGCCCACACGATCCTGACCCGGTACCGTGACCGCATCTGCACCTTCAACGACGACGTGCAGGGCACCGCGGCTGTGGTCAGCGCCGCCGCGCTGGCGGCCATCAAGGGGTTGGGGGAGCGGCTGCGCGACCAGCGCATCGTCATCCATGGCGCCGGAACGGCCGGCATCGGCATCGCGGACCTGTGCCGCGACATGATGGTCGAGTCGGGACTGTCCGAGCAGGAGGCCGACGACAGGTTCTGGTGCCTCAACAGCCGCGGCCTCATCCTGGAGGACTCCGCCGGGGTGCGCGACTTCCAGCGCCCCTACGCGCGGCGCCCCGACGAGGTGGCCGCGTGGGACACCGACGGCCGCGGCCGCGTCACGCTAGCCGACGTCGTGCGCAACGTGCATCCCACGATCCTCATCGGCACATCCGGACAGCCGGGCGCCTTCTCGGAGCCGATCATCCGCGACATGGCGGCCCACGTGGCACGGCCCATCGTCATGCCGCTGTCGAACCCGACGACGCTGGCCGAGGCCACGCCGTCGGACGTCCTCGACTGGACCGACGGGGCGGCGCTGCTGGCCACCGGCTCGCCGTTCGACCCGGTCGTCCGGGACGAGGCGGTCTATCACGTCGCGCAGGCCAACAACGCGCTGGTGTTCCCCGGGCTGGGACTCGGGGTGGCCGTGTGCCGGGCCAGCCGCGTGACGGACCGGATGATCGCGGCCGCGGCGAGGGCCGTCGCGTCGCTCGTGCATCTGCGCGCGCCGGGCGCCCCGCTGCTGCCCCGGATCGGCGACCTCAGGCGGGTGTCCGCGACCGTCGCGATCGCGGTGGCGAGGGCCGCGGCCGAGGACGGCGTCGCGGGCGTCGAGCTGGAGAACCCGGTCCAGGACGTGTTCGACCGCATGTGGCAGCCGGTCTACCCCGAACTCGTTCTCGATTAGGTCCGCTGGGGGCGAGACAGCCGGCGCAGCGACGTGGCCCGTCCCCCTCCGCTCCCTGAGGAGGGCCGTCCGCGAAGCGGCGTGGCCCGTCTCGAAGGGTTGTGACTGCACCGGGCAAGCAGTCGCGTTGACTCTGAGGAGTAACGGAGATCTCGGGGGCTGCTCTGAGGGAGGTCTCATTCAGCTAGGTCATCCCGGCCTGACTCGCGGACGGTCAGGAGGGCAGGAGCTGGTCGATCCGGTCCACGACGTAGGTGGGACGCTGGTCCTCCGGCAGCGCCGCGACGTCGTCGCGCGTCGACTCCCCGGTCAGGACCAGAGCCGACGGCATGCCCGCCGCGACCGCCATCGCGATGTCGGTGTGCAGCCGGTCGCCGACCATCAGACACCGCGACACCTCCAGCCCGAGGCCGCCCAGCGCCGCCTCCAGCATGACCGGCGAGGGCTTGCCCAGGTTGACGGAGCACGCCACGCCGGTGCAGGCCTCGATGGCGGCCGTGATCGCCGCGCAGTCCGGCTCGCCGCGACCCCCGGGGTACGGGCAGAACCGGTCCGGGTTGGTCTGGATGAGGATGGCGCGCTTGTGGAACCACAGCGCATCGAAGGCGATCTGCAGCTTGCGGTAGTCGAAGGTGCGGTCGTAGGACGCGACGACGACGTCGATCTCGGCGGGATCCTCCGTCAGCCGGAACCCGGCTCCCTGGAGCGCGCGCTTCAGCGGCTCCTCGCCCACGACGAACAGCGCGGCTCCGGGATGGTGGTCGAGCAGCCAGCGGGTGGTGGTGACGATGGTGTTGGCGATGTCCTCCAGGGCCGTCGGCAGGCCGAGCGTTTCCAGCTTGGCCTGGTACTGCACCGGGTCCTTGGTGGGGTTGTTCGACAGGAACTTCACCACCTTGCCTTCGGCGCGCAAGCCCTCCATCACGGTCCTCGCACCCGGCAGTAGCTCGTCGCCGAGGTAGATGGTGCCGTCGAGGTCGAAGACGTACGCGTCGTACCAGGACACGGTGATGGGCTTCATGGGTCTCCTCGCGCACCGGCCATTTTGTCCGGATGATGTCCAACCCTGCCACGTGACGTTGCGCTGGTCGTGGGAATTAGGCCGGTCAGGAGCGCCGAACCGGAAGAAAGCCGACTCGTTCAGAAGAGAAACGTAGGGCGTTCACAGGTAGCGTCAGCCTCACCTTCAGTAACAACGGTGTCGCGCAGTGGAGCGCGAAGAATGGGAGCTCACATGGCTACAGTCGTCGTCCTCGGTTCGGGCATCATGGCCAGCGCTCTGGCAACGCCGCTGACGGACAATGGGCATCAGGTGCGACTGGTGGGTACCCACCTGGACCGCGACATCATCGATTCCATCCAGACCACGGGCGTGCATCCCAACCTCGGCCTCGCGCTGCCGGCCGGGGTCACCGCCCATCACCTCGAAGATGCGGCTGCGGCATTCGAGGGTGTGGACCTCGTGATGAGCGGAGTCAATTCCTTCGGCGTCCGGTGGGCAGGCGAGCAGTTGGCGTCCCTCCTCCGCCCGGGCATGCACGTCATCGCTCTCGCCAAGGGTATGGAGGCCGACGCCGACGGCAACCTCGAGATCCTCCCCAGGGTCCTGGCCGGGCAGATCCCCGCTGAGCTGCGTGAGCAGCTCACCTTCTCCGCGATCGCCGGACCGTCCATCGCCGGCGAGGTCGCGGTGCGCCGCCACACGTCCGTGGTGTTCACCGGCGAGGACGCCTCGGTGCTGCCGATGTGGCGCGACCTCTTCGCCACGGACTTCTACCACGTGTGGCTCAACTCCGACTTCGTCGGCGTCGAGGTCTGCGCCGCCACCAAGAACTGCTACGCGTTCGGGGCCGGGTTCATGTCGGGCATTCTCGACGCCATGGGCGACGAGGCCGGTGACCGCTACGTCAACTTCAACTACGGCGCGGCGTTGTTCGGGCAGGCGTCGATCGAGATGATCGACTTCATGCACCTCCTGGGCGGCGAGCCCACCACTCCGCTGGGCCTGCCCGGCATCGGCGATTGTTTCGTCACGTCCATGGGCGGCAGGAACGTCAAGTGTGGCCGGCTCGTCGGCGCCGGCCTCACCTTCAGCGAGGCGGCCGCCCGGATGCCCGGCGTCACCCTTGAGGGTGCGGCGGCCATCAAGGTGATCGGCGCCGCGATGGAGCGTCTCACCGAGCGCGGCGTCGTGAACCCGGAGCAGTTCCCGCTGCTGCGCCACCTCTACGAGGTGGTGGGGCTGGACCGCGGCGTCAATGTGCCGTGGGACTCGTTCTTCGGTGACTGCGTCACAGTAGCCGCCTGACCCCCTCCCGGAGCACAGCCACCGACAACGAAGTGAGGTGATGACAATGAGCCGACCCGCTGCCATCCTCGATCAGCTCGAGGCGGCGCGTTCCGTGTCCGCGGACGAGCTGGCGCTCGATCTGGGCGTCAGCCGCCGCACGATCACGGCAGACGTGACCGCCTTGCAGGACCTGCTGGGCACGGCCGCCTCCATCACCATGGACGACGGACGGTACCGCCTTCTGATCGCCGACCCGACGCGCTACCGGGCGGTCAAAGGGGGAGTGTCGGACGACGTCTCCTTCAACGACCTCGCCACCCGCGCATCCTTCATCGTGGCCAGGATCTTCCGGGCCATCGTCCCGGTCAGGATCGAGGAACTGGCCTCCGCCATGTCAGTGGGACGCACGACGGTGGTCGCCGACCTCGCGCGCGTCCGGGCCATCGTGGCCGAGTCCGACCTCACCATCAGCGGCCGGCCGAACGTCGGGCTCCAGCTGGAGGGCCCGGAGCTGCAGCAGCGGCTCCACGTCCTGCGCTGGCACTTCCCGACGGCCTACCCACATGAGCCCTGGCAGGAGCAGGTCGGCGCCATCGTCCGCGACATGGCGACCGAGGCGGGTCTGGACCGGGCCTACGCGCCCGAGTTGACGCGCTGGGCGACGGTAGCTGTCGACAGGGCCCGCATGGGGCGCACGATCGACTACCTTCCCCAGCGCTACGCGGGGCTGGCCGCCACCCCCGCGCATGACTTCGCAGCGTCCGTGGCCGCCCGCCTGAGCGCCGAGCTGGGCGTGGAGCTGAGCGGTGACGAGGTCACCTTCCTCACCCTCCCCGTGGCAGGCATGCGCGCCCCCGAGGATGCGGTGGCGGCCTCGCGCTTCACGGCCACCGGCGACGGGGAGTCGCTCGTCCGCGCGGTCCTGGCCGCCGTCAACGAGGAGATGGACATCGACCTCGCCGGTCGTCGGTTCATGTCCGAGTTCGCCCGCCACGTGGCCTACATGATCAACCGGATGCGCTACCGCATTTGGGTGGACGACTCCGCCGTCGGCGACATCCGGGTCGAGTACCCCGTCGCCTACCAGATGGCGACGGTGGCGTCGCAGGTGATCCAGTCCGAGGTGGGCCTCCCCGTCGACGACTCCGAGGTGGCCCTGCTGGCCACGTACTTCCAGGTCTTCCTCGACAGCGGCGAGGCCGAGCCGCCCGCCTTCCTGCGCGTGGCGATCGTCACGTCGAAGGGCCGCGTCACGGCGGAACTCGTCCGGCTCCAGCTGACCCGGCTCCTCCCCGCGTCCACGCGCTACCAGGTCTTCCAGGTGGCCGAGGCCACCCCCGAGAACCTGAAGGTGGTCGACCTCGTCGTCGTCAACGGGGACGACGAGGTGGCCGCCGAGGTTCCCGTGGTGCGGGTCACCCGAATCCTCGATAGAGCGGGATTGAGCCGCCAGCTCGACCGCCTCCAGCTGCACATCCCGCTCGACGGTGGGGTACCTCGTGGGGGGTCGGTTCTTGCCGGCTCCCTCGACGAGGCGCACTTCTTCGCGCTGCCCGCGGGCACGGACTACGAGGACGCCGTCGACTACATGACCGGACACCTGGAGGCCCGCGGCCTCGTCGAGCGTGGATTCGGGGAGCGGGTTCGGCAGCGGGAGAGCCAGTCGCAGACGCGGCTGGACCCACTCCTCGGCTTCCCGCACGCCGCGCTGGAGACCCAGACCAACGTGATGCTCTCGATCGGTGTGGTGCCGCGCGACGGTGACGCCGAGGGCGTGCGCCTCATCGTGCTACTCGGCGTCCCCTCCGACCCGGGCCGGAGCGAGGGCGTGCTCGTACAGGTCTACGACGAGGTGCTCCGGCTCGGCGCACGGCGGGACCTCCTGGAGCGTCTCAGCCAGGTCACCACGTTCGAACAGTTCTACTACGTCCTTGAGAAGCACCCCCTGACAGAGAGAGAACGCTGATGTTCTGGATCCTCATCGTCGCCCTGGGCCTGGCCTGGATCGTCCAGTCCGTGTTGTCCTTCAAGCAGACGCAGGCCTTCACCCGGCTCTTCGTGGCGCTCCGCCGCCGTGGCCGCGTGGCCATGGGCAAGTTCCGCGGCGGACTCGCGCAGGGGGCGATCGTCATGTTCGTCATCGACGACGACGGCGTCATCGTGGAGGGGCAGCGCCTGCACGGCGTTACGGTCCTCGCCCGATTCCGGGCCTTCGACGCCTTCAACGGCTCGCACATCGCCGACGTCGACCCCGCCCGGGCGAGCGGCTGGGGGAAGTCGATGGTCAAGGCCGTCACCAACGCCCGCGACAACTACCGCATTATCAGCGGCGGCGGTCAGGCGCCCGAGCCGCCCACCGCTCTCACCCGGGCCCTCGGCGGAGTCTCGCGACTCACCACACGGTGGCGACGCAAGCCGTTGCCGCTCACCCCCTGACACACCCCCATCCCGGGCACAGTCGCCCACACCCCAACAGCCCCACCGTGGGGCTGCGTAGACGGGGCCGCCCTGCGCTGCCCCGAACCGAACCTTGAAAGGAGTTGAGATGAATATTCTCGACTATCTCGTGCATGGTGCGGAGTGGTTCATCGGTCTCTTCCGCGAAGGTGCTGACACCTTCACCGCGTGGATGACCGGCATCGTCCCACTCGTGCTCGTGCTGCTCATCGCGATGAACTCGCTGATCGCCCTCATCGGTGAGGAGCGGATCAACAAGCTCGCCGCCAAGGCGGGCAAGAACGTGATCAGCCGCTACCTCATCCTGCCGTTCTTCGGCTCGTTCTTCCTCACCAACCCGATGGCCTTCACGCTTGGCCGCTTCCTCCCCGAGGCGCACAAACCGGGCTACTACGCCTCGGTGGCGCAGATGATGCACACCAGCAACGGCCTGTTCCCGCACAACAACCCGGCGGAGCTGTTCGTCTGGATGGGTATCGCCCAGGGGATCATGTCGCTAGGCCTCAACACCGGCGACCTCGCAGTCCGCTACCTGTTGCTCGGCGCGGTCCTCAACTTCTTCGGTGGCTGGGTCACCGACTTCACGACGAAGTTCGTCGCCAAGCAGCAGGGCGTCACCCTCTCGACCCAAGTGAAGGCCTCCCATGTCTGAGTACCGCACCATCACCATCTCGCGCGGCCCCGGCGGCTACGGCGGCCCGCTCACCATCACCCCCGACGCCAAGCGGAACAAGATCGTCTACATCGTCGGCGGCGGGTCCAGGCCCGAAGTCGTCGACCGGATCGCTGAGCTGTCCGGCGCCACGCCCGTCAACGGCTTCACCACCTCGGTCCCCGACGACGAGCACTTCGTCGCCGTCATCGACTGTGGCGGATCGCTGCGCTGCGGCCTCTACCCGAAGAAGCAGATCCCCACCGTCAACGTGGTGCCCACCGGCAAGACCGGCCCCCTGGCCCAGTACATCAACGAGGGCATCTACGTCTCCGCCGTCGGGTCCAGCCAGGTGGCTCCCGCCGACGAGCGCGAACTCGTCTCCGTCGGGGCCGCCGCGGCCGCCGTCGGGGGGGGCGCTCACTCCGCGCCCTCGCCGGACGCCAGCCCGGCACGCGAGGAGGGACGCCCGCTGAAGCTCACCGAGCAGATGGCGCGCCAGCCGCGCAAGAGCATCCTGCAGAGCATCGGGCTGGGCGCCGGCAGGGTGATCGCCGTGTTCTACCAGGCGGCCCGGAACGCCGTGCAGACCATGCTGCAGACGATCATCCCCTTCATGGGCTTCGTCGCCATGCTGATCGGCATCATCCAGGCATCCGGCCTGGGCGTCTGGTTCTCCAACCTGCTCACCCCACTCGCCGGCACCGGCTGGGGGCTCCTGCTGCTCGGATTCATCTGCTCGCTGCCGTTCCTGTCGCCGCTGCTGGGCCCCGGGGCCGTCATCGCGCAGATCATCGGCACCCTCATCGGCGTGGAGATCGGTAAGGGCAACGTGCCGCCCCACTTGGCGCTCCCCGCCCTGTTCGCGATCAACACCCAGAACGCGTGCGACTTCATTCCCGTCGGTATGGGTCTGGCGGAGGCCGAGCCCGAGACCATCGAGGTGGGCGTGCCTGCGGTGCTGTACTCGCGCTTCCTCAACGGTGTGCCGCGCGTCGCCATCGCCTGGCTCGCCAGCATCGGCCTGTACTCGGCTTCCTAACACACTGAAAGGAACACCACCATGGCGTACACCACCACCGTCCTCGAAGTCGGCGCGGAGGCCTCGGCCTTCCTCATGGAGAACATGGCCATCACCTTCGGCGGCAACGCTCCGGAGGAGCTGCGTCCCTACTGCTTCCTCATCGAGAAGGCCGAGCTGAGCGGTTCACTCGCCGTCGGCCAGCGGGTCCTCATCGCCCATCAGGAGTGGACCGTCAGCGCGGTGGGCGACGTCGCGGAGCAGAACCTGGCGGCCCTCGGGCACGTCACGCTGGTCTTCGACGGTGAGGCCGAGCCGCGGATGGGTGGAGCCATCCACCTGTCCGGGCTGGACGAGGCTCCCGCCCTGGTCCAAGGTGCGCTGGTGGTGTTCGAGTGTGACTAGCCAAGCCTTGCTCGGCGCGCTCGCGAGGGCGGTCGACACTTCTGGCGCCGCAGTGGGGCGAGGGGTGCTGGCCGAATCCGGCCGACACCTCGCCGCCCACCTGGGCACCGGTCCCTACATCGTGGTGGCCGACCAGAACACCTGGGCAGCCGCCGGTGAGCGGCTCACGTTCTCGCTGGAGGATGCTGGCTGCACCACGATCCCACCGCTGATCTTCCCCGGCCGGCCCACCCTCTATGCCTCCTACGACAACTGCGAGGTCATCAAGGCGGCGATGGGGGCGGCCACCCCCATCGCGCTGGGGGCGGGCACCCTCAACGACCTGGTCAAGCTGGCCGCGTTCGAGATGACCCGCGACTATGCCGTCGTCGGCACCGCCGCGTCCATGGACGGCTACACCGGCGCCGGCGCACCCATGAGCGAGAAGGGCGTCAAGGTCACCCGTAACTGCAAGGCACCGGTCGTGGTCATCATGGACCTCGACGTGGTGGCCGCGGCCCCCGGCTTCCTCACCGCCTCCGGCTACGGCGACCTCGCCGCGAAGATCCCCGGTGGCGCTGACTGGATCCTCGCCGACGTCACCGGCATCGAGCCGATCGACGAGGACGTCTGGGCGATGGTCCAGTCCGGCGTTGCTCCTGCACTGTCGCGGCCGGCTGCCCTGGCTGCCGGCGACGCTGACGCCTTCGAGGGCCTGGTCGAGGGGCTGTGTCTGTCCGGCCTGGCCATGCAGGCCTATGGCGGCACCCGCCCGGCCTCCGGCGCCGAGCACTACTTCTCCCACCTGTGGGAACTCGCCCACCTGGGCGTGGACCTCGACCCGCCGCTGTCGCACGGCGGCAAGGTGGCCATCGGGTCACTGGCCATGTGCGCGTTCTACGAGGCGCTGCTGGCCCGCGACATCGCGGCCATCGACCTGCGCGCCGCCGCTGACGCCCGGCAGCCATGGGACGAGATCGAGGCCGACATCCGCACCACGTTCGACGGCGCGCTCGCGGATCACGCGGTCCGCGAGACCAAGGCCAAGTACGCCTCGGGTAACGAGCTGTACGCCAGGCTGAAGCCGCTCGTCGACCAGTGGCCCGCCGTCGCGGACCGCCTGCGCGCCCAGCTGGTCGCCACCGATGAGTTGAGCGAACAGCTTCGCCTGGCCGGAGCTTCCGCCCGCCCGGAGGACATCGGCCTCACTCCCGACGACGTGCGGGCCACGTTCCCGCGCGCCATGTACTACCGCTCCCGCTACACCGCGCTCGACGTGGCGTGGGAGCTCGGCATCTTCGACGACCTCGTCGAGGACGTCTTCACCCGAATCTGGATCTAGAGAAGGACCCCTGTCATGCCTAGCCGCGACGTCACCATCGCCTCCGCCTCGGGCCTCCACGCCCGCCCCGCCAACCTGTTCGTCCAGACCGTCAACGGACTGGGCCTGAGGGTGACCATCCAGAAGGAGGGCCGTCCCCCCGTCGACGCGCGCAGCATGCTGGGCGTGATGACGCTCGGTGCGAAGCATGGGGAGGTTGTCACGCTGGCCGCGAACGGCGACGGGGCCGAGGCTGCCCTGGACACGCTCGTCGCATTCCTCTCGATCGACCACGACCAACCCGCGGCATGAGCATCCGCGGGATCGGCGTCAGCCCGGGCTCCGTGTACGGCCCGGCAGTGGTCGTCACCACCGCGCTCATCACGCCGCCGGGTGAGCGCTCCGACGATCCCGCGGCCGTCGAGTCGGCCGTGGCCGAGGCGTTGGAGTCGGTGGCGGCAGACATGGAGGCACGCGCCGCGAGAGCCGAGGAGCACGCCAAGCCGGTGCTCGAGGCCACGGCGATGATGGCCCGTGACCCGGGGCTCGTGTTCGCGGTGGGCTCGTTCGCCGCCGACGGGCACGGCCCCGTCGACGCGCTCTACCTGGCTGTTGAGCAGTACTGCGCACTCCTCGCGGGGCTTGACGCCTACATGGCCGAGAGGCAGACCGACCTGCGCGACGTCTTCCAGCGGGCCGCCGCCCGACTCCTCGGCCGCCCGGCCCCGGGGGTGCCGGAGTTCGACGAACCCAGCATCATCGTCGCGCTGGACCTGGCACCCGCCGACACCGCGACGCTGAACCCGGAACGGGTCCTCGGCATCGTGACCGAGGCAGGCGGCGTCACCTCCCACACCGCGATCCTCGCGGCCCAGCTGGGCATCCCCGCCGTGGTGCGGGCCACCGGCGTGCTCTCGGCCTCGCCGGAGACGCTGGGCCTCGACGGGGCGACCGGCGAGGTCGTGGTCAATCCCGACGCGGGGGTGGCCGCGGTTCTGGGCGCGCGCAACGAGCACCGACTCGCGCTGCAGGCCGTGGCGCAGGGGCCGGGCGCCACGCGCGACGGGCACCGCGTCCAGATCCTGGCCAACATCGGCACCGTCGACGACGCGCAGCGCGCCGCGAAGGCCGATGTGGAGGGCTCAGGGCTATTCCGCACCGAGTTCCTGTTCCTGGAGCGCACCAGCGCCCCCACCGTGGAGGAGCAGACGGCCACGTACACGGCCGTGTTCGAGGCGTTCGCGGGTCGCAAGGTGGTGGTCCGCACCCTCGACGCCGGCGCGGACAAGCCCTTGGCCTTCGCCGACCTCGGCGCCGAGGACAACCCGGCGCTCGGCGTGCGGGGCCTACGCCTGCAGCGCGAGCGCGACGACCTGCTCACGGACCAGTTGACCGCGCTCGCGAGGGCGCGGGAGGCCACCGGCGCCGAGGTGTGGGTGATGGCGCCCATGGTGGCCACGGCGGAGGAGGCGGCCTGGTTCGCGGCCCGCTGTCGCGACGCCGGACTCCCGACGGCGGGCACCATGGTGGAGGTCCCCGCGGCCGCCATCCGGTCCGGGCACCTGTTGGCGGCCTGCGACTTCGCGTCCATCGGCACCAACGACCTGTCGCAGTACCTGTTCGCCGCCGACCGCATGAACGGGGCCCTGGCGCACCTGCTCAGCGGCTGGCAGCCGGCCCTCTGGGAGCTCATCGTCGCCACCGTCCGTGGGGCCGAGGGCAAGCCGGTGGGCATCTGCGGCGAGGTGGGCGGGGACCCGCTGCTCGCCCTGGTCGCGGCCGGGGCAGGCGTCTCGTCGCTCTCGATGGCCGTCGGCAAGGTGGGCTCGGTGAAGGTCTCGCTGGCCCGCCACGACCTGGACACCTGCCGGGCGATGCTCGACGCGGTGCTCGCGAGCACAGGGCCCGAACAGGCCCGCGCCGCCGTCGTCGACCTGCTCGACGCTGAGGTCGCCGAACTCCTCGCCTAGAGTGTCTCGCCCGGCAGCGACACGCCCACCTGGCGCCGCAGTTCGTCCATCGTGGCCATCACGGCCAGCGTCTCGTCCAGCGGGAGGATGTCGGACTCGAGCCGGCCTTCGGCGACGAAGGCGGCGAGGTGCGCGGCCTGGTAGCACAGCCCCTCGTGTCCGGGGATGGGACCCGCCTCGGAGGTAGCCTGCTTGCCGTCGCGCCGGGTCACGGTGACCGGCTGCGGGCCGTAGAAGGGGCCGGGGATCTCGAGGCGCGCCTCGTCGCCGGCGACGAAGGCGAGGGTGGGGGTGAGGGCGGCCAGCGTCGTCGTGACGATGCCGTGGGCCATCGGGTGCCGTTCGAATCCGGTCAGCACGGCCGAGATCTGCCGGTCCACGCCGGTGAACGCCGTCGTCCCTGCCGCCAGCGCGCGGCCGGGGGCGCCGAGGGCGAAGTGGTTGAAGCTCACCGGGTAGACGCCGAGGTCCAGCATCGCGCCGCCGGCCTTGGCGGGGTCGAACAGCCGGAAATCCGGGTCCTTTGGGAACCACTGGCCGTGGTCGGCGAACGCGGTCTCGAGCTCGCCGAGGGCGCCGTCGGCGAGCACCTGGCGCACCACGTCCATGTGGGGGAGGAAGCGGGTCCACATGGCCTCCATCACCGCGACCCCGGCCGCGCGGGCGGCGTCGACCACCTCGGTGGCCTCGGCCAGGTTGCGCGTGAACGCCTTCTCCACCAGCACGTGCTTGCCGGCGGCGATGGCCAGGAGGGCGTTGTCGCGGTGTTCGCTGTGCGGGGTCGCGACGTAGACGATGTCCACCGCCGGGTCCGCCGCCACCGCCTCGTAGCCGACGGTGCTCCGCTCGATCCCGTGCCGGGCGGCGAACTCGGCGCCCTTCTCCGCGGTCCGCGACCCCACGACGACCACACGCTGCCGGGTGTGCGCGTGCAGCGCCTCGACGAAGCGTTCGGCGATCCAGCCGGTGCCGAGCATGCCCCACCGCAGCGGGGGAGCGTCCATCGGGTCGGGCGTGCGGGAAACGGGCAGCGTGAACGTCATAGGGCCCAGTCAACCACCTCAGAGGACGGTCGGCCGCGCGTTCCGGGGCGGCGTCAGCGCCGGGGTGAGGGCGAGCGCGATGAGGGCGGTGATCGGCACCACGATGAGCGCCCACCGTAGGCTCACGGTGTCGCCGACGATGCCGATCAGCGGCGGTCCCGCGAAGAAGCCCAGCCGCATGAGCCAGGTCACGAACGTCAGCCCGGAGCCGTGCGCCATGCCGGGCAGTTCGTCGGCCGCGTGCATGGCCGACGGGATGCCGGTCGCGATGCCCCATCCGGCGCAGGCGAAGCCGACGATGGTGGAGGCCGGGTGCGGGAACGCGACGGCCAGGCCCATCCCGAGCGCGGCCACGCTCACGCCCAGCGTGACCGCGGGGCGCGCGCCGATGCGGTTGACGAGGGCGTCGCCGGTGAACCGGCCGATCATCTGGGCGCCCTGGAGCGCGACGAAGGCGAGGCCGGCGACGAAGGGCATGACCTCGAACATGCCGTCCATGTAGATCGCGCCCCACGACGCGGCGCTCTCCTCCACCAGGCCGACGGACGCGCCGAGCAGGCCGAGCGCGATGAGCCGCAGCCAGAGTGAGGCGGGGATGCGGCGCTGCGGGCGGAGCTCGGCCGCGGCCTCCTCGTCGACGGGCGCCTGGTCCTTGCCCGGCAGCAGCAGCGTGCGGGCGAACACGGCCATGCCCCCGAACACGACGGCGGCCAGGACGGCCTGCAGCCACAGCGGCATGTCCACCTGCGCGGCGGCCGAACCGAGGATGCCGCCGCACACGGCGCCGATCGACCACCATCCGTGGAAGGAGTTGAGGATGGTACGGCCGTAGAGCTTCTGGACCCGCAGCCCGTGGGCGTTCATGGAGATGTCGGTGATGGCGTCCATCGCGGCCATCGTCGCGAGCGAGGCGGCGAAGAGCGCCAGCGTCGGCGCGTTGGCGACCGCATTGAGGGTGAGGATGCCGAGCAGCAGGGTCGTCGTCGCCACCGTCGCCGACGAGAACCGCCGCACCAACCGGGCGGTGAAGAGCCCGGCGATCAGACCACCCACCGGCCCCAGCCCGACCGCGATACCGAACGCGGTGTTCGACGCTTCCAGCGCGGCCTTGATCTCCGGGTAGCGCGGGAGGATCGACGACCACGCGACGCCGTTGAGCCAGAACAGCAGGATGACGCCCCAGCGGGCGCGCACGACTTCCTTGGGCATGGGTACTTCCGAGGGCAGGAGGGGCCCGACGCGCTCGGCGCGGCGGGTGGGGGTTGGAGCGCTTCGATCCTGCCAGATCGACCCCCGCAGCACCAATGACGGGCCAACTCGGGGTCCGGCGGCGTGAGGGCGGTCCAGGGGACAGTTCGACGGCGTGTCGTGCCGGTGGGGCGGGGCGTCGGTAGCCTGGGGCGCATGAACTTCGACGTCGTTGACCTCATCCGGACCAAGCGCGACGGGGGCAGGCTCTCCGACGCGGAGATCGACTGGGTGATCGACGCGTACACCACCGGCGGGGTCGCCGACTACCAGATGTCGGCCCTGGCCATGGCCATCCTCCTGCGCGGCATGGATCGCGCCGAGATCGCCCGGTGGACCGCCGCGATGATCGCCTCGGGCGAGCGGATGGACTTCTCGTCGCTCACCCGCCCGACCGCGGACAAGCACTCGACCGGCGGCGTGGGGGACAAGATCACGCTGCCCCTGGCCCCGCTCGTCGCCGTGTTCGACGTCGCGGTGCCGCAGCTGTCCGGCCGGGGGCTCGGGCACACGGGTGGCACGCTCGACAAGCTCGAGTCGATCCCGGGCTGGCGCGCGGACCTCAGCAACGACGAGATCCTCCGTCAACTCGACGACGTCGGCGCGGTCATCTGCGCCGCCGGGTCCGGCCTCGCGCCGGCGGACAAGAAGCTCTACGCGCTGCGCGACACCACCGGCACCGTCGAGGCCATCCCCCTGATCGCCAGCTCCATCATGAGCAAGAAGATCGCCGAGGGCACCGGCGCCCTGGTGCTCGACGTGAAGGTGGGCTCCGGCGCGTTCATGAAGTCACTGGACCAGGCCACCGAACTGGCCCGCACGATGGTGGACCTCGGCAAGGACGCGGGCGTCGCCACCGTCGCCCTGCTCACCGGGATGGACACCCCGCTGGGCCGCACCGCCGGCAACGCGCTGGAGGTGCGGGAGTCCCTCGAGGTCCTCGCGGGCGGCGGCCCGGCGGACGTGGTCGAGCTCACGGTGGCGTTGGCCCGGGAGATGTTGGCGGCCGCCGGCAAGCCGGACGTGGACCCGGCCCCGGCCTTGCGGGACGGGCGCGCCATGGACGTGTGGCGGCGGATGATCGCGGCGCAGGGCGGCGACCCCGACGCGCCGCTGCCGGTGGCCGAGCATCGGCACACGGTCGTGGCCGAGCGCGGGGGATTCGTCAGCCGGATGGACGCGTTCGCCGTCGGCGTGGCCGCGTGGCGGCTCGGCGCGGGTCGCGCCCGCAAGGAGGACGATGTGCAGGCGGTGGCCGGCGTCGAGATGCATGCCAAGCCCGGCGACCGGGTCGCCGCGGGTCAGCCGCTGTTCACGCTCCATACCGCGACCCCTGAACGCTTCGATCGGGCGCTGGCGGCGCTCGACGGCGCCGTCGACTACAGCGATGCCGCCGTCGAGGTGCCGGGGCTCATCCTCGGCCGGCTCGACTGACGAAGGCAGTCACATCCGGCTCGGCGCCCTCCCGAAGGCCGTCTCCAGCGCGCGCAGCTCGTCGACCATCTCGCGGGGCAGGCGCCAGCCGAACGTGTCGAACCAGCGGCCGATGCGCGGCACCTCGTCGCGCCACTCGGTCTCCGTGTATCCGACGACCCCGGCGAGGTCCTCGTCGCTGATGTCGAGGCCGTCGACGTCCAAGCCGCCCGGCGCCGGCACATAGCCGATCGGCGTCTCGACCGCGTCGACCTTCCCGTCGACCCGCTCCGCGACCCACTTCAGGACGCGCGAATTCTCCCCGAAGCCCGGCCACATGAAGCGGCCGTCGGCGTCGCGGCGGAACCAGTTGACGTAGAAGATCTTCGGCAGCGCCGACGCGCTGGAGCGGCGCCCCATGTTGATCCAGTGTTGGACGTAGTCCGCGACGTGGTAGCCGATGAACGGCAGCATGGCCATCGGGTCCCGGCGCAGCACCCCGACGGCGCCGGAGGCGGCCGCCGTCGTCTCTGACGAGCAGGTGGCGCCCATGAACACGCCGTGCTGCCAGTCCCGGGACTGCGTCACGAGCGGGATGGTGTTCTCGCGGCGCCCGCCGAAGATGATCGCGTCCAGGGGCACGCCCTCAGGGCGGTGGTAGTCGTCGGACAGGATCGGGCACTGCTCGATCGGCGTGCAGAACCGGCTGTTCGGGTGCGCGGCCTTCTCGTCCGGGCGCCCTCCCACCGGCCCGCCGACGCCGCGCCACTGCCTGCCTTTCCAGTCGACGACCTGCTCGGGCTTCTCGGCCGTCATGCCCTCCCACCACACGTCCCCGTCGGGGGTGAGCGCGACGTTGGTGAAGATCGAGTTGCCGCCCTCGATGGTGCGCATGGCGTTCGGATTCGTCGCATAGCTGGTGCCGGGGGCGACGCCGAAGAATCCGGTCTCGGGATTGGTGGCGTACAGCCGGCCGTCCGCGCCGAACCGCAGCCAGGCGATGTCGTCGCCCAGCGTCTCCACCCGCCAGCCGGGGATCGTGGGCTCCAGCATGGCGAGGTTGGTCTTGCCGCAGGCCGACGGGAACGCGGCGGCGATGTGGTACTCGCGGCCCTCGGGCGAGATGAGTTTGAGGATCAGCATGTGCTCGGCCAGCCAGCCCTCGTCGCGGGCCATCACCGACGCGATCCTGAGGGCGTAGCACTTCTTCCCCAGCAGCGAGTTGCCGCCGTAGCCGGAGCCGTAGGACCAGATGACCCGGTCGTCGGTGAAGTGGACGATGTACTTGGTCTCGTTGCACGGCCACGGCACGTCGGTCATCGAATCGGTCAGGGGCATGCCGACGGAGTGGAGGGCCGGCACGAAGTCCGCGTCGTGCTCTTCCATGCGGGCCATCACCTCGGCGCCCATGCGCGTCAAGATCTTCATCGACAACGCGACGTAGGCGGAGTCGGTCACCTCGACGCCGAACTTCGGGTCCGGCGCGTCCAGGTGGCCCATGCAGAAGGGGATCACGTACATCGTGCGTCCAGCCATGGCGCCGTCGAACAGCGGCGTCATGATCCGCCGCATCTGGTCGGGGTCCATCCAGTTGTTGGTGGGGCCCGCGTTGCGCTCGTCCTTGGAGCAGATGAACGTCTGGTCCTCCACGCGCGCCACGTCGTCGGGGTCGGTGCGGGCGAGGATCGAATTGGGCTTGAGGTCCGCGTTGAGCCGGATGATGGTGCCCTTGGTCTCCAACTCGGCCACCAGCGCGGCCCACTCGTCCTCGGACCCGTCGCAGTAGTGGACAGCATCCGGCTGACAGAGGTCCACCACCTCGTCCAGCCAGGCCAGGAGGCGGGGGTGCGTGGGCGGCGTGCCCGTGGTGGGAAGGTCGACGCGGGTACGGCGGACATCAATGGCGGTGGACATTTGTCTCCTCGAAGCGACACTGCCTTACTGGACGCGCGTCGTCGTTGAGCGCGCCCACCCCCACGTTAGCCCTCTTTGCGGCGTGAGAGGAGGCGGCGGCGCCGTTCGGGTCGCTGGTACCGTCGGGGCTGTGCGCGATGTGATGATGGCGGGCGCGGCCCTGGCCGCGGTGGCGCTGCTGGCTGCCTGCGGAGCCGCCGTGGACGACCCCGCTCCGCTTCCGACACCGTCCGGAAGCGCGGCCAGCGCCGTGGCGCCGACCTCGCTGCCCCCGCTGGAGACCTCGCCGGCGCCGGAGGAGACGGCCGCAGAGCCGGAGCCCTCCCTGGAGTTGGCGCCCACAGCGACGCTCAGCCCCGTCGCCAAACCCACCCCGCAGGGCGGGCCCTGGACCGCCGTGACGGCCGCGATGTCGACGAAGGCCGACGTCGAGGCGGCGGCCGGCCTACCCGCGTCCTTCCAGGAGTTCCTCGGAGTCCGGATCGGTTACGCCGACGAGACGGGCTGCGTCACCACTCACGTGTCGGTGAGCGCCGTCCACCCGGACGGGTTCGTCGTCGGGGACGAGTCCACCACCTGTGGCGACAGCCGCACCGTCTGGGGCATCACCGAGGGCCGCTGGCACTACATCGTGGCGTTCCAGGACGCGATGCCGTGCCGCGACCTGACCCAGAACGACATCCCGCCGGGCGTGCCCGGCCTGCGCTGCCTCGACGACGTCGGCGCCGCGCGGGACTACTGAGGCCCACTCAGCGCAGCGACACCCCGACGTACTTGATCTCGAGGAACTCCTCGATGCCCTCCGGGCCGCCCTCCCGGCCGAGGCCGGAACTCTTGACGCCGCCGAACGGCGCGGCCGGGTTGGACACCAGTCCTGAGTTGAGCCCGACCATGCCGGACTCCAGCCGCTCGGCCGTCGAGAGCGCCTCGTCGAGGTTCTCGGCGAACACGTAGCTCATCAGCCCGTAGCGGGTGTCGTTGGCCAGCGCCACGGCCTCGTCCACCGAGTCGACGGTGACGATGGGCGCCACCGGCCCGAAGATCTCCTCGCGGATGCACCGCGACGACGGCGGCACGTCGGCCAGGACGGTGGGCCGCATGAAGTGACCCGGCCCGTCGACGCGTGACCCGCCGACGACGACCCGCGCCCCGTCGGCGACCGCCTCCGTCACCATGGCCTCGACGTCGTCCAGCGCCGCCGCCGAGACCAGGGGGCCGACGTCGACGCCGTCGGCCATCCCGTCACCGACCGTGAGCGCCCCGACGCGGGCAGCCAGCTTCGCCGTGAACTCCTCCGCGAGGTCACGGTGGACGATGAGCCGGTTCGCGGCCGTGCACGCTTGACCGATGTTGCGCATCTTCGCGACCATCGCGCCCTCGACCGCGCGGTCGACGTCCGCGCTCGGCAGCACCAGGAACGGCGCGTTGCCGCCGAGTTCCATGGAGCACTTCAACACGTTGGCGGCGGCCTGTTCGAGCAGCTTGACCCCCACGCTGGTCGATCCGGTGAACGTCAGCTTCCGCAGCCGCGGGTCGGCGATCAGCGGAGCGGTGGTGGTGGAGGCCGACGAGGACACGAAGCAGTTCACCACGCCGGCCGGCACACCGACCTCGTCGAACACGTCCATCAGCAACAGCGAGGTGAGCGGCGTCAGCTGAGCCGGCTTCAGGACCGCGGTGCAGCCGGCGGCCAGGGCCGGCCCGAGCTTGCGGGTGGCCATGGCCAGCGGGAAGTTCCACGGGGTGATCGCCAGGACCGGACCGATGGGCTGCTTCATCGTGAGCAGCCGCTGGCCCCCGACCGGCGCCACGGTGTAGCGGCCGTGGATGCGGGGAGTCTCCTCGGCGAACCAGCGCAGGAACTCCGCCCCGTAGGTCACCTCGCCGCGGGCCTCGGCCAGCGGCTTGCCCATCTCCAGGGTCATGGTCTCGGCGAACTCGTCGGCCCGCACCATGATGCGGGCCCAGGCCGCACGCAGCAGCTCGCCCCGGAAGCGGGGCTCGGTGGCCACCCAGTCGGGGGCGGCCTCGACGGCGGCGTCCAGGCAGGCCATGGCGGTGGCGGCGTCCGCGTCGGCGACCCTGGCCAACTCCTCGCCCGTGGCCGGGTTCTCGACGCTGAGGGTGGGCTCGTCGTCGGTGAAACGTCCGCCGATGTAGTGCGTGGTCCGCAGCGCTGTCCAGGTCATCGTCGCTCCCGAGGTCGGTGTCCGACCAGCTTAGGGTGGCGGTCTCGGTCTGCGTCGGGGTGTTCCGGGACTTCGTCCCTCCAACCCCCTCCTTGTCCTCGGAAGTGAACAAGCTCCGAGTCTCACTGAAAGCAACAAGTCCGAGGAAGGGAGCTTGCTCACTTCTCTCGGACTTCGTCGGGGTGTTCCGGGACTTCGTCCCTCCAACCCCTTCCTCGGCCTCGGAAATGGACAAGCGCCAAGTCTGCGGAAAGAAAAAAGTCGAGAGCCACGGGCGCTTGCCCATTTCTCTCGACCTTCGTCGGGGTGACAGGATTTGAACCTGCGGCCTCGTCGTCCCGAACGACGCGCGCTACCAAGCTGCGCCACACCCCGATCGGCTCTGAAAGAGCCAACGGAGATACTAGCCCATCGGCGTCGTCAGGGCGAAACCGGGACCAGCGTCAGGAGCGTGACCTCCGGGCGACAGGCGAACCGGTACGGCGCGAAGGGCGACGTCCCGACGCCGGCGGAGACGTGCAGGTGCGCGGTGCGCCCGCCCGCGCGATGCGACGACAGGCCCTTCACGCGACCCGTGTCGAGGTCGCAGTTGGTGATGAGCGCCCCGTAGCCCGGCACGCAGACTTGGCCCCCGTGCGTGTGGCCGGCGACGATGAGGTCCATCCCGTCGGCGGTCATGGCGTCCAGCAGCCGCAGATAGGGCGCGTGCGTGACCGCGATGTTGAGGTCCGCGGTCGGATCGGCAGGACCCGCGACGGTGGCGTAGTCGTCGCGCCCGAGGTGCGCGTCGTCGACGCCGCGGAACGCCAGGCGGTAGCCCGCGACCTCCAGCGTCGTCCGACGGTGGGTGAGATCCACCCAGCCACGCCCCGCGAACCGGTCCCTCAGCTGTTCCCACGGCAGCGTCGGCGACTTGGGCGCCCCTGACCCGTGCGACCTGCCCTCGAGCAAGTACCGGACCGGATTGCGGAACTGGGGCCGGAAATAGTCATTGGACCCGAACACGAAGGCACCGGGCACCCCGAGGAGCCCGGCCCAGGCCGTGACCAGCGGTTCGATGGCCTCCGACTGCGCGATGTTGTCGCCCGTGTTGAGCACCAGATCGGGCTCGAGGTCCGCGAGCGACCGCAGGAACGCCAGCTTCCGCCGCTGGTACGTCATGAGGTGGACGTCCGAGACGTGCAGGATCCTCAGCTCGCGACCCCCGGCCGGCAGCACGGGCAACTCCACCCGGCGCACCGTGTAGGCGGTGGCTTCGACCAGCCCCCAGCCGAAGCACGCCCCGCCGACGGCCAGCGTCGCCGCGACGGGGCGGATGGCGTGGTGCATCAGTCGCCGTCTCCGTCCGCCGGCGGCTTGCTCTCCGCAGGCTTGGTGGGCTTCGTCTCCTTGGGCGGCTCGGGCTCCTTGGTCGGCTCCGGCTCCGGTTCCGGCTGGGGCTTCGGCTCGGGCTTGGGGCCCAGGGAGACCTTGAGCCGGATGGTGGAGAACTTCACGGCCGTCTCGCTCGGGGAGATCCCGAGGAACGTGCCCTCGCGGCGCGACGAGTAGACACCCTGCCGCTGAGTCTGGAAGCCGGCCGCCTCCAAGGTGCGCTTGGCCTCGTTGTAACCCATGCCCGAGACATCGGGCAGCCGTACCTTGACGCCCTCGAGGATCTCGCTGGTGGGGGCGGTGAAGTCGGTCTTCGGCTTGTCCGCCAGCGCCGACGCCATCGCGGCCTTCCAGATGAGTCCGGCGTCACCGCCGCCGGTGCCGCGCAGATACGTGCCGCTCGGGAGCCGGACGTTCTTCAGCGTCTTCTTCTTCGTCTCGTACCAGGGGTTCGTCTTGTCGATCGCGATCCAGGCGGCGCCGGCCATCTCGGGCGTGTACCCGGCGAACCAGACGGCCTGGTTCTCGTTGATCGTGCCGGTCTTACCCGCCTGCGGGCGGCCGTCGCGCAGGGCCGCAGGGCGGCCCGTGCCGTCGGCGACGACGTTCTGCAGGATGTAGTTGACGCCGTCGGCGACCTCGGGGCGGATGACCTGCTGGCAGTCCGCGGGCGGCACGGCCAGCTCGGCGCCATCCTTGGTGATGACCGACTGCAGGATGATCGGGGTGCAGTGCACGCCGCGGTTGGCGAACGTCGCGTAGGCCTCGGCCATCGACAGCGGCGTGACCTCGGCCGTGCCGAGCACGAACGTCGGGAAGTTCTGGTTGACCCGCAGGTCCTGCCCCGTCGACATCTTCACGCCCGCCGCGGCGGCCATGTCGATGGAGGCGCAGATGCCGGCGTCGGCCTCCAGCTGCAGAAAGTACGTGTTGACCGAGTTCTCAGCCGCCCGGATCATGTCGATCGTGCCGTAGCCGCGGTCGTAGTTGCGGACCGTGTGGTCCTGCGTGAACTCGAAGGGCCCCGAGCAGTTGCGGAACGTCATGCCTTTGAGCGGTAGCTGCTCCGGCGCGTTGTACTCGCGCTCCGGGGTCATCCCCATGTCGAGCGCGGCGGCCATCGTGAACGTCTTGAACGTCGATCCGGCCTGGTACCCCTCGGCGCCGCCCATGGAGCGTTCGACGTTGTAGTTGTAGTACGTCTCCCCGGCGTCGGTGCCCATCTTGGGCCGCGACTGAGCCAGCGCGACGATGAGGCCGGTCTTCGGTTCGATGAGCGCCGCTCCAGCGAGGACGGGGTCGGTCGGCGCGATGAGGTCGGCCACCGCCGCCTCGGCCGCGGCCTGGGCGTCGGGATTGATGAGGGTCTGGATGGTGAGCCCGCCGCGGTTGAGCAGGTTCTCGCGCTCCTCGACCGTGTCGCCCATCGACGGCATGGCGTCGCTCAGGAGCGTCCGGCGGACGTAGTCGCACAGGAACGGGTAGGGCGACGCGGTACATCCGTTGGGGACGCGCCGCACCTGGGCGGGGTCGAACGCGACGGCCTTCGCCTCGGCCGCCCGCTCCGCGCTGATCATGCCGAGCTCGGCCATCCGGTTGAGGACGACGTTGCGGCGCTCGATCGCCTTGGCCGTGTTCTTGACGGGGTTGAGCGCCACGGGGTTCTGGACGAGACCCGCGAGCATGGCGGCCTGCTCCAGCGTCAGATCCTTCGCCGTCGTGCCCCAGTAGTGCTGCGCCGCGGCCTCCACGCCGTACGCGCCGTCGCCGTAGTAGGCGATGTTGAGGTAGCGCTCCAGGATCTCGTCCTTGGAGAGGCGCTCCTCCAGCGCCATCGCGTAGCGCGCCTCGATGATCTTGCGCTCGAGGGTGACCTCGGTCGCCTCGCGGACGCCGTCCTTGTCACCTGCGGCTGACGCGGCCTCGACGCGGACGAGCTTGACGTACTGCTGCGTCAGGGTGGACGCGCCCTGGGTGTCTCCGGTGAGGGTCTTCACGGCAGCGCGGCCGAAGCCCTGGAAGTCGATGGCCCCGTGGTCGTAGAAGCGGTGATCCTCGATCGCGATCTGCGCGTCCTGCATGAGCGGGGAGATCTCCGACAGCGGGACGTAGACCCGGTTCTCGTTGAAGAAGGTCGCCAGGACCTCGCCGTTGGCCATGAGGATCCGGGAGCGCTCCGACTGGGGCGGGGTCTCGAAGTCCGCAGGCAGGGACTCCAGTGAGTCCGCCGCCATCTTGGCGCCGCCACCCGCCAGCGCCGCGAAGGGCACCGCCAGCCCTGACAGGAGCAGCCCCGCCAGCACGCTCACGGCGAGGAACATGAGGACGGAGTACGCCTTCTGGCTGAGCGAGGCAGACTTCATGCCCGCCAGTCTACGTGACGGTGCCGACGACGCCCCGGACGCGGGCCCGGGCCATAGTCAGCGAGAGATTGCCCCTGTTGCGATGCGCCCACAATGCGCTAGCGTCAGAGTCATCGACAGCAACTGCGCAAGGGAGGGCAGGGGATATGTCACTCGCCGAAGCTAGCGAATGGACGCTGCACGCCAAGTGCCGCGACATGGCGGACGCTCTGTTTCCGGAAGGCAAGGACCAGAAACGGGCGAGGTCGGTATGCGTCGGCTGTCCCGTGCGGTCCGAATGCCTGGCAGAGGCCCTGGACAACCGCATCGAGTGGGGCGTCTGGGGCGGAATGACGGAGCGTGAGCGCAGGGCGCTCCTGCGCGCCAGGCCGGACATCACCTCGTGGCACGACGTCCTGGTCAGCCACCACGACACGGCGGACGCACCCATCTCGGTGCTGCCGTCCCGACGGCACTAGATCTCCCTGACGACGACGGCGCGCGGCCGGGCTGCGCGCCGTCCGTCGTCCCTAGTCCCGGAGGTAGCGCTCGGGTATCGGCTCGACTCGGCCGCGGTCCCACGGCACGGCCCAGCCGCCCAGGTCGAGGGTCCAGTCCACCAGGTGAGCGGTGAGCCCCCAGATGAACTGATCGCCCAGCACGAAGGCTGGCCCCTCGAATCCACCGGGGTGCCGCCCCAGCGCGCGCGTCGCCGGTGAGACGAGCTCCGAGATCCGGAAGGCGTGGACGGCTCCCGTCTCGCGCGGGTCCCGCACGAACAAGGGATGCCCACCGGGCCACACTGCGACCACCGTGGTGACGTCGTAGCGCGACGCCGGGACCCACAGCGGGGGCAGATGGCCGAGGATCGTCACGTGCTCCGCGGCCAGGCCCACCTCCTCGTCGGCCTCCCGCAGGGCGGTGTGCGCGAGGTCGCGGTCGGTGGGGTCGACCGCGCCACCGGGCAAGGCGATCTGTCCCGCGTGGCGGCGCATGGTCTCCGCCCGGGTGACGAACGTGAGGGCGGGGTCGGGCTCGTCGGTGAACAGCATCAGCACCGCCGCCGAGCGTTCCCCACGCGGGCTGCGGTCCAGCCCGATGTGCCGGACGACCGGCTTCGCGTCGAGGGCCCGGCACAGCTCCTGGAAGACCGCTGGATGCCTCACGGGACGCCCAGGTAGGTGGTGGCCAGCTCGCGCAGCTGCTCGATCGACTCCAGCGGGCCGGCGTGCACTCCCGTGATCCGCCCGTCGGCGTCGACGAAGTAGGTCGTGGGCAGCCCGGGGACCCGCAGGGGCACCTGCAGTGTCTTGTCCTGGTCCATGACGTGGGGATAGACCCAGCCCACGAGCCCCGCGAACTCCACGGCCCAGTCCGGCTTGGGGTCGTTGTAGTTGACGCCGACGAAGCTCACGCCGTCCAGCTCAGCCAGCCCCTCCCGCAGGAACGGCGCCTCCTCGCGACACGGCCCGCACCATTGGGCCCACAGGTTGATGATCGTCGGCGTGCGGGGCAGCCCGGCGAGGTTGACGGTCGTGTCCCCGCCGAGGCACGGCAGGGCGGTCTGGGGCAGGCCGCCGGCGACCGGAGCCGCCGCCGCGTCGGTGGCCGGGCAGTCCGGCAGCCCGAACTGCTCCCGCAACGCTGCGAGGTCCGCCGGGGCCGTGGCGGCCGTCTCCGCCGGCGCGACCGAGTCTGCCGACGGGCCTGAGGCCGCGGGCGAACAGGCGGCAAGGGCGACGACGGCCAGGGCGACGGCGAGTGCGTGGGGGAGTCTCATCGCCTCCGAGCGTACCTGCGCTAAGCGCGCGGCTCACGGATCAGACCGGCGGCCAGCACCGGATCCTGCTCCCCGATGTCGCGGCTCGGGCACAGATCCCGGACCGGGCAGGCTCCGCACGCCGGCCGCCGCGCGTGGCAGCACCGTCGGCCGTGCCAGATGACCCGGTGGCACAGCATCACCCATTCATCGGGCGGGAACAGCGCCCCGACCGTCTGCTCCACGGCGTCCGGCTTGGTGCTCGTCACCCAGCCGAAGCGGTTGGCCAGGCGGATCAGGTGCGTGTCCGGAGTGACTCCCGGGACGCCGAACGCGTTGCCGAGCACGACGTTGGCCGTCTTCCTGCCGACGCCTGGCAGCGTGACAAGGTCCTCCAGCGTGTCCGGCACCCGGCCGTCGAAGTCGTCGACGATGCGCCGGGCCAGGCCGGTCAGGGCGGCGGCCTTGCTCCGGAAGAATCCCACGGGACGGATGAGCTCTTCGATCTCCTCCAGCGGCGCGCCGGCCAGTGCCTCCGCCGTCGGGAACCGCGTGAAGAGCGCGGGGGTGACGGCGTTGACACGCCGGTCCGTGGACTGGGCCGACAGGACGGTGGCGACGAGCAGCTCGAGCGGGGAGCGGAAGTCCAGCTCGCATCGTGCGTCCGGGTAGGCCGCCCGCAGCGCGGCGTGGATGGCCGCCGGGTCACCCGGGGCAGCCATCAGACCTCGACGACCAACTCGATCTCGACGGGCGCGTCGAGCGGCAGCACCGAGACCCCGACGGCGGACCGGGCATGCGCGCCCTGGTCGCCGAACACCTCGCCCACGAGGGTCGAGGCGCCGTTGGCGACCGCCGGCTGGCCGGTGAATCCCGGCTCGCTGGCCACGAACACGACGAGCTTGACGATCCTGGTGATCCGGTCGAGGCCGCCGGCCACGTCCGCCGCGGCCGCCAGCGCGTTGAGCACCGCGACCCTCGCGGCGTCGGCCGCCTCCTCAGGTGACACCGCGCCGCCGACCTTGCCGGTCGCCACGAGGCGTCCCGCGACGGACGGCAGCTGTCCCGAGGTCCACACCTGACCGCCGACGCGGGTCGCCGGGATGTAGGCGGCCACGGGCGCGGCGACCGGCGGCAGCGCGAGGCCGAGGCCGGCCAGGCGCTCGGAGGGGAGCATCAGGCGCCCTGGATCGGCCGCTTGAAGTAGCCGACGAGGGTGTCGGGGTTGGGGCCGGGAGCGAGCTGGATCAGTTCCCAGCCCTCCGAGCCGAAGTTGTTGAGCAGTTGCTGCGCCACGTGCGAGAGGATCGGGGCGACGAAGTATTCCCACTTGGTCATGGGGCCAAGCCTGCCAGGTGGCACCGTCGAACGGCCAGCCTCACGGGCGCGCCGTGGGTCCGCTGACGTCGGCGTCGCGGAAGCGCGGCAGATCCTGCGGCCGGATCGTCACGTCGGCCCCCGGCTTCCGGGCGGTCACCGCGGCCACGACGGCGTCGAGGGTGGCCTTCGCCTCGGCGATGGTGGCGTCGGGCTTCTTCACCCGGCGGAACCGGTTCCGGCCGAGCACCGCCAGCACCAGCGCCGCGGCGACGGACACCAGCATGCTGATGAGGAACCCGAGCGTGAAGGACCCCCAGGGGCCCAGCGGGGTCACGGCGTACAGCAGCAGGCCGACGGCCAGCGCGATGAGGATGACGAGCATCCAGATGGCGTGGAAGGCGAACACGGCCGCGCCGGCGAACAGGCCTGCGCCGATGCCGGCGGCCTTCGCCGCGGGCTTCAGCTCGGCCGCTGCGAGTTCCGATTCGCGGGCGACGAAGTCGGAGACGGCATCCTTGATGTCGACCAGGGGATGGCTGGGCTCACTGGGCATGGTGCTCCTTTCGGCACTGGTCAGCCTAGTGCCCTCGGGCGCGCCGGTGGGCGTGCGACCCACTCCTGGCCCCGTCACAGGGGGATGGCCAGGCCGCTGTCGGGCAGCCGGACGGGCGAGGTCAACTCCTCGTGGGACACCCACGCGCGCCAACACAGCAGCTGGAACGGCAGACGCAGGCTCTCGCCCGGGCGCACAGCGCCGTCGTAGAGGTCCGCCACTTGGTCGAGGAGTTGGCTCAGTTGCGCCTCGTCGAGGTGGCTGGCCAGGGGCTGCGCCCGGACGAGGTTCTGCAGGTCGTCGCGGCTCACGCTGCGCCACACGCGGAACGCCCGGCGTTCCACCTCCGGGAAGTAGCGGCTCTCGTCCAGGGCCGCGAGGGCCTCGTGCCCGTAATCGCCCTTCATCGCCATGGGATCGAAGCGGCGCAGGAGCGCGGCGAGCCGGCGCACCCATGGGACCGAGTCGTCGCGGATGAGATAGGACGCGCTCAGGCACCCGCCCGGCCTGAGCACGCGCGCGAACTGCGGCAGCGCCTGCTCGAGATCGAAACGGTGCAGGCACTGGTGCGCCAGCACGACCTCGACCGCGAAAGGGTCCATGGGAAGAGCCTCGGGCCGGCCGACGACGGGGGTGACGTTGCGGATGCCGGACAGCCGCGGGACGCGGTCCACGTCGTCGCTCAGGGCGAACAGGGCGTGCCCGGCGTCCGTGAGCCGACGGGCGAGATGGGGCTCGGCGTCGACGGCCAGGCCGCGCACACCGTGCCACACCGTCAGCCAGTCGAGGGCGTCGGTGGGAAAGGCGGTGCGGCTCATCGGTTCCTTCCTGGTCTGGACGCCACCAGGGTAGCCGGGGTTCGGGCGCCGGTGGACCGGCCGGTTGTCCACAGGTCGGCATCCGCGTGGAAGATCGTCGCCCGCACCGCCCACTACGGGGGCATGACTGACACGCACGCGCTGCTCTGCGCCCGGGACCCCGTCGTCGTCGAGGCGGTCGAGGTCATCGCCGCCGCGCAGCAGGTCGAACTCCGGCACGCGAGGGACGCGGACGAGTCCAGGCAACGGTGGGCAGGCGCGGCGCTGCGGCTCGTCGCCACGGAGGTGGCGGCCCGCTGGACATCCGTGCCCCCGGGCCGTGCCTTCCTGGTGGGCGCCGACGCGGCCGAGCTGGCCCGCTGCTCGGCGGACCTGGGGCTGCCCGTACTGCCGCTGCCCGACGGCGGGGGACGGCTCGCGGAGGCCCTGGCCGGGGTCCGGTCCATGGGCGTGCCGAACGGTCGCCTGATCTCCCTCGTCGGTGCCTCGGGTGGGCTGGGCGTCAGCACGCTCGCCGTCGGGATCGCGATGACGGCACCCCGGGGTACGGCGGCCGCCGTGGTCGACCTGGCGCCGTCGAGCGGCGGGCTGGATCTGCTGATGGGCATCGAGTCGGCGGAGGGCGCCAGATGGTCGCAGCTGGCGGCGGCGCGCGGCGAGCTGGGGGACCTGGCGGCCGGCCTGCCGTCGATGGGTGGCGTTCCGGTCGTCACGCAGGACCGCGAGGGGCCGCGGACCCCCACGCCGGAGGCGGTGACCGCCGTCGTCGGGGCGCTGCGCAGACAGCACGCGCTGGTGGTGGTGGACGGTCCGGCGCCACCCCTCCTGGCGCCGGACCGCACACTCCTGGTGGTCGGAGCCGACGTCCGCTCGGTGGCCGCGGCCCGCATGCGGGTGGAGGCGGGCGCAGTTGCGCCGAGCGAGCTGGTCATCCGCCGCGGACGGGGCCGGAGCCTGCCGGCAGCCGTGGTGGGCCGCGCGCTCGGGATGCCCGTCGTCTGCACCGTCGACGACGACAGGGCCGTGCCGCGACTCGCGGAGCTGGGGCTTCCGCCGGCCGACGGCCCGGCCCGCCGCTTCACCCGTCAGGTGCGCGCGCTCGCCCGGGAGCTGTGCGGTGACTGAGCCGGACCTCAGCACGCTGCAAGGACGATTGGCCGAGCTGGGGCGGCCCTACACCCCGGCCGACGTCGCAGCGGCCCTGCGGTCCCTCGGCGCCATCGTCACCGACACCACCGTCGCGGACACCCTCACTCGGCTGAGGGTGTGGAGCGCCGGGGCCGGCCCGCTGGACGACCTGTTGCGCCGCCCGGGCGTGACCGACGTCGTGGTCAACGGCCCGAGAGACGTCTACGTGGATCGGGGCATGGGCATGGAGCGCACCGACGTCGAGTTCCTGGACGACGACCAGGTGCGCAGGCTCGCCGTGAGGCTCGCGGCGCAGGCGGGGCGGCGACTCGACGATGCCTCGCCCTTCGTCGACGGTCGGCTGCCCAGCGGCGTCCGGCTGCACGCCGTGCTGGCTCCGGTCGCCTCGCCCGGCACCGCCATCTCGCTGCGGGTCCCGGCCGCGCGCAGCGTCGGCCTGGACGAGCTCCAGGCGTGGGGGGCGATGCCGCCCGAGGGGAGCAGGTTGCTGCGGTCCATCGTCGCCGGGCGGGTGCCGTTCCTCGTCACCGGAGGCACGGGGTCGGGCAAGACCACGCTGCTCGGGGCCATGCTGGCCGAGGTCCCGGCATCCGAGCGGCTGGTCCTGGTCGAGGACGCACGGGAACTGGTGCCCGACCACCCGCACTGCGTCAGGCTGGAAGGGCGCCCGGCCAACGCCGAGGGGGCAGGCGCCATCCCGCTGACCATGCTGGTGCGGCAGGCCCTGCGGATGCGCCCCGACCGGCTGGTGGTCGGCGAAGTGCGGGGCGCCGAACTCACGGACCTACTCACCGCGCTCAACACGGGCCACGAGGGAGGCTGCGGCACGTTGCACGCCAACTCGGTCGCGGACGTGCCGGCGCGGCTCGAGGCGCTCGCGGCGCTGGGTGGGCTCGGCCGCGAGGCGTGCCACGCGCAGGTCGCGGCGGCGCTGCGCGTGGTGATCCACGTCCGCAGAGCGGCCGGCGGCGCACGGCGCGTCGAACAGATCGGACTGGTACGGCGCGCGTCCGACGGTCTCGTGGTGGTGGCGCCCGCCGTCACGCTTGGTCCCGGTGGGATGGCACTCGGCCCGGAGGGCCCCGCGTTGCTGGAGCTGGTGGGGTCATGATCGCCGCCGCGGCGCTCGCGGCCCTGGCCGCGGCGGTGGCGATCGGCCCGGAGCGGCGCGTTGCGGCCGGTGCGCGGGCAGCGCGCCGGGCCGCCCTCCCCGTCCGGTCGCGGATGGTCGCGATCGCCGCCGTGGGCGCTGCCGCCGCAGCCCTGCTGGTGGCTCCCCGGTGGGCCGGATGGCTGCTCACCGTGGGAGTGATCGCGGGCACCGTCCTTCACCTCGGCGCCGCCGGGCGCCGGCGCCGCGCGCAGGAGGCGGGAGCCGCCGACTGCGCCGCGGCGACCAGGGCGCTGGCAGGGCTGCTGAGGGCCGGACAACTTCCCGCGGCTGCGCTGGGCAACGCGGCGGAGGAGTTCCCGCTGCTCCGGCCGGCCGCGGCGGCTGCGCGGCTCGGCACCGACGTCGCCGGGCAACTCTCCCGCAGCTCCGACGCCCCCGGGTATGAGGGCCTCACAATGGTGGCCGCCGCGTGGCGGCTGAGCGAGCAGACCGGCGCCCCCGTCGCCGAGGTCCTGGGCAGGGTCGCGGAGGACCTACGTGGCCGCCGGCGGGTGGCTGCGGTCGTCGAAACCGAGCTGGCGGCCGCCCGAACCACCGGCCGCATCATGGGAGCCCTGCCGATCGCCGCGCTGCTCCTGGGCGCCATGTCCGGGGTGGACACGATGGACATCCTGATCGGCCGACCGTGGGGGCAGTGGCTTGTCTTGGGCGGCGCCGTCCTGGCCGCGGGCGGCGTCCTGTGGGTCGACCGCCTCGCAGGGAGGGGGGTGCGGTGAGCACGCTCGTGCCGGCTGCGGTGCTGGCGGCGGTGGGCGCGTGGCTGCTCGCGCCAGCGCATACCGCGCGGCTGCGGCGGCGGCAGCACCCGCCGTTCAGGATCCGGATACTGAGCCGCCCCCGCGCTCCGCGGGCGGTCCACCGCGCCCAGCTCGCCGAGTTGCCGGCCGCGCTGGACTTCCTGGCCGCCTGCCTCGAGGTGGGTCTGCCCCTGAGCCGCGCCGTGCGCGTCGTTGCCGACATCAGCCCCGCGGCCACGGCCGGGGTCCTGGCGGCGGTGGCCGCCAGGTCAGCAGCGGGCCATGCGACCAGCGAGGCGTGGACCGGAGTGCGGTCTCATCCCGTGTGGGGGCGGGTGGCCGCGGACATCGCCGGAGCCGAGCGTTGGGGGACATCGGCCGCGGGGCTGCTCCGGGCCCACGCGGAGGACGCCCGCCAGGACGGCGCCGACGCCGCCATGCGCCGCGCCCGAACGGTGGGTGTGCGCTCGGCGCTGCCGCTCATGGTGTGCTTCCTACCGTCCTTCGTGCTGGTCGGGGTGGTGCCGATCGTGGCCGGGCTCGTCACGGACCTGCTCGGGTGACGCCCTCACCGACCGTCGTCGAGCAGATCCGGCACCGTCGTGAAGCCGTAGCCGCGCTCACGCAGGTCCTGAATGATGCCCGGAAGCGCATCGGCATCCAGCGTCGACCCGTCCTCGGGATGGGCACCGACATGCATGAGCACGACGGCGCCGGGCCGCAGCCGGTCCAGGATCCGCTGCCGGACGATGTCGGTGGTGATGCCGTCGTCGGTCCCCTTCCACCCCAGCGTGTCCACGGTCCAGCGGATCGGGATGTAGCCGGCCCGGTTGACGACCCCGATGTCATAGGGCGAGACGTCGCCGTAGGGGAACCGGAAGAGCGGGTGCGTGGTCGCGCCGGTCAGCGCCGAGATGGACCGCTCCGCCGCCGCCAGTTGCGCGCGGATCTCAACGTCCGGGATCTGCGTGAAGTACGGATGCGTGTCGCTGTGGTTGCCCACCGATGACCGGCGGCCGCCATCGCCCGCGTCTGGCTGGGGTAGGCGCGGGCGAACTGGCCGGTCACGAAGAAGGTCGCGGGCACACCCTGCGCCTGGAGGGTCCGCAGGATGCTCGACACCGCATCGGCCGAGGCGCCGCCGTCGAAGGTCAGCGCGACGACCCGGCGCGACGTGTCGAAGGTCTCGATATCGAGCCCCGCCCACTCGGCCACGAGGCCGGCCCAGGGCACGGCCGGCGCGCTGCTGGTCTGGGTGGCGGGGGCGGATGTCGCCGGGGCCTGCGTCGAGGTGGAAGCCGGGGGAGACGAGGCCGGGCGCGTCGTGCTGGGCGCGGCCGTCGTCGCCGCGCTGCTGGTGGCAGGGGTGGGCGGCGTGTTGGATGGGGTGGGGGCCCACGAGGAGGTCGGGGTGGGGGACGGGCATGACGGCGACGGCGCGGCCGAGGACGGCGGACACGTCGGCGTGGGGCTGGCCGGTGACTCCGGTGCGCTTGACGTCCGGGTCGGAGCGGGGCTGTAGCTGCCGTCGGAACCTGGTCGGGTGGCGGGCGTCCCACAGGCTGCGAGCATCAGGGCGGCCGTCAGCGCCCCGGCCGCCACCGCGCTCCACGCCCGGCGGCGGGGATTACCCGCGCCCGTTGACCGGTGCACCGCATCCTCCTCGACACCCTCGATTCTACGCCTGTCGGTGCTGCCTGGCACAGTGGTGAGGTGCGATACGAGGGTCTGCTGAGCCGAGAGGAAGTGGCCGCCGTTTCGGTGCGCGAGTCCGCCGTCGGCGCACCGGACGCGTGGCCCGACTGGCTGTCCGCCCGCGCCGTCGCGCGCCTGGAGGCCGCCGGGATCCTTGCGCCCTGGCGGCATCAGCGGGAGTTCGCCGAGCGGCTGTTCCACGGCCGCCACGCGATCATCTGCACCCCCACCGGGTCAGGCAAGTCACTTGGCTACCTCCTTCCCATCATCGCGGCCACGGCGGAGGGCAGGCTGGGGGTGCCGGTCACCTCCACCCGCGCCCGCCTGACCGCGGCCCGGCACACCGCCCTGTACCTGGCCCCCACCAAGGCGCTGGCGCACGACCAGGCCAGGGCGACCCAGGCGCTCGGACCCGAGAAGTGGCGGGTGGGGACCCTGGACGGCGACTCGGACGCCGCGGAACGCCGCTTCGCGCGCGACCATGCGGACCTGGTCCTCACCAATCCGGACATGCTGCACTTCTCGGTGCTGCCGGCCCACCAGCGCTGGGCCTCGTTCCTCGGCTCCCTGCGCTACATCGTCGTGGATGAGGCACACCGCTACCAGGGGGTCTTCGGCGCCCACGTCGCGCAGGTGCTCAGACGGTTGCGGCGGCTCGCGGCCCAGTACGGCGCCGAGCCGGTGGTCGCCATGTCGTCGGCCACCGCGCCCAATGCCGGCGAGTTCGCCTCGGCGCTGGCCGGCGTGGACGACGTCACCGTCGTGGACACGGACGCCTCGCCCCACGGCCGGCGCACGGTGGCGCTCTGGCGGCCGTCGTCGTCCCTGCGGAGTGACACTGCGGAACTCCTGGCCCGCCTGACCGACGCCGGAGCCCAGACCATCGCGTTCGTCCCCTCGCGGCAGGGAGCGGAACTGGTGTCGCTGGCGGCCCAGGAGCTCGCCACCGAGCCCACCCGCATCGCGAGCTACCGCGGCGGCTACCTCGCCGACGATCGCCGCGCCCTCGAAGCCGGGCTGCACAGCGGACGGCTGCGTGGCCTGGCCAGCACGAACGCCCTCGAACTCGGGGTCGACGTCGCCGGCATGGACGCCGTGCTCGTCTCGGGCTTCCCGGGGAGGCTGTCGTCGTTCTGGCAGCAGGCCGGGCGCGCCGGACGCCGCGGGCAGGACGCAATGGTGCTGCTCCTGGCGCGCGAGGATCCCCTCGACACGTATCTGCTCGACCATCCTGAGCTCGTCTTCGACGCCCCCGTCGAGCGTGCGGTCCTGCACCCGGACAATCCCCGGGTCCTGGGCCCGCACCTGGCCGCGGCAGCGCAGGAGCTGCCGCTCTCGTCCGCGGATGAGCGGTGGTTCGGCCCCACCATGCAGGCCGCGGCGCGGGCGCTCGCGGCGCAGGGCGTGCTCCGGGACAGGGGGGCGCGCTACTACTGGACCCGCCCGGACCGGGCGGTCGACTTCATCAACCTGCGGTCGCTGGGGGAGCGGCCCATCGACATCATCGAACGGGACACCGGGCGCGTCGTCGGAATGGTCGACGCCGCGGCCGCGGACCGGACGGTGCACCCGGGGGCGGTGTACCTGCATCAGGGGGAGACGTTCACGGTCGAGACCCTGGACCGGGAGGAGCGTCAGGCGCTGGTGGTGGCCAGCAGGCCGCGGTACTACACGCAGGCCCAGGCGTCGTTCGATATCGCGATCGTGCGCGAGACCGAGCGACGGGCCGTGGGCATCACCGAGGTCGTGCGCGGCGACGTGTGCCTGGACTCGCGGGTGCTGGCGTACCTGCGCCGCGACGAAGTCACGCACGAGGTGTGGGACTCGACCCCGCTGGACCTGCCGAACCGCCGCCTGACCACCCAGGCGGTGTGGTGGACGGTGCCCGCCCACGTGGCGAGCCGCCTCGGCTGGACCGAGCTCCAGATGGGTGCCGCGGCGCACGCCATGGAGCACACGGCCATCGGCCTGCTGCCGGCCTTCGCGCCGTGCGACCGGTGGGACATCGGCGGTGTGAGCACGGCCCTGCACCCCGACACGGGTCTCGCCACCATCTTCGTGCACGACGGGATGGAGGGCGGGGCCGGATTCGCGCAGCGCGGGTTCGAGGTCGCCGAACGCTGGCTCGCCGCCACCCTGGAGCGTCTCGGCTCCTGCCGATGCGACACCGGTTGCCCGGCGTGCGTCGTCTCACCGAAGTGCGGCAACGCCAACCAGGTGCTGGACAAGGCTGACGCGACGGAGCTGCTCGCCCTCCTCCTGGGGTGACCCGAGGATCCCGCCGTCCACAGGACGCGGTGTTGTCCGTGCGGATCTGTCCACAGGGTGGGCGGAGCGTGAAAGCTGCGAGGCCTTCCCCGCCATCACGGGTGCAGTCGGCTGACCGGCAGCCGGCCCCGGCCCGAGAGGATCCACCATGCATCTGCCCGCCACCACCACCCGCGCCGCCCGGGCGCGTGCCCTCGCGCAGCGAGGGCTCACCACCGTCGAGTACGCCATCGGCCTGCTCGCCGCGGCCACCGCCGCGCTCATCCTGTTGCGCGTCTTCAACGACAACAGCTTCCTGGAAACCCTCACCGACTGGGTGCTCAGCGTCTTCACCCAGGTCGCACGGCAGCGGTAGGGCCGCGAGCATGACGTCGGGACGGAGGGCCCGGTCGCAGCGGGGGATGGTCACCGTCGAGTTGGCCATCGGGGTGTTGACAGCGGCGCTGCTCACCGCCTGCCTCGCCGGGCTCTCCCTCCTGGGCGTCGCGCAGGCCGCGGCGGGTGAGTCCAGCGCCCAGATCGCGAGACAGACCGCTCGGGGCGACGACGCCGCGGTCGAGCTGGCGCGGGAGCGGGTGCCCGACGGCGCCGCCGTCGAGGTGTCTCAGGAGTCGGACGGAGTCCGGGTGGCGGTCGTCGTCCCCGTCGCCGTTCCGCTGCTGGGGAGGTTCACCGTCTCCGCGGACTCATGGGCGGCCTACGAGCCCGGAGTGGGACCGTGAGCAGGAGGGGCGAGCGGGGTGCCGCGGGGAGTGTTCTCGTCGCGGGTGCCTGCCTCGCCGTCGTGTCCGTGTTCCTTGCGGCTGGCGTGCTCATCCAGTGGTTCGCGCTGATCCGAGACGGGGAACAGGCCGCGGAGCTGGCCGCGCTCGCCGCGGTCGCCGCGGCCGTGGAGGGCGAGTCGCCGTGCGCCGCGGCGGCCGCCTCCGGCACCCGGAACGGGGCGGCCGTCAGCGGCTGCGTCGTGCGCGGGTCGGGTCGCCACGTCGTCGTCGAGATCTCGGTCCTGGTGGCCCTGGAACCGTCCTTCCCGGGCGGCCCCCGCGAGGCACGGCGCACCGCGACGGCCGGCACCTGACCGCGACCTCCGGCCCGGGCGCGCGGGCGTGGCTAGAGTGAAGTCCATGACCTACGTCGCCGCTGAAGACCGCTATTCGACCATGCCCTACCGCCGGCTCGGCTCGTCCGGGCTGAAGCTGCCGGCGATCTCGCTGGGGCTCTGGCACAACTTCGGCGACGACAAGCCACTGCAGACCCAGCGCGACATCCTGCGCCGGGCCTTCGACCGCGGCGTCACCCACTTCGACCTCGCCAACAACTACGGCCCGCCGTACGGATCCAGCGAGATCAACTTCGGCCGCATCTACACCGAGGACTTCGCCCGCTACCGGCACGAGCTCGTCATTTCGACCAAGGCGGGCTGGGACATGTGGCCGGGACCGTACGGGTTCGGCGGCTCGCGCAAGTACCTCCTGAGCTCGCTCGACGACTCCCTGGCGCGCATGCGGCTGGACTACGTCGACATCTTCTACCACCACCGCCCGGACCCCGAGACGCCGCTCGAGGAGACCATGGCCGCGCTGGACCAGGCGGTCCGGTCCGGCAAGGCGCTCTACGCCGGAATCTCCTCTTACTCGGCCGACCTGACCCGGCGGGCGCAGGAGATCGCCATCAGCCTGGGAACGCCGCTGGTCATCCACCAGCCGTCGTACTCGGCGCTGAACCGCTGGATCGAGGAGGGGTCGCCGTCGCTGCTGGAGGCGTGCCGCGACGCCGGCATGGGGGTCATCGCCTTCTCGCCGCTGGCGCAGGGCATGCTGACCGACCGCTACCTCCACGGAGTCCCGGCCGACTCCCGAGCGGCCCAGGGCAAGTCGCTGGACGCGGACATGCTCTCGGATGAGAACATCGCACACCTGCGCGCCCTCAACGACATGGCGGCCGACCGCGGCCAGAGCCTGGCGCAGATGGCCATCGCCTGGGCCCTGCGGGATCAGGGAGACACGTCGGTGACCTCGGTCGTGCTGGGAGCGTCGTCGGTCCGCCAACTCGACGACAACCTCGGCGCCCTGGGCAACCTCGAGTTCAGCGCGGATGAACTGGCCCGGATCGACGGCCACGCCGGCGTGCAGGGCGTCAACATCTGGCAGGGCGCCACCGACTCGGTGCGCTGAGGATGCGGCGCGGGGATGCCGGCCTCGTAGGATGACGCGCATGCCCCTCGACGCAGCCGCGCTCCGCGACGCTCTCACCTCGGCCCGCTTCACCGTCGATGCTGTCCTCGACCGCATCGGGGAGGCAGGGCAGGACGGCCTGCTGCGGAACTCCACGGTCCCGGCTGACAGGGCGCTGGGCCCGGCCGACGACGCTCTCGCGCTGTTGGTGCGGCTCTTCATCCTGCAGCAGGATGTGCCGACGGCCGCCCTCACCGGCGTGATCGATGTCCCGGCCCTCACCGCGGCCGGGTACCTCCGCGACCGCGGCGCGGACGTGAGCGCCGCGATCGACATCCGGCCGTACGGCTCCGCCGACGACGGCGCCAGCGGATGGATCGTGGCCGACCCCACCCCGGGGCTCGACACGCTCATGACGCCGACGCGGCCCGACTACGTCCTCGGCGTGTCGCCCGCGTCGACGACGCTCGCGCAGATCACGATGCGCCGCCCCGTCGAGCGGGCCCTCGACCTCGGCACCGGGTGCGGTGTGCAGTCCCTGCACCTTGCCCGGCACGCCCGGAGGGTGGTGGCCACCGACGTCAATCCCCGGGCGCTCGAGCTGGCGGCCCTCACCGCGCGGATCAACGACGTCGCCGTCGACCTGCGCGCGGGCTCGCTGTACGAGCCGGTGCGCGGCGAGCGCTTCGACCTCATCGTGTCCAACCCGCCGTTCGTCATGAGCCCGCCGGGGGAGGACTCGCAGCGACTCACCTATCGGGAGACCAACTTCGTCGGCGACTCCCTCGTCGAAACCCTGGTGCGGGGTTCTGCCGACCACCTCAGCCCCGGTGGAAGCCTCCAGTTGCTCACGAACTGGGCCATCCTCGACGGGCCGTGGGAGGACCGGCTGCGTGAGTGGGTGCCGCGAGGGTGTGACGCCTGGGTCGTCGAGCGGGAGCGGCTCGACGTCTACGCCTACATCGAGATGTGGCTCGCCGACGCCGGCCTGGCCGGTACCCCGCGCTGGCGACCCGCCTACGACGAGTGGCTCGCCTACTTCGACCGTCTGGGCGTCCAGGGGGTCGGGATGGGCTGGATCCTTGTCACCGCCGCGGGCCGCGCCGAGCCGCACCTGCGCTTGGAGACGTGGCCACACGCCGTCGCCCAGCCCGTCGGCGAGGTCTTCGATCGCCACGCGGCCGCCGTCGACGCCGCGACCATGCCCACCGCCGAACTCCTGGCGTCGCGGCCCCGGCTCCTCGACGTCGACCAGGAGACCATCGGCCGCCCGGGCGCCGACGACCCCGAGCACATCGTCTTCCGGCAGCGGACGGGGCTGCGCCGCGCGCTCAAGGCCGACACCGCCCTGGCCGCGACCCTGGGCGCGCTCGACGGAGAACTGGCCGTCGGGCAGGTCCTCGCGGCGGTGGCCCAGGTCCTCGAGGTGGACGCCGCGGAGCTCGCCGCGTCCGTGGTGCCGGCGCTGCGCGACGCGCTGCTCGACCAGTTGCTGCTGCCCGGGCGCTGACCCCCGCGGGGGCCGGGCGGGGCGGCGCCGTTGACACCCTCAGCTATTGTTCGAGGAGTTTCCCGACCGGAGGGCAGACCACACCCATGGCAACCAAGCGTCTCGTGATCGTCGAGTCACCGACCAAGGCGACCAAGATCGCCGGTTACCTCGGCTCGGACTACATCGTCGAGTCGAGCCGTGGCCACGTCCGCGACCTGCCCACGTCGGCCGCAGAGGTGCCGGCCAAGTACAAGGGCGAAAAGTGGGCCCGCACCGGCGTCGACGTCGACCACGACTTCCGCGCCATCTATGTGGTGTCACCCGACAAGAAGTCAACGATCAAGGATCTCAAAGCCAAGCTCGCGGGAGTCGACGAACTCCTGCTCGCCACCGATGGTGACCGCGAGGGCGAGGCCATCGCGTGGCACCTCATGGAGGAGCTCAAGCCCAAGGTGCCCGTCAAGCGGATGGTGTTCCACGAGATCACCAAGTCCGCCATCGACGAGGCCGTCACCAACCCCCGCGAGCTGGACGTCGATCTGGTCGACGCGCAGGAGACCCGCCGGATCCTGGACCGCCTCTACGGCTACGAGGTGTCGCCGGTCCTGTGGAAGAAGGTCATGCCCCGGCTGTCGGCCGGCCGGGTGCAGTCCGTGGCCACCCGGCTCGTCGTGGACCGCGAGCGTGAGCGCATCGCGTTCGTGCCCGCCGCCTACTGGGACCTCGACACCACGCTGGACGCCGGTCCGGACGCCGACCCGCGGACCTTCCCGGCGCGGCTCACCACGGTCGGCGACGCCAAGGTCGCCCAGGGCCGCGACTTCAACGCGGCCGGCGAGTTGACCAGCCAGGACGCCCTCATCCTCGACGAAGCCTCCGCGGGCCGGCTCGCCGAGGCGCTGCGCTCCGCGCGCCTCACCGTCGGCTCGGTCGAGGCCAAGCCGTACACCCGCAAGCCCTACGAGCCGTTCCGGACGACGACGCTGCAGCAGGAGGCCGGCCGCAAGCTGGGCTTCACGTCTCAGCGCACGATGTCCGTGGCGCAGGAGCTCTACGAGAAGGGCTTCATCACCTACATGCGTACCGACTCGGTGACGCTCGCCGGCCAGGCCATCCAGGCGGCGCGCCGGCAGGTGAAGGAGCTGTTCGGCGAGAAGTACCTGCCCGCTCAGCCCCGCGTGTACGCGTCGAAGGTGAAGAACGCGCAGGAGGCGCACGAGGCCATCCGCCCCGCGGGCGACACCTTCCGCCACCCCGACGAGACGGGACTGGTCGGCGACGCCTTCCGCCTGTACCAGCTGATCTGGCGCCGCACGCTCGCCTCCCAGATGGCCGACGCCAAGGGCGAGTCCCTCAGCATCCGGGTGGACGCCGCGTTCGACACCGCGCAGGTCGGCGGCGCCGACGTGACGACGGCGGCGCTGGTGGCCTCGGGCCGCACCATCACCTTCCCCGGCTTCCTCAAGGCGTACGTGGTCAGCGTCGACGACGACTCCGCCTCAGATGATCAGCAGACGCGTCTCCCGATCCTGGCGCAGGGTCAGGCCCTCGAGGTGGCGGCGGTCGCCGCGTCGGGCCACGAAACCCGGCCGCCGGCGCGCTACACCGAGCCGTCCCTGGTGGCGAAGCTGGAGGAGCTGGAGATCGGCCGCCCGTCGACGTACGCGTCGATCATCCGCACGATCACGGCGCGCGACTACGTCTTCAAGAAGGGCTCCGCGCTGGTGCCCACCTGGCTCGCGTTCGCCGTCACGAGGCTGCTGGAGGAGCACTTCTCCGAGCTCGTGGACTACGCCTTCACCGCGCAGCTCGAGGACCAGCTCGACGACATCGCCGCCGGCAAGGCCCAGCGGCTCACGGTGCTGTCCGAGTTCTACCGGGGCCCCGACGGCAGCGCGCACCACGGTCTCGAGACCCTCGTCACCGAGCTGGGCGAGATCGACGCCCGCGCGCTGTCGACCTTCCCCCTGGGCGACTCCGGCATCGACGTGCGGGTCGGCCGCTACGGCACCTACGTCGAGGCGGCCGACGGTCGCCGCGCCAACGTGCCCGACGACCTGCCGCCGGACGCGCTGACGGCCGAGGTCGCCGAGGAGCTGTTGAGCCGTCCGCTCGCCGAGGAGCGCGAGCTCGGCGTCGACGAGGCCACGGGGCATCTCGTCGTCGCGAAGAACGGCCGCTACGGCCCCTACGTCACCGAGGTGCTTCCCGAGGACGCACCGAAGTCCGCCAAGCCCCGCACGGCGTCCCTGTTCTCGTCGATGTCCCTGGACTCCGTCGACCTGCCCACGGCGCTGCAGCTGATGAGCCTGCCGCGGGTGCTCGGCGCCGACGCGGACGGCGCAGAGATCACCGCGCAGAACGGGCGCTACGGTCCGTACCTCAAGCGCGGCACCGACTCCCGGTCGCTGACGTCGGAGGACCAGCTGTTCACGATCACGCTGGAGGAGGCGCTGGAGATCTACGCCCAGCCCAAGACCCGAGGTCGCGCCGCAGCCGCGGCGCCCCTGAAGGAGTTCGGCGCCGATCCCGTCTCCGGTAAGCCGGTGGTGCTGAAGTCCGGGCGGTTCGGCCCCTACGTCACCGACGGCGAGACCAACGCCACCCTGCGCCGGGACGACGCGCCCGAGGCCCTCACGCCCGAGCGGGCCTTCGAGCTCATCGCCGAGAAGCGCGCCAAGGGGCCGGCCAAGAAGCCGGCCGCCAAGCGTCCCGCCGCCAAGCGCACCACGACGACCAAGGCCCGCGCCGCGAAGAAGTCCTGACAGCGCGGGCACTAGGGTGTCTCCATGGGCAAGAAGCGTCGCGCGGTACTGCGCCTGGAGGTCCCCTTCAGCGCGGAGCCCCCGCGGCTGACGTCGGAGGCGGTCGGGCTCGCCCGCATCCTGCGCCGACCCGCCGCGAGCTACGCCATGGACGTGACGATCCTCGACGTCGTCGATGCGCGGCTCCTCCGCGCCGGGGTGACCCTGGCGCACCGCGTGGTCGACGGCTTCGGCGAGTGGTATCTCGCGGCGCCCGATTGGACCCCCCATCTGCCGGCCGAGCGGGCCGAACCGGTGGGCGCCTCGGGAGATCTGCCGGACGAGTTCGCCCGGCTGATCCGGCCGCTGCTGCGCCACGGGGTGCTGGGGGCGCTGGCCGCGCTGCGCTGTGAGCGCGACGAGTGGGTGCTGCGGACCACCGCCGGCGAGATGGCCGCCGTGGTCCGCGACGAGAAGGTCACCATCCGCCGCAGCGGGATCACCACCGCCCGGTATCGCGAGATCACCATCACCCCCACCGCGCACCTGACGGGCCAGCAGCGCGACTTCCTGCTCAGCGCCGCCCAGTCGGTCAACGCCACCGTGCTGGAGGAGTTCCCGACCATCCAGCAGCGGCTGGGGGCGCCGGCGACGGGCCTGACCAGTTTCCCCCGGCCCCGGGAGATCCGTCCCGACGCCAGCCTGGAGGAGTTCGTGGCCGCCGTCTTCACCCGGCACCTCGACGAACTCGTGCGGGCGGAGCTCGCCCGGCGCGCCGCGGCGAGCGACGACGTCGGCGACATCAACGCCAAGCTGTGGTCGATGGGCCGGGACCTGCGCGGGTTGTCGTGGGTGCTGGAGCCGGAGTGGCGCGAGGCGACGGAGGCGGCCCTGAAGGGTCTGCCGTTCGCGACCCCTGCCGAGGCGGAGTCGCCGCTGCTGACCATCATCGACGCGCTGGCCGGAGCCGCCCGGGCCCCGCGGCTCGGAGATCTGGCGCACCGGCCGGCCGCAGAGGTCATGTTCCAGCGTGCGGAGCAGGCCACCCTGATCCTGGCGGACCGGTGCCGGTCGCTCACGGAGGACTCGTCGGACGAGCAGTGGCAGAGCGCGCTGCGGGCTGCCGAACAGCTCGAGGTGGTCGCCGCGGTGGCCGCCCCGCTGTTCCCCGCGGTCATGGGCCGCATCCTGCGCCGGCTGGGCGACGTGACCCACGATCTGCGCGGCTGTTCGCTGGGGTCGTTCGCCGGCGAGCCGGCGCTCGACGGCGTCAGCCTGCAGCAGGCGTTCCAGTTGGGCCGCGACGTGGAACGTCGCCGCGTCAAGGTCGGCGCCGCCCGCGCGGCGTTCATCGAGCGCTGGCCCGAGCGGGTCATCGAGGCCCGGAGGCTCCTGGCGAAGGCGAAGAAGAAGCGGTCGCGGAAGTGAGCGGCGGCGCGTTCGTCGTCTTCGAGGGCGGCGACGGCGTCGGCAAGACGACGCAGGTGGCCCGGCTCGCCGCATGGTTGACGGGCCGGGGCACGCCCCACCTCGTCACCCGCCAGCCCGGGGGGACTCCGGTGGGCTCCGAGCTGCGCCGCCTGGTGCTCGACCCTGCCATGGGGCACGTCGATGCCCGCGCGGAGGCGCTGATGTACGCCGCCGACAAGGCGCAGCACGTGCACGAGGTGATCGAGCCCGCGCTGCTGCGCGGCGAGGTGGTGGTGTGCGACCGCTACGTGGACTCGATGATCGCCTACCAGGGCGCCGGGCGGGCGCTGGATATCGACGACGTGGCCCGGATCGCCTGGTGGGCCGTCGCCGGCCGACGCCCCGACCTGACAATTCTCTTGGACGCCGACCCGGCGGACGCCGTCGAGGCCATCGCGGACAAGGACCGCCTCGAGGGCGCGGGCATCGAGCTGCACCGGCGCGCGCGGCGCTTCTTCCTGGACCTCGCGGCGGCGGAGCCGGACCGCTATCTCGTGCTGCCGGCGCGCTCCGGCCGCGACGACCTGGCCGCGGCCATCGCGGACGGGGTGGCCCGCCTGCTCGGCTGAGCCGTCGGCGCGGCGTGGCAGGATGTCCCGCATGGGTCAGGTGTGGGCGGAGCTCGTCGGGCAGGACCGTGCGGTGGCGACGCTGCGCCGGGCGGTCGAAGGGCGTCGGCATGCCATGTCGCACGCCTGGCTGTTCGTCGGACCACCCGGGTCGGGCCGGTCGAATGCCGCCAAGGCCTTCGCCGCCGCGCTCCAGTGCGCCGACGGCGGGTGCGGGAGGTGTGAGGACTGCCGCACGACGCTGTCCGGCGCGCACCCCGACGTCACCCTGCTGCGCACCGAGCAGCTGTCGATCGGCGTCGACGAGGTGCGCTCGCTGGTCGGTCGGGCCGGGGTGTCGCCGGTCAAGCGCCGCCACCAGATCGTCGTGATCGAGGACGCGGACCGCATCACGGAGCGCGGCGCCGACGCACTGCTCAAGGGCTTGGAGGAACCGTCCCCGCGCACGGTGTGGCTACTGTGCGCCCCCAGCCCTGATGACGTCATCGTCACCATCCGCTCGCGCTGCCGCGTGGTGAAGCTGGTGACGCCCAGCGACGACGCCGTGACGCAGCTGCTCATCACCCGCGACGGTGCCTCGCCGGCGCTCGCCGCGCACGCGGCCCGGGCGGCCCAGGGCCACATCGGCCGCGCCCGCATGCTGGTGCGCTCGGAGGACGCGCGGATCCGGCGGCGCCAGGTGCTGGCGCTGCCCGGCAGCCTCACGTCGATGACGGCCTGCCTCGACGCCGCCGAGAACCTCGTGGCGGCGGCCTCGGAGGAGGCCGCGCAGACCACCGCCGAGCTCGACGCCAAGGAGATGGCTGCGCTGCAGGAGGCGCTGGGCCTGGGCGGCCGAGGCGCGAAGCCGCGATCGGCGCAGGCGGCGGTGCGGGACCTGGAGGACCAGCAGAAGGCCCGCGCCAAGCGCCTGCAGCGGGACGCCCTGGACCGCGTCCTCACCGAACTCACGGCCTACTACCGCGACGTCCTGGCCGTGCAGACGGCGCCGGGCGTGGAACTGGTCAACGCCGACCTCGCCGACGAGATCGAGCCGCTGGCCCGGCACTCCACTCCGGAACAGACCGTCCACGCGCTCGACGCGATCCTCGAGGCTCGCACGGCCCTGGAGGGCAACGTCGCCCCGCTGCTTGCGGTCGAAGCCATGCTGCTGTCGGTGTCGCGGGCGTCGCGGACCTGACGGGCCGGGCGTGTCCCGGCGGGGGCGGCGCGGCGCCGGTGCCAAGATGAGAGGGAAGTCCGCCCACCGATAGGGGAACTGATGTCGAACAACGATTGGGTCCAGCAGGGGACGCCCCGCGACGACGAATGGACCGCGGAGCAGGACGACTACGGCGTCCCCGTGGAGCCGGCCGAGTGGGACGACTACGCCTCGGAGCAGACCGTGCCCGTTCCCCCGGCGCCGGCGCAGCCGGAGCCAGTCGAAGAGCCGGCGGACCAGATCGAGGAGCCGGCCGCCGCGACGCCGGTCCCGGAGCCGGCACCGACGGATCCGGCCGGCGAGCCCGATGCGTGGGACGAGGAGCCGGCGTCGCCCGAGTTCCAGGAGACGGCCGAAGACACGACCGCGGCGCAGGAGGCCGAGGCCGGCGAGCAGGAGACCCTTCACGAGCGGGACGAGACGGCCCTCGACGAACCGACGCAGCACCACCTGCCCCCTGTGGCGCCGGGGACGGGCGCGGGCGTCGGCCCGGCCGCTGTGCCCCTCGCCGCCGGGGCCGCCGCGGGCGCGGCCGCCATGGCCGGCCTGTACCGCGGCGACACCGATCCTGAGCGCACGCAGGTCATCGACGGCGCGCAGCACCAGCGGCTCGCCGACGAACTCGCGGAGGAGGAGCGGCTCGCCGAGCAGCTCCGCGCCGATCGCGAGGCGCGGGCGCAGCGGCTCGGCCTGGTCGCGACCTCAGAGGCCAACGCGGTCCGGGAGGCTCCCGCCGCCCGGCCGCGCGGTGTGGGCCACTTCGGCAGCTTCGGGCTGTTCGTGCTGCGCCTCGTGACCGCGTCCATCCTGGGCGTGGTGGGTTACCAGATCCTCAGCGACGTCGACGCCACCGCCGAGTTCATCGGCCGCACGCTCATCCCCGAGCCGGTGACTGTGGCCTGGAGCGTCGGCTTCGGGCTGGCCGCCATGGCGGTGCTGCTGGTGATCGGCCTCGCGGTGCGCGTCGTCGGCGTGCTGCTGGCGATCGTCGCCGGCTGCTCGCTCGCGTTCATCCGCTGGGGACAGTTCAGCCCCTTCGTCGACGGCATGGAGGGCTTCCTGGGGGATCTCGACCTGCTGCTCCTCGCCGTCGGCATCGTCTTCCTCACGCTGGGCGGGGGCCGCTGGGGCATCGACGGCGCCTTCGCCAAGGCGCGGCAGAACGCCCGCGAGGCGCGGGTCTGAGTTCAGGCACGAGAGCGGCGGGTCGGGGACACCGGCCCGCCGCTTTCGCCTGTTGGCGGCCTGACTACGCTGGGCCCATGGCACGGGTGATGGCGGTCGCGTTCGAGCGTTACGGCCAGCTGCACTACCTGGACCCCGGCGACCGCGCGTACCGAGTCGGCGACTGGGTGCGGTACCCCACGCCCGACGGGGTGGAGGTGGCCCAGGTCGTCTGGGCCGCCGACGACGTCGCGGGCCCCGTCGAGGGTCTGCCCCTGTGCCCGGGCCCGGCCACGGTGCAGGACCTCCGGCGCGACGAGACGAACCGCGCACAGCGGGCGCACGCCGCGGAGGTGGCCCGCGACATCATCGCCCGGCACGGACTGCCCATGAAGGTCGTGGCGGTGGACTACGTCGACCAGTCCACCCAGTTCGACAGGCTCGTCGCCGTCTACTACACCGCGCCGCGGCGGGTCGACTTCCGGACGCTACTGGGCGACCTCGCCCGCGCGCTGGGCTCCCGGATCGACCTGCGCCAGATCGGCGCCCGGGACGCCGCCCGCCTCATCGGCGGCGTCGGGATGTGCGGCCGCGAGCTGTGCTGCACCACGTTCCTCGACGACATCGATCCGGTCTCCATGCGCCTGGCGCGGGTGCAGGGTCTCCCGCCGAACCCGCTCCAGATCGCTGGGGCGTGCGGGCGGCTGATGTGCTGCCTGACCTACGAACACCCGCTCTACGTGGACTTCGTGCTGCGCGCGCCCGCCGTCGGGGACTGGGTCGACGTCGAAGGGCGGGAGGGGATCGTGACGGCCCACCACGTGCCCGCGGGGGCAGTCAGCGTGCGCCATCCTGGCGGCGAGGTCGTCCGCTGCCCGCTGGAGTCGGTATGTTCGACGGCGCGGAGGCGCCCGGCCTTCGCGGGTGCCGGAGAGGTCGCGGATGAGTAGGCGGGTGCGGATCACGCAGGCGATCCTCGCCATGATCGCCCTCGCGCTCGTGTCGACCCTCTTCCTCGGCGGCATGGTGGGGGGTCGCAGCCGCGACGTTCCGGCCTCGCCCAACACGCCCGGCCCGGTGACGCCGTCGCCCGTGCCGTCCGGGGAGCGGCTGCCTGGGGTGCCCGAGATCCCGGTCGCCCAGCACGAGACGTTCCCCGCCGAGCCCGGCGCCAACGCCGACCGCCAGCTCGCCTACGAGCCGCAGGGGGCCCCCGAGGTCGACCTCGCCGAGGGGCTGGGCGGCCACGCCGACTACGCGACCCAGGTCGTCGACTGGGCGCTGTGCGACGACGGCTCCGGCGCCCAGTGCGCCACCGTCACCGCGCCCCTGGACTGGGACGATCCCGACGGTGACGCCGTCGAGATCGCCGTCCGCCGCGTCATCGGCGGCGACTCGTCGCGCGGCCCGCTGTTCGTCAACCCCGGCGGCCCCGGCTTCGGAGGCCAGGAGATGGCGCAGCGTCTCGCCGGACGCTGGGAGAACTACGACACCGTCGGGTGGGACCCCCGCGGCACCGGGCAGTCGACCCGGGTGGTGTGCGGCGGCCTGGCCGAGACGGACGACTTCATGGCGCTCGACGGCAGCCCCGACGACGCCGCCGAGGATCGGGCGCTGCGCGACGGATCGGCCGATTTCGCCCAGGATTGCCGCGACGCGTCCGGGGACCTCCTCGACCACCTCACGACCATCGACGTCGCCCGCGACCTCGACCTGCTGCGCCACCTCCTCGGCGCGGAGAAGCTCACCTACGTCGGCGTCTCGTACGGCACCTACGTCGGCGCCATGTACGCCGAGCTCTTCCCGGGCTCGGTGGGCCGGCTCGTGCTCGACGCGGCCGTCGACATCACCGGCGACGACGAGGCCCCACCGCAGTCGGCCGGCTTCGAGCGGGCCCTGGGCAACTTCGCGCAGTGGTGCGCCGAGTCCGAGCTGTGTGACCTCGGCGACGATCGCGACGCCATCGTCGACGGCATCGGCGCGTTCCTCAGCGGCCTCGACGCCCGCCCCCTGCCCGTCGGCGACCGCGAGCTCACGCAGACGCTGGCGGCCGCCGGCATCGCGCTGTTCCTCTACGAGGACGAGGAGGCCTACCGCACCCTCGCCGAGGTGATCGCCCAGGGCCAGGGCGGCGACGGGGGCGCGCTCCTGCAGGCCGCCGACCTCATGAACGGCCGCAGCCCGGGCGGGTACGACACCATCGCCTACGCCTTCCCCGCCATGGTGTGCGCCGACGTCGCGGACCGCGGCATGGACGCCGTCCCCGACGAGTGGCGCGACACCTTCGACGACGCGCCGCTCATGGCGCCGCATCTCGGCATGAGCTACACCTGCGAGACGTGGACCGCCGCTCCCGCGCCCCAGATCCGCATCACAGCGGCCGGCGCCCCACCCATCCTCGTGGTGGGCACCACGGGCGACTCCGCGACTCCGTACGAGCAGGCCGTGGCCATGGCGGAGCAGCTCGAGTCCGGGGTGTTGCTCACCCTGGACGGCGCGGGACACGGCGCCGTCACCGGCGACAACGAGTGCATCGCGGAGGCCGTCGACCGCTACCTCTTCGACGGAGAGGTCCCCGAGGACGGCACCACCTGCGGGTGAGCCGCGGGCGCTCCTGTTGCCTCATGTCAAGATGCCCGCTTGGTTTGAGTCGTTGACTCATCTGGGTTTGCCCGCTTCGGATCGCTGATCTTCCGGCGGGAGAGGTAGACGTGGTTGGTCTTGGCGCGGCGTTGGACG
>NZ_MBQD01000002.1 GCF_001693815.1 Tessaracoccus lapidicaptus | reverse complement strand
AACCCCTCCGACCTATGAAGCCGTCGGATCTCGGCCCAATCCTCCACACTGATCACTCCCTCACTCTGACGGAGAGGGGTCAAAATTCACTCGGCGCCACGGGGTCAGTATCCACTCGGCATCGACACGCGTGCCGTGCCGCGTGCTCATCCAGGGTTCGCACACCTACGTGAGTCCGCGCTGGTATCCGAGCATCCAGCCTGCCGAGCACGGCGGCGGGGCAAAGGGCCGCGCCGAGGGCCGCGCCGTCGGCACGTGGGACTACGAGCAGGTCCAGATCGCCGGCTGCCTGACCGTGCATCGCGACACCCGGCGCCTGCGCGGCGAGGTGATGGCTCAGGCGCGGTCGGTCGACGCGGCACGCCTGGCCGACACCCCCGGCGCCGCGGACGCGGAGCGCGGACCGTGGTCGGGCGCCGAGGCGCCGTCGGAGTTCATGGCGGCGATGCTCCAGGGCATCGTCGGGGTGGAGCTCGAGATCACCGAGGTGGTGGGGCGGTTCAAGCTGTCGCGGAACCGGACGGACGCCGACCGCGCCGGGGTGGTGGCCGGGCTCCGCGAACGGGGTCGCGACCGTGATCTGCGGGTCGCGGACGCCGTCGAGGCGGTGGATCCGCTCCCACGTGGCATCGCGTCAGCTGGAGGTAGCCCCGCGACCGCTGCGAGTGGCCCCGCCGTCGATCCCCTGCCCCGCCCCGTCGCGGGCGACCCTCCAGCGTCGGCCGGCGAGTAGCTGCGCCTGCCGAACTACGGGTTGAGCCCGACACGCCGCTTGCGGACCGTGGTTGAGCCTGACACGCGGCTCGTCGGGGATGGACGAGCCTGCGGCCAGGGTCAACCACGAAGATCGGCGGAGTCGGCCCGAATTGGCCGTCGAGACTGGACGCAGGCTCAAGTCACCGCACACCGCCTTCCCCGCGTCGAGAATCGGCGCAGGCTCAACCCCCTCAACGAGCCTCAAGAACCGCCTTCACCGCGACGACACCAGTCGCAGGCTCAACCGATCCCCACAGGCCGCGAGTCAGGCTCAACCGATCCCCGCAGACCGCGAGTCAGGCTCAACGCCCTCCCCGCGCCCGGAGCGCGCCGGCCGCGACACCTCCACGAAGCGCAGCACCCGACCCGCGACCGCCTGCAGCTCCCCACGACGCACGCCGTCGCCCTTCGCCAGCGACCGCAGCAGCGAGCGGTCCACCCCGCGCCGCAGCCCATCGACGGTGGAGCCGGGCATCAGCACGTCCACGCCCGCGCGCACCCGGTACGCCGAGTCCCAGACTTCCGGGAAGTGCGGGTCGCGGGAGTGCTGCATCCACCAGTCGGTCATCACCATGCCGTCGTAGCCCCACTGGTCCCGCAGGATGGTCGTGACGAGCTCGTAGTTGTAGTGCGCCCAGACCCCGTTGATCTTGTTGTACGACGTCATGATCGTCTGGGGCCACGCCTCCTTGACGACGATCTCGAACCCCTTGAGATAGATCTCACGCAGCGCCCGCTCGGAGACCCGCGAGTCGTTCTTGCTCCGATTGGTCTCCTGGTTGTTGGCGGCGAAGTGCTTCGGGCACGCCGCGACACCCCGCGACTGCACCCCAGCCACGACGGCGGCGCCCATCCGCCCGGTCACCAGCGGGTCCTCCGAGAAGTACTCGAAGTTGCGGCCGCACAGCGGGTCGCGGTGGATGTTCATGCCGGGCGAGAGCAGGACGTCGGACCCCTTGCGGACCATCTCGAGCGCGTGCTCGGCGGCCAGCTCGCGGACCAGCGCCGGGTCCCACGTCGACGCCAGCGCCGTCCCGCACGGCAGCAGCGACGCGTACGCGCTCAGCCGGATGCCGGACGGCCCGTCCGTGCACGTCACCGGGGGCACGCCCTTCGCCCGCAGCGACTCCAGGATCCCGCCGAAGACCCCCGCGTTGCCGACGGCGCCCAGCGGGCTGTTCATCCGGCCGTGTCCGCGGGTGAGGGCCTCGAGTTCCTCGTCGCTCAGCTGCGCGACGAACTCGTCCATGGATCGCCGCCCCGCCGCGACGTCGTCGAACTGGACCCCGCGGTACCCCGTCACCGGGATCTCGACGGCCAGGGCGTCGAGAATCCGGCGCCGCAGGTCGACGGTCCGGGTGGGCACGTCCTCCCACCCGACTCGGGCCGCAGCTCCGTCCCGCCGCACAGTCATGCGCCGGAACGGCGCCTCGGGATCGACGGCGCACGCCTCGGCCAACTGCTCGACGACGACCAGCTCCGGCACCTCGACCGCGCCCACCCGTTCAGCGGTCCGCACGTCCGCGCCCATATATAAGGTGTAGGTCCCCGGCTCGAGCACCCAGGCGGAGCGGTGGCCGGTGGCGCCGCCGTCGTCGTAGCTCGCCAGTGCCGCCCGCGGCACCATCAGCGACACCCGCTCAGACTCCCCGGGCGCCAGCTCAGCCGTCTTCGCATAGCCGACGAGCGCGCGCGACGGCTTGCCCAGCGCGCCGTCCGGTGCGGCCACATACAGCTGGACGACCTCGCGGCCCGACCGCTCGCCGACGTTGCGGACCTCGACGGAGACCGCGACGTCGCCGTCGCCGTCACCCCCACCCGAGAACTCCGCCGCTCCCAGCTCGAACGTCGCATATCCGAGGCCGAACCCGAACGGGAACTGCACCGCCTCGGGCGCGAAGGTCTCGAAGTACCTGTAGCCGACGAAGACGTCCTCGGCGTAGTTGTTGAAGTGGCGGTGGCCGAAGTTCGGCGCCGACGGGTAGTCCTCGTAGCGGCGCGCGATGGTGTCGGTGAGCCGACCCGACGGCGACACCGCCCCGGTCAACACGTCCACCAGCCCCCGGCTGCCCTCCATGCCGCCCTGCCAGGCGAGGATGAGGCCGGCCAAGCGGTCGCCGTAGTCGTCGGCCCACGACAGGTCCATGACGTTGCCCGTGTTGACCACCACGACGACGCGCTCGAACCGCGCGACCACCGCGTCGAGCATCGCCCGTTCCGCGTCCGTCAGATAGTAGGAGCCGGGTTCGAGCACGCTTTCGCGGTCCTCGCCGGCGGCCCGGCCGATGACCACCACCGCGACACCGGCCTCGCGCGAGGCCCGTGACACCAGCCCGGCGTCGAGGGGCATCTCGTCGAAGTGTCGCGGCCAGTTGCCCCAGTAGCCCTCGTCCGGCGGGTTCGCCGCGGCCCACGTCTCGTAGGCGGCGGCCAGTTCGCCCACCACCGCGACACCGGCCTCGCGCAAAGCCTCCAGCAGCGACACCTCGTAGGGCGCCTTGACGTCCCCGCCCGAGCCGTAGCCGACGGCGAACCAGTCGCACTGCACGCGCCCGAACACCGCGACCGGCGCGTGCGCGGGGAGCGGGAGCACGCCGTCGACGTTGCGCAGCAGCACCACGCCCTCGCCCGCCGCGCGCCGGCAGAGCTCGACGAGGCGGGGGGCGACGGTGCGGTCGGTGTCGACGATGTCGACGGACTGCTGTGCCAGGCCGTTGACGACGCGGTGCATCGCGCGGCGGTAGAGGCGCCAGAGTTCCTGTGGCATACGGTGTCCTCGGAGGGTCTCGGTCAGCGGCGTGGCGGCGTCGGTCGCCGGGCAGGATCACCGCTGTGTGGAATCACATCATAAGCGAAGCGTTTCGATGCGCACCAGGGGTCCAGACTGGTGCCATGGACGCACTCGACATCCTCCGCGACGCCGCCACCCGCCCGATCGACTCCCTGCGGTCCATCGCCGACCGCATCACCCCGGCGAACCTCAACCGCCACCCCGCCGGCCACGACAACTCCATCGCGTGGCTCCTCTGGCACACGGGCCGGGAGCTCGACGTGCAGCTCGCCCACTTGACCGGCGACGACGAGGTCTGGCGCGCGCAGGGGTTCCGGGAGCGCAGCGGCCTCGGCGCCACCGGCGACCCGGTCGGCTACGGCCACTCGCCCGAGGAGGCGCGCGCGATCGCCGTCGACGACGCCGCCGTCCTCATCGACTACGTCGCCGCCTGCACCGACGCCCTGCTCGCCTACCTCGACACCCTCAGCGAGGCCGACCTCGACGACGTCGTCGACCGCCACTGGGATCCGCCCGTCACGCGCGGCGTGCGGCTGGTCAGCGTCATCGACGACGCCGCGCAGCACATCGCCCAGGCCGCGTACGTCGTCGGCATGCCGGCCGACACGCCCTGAACCCTCCCTTCACGTTCGGCAGCCCGCGGCCACATTCCCGCACCCGTCTACCCGCCGCGGCGTACGCTGGGCACGACCGAAAGGAACGGGCGATGAAGGCCGTTGTCGTGTACGAGTCACTGTGGGGAAACACCGCTCAGATTGCGCGCGCGGTGGCCGACGGGCTGGGCGAGGGCGCCGTCGCGATGTCGACGAAGGACGCCACGCCGGACGTGGTGGCCGACGCGGACCTGATCGTCGCGGGCGGGCCCGTGTTCGCGTTCCACCTGTCCTCGGAGCGCACCCGCACCGAGATCCGCGAGCACCCCGAGCCCGGGTCGCCGCCGCCGGACCTCAGCAACCCGTCGATCCGAGAGTGGATGGATTCGCTCCCGCCGGCCACGACGCCGTTCGCAGCCTTCGACACCGAAGTCCGCGGCCCCTTCGGCAAGGGGGCGCCGACGATCGCGAAGGAGCTCGAGGCGAAGGGGTACCGGCCGGTCGTGAAGCCGGAGGGGTTCTTCGTGACGGGCAAGTACGGGCCGCTGCGCGACGGTGAGCTGGACCGCGCCCGACGGTGGGGCGAGACCCTGGGCGCCGCCGTCGCCCGCTGACCCCCGCCCGGACCGCGACAGCTAACGCTCGCTGAGGACCGCCGAGATCTCCCATTGGCGGATCAGGAACGATTCCTCATCGAGCTTCTTCCGCCGCATCCAGCCGGTCACCTCGCTGTTGCACTTGCTGGTGTTGCACGCGCGACAGGCTGGGACCACGTTGTCGACGGTGTAGCGGCCGCCGCGGGAGATCGGGAGCACGCAGTCCTTCTGCAGGGCCACGCCGACGGCGCCGCAGTACGCGCACCCGCCCCATCTGTCGCACAGGGCGGACCACTGTTCGACGGTGAGGTCCTGCACCTTGGCGCCCAGCCGTCGCTTGCGCCGTCGCGCTGCCCGCACCCGCATCGTCGTCCGCCCAGCCATGCCCCTCCCCCCGCCATGCCGTCCCTCCACGCCCGCGCCCAGCACGGCCGTCGGCCCATCACGCCCGTCCCCCCGCTATGCCCGCAGGCTACGCCCGCCTCGGGCGCCCCCACCCGGCACGACACGCCGTCGAACTGTCCGCTCGACCCCCTCACGGGCATCCACCCGCGAGTATCCCTGTCTTTCGTGCTGCCCCGACGGCGCCGCGAGCCCCTCGCGACCCGCCACACCCGCGCACCCCCGGAAACGCCACGTGGCACCTCAGCCCTAGGGGGCGGGCGAGGTGCCACGCGACGCGACAGCTGACAGCTGTCAGACCTGGGTCACACCCGGGCGCGACCCTCCTCGGGATCGCTGTCCACGAGCGCTTCCCGCTCGGTCCCGTCCAGCAGGGGGTCGCTGGACGAGTCCGCGGTCGCCACGGCCGCGGGATCCACACCCACAACGGCGTGCGCCGGGGCGTCGTCGCGGGGCTGGCCGTCGACGAGCTCGGGATCACGCTTGTCGAGCGCCCACTTCAGGACGAACAGCGCCGCCACCATCGCGTAGGCGATGAGGAAGTTCGTCGGCCGCTCGCCACCCATCACGGGGGCACCCTCGTGGATGATCCCGAAGAAGGCCAGCACGCCGCCGACGCCCGCCCTGATCGCGGCCGGGATGGTGCGGTTGCGGATCGCGAAGATCGCGATGCAGCCCCCGATCAGCGACGTCAGCGGCGCGCCGTTGCCGAGCGCGTAGAGGCCGGTGTAGTTGCCTTCTGCACCGTGGCGCCTGCCTCCGCTCACGACGCCTGCCTTCTGCCCCGTGGCGCCTGCCTCCGCTCACGACGCCTGCCTTCTGCCCCGTGGCGCCTGCCTCCGCTATCGACACCTGCCCTAGAGGGCTGGCGAATCGAAGTAAAAGCAGGCGCCTTCACCCCCGTGGCACAAGGAAGGAGCGCTCCCGGCCACACTGGGTACCCGGCTGACCTGTGGGTCAGGGGCCAGCAACATCGGCGGCTGACTCCGGCACTGACGTGAGGGCCAAGTGGGTGTCCAGTTGCATCAAACGCAACCCTGAGAGATCAACGAGCCATGAAGAGAGTTGCGTTGCACTCTAAGCAACCAAGCGACGTTTCCCGATTGTGCCCACCCGACGCGGTGGATAGCCTCGAGTCATCGGCATCACGGGTATCGAAGGGAGGGCGGAGATGAGCCAGCAGGGCGTCGAACGCAGCAGCCTCGAGCGCGGCCTGCGCGTCATCCGCCTACTCATCGAGTTGGAGAGTGACCCCGCTCTGCAACACCGCGGCCTTTCCGTCCAGCAGGTCTCGTATGAGCTCGGTGTCCACAAGAGCACCGCCTCCCGCATCCTGCAGACTCTCGCCAAGGAGGGGTTCGCCGTCGCGCCCGCGCGTTCCAGGCGGGGCTACCGGCTCGGCCCGGCGCTCCGTTCACGGTTCGGCCTCACCACAGCCCAGCGGCGCTTTCGCCATCTCGCCTCGCCGTTCCTGCAGGAACTCGTCGGCCTGACCGGAGAATGCGCACACGGGGCAGTCGCTGCGGACGGCGGGGCTCTGGTTGTGGACGCCATCGAGACGGCCCAGTCGCTCCGGGTCGTGCTGGAGAAGGGCCGGCTGCTCCCCCTCCACTCCACGTCGGTGGGCAAGTGCCTGCTCGCCTGGGAGCTGGCCCCGCTGCCGGTCGAGCTTCCCGCCCGCACCGGCCGCACCATCACCGATCCCGGCCTGCTCCGAGATCACCTGGCAACGGTCCGCTCTCTTGGCTACGCCGTCGACAGCGAGGAGAACCACACCGGGGGTTGCGGGATCTCGGCGCCCGTGTTCGAGGGGCGGGACGGACCGCCGGTGGGCTGCATTGGCATCGGGGGCCCCGTGCAGCGCATCAACCCAGCGACGGTCGACGACCTGGCACGGCAAGTCACCCTCGTCGCGAATCAACTCACCGAGGCGATCGTCGACACCCCGGCCTGATCGCCATTCCACACGTCCCCGGTAACCGCCGGGGCAGCACCATCCACAACCAGGCCTGGCCCCGCCATGCCTAAACAACGGAGGAACATCATGAACGCCTCGCCATTCGCCGCAGTCAACACCCATGCCGCCGCTGCCGTCATCGCAGTCTTCCTGGTCTTCGCCGTGCTCTTCGGCAGCCCCGACGCCACACCCGGCGCCGACCAGGGCACCGTCGAAGTGAGCCTGCAGGAGAGCCTGGGGTAACCAGATCCAGCTGGGTGTGTCTGGGCAACAACGAGCAACCCCGCCGCCCCTCGCGCCGCCTCGCCTAGGCTCGACATGAAGCCCAACTACCCAGGGGGACTCCCATGACCGATCGACTCAAGGCCCTCAGCGACGCCGGCGTCTCCATCTGGCTCGACGACCTCTCTCGCGACCGCCTCACCTCCGGCAACCTCGCCGAACTGATCGAGACCAAGTCCGTGGTCGGTGTGACCACCAACCCGACGATCTTCGCCGCGGCCCTCAGCGACGGCGACTCCTACGCCGGGCAGCTCCAGGGCCTCACCGACGTCGACGAGGCGATCCGGCTCGCCACCACTACCGACGTCCGCGACGCCGCGGACCTCCTCAAGCCCATCTACGACCGCACTGGCGGCTTCGACGGCCGGGTCTCGATCGAGGTCTCGCCGGAGCTCGCCCACGACACGGACGCCACCGTCGCGGAGGCTCAGAAGCTCTACGACGTCGTGGGCCGGGAGAACCTCCTTGTGAAGATCCCCGCCACCAAGGCCGGCATCCCGGCGATCGCGGAGGTCATCGGGCGCGGCATCTCGGTCAACGTCACCCTCATCTTCAACGAGGACCGGTACCGCGAGGTCATGGACGCCTACCTGACCGGGCTCGAGACCGCCGACGCCGCTGGCCGCGACCTCAACACGATCCACTCCGTCGCATCGTTCTTCATCTCGCGGGTCGACGTCGAGATCGACGCCCGCCTGACCGCGCTGGGCCGGGAGGACCTCAAGGGCAAGGCCGCCATCGCCAACGCGCAGGTCGCGCTCGGCGCGTTCGAGGAAGTGTTCGGCTCGGAGCGGTTCGCCGCGCTCAAGGCCAAGGGCGCCAACCCGCAGCGCCCGCTGTGGGCGTCGACGGGCACGAAGGACCCGTCCTACCCCGACACGCTGTACGTCTCAGAGCTGGTGGCGAGCAACGTCGTCAACACCATGCCGGAGAAGACGCTCAATGCGTTCGCGGACCACGGCGACATCGGACCGCGCATGGAGGGCACGGCGGGTGAGGGGCGCGCTGTGCTGAAGGAGATCGCGGACGCTGGGGTCGACCTCGACGACGCGTTCCAGGTGCTCGAGGACGAGGGTGTGGAGAAGTTCATCGTGAGCTGGAAGGAACTCCAGGAGACGGTGAGGCGCTCCCTCGCCTGACGGATCGCAGAGTCCGGTGATGTTCCGGTGTCAGCGATCAGCCTTCGCCTGGTCCCAACCGCGGCAGATGGTCGTGATCCAGTCGCCATCGCTGGCCTGCAGCCTCGGCGGCAAATCCCGGCGCGCCAGCTCGCGCGAGGCTCGCGAACAGCACCGGTAACGTGATTCGGGGATTGCGAGCCGCATCAACCTGTCGCTGAAGCGCATGCATCACGCGGTCCGGATCGAGGTCCAGTTGATTCAGGAGGAAGTCATCCGGGCTCTGCACTTCCAGGTCCCACGTGCCGAGGGTGGCAGGCGGGGAGTCCTTGACGTTGCCCGTGACGATCAGGTCAGCTCGTCCGGCCAGAGCGGCCGCCACTACGTGGCGGTCGTCCGGGTCGGGCAGCTGGACGCTCGTCTCGAGTGCATCCGGTGTCCGCGCGGGAGATCGGCACGAGGACGCATGCATCCAGCAGCACGGAGAACCTCGACACGTCAGCCTCGCCCCTGGCGCGCCCGCCTCAATGCGTCGGCGTAATCAGCCTGCTCAGCCTCGTACAGGCCAGCTCCGACGGCGTCCTGGATGAGCTCATCGAGGGCGAGTCGGCGCCGAGACCGCTTGCGCTCCTGGTAGTCGAGCACGTCGCGCAACCGGACTCGACGGTGCCTCCCTGCGCCAGGCGACTCGTGCGGAATCTCGTCGGATTCCAGGAGCTTGACCAGCGTGGGACGGCTGATGCCGAGGAAGTCGGCCGCCTGCTGGGTTGTGAGGAGTTGATCGATCGAGGCGACGGTGATCGCCTTGCCTTCGCGCATGGCGTGGACGACGTCGACCAGGACCCGATAGGCCTCGAGCGGCAGTGGGACCGTTTGGCCGTCGGGACCCAGAAGTGCGGCCGGCTCGGTGACCTTTTCCAGGAATCGGGAGAGGTCGAGCATGGGCTCAAGGTCTTGTGGAGGCAGAACGGTCGTGCCGCGCGTCGTTGACTCGGTCATGACCCCACGCTAGCCCGATTCGCAATATTCGAAAGAACGGCGACCCCATGAGCCACCTGGGCGCTGGGTCAGCTGTAACACCTACTGCAACATTGGTGTTGCAGTAGGTGTTGCAGCTGCAGGCGTCCCTGGGTTCACCAGGCGTGGGCCAGCACCTCCCCAAGGAGGCCGTCGCCGTCGACGGCGAGCCCAGCGCGGCTGAACCAGTCGGCCATGTTGGTGCAGTCGCGGTGGAGGTAGTCGAAGGCGTACGGGTTCGACGCCAGGTCCACCAGCTGCGGCACGTCGATGATCACCAGGCGCGGCTCGTCGTCGATCCCGGAGACCAGCGTGTTGTACGGGCTGAGGTCGCCGTGGACCAGGCCGAGGCGGGCCATGGTCTGCATCGCCTCCCGGAGCTGCTCGAAGAGCAGCTCGAGCTGCGCCGTCGACGGCCGGGTCTGGTGGAGGCGCGGGGCTGCGGCGTCGCCGTCGGAGATGAACTCCATGAGGATCTCCGTGCCGTCGATCTGCACGGGGTACGGCACGGGGACGCCAGCGGTGTAGAGGGTGACGAGCGCATTCCACTCGGCGCGCGCCCAGAGGCCCGCCTCGACGGTGCGGCCGTAGGACGACTTCCGCGCGACGGCCCGGGTGTCGCGGCTGTTGCGGATACGGCGGCCCTCCGTGTAGCCGGTGTCGCGGTGGAAGAGCCGACGGTCGGTGGACCGGTAGCGCTTGGCGGCCATGACGACGGAGCGCGCCGGGTCGTCGGGCACGGCGCGTTCGAGCAGGGAGACGTCGGCCTCCTTGCCGGACTTGAGGAGGCCGAGGTCGGTGTCGACGGCCGCCGCGGCGGTCACTAGCCAGTCCGGCCAGGGCTCGGGTCCGCGGCAGAGCCGCTCGATGGAGTCCCAGGTGGACCAGCGTTGGTTGTCGGCGAGGGTGTCGCGGTAGGCGGTGGTGGGGGCGTCGCTCCAACTGAACGACGACAGAAGGTTTGGCAAGGGTGGTTCTCCTGAGGAGGAGGCACCCGGCGGGAAATGTCAGGCGGCGGGGGCCTCAAGTGTGTGGGGGGTTGAGAAGGCATGCACAACAGCTTTGGGTGTCATCTCTCTCCTCCCTTCACGAGGCTTCCTGGCTTCCTGGCGCGTTCCGCGCACTCCGCTCAGGGTAACAAGGCGATCGCCGGAGGGCTAGAGGGAGCAGACGGGAATCCGCAGGAATAGCATGGAAGTAGCCCGTTTGGGCGGTGAAACCCGGGAGGGGCCATGCTCGTCTCAGTCGTGGGTGTTGTGCTCGCCATCGTCATCGTCGGGGTGATCGTCGCCATCGACCGCACAAGACCAGATGCTCCTGGCCCCGGTCCACGCCACCCGCTTCCGGCATGGTCCTCCTTCGGCTTCGGCCTGGTCTCGCTCGTGGCGTTGGCCTGGCCGCTCCTGTTGAGCCGGACCGCACCGTCGGGTGATGAGGGCGAGGTGACGGCGTCCAACTCGCAGCTCCTGCCCATGGCCTCGATCTCCCTCTCGCTGGTGGCGCTCGCGCTGGGCGTGTACGCCCTCAAGCGTGGGGACCGGCACTGGTCGGTGTGGGTGGGGCTGGTCGCGGGTGGCGTGACGGTCGCGTTCTGGCTGTTCTTCCTGATAGGGAACATCGTCTCCCCGGCCTGAGCCGCCGGGCCTCGATGCGGCCCCGACGGCGGAGGCTTGACTGGCCGTGACGAGACCTGCCGCTCAAGACACCACCGGTCCTTGATCGTATTGACGAAGACCCACGACCCCACCCGGATAGGCTGCGGGGGTGACTCCGAAGACCGAAAGGTGGGAGCAGGCCGCCGAGGTTCCGCTGATGCTCGCCGCGTTCGTGTTCCTCGCAGCATTCGCCGTCCCGATCATCTGGTGGCCGGGTACGCCCGCCCAAGTCGTCCTGGTATGTGAAGCCTTGGTCTGGATCACATGGGTGATCTTCGCGGTCGACTACCTCGTACGTCTCATCCTCAGTCAGAACCGGCTCAGCTTCGCAAAGCGCAACTGGTTCGACCTCATCGTCATCGCCCTGCCGGTGTTGCGCCCCTTGAGGCTGCTGCGCTTGGTGACGCTGCTCTCTGTCGTCAACCGGCGCGCCAGCTCGAACCTTCGCGGCCGAGTCGGAACCTATGTGGGCGGGGGTGCGATCCTCTTGGCCATAGTTGGCGCGCTTGCGGTGGTTGATGCTGAGAGGGGCGCAGATGGAGCGAACATCACAACTATCAGCGATGCATTCTGGTGGGCGGCCACCACGATGACCACCGTCGGCTACGGCGATCGCTACCCTGTGACTCCGCTTGGGCGTGGGGTCGCCGTCGGACTGATGGTGTCTGGTATCGCGATACTGGGCACTGTCACCGCGACGCTTGCCTCGTGGATCGTCGAGCGGGTGAGCGAGGCCAAAGCAGAGTCCGACTCCGTGTCCAGAGATATCCAGCTCTTGCGCCAAGAACTAGCCGAACTCCGCGCTGTGCTGCGGAAGGAACCGGAGCCTGGGAGTAACGAAGGTGCGAAGCCACACTGATTCACGGGCTCCGGCCAAGGTGGACAGTCTCCATCAGTGCCTCGTCATGACGGACGCCGCCGGCAGCCCTCCCCGACCGCGCTATAGGCCTGGGACACTCGGGCTAACTCAGCTCACACTGCGTCGCCAGACCCCGTCGGCTGTGGCACCGCGCAGCGGCTTCGAAGCCCACGAATGCGCGCCGACGGGTAACCCTGCCGAGACGACCCAACCTCGCCGAACCGGCGCGGGGTCCTCGTCCCGCGCCTACAGTCGGTTGATGGACAACCAGCAGACACCCAGCACCGAACACCTCGATAACTTCAACGGACTTGTCAAGAACCAGCGCTTCGTCATGTTCACCACCCGCAGCACTGAGGGCAAACTGGTCAGCCGCCCGATGACCATCGCCGAGCGCGAGAACGACCTGTTCCGCTTCGTCACCCAGGACGACAACGACGTGGCGACCCAATCGGACGGACAACAGGTCAACCTCTCCATCATGGACGGCAGCACCTACGTCTCGATGTCAGGCACCGGCCGCATCGAGCGGAGCGTCGCGAAGAAGCAGGAGCTGTGGAACCGCATCCAGGAGGCCTACGCCGGTGACGCGGAGGATCCGTCCAACGTCATCCTGGAGGTCACCGTCGAGACAGCCGAGTACTGGGACGGTGGCAGCCAGGTCGCGGCCCTCCTCGGGCTGGCCAAGGCGGCCGTCACGGGCGAGCGCCCGAACGACGGCGAGCACCTGACTTAGGCCACGATTCTAGGATTCCGACTTCAACTGCTGGTTGACTAGCGGTTTCTGTTGGGAGTGTGTGCACTAATCGGGGTTGGTTCTAGCCTTGCTGGCATGTCTCCCTACGTGCGGACGGTCAAGACCGCCAGCGGCGCGACCGCGGTGCAGGTGGTCTGGTCCAACAAGCGCGGGTCGAAGCAGATGGATCACATCGGATCGGCTCACACCGCCGAGGATGTGGAGATCCTCAAGAGCGTCGCGCAGCAGCGGATGACCGCCGGCCAGGACGAGCTCGACCTCGGCGACGGCCAGCCCCGCAAGCGTGCCCTGGCGATCCGTGCGTCACGGTCGGAGCATCTGTGGGAAGCGTTGTCAGCCGCGTTCCGTGCGGTCGGGTTGGAGACCACCAGCGGCGGCGATGAGGTGTTCAGACAGCTGGTGCTGGCCCGGGTGATCGAGCCGACCAGCAAGCTCGACGCGATCCGGGTCCTCGACGAGATCGGCATCAAGTCACCCAGTTACCGCACCATCGAACGCCGGCTACCGCTGTATGCGGCCGACCCGTGGCGGCGCCGTCTCGCGGCGGGGTTCGCGGCCCATGTGGGGCTGGGGCCGGCGACGCTGGTGCTCTACGACGTGACCACCTTGTATTTCGAGACCGATGAGGGTGACGGGTTCCGCGAGTCGGGGTTCTCGAAGGAACGCCGCCTGGAGCCGCAGATCACAATCGGCCTCCTCGCCGATGTCCGCGGGTTCCCGCTCATGGTCCACGCGTTCGAGGGCAACAAAGCCGAAACGACCACGATGATCCCGGTCCTGCACCAGTTCATGGCCGCCCACCGCATCCCCGAAGTCACCGTCGTCGCCGATGCCGGGATGCTGTCAGATGGCAACCTGAAGGCCCTGGCCGCAGCGGGGCTGCGCTACATCGTCGGGCAACCGATCCCGAAGGTGTTCTACCAGTTGGAGCAGTGGCAGAAGACGCATCCCGGGCAGGACCCGGTCGATCAGATGATCCTCACCCAGCCCTGGGCCCGCGGGTCGTTGGAGGCTCAGCAGTCGGAGACGATCTACTACCAGTACCGCGCTGACAGGGCCCGCCGCAGTCTCCGCGGGATCGATGAACAGATCCGCAAAGCCACCGACGCCGTCGCCGGGAAGACAGCAGTCAAACGCAACCGGTTCGTCCGCCTCGAAGGCGGCTCGAAATCAGTCAACCGCGAACTGGAGGCCAAGACCCGCACCCTGGCCGGCTGGAAGGCCTACATCACCAACCTCGAGCACCCGACACCCGAGTACGTGATCGGCGCCTATCACCAGCTCTGGCAGATCGAGAAGTCCTTCCGGATGTCCAAGAGCGACCTTCGAGCCCGCCCGATCTTCCACCACAAGCGCGACTCCATCGAAGCCCACCTGACCATCGTGTTCGCCGCCCTGGCCGTGGTCCGCTGGCTCGAGGCCACCACCGGGGTCAGCATCAAGCAGCTCGTCAAGACCCTGCGCCGCTACCGCACCATCGACATCCAAGCCGGCGACCAGATCGTCACCGCCGAAGACCCCCTACCCGACGACCTGACGGAACTCCTCGACCGGATCCACCAACGCCACTGAGCCGCAGCAATCCGCCGACCATGGGCACTAATTGGCCTAAGTCAGGCCGAGTACTGGGACGGTGGCAGCCAGGTCGCGGCCCTCCTCGGGCTGGCCAAGGCGGCCGTCACGGGCGAGCGCCCGAACGACGGCGAGCACGGCACCGTCCAGCTCTGACCGGGGCACGAAGCCCGACCCGTCTCCTCCTCGCTAGTCAGCCTGAGGATGGTGGCCCACCGTCTTCTATCACGCGCTCTGGAGCTACTCCCGCGCGAAGAGCAGCAGTCCGGAGAGCTGGTGGCGAAGCAGTTGGACCGACGGCGGGCGCGGTAGGCCGGAGCATCCCTCCGACCGTTACTCGCAGGCCAAGCCGTCGTTGTCGCCGTCGCCGTGGTGGCCCGTGCCGAACTCGAACCAGTTGTAGATGTCCACCTCAGCCGGGTCGTCCACGCTGAACGGTCCCTTCGGATGCCCGACGGTGTTCTTCTTCAGCTTGCTGCACGACCCGTACTGCTCCCACCACGGTTCCTCCGTCGCCACGGGCGCCGCGAGTGGCGCAACGCTCTCCTGCGGCTCCTCGCGGCAGACGACGGTGACCACCGAACCATCCAGACCTGCGGAGGCTATCTGCGCGGCACGGTAGTCGGCCTGGCGGGGGTGCGCGGGATAGCCGTCCGTCGAGTCGTAGCGAGCGATCGCATTGCCAGCCTCCACCTGCATCTGGCCCAGGTCAGCTCCGCTCTCGGTGATGACGTAGCGGAGGAGGCGCCCGTACGAGTCGCGGTCATTCTGCCCCTCCGGCAGTTCGAGGGTCACCACCTCGCCCACGGACAAGACACGTCCGATCGCCATCGACGCCTCGTCGTGGCCGCACTCGCCCCGCTCAGGGGAGTCAATGCCGATGAGGCGGACGGTGCCCAGGCTTGTGTCGACGGTGTCGCCGTCGACGACGGCTGAGAACGTCACCGGAATCTGCGTGGGTTCGCTGATGACGGGCTCGGTGACCGACGGAACTGCCGACTGCGATGGCGAGGGAGCGATGCGCTCCGAGCCACCTGCGGCCGATGGGGGACGAGCCGAAGCGCTGACTCCCTCCGCGCCGGCCTCATCACCCGCAGGACGCGAGTCTGGAGTGCAGCCGCCCAGACCGAACGCCAACAACGCCACCACGACTGCCAAGCACGACACGCGCGCGCTTCTCATCTCTCTCCACCCCCGTTGAGAGCCCCCGCCCGCGGTCAGCCGCTGGGCGGGCCCTCATGGCACCGACAGTAGTTCACCCGCCACGTGTGCACCGGTAGATCCAGAGATGCTGCCCGCGAGCCGATGCCGTGCGGTCGACGCCCTAGCGCAGCGGTCTTCCACGGAGGTGGGCGGAGAGGTCGCCGTGGCCGAAGTGGTCCGCCCACACCGCGGGCGTCATCCCGAACTGAGCATCCGTCAACTCAGAATCGGCGCCGTGCTCCAGCAGCAGCTCGACGGACTCCAGCTCGCCCGCCGCAACGGCGTAGTGCAACGCGCACGGATTTCCGACATCGACGGCAGCGCCGCGCTCCACCAGGGCCCGCACCACGCCCCACTGCCTGAGCCCCGCCATCTCCGGCACCAACGACGGCGACACCTCCGCCCCGCCGTCGAGTAGCCGCGACACCTCCCCAGCGTCACCACGCCTCGCCGCCGCCACCACCGGGTCCTGGGCGTCCCGCTGGGCGCGATGCAGATCGCGCAGCAGGCAGATCTCCGCTCCGTAGGCGATCACCTCGCGGTTGATGTGCATCACCAGCGCGGCCATGGACTGGTCGGCATGGCGCTCGCCCTTCGGCCCGAGGGGCTGGAGGAGTGCGTCGTCGTCCAGCGAGGCGCGCGATGGTCGTCACCGGCGGGACTGGCGGTTCCACCGGTTCGCCTTTCGCTCGACGCCCCGGCCGAAATTTCCCGAAACCTCTTGACGGGCACCGAACACCCTTCGTAGGGTCTCATTCAGTTTGGTACTGAACGCGAACTAATTCGACGTGACGAACGGCCAGCGCAGGCCCTAGTCAACCCACGAGTGCACGCACGACGTCCCAGGGCGCCTGGCCGCACCGACGGTACTTTCAGAGAGGACCACCCTTTGTCCACCAACCGACTCAAGACACGGATTCTCAGGACCGCTGGGCTCGGCGCAGCCGCAGCTCTCGCGCTGTCCGGGCTCGCCGCGCCAGCGCACAGCACCCCGGATGACGGCCTGATCCCGCCGCTGAAGGACGTCTACTCCGACTACTTCAAGGTTGGCAACATCTACTCCGGTGAGCAGACGTACGCGGAGGACTCGCCCAACTGGGCGCAGGTCGAGCGGCACTACAACATCATGACCGCCGAGAACATCATGAAGCCCGACCAGCTGCTGCCGAACGCGAACATCAACACGGCCACGGGCGAGTGGACGTTCAACTTCGGCCCCGCCGACTACTTCGTCGACGAGAGCCGTGAGCGTGGCATCGACGTCCACGGCCACGTGCTGGTGTGGCACAGCCAGTCGCCGTCCAAGATCTACGGACTCGAGTCCGCTGACCCGCGCGCGCAGGCCAAGGCCAACATGGAGCGCTACATCAAGGAGGTGCTGACCCACTTCAAGGGCCGGATCGTCTCCTGGGACGTCGTGAACGAGGCCTTCGTCGACGGTCTCGACACCTTCGACCCCGCCACCCAGAACTGGGAGGACTTCCTGCGCGGCAACCCCAGCGACTACAGCTACTCCGGGTGGTACGACGCCTACACCACGGACATGGACGAGGCGGCGGGCGAGCGCCCCGGCGACTTCATCTACGACGCCTTCGTCTTCGCCCGCAAGTACGGCCCCGAGGCCAAGCTTGAGTACAACGACTTCAACGTCTTCCAGTCCGAGGGCAAGGCCAAGGCCATCCTGGCCATGGCGACGGAGCTCAACGAGCGCTACGCCGCTGAGTATCCCGAGGACGAGCGTCAGCTGATCGAAGGCATCGGGCTGCAGTCGCACAACTACATCAACCAGACGCCGGCCTTCGCCTGCTCCGACCTGACCCGTCTGCCCAAGCTGGTCGACGAGGACGCCGCGGAATGGCAGCCCGGCGCGTGCTCCGACCACGCATCGGTGGAACGCTCCCTGCAGCTGATCACCGAGGCCGGCTTCACCGCTAGCGTGAGCGAGCTGGATCTGCAGGTGTGGGAGGCGTGGAACGCCGAGCCGCAGGGCGATCGTGGCCCCTACTACGACCTGGATGACCCGGCCGCGGCGGACCTCTTCTACAAGGAGGGCTTCACCTACTGGGTGGGCAAGATCGACAACCGCATGGAGCTCGAAGCCATCCAGGCGCAGCGCTTCGCCGAGTACTTCGCGGTCTACAAGAAGTACTCGCAGGACCTCGATCGCGTCACGTTCTGGGGATTGACCGACGCCCTGAACTGGCGGCGGAACCACAACCCGCAGCTGTTCAACGCCGACTTCTCCCAGAAGCTCGCCGCCCCGGCGGTCGCTGATCCCGAGGGTCTACTGGGCGTGAAGAAGCCGATCACCGACACCTCGAGACTGCTCCAGGCAATCGACGAGGCAGGGGCCGTCGACGTGCGAGGCGCGCAGTACACCGGCAAGACTCTCGGCGCCTTCAAGGGTGCCCTCGGACGCGCCACGGCAGTCGTCAGGGCTGATCGCGGCCAGGCTGCGGTCAACGACGCAAGCGAGGAGCTCGTCGAGGCAACGGCCGGCCTTGAACTGAAGTAGTCCCACAATCCAGGGAGCGCCCGCGGTGATCGCCGCGGGCGCTCCTGTTGCAGTACTCCTTCAGCGCCAAGCAGGGCATTGACGGCCGCGACGTGCGGATCGTCCCGGTTGGCGAGAAGAAGTACCGCATCTCCATCCCCGAGTACATCTTCATCGGCCACAGCAACGAGGACTTCCGGCTGGTGGCCGAGAACAACGGGCATCGACCCGGAGATCGACATCACCTACGACTTCAGCCAGTAGCCCTCTGCTCTACCGGCCCGGCACGTGGGACGCCGGGCCGGCGTCGTCGCCGTCACGAGGTGACGATCAGCACTCCCCCGTCCACCAGCGACGGCGACACCGGCCCGAACACCCCCGGGCCCGTCACCTCGATGCGATCCCCCGCGGCACCCGCGCAGTCCGTCACCGTCACCGTGACGGAGTTGCCGGCCTCCGTCGCGCCGTCCAGCGTGTAGTCGGCCACGCCCGTGAGCGTGGCGACGCGGCACTGCCCGCCGTCGATCCGCTGCCTTCCGACGCTGATGGGGATCCCCGCACCCGTCTGAGTGCCCACCAGCACCTCGACCCCGCCGGCGTAGTTCCCATCGCCCGTCCACTCGACGGCGGGCACCGCCCGGACCGACACCGCCAGCGGGACGGCCGTGACCTCCCACTGCCCCGCCACTGCCGACACCTCGAAGTTCGACGCCTTCTCCGCACCGAACACCATCAGCGGCGTCGTCACGCCGGAGCCGACGGCCGGCCCCACCGTCGACGGATCGTTGGCGCAGCTGAGCGACCCGACGTGGGCACCGGTCACCACGCACGCCGACACCGGATGGGCCGCGCCGTCGAACTCGCCGCCGTAGCCTCCCGCGGTCATGGTGACGGGGGCCCTGTCGATCGTGAACGTCGCCGCGTCGCTGCTGCCCAGGTGGTTCGCGTCGCCCGCCCAGGCCGCGGAGGCGCTCGCCGTGCCCGCATCGACGTTGCCCGAGTAGTCGACGGCGACGGGGACGGTGGGCCCGCCGACCTTGCCGGCCACCGCGCTGCACGGCGTCTGGGCGTCGCCGTCGAACACGTGCGGGCCGGCCGTGCAGGTCACCGTCGTGGCCGACGGGGCCTTGGCGATCTGGAAGGTCGCCGAGCCACTCGAGCCGGCCAGGTTCGCCGAGCCCGCCCAGGACGCCGAGGCGGTGGCGGTGCCGGCGTTGACGTTTCCGGAGTAGGTCAGGGTCAGGGGAACGTCGGCCATCCCCGGGCCGCTGGCCTTCGCCGTGCAGGGCGTCTGCGCGGTCCCGGTGTAGGTCGACGGCGACGTCGGGCAGCTGACCGCCACCGTCGACGCAGCCTTCGTGATGGCGAACGTCGCGGTGCCGCTGCTCCCGGTGTGATTCAGATCGCCGGGCCACGACGCGGACGCGGCCGCGGTGCCCACGTCGACGTTGCCGGTGTAGTCGGGTGTCCGCGGCACCGCCGTCATGCCGACGCCCGAGGCCTCGGCCGAACACGGCGTCAGGGGAAGCCCCGTGTAGATGGCGGACGCGGGACAGGTCACCGTGGTCGTCGACGCGGCCTTGGTGATCACGAAGTCAGCCGAGCCGCTGAGCCCGACAAAGGAGGCGGAGGCGGTCGCGGTGCCGGCGTTGAGGTTGCCGGAGTATGTGACCGGCACGTCGCGGGGCGGCAGCTGCCACGACCCAGTGGCCGTCGCGGAGCACGGCGTGACCGGGCTGCCGGTGTAGACGAACGGGCCGGGCCCGCAGGTCACCGTCACCGCGGTGGGCATCTCGATGGCGAACGTTCCGTACGCGATGCTCGGCTCGTGGTTGTCGTCTCCCGGATAGTGGGCGGTGGCCTTGGCGGTCCCGACCGCGACGTTGTCCACGTACTCGACCTCGACAGGTTCGTAGTACAGGAACGCTCCGGTCACCGTCGCCGTGCACGGGGTCACCGCCTCGCCGGTGTACATGGAGGGGTTGGCGCAGAACATGGAGACCGCCGTGGACGCCTTGACGACGGTGTAGGGGGCGGTCAGCGTCGTGACGCCGTCGGAGACCACGACGGTATGCGGGCCGGCGGGCGTCGTCGACACCCCGAACGAGCAGGTCCCGGTCCGGGGGCAGGAGCTCGCGAACCGGCCATCCAGGTACACCGAGGGCGGGTTCTGGAAGTACGCGACCGTCACGGTAACCAGCGCGTTCGCGCCGTAGACGCTGCTCGACCTGTTCAGCCACATCGTCGGCGTCTGGTCCACGGGCATCACGAAGACGTCGCTGGTGGCGTCCTTCACCCAGCTCCCGAGCGGGGCGACGTACGTGGCGCGGAAGTACACCTCCCCCATCGGCGCGACGGGGACGTCGATCCGCGCCGTCGCCGTCCCCGTGGAGGTCGGGACGGTGGAGTGCCGCGTGAAGGAGACACCGTCGGTGGACAGGTAGAACTCGACGCTGCCCGCCGGTGCCGGATTCCCCCCGAGGGTCGCGGTGGCGGTGATGGGCACGGAGTAGCCCGTGCGCGCGCTCGACGCCGTCGACGACATCGTCACCACCACCGTGCTCGGGTCGGTCTCGGTGGAGGTCGCCAGCGGGTCGGCCGTCGCCCCCGGGACCACCGACGCGGCCAGTGACAGGGCCAGGAGAAGGGTCGCCCACAGCTGTGAGAGACGCCCGCCGGCACGTGATCGAGGTTGGCTGTGGTCGCTTCTGGTCATCTCCGGTCCCCTCGCCGTGGCGCTGCCCCGTCGCTCGCAGGGCCCGCCACCACGATGTCGGACCCCGGCTCGGCCGGGCCATGGACCTAGGTCGCATGTCGCCGGCGCGTCACATTTCTCGCTGTGGGGCTTCTTCCGTGCATATGCACAGAGAAAGCCCCACGGCGAGAAACTTGCCGGCACACAGGACCACTCGGAGCCCACATCCCACTCCAGACCGTCCTGCCTCTTCCCCGCTAGCCCGGTCGCCGCAATAATCCCCACCAACAAGGGGGTGCGCCTATGAGGCTCCGACGACCCGCTCAACCCGACGTTCTCGGCGCCGCCGCGGAGCGGCTCACGGAGGAGACCGCGCGCGCCTGGCGGCAGAAGCGCTCCCGCGGCCCTGAATTGGACCCCGTCCTCCACCACCCCGAAATCCTGGATTCGTTGCTTCGCATGACGAACGGCACCTGCGCCTACTGCGAGCGCGCGCTGGAGGCGGAGGGTCCGGACGCGGCGGTCGTCGCCCACCACCGACCCACGTGGGGCGCCGTCGGCACCGACGGCGTCATCGCCCTGACCGCCTACTGGTGGCTCACGTATGAGTGGGACAACCTCTACCCCGCCTGCGCCGACTGCGTCCGCTCCCGCGGGACGCGCTTCCCCGTCGACGGGCCGCGCGCGGCGGCACGCCAACCGCTCGACGCCGAGCTTCCACTTCTCCTCGATCCCCTCGACGACGACCCCGACGAGCACCTGCGCTACCAGCCCGACGGCACCGTCACGGCCCTGACCGACCGCGGCCGCGCCACCATCGACATCCTCGCCCTCAACCGCGACTTCCTCGTCAAGGCCCGGCTCGCCGCGCTGGGCGCCCCTGGCCCGGCGTTCGCCGCCCTGCACCGGCAGCTCGATGCCCACGCAGCAGCCGCCCCCGACGGCGCAGCCCCCGGGGCGGGCACCCCCGACGCCGCGACACCGCCCGCGCCACCACCCCGACCCCAAGGCCCCGACCTCCCGCCCATGGCCGGCGCCGAGCCGGGCGCCCCCGCCTACGACCTCAACGTCGCCATGGCGGCGCCCCAGCGCGGCAACTACTACCAGGCGACGCAGTGGATCGAGCGCGTCGTCATCCGCAACTTCCGCCCCGTCCGCGACCTCGAGATCGACCTCGCCCGCTCCACCAGCGACCGCGGCCCCTGGACGGTGCTCCTCGGCGAGAACGGCTGCGGCAAGAGCTCGGTGCTGCACGCCATCGCGCTGACGTTGATGGGCGGCCAGCAGCGCCGCCAGCTCGGCATCGACGCCCGCCGCTACCTCCGCGACGGCGCCCGCAAGGGCCTCGTCGAGGTCTACCTCTCCGGCCGGCAGGAGCCGCTCCGCCTCGAGTGGGCGAAGGGCGAGCAGGACTTCCACGGCCCCGAACCGGTCCCGGCGCTGCTGCTCGGCTACGGTGCCACCCGCCTTCTGCCGCGCACGCCGTCGCCCCTCGACGACAACCGCGTGGTGCGGGTCGACAACCTCTTCGACCCCGTCGCCCCGCTCACGGATCCCACCACCTGGCTGCTCTCCCTCGACGAGGACACCTACGACGACGTCGCCAGCGGCATCCACGAGATGCTCGCCCTCGACCACGACGCCGAGCTCATCCGCCACCGCGACCGTGTGGTCCTCAAGCAGGGCCGCACCCGCTCGGACATCGGCACGCTGAGCGACGGCTACCAGTCGATGGTGGTGATGGCCTGCGACATTCTCCGCTCCACGATGCGGCTGTGGACGCAGTCGGCGCTCGCGGAGGGGATCGTGCTGATCGACGAGATCGGCGCCCATCTCCACCCGCGGTGGCGGCTGCGAATCGTCACCGCGATGCGCAACCTGATGCCGCGTATCCAGTTCATCGTCACGACCCACGACCCGCTGTGCCTGCGGGGCATCGTCGACGGCGAGGTCGTCGTCATGCGCCGCAACAGCGAGGGCGACATCGTCTCCCTCTCCGACCTCCCGCCCGTCACGGGCATGCGCGTCGACCAGCTCCTCACTTCCGAGCACTTCGGGTTGGGCTCGACCGACGACCCAGAGGTGGCCGAGCTGTGGGAGAGCTACTACCGCCTCATGGGCCTCAAACATCCGACGGCGGAGCAGGCTGAGCGCCTCGGCCGCGTCCGGGCGCGGCTCGACGAGCTCGAGCAGTTCGGCACCACGGAGCGGGAGCGGCTGCTGCTGACGTCGGCCGCCGGCTACATCGCGCAGCGCCGCGAGTCCGGCGACGCCGCCGCCCCCACCAGCGCCGAGGTGAACGCCAAGCTGGCCGACCTGTGGCGCCAGTACCTGCCGGGCGGCGACTGATGCGCCGGGTGAAGCGGCCCGCGGCGCCGACGAGCCTGTCGCAGAAGAAGGCCCTCGACGAGCGCCAGGCCGCCCTCGACTTCTACGCGGCCTGGGACGGCACCACGAAGTACGACGACTACAAGGTCTACAAGAACCCCGACATCCGGGCGGAGCTGGAGAAGGCGTTCGGCGGCAAGTGCGCCTACTGCGAGACGTACTACGCCGCGACCCAGCCGGTCGCCATCGAGCACTACCGCCCCAAGGGCGAGGTGACCATCGGCGGGAAGCGGGTCCCCCCGGGCTACTACTGGCTGGCCAGCGAGTGGACCAACCTGCTGCCGTCGTGCACCGACTGCAACAGCCCCCGCAAGCAGGACCTGCCCGACGACACCCGCACCGCCGGCAAGGCCAACGCGTTCCCGCTGGCGTCGGAGGCGTCGCGCGCCACCACGCCCGGCGGCGAGAAGCGCGAGAAGCGGCTGCTGCTGCACCCCTACCTCGACTATCCCGAGAAGCACCTGGAGTTCGTGTGGGGCACGGGTACCGTCGACGACGGCTGGGTCCGGCCCCGGCGCGGCAGCGCGAAGGGCGAGGCGACCATCGCCGTATGCGCGCTGCAGCGTCGCGGGCTGCGCGCCGCCCGCCGCGACCGCCTCCTCGACCTCGTCGCCCACCTGGAGACCGTCGTCGAGGCGAGGGAGAACGTCGCCCGGCACCCCGACGACCCTGCCTTGCTTGCGCAATACGAGCGGCGCCTCGCCGAGGTGAGCCGCTTCGTCGACGACCACGCCCCCTACAGCGCCATGTGCCGCCAGGTGGTGATCAGCTACCACGACCGGCTGTTCGGACCGAAGGAGCCCCGATGACCACACCCAGCCCGTACGCCGCGCCGTCGCTGACCTGCGACATCGTCATGAAGGGCGGCATCACCAGCGGCGTGATCTATCCGCGCGCCGTCGCGGAGCTCGCGCAGACCTACCGGTTGAGCTCGGTCGGCGGGGCGTCCGCCGGGGCGATCGCGGCGGCCGCCGCTGCCGCCGCGGAACTCGGACGGCAGACCGGGGGCTTCGAGGAGCTCGACGCGATGCCCGACGAGCTGGCCGCCGTCGGGCCCGACGGGCACTCGACGCTGGCGTCGTTCTTCCAGCCGACGGCGACGGCGGCGCCGCTGTTCCGGCTGCTGTTCGCTGTCGCGGGGGCTGAGGGCGGGAAGGTCGGCGCCCTGGTGCGGGGTCTGCTGGGCAGCTTCTGGAAGGAGGCCCTCGCCGGTTCCCTCGTGGGGTTGGTGCTGGTGGTGGTGAGCCTGTTGGGCGAGGGTGTCGCGACGGTCGCGGGAGTGGTCGGTGGGCTGCTGCTGCTCGTGATCGGCGCGGCGGTGGGGGTCCTGGTCGGGGCGCTGCGGACGTTTGCGCGGGTGGCGGGCGACGGCTTCGGCATGTGCACGGGCATGGAGGGCGACGGCGCCGGCGGCGCGACCGCGCTCACGCCGTGGCTGTACGAGAAGATCCAGTCACTGGCCGGGCGCGGCCCGGGCGACGCGCCGCTGACGTTCGGGGACCTGCGCCGCGCCGGCGTGACGCTGCGCGTGATGACGACCAATCTCACCCGGCACCAGCCGATGGCGATGCCGTGGACCACGGGCGAGTTCTGGTTCGACCCCGACGAGTTCCGCCGCCTGTTCCCCGAGGACGTGGTCGCGTGGATGGAGAACCCGCTCGCTGAGGTCGCGCCCGACAGCACCCCGCTCGCAGCGGTCGCGCCCGACGGCACCCCGCTCGCTGAGGTCGCGCCCGACGGCGCAGCCGTCCGGGCGAGTCTCGAAGCCGACGCCACCCCGCTCGCTGAGGTCGCGCCCGACGGCGCAGCCGTCCGGGCGAGTCTCGAAGCCGACGCCGCAGGCGTCGATCCCCTGACCCGAGCGACCCCCTTCGACACCCAGCTCCGCCGCGCACAGGCCGGGCGACTCCGCCCGTGGCCGTCCCCCGACGACCTGCCGGTGATCGTCGCGACTCGCATGTCCCTCAGCTTCCCCGTCCTCATCGCGGCGGTCCGGCTCTGGTCCATCGACTTCACCCAGCCGTCGAACTGGCGCGCCGTGGACGAGGCCGCGCGCTGGCGTCGCGCCAACCCGGACGGCACCGTCGAGCAGGCGCTGGCGGTACTCCCGGCACCGACGTTCTCGCCGGTGTGGTTCACCGACGGCGGGCTGTGCGCGAACCTGCCGGTGCACTTCTTCGACTCGCCGCTGCCCAAGCATCCGACGTTCGCGTTCAACCTCGGTCCGTTCCCTCCGGGGCGGGAGAAGTCGCCGGACCAGTCCCAGAACAGCTATCTGCCCACGGCCAACGCGGGCGGCCTGCAGCGACCGTGGTTCCCGCTGCCGACCGCGGGTCTCGGCGCGTGGGCGTCGTTCGGCATGCTCATGGTGCACACCGCGCGTGAGTGGGTCGACGCCGCGCAGATGGTGATGCCGGGATACCGCGACCGCATCGTCACCGTCCACCACGACGAGTCCGAGGGCGGGATGAACCTGTCGATGCCGCCGGACGTCGTGCGCGACCTCGCCGAGCGCGGCCGACTGGGCGCGGTGAAGCTGGTCGACGTGTTCGCGGGCGAGCGGCCCGGCGTCGTGCCCGCCCGCGGCTGGGACAACCACCGCTGGATCCGGTTCCGGACCGCGGCGTCGGGCCTGGCGGGCTGGCAGGGGGCGTGGAACCGCAGCTACCGCGACGCGTCTCCCGGCGGCACGCCGTACCCCGACCTGGCCGGGCCCGGCGCGGACGCCGAGCTGCCGTCGTACCGGCTGACGAACGCGCAGCGGGAGTCGCTCAACGAGAAGACGGGCCAGCTGGCGGGCCTGGCCGACGCCTGGGGGGCCGCGCCGATGCCGCCCGCGCCCCAGCCGGCGCCGCGGCTGCGGCTGGTACCCGACGACGGCACCGCGGCCGGCCTCGACGCCTCCGACGACCCGCCGTCGCCGCCCCCCGCGACGTCGTGACTGGGCTGGTTCGTGTCGGTGCCGCCGGGCGGATGGGTTTGAGCAGATGGCACTGCTCAACGTGGTCGGCCCGCGTGGGCTGAGCGTCGGCCTGGCCACGAGTCGTGCCATCTGCTCAAACCCATCCGGGCACGGCCGACGGGGCGAGAATGGAGTCCTCCCCTGAGCCCACCCATACCTGGAGGACCGCAGTGACGCCCAACACCTTCCCGGACGACGCGGGCCGGCTCGTCGCCTCCGCGCGGATCTCGTCGCTCGCGCCCGACGAGGTGTTCGTGTTCGGCTCCAACGCCGCGGGCGCGCACGGCGGGGGTGCCGCGCGGTTCGCGATGGACCGGTTCGGCGCGGTCTGGGGACAGGGCCACGGTCCGCAGGGCCGCAGCTACGCCGTCGACTCCATGAGCGGGCTCGACGTGCTGGCGCGCGAGGTCGCGGACTTCCTGGCCTACGCCGCCGCGCACCGCAACGAGGTGTTCCTGGTCACGGAGATCGGGTGCGGGATCGCGGGGTACACGCCCGACGACGTCGCGCCGCTGTTCGCCGGGGCGCCGGGGAACGTCGCGCTGCCGGCGTCGTTCCTGGAGCGGCTCCCCGCCTCGGACGCCACGCCCGGATCCGTGCCGCTCGGCGCTGACGGCCGGGTCGCGGATCGGGCAGCGGGGGTCGTGGTCGCTTCGGCCGCCGGCGACGCCCTCGGCGCGCCGTACGAGTTCGGTCCGCCCCTGTCCGACGAGGTCACGCCCGCTTTCGGCGTCGGCACCTTCGGCCACGCCCCTGGTGAGTGGACCGACGACACGTCCATGGCGATGCCGATCCTCGAGGCCATCGCCCGCGGCGACTCCCTCCGCGACCCCGAGGTCCTCGCCCACATCGTCCGCCGGTGGTGGGAGTGGTCGCGCGACGCGCGCGACGTGGGCGCCCAGACCCGTGCCGTCCTGGCGGGCATCGAGGCGACCGGCCCGGCCGCCGTCACGGAGGACTTCATGCGGGGCCGGGCGCGCGCCGTGCATGACGCCGCCGGGCGGAGCGGCGGCAACGGCTCGCTCATGCGTACCGGCCCCGTCGCGCTGGCCTACCTGGCGCAGGGCGCGGAGCGAGATCTGGTCGACGCCGCCGCCCGCATCGCGCAGCTCACGCACTGGGAGGACGACAACGTCGACGCCGTCGTGCTGTGGTCGCTGGCCATCCGGCACGCGGTCCTGACCGGGGAGCTCGACCCGCGTGTCGGGCTCCCCTTCGTGCCGGAGCAGCGTCGCCGCCGCTGGGCCCCCCTCATCGACGACGCGACGGCACCCGGTGCCCATCCCCGCGACTTCCACGCCCAGAACGGCTGGGTGGTCCGGGCGTTCCAGGCGGCGCTCGCGGCCGTGACCGGCGCGGCCGATCTCCGCGACGCCCTCGAGCGCGCCGTGCGCGGCGGAGCAGACACGGACACGGTCGCGGCCATCGCGGGATCCCTCGCCGGGGCGGTGTGGGGCGCCTCCCACGTACCGGCGGAGTGGCGCGCATCCCTGCACGGCTGGCCCGGCTACACCGTCGACGACCTCAGCCGCCTCACCCTCGAGGCCCTCGGTCAGGGCCCGGCAGCCTGAGTGCTCAGGCCTCGTCGCGCGAGTGATCCCGCCCGTGCTCGAGGCGCAGTTCGCGGCCGCGATCCACCAACGCTGCGTGCTTGTCGGCGAGCTTCTCGGACGCGCGGGTGTCGCGGGGCGGGAGCTTGATCGTCTCCTCGGCCTCGATGCCGCCCTGCAGCTGCCGACCGCGCTCGATCTCGGCGTCGATCTCCGCGCCGAACAACAGGACGTTGTTGATGATCCACAGGCCCAGCAGCATGACGATGACCGAGCCGATGATCCCGTAGGTGGCGTTGTACGACGCGAAGTTCGCCACGTAGACCGAGAACGCCGCGACCGCCAGCGCCGACACCACGAGCGCCACCACCGCGCCGACGCTGATCCAGCGGAACCTCGGCTGCCGCACGTTGGGCGTGAAGTAGTACAGGAGCGCGACGGCGAGGACAGCCAGCGCGACGACCACCGGCCACTTGGCGATGTTCCACAGCAGGACGGTGGTGTCGGCCAGGCCGATGAACGCGCCGACGGTGTCGGCCAGGTCCCCGGACAGCAGGAGCGCGAACACGATGACCGCCATGAGGAGGACCAGCACAAACGTCAGGGCGAGCATCTGGGGCTTGTGCTTCCAGATCGGCCGCCCCTCCTCCACCTCGTAGATGCGGTTCATCGCGCGCGAGAACGCTCCGACGTAGCCCGACGCGGCCCATAGCGCGCCCGCCAGGCCCGTGACGAGCGCGAGCCCGGCTCCGGTCTGGCCCGCAAGTCCGGTGATGGTGTCGCTCAGCAGCGCGGAGAGCTCGGCCGGCGCGTAGGTCTCGATCCAGCGGTTGATGCCCTCGACCGTCTGTTCGCCGCGCCCGAACACGCCCAGCAGCGACACGAGCGCCAGCAGCATCGGGAACAGCGACAGGACGGCGAAGTACGTGAGGCTGGCCGCCAGGTCAGTGACGTGGTCCTTGGAGAACTCCGACAGCGCCCGGCGCAGCGCATACCGCCACGACGGCTTCGCGAGATCCGACGGCGAGTCGGGCTTGCGGGGATCCTCCGGGTGGGGCGCGGTCGCGGCCTTGTCGCGGGTCTGGTCGACCGACTCGGGCTCCGAGCCGTCGGCGAACTTCTGGTCAGGAGACATAGTGGGGCGATACCCCGCGGGCCCGGACGCCAAACCGTCGAGCCCCTTCCGGTGCGAGGCGCTCAGGCGTAAAGTAGCTAGTCCGGTGGCTCTCGAGCAGCCCCGACGCCCGCCCCGCCCGCGCCCGCCGCAGCGCTCTTCCCCTGACCATCGGATACCCGGTGGGAGGACACCATGAGGAAGATCATCACCCTGGCGATCGCGGCGCTGCTCGCCGTCGTCGCCTTCCAACCGAATCCGGCCGCGGCGGCGCCGGTGTCGCAGTGGCGCTCGCTGTGGGTCGACGCGTTCAACCCGGGCCTGTCGTCGCCGCAGCAGATCGCCCAGGTGGTGGCCGACGCGAAGGCGGCCAACGTCAACACCCTCCTGGTGCAGTCGGTGCGGCGCTTCGACTGCTTCTGCACCAAGTCCACCTATCCGCGCAGCTCGACCATCGCCACGCCCGCGCCGTTCGATCCCCTCGCCGAGGTGATCCGGCAGGCGCACGCGGCGGGGCTGCGCGTGCACGCCTGGTTCAACGTCGGCACCCTGTGGAACAGCACCACCCCACCGGCCGACCCGGCGCACGTCTACAACACGCACGGCCCGTCCGCCACCGGGGCGAACCGCTGGCTCGACAAGCGCTACGACGGCGGTGAGCTGTCCGGAAGCAACTCCTACGTCGACCTCGCCAACCCCGCCGCCGTCGACTACATCGTCGCGGGCGCCAACTCGATCGTGCGCAACTACGACGTCGACGGCATCAACCTCGACTACATCCGCTACCCCGACCGCACCGGCACCATCGCGGGCAACGACTGGGGCTACTCCGCCACCTCGCTGCAGCGGTTCCGTGCCGCGACCGGCCGCACCGACACGCCGCTGCCGTCGGACCAGCAGTTCTCGCAGTGGCGTCGCGACCAGGTCACCAACGTCGTGCGCCGGATCAGCCAGACGGTCGCGGCGGCGGACACCTCCGTCGTGCTGTCGGTCAACGCCATCTCCTACGGCGACGGGCCGTCCGCGACCCTCAGCTGGCAGGCCAGCGCCCCCTACGCCGCGGTGCTGCAGGACTGGTACGGGTGGACGAAGGCCAAGCTCATCGACGCCGTCGTGCTGATGAACTACAAGCGCCAGCACGACGCGGCCCAGGCCGCCATGTTCACGTCCTGGAACCAGTTCCTGGTGCGGGTGCGCAACGAGACCGGCCGGCACATGATCTCCGGCGCCGCCTTGTACCTCAACACCATCCCCAACTCGGTGCGGCAGGCGCAGGCGGTCACGTCGCTTGGGCTCGGCTGGTCCGGGTTCAGCTACGCCAACACCAGCCAGGCGGCCGCGGCGTCGACGTCGCTCACGGTGAAGACGGAGCAGCGACGGCAGACGTTCGCCGCGCTGAAGGCCAGCGTGTTCGCGGCCCCGGCGTCGGTGCCCGCGATGCCGTGGAAGACGCCGGTCGACGTCTACAGCACGCCCGGCTACCACCAGGTCAACGGACGCGAGTGGCGCACGACCTGCGAGCCGTACTCGCAGACCATTCGCTGCCGCACCGACATCTGGGCCACCGCGGTCACGTACACCGGCGGGCGGTACGTGAAGACCAACACGTGGGTCTTCAACAACCTCACCTACCTGCCGTACATGACGCGCGCGCAGTGGGGCAGCAACCCGCTCGCCAATGACTCCGGCGGCAAGGTGTTCTACTCCGGCGGCCGGCAATGGAAGACGGAGTGCGACACCGCGACCACCGGCTACGGCGGCTGCCGCAGCTACATCCTGTCGCTGGGCGTGGTGCACGCGGTGCGCAACCCCGACGGCACGTGGCGGTACTACCGCGCCGACACCTGGGTGTTCAACAACATGGTGCGCTTCAAGCTGTGACGTGACGCGGGGTGGTTCCCCGCCGTGCCGCGGGCCGGTCGGGCCGGTGGGGGTTGAGCAGATGGCACCACTCGCGGATGGCGTCGCGCGTGAGCCGAGCGTGCCGCGATCGTTGAGCCGTGCCATCTGCTCAATCCCATGGGACGATGGGCGGCGTGAGTGCTTCGTCCCGCTTCGACGTCGCGGTGGTCGGGCTGGGCCCCGCCGGGCGGGCGCTGGCGTCGCGCGCCGCGGCGCAGGGCCTGCTCGTGCTGGCCGTGGACCCGCGGCCCGACGCGGTGTGGTCGCCCACGTACGGCATCTGGGCCGACGAACTGGGCGACCTCCCGCCGTCGGTGATCCGGTCGCGGGTCGCGCGCCCCGAGCTCCGCGCCCACGGCGTCTACCGCCTCCCCCGCGACTACCTCGTCCTCGACAACCCCGCCCTCCAGGCCGCACTCCCCCTCGACGGCGTGGCCGTACGGCGAGAGAGGCTCGATGACGACGGCGTCGCGGCGCTGCGCGCGGAGGCGCGGGTCGTCGTCGACGCGCGGGGCGCGCGGCCCGACGGCATCGTCCCGGGCGACCCCTCGCCGGCGCAGACCGCCTTCGGTATCGTCGTCCCGGCCGACGACGCGGCCCCCGCGCTCCAGGGCGCGACCGGGCTGCTGATGGACTGGCGGACAGACTGGGCGGGCGACGAGGCAGGCGAGACACCGACCTTCCTCTACGCCATCCCGCTCGGCGACGGCACCGTCCTGCTCGAGGAGACCTGCCTGGCGGCCGCACCCGGCCTGCCCATCCCCGAACTGAAGGCCCGCCTGCGACGGCGGCTCCTCGCACGCGGCATGGCCGAGGCCGCCGTCGACCACCCGCTCGAGCGGGAAGTCGTGCGGATCCCGATGCGCGGGCGCGCGCGCCCGGCGCCGGCCGGCGTGCTCGCTGCCGGGACCGCCGGGCGCGGCGGGAACCTCGTGACCGGGTATTCGGTGGCGCATTCCATGGCCCGGGCGGGGTCGCTCGCCGCCGAGCTCGCGGCCGGGCGGGCACCGCGGGCGGTGGACGCGCGGGGTCCCGCGGACGTGTTCCGGGAGATGGGGCTGCGGGCGCTGCTGCGGCTCGACGTCGCGGGGACGTTGGGCCTGTTCGACGCGTTCGGCCGGCTGCCGGCGTCAGCGCAGCGCGACTTCATGTCCCGAGACTCGACAGCCCCCGGCCTTGCCAGAGCGATGTGGGGGATGTTCGTGGGCATGTCGGCCTGCGACAGGGGCCGCTTGATCGCCGCCACGCTCGGCCCGCCGTCGCTCGGACAGGGCTGAGCCGAGGGCCGCGGCCCTGAAGAGGGTCATGTGCCGCGGTGGAGCGCCCCGCCGCTATCGTTACGGCGGCGGCCCTCCAGGACGACATGCGCCGTTCAGAGCAGCAGGTGGCAGTTTGGGTATGCGGTACGAAGGGTGTCCGGCTCGCGGCATGGTCCTCCTTCGGCTTCGGCCTGGTGTCGCTCGCCGCGCTGGCCTATCCGCTGGTGTTGAGCCGCACCGCGCCTCGGGCGACGACGGCGAGGTGACGGTGTCCAACTCGCAACTGCTGCCTCTGGCATCGATCTCGATCTCGCTGGTCGGGCTCGCTTTGGCGGTGTACGCCTTGCGGCGTCGCGATCGGCACTGGCCGGTGTGGGTCGGACTCGTCGCGAGCGGGCTCACCGTCGCGTTCTGGCTCTACTTCTTCATCGCGAACATCGTCACGCCAGGCTGAGACTCTGGGGTCCTGCACTTTTCTTCCTGTGGAGCCTTATCTGTGCATATGCACGCAAGAAGCTCCACAGGAAGAAAAGTGCAGGACCCTGCCGATCAACGGCGGCGCGCGCGCCGCCTCGGCGCCGCGCGCGACACCTTCGCCGCCGCCTTTCGCGCCGGGGCCGGCTTCGCAGCCGCGGGCTCGTCACCGCGCTCCCGCGCCGTGCGCGAGCTGTTCACCGTCCGCCCCCGGACCACACCGATGAACTCGTCCACCCACTCGTTGTCGCTGTCGGTCCGCCACGCGAGCGCCACCGTCGACGGCGGCGCGTCGGTCACCAGGCGGTAGGCCATGTCGCGGCGACTGTGCGACCGGGCGATGGACATCGGCACGAGCAGCACCGTCGCGCCGGAGTGTGCCGCGACGTCCACCGACTCCGCCGTCACCGCGTCGACCACCGTCTCCCCCGCCAAGTCGGCGAGGGTGACCTCGTCGAGGACCGAGACCGGATGCTCCTTCGACGCCCAGGCCACCATCACCTCGTCGTACAGCGGGATGGCGTGCAGACCCTCCTGGTCGACGGGCAACCGGACGAAGCACATGTCCACGGCATCCTCTGCGAGGATGCGGCGCTGGTCCGCCTCGTCCACCTCGAGGACGTCCAGGGTCACCCGGGGGAACCGCTCCTCCCAGATCCGCCGCCACTTGGTCAGCGTCACGCCGGGTACGGCGCCGACGCGGAGACGGTCGCCGGAGGGGGAGGTGGTCACGCGCGCAGGCTACCCCACCGGGCTACGCTCAGGGCATGAGCCAAACGATGAAGCCGGTCACGGCCGCCGCCAAGCTGGGCATCTACCTGCCGGCGGCACCTGAGGAGTTCCAGACGACGCCGATCACGCGGGCGGAGCTGGACGCGCTGCGCGCGGACCCCCCGGCATGGCTCACGGACCTGCGCCGCAACGGGCCGTTCCCCAAGGAGGTCATGGCGCAGAAGTTGGGCATCTCGCGCTCCGGGCTGGTGCGCGGCGGCATCACGGAGGCGCTGACGGCCGACCAGATCGGGGAGCTCATCGCCGACCCGCCGGAGTGGCTCGTCCGCGAGCGGGAAACGCATCGCAAGGTCCTTGAGGAGGAGGCGCGGCTGAAGTCGGAGCAGTCGCGCTGAGCCCCCGAGTTCAGTCGGCCAGCCCGGCCCGCAGCGCCCGCAGCCACGAGTCCCGGAACGCCCGCATCGACGGCGCCGGCAGCATGTCCATCACGTGCGCCATCCCGGGCACGACGACCGGCTCCACCTGAACGCCAGCCTCCTCGAGGCGGCGGGCATAGTCGACGTCCTCGTCGTGGAAGAGGTCGAGCTCCCCGACGCCGATCCACGCCGGCGGCAGGCCGGTCAGGTCCCCGCGACGCGCGGCCGCCGCATAGGGCCGCGACTCCTCCTGGCGCACCGGATGGCCGAGGAACCACTCCCACGCCTGCCGGTTGTACGACGGCGTCCACACGAACTCGCCGCGGTGGCCGGGGTCGCGCAGCGCGGTGCGGTCGTCGAGCATCGGGTAGACGAGCACCTGGGAGGCCACGGGCAGACCCTCGTCGTGCGCGCGCTGCGCGACCATCGCCGCCAGGCCTCCGCCCGCGCTCTCCCCGCCCACCGCGATCCGGGCCGGGTCGACCCCGAACCGAGCCGCGTTGTCGTGCAGCCACCGCAGGGCGGTCATGCAGTCGTCGAGGGCGGCGGGGAACGGGTGCTCGGGCGCCAGGCGGTAGTCGACCGTCGCGACGACAAGCCCCAACTCCCGCGCCATCCGCGTCGCAGCGGTGTGGTTGATCGCCGCGAACCCCGGTGATCATCCCCCCACCGTGGATCCACAGCACGGCGCCGGCCGGCCGCCCCGCCGGGCGGTAGACGAAGCCGCCGACGCCCGGCTGACCGGCCGCGACATCGCCCGCCGCGAAGGTCTGCGGGTGCGCCCCGCGTCGCGCGATCGCTCGATTGGCGAGCCGCTCGAGCCATGGCCTCCGGCGGGGCGGCCGACCGGAGGGCGCCACGGGAAGAAGGTAGAGCAACGGCGTACGCAGCTCCTCCGCCACTTTCTCGACGGCGGGTCGGCGGCGGCGCATGCGCCCCACGACGCGCGCAACCCCGACGGCCAACGCCACCATCCCGCCGACCGCGACGACTCTCGATCGCATCCGCGCCCCCCTGGTCACGCTCACGCTAGCCGTCCCGCGGTGCTGGCGTCCCCCCTCAACTGTGACAGGCGCTGCCGACGAGCGCCCCGGTACCCCCACCGGGGCTACTCGCCACGCGCCCCGTGCTCGGCCGGCCTCGCCCGGGGTTCGGACCAGCCAATCCGGCGCATCCCACCCCGCGACGCCGCCCCCGACATCCTCACGTCTGAGGCGCTGGTTCCAGCGTCGCAACCCCGCCCCGTGCGCACCATGGACCTAGGTCGCCTATCGGCCTCAGCCCGGGGCGCATCGCGGTGGGCGACGATACTGTGAGCGCGGACGAAGGGGGACGACGGTGGGGCTCCGCCCGCGCGACATCCGACCGCAGCTCGTGGACTCGCTGCGCGCTGCCCTGGCGGCCGTCCTGGTCGCGGGTTCCGCGGCGGCCGGCCTCGAGGCCGCCCTGCTGGCCGCCGTTCCCGGCTTCCACCCCCTGACGCTGGCCTACCCTGCGGCGGCCTTCGTGTACGTCGCGGCCGGCGCGCTCGCCTGGTGGCGCCGCCCCGGCTCCCTCATGGGCGCGCTCATCATGCTCGGCGGGCTCGCCCTGCTGGTGGCGGGCGTGGGCAACACCGAACTGCCCGGATTCACCGAGGTCGGCGCGGTCGCCGGCACCTGGATCCTGGCGGTGATCGTCCACCTGCTGCTGGCCTTTCCCGGCGGCCGGCTCCGGCACCGCCTGCCGCGCGCGATCGTCGCGGCCGCCTACGTGAACTCGGTGGTCCTCCAGCTCCCCCGCGCCCTGCTGCCCGCGGAGCAGGGGCAGTGGTGGGCTGGTGCGCAGTCGGCGGTCGGCACCGTCGTGATGGTGACCGTGGCCGGCGTCCTGCTCTACCGGCTCCTGCTCGCCAGCCCGGCCAAGCGCCGCACGCTCATCCCCCTCTACGGCTACGGCCTGGCCGTCGCCGGGCTGATCCCGACGTCGACGCTCATCCTCCGCGGCCTGCTGGGCATGGACCCCCTCCAGGTGTGGATGCTGCAGATGGCGGCCATCGCCGGGGTGCCGCTGGCGTTCCTCGCCGCGTCGCTGCTGGGCAGCTTCGCCCCGACGGCGGAGGCGCAGGCGCTGGCTGCCTGGCTGTCGGCGGGGACGGATCGGCCGCCGGTGGCGCAGGCGCTGACCCGGGCCCTCGGCGACCCCAGCGTCCGGATCACGTACTGGGTCCCGGAGCGGCAGGAGTTCGTCGACACAGCCGGTGAACGGACCGACGTCCCCGCCCCCGGCTCCCCGGACCGCGACGCCGTCCACATCCGCTCCGGCGGCGACCTGCTGGGCGCCATCCTCTTCGACCCACGCGCCACCACGGCCCGCGCCGCGCAGGAGGCGGCGGGCGTCGTTGCGCTGGCCATCGAGGGCGAGCGGCTCACCGCCGCGCTGCGGGCCAGCCGGGCGGCGCTGCTCCGGTCGCGGTCACGGCTCGTCGAGGCCGCCGACGCCGTCCGCACGGCCATCGCCCGCGACCTGCATGACGGGCTCCAGGTCCGGCTCGTCCTGCTCGCCGTCGAGGCGCAACGCCTGGCCAACGCGGCGGCGGCCGGCGCCGACGGGCACCGCCTCAGCACCGAGGCCACCACGCTCCGGCACGGGATCGACGAGGCGGCCGCCGAGCTGCGGCGGCTGGCCAGACAGGTCATGCCATCGGCGCTGGAGGAGCGCGGCCTGGCGCTCGCCGTCGAGGACCTCACGGACCGCATGCCGCTGCCCACCCGGTTCGACGCCGCAGCCGTCCCGGAGGACCTGCCGCCCGCCGTCGCGCTGACGGCCTACTTCGCGGTCTCCGAAGGGCTGACCAACGCCGTCAAACACGGCCGCGCCTCGACGGCGTGGGTGACCATCGAGCGCTCCGGCGCGGACCTCGTCGTGGAGGTGGCCGACGACGGCGCGGGAGGCGCCGCACCGCGGCCGGGCTCAGGGATCGGTGGCCTGCGCGACAGGGTCGAGACCGTCGGAGGCCGGCTGACCGTGACCAGCCCGCAGGGTGGCGGGACCAGACTGCGGGTGGAGGTGCCGTGCGCGTAGTCATCGCCGAGGACGAGCTCCTGCTCCGGCAGGGGCTGACGCTCGTGCTGGAGGAGGGCGGAGTCGACGTCGCGGCCGGCGTCGGCGACGCCGCGTCCCTGCTCGACGCCGTCGTCGACCTCGCTCCGGACCTCGTGATCACCGACATCCGCATGCCGCCGACGTTCACCGACGAGGGCCTTCGAGCCGCGCTGCGGATCCGGCAGGGCGGTGTCGCGGTGGTGGTGCTGTCGCAGTACGTGCAGCGGCGCTACGCCATCGAGCTGTTGGGCGGCGACGGCGCGGGCGTGGGTTACCTGCTCAAGCAGCGCATCGCGGACATCTCGACGTTCCTGGCGGACCTGCGCCGCGTCGCCGACGGCGGCACCGTCCTGGACCCCGAGGTCGTCGGCCTGATGCTCAGCCGGGCGGAGCACACCGGCGGGCCGGTGCGACGGCTGACGCGGCGGCAGCGGGAGGTGCTGGCGCTGATGGCGGAGGGTCGATCCAACGCGGGGATCGCCGCGGAGCTGGTGCTGACCGAAAAGGCGGTCGTACAGCACACCTCGCACATCTACGACGCGCTCGGGCTGCCGCTGACCGCCGACGATCACCGCCGGGTGCTGGCGGTCATTCGCTATCTGGAGGGGTCGGCGGGGTAGGTGCGGTGGTCGTCGTGTCGGCGGCGCGGCGCCGGCGCACGAGCGCCCGGATCGGGAAGAACAGGATGAGCGCCGCCAACCACAGCGGCGAGGAGGCGATGAGCACCGTCAGCGCCACCGACACCAGTTGCGCGGCGCCACGAACGCCGTCGGTCAGGGCCTGCACAAACCCCCACGACTCCCCCTCGGGCCTGACCACGGCCCGCGGCTCGACGAGTTCGACGGCGACGGTCGCCATCGCCGCTTGGCGCTCCAACAGCGTGACCTGCGCGTCGAGCGACTCGATCTCCCCGCGCACGCGGCCGAGTTCCTTCTCGATGGCCAGCATCTCGGTGACGTTCTTGGCCGCGTCGAAGAACTCCCGCAGGCGCTCCTCCTGGGCGCGCATGTTGGCCAGCCTGGCGGACAGGTCGACGTGCTCCTGCGTCACGTCGTCGGTGGCCTCCGACTGGAACTTGATGGTCCCCAGTTCCCCGACCTCGGCGACGAAGTCCTCGTACTCGTCGGTGGGGATGCGCACGGTCACCCAGCCCCGCAGGGCGGTGCCGTCGCCGGTGAGGTTACCGCGTTCGTCGTAGCGGTAGAGCCATTCGTCGGTGTCGGTGGCCACCTGCATGTCGGTGACGGTGCCGTCGTGGGTGCGGGTGAGGTCGCGGATCTCGGTCACGGCGTCGGCCGTGCTCTCGACCTCGAGCCGCAGCGTCTTGGTGCGGATGACCAGGCGGCCCTCGTCGCCGTCGCCGCCCTCGGTGCCCTCCTCCGGGAACGCCTTGCCGCCGCCGTCCTGCGCCGGCGCGGGCTCCACGCCTGGCATGTCCGTCGACTGGTCCGAGCTGGAACACCCCGCCACCAGAACCGCCAGCAGCAGGGCGACGACGGTCGCCATCGCCCGGCGCAGCCACGAACTCTGCCTCATCGTGCCCTCCTCATGGGACGTGGGCGCCGGGGCCGACAGGGCGCCGACGCGCCGAAACGGGGCGCTGCAGCGGGCCTCCTGCGTGATCCGAGGTTACACCTCCGGGCCGTCACCTCCGGGGCGACAATGGGTGGATGGAGGGACGGGATACGTCACACCTCGAGGCCATGGTCGCCGCCGTCGAGGCCCTCGCCGCCGAGGGACGGGCACAACTGGACGAACGTCGTGTGGCGGAGGTCCACGACGAGTTGAAGCGCATGGCCGCGTCGACGGCCTGGAAGCTGGGCCACGACGCGCTGCGGTTGGGCGAGTTGCGCCGCCAGCACGCCGCGGAGATGGAGCGGTTCTCCGAGGAGGTGCGGCGCCTGACTGTCGACGCGGCGTCCGACCGGGCCCAGCGACTGGCCGGCATGGTCGACTCCTGGCGGCAGGACCTGCTCGACCACCCGGACCTGCTGGGTCCCGACACCGACCTGCTGCTCGAGGCCGACTTCATCCGGTCCTGGGCCAGCTCCGACAACCTCGTCGAGGAGCGTCGACGCCCGGGCGTCACCTGGGCGCGGTACCGGGTCCGCGAGGAGGCCGACGCCATCCGCGCGCATGCCACGGAGAAGGTCTCCTTCTACACGGTGTGGCAGAACCCGACCGACCACGACGTGCTGGTCGACGTCCAGTCCCGGATGACGGTCAACGGCCACCTGGACGTGGCTGCGGACGGCGCCGGCGTCGCGGCGTGGTTCTTCCCGCGGCCGCGGGCCGCCGTCGAGGTCGAGGCGCGGCTCACGCTGTGGCAGCTGTGGAGCGATCCGGCGCCGCAGGTGGTGGCCGACACCCGGCCCATCGCGGCGGCGTCGGCCGAGGGCGGGTTCCTGGGCGCGAGCGACGGGAGCTTCGTGAGCGCGGCGCCGGGCCCGGCCACGACCGGGTTCTGGGTGCGCGGCGGGTCGGCGATCCTGCTGGAGTCGTCGCTGGTGGTGGACTACGACGCGCTGAGCGGCTCGGTGGACGCGGACTTCGCGGGCGACCCGTCCTTCAACGTCGGCTGGGCCTACGCGACGGTGACCCGCCACCCTGTGCGGTGACGCCCGCGCCCGTTACCGTGGCCCCATGGCGCCGACGCTGATCCCTGACGAACCACGCTTCACCACCTCGTCGGAGGAGTTCGTGTGGACCAGGCTGCGCGACGCTCTCCGCCCCGAGGACACCCTCATCGCGAACCACCGCCTCACGGACGCGGCCAAGGACTACGAGGCCGACCTGGTGGTGGTGATGCCCGGGGCCGGGGTGGTGGTCGTCGAGGTGAAGGGCGCCGGCATCGGGTGTCGCGACGGTCGGTGGTTCATGGAGCGCGAAGGGAGGCGCGAGACGGTGGATCCGGTGGCCCAGGCGCGCGACGCCCGGTACGCGATCCGCGACTACGTCGAGTCTGATCGACGGTGGGCGGACAGCTCCCGCGGCCGGGTGCGATTCGCGCACACCGTCGTGACCCCGTTCCTCACCCTCGGCGACGACTTCGACCTCCCCGACTGCCCCCGCTGGATGGTGCACGGTCGCGAGGACATGCCGACGCTCGCGACCCGGCTGGCCGACGTCCCGCTGCGGTTCGAGACCAACCGCCTGGCACCGTCGCTCGACGACTGCCAGCTCATCGTCGAGATCCTCACCGGACGCGGGGTCGACGCGGCGCCGACGGTGGAAGACCAGGCCGACGAGCGGCACGCCCGCGCCGACCGGCTGACGCAGGAGCAGGCGCTGATCCTGGACGTCACCCGGCTGCTGCGCCGCATCGAGGTGCGCGGCGGGGCCGGCAGCGGCAAGACAGTGCTGGCGTTGACGCAGGCCAAGCAGCTGAGCCGCGGGCAGGGTGGGCGCGCGCCTGAGCGGGTGGCGCTGCTGTGTTATTCGATCGGCCTGGCGAGCTACTTCCGGCGTGAGGTAGCGGGGTGGCCGCGGAAGCACCGCCCGGCGTTCGTCGGGACCTTCGAGGGGCTGGCGAACCTGTGGGGGATCGCGTCGGGGTCGCGCGACGAGCCGGACTTCTGGGAGCACGAGTTGCCGCGGATCATGGCTGACCGCGCCGCGGAACTGCCGCCGGGCCAGCGGTTCGACTCGTTCGTCGTCGACGAGGCGCAGGACTTCGCGGAGTCGTGGTGGCGGCCTCTGGTGTCCGCGCTCAAGGATGAGCAGGAGGGCGGGTTGTTTCTCTACTCCGATGAGAACCAGCGGATCTTCCAGCGCTTCGGACGTCCCCCGGTGCCGCTGGTCCCCCTGGTGCTGGACCATAACCTGCGCAACACCCGGCAGATCGCCGAGGTGTTCCGGCCGCTGGCGCCGCTGCGGATGCGTCTGGAGGGCGGCAACGGGCCCGACGTCGTCTTCGTCCCCGCCGCTCCCGACGACGCCGACGACGTGGCCGACGACAAGGTCGAGGCTCTGCTCGACGAGGGCTGGGCGCCCGGGCATGTGGCGCTGCTCACCACCGGCAGGCGGCATCCGGAGCAACGCAGCCGGCAGGAGATGGACGGGCAGGACGGATACTGGGAGTCGTTCTGGGACGACGACCTCGTGTTCTACGGCCACGTGCTCGGCTTCAAGGGCTTGGAGCGCCGCGCCGTCGTCTTGTGCGTGAACGAAGACGGGACACGGGAGCGGTTCCGGGAGCGCATGTACGTGGGGCTGTCGCGGGCGACGGACCGGCTCATCGTCGTCGGAGATCCGACGGCGATCGCGCGGGCCGGCGACGAGGTGCTGCGCGGGATGGCCGGCGCCGACCGTCGGAACTTCCACGCCCACCCGCGGCCAGTACCCCCTGGGGTATAGGGTGGTGGTCTCGCCCGCCCCTGAGGAGCCGTTCGGGAAGCCGCTGCGCGGCGCCGAGGTGCGCGCTTCGCTGCGCTGATTCAGCGGCCGCCCGCCCGTGCGCCGCGTCGACGCCGTGGGCTGGTCGCCCGCCGCTGGCAGCCCCTGCCGAACTCTCGGTTGAGCCCGGTTCTGGTGTCGCCAGAGTCTTTAACGATCAAATGTCCCGAATGGGTCGTCGACACCCGGTGCAGGCTCAACCCCACTCCCCCACCCCCGCCGCAGGCTCAACCGAGCCCCGCAGACCGCGTGTCAGGCTCAACGGGGATCGGCGAAGATATTCCCGCGTTCAGCGCTCAGCGAAAGACCGCCTCCGCGGCACGCTCAGGGGAAGTCTCACCGCGCCGGCGGGCGTTGACGGTGGTGTCGGGGCCCACCTAGCTTCGGCAGCACCCGCCCAGCAGGAGACCCCATGCACGACCGCCGCAGCCCCCGGCCCGCAAGCGCGACGACGCTCGCCGTCGCCATGCTGGCCTGCGGACTGCTCGCCGGGTGCACCACCGCGGCGGGCGCCGACGACGGCGTCAGCATCGGCTACTTCCCCACCGTCACGCACGCCCCGGCCCTCGTCGCCGACGGCGAGGGCCTGTTCGACGACCGGCTCGCGGAGGTCGGTGCCAACGCGACCACGCAGTCCTTCCGCGCCGGGCCAGAGGCACTCCAGGCGGTGCTGGCGGGATCGGTCGACATCGCCTACCTCGGCCCCAACCCCGCCGTCACCGCGTATCTCCAGTCGAGCGGCGACGCCGTCCGGGTTATCGCCGGCTCCACCTCCGGCGGTGCGTCGCTGGTCGTCCGCCCCGGCATCGAGGACCCCGCCGACCTCCGCGGCGCCCGCCTCGCCACCCCCCAGCTGGGCAATACGCAGGACATCGCGCTCAGGCACTGGCTCACCGCGCAGGGCCTCACCGCCACCGAGGATGGCGGGGGCGACGTCCACGTCCTCCCCCAGCCCAACTCCGCCGCCGTCCAGGCGTTCCGCACCGGCCAGATCGACGGCGCCTGGCTGCCCGAGCCGTTCGCGAGCCGGCTCGTCGAGGCCGGCGGGCGGGTCCTCGTCGACGAGCGCGATCTCTGGCCGGGCGGCCGCTTCGTCACGACCACCGTCGTCGCGCACCCCGACGTCCTCGCCGAGCACCCCGAGCGCGTCCAAGCCGTCCTCGAGGCCCACCTCGACGCCCTGGCTCTCATCGACGACGACCCGGCCGCCGCCCGCGACACGGTCGCCGCCCAGATCACGGCCCTCACCGGCCAGGACCTGGACCCCGCGACCCTCGCCTCAGCCTGGGAGACCATGGACTTCGGCCCCGACCCTCTGGCCGGCGCCCTCCGCGACGCCGCCGCCCACGCGGACGCCGTCGGCCTGCTCCCCGACAAACCACACGACGACTTCGCCCGGCTCTGGGACCTCGCCCTCCTCAACGATGCCCTCGCCGCACGCGGCCTCCCGGCGGTGGCCGCGTGAGCGCCGCCGCGCCGACCGCCGCCCGCGGCGGGCTGCGCCTGCGCGGCGTGTCCAAGTCGTTCGGGCGCGGCGACTCCCAGGTCACGGCGCTCGGCGACCTCGACCTCGACGTCGCCCCCGGCGAGTTCGTCGCCGTCGTCGGCGGGTCCGGTTGCGGGAAGTCGACCATGTTGACGCTCGCCGCCGGCCTGGAGACACCGACGACCGGGAGCATCGACGCCGGCGGCAAGGTGGCGCTGATGTTCCAGGAGAGCACGCTGCTGCCGTGGCTGACCGCCGCGGGCAACGTCGAGCTCGCGCTCCAGCTGCGCGGCGTGCCCACGGCGGAGCGCGGCGCCCTGGCCCGCCAACTGCTCGGCCGGGTGCGCCTCGGCCGGCACGTCGACAAGCGCCCCCACGAGATGAGCGGCGGCATGCGGCAGCGCGTCGCGCTGGCCAGGGTCCTCGCGCAGGACGCCGCCGTCGTCCTCATGGACGAGCCGCTCGGCGCCCTCGACGCCATGACCCGCGACCAGATGCACGACCTCATCGAGGAGGTGTGGCTCGACGCGGGGTTCAGCGTCGTGTTCGTCACCCACAACGTGCGGGAGGCGGTCCGGCTGGCCGACCGCACGATCCTCATGGGCGCCCGTCCGGGGCGGATCATCCACGAGCAGCGCATCCAGGTGCCCCGGCCGCGCGCGATGGAGTCGGCCCCCTGCGTGGCGCTGGCCGCCGACCTCACTCAACGCCTACGCGAGGAGGTGGCCCGCCATGACGAGGCCGACTACTTCGAGATCTGACGTCGCCGAGCCGCTGGATCCCGCCGAGGAGCCCCTCGCCGACGACGCCGCCGCCCGCCCGGCCCGCTGGCGGCGCGCGCTGCCGATCCTCCTCGCGACCGGCATCTTCCTGGTGCTGTGGCAGGTCGTGTCGTGGTCGGGCTGGAAGCCCGAGTACCTCCTCCCGGGGCCCACCGTCGTGCTCGGCGAGCTCGCCCGGCTGGCCTCAGAACCGTCGTTCTGGGTGGCGCTGGGCCGGACGCTCACCCGCGCCGTCGTGGGGTTCGCGCTCGCGGTGGCGATCGGCACGGCCATCGGGTTGGCGACGGCGAGGTCGCGGCTGCTCCGCTCGGCCATCGGGTCGCTCGTGACCGGCCTGCAGACCATGCCCTCGGTGGTGTGGTTCCCCCTCGCCATCCTCCTGATGGGCCTCGGCGAGCAGGCCATCATGTTCGTCGTCGTGCTCGGCGCCGCGCCCAGCGTCGCCAACGGCGTGCTGACCGGCGTCGACCAGGTGCCCCCCGCCTACCACAGGCTCGGCGATGTGCTGGGTGCCCGCGGCTGGACCCTCTACCGGCACATCATCATCCCGGCGGCCCTGCCGTCGTACGTCGCGGGACTCAGCCAGGGTTGGGCCTTCGCGTGGCGCTCGCTCATGGCGGGCGAGCTGCTGGTGGTCATCCCGGGCGCGATCGCGCTGGGTAACCGGCTGTCGTTCGCGCAGGAGTTCGGCGACGCCGCCGGGCTGATGGCCTACATGATCGTCATCCTCGTGGTCGGCATGCTCGCCGACACCGCCTTCAGCGCCGCGGCCCGGCGGCTGCGCGAGCGTCGCGGCCTGGCCACCCCGGCGGAGCGTCGCGCCTGAACCCCGCCCCGCCAGGCGGAACGCTTCACACAAGCTACGACATCTCCTCTCGACGCTTCGCCAACGGTCAGGACCCGTCGACCCGCAGCGCTGCGCGGGTCTGCCCGCGGCGTCGCGAACGAAGCGGCCCCCACCGATCCCCGAGGAGGCCGGAGTCGCGAAGCGACCGCGGGCGGCCCCACCGATCCCTGAGGAGGCCGGAGTCGCGAAGCGACCACGGGCGGCCCCACCGATCCCTGAGGAGGCCGGAGTCGCGAAGCGACCCTCGGCCGTCTCGAAGGGTCGTACCCCGCACCGTCCAACAGTCTCTGCCCAATGTCGCGACACAACCCTTCGAGACGATCACGGCGCTCCGCGCGGCGATCTCCTCAGGGAGCGGTGAGAGCGACCCACCGGCGCTCCGCGCGGCGATCTCCTCAGGGAACGAAAACAGACAGGCCCCGCCGCTCCGCGGGCGGCCCCACCGATCCCTGAGGAGGCCGGAGTCGCGAATCGACCACGGGCGGCCCCACCGATCCCTGAGGAGGCCGGAGTCGCGAAGCGACCCTCGGCCGTCTCGAAGGGTCGTAACCCGCACCGTCCAACAGTCTCTGCCCAATGTCGCGACACAACCCTTCGAGACGATCACCGGCGCTCCGCGCGGCGATCTCCTCAGGGAGCGGTGAGAACGACCCACCGGCGCTCCGCGCGGCGATCTCCTCAGGGAGCGGTGGGAACGACCCACCGGCGCTCCGCGCGGCGATCTCCTCAGGGAGCGGTGAGAACGACCCACCGGCGCTCCGCGCAGCGACCTCGTCAGGGAGCGGTGAGAACGACCCACCGGCGCTCCGCGCAGCGACCTCGTCAAGGAGCGGCCGGAACGATCACCGGCGCTCGGCCCGTCACTCGGCCTCGAACGCCGCCAAGGCGTCCTTCAATACCTCCGCGGCGACCTCGAGCCCCTCGATGCGACCCAGCTCAGTGTCCTCGTGCTCGATGTTCAGACACATGTCCGGGTCCACCTCGTGGAGGGCCCGGATGAACTCCGTCCAGTACTCGGTGTCGTGGCCCTTACCCAGCGCGACGAAGTCCCAGGAGGAGTCCGTCGGCCACTCGTTGGCCCACTCGTCGCCGCCGAGGTTGACGCGCGCCTCGTCGGGCGAGAGTCGGCGGAACCCGTTGTCGAGGACCCCGTTGAGCCGCGCGTTCGGGTTGATCCGCACGTCCTTGGCCGCGGCATGGAAGATCAGCGGCCCCAGTTCCCGAACAACGGCGATCGGATCGGCCTGCTGCCAGAACAGGTGCGACGCGTCCATCTCGACGCCGATGTGGGTCGCTCCGGTGAGCTCGATGAGCTTCTTGACGTCGCGGGCGTTGAACACGAGGTTCTGGGGGTGCAGCTCAAGGGCCACCTTCACGCCGTGGTCCTTGGCGAACCGGTCCATCTCGCTCCAGAACGGCGCGGCGATCTCCCACTGGTAGTCTAGGACGTCGAGCGCGGCGGAGTTCCAGGCGTTGACGATCCAGTTCGGGTACTTCGTTCCCGGTTCGCCGCCGGGCAGGCCGGACATGGTGACGACGCGGGTCTGGCCGAGCGCGGCGGCCGCACGGATGGAGCGGCGGATGTCCTCGGCGTGCTTCTCGGCGATCTCCGCGTTCGGATGCAGCGGGTTGCCGTTGCAGTTGAGGCCGGCGATCTCGACGCCGGTGCCCTCGAAGCGCGCCAGGTACGCCTTCGCGGCCGCGGGGCTGGCGGCGATCTCCTCGATCTCCGGGATGTGGACGGGGGGCAGGAAGCCGCCCGAGTTGATCTCGATGCCGGTCAGGCCGAGACCCCCGATCACCTCCAGCGCCTCCTCCAGGGGGCGATCGTGCAGGACTGCGTTGTAGACACCGAGCTTCACAGGGTCACCGTCTTTCCGTTGTCGGCTGCCGACTCAGCGACGGCGGCCAGGATTTCCATGTTGTGGACGCCGTCGTCGAACGAGGCGTTGCGGGGCAGGGACTCCGATTCGGGGATTCCGGCCACCTCTTCGAGGAAGGCGCGGGCCTGGAACGCAAAGCCCTCGTTCTGGCCGAAACCGACGCCGGACACGTCGATGGCCATGCCGCCGGCGACGTAAGGGTGATCCGAGCCCAGGTTCACGGTCCGGTAGCCGTTGGTGCCCGGCTGGTCGTCGTGCAGGTAGAGCCGCACCTGCGACGGCGTGTCCTGATGGAAGCTCGCCGCGCCGTTGACGCAGAAGACCTCGAAGTTCAGGCCGTTGGGGTACCCGGCGGCCACGCGGGAGGCCTCCAGACTCGCCGTCGTGGCACCGAACTTCGCCGTGAACGTGGCGTAGTCGTCGTTCTCCACCGGCTCGGTCTCGCTGGAGACGTCGACCTGACCGTGCCCGACGACGGCGCCCAGCGGCAGCGGGCGCTCCGTGATGGCGGTCGTGAACGCCCCGCCCGAGACGGCGGTCATGTCGCCGCAGAGGAACTCCGACAGATAGGTGAGGTGGCTGCCGACGTCGGCGAGCGCGCCCGACCCCATGGGGCCCTTGTAGCGCCAACTCATCTGCCCCTTCGGATTGCACGCGTAGTCGCACCAGTAGCGCGCCGAGAGATGCAACACCGTGCCCAGCGTCCCGTCCTGGATCCAGTTGCGGATGGCGGCGATCCCGGGCTGCCGGACATACGTGAGACCGATGCGGGCGATCGACGACGCCTCGCGGGCCAGCCGCGCCATCTCGCGGGCGGACTCGAGTGTGTCGGCGAGCGGCTTCTCACACAGGACGTGCTTTCCCGCCTCCAGGAGGCCGCGGACCACCTCGAGGTGCAGGCTGTTGGCGATGACGACGCTGACGACGTGGATGTCGGGGTCGGCGGCGATGGCCCGCCAATCGGTGTCGCTGCGTTCGTAGCCGTAGCGGCGGGCGGTGGCCTCGCCGATCTCGGCGTTCACGTCGCAGATGGAGACGTAGCGCAGGTCGGGCAGCGTGGGCCGATACAGGGTGGGCGCCACCCGGTAGGCGGCGGCGTGCGACTTCCCCGCCATGCCGGCTCCGATGACGGCGATGCCGATGGTCATTCATCCTCCTCGATGTACACTTGGAGCGGTCCAAGTGCCACTAAGGTAGGCGGAGGACGCTTGTCCTGTCAATAGCTGCGTTACCCTCGGTCATCGCGGAAGGAGTTGCGCCGTGTCACCCCGCCGACGGCCTGTCAGGCCGACCATTTACGACGTCGCCCGCGAGGCCGGCGTCTCGAAGTCGCTGGTGTCGCTCGTGCTCAACGGCTCCAGTCTCGTGGCCGAGCCCAAGCGGCAGGCCGTCCAGGACGCCATCGCCAAGCTCGGATACCGCCGCAGCCAGGCCGCCTCGGCGCTCGCGGCGGACCGGACGCGCACCGTCGGCCTCGTCATCGACGACTTCCAGAACCCCTCGTTCGTCGAGTTGCTGCGCGGTCTCCGCGCCGCGGTGGGGCCGCAGGGATTCCACGTCGCAATCCGGGAGCACTACCGGGACGGGGACACGTTCGTCAACGCCATCGACGGCTTCCTCGACAGCCAGGTCGACGCCTTGGTGGTCGCGGCCGAACCGGGGCGCGACCTTCCCACGCTCGGCGTCCCGACGGTCCTCGAGGGCACGCGACTGCACCGCATCGACGACGCGGACACCGTCGAGAGCGACCAGCGCCACGGCGTCGATCAACTCATGGAGCACCTGCGGTCGGCAGGACATCGTCGGATCGGACACGTGACCGGCGCCGGCGGCGCGGCCGCGGTCCGTCTGCAGGCGTACCTCGAGGCGGTGGAGGCCCAAGGCGAGGCGGCCCGGTTCGCCGGCGAGTCCAACGAGACGAACGAGGACGGCGGGTATGCCGGGGCGGTGGAACTGCTCCGCCGGCATCCCGATGTGACGGCGGTCTTCGCCGCCAACGACACCATGGCGCTCGGCACCCGCGCCGCTCTGAGGGAGGCGGGGCGCGAGGTGCCTCGCGACGTCGCGCTGATCGGCTACGACAACTCGCACCTGGCACGCAGCCGGTTCCTCGACCTCACCACGGTCGACAGCCATGCCTACGACGCCGGCGTCGCATGCGGCGAGGCGATTCTCCGGCGCCTCGCCGAGCCCGACCTTCCGCCCGCGTCCGTGGTGGTCCCGAGCACGCTCGTCGTGCGGTCGTCGTCCGCGACCGTCGTGCGCTGACCCGGCGCCGTCCTCCGACGCCGGGTCACCGACCTCAGTCCTTCGGCAGCTTCACCATGCCGCGCGTGGTGTCGCTGGAAGTGGTCCCGCCGGTGGTGACGGTCGCGGCGGTGCCGGTCGCGGTGCCGCCGAGCACCCCGGCGACGGTGGGCTTGTAGCCCGACGCATACCCGGTCGCGTTGGGATGGAACGACTGATACGTGGCCAGCGAAGCGTTGTTGATCCAGGACGACGAGTCGCAGACGGCGTGCCCCGTGAAGGGTTCCCGTACGTCCGCGAAGCGGATGCCCGCGCGTCCCGCGGCAGCGCTGATCGTGTCGGAGAGCGTGTCAGCCCCGCTGTTGATGGCCGTCACCTCGTTCTTGGTGAAGGCGGTGAGCCAGCTGCAGTCGGGCTTGACGGGGCTGAGGAGGTGGGGGTAGTTCGTCGCCACGATCGCGGCCGACGGTGCCTCGGTCTTCACGGCGCTGAACACTGCGTCGAGCCTGCTGGGCAGATCAGTCTTCGTCACCTCGACCGCCGTTTGGACAGCCGACAGGCAGGCAGCTTCGTTACTCCCCATGCACGTGGTCATGATGGAGGCGAAGCCGACGTCGTTGCCGCCGATGGTGATGGTCACGTAGCTGGCGTCGGTCAAGCTGGAAGTGAGCTGCTTGTCCAGGACGTCCGCGGTCACGGCGCCCGAGCACGCCTGCAGGTTCAGGGCGTAGCCCTTCTCGGTCGCGACGAGGCCGGGGTACCCCTTGAGCGAGCGGTAGCACCCGCTCGAATCCTGGAGGTACGACCCGGCCCCGGTGCCTGCCGCGTAGCTGTCGCCGAGGGCGACGTACATCGGCTGCGGCGCTGGAGTCGGGGAGGCGGTCGGCGAAGGCGACGGCGTCGGCTCGGCTGTCGGCGTCGGCTTGGGATTCTTCGGAGCCGCCTCGGCCCCGGCGATGGTGATGGACATAGCGACGACGACGGTCGTCAGCGCGGCTGCGATGCCGCGCACCCCCCTGCGGATCATGGGCACAATCTAGGACCCGCAGAGCCCGCCCGGCAATGATGAATCACCGGCGCGCAATCACGCCTGGTCAGAACGCGACGCGCGCCCCGGCCAGCGGACCGCGCACCTCGGCCGGGACGCCGTCGAGCAGCCCCGGCGCCGCAGTCCGCCCGGACAAGTGCCGCATGAACTCCACGGCGGGCAGCTCAACCTCGGGTCCGGCCCCCTCCCCCAGGTCCCACGCTCCCCCCTCGGGGCCGGTGAGCCGCAGGTGCACCGCTGGCCCGGTCCAGGCGAGGCCGAGGTCGCGGACGACCTGTTCCACCACTTCCGCATCCGTGGGATCCGGCTGGGTCGCAGCCCCCACCGCCCGCGCGATGTCGTGGCGGTGCAGCCAGACATCGCGGGTGAGGATGGTGTCGACGAATGACCCGATGGTCGTGTACGTCGGCAGGGCCTCGTCCTTTGCGGGGAACCGGCGCAGCCACCCAGGGGTGTCGCGGTCCGACTCCGCCCGGCGTCGCAGCGTCGCCAGAAGCTCTGCCGTCGAGAGGGACCGGTGGCGGTCGATGCCCACCTCGTTGGCCGCGTCGAGGGTGCTGCGACCCCGGTAGCGGAACCGCCCGATCTGCGCGTCGACGAGGAACAGCAGCGGGTTGCCCTGGAAGCGGGCGACCGAGGCGATGTGCCCGACCATGTCGCGCACGGTCCAGGCCGGACACTCGGTGACCGCGGCCCACTGCTCCGGGGCGAGTTCATTCACCTCGTCGATGAGGCGCAGGTGCTGGGCGCGTGCGACGCGCAGTCCGTCGCCGGGGCCGGGCAGGGGGATGTCGATGGCGCGCATGTCAGGTCCTTTCGGGGAGGTGCGCGAGCACGAGAGCCCGGACGAGTGCCGGGAGGTGGCCGACGGCGACGCCGTCGGCATAGGCGACATCCGGCTCGTTGGCCAGGTGCCGCACGACCGCCCCGGTGGTGGCGGTGGCGAGGTTCTGCACGAGTTCGTCCACGTCGGTGAGGGGGTGGAGCAGCTCGTTCGCGCACAGCGCGGCGAGTTCGTCGCGGGAGAGCGCAACGACGGCGAGCGACGGGGCGAACGCCTCGGGCGTGGGCTGCCACTGCGGCACCGGCCGCGTCAGCATGAGCTGGCTCAGCTCGGGGTTCGCCAGCGCCCAGCGCACGAAGGCGTCGGTGATCGCCAGGACCCGCGCCACGGTGTCCGTGTGCCCGTCGATCGGCTCGAGGGCGCCACGGCGTGCCCGCATCTCGTCGAGGCAGGCCTGCCATCCGCGTCGGAACAACTCGTCGTAGAGGGCGCCCTTGGACTCGACGTAGGTGTAGAGCGACGGCGTCCGGACCCCGAGCCGTCGCGCGACCTCTCCCAACGAAAGGCCGGCCACGCCCTGGCCGGCCATGATCTCGATGGCCAGCGCGACGATCTCGTCGCGGGTCTGGTCGTGCCTGCGTTGCCGCCGCCCTGGCTCCATGGCTCCTCCTTATGCACAAAGGTATCCCTAATGCCGTTAGATTGCCAGGGTGCACCCCTGGCAAAAGTCGACCCGGAGTAGCGTCATGAGCGCTCCAACGCCCGGTGGTCGCTCGTGTCAGAACTGGTCGCACTCATCGCGTTCGTGGCCTGTGCCGCGGCGATTTTCGTCGCGGGCGGGCGCCTGTCCCGGTACGGCGAGCGGATCGGCGAGCTCAGCGGGTGGGGCAGCGCCTGGGTGGGACTGATCCTCATGGCCTCCGTGACGTCGCTGCCGGAACTGATGGTCGGGATCAGCTCGTCGGCCATCGTCGGTTCGGCCGATCTCGCGGTGGGCGACGTGCTGGGCAGCTGCGCGATCAACCTGCTCATCCTCGCCAGCCTCGACATGCTCGTGCCCGAGCGCAAGCGCCTGCTCTCGCTCGCCTCGCCGTCACACGCCCTGGCTGCCGGGCTCGGGATCGTCCTGCTGGCCACCGTCGGCGTGGCCATGCTGAGCGGCGACGCCATGCCGCTGACCCCCTGGATCGGCGCCTCCTCTCTCTTGTTCCTGGGGCTGTACGTCGGCTCGGTGCGGCTGATCTTCCGCCACTCCCGCTCGGCGCCGGACCCCGGGGTGCAGGCGCCGCTCGACGTCCACCTGACCGCACGCGACCCCGCGACAGCACACCTCACGCTCCCCCAGGCCGTCGGGCGTTACGCCGCGGTGGCGGCCGTCGTCGTGGGTGCCGCCCTGATCCTTCCACCGGCAGCCGAGCAGATCGCGCGGATGTCGGGGCTGGAGGAGTCGTTCGTCGGCACGGTGTTCCTCGCGGTGTCGACGTCTTTGCCTGAACTAGCCGTCTCACTCGCCGCCGTGCGGATGGGCGCCGTCGACCTGGCGGTGGGCAACCTCCTCGGGTCCAACCTGTTCAACATCCTCATCCTCACCGTCGACGAGCTCGTCTACACCAAAGGCCTGCTGCTGGCGGACGCCTCCCCGACGCAGGTGTCGACCGTCCTCACGACGATCGCCATGTCGGCCGTCGTCATCATCGGACTCACCTACCAGGCGGGCGCGGCCAAGCGCTTCGTACTCGCCGGGGACGCGGCGCTCATGCTCGCGGTGTACGGGGGCAATGCCGCGCTTCTCCTCATGCTCTGACCATGGCGGGCAGGGATTACAGTGATCGCGAACGACAAGGAGCACCTCATGGCAACGTGGCTGATCACCGGATGTTCGAGCGGCCTGGGCCGGACCCTGGCCGAGGCGGCCCGCGACGCGGGCCACCAGGTCGTCGCGACCGCCCGCGACCGCGCGACGCTCGACGATCTCGCCGGCGACCGCGTCCTCACCCTGACCCTCGACGTGACCGATCCGGCCCAGATCGAGGCCGCGGTCGCCGAGGCAGAAACCGCCTTCGGCGGGGTCGACGTCCTGGTCAACAACGCGGGCTACGGGTACCGCGCCGCCGTCGAGGAGGGGGCCGACGACGACGTGCGCCGCCTGTTCGACACTCACTTCTACGGGTCCGTCGCGCTCATCAAGGCCGTGCTGCCCGGGATGCGGTCGCGCCGTTCGGGCGCGATCGTCAACCTGTCATCGATCGGCGCCACCATGACGCCCGTCGGGTCCGGCTACTACGCCGCGGTGAAGGCCGCCGTGGAGGGCATGTCAGGCTCACTCCGCGGGGAACTCGCGCCGCTCGGGATCTCCGTCACCGTCGTCGAGCCCGGGGTGTTCGCCACCGACTTCGCCGGCCGGTCGCTGACGCAGTCCGCGACGGTGATCGACGACTACGCGGGCACCGCGGGCACGCGGCGCATCGAGAACGTGGTCAAGAAGCCGGCGCCGGGCGACCCGGTGAAGGCGGCGGCGGCGATCCTGCGCGCCGTCGAGGCCGACGAGCCGCCTGCGTTCCTGCTCCTGGGCAGCGACGCGCTCGACACCTACCGCGCCGTGATGCGTGCCCGTCTCGACGAGGTCGACCGCTGGGAGGACCTCAGCCGCAGCACCGACTTCTCCTGACCGCGGTCAGGTGCGCGCACCCTCGCGTGCCCTGGCCTTGCGGCTGGACTCGACCAGCCACCAGATCAGAGGCGTGAAGATCAGCTGCATCGCCAGGTGCATCTTCCCGCCCGGCACGACGATGCTGTTGGCCCGCGACATGAACGAGCCGTCGATCATCGACAGCAGGTAGGGGAAGTCGATGCCGCGCGGATCGGCGAACCTGATCACCACCATCGACTCGTCGAGCGTCGGGATCCAGCCGGCGATGAACGGGTTGGAGGTGTCGACGACGGGGACGCGCTGGAAGTTGATGTGCGTGTTGGAGAACTGCGGGCAGATGTAGTGCACGTAGTCGGGCATGCGACGCAGGATGGTGTCGGTGACGGCCTCGGTGGAGTAGCCACGCGTGCTTCGATCGCGGTGCAGCTTCTGGATCCACTCGAGGTTGATGATGGGCACCACCCCGATGCGCAGGTCGACGTGCCTGGCGACGTCGACGGCGTCGGTGCGCACGGCGCCGTGCAGCCCCTCGTAGTAGAGCAGGTCGGTCCCGGCGGGCAGGTCGAGCCACGGGGTGAACGTGCCCGGGGGGCGGCCGTAGAGCTGGGCCTCCTCGTCGTCGTGGACGTACTGACGGACCTTCCCGGTGCCGCTGCGTCCGTACTCGGCGAACAGGTCCTCGAGTTCGCCGAACAGGTTGGCTTCGGGGCCGAAGTGGCTGGGCGCGTTCTCTCCGGCCTCCTCGTAGACCCGCTTCATCTCGTCACGGTCGTAGCGGTGGAAGGAGTCACCGTGGACGATGGCGGAGGTGATGGACTCCCGCGCGAAAATCTGCGCGAACGTGTCGGTGACCGTCGTCGTCCCGGCCCCGGAGGAGCCGGTGATCGCGACGACCGGATGCGTGTCGGACATGGCGGACTCCTCAGGGTTCGATGAACAGCGTGCGGTGGTGGAACAGCGGGTAGGACTGGCCCTCGTCGAGCCCCCGGGCATGCTCGTCGACGTAGCGCTCGATCCGGCGCACCTCCTCGACGGCGCCGAAGAAGATCGGGATGCGCTGGGTCAGCGAGAGGGGCACGAGGTCGAGGATGCGTTCGCCGCCCGTCGTGGCCGCGCCGCCCGCCTGCTCCGCGAGGAACGCCAGCGGCGCCGCGTTGTGCATGAGCGGCATCCCCCACAGGCCCACGCGCCGCCCCGTGTCGGGCGCCATGAACAGTCCGCCGTTGACGAGGACCCGGAAGGCGCCGATGACCGCCGAGGCGTTCCAGCGCATCGTGAAGTCGCGCCCGCGCGGGCCGTCGGAGCCCCGGAGGCATTCGTCGACGTAGCGTTTGGTCGGCGCCGGCCAGTGCCTTGCCTCCGACGGGTTGATCGCGAAGCTCCCGGAGCTCGTGGGAATGGTCATCTGGGGATGGGTGAGGACGAAGTTGCCGACGTCGCGGTCGAGGGTGAAGCCGTCGACGCCGTGCCCCGTCGTGAGGACCAGCATCGTGCTCGGCCCGTACAGGCCGATCCCTGCGCACACCTGCCGCGTCTCCGGCTGCATGAAGTCGGCCTCGCCGCACGGGCCGCCGCCGAGCCGCTCCAGGATCGAGAACGCGAGCCCGACCGTCTGGTTCTCGTAGAGCCCGCCCGACCCGTGGAGGGCCTCGGCGAGCAACAAGTATCGCGCGTCCAGGCCGGCCGAGATCTGGTGGATGCTGGGGTCTCCGGCGATCGACACCGCCGCCAGGCGGCCGATGCCGGCGACCCGCTCGAGCAGGGTCCGGGTGGCCAGGCGGCGCAGGCCGCGTTGAAGTGTCCCTGGCTCGCCCGCGGACCGGGAGGCGCCGCTGAGCGCCAGCGGCCCGCGGCTCACGAGCGAGGCGGTGAGCTTCATCGACACGGCGACGGCGCTGAGGATGTGCGCGTAGTCGTGGCCGGGCGGACGCTGCGGGCCGCGGGCCGCGTCCTGCACGTCGAGCAGGTACTGGGTGAACGTCTGATCCGACATGTCCGGTCCCGGTGGGTCCGGCTCAGCGGTCCACGCCGAGGGCCTGCCGCCAGCCCGGGTACAGGGCGTCGGCGTCGGCGGGGAAGGACTCGAAGGCCCGGGCGAACTCCCGGTGCCCGGTGGCCCACTCGACGGGGTCCGCGCCCGCCGCCCAGCACTCGTGCGCCTGTCGCAGCGATCGCCCGCCGGCAGCGGCGCCGTCGAGGTGCCCGTACGCGCCGCCGCCCGCGGTGTTGATGATGTTGGCGTGCCCCAGGTTGGCGAAGAACCCGGGCAGGCGCAGCGCGTTCATCCCGCCGGAGACGATGGGCGTGGTGGGCCGCATGCCGTGCCACTCCTGGTGGAAGGCCGGGCCCTGGTACTGGTCCCGCTCGCAGATGTACGCGATGGCGCGGTCGTCGCGGGCGCCCTCCATCTTGCCGTAGCCCATGGTGCCGACGTGGATGCCCGAGGCGCCCTGGAGGCGCGCCATCTTCGCCAGCACGTACGCGGTGTAGCCGCGCTTCGAGCTGGGGGACGTGACGGCGCCGTGGCCGGCGCGGTGGAAGTGGAGATACTGCCTGGCGAAGTAGCGCCGCGCGGTGGTGACGGCACCCGGCCCGCCGACGTAGCCGTCGACGAGGAACGCCACCTTGTCGGCGTCGGGGCCGAAGGTCTCGAGGATGAACTCGCCGCGGGCGATCATCTCGGCGTGGTCGTCGGCGGTGATGTTGGCGCTGAACAGCTTCGCCTCGCCGGTGTCGTCCATGGCGCGTTTCATCGCGTCGTAGACCAGGGGGATGGTCTGCTTCATGGGGGCGAACACCTGGTTGCCCTGGGGCTCGTCGTTCTTGATGAAGTCGCCGCCCAGCCAGAACTCGTAGGCGGCCCGGGCGAACGGTTCGGGGCGCAGCCCCAGCTTGGGCTTGATGATGGTGCCGGCGATGTAGCCGCCGTCGGTGACCGGCCGCCCGAGGACGCGCCACAGGTCGGCGATCCCCATGGCCGGGCCGTCGAACAGGCTGATCGCGGCACGCGGGACGTAGAAGTCGAACATCTTGGCGTACTCGATGTCGCCCATGCCCTGGTTGTTGCCGATGGTCAGCGTGAGGAAGGACACCATCATCATGCGGCCGTCGATCATGTTGCGGTCGAACAGGTCGAGCGGGTACGCGATGCGCACCTCCTCCGTAGCTTCGTCGGCGTGGTAGACGATGGCGTCGACGCCGCGGGTGAAGTCGTCGGTGGTGGAGACGTCGACGTTGGTGCCCGTCGACGACTCCGCGGCGAAGTGCGCCGCCGCCTCCAGGAAGGAGCCAGACTTCGGCCGCATCGCGTAGGCGCAGAGGATGTGCTTCCCCCCGGCGATGAGGTCGTCCTCACGGAGGCTGAGATCGGTGTAGCGGGCTGACTGGTCCACGGTGACTCCCCACAGGATCGGATGGGCGGGCGACGGCGTGGGCGGTCTGGGTGTCGCGGTGCCACGTCGTCGTCGGCTCCTTGGGGCCAGCGTGCCCGTGCCCGCGCCGATTCCAGCGCCGAGCCGCCTCACGTGCACGTCGGAATCAGGGGCGCTGCACTCATGTGCAGGGAGGCGGGGTATCGCCCGCGCAGGCCGCTGAGCCCCGGCCCCGCGCCGTGACCTCCGCCGGGGCAGGCACGGGGCTACGGTGAGGCCATGACACCCCGCGAGATCACGCACGCCGAGGAGCGCCGCCTGCGCACCCTCAACCTCGCAGCCGCAGCACTGCACCTCGTCCAGGCGATCGTCGTGGTGATCCTGGCCACCGACTTCTCACTGCCGATCACCGCGGCCTACCTCGCCGGCCCGCCCGGGACGCCGCCGGGGCCCGCGACCGTTCAGGTGGACCTCCCCACCGGCCTCGCGGTGGCCGGCTTCCTCGCGCTCTCGTTCCTCGCCCACCTCATCGTCGCGACCGTGTGGTTCACCCGCTACATCCGCGACCTCTCGCACAGGATCAACCGGGCGCGCTGGGTGGAGTACTCGTTCTCGTCGACGCTCATGATCGTCGTCATCTCGCAGCTCGTCGGCATCACGGACGTGGCCGCGATCATCGGAATCGCGGGCGCCAACGTGTCGATGATCCTGTTCGGCTGGCTCCAGGAGAAGTACGAGCAGCCCGGCGGCCGCGGATGGCTGCCGTTCATCTTCGGCTGCGTCGCGGGGATCGTCCCCTGGCTGGCGTCCTCTACTACACCGTCGCGCCGGGCTCCGAGGCCGAGCCGCCCGGCTTCGTCTACGCCATCGTGGTGTCGCTGTTCCTGTTCTTCAACGTCTTCGCCCTCGACCAGTGGCTCCAGTACCGCGCGAAGGGCCGCTGGGCGGACTACCTGGTTGGGGAGCGCAGCTACATCATCCTCAGCCTCGTGGCGAAGTCGCTCCTGGCCTGGCAGGTCTTCGGCGGCACGCTCGCCGGCTGACGCGTCGCGGTCGGGTGGGGCGCCCGACCGGGACAGCAAAAACCCGCGCCTGAGACGCGGGTTTGCGATGGTGGGCCTAACTGGACTTGAACCAGTGACCTCTGCCTTATCAGGGCAGCGCTCTAACCGTCTGAGCTATAGGCCCGTTCACCGACGCGTAACTTTAGCGCACCGTTTCGTCGCCCGGCAAACCGAGGCCTCCGTCGCCATGAACGACCTTGTCAGCCGGGATTCCTAGCCTCGGCGCCGAGCGAGAACTCGGGCAGGCCACCCGTCGGCGCCTGCGGAAATTCAGATCGCCTGCCCTGTAGAGCAGGCATCTGAACGCAGGGCAGGCATCTGAACGCAGGGCAGGCATCTGAACGCAGGGCAGGCCAACCGTCGGCGCCTGAGGAAAGTCAGTTCGCCTGCCCCGTACAGCAGGCATCTGAACGCAGGGCAGGCGACGGAGAGACGCCTGCGCTGTAGGGCAGGCGGCCGGACGTATGGCAGGCGCTCAAGCGCGAGGCAGGCGCCGAGACGCGAGGGCAGGCGTCCAGCCGGGCGGGGTCAGTCCTCGGCGAGCGTGACCTCAAGGCCGCCCATCACGGTGGCCGCGAGGTTGTACAGGAACGCGAACAAGGTCGCCACCGCGGTGAGGATCACGACGTCGACCGCCGCGACCACCGTCGCGAAACCCAGCACCCGCGACATGCTCAGGAAGTCGCCGATGTTGAACGCCGTGTCCTCATCGCCGATCAGCGTGTTGATCAGCTGGTTCGTGGACTCGAGCGCCCCGGAACCCGCGAGCACCGACCACACCATGAACGTCGCGGCCACGAGCATCACGCCGAACGCGATGGAGAACAGGAACGACGTCTTCATCACGGACCACGGATCGATCCGGGCCAGGCGCAGCCGCGCCTTCCGGGTCCGCCGCACGGTGCGGTGCGGAGCAGCGCCCTCGGCGGGCGTCGGCTCGTGGTGTTCCGCGACGGCGGCACCGGTCACAAGGCCGGCCGCGGCGCCGGACGCCGCTCCCGTCGTGGCGGCAGAACCCGCCGACGGACCACCCGGGGTGATGACGACGGCGTTGCGGGCCTTGGCGGCCCAGTCCTGGGCCGCGCGGGCCGCCCGGCCCGCGAACGCCGGCAGGGTCCGGGTCTGTTCGCTCCCCGACTCCCCCGTCGCGTCGGCGTCGGGACGCTCCTCATCGGTCGCGTCGGGATCGTCAGCCGCGCGCGACGGCGTGGTCACCGACGCCGCCGCGCCGTCGTCGCCCGGCACCGCGTATCCGGCCCGGACAGGGGCCGGCGGGGTCTCGAGGGGCTGCCACTCGGCGGGACGTCCGTTGGAATCGGGCTGCTCAGACGGGCTGGGGCGGTTCCGGGAGAAGTCCAGACCCCCCGCCCCGGACGCGGACGGCCAGCGCGGCGAGTTCTCACTCATCGTCGGCTACCCCCTCAGTGGTCGGCTCGGACGTCGCCTGATCGGCAGCGCTGTCCTCTACCGTACCGGGTTCGGCCTCCGCAGCATCGCCGTCGAAAGTAGCCGGATCGGCGTCGACTGCGTCGGCGGCCTCCGACTCGGGGTACAAGGCGATCGCGCCGACGGCGTCGTCGCCCTTGACCCCGACGAACTTCACCCCCATGGTGTCGCGGCCCTTGACCGGGACACCTGCCACCGCGGACCGCGTCACCTGCCCGGACACCTTGATGGCCAGCACCTCGTCGCCCTCGCGGACGATGAGCCCGCCGACGAGCGATCCGCGGTCCTCGTTCAGCCGCATGGCCTTGATACCCAGCCCCCCGCGACCCTGCACGCGGTACTCGTCGACGGCGGTGCGCTTCGCGAAGCCGCCGTCGGTCACCGTGAACACGAAGCGGTCCGACTGGTCCTCATCCGCCCGCAGGACCGCCATGGACAGCAGCTCGTCGCCGGAGCGGAACTTCATGCCGGTCACCCCGGAGGTCGCGCGACCCATGGGGCGCAGCTGGGCGTCGTCGGCGGGGAACCGGATCGCCTGGCCCTTCCGGGAGATGAGCAGGACGTCGTCGGTGGAGCTCACCAGCGACGCGCCGATCAGTTCGTCGGACTCTTCGCGGAAGTTGACCGCGATGACACCGGCCTGGCGCGGCGAGTCGTAGGCCTTGAGGTCCGTCTTCTTCACCAAGCCGTGCTTCGTGGCCAGCAGCAGGTACTCGGCGTCCTCGTAGCTGCGGATGGTCAGCACCTGGGCGATCTTCTCGTCGGGCAGGAAGCTGAGCAGCCCGGCCACGTGACCGCCCTTGGCGTCGCGGCCCGACTCCGGCAGCTGCCACACCTTCGCCCGGTACACGCGGCCGAAGTTGGTGAAGAAGAGCAGCCACTGGTGGTTCGTCGTCGTGAAGAGGTGCTCCACCTCGTCGTCGGCACGCAGCGACGCGCCGCGAACGCCCTTGCCACCGCGCTTCTGCACGCGGTACTGATCGGCGCGGGTGCGCTTGGCGTATCCGCCGTGCGTGATGGTGACCACCACGTCCTCATCCGGGATGAAGTCCTCCTCGGAGAAGTCGCCGTCGGCCGCGACGATGCGCGTGCGGCGGTCGTCGCCGTACTTGTCGACGATCTCCTGCAGCTCGTCGGCGATGATCTGCCGCTGCCGCGGCTCGTTGGCCAGGATGTCCTTGAGGTCCTCGATGCGCGCCTCGAGCTGCGACAGGTGGTCGATGATCTTCTGCCGCTCGAGGGCCGCGAGGCGCCGCAGCTGCATGTCGAGGATCGCGGTGGCCTGGACCTGGTCGATGCCGAGCAGGTCCATCAGGCCCTCGCGGGCGTCCTCCGTCGACGGCGAGCGCCGGATGAGCGCGATGACCTCGTCGAGCGCGTCGAGGGCCTTGACCAGGCCGCGGTAGATGTGGGCCTGCTTCTCCGCGTCGTCGAGCTGGTACTGGGTGCGGCGACGGATGACGTCGAGCTGGTGCTTGATCCACAGCGAGATGAACTGGTCCAGGCGCAGCGTGCGGGGCACGTCGTCGACGATGGCCAGCATGTTGCAGCCGAAGGTGTCCTGCAGCGCGGTGTGCTTGTACAGGTTGTTCATCACCACGCGCGGCTGGGCGTCGCGCTTGAGGACGATGACGAGGCGCTGGCCGGTGCGGGCGGAGGTGTCGTCGCGGATGTCCGCGATGCCCGTGAGTTTGCCGGCGTTGACGAGGTCAGCGATGCGCTGGGCCAGCGCGTCCGGGTTGACCATGTAGGGCAGCTCGGTGACCACCAGCATCTGGCGGCCCTTGTTGTCCTCCTCCATGTCGATGACGGCGCGCATCGTGACCGAGCCGCGGCCGGTGCGGTACGCCTCCTCGATGCCGCCGCGGCCGACGATGAGGCCGCCGCCGGGGAAGTCGGGACCCTGGATGCGGTGCATGGCCGCGTCGAGGAGCTCCTCGCGCGTGGCCTCGGGGTGCTCGAGCGCCCACTGGACGGCGTCGTTGACCTCGCGCAGGTTGTGCGTCGGGATGTTGGTGGCCATGCCGACCGCGATGCCGGTCGAGCCGTTGACCAGCAGGTTCGGGAACCGCGCCGGCAGGACGACGGGCTCCTCCTCGCGGTTGTCGTAGTTGGGCTTGAAGTCGACGGTGTTCTGCTCGATCTCGCGCACCATCTCGACGGCGAGCGGCGCCATCTTGCACTCGGTGTACCGCATGGCGGCGGCCTTGTCGTTGCCCTGGCTGCCGAAGTTGCCCTGGCCCGAGACGAGCGGGTGCCGCATGGCCCACGGCTGCGCCAGGCGCACGAGGGTGTCGTAGATGGCGGTGTCGCCGTGCGGATGGTAGAGGCCCATGACCTCGCCGACGACGCGGGAGCACTTGTTCCACCCGCGGTCCGGGCGGTAGCCGCCGTCCCACATCGCGTAGAGCACGCGCCGGTGCACGGGCTTGAGGCCGTCACGCACGTCCGGCAGGGCGCGCCCCACGATGACGCTCATCGCGTAGTCGAGGTACGAGCGCTGGATCTCGACCTGCAGGTCGATGGGGTCGACCCGACCCAGGGACGGGGGGACCAGGGTGCCGTCGTCAGCCATGCGTCAACAAACCTTTCGAAAACGTGGAAATCGTCGCCGCGAGGGTCAGATGTCGAGGAAGCGCACGTCGCGGGCGTTGCGCTGGATGAACGTGCGGCGCTGCTCGACGTCCTCCCCCATGAGGATGGAGAACATCTGGTCCGCCATGGCGGCGTCCTCGAGCGTGACCTGCAGCAGGATCCGGTTGTCCGGGTCCATCGTGGTGTCCCACAGGTCGTCGGCGTTCATCTCACCCAGACCCTTGTACCGCTGGATCGGGTTGACCTGAGGAAGCTTCTTGCCCTCCTCGAGGCCCTTGATCCGCAGCGCGTCGCGCTCGGAGTCGCTGTAGGCCAGCTCGTGCGGCGCGTTGGTCCAGCGCAGCCGGAACAGCGGCGGCTGCGCGAGGTACACGTGACCGGCCTCAATGAGCGGGCGCATGAACCGGAACAGCAGCGTGAGCAGCAGCGTGCGGATGTGCGCGCCGTCGACGTCGGCGTCGGCCATGAGGATGAGCTTGTGGTAGCGCAGCTTCGCGAGGTCGAAGTCCTCCTGCATCCCGGCGCCGAGGGCGTTGATGATCGCCTCGACCTCCTTGTTCGCGAGGATGCGGTCGATGCGCGCCTTCTCGACGTTGAGGATCTTGCCGCGGATGGGGAGGATCGCCTGGGTGCGGGGGTCGCGGCCACCGCGGGCGGAGCCACCGGCGGAGTCGCCCTCGACGATGAACATCTCGCACTCGGACGGGTCCGTCGACTGGCAGTCGACCAGCTTGCCCGGCAAGCCGGAGCCGCCGAGCAGACCCTTGCGGGAGCGGGCCATGTCGCGGGCCTTGCGGGCCGCGATGCGGGCCTGCGCCGCGGACTGCGCCTTGCGGACGATGTCCTTGCCCTCGGCGGGGTTGCGCTCGAACCAGTCGCCCAGCCGGTCGTTGAGGACGCGTTGCACGAACGACTTCGCCTCGGTGTTGCCCAGCTTCGTCTTGGTCTGGCCCTCGAACTGCGGCTCGGAGACCTTGATCGACACGATGGCGGTGAGGCCCTCGCGGATGTCGTCGCCGGAGACGCGGTCGTCACGCTTCTTGATCAGCCCCCACGACTCGCCCCACCGGTTGACGGTGTTGGTCAGCGCCGCCCGGAAGCCCTCCTCGTGCGTGCCGCCCTCGTGGGTGTTGATGGTGTTGGCGAACGTGTAGACGCTGTTGGTGTACGACGAGTTCCACTGCATGGCGATCTCGACGCCCATCCCCTGCTCCGGGGCGTGGGCCTCGACGGCGATGACGGTGGGGTGGATGGTGTCCTTGCCCGCCGACAGGTACTTCACGTAGTCGATGAGGCCGTCGTCGAACTGGAACTCGTCGTACGGGGTGTCCGTCTCGCCCTCGTCGCCGGTGGCGACCTGGTGGTCGGCGCGCAGATCGATGAGCGAGATCCGCAGGCCCTTGTTGAGGAACGCCATCTCGCGGAAGCGCGTCGCGAGCGTGTCGTAGTTGTAGCGCGTGGTCTCGAAGATGTCCTGCGAGGGGTAGAACGTCACCGTGGTGCCGGTCTCGGTGGTCTCCTCGAGGCGCTCGAGCTCCGTAACCGGGACGCCGAGGTGGAAGGTCTGCTGCCAGCGGTAGCCGTCGCGGCGGACGTCGACGATGAGCTTGTCGGACAGGGCGTTGACCACGGACGAGCCGACGCCGTGGAGGCCGCCGGAGACCTTGTAGCCGCCGTCGCCGAACTTGCCGCCGGCGTGGAGCACGGTCAGCACGAGCGTCACGGTGGGGATCTTCTCGACCGGGTGCTCCTTGACCGGGATGCCGCGCCCGTCGTCCTTGACGCGGACGCCGCCGTTGTCGAGGAGTTCGATCTCGATGGAGTTGCAGTAGCCGGCCAGTGCCTCGTCGACGGAGTTGTCGACGATCTCGTAGACCAGGTGGTGCAGGCCGCGCTCGCCGGTGGACCCGATGTACATGCCGGGGCGCTTGCGGACCGCCTCGAGGCCCTCGAGGACCGAGATCTGATCGGCGTCGTAGCTGCCGGAGACCGTATTGTCCGCCGTGTCGAGGAGCCCTTCCATGCGCTCCGTGGGGGTGAAGTCCTCGTCTGCCTGCACGTCGTCGGTCACGTTGCTCCTGTCCACACAAACGGGCGCCGGGCTGGCCGGCGCCGTTGATCGTCCCAATTCTACCGTGGTCACGCCCAAAACCGGACATCGGGGCGGGGTGAATATGGCGCTGGGACGCGACCAGAGCCGGTTTGGCGCGGACGGTGGAGGCAGATGCAGGGTCCCCTATCCCTCTGGGGGCCGTAGGGCGCCAGATCGGCGCGAGGGTTTGAGCCTGATTCTGGTGTCGACCAGGAATGTAACGATCCAACCCGAAATTCTGGGTTTGAGTCTCGATTCAGGCTCAACAGCGGGGCACGAACCGCGAATCAGGCTCATCCCATCGCCGCACGCCGCGAGTCAGGCTCAACACGGTTGGGTCCGGCAGGGGCCGCCGGGGTAGCCTGCCCGCGACAGAGGGAGACCCCCGTGGAGTGGACATGGATCGCGGCCGGCGCCGCCGCGCTGATCATCGGCATCGCCAAGACCAGCTTCGGCGGCCTCGGGTCCATCGCCGTCGCGCTCCTGGCCCTCGCCCTGCCGACGAAGGAGTCCACGGCGGCCGCCCTCCTGTTGCTCATCACCGGCGACATCATCGGCGTGATGCGCTACCGCCGCTCCGCCGACTGGTCGCTCCTGCGCGCCCTCCTGCCCTCCGTCGTGCCGGGCATCCTCCTCGGGGCGCTGTTCATCAACGTCGTCGACGACCTGGTCCTGCGCCGCTCCATCGGCGCGATCCTCCTGACGTCCGTGCTCATCCAGCTCGTCATGACGACGCTGGCGCGACGCCGCGCACCCGACCCGGCCGACGCCGGCCCGCCGCATCGCGCGCTGACGATCGGCGCGGGCGTCGCGGCCGGCTTCACGACCATGGCCGCCAACGCCGCCGGCCCCGTCATGGCGGTCTACCTGCAGCTGGCCAAGGTCGAGAAGATGCGCTTCCTCGGCACATCGGCCTGGTTCTACTTCATCGTCAACGTGGCCAAGACCCCGCTCACCGCGTCCCTGGGGTTGTTCACGCCGCAGGTCCTGGTCACCGTGGCGTGGGGGATCCCCGTCGTGCTGGTCGGCACCGTCATCGGCGTCGCCCTCATCCACCGCGTGCCACAGCGCGCGTTCGACGTCATCACGCTGCTCACGTCGATCCTCGCCGCGGGCGCCCTGCTGATCGTCTGAGCCTCAGGCGGTGGGGCTCGGCTCCGCCGTCGGCTCGGGCGGGGCCTCCGACGTCGGGGCGGGCTCCGGCGCGGGCTCCTCGGTCGGTGGCGGCGGCTCCGGCGCCCGAGTCGTCGGGTCAGGGGCCTCCGTGGTCGGGGCGGGAGCCTCGGTCGTCGGGACGGCGGCGGTGGTGGGGGTGGTGGGGGCGGCTGCTGCGTCGTCGGGGCCGGGGCGGGTGTCGTCGGCTCGGGCGCGGGTGAGGACGCCGCCTCCGTGGAGGGGGAGGCCACCGACGCCGCCGCGACGGGACTCGACTCGATCACCGACGGCGTGGGCGAGGGATCGCTGACCGCCGGTGACGGCGTCAGCGACGGCGACGGGGCCGGCGACGCGACCGGACTCGGAGACGGCGAGACCGACACCGACGGCGAGGGAGACGGCGACAGCGACGGGCTCGGCGACCACGACAGCGACGGTGAGGGCGACGCGCTCGGCGACGGCGAACCGCTCGGAGACAGCGACAGCAGCGGGCTCAGCGACGCCGACGCGCTCGGGCTGGGCGACACGGACGGCGTCGCCGACGGCAGCGGCGAGGGCATGTCCGGCACGTCGAAGAACGCGACCGAACTCAGATCCACCCGCGACGGCTTGCCGTTCAGCCACGGCTCGGGGTCGGTGAACTGGCCGTTGGCGATGACCTCGAAGTGCAGGTGACACCCCGTCGAGTAGCCGGTGTTCCCGACCCGCCCGATCCCATCGAGCGCCTCGACGACCTGGCCGACGCGCACGCCGATGGCGGACAGGTGGTTGTAGGTGGTCACGACGCGGTAGCCACCGATCCACCCGTGGTCGATCTTCACCTGGACGCCGTTGCCGCCGGCCCACCCGGTCGCGACGACCCGGCCACCCGCGGCCGCACCGACGGGCGTGCCGCAGGGGGCGGCGAAGTCCAGCCCGGTGTGCAACTTCCAGCGGCGCAGCACCGGATGGAACCGCATGCCGAACGCTGAGGTGCGCCGGCCATTGACGGGCTGCGCGAAGAGGTCGCCGTCGACGAGGTCCCCGAGCGATCCGATGCTCGGCTCGGCGGAGATGGTCGGCGGGGCCGACGGGGGCGGCGGGTCGGGTATGCGGGGCCCCTCGAGCGGGGCGATCTCGGGCGTGGGGGCGCTGAAGGGGTCGAAGGTCAGCTCGCGGTCCTCGTTGCGCGCCACGTCCACGGCCGCGACCCGCATCGGGAGGCTCGGCAGCTCGGCGGCCGCGAGGAACGGGGAGGGGGCCGCGGAGCTCACCGGGGCGGGCACTGCTTCGAGGGCGGTCTGGGGATCCTGGGCGGTGGCGACGGCGCCTCCCACCAGGGCAGCCGAGATCGCCGCCGCGATCACGGATGACAATCCCTGCAGTCTCATCCAGTCCCCCCACCGGTCAGCTGCCCGTCTCTCATGTAACCACGGCGGGGCCCCGGTGGGAAGGGTTCTGCTGAAGAGATCTCAGCCGACTCTCAGGGCCTCGACACAGGCCGCGCTTTGCCCTGTGGCGAGACGATCCCCGGCGATGTCAGCGCGCGTCGAAGTCCACCGTCAGCGTCGCCGACAGGTCCACCTCGCCGGGGTCGAGGGTGAACGACGGCGCCGCCTCGGCCATGCGCATCGCCGAGCGGGCGAAGGTGCCGGGTGCGCCGCCGTCGGTGATCGACACCACCTCGAGGGTGCCGGCGCCCGCCGCGGCCGCGATCCATTCGGCGCGGCGCCGGGCGCGCCCGAACGCGTCGGCCAGCGCGCGGGGCTGGAGGTCGGCGACGGTGGCGTCGCGCAGCCGCCAGTCGAGCCAGCCGATCTGCACGCCGGGGACCGTGGCCAGCTCGCCGAGCAGCGGCCCCGCGACCGTCAGGTCGTCGAGCACGACGCTGCCGCGCACCTCCGCGGTGTGCTGCGCCGGCGCCGGGCGGCCCCGCTCGTCGACGGGCGTGGCGGTCCAGGTGCGCAGCCCCGACAGGGTGAGGTCGCGGGCCGCCCCCGAGGCGACGGCCTCGGCGAGGCGGGCCCGCAGCCGGTCGGCCAGGGCCGCGGTGTCGGCGATGACGGGTTCGCGGTCCGCGCCGCTGAAGCCGAGGGTGAGGGTCACCGCGACGCACTCGGCGGGCAGGGTGACGGTGCTGGTGCCGGTGACGGTGATGCGCATGCCTCGAGCGTAGGTGTCGCGGGCGGCGGCCGGTACCCTCGAGATCATGAGCGAGGAGGCGCACGACCCCACCGGGCTGGAGCTGGCCTCGGAGATCGCGCGCGCCGCCGTCGAGTCCGCCGCGTACGGGCCGACGCTGCCGGAGCCGGCGCCGCCGAAGCCGGTCCGGCGCCGGCGAGTCTTCCAGGAGCAGCGTTCGGGGGCGCACCCCGACGAACGCGACCCGCAGCGGGTGGGCGACGTGCTCGAGTCGGTGATCCAGGCCAGGGGTTGGCAGCGCCGCATCGGCCTGTCGACGGTCCTGCGGCGGTGGCCGGAACTGGTCGGAGAGGCCAACGCACAGCACTCGAAGCCCGTCGACTACGCCGACGGCGTCCTGATCGTCGACTGCGACTCCACGGCCTGGGCCTCCGCGATGCGTTACGCCGCCTCGCAGATCGTCGCGACCCTCAACCGGAAGCTCGGGGACCGCACGGTGCTGCGGGTCGAGTTCCGCGGCCCGAAGCCCCCGAGCTGGAAGAAGGGCACGCGCTCGGTCAAGGGGCTGGGACCCCGCGACACCTACGGCTGAGCGCCCCTACGCATCGGGTCCGCTGACCGTCCCCGCCTCGACGCGGAACCGCCGCTCGGCGGGGAAGTCCGGCACGTCCGCCCCCACCGCCGCGGTGATGAGGACCTGCTCGGCGTCGGCGACGGCGGCGGCCAGCCGCTCCCGCCGCGACACGTCCAGTTCCGCGAACACGTCGTCGAGCACCAGCACCGGCTGGACCCCGTCGTCGCGAACCAGCGAGAAGCCGCCGAGCCGCAGCGCGAGCGCCAGGGACCAGGACTCGCCGTGCGAGGCGTAGCCCTTCGCCGGCAGAGCCCCGATGCTCAACTCGACGTCATCGCGCTGCGGCCCCACCAGCGTCACCCCCCGCGACACCTCGTCGCGGCGCAGCCGCTCCATCTGCTCCAGCAGCCGCCGCTGCAGCTCGGCCCTGACGTCGTCGTCGGGCATAGCGCCGAGGTCCAGCCCCGTCTTGTACGTGGCGTCGATGCGGTTGTTGACCGGCGCGATCGTCTCGTAGGCCCGCTGCGCGTGGGGCAGCACGTCCGCCAGGGTGTCGAGCCGGGCGTGCAGCAGCTCGGCGCCGAGGGCTGCGAGCTGCTCGTTCCACACGGTCAGCGTCACGTCCTCGTCGCCGCCGGTGGGCACGAACGAGCGCCCGGCCATGCCCTTGAGCAGGGCGTTGCGTTGTTTGAGGACCTTGTCGTAGTCCTGCCGCACGCCCGCCATCCGCGGCCATCGCGTCACGATGAGGGAGTCCAGCCAAGCGCGTCGGTCCGAGGGGTCGCCGCGGACGATTCCCAGGTCGACGGGCGAGAACACCACGGTGCGCAGCGCGCCGACGATGTCGCGGGCCCTGGCCACCGGCGCCCGGTTCAGCCGCGCCACGTTCGAGCGCCCGTTGGCGATCTCCAGCTCCAGCGAGATGACCCGCTCGTCCTCCCGGCCGGCCTGAACCTTCGCGCGGACGACGGCGGTCTCGGCGCCGGCCCGGATGAGCGGAGCGGTGGCGGACACGCGGTGCGAGGACATCGTCGAGAGGTACTCCACGGCCTCGACGAGGTTGGTCTTGCCCTGCCCGTTGGCGCCGACGAACACGGTCACGCCCGATGACAGCGTCAGCGACGCCTCCGTGTAGTTGCGGAAGTCGACCAGCGCCAGTTCGGTGACGAACACCGAGCCGGTCAGTCCTTCGCGGGCGCGACGGCGTGGCCGCCGAACTGCTGCCGCATGGCCGCGACCATCTTCATGGCCGGGGAGTCCTCCTGCCGCGACACGAAGCGGGCGAACAGGCTGGCGGCGATCGTCGGGACCGGCACCGCGAGGTCGACGGCGGCGTTGACCGTCCAGCGGCCCTCGCCCGAGTCCTCGGCGTAGCCCTCGATGCCGTCGAGGTGCGGGTCCGCGTCGAGCGCGTGCGTCATGAGGTCCAGCAGCCAGGACCGGATCACGGTGCCCTCGCGCCACGACTCGAGCACCGCGGGCACGTTCTTGACGATCTCGGCGGTCTCCAGCAGTTCCCAGCCCTCGGCGTACGCCTGCATGAGGCCGTACTCGACACCGTTGTGGACCATCTTCGCGAAGTGCCCCGCGCCGTGGTCGCCCGCGTGCACGAAACCGAACTCGCCCTCGGGCTTGAGCGCCTCGAACACGGGCATGGCGATCTCGACGGCGTCCGCGGGCCCGCCGACCATGAGCGCGTAGCCGTTCTCCAGGCCCCACACGCCGCCGGAGACTCCGCAGTCGAGGAACCGGACGCCGGCGTCGGCCAGGTAGGCGGCGTGCCGGGCGTCGTGCGTCCACTTCGAGTTGCCGCCGTCGATGACGATGTCGCCGGGCGACAGCAGCGGCTTCAGGGTCTCAATGAGCGCGTCGACGGCGTGGATCGGCACCATGAGCCAGATGACCCGGGGTCCGTCGCCGAGCTGGGCGATGAGGTCCGCCTCGTCGGCGGCGTCGGAGATGGCCGGGTTGTGGTCGAGACCGACGACCTCCACGCCGCCGCGGCGGAGCCGCTCGCGCATGTTGCCGCCCATCTTGCCGAGGCCGATCAGACCGATGCGCATGGTGGAACCTCCTGGGTGGACGGGTCAGTTCGGCAGGCGCATCAGCATGATGACGTGCCGGTAGTCGACGAGCGGGTCGCCGTCGACGGTGGCCAGCCCCATGATGAGACACGGCTTGCCGGGCAGCGTGAACGAGAAGTGCGCGTAGGGGGCGTCGAGCGCCGTGAGGGCGTCGAGCAGGTAGTGCGGGTTGAAGCCGGCGTCGGTGATGGACTGCTCGTCGCCGACGACCTCCACCTGCGCCTCGAGCGCCTCGGACGCCTGCGCCTGGTCTCCGGTGGCGGCCTCAAGCGCGATGTGGTCGTCGTTGATGCGCATCCGCAGCGGGGTGTTGCGCTCCGCCACCAGCGACACGCGCTTGACCGCGGCCAGCAGGTCTCCCGTGTTGACCCGCACGCTGACCGTGGCGTCGACGTCCATGAGGTGGCGGACCTTCGGGAACGCCTGGCTGAGCAGGCGGGTGGTGGCCTCGCGGGTGCCGCGGGCACTCTCGCCGACGAAGCCGGCCAGGCCCTCGCCCTCGGCCTCGGTGGTCGACAGCGAGATGGTCACGGTGTCGCCCGACGTCATGGACTTGGCCGTGTCGGCAAGCACCTTGCCCGGGACCAGCACGGCGCCCTCGACCGACGGCGACGACGGGCGCCAGGTCAGCTCCTTGAGCGCCATGCGGTAGCGGTCGGTGGCCAGCAGCGACAGCGATTCGCCGTTGATCTCCATCTTGACGCCGGTGAAGACGCTGAGCAGCTCGTCGCGGCCGGCGGCCACGAACACCTGACCGACGGCCTTCTCGAACACCGTGGCATCCACCTCACCGGTCTGGGTGGGCATGTCCGGGAGCGTGGGGTACTCGTCGACGGGCAGCGTCTGGAGCGTGAACCGCGCCTGGCCGCACGTCAGCTCGACCTTGGAGTGGTCGGCGACGAGGTCGACCGGCTTGTTCGGCAGCGAGCGCGCGATCTCGGCCAGCAGGCGCCCCGAGACCAGCACGGTGCCTTCGTCGGTGACCGTGGCGGGCAGCGAGACCTTGGCCGACGTCGTCGAGTCGAAGCTGGACATCGTCAAGCCCTTGGCGTCCGCCTGGAGGAGCATGCCGGCGAGGATCGGGGCGGTCGGACGGGTGGGCAGGCTCCGGGCCACCCAGGCCACAGCGTCGGCCAACGCGTCGCGCTCAACTCGGATCTTCACTGGTTCCCCTTCGATACTTGCCAACTCAACATGGCCCGCGGACCCGGGCTGCACCGATGCGACTCGGCGGCCGTGGACACTTGACCGTCGCCTGCATCATAGCCGGGCGCGTCGGCCGGCACGCCAGGCCCGAACCGCTACTCCGTGGCGATCGATTCCAGCACGTTGAGGCGCGCCGCGCGCCGGGCGGGACCCACGGCCGCCAGAACCCCGAACAGCCCCGCGACGAGCACGAACCCGGCCAGCTGCAGCCACGGGATGACCAGAATGTCGATGCCGTCGTCGCGGAGCAGCGACACCAGCACCGAGCCGAACACCACCCCGAGCACGACGCCGAGCACGGCGCCCAACGTCGCGACCATGACGGACTCGAGCGTGACCATGCGCCGCAGCTGCGCCCGGGTCATGCCGACCGCGCGCAGCAGCCCCACCTCCCGGGTGCGCTCCATCACGGACAGCCCGAGCGTGTTGACGATGCCCAGCACCGAGATGATGATCGCCAGCGCCAAGAGGGCGTAGAGGATCGAGAACAGCTGCGAGAACTGGGAGATGCGGGCGTCGATGAACTCCTCGACGTCGGCCACCACGACGGTGGGCAGATCGTCGGCGGCCGCCTCGAGTCCGTCGCGGACCGCGGCCGGGTCCGCGTCGTCGGCCGTGAACACGACGAGGCGCTGGACGAGCGACGCGTCCCCCAGCTGCGGATACGTGTCCAGGTCGACGATGATGTCGCCCAGCTGCAGCCCCGGGCCGCCGTCGTGGATGCCGGTGACGAGCAGCCGCACGGTGCCGCCCGTGGGGGTCGGCAGGTCGAACAGCTGGCCGAGCGTGAGGTCGTGGCCGTCGGCGACCTCACGGCTGATCACCGCGGGCGGGGCGCCGCCGTCGCCGCTGAGTGAGCCGGCGATGAGCTCCAGGCTGCTGGCGCGGGTGAGGCCGTCGGCGGAGGCGCCGCTCAGCTGTACGGGTTCGTCGCCGATGCGCGTGACGCCGCGGTAGAACTCGTAGACGTCCGTGACGCCGTCGACGGCGCGGACCTCGTCGATCACGGTGGCGTCGAACGGCTGGTAGGCGACGGGGCTGAGGGTGAAGTCGCCGCGCTGGTCGGCGGTGAGGCGCTCGCGGATCGAGGTTGTCGTGCTCGCGGCGAGGATCGCGACCGTCGCGACGAGGGCAAGGCCGATCATGAGCGTCGCGGCGGTGGCCGCGGTGCGGCGCGGCTGGCGGACCGCGTTGAGCCGAGCGAGCCTGCCCACCTCACCGAAGAGCGCGCGGTAGGCGGCGCCGAACGCGGCGATGAGCGGGGTGCCGACGACCACGGCGGCCAGCACCATGCCGACCAGCAGCAGGACGGCGCCCACGCCGGCCCACCACAGTGGCTCCGGCACGTCGAGCCACACGGCGCACACCAGGGCCGCCACGCCGACCTCGATCATGGCCACGCCCACCATCGGCAGCCCGCCGATCCGCTCCGGGCCGGACTGGGCGGCGGCGGCCATGGCCTCCACCGGCCGGACCCGCGACGCCTTCCGCGCCGGCAGCGCCGCCGCGACCAGCGTGATGACGATCCCGATGGCGTACGAGGCGACCACCGCCTGCCACGTGATGGTCGGCACCGCGGTGCCGAGGTCGATGCCGAAGGAGCGCATCGCGACGAGGATCCCCCAGGCCAGGCCGTAGCCGACGCCGAGCCCGAGCGTCGCGCCCACGAGCCCGATGGCCAAGGCCTCGCTCAGCACGGCGACGCGGACCTGCCGCCTGGTGGCGCCGATGGCGCGCAGGAGCGCCAGCTCGCGCGAACGCTGCGCCACCAGGATCGAGAACGTGTTGAGGATCAGCAGGGTCGCGACGAGCAGCGCGATGCCCGCGAACACCAGCAGGAACGTGTTGACGAACCCGAGCCCGACGTCGAGCTGTTCATCGATCTCGGCGGCCAGATCGTCACCGGTCTCCGCGATGAAACCCTCCGGGAGCCCGGCTTCGACGGCGTCCGCGACCGTCGCGGGGTCCGCGCCGGGCTCGGTCACTACCCACGCGGCGTAGAAGCCCTCGGCCCCGTCCTGCACGATCTCCTGGGCCTCGTCGAGGGTGAAGAACAGGTAGCTGGCGCCCGCGGTAGCGCCCGCCCCGTAGGTGCCGGTGCCCACGAGCGTGTAGCTCTTGAGCCCACTGCGGGGGGTGGACACCTCGACGGTGTCGCCGAGGACGTAGCCGCCGCGGGTGACGGTCGCGGGGTCCATCATGAGCTCGTCGGCCGTCTCTGGCGGCCGACCGTCGACCACCCGGGCGCCGACCTGGCCGCCGGCCGCGGGGGCCTGGATCCAGTTCATGCCGACGCCGGGCGCGCCCGGGAACGACAACAGGTTGCCGTCCTTGTCCAGCGGGAAGATCTGGCTGCTGGAGACCATGCCCTCGACCTGCGCCACGCCGTCGACGTCGGCGATGGCCGCCACGTCGTCGGGGCTCATCAACACCTGCTGCAGGCCGGTGGTCTGGTCGAAGCCCTCGATGCCCACACCTTCGGCGGACACGTTGACGTCCGCCAGGGCGCCCTTGACCAGCTGGTCGAAGCTCGACGACAGCAGGTTGGTGAACAACAGAGAGCCGGCGACGAACGCGACGCCCAGCACGATCGACAGGGCGCTGAGCACCAGGCGCACCTTGTGCGCCCAGAGAGACCTCCAGGTGGCGTGCAGCATCCGCTCAGCCCATCAGCGCGCGGCGCGCGATGGAGCGCTCGACGGTCGGCTCCTCGTCGTCGACGGGGCCGGCGTGCGTGGGCGCGTGGCCGCCGTCGCGGTAGACGGGCTCGGGGGCGGGGCGCCGCTGCGTGGCGTCGGTGCGCGGGTAGATGTGCGACATGGCGCTCAGCAGGTCCTCCTGCGTGGCGCCGCGGAGCTCGTGGACGATCCGCCCGTCGGAGAGGAACACGGCCCGATCGGCGTAGCTCGCGGCGTGGGCGTCGTGCGTGACCATGACGACGGTCTGCCCGAACTCGTCGACGCTGCGCCTGAGGAATCCCAGCACCTCGGCGGCCGACGTGGAGTCCAGGTTGCCGGTCGGCTCGTCGCCGAAGACGATGTCGGGCCGGTTCATGAGCGCGCGGGCACAGGCGACGCGCTGCTGCTGGCCGCCCGACAGCTCCGTCGGTTTGTGGGTGAGCCGGTCGCCGAGGCCGAGGACCCCGACGACGCGCTCGAACCACTCGTCGTCGACGGGGCGGCCGGCGATCCGCAGCGGCAGGACGATGTTCTCGCGCGCCGTGAGCGTGGGAACGAGGTTGAACGCCTGGAAGATGAACCCGATGCGGTCGCGCCGCAGGACCGTCAGGGGCGTGTCGTCGAGGGTGGAGACCGCGGTGTCGCCGATGTAGACCTCGCCGGCCGTGGGGGTGTCGAGCGCCGCCATGAGGTGCATGAGCGTGGACTTGCCGGAGCCGGAGGGCCCCATGATGGCGGTGAACTCGCCTTCGTGGATGTCGAAGTCGACGTTGTCGAGCGCGGTGACCACGGCCGACCCCGAACCATAGATCTTGGTCAGGCCCCTGGCCCGTGCTGCGATGCTCACCCCACCAAAGGTAGCAGCGGGCCCTCAGTGGCCCGGTTGCCCACATCACTGACTTTGAGGGGATTTGTGTAATTACATTCCAGCCTTACTCATAGCGGCTGTGGAACCGGTGGATAACCACCGTCGCCGCTTGTCAGGGCGTCGTCGTCCCTGTTGAACGGCTGTGGATCACTGGAAAACTACACGGGGAGTATTTGTGGGTAGGGCCGGGGCGGGAAGTTATCCACATCCCGGCCCCGGCCCGTCTCACACGGTTGTCCGCAGGTGTCAGCGGCCCATCACGCGGCTGAAGAAGCCGCCGCCGGCGTTCTGGTTCTGGTGACCGCCGCACCACTGGTCGGCAGGCACCATGCGCTTGACGCTCTCGACGTGGTTGCCGCAACCGGCCCAGGTCGTCTTGCCACACACTCGGCACTTAGCGGGACTGCACATAGATGTTCTCCTTCAGGTTTCTCGGTTACCCCGGTTAGACCACCATACCCCCAGGGGTATATAGTTTGCAACATGAGAGTTGTGATCGTTGGTGGTGTTGCTGGTGGGATGAGCGCGGCCGCGCGGCTGCGTCGTCTGGATGAGTCCGCGGAGATCGTCGTGGTGGAGAAGAGCGGCTACGTGTCGTTCGCCAACTGCGGCCTGCCGTATCACGTCGGCGGGGTGATCGAGGAGAGGTCGGCGCTGCTGCTGCAGACGCCCCAGGCGCTCTACGACCGGTTCCGCCTGGACGTGCGCGTCGGCGTCGAGGCGGTGCAGATCAACCGCCAGTCGCGCGAGGTGATCGTCCGCGACGTCGCCACCGGCCGCGAGGAGACCCTGAGCTACGACAAGCTGGTCCTGTCCCCCGGTGCCAAGCCGCTGATGCCGCCCATCCCGGGCATCGAGCGTGCGCTGCCGCTGCGCAACGTCGAGGACACCGACCGCATGCTGGAGGCTGTGCAGGGTGCCGAGACTGCCGTCGTCATCGGCGGCGGCTTCGTCGGCCTCGAGGTTGCCGAGAACCTGCTGCACCGCGGCATGAAGGTCGCCCTGGTGGAGGCACTCCCCCAGGTGATGGCGCCGCTGGACCCCGAAATGGTCGACCCCGTGCACGACGCCATGCGCGCCGCCGGCATCGACCTGCGCCTCGGCTCCGGCGTCACCATCATCGGTGAGCACGACGTCACGCTGGCCGACGGTGCCACGGTGCCCGCCGACGTGGTGGTCGCCGCGATCGGCGTGCGTCCCGACACCGAGCTCGCCAAGGCGTCCGGCCTCAAGGTCGGCCCGCGCGGTGGACTCCTGGTCGACCACCGGCAGCTGACCAACGATCCGCACATCTACGCCGTCGGCGACGCCGTCGAGAAGAACGACGCCCTGAGCGACGAGGCGGTCCTCGTGCCGCTCGCCAACACGGCCAACCTGCAGGGACGTCGCGTGGCCGACGATATCGCGGGCCGCGGCAAGCCGGCGCGCCCGGTGCGCGGCACCGCCATCGTCGGGCTGCTCGGACTCCAGGTTGCCGCGACGGGCTGGAACGAGAAGCGGCTGCGCGACGCCGGACGGGCCTACCTCGCGATCCACACGCACCCCGCCTCGCACGCCACGTACTATCCCGGCGCGTCGACGATGGCGCTCAAGCTGCTCGTCGATCCGGCGACCGGGGAGATCCTGGGCGCGCAGGGCGTCGGCCGCGAGGGCATCGACAAGCGCATCGACGTTATCGCCACGGCCATGACCGCCGGGATGACGGCGCCGGAGCTGGCCGAACTCGAGCTCGCCTACGCGCCGCAGTTCGGCTCCGCGAAGGACGCGGTCAACATGCTCGGCTTCATCGCCGAGAACCGGCTGAGCGGCTGGGAGAAGTCCGTGCAGTGGCACGAGGTGGCGGAGCGGCAGGCCGAGGGTGCCGTCGTCATCGACGTGCGCACGCCGGGCGAGTACGCGGCGGGGGCCATCCCCGGTGCGATGAACATCCCGGTCGACGAGCTGCGCGACCGTATGGACGAGATCCCCGGCGGCGACGTGCCGCTGATCCTCCACTGCGGCGTCGGCATCCGGAGCCATGCGGCGCTGGCGGCGCTGCGTGACTCGGGTCGCGAGGTGCTCAACCTCGACGGTGGCTACACCACCTGGCGGGCCGGCACCGGCATCTGACGGGGCGGGCCGGGCGGCGGACATCACCGCCCGGACATGGACCGGGGCGCGATCTCCCATGGTGTGCGGGAGGTCGCGCCCCTTCGTCGTGTCCCGTGGTCCGGCGAGAGCCGCCGGAGTCGGGGAAGCAGAGGAGTTGAGTCAGGCCAGGCTGAGGAAGAGCTTCTCCATCTTCGCCTGGTCCAGCGGATCGGGCTCGGGCTGCTCCATGCACTGGCGCAGACCGATGGAGATCGTCGTGAACCCGGCGCGGTCCACAGCCTTGGACACCGCGGCGAGCTGCGTGACGATCTCGTCGCAGTTGCGCCCTTCCTCGATCATCCGGATGATCCCGCCCAGTTGCCCTTGGGCACGCTTGAGCCGCTTGACCACCGACGTCATCTGTTCCGGGTCCAGCTGCATCGGATCCTCCACGAATTCCATGGGACGAGTATACCCCTACCGGTATACGGAGGGAAGCCTCGGCCGGCGGCCATCTGCCGCCCGACGGTCCATTGTCACGCGGAGGAGGGCTCGGAACAACAGCGGGGCCGCATACTGGGCCGATACCCCCACCCGGGTGCCGTGCGTGGCATGCCCCAGGGAGCAGGGGTATCGACGGCGCCGCTCAGGACTGCTTGATCTGGTTGGTGAGCTCGGTCACCTGGTTGAACAGGTCCCGATCCACGCCGATCTTCTCGTTGATCTTGCGGACCGCGTGCAGCACCGTCGAGTGGTCGCGTCCGCCGAACTTGTTGCCGATCTTGGGCAGCGACATGTCCGTCAGCTCTCGGCACAGGTACATCGCGATCTGCCGCGCCGTCGCGATGGTCGCGACCCTGCTGCTGCCGATGAGGTCGTCCATCGAGATGCTGAAGTAGCTGGCGGCGGCGTCCATGATCGCCTGCGCGTCGACGGGGGTGGCGTCGTCGGGCATGAGGTCGTTGAGGACCTGCTCGGCCAGCGCGACCGTGATCTCCTGCTGGTTGAGGCTCGCCAACGCCGCGACCCGCGTCAGCGCCCCCTCGAGCTCGCGGATGTTCGTGGGGATCCGCGACGCGATGAGCTCCAGCACCTGCGTGCCCGCCGTGAGTCGCTGCGACGCCACCTTCTTGCGCAGGATGGCGATGCGGGTCTCGAGGTCGGGCGGCTGGATGTCGGTCATGAGGCCCCACTCGAACCGCGACCGCAGCCGAGGCTCCAGGGCCTCCAGCAGCTTCGGCGGCCGATCGGAGGTCATCACGATCTGCTTCTGCGCGTTGTGCAGGGTGTTGAAGGTGTGGAAAAACTCCTCCTGCGTCTGGATCTTCGACTCCAGGAACTGGATGTCGTCGACGAGCAGGACATCGACGTCGCGGTAGGAGCTGCGGAACTCCGCGGTGCGGTTCGACGAGATGGCGTTGATGAAGTCGTTGGTGAGTTCCTCGGTCGAGACGTACTTCACCCGCAGCTGCTCGTAGTAGCTGGTGACGTAGTGCCCGATGGCGTGCAGCAGATGCGTCTTCCCGAGGCCCGACGGTCCGTAGATCATCAGTGGGTTGTAGGACTTGCCAGGCGTCTCCGCGACGGCGGCGGCCGCGGCGTGCGCGAACCGGTTGGAGGACCCGGCGACGAACGACTCGAACGTGTAGCGCGGGTTCAGCCGCACATCCTGGGGGCGCGATCGCGGGGCGGCCCGGCGGGGTTCCTCCGTGGGCTCGGGCGCGGGCGGCGACTCCGGCTCGGCGACGAGCTCCGGGTTGATCATGACGGCCAGGTGCGTGTTCTGGCCACACAGGGAGCTCAGCCGCTCCTCGATCTGGGGACGGAGCCTCGTCTCGATGCGTTCACGGGTGGTCTCGTCCCCGACAGCGACCATCAGGGTGCTGCCGTGCATGTCCAACGGCTGGGTGCGCCGGAGCCAGGCCCTGGTCGGAACGTCCGCCGAGGCGATGACGTCGTTCCACAGGCCCGCCAGGTCCGGCATCGGTGATTCGCTCACCTCACCCACTTCCCGGCGGTTCTCCCCCGCCTGCACTCAATGTCCACAAGGTTGTCCACAAGAGGGTATAACTCACCTCCGGGGACCGCCCACCGGCACTCACCTGTGGATAAGCTGGAAGGCAGGACAACGAAGTTAGTACCGCAAGGGGCCAGGCGCAAGGCGATTTGGACGACACGCCGGGCGCGTACTGGACTACATCAGTGTTATTTGCTTAGTTGCCCGGTTCGCCCTCGCCGGTTTGGCCGGAGGGCCGATTCGCGCGTATCGTTGACCAGTCGCCATCGAGGCGGTCACTTCCCCCTGCCCACCAGGGCAGTTGTACACCTTCGAACCTGAGGGAGTAATCCCATGAGCAAGCGCACTTTCCAGCCGAGCAACCGTCGCCGCAGCCGCACCCACGGTTTCCGTTCCCGTATGCGTACCCGCGCCGGCCGCGCCATCCTGGCGAACCGCCGTCGCAAGGGCCGCGTCGAGCTGTCGGCCTAAGGGGTCGAGCGACGGTGCTGCCGGGTCCGCGGCGCCTCACCAGGCCCAGTGACTTCGGTGCCACCGTCCGTCGCGGTTCCCGAGCAGCCAGCCCGAGCGTCGTGGTGCACGTCCAGCGCATCACCCAGCACGATCCACCCGTCCCCGGGCGGGTGGGTTTTGTTGTCTCCAAGAAGGTCGGCAACGCCGTGACCCGCAACCGGGTCAAGCGCCGGTTGCGTCATCTGGTCGTCGACCTCGAGACGCCTGTGCCCGCCGACGTGGTGGTGCGCGCCCTGCCGCCGGCCGCGACCGAGCCCGAGCGGCTCGCCGACGACCTCGCGGACGCGTGGCGCCGCGCGTTCCGGAAGGCGGCCGCGTGCTGAAGTACCCGCTGATCTGGTTCGTCAAGGGGTGGCGGAAGTTCGTGTCCCCCTCCTACGGCGACGTGTGCAAGTACCACCCGTCGTGTTCGACGTACGGGCTGGCGGCTCTCGGGACCCACGGGGCTCTGAAGGGCTCCTGGCTCACCATCCGACGGCTCCTGCGCTGCCATCCATGGGCGCAGGGCGGCGTCGACTACGTCCCAGGCACCGCCGAGGCGGCCGCCTGGGAGCGCAAGAATTCAACCAAACCGGGGACCTCGGGTCCCCAACCCGACTGAGGTGGCTTACGTGGTGGATCTGCTGGTGACGCTGAACATCTGGGACAGCTTCTACGGAGTGCTGTCGGCGATGATGCAGCCGCTCTACTGGGCCGTGTCCGGCATCGTCGTGTTCTTCCACTGGCTGTTCACGCCGTTGCTCGGCGAGGACTCCGGCTGGAACTGGACGCTGGCGATCATCAGCCTCACCGTCGTCATCCGGACGCTGCTCATCCCCCTGTTCGTCAAGCAGATCAACTCTGCGCGCAGCATGCAGCTGCTCCAGCCGAAGATGGCTGAGCTGCAGAAGAAGTACGGCCACGACCGCGAGCGGCTCGGCCAGGAGACCATGAAGATGTACCAGGAGGAGGGCGTCAGCCCGACCGCCTCCTGCCTGCCGCTGCTGCTCCAGATGCCGATCTTCCTCGCGCTGTTCCGCGTGCTCGAGGGCGTGTCGTCGGGCAATGTCCGCGGGCACTTCTTCAAGACCAACCCGGACCTGGTGTCGTCGCTGCAGAACGCCGAGATCCTTGGCGCCGGCCTCGCCGAACGCATCTTCCCCATGACGGGGGTCGGACCCACGCAGATCGTCGGCGTCATCCTGGTCGTCGCGATGGTCGCGGTCTTCTTCGTCACGCAGCTGCAGCTCATGCGCAAGAACTTGCCCCCGGAGTCGCTGACCGGCCCCATGGCGCAGCAGCAGAAGCTGATGCTCTACTTCTTCCCCGTCGTCTACGCCGCCTCGTCGGTCGTCATCCCGATCGGCGTGCTCGTCTACTGGCTGACCTCGAACCTGTGGACCATGGCGCAGCAGGGCTTGCTCATCCGCAACAACCCCGCGCCGAACACTCCCGCTTACATCGACTGGGAAGAGCGCATGCTCGCCAAGGGCCACGACCCGCAGGCCATCATGGAGCAGCGCGCGGCGAAGCGTCGTCGCAAGCCCAAGAACGCCGCCGCCGCGCCGCCGCGGACCGTGGGTACCAAGGCACCGCTGAGCACGGACGAGGCGGTGGCCGACGAGGCGGCGCCGAAGATCGCCCGCCAGCAGGTGTCGCGGCAGACCGTCCGCAGCACCGAGGACGGCAAGCGCGTCGTGACCCGACAGCAGCCCCGCCAGCAGTCCCGGTCCGCGCGGAAGAAGAAGTGAGCCGACGGCGGCTCGATCCCCCATCCCACGAGTGAATCGCCCCGCAGCAGGGGCACGACGAGAGGACACCTCTTCATGGCGAACAACGAGACTGACGCGGCGCTGCTGGCCGAGGGCGACCTCGTCGCGGACTACCTCGAGGAGCTGCTGGACATCGCAGACCTCGATGGCGACATCGAGAACTCGGTGCAGGACGGCCGGGCCTTCGTGGTGATCGACACGGACTCCGAGCTCCTCGTGGGTAAGGACGGGGAGGTGCTCGATGCCCTCCAGGAGCTGGCGCGCCTCGTCGTGATGACGGAGACGGGTCACCGGTCTCGGCTCATGGTCGACGTCGCGGGCTACCGCCAGCGGCGTCGGGCGGAGCTCGTCGCGATGGCTAAGGACGCCATCGCCGAGGTGCAGCAGAGTGGCGAGCCGGTGCGCATGGCACCGCTGAACGCCTACGAGCGCAAGATCGTGCACGACGAGGTTGCTGCAGCCGGCCTGGTGAGCGAGTCGGAGGGTGAGCCGCCGGCACGTCGCGTGGTGGTCCGCGCCAAGTGAGCGATGAGCCGGAGCTCGCGGCTGCCTCGGCGCTGGAGAACGCATATCCGCAAAGCGCCGAAAGGTTAAAGCGCTATGTCGATATATTGGCAAGTCGTGGAATCTCCTGGGGACTCATGGGGCCCCGGGAGGGCGAGCGGCTCTGGCAGCGGCACGTCGGCAACTCCCTAGCGCTGGACGACGCGGTCCCGCAGGGCAGTGACGTCGCGGACGTGGGCTCTGGGGCTGGACTACCGGGGTTGCCGCTGGCCATCGTGCGGCCGGACCTGCGGGTCACGCTGATCGAGCCGTTGCTGCGGCGCGCGAACTTCCTGCAGGAGGCGGTTGATGAGCTGGGACTCGGCGACCGCGTGACGGTTGTGCGTGCGAGGGCTGAGGACGTTCGCGAGCGCTACGACGTCGTGGTGTGTCGCGCCGTCGCGCCGCTGGAGAAGCTCCTGAAGTGGACGCTCCCCCTCTTCGGCGACGGTGGCCAGCTGCTGGCGCTGAAGGGCGAGTCTGCGGAGGAGGAGATCCGCGCGGCGGGTAAGCCTCTATCGGTGTCGGGTGCCCGGGCCGAGGTGCTCGAACTGCGTGTGGCTGCCGGCGTCGAGGGGACCCGCGCAATCCGGGTGACCACCCGCTGAGCCGACGCCCCTCGACGTCGCCCCCCACTGCCCCGGCCGGCCCGGTCGGGGGCCCCCTTTCGGCACGACACGCCGTCGAACTGCGACCTGACTGCCCCATAGCTCACTGGTGTGCCGCGAACCCTGTCATTCGTGTCGCAGATGTGGGATTGAGCCTGAACGAGGCCCCGGCCTGGTCCGGCCCCCCTTTCGGCACGACACGCCGTCGAACTGCGCCCCGACGGCCGCATAGCTCGCTGATGTGCCATGAAACCTGTGATTCGTGTCGCAGATCGGGGATTGAGCCTGAACGAGGGCTCGATCCGGCCCGCCGCACCCTTTGGGCACGACACGCCGTCGAACTGCGACCCGACGGCCGTATTGCGCACCGATGTGCCATGAAGCCTGTCATTCGTGTCGCAGATGGGGGATTGAGCCTGAGTGAAGGCTCGATCCGAGATTCGGGGTCCTCGTGCGCGATCCGGGTGTCGAGCCGTGAGGCAGGCTCAATCGCCTCCAGTGAACCGTGAGTCAGGCTCAACCGGATCCGGCAGACGGCGTGTCAGGCTCAACGGACCACGAAGGGCCGCGGCGGATGTGCCTGGTCGCAGCGGCCAACGCGGATGCGAATAGTGCGCGGGGCGACTCCACCCGCGGCACGGTCGATCCGCTCGCCTGCGCTTCATGGATCCCGACTCGGATCAGGGGCGGGACTCCGATCCTCAGACGGTGGCACCAATGACGTCAGATCTCCCTCCTGCGGCCCGTATGTGGGCTCGGCGCGGCGTTCGACGGCGTGTCGTGCCGGTATGGGAGGGCGTGGGTTTGGTGCGTTTCACGTGAAACGGTGCGCGACGCGCCAACGAAGTTTCGCACGACTGACGGGTTGGGTAGAGTCGTCGCGGATCACCGAGGAGGCCCTGGATGGCGTTGTTCTTCCGCAAGCGCAAGCAGCAGATCAATGAAGACGAGCTGTGGAAGGAACACAGCAACGTTTCACGTGAAACGGCTACCGCTCCACGACGAGCGGCCCACGACCTCCACGCCAGCATCGACTCCGAGTACGGCGATGAGTTCATCGACTTCAGCGAGCCCAGCCCGACGCTGCCCAGGCCCGAACGGCCCCGCATCTTCGTGGTGGCCAACCAGAAGGGCGGCGTGGGGAAGACGACGACCACTGTCAACCTGGCGCATGCGCTCGCGATGGGCGGTTTGAACGTGCTGGTCGTTGACACGGACCCACAGGGGAACGCGTCGACTGCCCTCGGCGTGCCCCACTCGCCGGGGACGAAGGGCACATACGAGGTGCTGATGGAGGGGATCGGCATCATCGAGCACGCCCAGCCCTCGCCGCACTCCCCTAACCTCCATGTGCTGCCTGCCGCCATCGACCTGGCCGCGGCGGAACTGGAGCTCGTCAACATGCGAGGCCGTGAACACCGCATGCGCGACGCGATCATGCAGTACATCGACGAGTCCGGAGTCGACTACATCTTCTTCGACTGCCCGCCGTCCCTCGGCCTGCTCACGCTGAACGCCCTGGTGGCGTCCACGGAGATTTTGGTGCCCATTCAGACCGAGTACTACGCCCTTGAGGGCGTGACGCAGCTGATGCGGACCATTCAGCGCGTGAAGGGCAATCTCAACGACTCGATCGAGCTGAGCACCATCCTGCTCACGATGTACGACAGCCGCACGAACCTCTCGCGGGAGGTCGCCGACGAGGTGCGCAAGCACTTCCCGACCCAGACGCTGTCGAACGAGATCCCGCGGTCCGTGCGCATCGCGGAAGCGCCGAGCTTCCAGCAGACAGTCCTCAACTACCAGCCGAAGTCCCCTGGCGCCGTCGCCTATCTGGCCGCCGCCAAGGAGCTCGCCGAACGAGTGGCGGTGACCAAGTGATGGCAGCGATGAAGAAGAGTGCCCTCGGACAAGGGCTGGGGGACCTGTTCGCCCGCACCGACGCCGACGAGGTGGCGACGCTGAGCGACGGCTCAGAGTTCGCTGAGATCCCGGTGGGCAGCATCAGCCCGAACCCGCAGCAGCCGCGCACGGTCTTCGACGAAGACGACCTGCAGGAGCTTGCCGAGTCGATCCGCGAGTTCGGCGTGCTCCAGCCCATCGTGGTCAGAAGGGCCGGGGAGGGCCGGTTCGAGCTCGTCATGGGCGAGCGACGATGGCGCGCCAGCCAGCAGGCAGGCCGCGACACCGTCCCGGCGATCATCAGAGGCACCGACGACACCGCGCTCCTGCGCGACGCCCTGCTGGAGAACCTGCACCGCGCCAATCTCAACCCGATCGAGGAAGCGAACGCCTACGCCCAGCTCCTTCAGGACTTCGACTGCACCAAGGAAGATCTGGCCCAGCGCATCCACCGGTCCCGCCCGCAGGTATCCAACACGCTCAGATTGCTGAACCTCCCCCCGAGGGTGCAGTCCAAGGTCGCCGCCAACGTCATCTCAGCCGGTCACGCCCGCGCGCTCCTGGGGCTCGACGATGCCGCCGAGCAGGAGCGCCTCGCTGACCGTATCGTCGCCGAGGGCTTGTCGGTCCGCTCGACGGAGGAGATCGTTGCGCTCGGCCGCGGCCGAGAGGAGAAGCGGCCCATGGTGAGAACGCCGCGCATGCCCTCGGAGCGGGAACGAGACCTGTCGACGCACCTCAGCGACCACTTCGACACCCGGGTGCGGGTCGCCATCGGGAGGAACAAGGGCAAGATCACCATCGAATTCGCATCCGGCGACGATCTGGAACGCATCATGGCTATCTTGGACGGCCGAACGGTATAGCTCCACGACGCCAAACAGATAAACATCCAAACAGCTATATCGACAAAACGATCAAGAGAGGCGCCGAATGACCTCGCCCACCATGTCCATCCCCGACGACGACGTCGCAGCCGTCCGATCGGCGCTCCTGCGCTACCGGATCATGGCCTGGGTCGTCGGGATCCTGCTCGTCGTGCTGGTCCTCGTGGGGCTGCCGCTCAAGTACATCTGGGGCGACGGCCGCGTCGTCACCTGGACCGGCATGCCGCACGGCTGGCTCTACATGGTCCTGCTCATCACCGCGTACGACCTCGGCCGCCGCGTGAACTGGTCGATCAAGTGGTTCCTCGCCATCATGGCGGCGGGCACCGTGCCGTTCCTGTCGTTCGTGGCCGAGCACTTCGCCACCAAGGATGTCCGCGCGAAGCTCCGGGCTTCGACCGCCTAGTCGCTCGGCCGGTTCGCCGCCGCTCGCTCGGCGTCCTTCGCGAAACCACGGGCGGCGTACACGCCGAACGCGACAGCGCCCGCGGCGAACACCCACCACTGGAGCGCGTAGCCCCGGTGGGTGGGGGACCCTTCGGTGGACGGCAGCGTGAGCGAGGCGGCGTCGAGCCCCTGACGTGCGGCCTCGTCGGCCGGCAGTGTCACGTACCCCGCCACCAGCGGCGACGGCCACGTCTGCGCGAGCGTCTGGATGCGTAGCGATCCCAGGTCGGCGCCCCCCGCGACACCTTCCGCGGGCAGATCCGGCGCCAGGAACACGCCGACGATGTTCTGGTTCCCCGACGGCGCGGCCGGCGGCTCTGCGCCCTCGGCGACGGCGCCGCGCACCACCGCCACATGCCGGCCGTCAGTCATCCGCAAGGCCGTGACGACGCGCAGCGGCGCAGCCTCGCCGACGAGCACCTCGTCCGGCAGGTACGTTCCCTCGAGGGTGACCCTCCGACCGTAGACGTCCGCCACCTCACCGGACTCGCTCACACTCTCGGCCAGGGCCACGGGCGCCTCCGCGGCCCGCTCAGCGGACACGTCGCGCGTCGACTCCTGGTACGACGCCATCTGCCACAGGCCGAGCAGCAGCATCACGCCCGCGACGACGACACCCGCAATGATGGCGAGCGCCTGCTTCGTCCGCAGCCCCATGTCAGGCGCGCGCGAGGTCGACCAGCGTCGCGAACACCTCGCCCAGCTCCCGGCCGGCGGCCTCGAAGGCCAGCGGTGCGAGCGACGTCTCCGTCATGCCGGGCGCGACGTTGCCCTCGAAGAACACCGGCCGGCCGGAGGCCTCGACGATCATGTCCGTGCGCGACAAGTGCCGCAGCCCCAGGGCCCGGTGCACCGCCACCGCGAGCTCCCGCGCGGCCAGGAGTGCGTCGTCGGACAGCTCGGCGGGGGTGACGAACCGGGTCTGACCAGCCGTGTAGCGCGACTCGTAGTCGTACACGCCGGACTCGGGACGGATCTCGACGGGGGGCAGCGCCACCGGCCCCGACCCGTCGTCGAGGACGGTGACGGCGATCTCGGTGCCGGCCACGTAGGACTCGATGACCGCGACCGATCCGTACGCGTAGGCCGCCACGAGCGCCGCGGGGAGCCCGGACGCGTCGTCGACCTTGGTGACGCCGAGCGCTGAGCCGCTGCGCGACGGCTTGACCATGAGCGGGTAGCCCAGCTGTGCTCCGATGCCCTCCATGAGGGCCGGCGCGCCGAGCTCGCGGAAGATGTCGTGGGGAAGAGCGATCTGCTTGGGGGCGGCGAGCCCGGCTGCGCGGACGACCGACGTCGCGATGGACTTGTCGAACGTCAGCCGCGACGACGCCCCCGTCGGCCCGACGAAGGGCACGTTCAGGACCTCGAGGACCTCCCGGAACGCTCCGTCCTCGCCGAGTCCCCCGTGCAGCATGGGGACGACCACGGCGTCCGGCGTGCGGCGCAGCAACGGCACCAGGTCGGCGTTGACGTCCGCCTCGATCACCTCGCGGCCGACGTCACGCAGCGCCTGCGCGACCCGCCGGCCCGACCGCAGCGACACGTCGCGCTCGTGGCTGAGCCCACCGGCAATCACGATGATCGTCATGGATAACTCCTTGTCAGGTGAGATCGGGTCCGGGGCCGGTGGGGCGCCGCAACTCGTGGGGTGAGGCGTCGATGCCGAAGGTGTCCATGACTTCCAGCTCGCGGCGGACCACGTCGGCGAAGCGCTGCACGCCGATGCGGATGCGGTCGGCGGGCGGGAAACAGTACGAGAGCCGGACGTTGCGGGCGCCCTGGCCGTCGGCGTAGAACGCTCCGCCGGGCACGAACGCGACGCGCGCGTTGACGCCGCGCGGGAGCATCGCCTGCGAGTCGAGCCCTTCGGGGAGCGTGACCCAGACGAAGAAGCCCCCGGCGGGACGCGTCCAGGATGCGCCGTCGGGCATCTCCTCGGCCAAGGCGTGCAGCATGGTGTCGCGGCGCTCGCGGTACATGTCGCGGTAGATCTCGATCTGTCCCTGCCAGTCCTGGGTCGCCAGGTACGTCGAGATCGCGAACTGGCTGAACACGGGCGGGCAGAGCGTCGCGGACTCCTGCGCGAGGACGAGCTTCTCGCGCACGGCGTGCGGGGCGAGGACCCAGCCGACGCGGAAGCCCGGGGCGAAGGTCTTGGAGAACGAGCCGAGGTAGATGACGTCGGCGTCCGCGGAGCGCATCGCCGGGATCGGGTCGGCGTCCAGCGTCAGCAGCCCGTACGGGTTGTCCTCGACGACGAGCACGCCCTCCTCGGCGCACACCGACAGGATGTCGAGGCGGCGCTCCCACGGCTGAGTCTTGCCGGACGGGTTGTTGAAGTTGGGGATCGTGTACAGGAACTTGATCCGCTTGCCGGCCTTCTTCAGCCTCGCCACGGTCTCGCGCAGCGCTGTGGGGTCCAGCCCGTCCTCGTCCGAACCGACGTGCACGACCTCGGTCTGGTAGCTGAGGAAGGTGCCGAGAGCTCCGACGTACGACGGCGACTCCGCGAGGATCACGTCGCCCGGGTCGCAGAAGATGCGCGTGACGAGATCGAGGCCCTGCTGGGACCCGGCGGTGATGACCACGTCGTCGGCGTGCGCGGTGATGCCCTCGAGCGCCATGACGTCGAGGATCTGCTCCCGGAGGGCCGGCTCACCCTGCCCCGAGCCGTATTGCATCACCTGCGTGCCGTTGCTGGTGATCATGTCGGCGATCGAGCCCGCGATCTCAGGCAGCGGCAGGTCCTTGATGTTCGGCATCCCACCGGCCAGCGACACGATCTCGGGGCGGTTGGCGACGGCGAACAACGCTCGGACGGCGGACACCCGCATGCCGTTGGTGCGCTGGGAGTAGCTGTCGACGAACCGGTCGAGCCGGGTGTCGTGTCTGGAGTGCTCGGTCACGATCCTTTACCTTGCCGTCAGGGACGCGGCGCGCCCTCTCGCATGCGCTCACTGTATCCCGTCAGGGAATGTGGGCCCGCTCAGCCCGCGGCGGCGACGGCGTCCTCGAACGCGGCCAGCTGCGTGGCCAGCTCGGCGGTGGCGTGTTCCGTGACGGCCAGCAGGAGGAGCCCGGTGCCCTGGGAGATGCGGCCGCACGCCGGCAGTGAGGTGTCCAGCGACGTGCCGCACAGCGTCCCGGCCCCGCCCACCTCGTTGGCGCCCTCGACGCCGGCGTCCGCGACGTAGGTGCTGACGTCGTCCTCGGGCCAGGTCATGACGAAGATGACCTTGTTGACGCCGTCGGAATAGTCGGCGCGCACGATGCGCTGGTTCTCCGGGGCGGGGCCCGAGCTCTCGGTCACGGCCCCGCGGACCAGGTCACCCACCTGGATGGGTGGATCCATGACGTAGGCCGGCGTGGGGGACCCCGACGGCGTCGGCGACGCGGTGCCGACCGAACGGCCGAGCGCGCCCCCGATGATCCCGCCGAGCACCAGCAGGACCACGAGTAGCGCGGGCCCGGCCGCCGCGACCCACCAGGGCCGCGGCCGCACCACGTCGGCCGGGGAGACCGGCTCCCAGGACTCCGGCGCCGACGGCGTCGCGGGGGAGTGCGTCATGTCAACGCAGCTCGTCGATGACCTTCTTGAGCGCGCCCTTCGTCTTGCCGCCCGTGAGCGACTTCACGACGCGCCCACCCTGGATGAACTGCAGCGTGGGCAGGCTCAGCACGCCCTGCTCCGCCGCCAGGTTCGGGTTGGTGTTGGTGTCGACCTTCACGAACTTGACGTCGCCGTACTCCCGCGACAGTTCGTCGATGATCGGGGCGATCTGCTTGCACGGCGAGCACCAGTCCGCCCAGTAGTCGACGACGACGAGCTGCCCCGCCATCAGCACCTCGTCGACGAACGTCTTCTCGGTCACGTCGGTCACTGCCATGAAATCGCCTTCCGGAATGTGTGGGTCGCGGACCGAGTCTAGGCGCTGACCGCCATGGGGACCGCGTCCTCGAGCGCCTGCAGGTAGCGCTCGGCGTCGAGGGCGGCGGAGCAGCCGCTCCCCGCGGCGGTGATCGCCTGCCGGTACGTGTGGTCGACGAGGTCGCCGCACGCGAACACGCCGGGGACGTTGGTGGCGGTCGACCGGCCGTCGACAAGGACGTATCCCTCGGCGTCGGTGTGCACCTGGTCCTTGACGAGGGCCGAGCGGGGGTCGTGGCCGATGGCGATGAACACGCCCTTGACGTCCAAGTCGCGCAGCTCGCCCGTGTGGGTGTCCTTCAACGTGATGGACTCCACCGAGTTCGCGCCGTTGATGCGCTCGACGACGGAGTTCCACGCGAACTCGATCTTGGGGTCGCGCATGGCGCGGTCCTGCATGATCTTCGACGCGCGCAGCTCGTCGCGCCGGTGGACGATGACGACCTTCGAGCCGAAGCGGCTGAGGAACGTCGCCTCCTCGACCGCCGAGTCGCCGCCGCCGATGACGGCGATGGGCTTGTCGCGGAAGAAGGCGCCGTCACACGTGGCGCACCAGGAGACGCCGCGCCCGGACAGGCGCTCCTCGTCGGGGAGTCCCAGCTTGCGGTAGCCGGAGCCCATGGCGAGGATCACGGTCTTGGCGTGGTACTCCTTGTCGTAGGAGTCCTTGACGATCTTGACTTCGCCCGTGAGGTCGACGGCGGTGGCGTCGTCGGTGATGAGCTCGGCTCCGAAGCGCTCAGCCTGCTTGCGCATCTGGTCCATGAGCTCCGGGCCCATTATGCCCTCGGCGAAGCCCGGGTAGTTCTCCACCTCGGTGGTGTTCATGAGCGCTCCGCCACCCTCGAACGAGCCCTCGAAGACGACGGGCTTGAGGTTGGCGCGCGCGGCGTAGATGGCCGCCGTGTAGCCGGCCGGACCTGAGCCGATGATGATGACGTCGTGGACGGTGGACATGCTTCTCCTTCACCAGGGGCGGGATAGCCAGCCCCATCGTAGTGTGTGCTCACTCCCACCAGCATACCCTGGGGGGCATGTCCTCTATCGCCGGGCCGTCGCCGTCAGTAGTCGAAGACGCGGTCCACCTCGGCGGTCGGCACCTCCTCGAGCGACGTGTGGCGCCACTGCGGCCGGTTGTCCTTGTCGATCAGCAGGGCGCGGACACCCTCGACGAAGTCCCCGGACGGAATGACCGACTCGGCCAGCCTGAGATCCTGGGCCAGCACCTCGTTGAGCCGCAGGGACCGCGCGCGCAGCAGAGCGCGCATCGCGACGTGCACGGAGAAGGGGCTGCGCGCCCGCAGGTCGCGGGCCGCCTGGCGCGCCGCCTCCGCGGGATGGTGCTCGAGTCGATGCGCGATCTCGACGACGTCGTCGGAGGAGTAGCAGTCGTGGATCCACGCGGCCGAGTCCTCGAACAGGGGAGCGGGGAGCTCGCCGTCGGCCGATTCGTCGGCCAACCCCATGAGGAGCGCGTCGCCGCCCGTGAAGGTGGCCGCGGTCAGCGCCACGTGCACGCCGACGGCGCCCGCCCGCGACAGTTCGTACATGACGCCCGCGTCGGGGAAGAAGCCGATCTTCGTCTCCGGCATGGCCATGACGGTGTCGGCGTAGACGATCCGGCGGTCCACATGGCCGCCGATGCCCAGCCCACCGCCCATCGCGATGCCGCGGAGGAACGACGTGACGGGCTTGGTGTAGTCCGCGAACATCATGTCGAGGGCGTACTCGGTCTCGAGATAGCGGAGGAACGGGCCGCCCTCGCGCACCGTCTCGGCTAGGGCGCGGACGTCGGCGCCGGCACAGAAGCCGCGCTCGCCCTCGCCCGCCAGCTCGACGGCGGTCACCGCGTCGTCGTCGTGCCAGGCGGTGAGCGCGTCGTACATGGCGGTGAACATGTCCTCGGTGAGGGCGTTGATCGCCCGGGGACGGTTGAGCGTGATCCGCGCGATGCCGTCCTGCACCTCGGTCAGGATGTATTCAGACATGGGGGACAGCCTAGGTGGTCGCGCACGTGCGTGTCAGTTGGCGGCTCCAGGCCGCGCTGACTAGCGGCGACGCCCGCTCAGGCCAGCCGGATGCCCGGCTTCATGCGGTTGAGGACCGCGCGGGCGGTCTCGGCGTCGATGACGAGATCGGTGGCGACGCCCGCCCTCAGGGCACCCAGGACCGGCGCGGCCTTCGACAGGCCGCTGACGACGCAGATCCGCTTCGGGATGGCCTGCAGCTCGCCGGGGGTCATCCCCGTGGCGCGCTTGTTGATCTCCAGGTCCCGGTAGGAGCCGTCCTCGCGCACCATGACCGTGCAGACGTCGCCGACGACGTTGTTCTCCCGCAGGTAGCGCAGGTCAGCGTCGCTCAGATAGTTCGACGAGTACACATGGCTCTGCAGCTCGGAGTGCAGCCCACCGACGCCGAACAAGGCGATCCGGCAGTTGGCCCGCACCGACAGGATGTGCCGGGTGCTCTGCTCCCGCCACATCGCCTCCTTCGTCGCGGGGTCGTCGAAGAACGCGGGCAGCGCCAAGAGCTGTTCCTGGCCCCCGAGCGCGGTGGCGAACTTGTGGAGGATCGACCCCACATACGGCAGGCCGGTGGTCTGATGGTTGGCGCCGCCGTTGAGTCCGATGACGGTCACGCCGGTGAGGTCGCGGGGGCGCAGGTGCGTGGCGATCGCGGAGACCGTGGTGCCCCAGGCGATGCCGACGGTGTCGCCGTCCCGCACCATGTTCCCGAGCAGACCGGCGGCCATCCTGGCGACCTGGTCGAGCCGGAAGATGCTGCTGGCCCCCGGGCGCACGTGCACGAGGTGAGCCGTGACGTGGAAGTGGCGTTCGAACAGTTCGGCTAGCCGGTTCAGGGGGCGGTCCGGGTCGACGATGGTCACCCGGACGAGGCCGCGGTCGCGGGCCTCCTTCAGCAGCCGCGACACCGTCGAGCGCGACACCCCCAGGTGATGGGCGATGGCGTCCATGGTCTCGGCCTGCACGTAATACATACGCGCCACTGTCAGCAGCTGGTCGCTGGTCCTGCTCACCCGAGCCTCCGAGACGTCGATGTCGGCACCGTCGCGGCCCATCCTAGCGGTGACCTGCACGAACGTGCAGGGGTCTTGATTTAAACGTGCAGTGCACGAATCCTGGGAGTCCGCCAGCAGAGGAGCCAGCAGCAGATGACCGCACTCACCCAGGCCCAGCGTGCCACGTCGCTTCGTGCGATGGAGTCACAACACTTCGACGTCCTCGTCATCGGTGGCGGGGTGACCGGAGCGGGGATCGCGCTGGACGCCGCCTCCCGCGGACTGCGGACCGCCGTCGTCGAGGCCCAGGACTGGGCGTCTGGCACGTCGTCGCGGTCGTCGCGTCTCGTGCACGGCGGCTTGCGCTACCTCTACAACCTCGACTTCAAGCTCGTCGCCGAGGCGCTGACCGAGCGCGGACGGCTCCTCACCACCATCGCCCCGCACCTCGTCGAGGCGCAGCCGTTCCTGTGGCCGCTCAAGCAGCGGGTGATCGAGCGCGCGTACTCGGCGGTCGGCGTCGGGCTCTATGACGCGCTCGCGGTCGCGGGCGCCGGCTTCCGCAAGACGGTCCCGCTGCAGAAGCACCTCTCCAAGGACGGCGCTCGCGGGCGCTTCCCGGACATCAAGCCCGACGCGCTGATCGGCGCCATCGAGTTCTACGATGCCCGGGTCGACGACGCCCGCCTCGTCGTCACGCTCATCCGCACCGCGGTGAAGTACGGCGCCGAGGCCGCCAGCCGGGTCAAGGTCACCGGTGTCCGGAAGAACGACGCCGGGCGCGTGGACGGCGTCGAGGCCGTGGACCTGGAGAGCGGCGACACGCTCACCATCTCGGCCACGCGGGTGATCAACGCCACCGGCGTTTGGACCGAGCAGACCCAGAAGCTCGCCGGCAGCAGCGGCGGCCTCAAGGTCCTGGCCAGCAAGGGCATCCACATCGTGCTGCCCCGGGAGCGCATCAAGGCCAGCGCGGGCATGTTCCTGCGCACCGAGAAGTCGGTGCTGTTCATCATCCCCTGGCAGCACTACTGGGTCATCGGGACCACCGACACCGCCTGGCACGAGCAGCTCGAGCATCCGGTGCCGACCAGCGCCGACATCGACTACATCCTCGCCCACGCCAACGAGGTGCTCGCCGAGCCCCTCACCCGCGACGACATCATCGGCACGTACGCCGGGCTGCGGCCGCTGCTGCAGCCGGCGGTGCTGGACGAGTCGAAGTCGACGAAGGTGTCGCGGGAACACACCGTCACGGAGGTCGCACCCGGCATGGTCTCGATCGCCGGCGGCAAGCTGACGACCTACCGGGTGATGGCCGAGGACGCCGTCGACTTCGCGCTGGGCTCCGCCGAGGCGAAGGCGAAGCCGTCGGTCACGGCCGACCTCCCGCTGCTCGGCGCGGAGGGCTTCGCGGCGGCCCGCAACCAGGCCGACCGGCTCGGTGCCCGCTACGGCCTCGACGCCGACCGGATGAAGCATCTGCTGTCGCGCTACGGATCCGAGGTGGAGTCGCTGCTGGCGACCATCGACGCCGATCCGACCATGGGCCGGCCGCTGGCCGCCGCGCCGCAGTTCCTGCGCGCGGAGGTCGCCTGGGCGTGCACCGTCGAAGGGGCCCTGCACCTCGAGGACATCCTCGTCGCGCGCGTGCGGCTCAACTCGGAGTCGCGGGACCGGGGCGGCGCCGCCGTCGACGAGGTCGGCGAGATCGCGGCCGAGGTCCTGGGCTGGGACACGGCGCGGCTCGAGCGGGAGAAGGCGAACTATCGGGCCCGCATCGCTGCGGAGATCGCGGCGGAAGAGCAGCCGACCGACGCCGCGGCGTCGGCGGAACGGATCAAGGCCGACGACATCGTCGGCTGACCCTGACCGGCGCCGGCCGCCCCGCACCGTTCCCAGCGCGGCGGCCGGCGCCCCTCGGACCGCGAGCCTCAGCGGCCCCGCGACACCTCGGGCAGCCGCCACCCCCACACCGCACCGAGGAGCCCGAGCCCGGCGAGGAACAGCAGCGCCCACGTCACACCCGCCAGCGCGAGCACGGAGCTGATGCCGCCCACGATGAGCAGGATGACGCCCATCGCGGTGTTCGACACCGCGACGTACGCCGTCCGCAGGTCCCCCTCGGCCATGTCAACGACGTAGGTCTTGCGCCCCACCCGCACGCCCGTGTGCAGCAGGGTGAGGAGGAAGTAGCCCGTCACCAGGACGACCGTGCCCCAGGTGGAGGCCCCGTCGAAGCCCGGGACCGAGACCAGGGCCACCAGCACGAGCACCACGAGCGACGCGACGGCCCCCGTCGCGGCCATGAGGACGCGGCTCGACCGGTCAGCGGCGCGCCCGAAGATCCGGCCGCCGATGAGGGACGCTACACCGGAGGCGATGACGAACCCGCCCAGGCCTGCCAGCGTGCTGGAGCCGGCCGTCGCGGCGAGCGTGACGACGAACGGCGGGCTGAGCGCGGAGACCAGCAGGAAGCTGCGGGTGGTGACGAAGCTGCGGAACTCACGGTCGTCGCGGAGGAGTCGCAGGACGCCGACGGGGGAGTCGGTGTCGTCGCCGGTGGTGGGCCCGTCCTCGACGGGCTCGCGGATGCCGGCCTGGACGGCCGCCGTCGCCACCCAGAACGCGGCTCCGAGGGCGAGGAGCCATGCCAGCTGGGTCGCCGAGAGGTTCTCGCCCGCGAAGATCCGCAGCGCGAGACCGAGCGTGATCGCGACGATGCCCGCGGCCATGGTGCCCAGCCCGTTGATCTGGCCCCGCTCGCCCTTGGGCACCGTGCGGCCCTGGACGTCCTTCGACGCGATCGACGTCAGGCAACGGCCGAGCGAGAACACGGCCAGGGCCCCGACGATCGCGACGCCCGCCGTCGTCCCGGAGCCGACGGCGGCCACCAGCGCCATCGCCGCCACCGAGACCGCCTGAACCACCGAACCCAGCACCAGCACCCACGTCCGGCGCCGGACCCGCACGACGAGCGGGGTGAGGAACGCCTGCGGCAGCATGGAGCCGGACTCGCGGATGGGCACGAGGAGGCCGATCAAAGCCGCCGGTGCGCCCAGTGCGTGCAGCAGCCACGGCAGGACGGTCGACGGCTTGACGATCTGGTCGCCCGACGACTGCAGCGCGCTGGAGAGCACCAGGCGCATCCCATTGCCAGCGACGTGGCGGCCGGCGTCCCCCGGGAGGGCCTGCTCGGCTTCCAGGTCGCGGCGCATCACCGCGGAGTACAGGCGTTCGGACATGCTCACGACGCCGACCCTAGGACACGGGGCCGACAGGCGGCTGGAGGTGTCGCGGAGTCCCGGATCCGCTGAGGTGTGTCGCCCGGCGGCGCTGCCCTATACTTGCCGTCGATTCGGGGCATTAACTCAATTGGTAGAGTGCCACCTTTGCAAGGTGGAAGTTAGGGGTTCGAGTCCCCTATGCTCCACGGCTGAACTCCCTAGTCAAACGCCCTTGACTAGGGAGTTTGCATGTTTGACCCTGGACTCCGGTGCCCTCAGGGGGACACTATGGAGCACACTCGTGGAACGTTCGTGGAACGCCGTAGACCGACTGAGGCGGGGTTCCTATGGTCATGAGACGGTTCGGATCAACCAAACGGCTGCCCAGCGGGCGCTATCGGGCAAGCTTCGTCCACCCCCACGATTCCACGCGCAGGGTCGCTGCCCCGGTGACTTTCACGCACAAGGCCGACGCCGAGCATTGGCTGCGACTCCAGCAGAGGGCCATTGAACGAGGCGAGTGGCTCTCCCCTGAGGAGGAGGCGGTTCGCCGTCCCCAACGGCGAACCCTTCAAGAGACGTATGACCGGTTCCTGGCCCAGCGTCCGCGGCCATTGGCTCTCTCCACTCTCACCGCGTATGAGCAAGACTGGCGTCTGCGGATCGTTCCCCACTGGGGGGCCGAGCGTGACGTGAAAACCATCACCCACGACGACGTGTGGCAATGGCGCCAGGGCCCGCTGGCCGCTGAGCGCCGCCGCGACCGGTCGTCGTTGGCCTTGTTCAGTGAGTTGCTGGCTAAGGCGGCGCATTGGGGATGGATCGACAAGAACCCCGCCGCCGGCGTGAGCATCCCGCGACAGACGAAGGCGATGGAGCAGCGTCACGTGTTCGACCTGGACGACGTACGACGCTACCTGCAAGCCGCCGAACCTCAGCACGTGGCGTTGTTGGCCACGGTGGCCCTGGGCGGGTTGAGATCCGGTGAGGTCCGCGGTCTGCGTCGGATGGACCTCGACCTCGAGGGGCGGCGGATCCTGGTGCGCCAGGCGATCGAGCATGGCAAGGACGGCGATGCCTACCGCGTGGGTGTGAAGGTTCCCAAGACGTCGGCCGGCATCCGCTCGCTGCCGATGTCGACGACGTTGGTGACGATCTTGCGGGATCACCTCACGTTGCATCCGAGGTCGCCGGAGCAGCTCGTGTTCACCGTCGCGGATGGCAAGCCGATGGGGCCGGCCGAGGCCGACCGGCGGCACAACAGGGCGCTGGCCAATATGGGGTTGCGGACCCCAGAGGCGGAGCGGCGCCGATTATGGAGGAAGGGGCTCCCGGTACCGAAGGAGGATCACATCACGCTGCACGACCTTCGTGCTTCGTACGCCGCGTGGCTCTTCAGCGAGGGATACACGATCGCGGAAGTCATGCTCTTGCTGGGGTGGAGCGATTCCCGCATGGCGCTGGAGGTCTACAGCCGTGTCTTCCCCCGCCGAGTCGAGAGCGTTGGTCCCAAGCAGGACGAAGCCCTCAAGGGCCTCACAGTGGTTGTGGCCTGAGGCTGGCCCCTGTCCTCGCGTTGGCCGTGCCTGACTGGGGTTCATAGGGGTATGAGCGAGAGGATCCTCGATGAACACGCGTAACAGCTCTGCCCGCACGTCGAAGGGCGGGGCCCGGCGTTGGGCCTCCCTGAAGGAGGCGGCTGAGTACATCAGCGTCCACCCCAAGACCCTGACCCGGCGCTTCAGCGACGGTTCCCTGATCCGGTACCGAGTTGGACGCCGGGTGATGGTCGATTTGGACGAGCTGGACGAACTCGTGGTCGCGAGCGCCGGCGGTCTCAAGACGATGGCCGGGTGACCGCATTGCGGGTGTCGGCTTCGTGGGCACAGACCGTAAGCTCGAAGTGCGAGTCGTATCTTGCCACTAGTCTTTTGGTACGTCTAGGCTTGTGGCATGGTGGGACTGTCGGTGGCTGAAGCAGCGGAACGGCTCGGCGTGAGTCGTCAACGTGTTGTGCAGTTGATCGGCGACGGGCGTCTCCATGCGGTTCGACTGGGTCGAAGTTGGGCCATTGCCGAAGGGGAGTTGGCGAGCTTTGAGGTGGCGCGTCGGCCGAGCGTGAGGCCGATGTCGGCACGGATGGCTCGGGCAATGGTGGATCTGATCGGCCAGGGTTTCGGTGAGCCGGCTGGTGTGTCGTGGCAAGGGCTGCAGGATCGGGAGCGTTCGCGCCTGCGACGTCGGTGGGAGCAGTTGCGGGCCAGCGAGGAGCCGGCGTCGTTATTGCGGGCATGGCTGCCGCGTCGCTGTGATGTGGGTCGGTTCTCATTTCAGGGGGACGCTGCGGAGTTATTCGCGGATTCTCGGCTCAGCCCTGGTGGCGCCGCGCATCCTGCGCTTGGTTTGGCGGGTGGGGCACTGCTGGAGCCGCACGTCGCGGAGTCCGATCGGGAGGGCGTGATCTGGGATCTATTGCTAGTGGCGGTCCCGGACGGAAACGTGCTGTTGCGTTCCGAGCCGGTGGTCAGGGTGGATCTGGCGGCGTGTCTGGTCGATGTTGCCGATGCGGGTGGGGGCAGGAATGACCGGGCCGTTGCTGAATGCCTGTCCGAAGTGAGGCGACGGTGACTCCTCTGCGGCCACCGGTGAGGATGCCGGAGTGGGTGCCGTCGGCTCAGCGTGAGGCCTGGCTGCTGGCCGGACGGCTCTACCAGCGCGTTCCGGGCGGATGGACGATTGTCGGTGGCCAGATGGTGCAGTTCCATGGGTGGCGCGCAGGGGCTGTTCCGACCCGAGCGACAACCGATCTTGACGCCGGGATTGCCGCCCGGGCCAACCCGTCGGCGTTTCCGTCCATCTCGGGCGCGGTCCAGGAGCTGGGGCTTCGGCCGGTTCTCCACCCCAGCGGTGTCGAGCATCGTTGGTACAAGAAACTCGACGGTGGAGGCGAGGTTCGGGTTGACCTGCTGTTGCCGGCGGGCCTCGGGGCGCGTGGCCAGCCATCGGCCAACGGGCGTCCCGGTGTTCAGTCGCACGGAGTCCAGTGGGCTACGGACCTGAGCCGACTGTGGACCTTGGCGGTGGCTGATCATCATTTCACCGTGCCTGTCCCGTCGCTGCTCGGTGCGGTTGTGGCGAAGGCCTCGGCGTTGCTGAACGTCTCTGATCGGGATCCTGCGCGCCACCTCTCAGACATCGCCTTCCTTGCCGGCATCGCGACGGCGGAGGACCTCTCGGAGAACCTGACGAGTGCGCAGGCCGCTCGCGTCATCGATGCGGTGGCGCGGGTGACGAGTCCCGGAGTAGCTCTCCTTCGGCTGCGGATGGCGATGGAGCGCGTTATGCGAAGTGAGCGCATGAAGCCGTAGCGCGCGCCGTGGCTTGCTCCCCTCAAATCGGCGGGACGTGGTCATCGGCGGGGACCTCCGGTGTGTCGTGATGGACGTCGTAGGTGTTCGGGCCGTGGCCGGGATGATGGCTGATCGACGTGCGGCTCGACGGTGTAGGCCACCGACGGCTCGGCGTCCGTCTGGCGCTGCAGGATCCGCCAGTAGAGGGCCGCGGCGGGTCGCTCTGCGGGGAGTGGTCCTTCTGCCAGCGCGTTGGCGACGAGGGCCCCAGCTGGGATCCCGCGTTCGCCGAGCAGGGTGAGGTGCCTGGCCAGCCCGATGACGCCGGGGTCGTGGTCCAGGCCCTGACCCAGGGCGCGCAGTTGCGCCACGCCCAGGCTCGGTATCGCGGTCAGGAGTTCCCTGTCGAGCTGGTTCTGGTAGTGCCGCGCGGATCCGTCCTGCGCGCGTCCTCCGGTGGGGTGGCGGTCCTCGGGGTCGACGTCCGTGGCGGCTCGCCACACGGCCACATCGCCGAGCAGGTGCTGTGGAAGGTTCGTGTCGCTGGGTGCCCAGGTCGGGGTCGGGGCCTGCAGCGCGTCGAGGCGGACCTGTGCAGCGAGGCTGGTCACGTGCTGGGCGCGTGCGGTGAGGTAGGGACCCCAGCGCTCGTCGTCGGCTAGGGAAGCCGGGATGCGGGGGAGCCAGGGGAGGGGCCCGCCCGTGGGTTCGGGGATGAGGGTGGCCAGGGAAGCTGCAGGGTCTGCGATGTCCTCGAAGCGGTGGCCGGCTGCGATCCGGCGTAGATCATCGAGCGGGGCGGTACCGTCGGTGGCCGCGAGGAGCCGGTGCCGCAGAGTTGGCCAGGCATTGGCATCGGTGAGGCCAGGGACGACGTCGTCGGCCCCATGGTCGAGGATCTCCAGCTCGGGGGCGTGGCGGTGCTCGAGGGCGACGGTCAGCGCGTCCCGGTACCGGTTGACCGCGTCCGCGAGCCGCACGGCCGCATCGTGGGCGTGCGCGATGTCGCTGGTGACGGAGCGGGCGGCGCCGTCCCGGGCGAGTACGGATTCGAGGATCTCGACTGCGGTGGGCGGCCGCAGCGTCTCTGGCACGAAGGCGGAGTGTGGGTCACCCTGCCCGACGGTGGTGACGTAGCTGTGGTTGGCCTGTCGCCCGCGGGTCATGGCGACGTAGAGGAGTTGGCGGCTCTCCGTGCCGCTGAGGACGGTGTGGGCGGTGTCGACGGTTGAGCCTTGGGCGGTGTGGATGGTGGTGGCGTAGCCGAGTTCCGTGTGGTCGGCGACGTAGGCCGCGGGTAGCCACGCGCGGTGCCCGGTGGTGCGGTGCCGAACCAGGAGCCCGCCGTCGCGGTTGACGGTCTGGACGATCCAGCGGTCGCCGTTCATGACGAAGCCAGTGGTGGAGGTCCGGAGGCGTCGATCGTTGCGCCTGGTGAGGATCACATCGCCGACGCCTGCCAGGTTGCCGTCGGACAACGCAACGGCCAAGGCGTCCTCGGGAAGGAGCAACTGGCGGGCACGGCGGTTGAGTTCGGCGACGTCCTGACGGGTGCTGGCCAGCATCAGCGAGTCGAGGCCACGGTCGGTGTCGGCCTTCCAGGCTTGGAGCGCGCCGTCCAGCGCCGTTTCGGAACTGCCCGCATGGATGCGGTCATGGTCGAGGTACCAGCCCAGCGCGGTGGGGTCCCCCTGCCGGAGGGCGAGGGAGGCGGCCTTCTCGCCGTTGTCGACGAAGCGCAGCACCTCGTCGAGCTCGACGGCGCCGTGCACGCGTCGCAGGTCGCGCATCACGCCGCCCGCGCCGATGGCGGACAGCTGCCGGTCGTCGCCGATCAGGCGAACGCAGGCGCCTCGGGGGAGGGCGAAGTCGAGGAGCTCGGCGAGGGAGAGGGTGTCGGCCATTCCTGCCTCGTCCACGATGATCAGCGTCGCCGCATCCACCTGATCGGAATCGCCGTGGTGGAGGTCCCAGAGCAGTTTGGCGATGGTGGTGGCGTCACCCGTCGCCTCTGCGAGGACCGCGGCCGCGGCAGCCGACGGCGCCAGGCCCAGGACTCTGCCGCCGGACTCCTCCCAGGCCCGGGTGAGGACCCGCATCGCGGTCGTCTTCCCCGTGCCCGCGGCGGCCAGCCCCAGCTGCAGTTGGGCACCGCTGGTGGCCATGGCCCGCACCAGGCGTGCCTGCCCATCGTTCAGCGAGACTCCGTTGGCGGTCGACTCCAGCAAGGCGATCTCCACTGCGAAATCAGGAGCCTGGCGGCCCGCGGCGAGCGAGCCGGCTGCCACGATTCGCCGTTCCGCGTCGAGCACGGCCGGCGAGGTGTAGAGGCGAGATCCGGCGACCTCGTACATTGAGGAGCCGTCGACTCGGCGCAGTTCTGGGGGCTCTTCGATCCCGTCCCCGACGACGGTCAAGGGAACCGAGATGGCGAGTGCTCGGTCGAGGAGTTCCGTGGTGAGGAGTTCAGCCTGATTCGAGGTGGTGGCGAGTTCGCGGGACCGCCGGGACGCCTCACCGCGCAGGTGCCAGACCTGCCACGAAGCCCGCGACCGCGCGACCCGGTCCACCACTTCACCCGCCACGCGGTCCAACAGGACCTCCGTGATGTCGACGCGCGACGTAGTGGCGCGACCAAGCGAGTGGGCGAGGGCGCGCCCGATCCCTGCCACGCCGATCGCTGCTTCTGCCTGTGCCCGCCAGGTTCTGCGTTGCTCCTCATGCGAGCGGGGTGGGTGCTTCGCATCCCTGGTTTCGAGGGTGGCCTGCTGGGCCAGCCGGATCGCTTCCGCCGGCGTGGGAGGACGATCATGGCGCGTCTGAAACTCAGCCGCAAGCTCCGACTGACGAGACTCGATCAGCGCTCTGCGTGAGGACCACAGTTCCACCAGCTCGGAGGGAATCCCAACAACCTCCCGGACCGCTCGTCGCTCCAGCGTGCCGGGCTCGCGCTCGACGAACTCCAGCCCGAGCGCCTCGCGCAGGTGTGCCTCCAGCTGCGTGTTGTAGGTCTCGCTCACCGCCACCCGAGCCTGGTAGATGAGGCGGCCGTCGATGGAACGCCACTTCCCGTCCAAGCCCTGCACCTTGTTCGCAATCGCGACGTGGGTGTGAAGGTTCGGATCGCCGGCGCGGGAATCGCGATGTGTGAATGAGGCTGCGATGAGGCCCCGGACATCGATCTGCCGCACACCCGCGTGACCGGCGCGCGAGTACAACGCCTCATCCTCCAAGAACCGGAGCGCGTCATCGACCGCCGCGTCGTGGGCCCGTTCGATCGCCTCGGCAACGTCACGCGGGGCGATCGCCCAGAGTGCCGAGACCGACTTCACCGGAGTGAACGTCATGTCGAAACCTGCGCACGCAGTCGACGGTTCCCGGCTCAACCGGGACACCTCCGCGCCCAGTTCTGGGGTCGTTGGCAGGCGGCCGATGCGCGCCTCGAACGTCTCCCTCGCGACGTGATTCACGATGTCGGCTCGGACGTCGGTGGGCACCGTCGCCGTTGTCGGCACCCCCTCCGAGACGCGCCATGCTGCGGTGCGCTTCTCCACCTCCAGGCGGAACTCGTTGACCGCCCCGTGCACAGGGAAGGGCTGGCCGAGGCGGGCAGCCTCGGTGACCATCGCCTTTGTCGCGTCGCTCGGCAATGCGGACAGGCGGGCCTGCATGTTCGGGTGGAAGCCGGCGCCGAACAGGGCACTCATCTGCTCCGCTGTGACGACGTCACCGACGGAAAGGTCGCCGAGACCCGCGAGCCCACGGCCCCGCCACGACCCGGGCGCCTCGCCGCGTTCCGAGTAGTAGGAGGCCAGCGTCGCATGGCCCTTTTCCGTCGTGTCGTGCGCAGCAACCTGCCGGGTCAGGTAGTCGTACCCGGACCCCGCGGTGAGCTTGTGCAACGACACAACCATGCCCACTAGAACCCCGGACTCGGCCGCCTAACGCGCACAGACCCTCCGATGGTGCAGTGGGTGTGTGCGACTTCGGATCCGGGGGGGTACGAACAAGAACGACAGTGAGTCGGCCGCGGCGCCTGATCTAGCGGCGCGGCGCGCACGCCGAACTAGGCAGGTTGTCGAGCTACTTCGCCGGCAGGGCCAATACGACTATGCCTGGAAGCGATAGCCGACGCCGGGCACCGTGAGGAAGTGACGTGGGGATTGAGGCCCGTGCTCAAGCTTTTTCCTCAGCTGCGCCATGTAGACGCGCAGGTAGTGCGTCTGCTTAACGTAAGTCGGTCCCCACACCTCGCTGAGGATGTCTTCGGACGTGATGGCTTCACCGACTCGTTCAGTCAAGAGTCGGACGAGTTTCCATTCGGTGGGCGTGAGCCGTACAGGTGCGCCGTCGACGGTTGCACTCATGGCGGAGAAGTCCAGGGTGAAGGTCGGAGTCTCGACCCACGGAGTGGTTGCTGGACGCGCTGCTCGACGCAATGCGGCTCGCACGCGTGCCACGAGTTCCTCCAGGCCGAAGGGCTTGGTGACGAAGTCATCGGCTCCGGCCTCGAGTGCGCATACTTTGTCCGACTGGAGGGTGCGTGCGGAGAGCACAAGGAGTGGTTCGTTCGTCAGCGATCGCAGTATCCCAATCAGCTCTAATCCATCCATATCTGGGAGGCCCAGGCCGAGGACGATGAGGTCGGGCTCGGCAGAGCGAGCAGCGGTGATGGCCGCGCGAGCACTTGTTGCTTCTGTCACGCGGAAGCCTCGGGACTTGAGGCTGATGGTGAGGGAGCGCCTCAGTTTGTCGTCATCCTCAACCAGAAGGATGTCAGCCATGGGTTGTCCGTATCCGAAGGGTCATGGTCAGTCCCCCGCCCGGGGTGGCTGAGGGGGTCAGCGTCATGCCCATGGCTTCTGCGAAACCCTTCGCGATGGGAAGGCCGAGGCCCAGCCCGCCTCTGGTTGTTCCATTGAGGCGACGGAAGGGCGAGAACATGTCCTCATAGAGCTCGGCCGGTACTCCCTCGCCGCTATCAATGATCTCGAGGTCGATCGCGTCTCCGTTCCGACGCCCGCGAACTAGAACCGGTACGCCCTGTGGTGAATGACGAACAGCGTTGTCGATCAGATTTTCCACTGACCGCTCTAAGAGCGCTCGATCGGCCAGGAGATCGGGCAGATCGGTGGGGATGTCGAGCTCTATCGGGACGAGCACCCGACCCAACGGGGCCTCAAGGACGGCGAGCAAAGTCGTGGATTCCAGCCGGGCGGTGAAGCCTCCCGTCTCGATTCGGCGCAGGTCTATGAGAGATTCGATGAGCTGGCTGAGGCGCTCGGCGCTCGCGGCGATACCGCGCGAAAGCTCGCATCGCTCCAAGTCTGTGAGCCGGGTGTCTGAGGAGTTCAGGGCGGACGCGGAAGACATGATTGTGGAGAGAGGTGTGCGCAGGTCATGCCCGAGCGAGGCGATGACAGACTTCTCCAGGTTCACCTGCCGCTGGAGTCTCTCTGCCCTGTCCATTGCAGCCAGGGTCTCTGTTTGCAGAGCCACTTCGTGTTGTCTCAATCGCGTGATGTCCTCGATGACGCCGTCTATGATCAGATTCCCGTCGGTGTCGCGCGATACGTAGGCCGTGATACGGATCCACCCCAGCGCGTCATCGCCCTCTACGTCGCAGACCACCGGACCCCCGGTGCTCGCCGCCTCAGCGGCACGGGCCCACAGCTCATCGACGTCGGCGGCGGACACGGTGCCATCGGTCAGGCATCGCAAGGGCAGACATGTCCCTCGGCGGCCGATCAGGAGACGCTCGCCTCGCTCAGTGATGTAGTCCGTCTTGACCGCGTCGGGGTAAAGACGGAGGCGAAACACCCCCACTGGGGCGTTGGTGAGTATGAGCTCTCGCTGCCGCAGCAGCGCCCGCGTTCGGTCCTCTGCTGCCACCTCTGCATCGATCAGTCGAAGTGTGATCAGGAAGCCGATCGGATGTCCGCGATCGTCGGTGTACGGCCCGGCCGTCATCGACACCCAGTGCCTCGTGCCGTCGGCACCCATAACCTTGGTGCGCGTGGTCCCGTGGCTTGTCGTGACGAGTTGTGTGCGGAACGCACCCATTTCCTCCCGATGCTCCGGGTCGATCCAAGCTGTCCAGTCCTGGCCAATGAGCGTCTCTGGCAGGAGCCCGAGGAGCCGTTCGCTCGCGGGGGATGACCAGACGATGGTGTCTTGAGCGACGATGAGGACCAGATCATTGGACGTGTCCGAGACCAGGCGGTAGAGGTTCTCGCTGTGCTTGAGGCGCTCTACCGCTTGCACCTGGTCGGTGACGTCTCGGTAGGTGACGAGCAGGAGGTCGATGTCGAGACGGACCGCGCGAACATCGAAGAAGTGAACCGTGCCAGCATGAATGGCTGACCGCAAGGGCACCGAGTTGAGGCTCAGTGGAGTAGATCCGTCCGCCACAGCACAGAAAGACTCGAAGATCCCTGGGTCCATCTCGGGGAACGAGCTCGCCAGACCCTGGCCCACAAGGTCAGCCGCGCGCCGACCCGTAGCCGCCTCGAAGGCGGGATTGACCGCTCGAATTTCCAGGTCGCGAATGAGGCCCGTCGTGTCTCTTTGCGGGCGCAACAACTCCATGGGGTCCATGGAATGCTCGAAAATCGCTCTCCACGGAACCGCAGCCGGGAGATCACACATCGTCGCCAGGGGCGCGGGGCCCGGCGCTGCTCCACTCACCCCATCAGCATGTCAGATTCCTCGCATCGACGGGCGACTCGCGAGGGCAGTCCATCAAGAACGCATCAAGATTCCGTAGCTTGTCCGTCAATTTCCTTCGCCCGAAAGTTATCTATCGACGGTCAACTGCTTTAGTCGGTGCGTCACAGAATTTACCGGGGGTGAGGACGTTGCAGGTGCAGCACGCTGCCTCGGTGGGGCCAGTCCCCCACGTCAGCAGCCAGCGCTCCGCCCCAAGGCGACAGGTGGCATGGCTCCTCGCCCTGCTGATGATGCTGCCCTTGTCGCTGGCGACGTTGAGCGACGAGACGGCGGTGGCGGCGGATCCGCGCCCCACCAAGACGTTCGCGGCCGGCTCCTACATCATCGACAGCTCCTGGATGGGCACATCTACCACGGGCGTTCAGCCCAAGCCGGAGGGCCTCCAGCCCTACGGGCTCCTTTACCAGCTGCTCACGTCGGCACGGGTCCCGGTGTACTGGATCATCGCAGACGGAAAGACCGGTCAGGTCCAGACCGCCCCGAGCCGCACCAACCTTCCGCCCGACATCACCACCACCGTTCGCAGCCCCTACAACACCACGGCGGCACCCGTCACCAAGTCGTACTATTCCGGAGCGTTCGTCATCCCGGCCGAGTTCATGACCGACTCGGTGCTGACCTCACTCATCTCCGCCGCGGCGCTCACGGCCGTGCGGGTGGACAAGTCCACCGCCGCATTCACGGCCCCGTACTTCGAGAAACTCACCTACTGGCCACGTGCCACGCTTGACGCGCAGAACGGGTCCATCGCAGCCGGCTTCTACACCAACGCCAAGATCCCCGCGAACACCCAACTGTCGTACAACTACAAGCTCCCCAGCCAGCTCGGCCCCTGCGATGACCTGTACGTCATGCCCCACGCCGACCCCACCTGGGCCACCCACCAGCGGCTGCTGAGCTGGAACCGTGACGAGAAGGGCTACATCTGGGCGGGGTGCCACGCCGTGAGTGTTCTGGAGAACATCGCGGACCCCACCGTGCCGAACAGGCCGGCCCTGAACTTCCTCTCCACTGAGGGGACGCTCGATTATGGCGCCCACAACGACGCCAGTCCGCCGTACTACTACGGGTCACTCACCGGCACGTCGGGCCTCAGCTACACCACTCCGGGCACCACCATCGCGGACCGGAGCGACCCCGTTGTCCAGTTCATCGGCGCCACCGAACTGGCACAGCAGAACGGCTCCGAGTCGATCTACATGCCAAACCCCGAGTCGAAATACCCTGCGCTCACCGGGGTTAGTCGCTGGCGTGACGGCGTCCGCTACATCGCCTGGGATCCGACGCAGGCAGACGTGCCGCTTAACTCCCCAGGCGTCGCGGTGGCGGCCATCTACGGGCGGGCGTTCGACGACCCCAACCGCGGCATGGTCATGTACGAGGCCAGCCACAGCATCAACAAGGGCACCGTCGGCGACACTCCCGCCCAGCGGGCGTTCTTCAACTTCGTCCTCCTGAGCGGTGCCGACAACGCACCCCACGTCGTCATGGACACCTCCCAGGTCAACGATTCCACGCCCTCCGGCGCTACGGTTCCGGTCTCGGCCACCATCGAGCTCGGCTCGGGTTCGCCGAACTACCAGTACACCTGGCAGGACACCTGCGGCGGCACTTTCGCCACCAAGACAGGCTCCAGCCCGGGCGGCACCATCAGCACCACGTGGACGGCCCCGTCGGTGTCGTCGGCCACCCCGTGCCAGGTGCGGCTGGTTGTCGTCGACGCCTGCCTGCGCACGGTCTTCGACGCCGACACCACCACGGTGATGCCGATCGCGGACGTCTCTATCACCAAGACGGCCGACAAGACTGCCACCGCGATCGGCGGCCAGGTCACCTACACGCTCTCGGTCACCAACACCGGCCCGGCCCCCGCCACCGGCGTAGTGGTTACCGACACGCTGCCGGCGGGGCTGACCTATGCGTCCGCGACCCCCACGCCGACCACCGTGTCGGGCCAGGTGCTCACGTGGGAGCTGGGATCGGTCGCCGTCGGGCAGGTGCGCACCATCCAGGTCACCGCGACAGCCGCCGCGGCCGCAGCCGGCACCACCGTGGTCAACAACGTGGAGGTCACCGCCACCACCCCGGATCCCGACCTGACGAACAACAGCGCCCATGCCTCCACCCGCGTGGTCAATTCGGGCATCCAGATCACCAAGACCGCAACCCCGTTGATCGTGCCCAACGGCGGCGGTTCCGTGACCTACGAGTACACCGTGCGCAACACCGGCGACAATCCGCTGTCAAACGTGGTGGTCACCGACAACCCCACCTGCACCGTCACCGGGCCCACCGGCGACCTGAACGGCGACGGGCTGCTCAACGAGCCCTACCTCGGCGTCGACCGCGAGATCTGGCGCTATAGCTGCACCAAGACCGTCACGTCCACCACCGGCGACGTCGCCGTCGCGTTCGACGGGAGCCCCGGCAAGGCCATCGACGGCGATACCTTCACCAAGCAGAACGTGGTCAAGGTGACCGCGAAGGACGCAGCCGGACTCACTGTCTCGGGAGTGGCGTGGGCCACCGTGACCGTGTCCAACCCCGCGATCAGCGTCACCAAGGCCCTGGAGCCCGCCGGACAGTTGCCCGCCCCGGGCAAGGACGCCACCTTCAGGATCACCGTGACCAACACCGGTAACGTGCCGCTCACCGACGTCAGCACCACCGACGGCTGGCCGGGAACCTGTTCCGTGGCCACCATCCCCACCCTCGCGGCGGGTGAGAGCTACGACGTGCTCTGCTCGGCGACGACCCCCACCTCGCCCACGCTGACGACGGTGGCCTCGGACTCGTTCGATGCCATCTCGTGGACCGGCGGCACCGGGTGGTTGGCCGGCTGGACCGCCGGGACGAACATCACTGTCGTCAGCGGCTCTGCACTTCCCGGCGGGACCGCGAACGGCAATGTCGTCCAGCACGCCGGCAACCAGACCTCCCTCACTCGCCGCGTTGACCTCAGCGGCGCGGCCAGCGCGTCCCTCAACTTCCGCTACTTCCGGTCGGCAGGCTTCAACGACACCCCCGCGAATCTGTACGTTGAGGCGTCCAAAGACGGAGGCACCACCTGGTCGACGCCGGTGCTGGCGACGATCACCGGAACCGGATCGAACACCGTGGATACGGCCTGGACGCAGGTCTCGGTCAATATCAGCAGCTACGCGTCCGCGAACACCGCGATCCGCTTCCGGGCCGCAGCGGACTTCAAGGACGACCAGCTCTACCTCGACAACGTGGAGATCATCAAGGGCACGGTCGTCAATACCGTGACCGCCACCGGTACCGATCCGTTCGGCACAACCAAGACCGCGACGGACACCGAGCCGGTCATGCCCGGCACCCCGGGCCTCTCCATCTCGAAGACCGCCTCCAAGGCCGGCCCGCTGCGCGAGGGCGACACCATGTACTACGAGGTGAAGGTCACCAACACGGGCACCACCAACCAGACAGGCGTGACCATCACCGACGCTCTGCCTGCCGGCCTGAGCCTCGACGGGTCCGTCACTGTCGACAAGCCGGAGTTCACCCTCACCGCGACCGACGGCTTCGGCACGAGCGGGGCCACCACTCGGTCCTACTCGACCGGCTCGGGCTGGGCCTCAGAGTGGACCGAGATCGGCGAGACCACGAATCCTGCCGACAACAACATCAGGATCGACACCACCACGGCCAATGGAAACCCGGCGCCGTCCCTGTGGTTCAACCCCGGTGACGGCAGGGGCGTGCAGCGGACGGTGAACCTGGCTGCGGCGAGCACCGCGACCATCTCGTTCGACTGCAGGCGCGAGAATTTCGACGGTGGCGACACCCTGACCGTGTACGTCGGCACCCAGATCGTGAAGACCTTCCCCAACGGAACCGACGAGGGATGCCCGGTTTCGACGACGGCGTGGGGTAACACGCTCCTCCCCGTCGATTCGACTCAGCTCATCGACGGCCAGATCGTCAAGATCGTGGTAAACGGCAACAAGGACTTCTGGATCGACAACGTCACCATCACCGGAACCACCCCCGCCACCGGCGTGACCGCCGGCGATCCTCCGACCCTGACCTCGGTCGGTGGCCCTTACAACCTGAACCCGACCGACGTCCTGACCTTCACCATCCCGGTGACCGTGACGGGCGCGCCCGCGGACGGGTACCAGTTCTCCAACCTGGCGTCCGTGACCAGCACCCAGCAGACCGCCCCGGTCAGCGCCGCGGTGTCCACCCCGTACCTCGACCCGTCCGTCGAGATCACCAAGACCGCGATCGAGACGTGGGCGAACGCAGCGAACAACGTGGTGAAATACCAGTTCGAGGTGCGCAACACCGGCAACTCGGATCTGACCTTCGTCAGCATCAGCGACCCGCTCTGCGACGCCGGCACTCTCTCGGCTCGCACCGGTGACCTGAACTCCGACGACGTCCTGCAGGTCGGCGAGATCTGGCGGTACTCCTGCACCAACACGGTCTCCTCGCCGTACGGTGAGACGAATCCCGATCCCTATCCCGACGCCCCGGACGACGTCCCGAACACGGTGACCGCCACCTTCACCGACACCGCGGGCGGCACCGTCACCGACGATGCCACCGCCAACGTCAAGGTGCTCCACCCGTCGATCGAGATCACGGCTGACCCGACCAACAGCACCATCCTGTCCGGCGGCACGGTCAGCTACACCTACACCCTCGACAACACCGGCGACGTGGCCATCACCAACCCCGCCGTGAAGGCGTCGAACTGCACGTCGCTCACCTACACCGGCGGAGACACCAACAACGACGGCATCCTCGACATCGCCGAGACGTGGACCTACACCTGCACGACCGCGCCGCTCACCGACGACGTCACCGGAGCCACCGTGACGGCGACCGGCAACGCCCTGATCTTCGGCACCCCCGTGGAGGACAACGCGCCCGTCGCCGTGAACGTGGACGTCATCAACCCGGCCATCGTGGTGGACAAGAAGGTCTACGACTCCAGCACCACGACCGCGGCCCAGGCCGTGGACGCCCCGGCGGAGACCCCGCTGACGGTCGGCAAGACGAACGACATCATGTACCTCTACACGGTCACCAACCCCGGCGACGTCCCGCTCGCGGTCACCCTGACCGACGACGGCACCACCACCCCGCCGGTTCCCGTGGACGCCGACAACGACGGCTTCAACAACGGCGACCTGGACAAGGACGGGCTGCTCGACCCGGGTGAGGTGTGGCTCTACACCTACGACGCCGGCCTGCTCGACGGCGGCTACTCCGGCACGGTCACCACCGCCGTCCAGGCCGTGGGCGCCTACTCCATCACGGTGGGCGACACCACCCTTGCGGGCACGGTCAGCGACAGCGACTCCACCAACGTCCGCGTCCTCACCCCGGAGCTCATCCTGCTCAAGCAGGTGGACAGCGACTACGTGGGCCTCGGATCCGACGTCACCTACCACTACACGGTCCGCAACACCGGCCAGACCTGGTTCGCGCCGTCGAGCCTCGGCACCCCCGTCGACGACAAGTGCGCGCCCATGGTGCCCGTGCCGTTCGCGGCCCCCGCCGACGCCGATGGTGACGGTCGGCTCGACCCCGGTGAGGAGCTGTACTTCACCTGCACCACGCCGATGAACGCCCTGGAGGATGGCACCACTTCCTACGCCCTCCTCAACACGTTCACCCTCGGCCAGTCCACGGACTACCTGGGCAACAAATACACCCCGGGCCCGGCCGTCGCGCAGGTCTTCGTCCTCAACCCCACCTTCACGGTCGTCAAGACTGCCGACACCGCCATCGCGGAGCCGGGCGACGACATCCTGGGTGAGCCGGGACAGCCCGTCAGCTACGCCATCGACATCTCGCACTCCATCACCGCGCCCTTCGGTGACTTCCGCGACAGCATCAACGCCGTCCTACTCACCGTCCAGGACCCGGTCTGCACCGCGGGCACGCTCGCCTATGCCAGCGGCGACGCCGACGCCGACGGCTACCTCAACCCCGGCGAGACGCACCGCTACACCTGCACGCTCGACGAGCTCGGCGAGGAGGGCCCCACCGTCAACACCGTCACCGTCACCGGCCTGGTGGTGGAGCGGGCGCTCGACGAGAACGGCCAGCCCATCCAGCCCAACGACGGCCTGGGCCCCCGCGAGGACACCGCGCAGGCCACCGTCACCCCGCTGGGCAAGGTGGTCACCGTCTACAAGATGGGCACCAACTGCGACGTCGGCCTGCCCACCTGCGAGATGACCATCGCCGGCACCGAGTTCACGATCTACGCCGCCGACCCCACCGGCCCCGACCCCGGCACCGGCGACGTCCTCACACCCGTGGCCGGCAGCACCAGCACCTTCACCACCACCAACCTCATCGTCAATCGCGATTACTGGCTGGTGGAGTCGAAGGCGCCGGCCGGGTTCCAGCTGCTCGCGCAGCCCATCAAGTTCCACCTCACCACCGCACAGATCACCCTGGATCCGGCCTCGGCCAGCCCGCTCATCACGGCGGACGGGTTCCGGATCTCGGTGACCGACGTGCCGGCGGCCGACCTGCCTCTGGTCGGCGGCGACGGCAGCCTGCCCCACCTCCTGGTCGGGCTGCTGCTCATCGGATCCGCGTTCGCCGCCTACGTCCGCAGCGTCCGCCGGAGCCGCGGCAGGAGGTGGAGCCTCTGAGATCGCTCATCGCGGGGTGCGGGCCACCGACGTCCCACACCCCACCAGCGCCCGAACCCTGTCCCTCCTCGTCCCTTTCCTCAATCTTCTTCTAGAGAAAGCACAACCATGAAGCGCACACCACTTCGCATCGCCGGGGCCGCGTTGGCGGCCATCGCGATCGCGACGCTCGGCCTGGCCCCGGCCCTCGCCGATGCGGGCGACCCGTACAGTGTCAATGGCGTCAACCAGGAGAACACCTCCAACAAGGCCCTGATCAACCCGGACGCCAACGTCCAGCTCCAGATCCACAAGTACCTCGGCGCCAACCTGGTCGACACCAACGGCATGCCGATCTACGGCGACGGCTCCGAGACCACCGTCACCGGCCTGCCCGCGCTGCAGGGCGTGGTGTTCGACGTCTACCAGGTGTACACCGACTCGGCCAAGACCCTCCCGGTCGACCTGACCTCGAACGCCGGCTGGGAGGCCGCGTCCGCGATCAACGGCTACACCCTCACCCAGGCCAACATCAACGCCGGCTCCTTCATGATCGGCTCGACGACCTACTACCTCGGCACGGCGGTCCCGGTCACCACCGATGCCACCGGCACCGCGACCTTCACCAAGGTCGACGGCGTGGGCCTGTACCTGGTCAACGAGGACATCATGGCGTCGACCAACGTCATCAACGTCACCTCGGGCGCTCAGGTTGCTACCTCGTCGATCACCCCGACGGCGCCGTTCTTCGTCACTCTGCCGCTGACGAACCCCGACGCGACCAGCCGCTGGATGTACGACGTCGACGTCTACCCGAAGAACCAGGCCGACTACATCAGCCTCGCGGTCGTCGACAAGGGCACCACGACCGCCGACGACGGCGGCATCTACCGCGACGTCGACTACGTGCTGACCTCCTCCATCCCGGACGGCACCGTGTCGCTGGGCCAGTACGTCATCACGCAGGACCTCGACCCGACGGTCGACTTCGCCGGTGACGTCGACATCATGGTGGGCACGACCCCGCTCACGCAGGGCACCGACTACATCGTGTACTGGGCTCCGGACCTGAACACCCCGGCCACCGCCGTGATGCCGGGCGCCACGCTTCCCCCGGGCGGCGTCGTGACCGTCGTCTTCACCGACGCCGGCCTGATGATCCTCGAGGACAACCGGGACATGGAGGTCTACACGACCATCAACACGATGATGGACATGGAGTACAACCCCAACGGCATCGTGCCCGCGCAGGCGTCCCTCGTCCCGAGCGAGGCCTGGTTCGACCAGAACTACCCCGGCGCCACGTTCGACCCGGAGACCCCGAACACCACCCCGCCGATGCTGCCGCTCGTGGGCATCGACTCCAACATGGTGTACAGCAAGTACGGCGACCTCGTCATCACCAAGACCGACGCGGTCGGCGGCGCGCTCATCTCCGGCGCCGAGTTCACGGTCTACAAGGACGCCAACAACAACGAGTCGTGTGACGACAGCGACGCGGTCGCGGCGAACGCCGTCAAGGCCGCCGTGGCCACCGGCACGGACGGCATCGCGACCATCGACGGCCTGCAGACCTCCGACTTCTACGACGGAGCGACGCAGACGGATCTGCTCACCTACTGCCTCGTCGAGACCAAGGCCCCGGCCGGCTACAACCTGCTCGCCGATCCGATCATGTTCCAGATCTCGCAGACCTCGAACGACACGCTTGCCGTGACCAACCTGCCGATCAAGAACGAGAAGTCCAACCTCGGCAACAACCTGCCCCTCACCGGTGGGGAGGGCGTCGCAGCCCTCAGCCTCGGCGGCCTGCTGCTCATCGGCGGCGGCACCGCTTACTACGTGGCGTCCTCGCGGCGTCGCAAGGTGAACGGCTGAAAGGTCAGCCATCCATCTGATGCAGGACACTGAGCTGGTGGCGGGGGAGCCCCCCCGCCACCAGCCCGGCATGCCAGCGGCCACGACCCGCCCCCCTGGTCGTGGCCGCTGGTTTCATCGTGCCGTCAGCCTCGCGCTGGTGGCCGCGGGCGCTTTCCTGCTCAGCGCCCCCGTCGCGGAGAGCATCCGCACCGACATCATGGTGATGCAACAGGTCACCACCTACACCACCCAGGTGGAGGCGCAACCCGCCGCGGAGCGCGCCGCGGACCTCGCCGCGGCGGATGCCTACAACGCCGCCCTGCCTCCCGCGCTCCTGCTCGACCCGTGGGGGGATCGGGCCCCCGATCCCGACGCCGCCCACGCCGAGTACCTCCAGCAGCTCGCCGGCGCCCCGGCGATGGGCCGGATCCGGATCCCCGCCATCGACGTGGACCTCCCCATCCTGCACGACGCCACCCGCGCGCAACTCGACGCCGGCGTCGGCCACATGTTCGGCACCTCGCTCCCCGTGGGCGGGGCCGGCACCCACGCGGTCCTAGCCGGGCACACCGGGCTTCGTTCCGCCCCCATGTTCGACGAGCTCGACGAACTCACCGGGGCCGACCTCATCCACATCGACGTGGCGGGCGAGACCCTGACCTACCGCGTGGACTCGCTCGATCTCGTCGCGCCCGACGACATCGGCGCCGTCGCCCCCGTGCCCGGAGCCGATCTCATCACTCTGGTCACCTGCCGCGGTTACCCCGGCTGGACCCATCGCCTTCTCGTTCGGGCCGTCCGCGTCGTCGAGGCGCCACCCGCCGACGCCCTCGTCACCTCGTCGACGGCGAGCACCGTCCACACCACGCTCCTCATCCTGGCCCACCTCACGGAGACGCCCGACCGTCAGCTCCGCCTGGCGTTGAGCGTGGGTGCCGTCGCCCTGGCGGTGGCGATGATCCTGAGCTGGATCGTGACCGACCTTCGACACCACAGGAGGCGACCGTGACCACCCAGGTACCGCCGCAGGAGGCGCCCCGGCGCGCCGCGTCCACGCGTCGCGGGGCGAGTGGCATTCTCATCCCCCTGCTCATCGTGCTGGCCGGGGTGCTGGTCCTGACGTATCCCATCCTGGCCACGCAGTACAACAACTACAAGCAGCGCGAGTTCGCGCTCGAGTACAACAACGAGGTGCAGAAGGCCGACCCGGTCGACCTCAGCGCTGACCTCGCGGCTGCGGAGGAGTACAACAGCCGCATCGAGGGGGTGCCCATCCTCGACCCATGGCTGACGCACGTCTCCGCGGATCCACGCTCCACCGCCTATCGGGAGTACCTGGGGCTGCTGTCGGACTTCTCCGTGATGGCTCGGGTGCGGGTGCCGTCGGTCAACATCGACCTGCCGGTTGAGCACGGCACCACCGACGCCGTCATCGGCCGGGCCGCCGGCCACCTCTACGGCACGTCGCTGCCGGTGGGAGGGGAGAGCACGCACTCGGTCCTCACCACCCACACCGGCATGGCGACGGCCACCCTGTTCGACCACCTCATCGACGTCGAGGAGGGCGACCTGGTGTTCGTCGACGTCTACGGCCAGACCCTGGCCTACGAGGTGGACCAGATCAAAGTGGTGCTGCCCAACGAGGTTGAGGACCTGACCGTCGTCCAGGGCGAGGACCTGCTGACGCTTTTCACCTGCACCCCCTACGCCGTCAACACCCACAGGCTTCTGGTGCGGGGTCACAGGGTGGACTACATTCCGCCGCGGGCCGATGACTCACCGCTAGGCGACCTGGCGGACACATTCGTCCTGGAGCCATGGATGCGCGACCTGCTCATCGGTGTGGGCATCGGCGTCCTCGCCGTCGTGGCGATCATCGGCCGCGAGATCTACGTGGCCCGGCGCAAGGATCCGGCCGGCCGCTCACGCCGATAGCGAGCCGCGCACCCGGGCCCTAGCCGCCGGGGTTCTCCGGCTTGCCCTTGGCCTTGTCGCGAGCCTCCTCGGCTTCGGTCGGCTTCTTCTCCTCCGACTTCCCACGGGCGGGCTCGTCCTTGATCGCGGCGGCGGGAGGTCCCGGATCGCGGGTGACGGCGGGCTGGGGGGCGGAATCCGACGGCGGCCTCGGTGCGCTCGCCGACGACGAGGGTGCGGCCGAAAGAGACAGGGCTTGAGAGGAACCGCTTCTTGAGCAGCATGCCGGACAGGTCGCCGCCGTGATCGCGGCCATTGAGCTTCTTGCTCATCCTCAGCAGGTCGTCGAACTCAGCGAAGCGGTCCTGCTCGTCGTCGCTGGGGGAGAACTGGATCGGCTTGATGATTCGGGTCTGGAAGTTTTTCGAAGCGATCTCCGACCTCAACCGGCGGACGGTGACCTCGCGCAGAGCGGTCTCGTCGAGGTCGGCACCGCGGCTAAAACGCCGGTTGTCGATCATCTCGAGCAGGGCGGTGAACGACTCGCTGTGACCATTGTGCGGGGTGGCGCTGAGGAACAACCGGTGCTCGCACCGCTCCGCAAGTTCGCGGGTGTGGATGGTGCGCAGGCTGTCGACCGCGTAGCCGCGCGCCGGGCCGGTGCGTGAGGGGCGGGCGGGCGCCACGTGGTGTGCCTCATCAACGACCAAAACATCGAACGCGTACCGCCGGGCCGTCCGGTCGTCGTCGACATCGGCGTAGATGTCACGCAGCAGACGCTGGGCGCGCGGCGACCGAAGCCAAGCCATCGACACGATCACCCGCGGGAACAACCGGAACGGGTTCGCGTTCAGGCCATGGCTACGCCGCAGGTCGGACATGCGCTCGGAGTTCACGATCACGAAGTCCAGGCCGAACTTGTCGCGCATTTCGTCCGCCCACTTGACCGCCAGACTCGGCGGGCAGAGCACGACCACACTGCGCGCACGATGCCGCAACAGCAACTCCTGGATGACAAGCCCGGCCTCGATCGTCTTGCCCAGGCCGACGTCGTCGGCCAACAGCAGGTTCGTGCGCGGGGCTGCCAGAGCGCGGCGGAGCGGCTCCAGTTGGTACGCCTCGACGTTCGCGCCCGACCGGAAGTGAGCCTGATAGGACTTGTCATCGGCCGACGTGACGGCGCCCCAACGCACGGCGCCCACGATGGCGCCGAGCCGATCGGGGTCGCTCGCCCGTCCGCAACGTCGCCGTTCTCGGCGAAGGAAGCCCGTAGCAACGGCGCACTTCGCTCGGTACCCCACGGTGGTGTGAGTGCCCTGGAGTGGTGGGGTTTCGTGACGCGTGTCCTACTAGCCGGACGCCAGGAATGCAGGAGTTTGCCAGTCGGGGCGGATGGCTTTGGCCGCGCGCATCGCGCGGCGTACCTCGGCCGGACCGGCGAGGCTCCATGCCTCAATGCTGTTCAGATCTTGGAGCAGCCGGTTGACGTGTTTGGTCTGCGACTTGGAGAAGGTAGGCACTCCGAGAGCGTCGGCGCAGGCGAGCAGGACCAGCCCGTCCTGTGCGTGGCGGATCGGATTGGGCGACGAGGTGGCGCAGGCCGCCCCTTTGAGCGCCAGTGCACCGGCCAGGGTGGGGATGCGGATGGCTGAACAGGAAGGCAGGATGAAGCTCGCGGTGTTTCTCAACGCCGAGTCCGAGGCGGGCACCTGCAGCACGATCCTCCTCCGGAACCGCACGGCCCTCCTGCGGTCCTGGACCATCAGGTCGATCCGGTCGGTTTCGCGGTCGAAACGGTAGCTGAGGGCGTCGGGATTGACGGGGTCGTGTGGTTCGAACCCCAATTGTTGGATCGCTCACGCCGCTTCCTGGTAGCTGCCGGCGGCCATGACCTCCACGACGATGTCGGCGTCCAGTGTGGGGCGGTTGTTCCCAACACCGGCCAGGTTCGCGTACGCGTGGACCATCAGCCCGCCGACCAGCATCCAGTGAGCTGGCGGCAGGACGCTGGCGACTTCGTCGAGCAGGTCGAACGGGTCAGAGGTCACGTGCGCGCTCCATGAGTGCCTGTGCGGCAGCGGTCGATTCGCGGCTGTCGCCGAGCAGATAGGTATCGAGCAGGACGCGGGCGACTCGCCGGTCGGGTCGCCGCTCGACGACGCCGAGGTCTCCTTCTCCGTCAGGGGCGACGAGGGCTCGGGTTTCGAACTCGTTGAGGTCGTCGACCTCCACGAAGGACATCTCCCGAGGGCCGACCGTGTCGAACCGGATGATGTCGCTGACCGCTGATGGGCCGATCGGAACCAGTCCTGTCACTGTCTCGAGGCCGCGGTATCTGGCCCAAGTGCCGCCCAGACCGCCGGCGAGATACGCGAGGTGGTGGGGTGTGGCGGTGCGCAAGACGCGCCGGAGTCGGCTCAGTTCGGAGCCGGTGAAGTGCATCGTGGTCCCGGTGCTGAGCAGGTCGAGTGCCGCCTGGGAGGCGCGCTGACTCCAGCGCCGGCCCCGGGAGCGTGATCGTTTCCAGGCGATGACGGCGATGTCGTCGAGGACCGGCTCGCGGCCGAAGGCGTGCTGGGCTTGAAGCGTGCCATCGCGCAGCGCGGCGCGGACCTGATGGGTGGTCACCCCCGCCTCGTGGGCAGCGTCTGAGACCGTCACTCGCATACACATATCATCCGATGCGGGATGATATGTGTCAACGCCCAGAGGTGCCGGGGTCCCAAAGAGGAGTCTGCGGAGTGTGGCTGGCTTACGTCGACCCAGGCCTACGTTCGTAGCACGCTCATAGCACGGCAGCGCCGGGTGCTGGCTAGACTCCCAGTCAAACGCGTTTCGACAGGGGTTCGAGTCCCCTATGCTCCACGCCGAACTCCCTGGTCAAGCTCCTTTGACTAGGAATCATGCATGTTTCACCTCGGTCGAAAGTGACCACAAAGGGACAGAACAGAGCTTTCAGATCGCGCGTTCACCTGCGTCGGGTCAGGGGCTGGTGAGCAGCTCCTGCATCTCGGTGATCTCGGCCTGCTGGTCGTCGATGATCTTCTGCGCCAACAGGAGAGCAGCCGGGTTCTGGCCGTCGGCCAGCTGCTGCTCGGCCATCTTGATGGCGCCTTCGTGGTGAGCGATCATGGCCTCGAGGAAGGCCTGATCGAACTCGGCGCCCGTGAGGCCGTCGAGTTGAGTCATCATCTCTTCCTGGCTCATGCCGTTCATGTCCATGCCGCCCATGTCCATGCCGCCGTGGTCGTCGGGGGAGACGTCTTCCCCCCAGGCGCCCAGCCACTCGGTCATCTGGTCGATCTCCGGGCCTTGGGCCTCGGCGATCCGTTCAGCCAGCGCGACGACCTCGGGGTTGTCGGCTCGCTCGATGGCCAGCTGTGACATCTCGACGGCGCCCTCGTGATGAATGATCATCATCTGCGCAAACGTGGTGTCCTGATCGTCGTGCTCGCCGGCGACGTCATTTGAAGCGCTCGCCGACACTGACTCGGTGGCCGTCGCGGCACCGGTTGTGGGTGAGGTGGTCGCGGCTGGGGGAGTGGCGCTCTGGTCTGCGCACGCCGCCAGGGTGGCCGTGAGGGCCAGCCCGGCCAGGGTGGCGGTGATCTGCTTCATGCGTGACATGTGGTGCTCCGTTCCTGGCCGACGATGGTCGCCGGGCCCTGATCTCGAGGCTATGAACCGTGGGCCCGGGAGCCAACCCGTGGAAGGTCAAGATTTGATCAAGACGCGGCCTTCCGCTTCCACCCGCAGACGCCCGAACTCGCGCGGGGCGGCCGGCTGTGTGCGGTGTGCCTGGCGGCGCGGGCGTCTCAGCACGGTGTTGACGCGCGCGACGAGCTCGCGGGGGCTGAACGGCTTGGTCAGGTAGTCGTCGGCGCCCACCGACAGGCCGATCAGCCTATCGACCTCGTCGGCGCGGGCCGTCAGCATCAGGATGTAGCAGTCGGAGAACAGCCGAATCTGGCGGCACGCCTCGACGCCGTCGAGGCCGGGCAGACCCAGATCAAGAATGATGACATCAGGATCCAGGTCCTGGGCGGAGCGGACCCCGTCCGGGCCGGTGTACGCCACAGCGGTGTCGAAGCCGGCCTTGCTGAGGTAGGAGGCGACGATCGCTGCGAGCGGGCGCTCGTCGTCGATCACCAACACGCTCGTGCAGGGCTCAGCCATGCGGCCATTATTGGCAGACCTCACCCGCTAACTCACCCCCTCGCTGCGCCGGCGGGGCGATCTTGGCCGAACCTTGACCCGGGCTGAACCGTTCCCTGATCTGGGCGCTTGAGACTGGGATCGTGAACGAAATTCCGGCACCCGCCCTGCCGTCAGCACCGACCGGCGTGGTCGATGTCACCCTGGTGACCACCCCCGCATGCCATTTCTGCGACGACGCCCACGAGCGTCTCGACGCCCTCGACCGTGCCGGTCTGCTTCGCCTCAGGACGGTCCCGGCGGAGTCCTCCGAGGGCCGAGCGTTGATTGCCGAGCATCGCCCAGGCATGTTCCCGCTCACCCTGGTGGCAGGGCGCCACTTCCACGACGGGCGGATCCCGCGCGGCAAACTGGCGCGGCTCGTCGACCACCTGAGCGCCCGCTGATGGGCGCCGATCTCCTCAGCGCCGGCGGGGTCCTGGCAGCGTTCCTCGCCGGCAGCGTCGCGCTGTTCGCCCCCTGCTGCATCGTCTTCCTCGCCCCCAGCTACCTCGCCGCGGCGGCCAAAAACCGCCGCTGGCGCCTCATCCCGCTGACCTTCGTGTTCGCCGCCGGCCTGGCGGCGGTGCTGGTCCCGATCACCATGGGCGTCAGCCTGATCGCAGGCGCCATCGCCAAGTACCACGTGGTCCTGTATTGGGCCGGTGGCCTGCTGATGATCGGCCTCGGCCTCTTGGCTCTGTCCGGGGCGATGTGGTCGATGCCGTCGTTCCTGCGGGCCCCGAACACTTCACGCGGCGACACCGCCACCTTCTTCAGCCTGGGTGTGTTCTCCGGCATCGCCTCCAGTTGCTGCGCACCGGTCCTCGCAGGCGTGATGACCCTCTCCGCGCTGTCCGCCTCACCTGTCGGCGGGCTCCTGCTCGGCCTGGCCTACGTGTTCGGGATGGTGATCCCCCTGTTCGTGATGGCGCTGCTGTGGGACAAGCGCCCCGAGCGGATGCGCAGCCTGCGCGCCAGGCCCATCCGCATCAACCTCGGCCGCTTCGCGCTGGCCACCAACACGGTCAACCTGCTGGTCGCCATCGGGTTCGTGATCATGGGCATCCTCGTGATCGGTCAAGCTGGCGCCACCGAGATGACCGGCGCCGACGCCCCGCTCGTGGGAATGGGCGCCTGGCTCACCGACGTCTTCGCCTGGCTGATCGCGATCACTGCACCCATCCCCGAGGCCGTCCTCGGGCTGGCACTGCTCGCACTGGTGGCCGTGTTCGTCGTCGCCACCCTCCGTGACCGCCGACGCGCCGAACCCGAGGTCTCCGCCCACGCCTGCTGCGACAGCCCCGACACAGCGCCGGCGGACACCGGCGCAGCGACCGTCCCCTCTCAGGAGCCTCGATGACCCCCACCGCCCCGGCACCCTCCCGACGCGAGCAACTCAAGGCCCGTCAGCAGGCCGAGACGCAGCGCGACAAGAAGCGCCGCACCTGGGCCCGGATCATCGGCGGAGCGGTGACGCTCATCGTGCTGGCAGTCGTCGGTTACGGTCTGTGGACCGCCGTCCCCGAACAAGGCGACACCCAGCGACTCGCCCCCGACTTCACGCTCACCACCACAGCCGGCACCGCCGTCACCCTCAGCGACCTGCGCCCGAGCCCAGTGCTCATCTACTTCAACGAAGGCGCCGGCTGCGCGTCGTGCACCATGCAGATGGCCGAGATCGAGAAGAACCCCGGGTTCGCCCAAGCCGGCATCACGGTGCTGCCCATCGTCATGAACACCGCCGAGCAGATCCTGCCCGACATGCAGCAGTTCGGCATCGCCACCCCGTACCTCCTCGACGACGGGACGGTGTCCAAGGCCTACGACGTCCTCGACAAGGGCATGCACCCCGGAATGCCGGGCCACGGCTTCGTCCTCATCGACGGCGACGGAGTCCAACGCTGGTACGGCAACTACCCATCGATGTGGCTCGACCCCGAGGAACTCCTCAACGAGGTCACCACGCGACTGCGGTGAAGTTACTGCATGTGGCGCGGTGCGTCGCGGGTCATGGTGGCTCCCTTCCCTTCACCCCGGTGTGGCGTTGAGCAGCCTGAGTCAATGAATGATCCCCGCCCGACCTGGGGTCTGGCGGGGATCGCGTGACGAGCTGACCTTTCTGGTCAGGACGAGTGGTGGTTCTCCATGCAGGAGAGTCCCTGGTGCATGCCGGGGTTGTGGGCGCCGTCGAGGCCCATGTCCGACTGGGCCATCATGCGAACGTGGTCGGCGTACTCGCGGCCGGTGGGTTCGACTGCTCCCGCAGTTGTGGCGGTCATCGCGACGACTGCCGCGGCCGCGGCGGCCAGGGCAGCGATCTTGCGCTTGCTGATCATGGTGGTCTCCTTCATTCGGGTGCCGGCCTTCCGGCCGATAGGACCACTGTCCCTTGGCAACGTATGGATCTGATCAACTCTCCCCTCGGCTTCGATCAAGAAGTGGAGGACCGTGACCGCACCCGTTCCACCGGCGGCTCACCCGACATCGATGACGCCCATCATCCCGAGGTCCTCGTGGTCGAGGATGTGGCAGTGGTAGACGGTGCGGCCCGTGTGGCCCTCGAACGGGATCCGCACCACCACCTGGCCACCGGCGGGGACGTCCACGACGTCCCGCCACCGCGGCTCCTTCACCGCACGGCCGCGTTCCTCGAGGACCTGCATCGGCCAGACGTGCAGGTGGAAGGGGTGGTCCATCGTGGAGGTGTTCCGGATGGTCCACTCCTCGATGGTCCCGGCCGCCACCTGCTGGTCGGTGCGCTCATGGTCGAACTCGCCGCCGTCGATGGTGAAGGACATCATCCGTCCCCGCATTCCCATCCCCATGCCCATCTCCATGGTGAGTTCCCGACGGCGGTCCACCTCGCCCGTTCGCAGGTCCCGGGACGGCGGGAGCTGCGGCAGCTGACCCCCCTCGGCGACGGCGTCGCCGCTGGCAGCCAGCGTGGCGAGTGTCGCCGGTCCGGAGGTGGCGGACATCATGCCTCCCATGCCGCCGCGGTCGTACCCGCGGGTGCGGACCGTCGTGGTGCCCTCAGCGAGGGTGACCAGCAGGTCAGCCCGATTGCCCGGGGTGAGGACCACCTCGTCCACTTCCTCGGGGATCGGGGAGCGGTCCAGGTCCATCCCGAGGAGCTGGAACCGCTGTCCGTCCACCACCAAGCGCAGATAGCGAGAGGTGCAGGCGTTGACCACCCGCCACCGTTCCCGTTCCCCCGGGCGGCCCTCCAACACGGGGGCGACCTGGCCGTTGACCAGCAGCAGGTCACCCTCTCGTCCCATCATCCGCTCCTGCGGGGAGGCCGGACGGACATTGCCGGCACCGTCGAAGGACACATCCGAGACCACGAGCACGCGTTCGCGTGCGACCGGGAGCGGCTCGTCCTCGTCCACCACGATCGCGCCGTACAGGCCACCGAACACCTGGTCGGCCACCGTGCCGTGCAGGTGGGGGTGGTACCAGTACGTGCCTGCCGGGTGGTCTGGTGGGAGCTGGTAGGAGTAGTCGAAGCTCTGCCCGGGTTCGATGACCACGAACGGGTTGTCGCCGTTGCCCTCTGGGGAGACGTGCAGCCCGTGGACGTGCAGGTTGGTGGGCTCATCCAGGCCGTTGCGCAACCGGATCTGCAGCAGGTCCCCGGGGCGAAGACGCAGAGTCGGTCCGGGGACGTGGTCGGCGTAGCCCAGCATCGTCACCCGTTCGCCGCCCACCGTCACCGTGCGCGGGGCGGCGTCCAACTCCACGCGCAGCACGCCGCCGCTGCTGACCAGCTCCGACGGGAGGGTGAGGGCAGTGCCCCCGCCCGACGGTGTCCGCGTCGAACCAGGGCTGCTGGCCTGCCGGGCCAGGCCCCACCCGCCCACGACTACGCCGGCAGTGCCGAGCGCTCCCAACTGCAGGGCCCGGCGCCGGGGAATCGGCCGCACCCTCAGGACTCCCCGAGGTTCCGCAACCTCTCCTGGTACTCCTCGGTGTCGATCTCGCCGCGCGCGTAGCGCTCCTGCAGGATCTGACGGGCCCGCACCGGCCCCGACTCAGGGCCGGAGGAGCCCGAGGGCGGCGGTGGGTTCCGGTCCTGGCGAACTCCTCCGCTCAAGGCTCGGACCAGCAACACGATCAACAGCACCAGTCCCGCCAGCAGGAGCACGCCGAACAGCAGCCCCCAGCCGCCGCCCATGCCCCAGCCGCCCATTCCGTGCCAACCACCCATGTCGTCCCAATCCATCAGGCTCACCTGCCTCCGCTCGGATGTCCTCCACGGTACTCCGATCGGTCGCGTACCCCATGGGGTATCTGTCGGAGATGTGTCTGGCTGTTACCGATCTGGGGCAGTGGCATGCGCCTGGGGATACGAAGGCTCGGTGGTGGCCAGCCGCTCCCCCCAAGTGCGGCTGGCCACCACCTGTCGCCGCATTGCAGGACTCATCTTCAGCGGTGCGCTCGTCCGTGGCGTTGCATCACGCAACGCGGGTGGGATGCGTCCCGATCGCGGCGCAAACCGGGGGTGCCGGGACACGCCGTGGTCCCTACATGCCACGCTTGTGCTGCGAGAAGCAGAGAGCGCAGGAGCGACACGGATGAAGACCTCCGACGAGACAGCCGTCGACGACGCCGCCGACACCTCGGCCGCGGATCGCAGCTCGCTTGCCTGCCTGTTCGCCGACTTCGTCTCCGCACCCCGATCCACCTGGTTCGCGCGCGTCGTCGATGCTCGCTCCTCCCACCAGGACCGGAACCGGCCTTACGTCACACGCCTGGTCCTCCTGGTCACGTTGATCATCGCTTCGGCGGCGGTCGGGTTTCCGTGGTTCGGGTGGCTGTTCTTCATCCCCGGTGCTCTCCAAGTAGCCCTCGAGATCTACCTCGAGCCGATCATGCGCCATCGGTACGAGGCTGTTGCCCAACGCTCCTCGACCGGTCGGGACGGACGGAGGCAGTGGTACTGGCGGGCGGTGCGGGTGTGGTACCGGAACTACGAGAAGTTCCTTCCCAACGTCACATCGGCGCTGGGCGTTGTCGCGTGCTCGCTCCAGCTGACGCTTGTGCTGGTCTTCCTCGAGCCGCCCACCACGGACCGTGGCTGGGTAAAAGTCCTGGCGCTCGCGACCGCCATGATGTACCTCGTGTCAGGTGGTCTGGGACCACTCATGGGTCCGGCCACGTATTCCCCCAGCAACGGGCTTGCAACGCCCGTCCTGCGATCCATCCGACTGTTGTGGATCCCGATACCCCTGTTGCTCGCGGTCATCATCGCCGCCCGTCCCGGAGCATGGGGTGAGGCCCTCCCCTACGCCCTGATGACCCTGGGTCTCGGATACTACGTCGGCCTGAGGCAGCGGGAGTTCGACCGAGCCGTCACAGCGGCCGCCATTGTTCGCGATCAGATCAACGAGGAGAACGTCAAGACCGCAGCCCTGGAATACCACGCCCTCACCCAGCCGGTGAAGGGATCGCTCCAGGAAGCCGCTCGACGGGTAGCGAACCCCATGACCCGCATGGAGCTCGAGCACTACATCGCCAACGTCGACTTCATCCACGAACAAGCACAACGAGGCCGCCTGGACCCCCGTCGCGGGCTCCTCCCCCCGATTGAGGAACTCCTCCGCCGCGAAGCCCAGAACGGGGCCGTTCAGCTGGACACGAACATCCGCCTGGACCCGGGGCTGGACCCCAAGCATCACCAGATGGTGGCGGCGTACCTTCGGACCTTCGTCTCGAACAGCGTCCAGGCTTACGCATCGCTCATGCCAGATCAGTTCGGGCACGTGCTGGCGACAGCCCGCCAAGAAGGCCAGAACCTGGTCGTCGAGGTCCGCGACACCCTCCCATTGATCCCCGACGGGGTCCTCGCCAACTCACACACCCTTGGCGGCATCAGCCGCCACCTGTCCGCAGTGGGGGGCTCATTGCGGCAAGACTCGATGCCCAACGGCAAGGTCCTGCGTGCGACATGGCCCATCACGGTCCCACTTCGGCACCCGGAACCGAGGTCCCGGCAATGAGAAGGCCGGACCTGCAGTTCCTCGTCTTCGATGACCACGGTGCCCGGTATCGGCGGATCGAGGACGCCGCCACTCTCCTTCGACGCACGCCACCGCCGATTCCCATCGTGATCGACTGGCAGCCGACCGTTGAGGTGCTCCTGACCCTCACCCCCGAGGCGCTCGCCGAGTACGACGCCATCTTCGTCGACTTCAACCTCCAGTCCAGCCAAGGCCTGCCCAGAGACGAGCGATTGCGACTCGATGTCGCGGGTAGCGATGACTCGATGCCGTCGAGCCGCGTCAGCCTGGACCTCAGACAGGCAACAGGGATGGGCGTGCTGCTCCGAGTCCGGGAACTGATGAGCACCCCGGAGTACTGGGATGCCTGGGCTGTGCGCGCATCGACGGGATCTCGTACGGAACGAGCCTGGCGCGACCCCCGCGGCTCGGCTCTCTACAGCTTCGTCGAGTACGCCGACATGACCTCCCGACTTTTCGCCGCCGCGGCCTGGGCGTGGTTCGGCGCCCGCTTCTTCGACGGCAACAGCACCGTGGAGAACATGGCACAGCGTCTCCGCTCGTCCAGGCGAGCCGACGCCGTCGGCACCATGCAACAACGGATGGTGGAGCTCGCAGCCGGCCCCCTCATGACGATGCTGACCTTGAACCCCCTGGGCGACAGCCAGCTCATCACCCCGGCCGAGAACCCGTCGGGCTTCGACTGGTACCGCATCTACCGGCGAGCGCGCGAGGGACGACACCAGTTCGCCTTCGGACGCCCCATCAAGGAGGCCTTCCACGAGATCGTCGGATACACCCCCGAACTGCCCGTGCGCCGCAGCCATCAGTTCGACGTGATCGCTGAACACCTCCACGACGCAGCCCAGGCGTTCATCGACGTGTGGGACACCCCACCCGACGGCTCTGACCCCTTCAGCGACGCCGCAGATACGGAAACCAGACCCAGTACGCGGACCGGGTACAAGTTCTCCTGGACACAACGTGACCCACTCACCGAATTCCTGACCCACACCTCCCGCTTCTGGGACGCCCCCGATGTCCGCCTCGCCTTCACCCATCACATGGCGACCAGACCGCGAACGGCCGGGCGGTGAACCACGCGGGAGCACCCCGAGAAGGCGTCAGCGAGGGACTCAAGTGGGGTGCCGTCGGAGACGGCGACGCCGAGCGCCTGTGCGTCGCATTCATGGGGTACGGCGGATGGCTGGAGCCCTTCGAGTACGGACTGTTCACACGCCTGGCCCAGCAGCTCGCCGCGCGCATCGTCATCGTCGAGAGCCCCGGGCTGGGTGCGGCCGGAACCCGCCTGAGCCCGGGGGAGCGTGCGGCTCTCCTCGGCGGATCCTTCGCCCCCGTCGGGAGGCGAATGCTCCGATCCGCTCTCGCGGGCCTCAGGGCAGTCGGCACAGACCCAGACCAGGGGATCCACATCCTCGGCTATTCGATGGGGGCCTCGGTCGCCGCCGCCGCGACATCGGTAGCGACCAACGATCTGACGATCCGCACCCTCACGCTCGTTGAGCCGATCGCCATCAAGGCCTGGGTCCCGTGGCGGCTCTTGAAAGCCTCCAGCGACGAACTCCGAGAGCGGGACGAGTCGACCCGCCTCAGCCACCGCCTGCCCGATGCAGTGGGACGCTGGGATCCAGAACCGCCAGGACTGCGCCCGGCCCGCTCGCACCTCGACCAGGCACTCCTGCCGGCCGCGCTCTGCTGGCCCACCATCCCCGCCTACCTGACATCGATCGGACGAACCCGCCCGGACCTTCGCGTCCTGATCATCAACGGGGACACCAGCCGCATGTCGCCACGAGCCTCCGTTCACCGCATGCTCCGATCGGCCCAGGCCACGGGAATGAGCATCAGCGCCGGAACAATCCGAGGCGGGCATCTCTTCTGGCATGACGTGGCGCTGTTGCACGAGGCAGGCGAGCAGGTCCTGGCTCTCTGGGACCCCTAGCCACCCCGGCCGAGTGTGACCCAAGCCCCGATCCTGTGCAAAAGTCCAGCCCAGCTCGCGTGTGACAACTAGCATCGCAGTACGCCGTGCCCCGTCGGGCCGCGTGACGACCTCACCACCAGGAGGATCGATGACAGTTGGCGATCACCGAAACGCCTCGCGCCGGGGCAGTTCATTCAGCGGCTGGGTCATGATCCTGATCGGACTCCTGGCAGGCATCGTGCTGGCCGCGGCCGCGGGCGTGTTCCTCCTCAGCATCAGATGGGCGACGCCGATGGAGGCGCTGTCGGTCATCAGCGCCAGCCCGAGCGTGTCGCCGTCGCCGACGGCGGACGACTCGACAGCCGAGACCGGTGATGTCTCCGCGGCATGCGTCAGGGCGGCGGAGTACAACCTCGTGGTCGACGAGGCGCTCGAAGAGCTCGCGACGGGGGCGGAGTCCCAGGACGCCCGCGCCCTCCAGGAGACCCTCGACCGGCTCCAGGAGGCCCGCGAGACGGCTGACGGGGCGTCCGAGGAGTGCCTAGCTGTACTGACCTGGGACGTTGGTCAAGCGGGTGATGGGTGGCTTGTTCTCGCAGGCTGAGTGGGGCCTGTGGTGATTGTAGGCATGCAGCCATCCAGGGAGGGCTTCACGGCGTTCGGCTTCTGAGAA
>NZ_MBQD01000001.1 GCF_001693815.1 Tessaracoccus lapidicaptus | reverse complement strand
CAGCTGAGCCTGCGTGACCGCTCTACGTGTCGCCATCGTCAACTCCATCCCCGAGTCTGACCCACGCGGGCATCTTCAGATGAGTCAACGACTCCAGCTACGCGGGCATCTTCGATGAGTCAACTCGGCGATTTGGGGCCGCCGGCGCCGACGGGTATAGTCGGCCCAGCCGAAGACCGCAGGTGGCTTCCCAGCCATAACGCCGCATGGCACCCGCGCAGGTGAACGTGAGTAGTCCCCATGTGGGTCGCCCCGCGCCGCCGGCGTCGGGGCGTTTTTTGCGTCGGTGGTCCGCGGCCCTCGAACCGCCCACCCGGCCGGGTCGAGGATGAAGAGACCGGAAGGAGACCACATGGCGAGGCCGGACAAGGCTGCCAAGGTCGCGGCGCTGAAGGATGCCTTCAGCAACTCCGCGGCGGCAGTGCTGACCGAGTACCGCGGTCTCACCGTCAAGGATCTGAAGGACCTCCGTCGATCCCTGGGTGAGAACGCCACCTACGCCGTTGCGAAGAACACCCTTGCGGCGATCGCGGCCAAGGACGCCGGTATCGAGGGGATCGAGGATTCCCTGACCGGCCCGACGGCCATCGCGTTCGTCAGCGGTGATGTCGCTGCCGCCACCAAGGGGCTGCGTGACTTCGCAAAGGCCAATCCGTCCCTGGCAATCAAGGGTGGCGTCCTCGAGGGCAAGTTCCTCGACGCCCAGGCTGTCCTCAAGCTCGCCGACCTCGAGTCGCGCGAGGTCCTGCTGGCCAAGATGGCCGGCGCGATGCAGGCCAACCTGGCGAAGGCCGCCTACATGCTGGCCGCCCCGCTGTCGCAGGGTGCCCGCCTGTTCGGCGCTCTGCAGACCGCTGCCGAGGCCAACCCCTCCCTCATCGCCGGCGCGGGTTCCGCGCCTGCGGCCGAGGCCACGGACGAGACCCCCGCCGCCGAGGCGGCACCCGAAGCAGCAGACGCTGCGGAGTGATCCGTTGCAGCGCCCGCTGCGATCACACTTTCAACGAAAGGAACGCCCATCATGGCGAAGCTCACCAACGACGAGCTCCTTGACGCCTTCAAGGAGATGACCCTGATCGAGCTCTCCGAGTTCGTCAAGCTCTTCGAGGACACCTTCGGTGTCACCGCTGCCGCTCCGGTCGCGGTCGCCGCGGCCGCCCCGGCCGCCGGTGGCGACGATGCCGGTGCCGCTGAGGAAGCCGGCTCCGACAAGGTCGACGTCATCCTGACCTCCGGTGGCGACAAGAAGATCGCCGTCATCAAGGAGGTGCGCGCTCTGACCTCGCTCGGCCTCAAGGAGGCCAAGGACCTCGTCGAGGGCGCCCCGAAGCCGGTGCTCGAGCAGGTCGACAAGGAGACCGCCGCCAAGGCGAAGGAGGCCCTCGAGGCCGCCGGCGGCTCCGTCGAGGTCAAGTGACCTGACGGACTCACGTCCACAGATGGCCCGCTCCCTTCGGGGGGCGGGCCATCGTCGTGTCCGGGTCGCGTGATCCGGCGATTCCGGGTTGCAGCGGTGCGCCCGGGCGCTATCATCGAGGCGTTGGTCGACGGAGACCAGATGCCACCGCAGGGCCCGGCCGGCCTGCGGTAGTTGCTGTCCTGCCAGGGTTGCCCTATAGTGGTTGTTTGCCCAGCTATGCGTTGCGCCCGTGATTTGACACGGGAACGTCGCCGTGCACGGAAAACTGCTTCAAGCGTTCTTGGAAGGACCGTATCTTGGCCGCCTCGCGCTCTGCGTTGAAGAACACCAATGTCGTCTCATCCACCGGCCGAATCTCCTTCGCGAAGATTCATGAGCCTCTCGAGGTGCCCAACCTCCTGGATCTGCAGATCGACTCCTACAACTGGCTGATCGGTAACGAGACGTGGATGCGGAAGGTCGAGGAGCAGTTGGCCGCCGGCCGCACCGACGTCAACACCCGGTCCGGGCTTGAGGAGATCTTTGAGGAGATCTCGCCCATCGAGGACTTCAACGAGACCATGTCGCTGTCGTTCCGCGATCACCGCTTCGAGAGTCCCAAGTGGACGATCGAGGAGTGCAAGGACCGCGACGTCACCTATGCCGCCCCGCTCTTCGTCACCGCCGAGTTCGTCAACAACGACACCGGTGAGATCAAGAGCCAGACCGTGTTCATCGGCGACTTCCCGCTGATGACCGAGCGCGGCACGTTCATCATCAACGGCACGGAGCGCGTCGTCGTGTCGCAGCTCGTGCGTTCGCCCGGCGTCTACTTCGAGCAGACGGCCGACAAGACCTCCGACAAGGACATCTTCTCCGCGAAGTTCATCCCGTCGCGCGGCGCGTGGCTGGAGTTCGAGATCGACAAGCGCGACATGGTCTTCGTCCGCCTCGATCGCAAGCGCAAGCAGAACGTCACCGTGCTGCTCAAGGCGCTGGGCTGGTCCGAGGACCGGATCCTCGAGGAGTTCGGCGAGTTCGAGTCCATGCGCCTGACGCTGGAGAAGGACACCGTCAAGACGCAGGACGAGGCCCTGCTCGACATCTACCGCAAGCTGCGCCCGGGCGAACCGCCGGCCCGCGACGCGGCGCAGGCGCTGTTGGAGAACTACTACTTCAACCCCAAGCGCTACGACCTGGCCAAGGTCGGTCGCTACAAGATCAACAAGAAGCTCGGCCTCGACCTGCCGTTCGACAAGCAGGTGCTCACCAACGAGGACATCGCGGCGGCCATCCGCTACGTGGCGTCGCTGCACGAGCGCCGCGAGATGCTCGCGGACATCCCCGTCGAGGCCGATGACATCGACCACTTCGGGAACCGTCGCCTCCGCACGGTCGGTGAGCTGATCCAGAACCAGCTGCGCACCGGCCTGGGCCGCATGGAGCGCGTCGTCCGCGACCGCATGACGACGCAGGACATCGAGGCCATCACGCCGCAGACCCTGATCAACATCCGCCCGGTGACCGCGGCGCTGAAGGAGTTCTTCGGCACCTCGCAGCTGTCCCAGTTCATGGACCAGAACAACCCGCTCGCCGGCCTGACGCACAAGCGTCGCCTGTCGGCGCTGGGCCCCGGTGGTCTGTCCCGCGACCGCGCCGGCATGGAGGTCCGAGACGTCCACCCGTCGCACTACGGCCGCATGTGCCCCATCGAGACGCCTGAAGGCCCGAACATCGGCCTCATCGGCTCGCTGGCATCGTTCGCGCGCGTCAACGCGTTCGGGTTCATCGAGACGCCTTACCGCAAGGTCGTCGACGGCATGGTCACCGACCAGATCGACTACCTCACCGCCGACGAGGAGGACCGCTACGCGATCGCGCAGGCCAACGCCGCCGTCGATCAGGGCGGACGCCTCACGGAGGACCGGGTGCTGGTTCGGATCAAGCACGGTGACGTCGACACCATCCCGGCGGCCGACGTCGAGTACATGGACGTGTCGCCGCGCCAGATGGTGTCGGTGGCCACCGCGCTGATCCCGTTCCTCGAGCACGACGACGCGTCGCGAGCCCTCATGGGCGCCAACATGCAGCGCCAGGCTGTCCCGCTGCTCCGCAGCGAGGCCCCGTTCGTCGGCACCGGCATGGAGTACCGCGCGGCCGTCGACGTCGGCGACGTCACGCTGGCCAAGAAGCCGGGTGTGGTGACGTCCGTGACCGCGGACATCATCGAGATCGCCAACGACGATGCCACGTACCAGTCGTACAAGCTGGACAAGTTCGTGCGCTCCAACGCCGGCACGTGCATCAACCAGCGCCCGCTGGTCGCCCCCGGTGACCGGGTCGAGGTCGGCACCCCGCTGGCCGACGGCCCCTGCACCGACCAGGGCGAGCTGGCGCTCGGCAAGAACCTCCTCGTGGCGTTCATGCCGTGGGAGGGCCTCAACTACGAGGACGCCATCATCCTGTCGCAGCGCATCGTCCAAGACGATGTGCTCACCTCGATCCACATCGAGGAGCACGAGGTGGACGCCCGCGACACCAAGCTGGGCGCGGAGGAGATCACCCGCGAGATCCCCAACGTCTCGGACGAGATGCTGGCGGACCTCGACGAGCGCGGCATCGTCCGCATCGGCGCCGAGGTCTCGGCCGGTGACATCCTCGTCGGCAAGGTCACGCCCAAGGGCGAGACCGAGCTGACCCCCGAGGAGCGCCTGCTGCGCGCCATCTTCGGCGAGAAGGCCCGCGAGGTCCGCGACACCTCCCTCAAGGTGCCGCACGGCGAGTCCGGCACCGTCATCGGCGTCCGCGTGTTCAACCGCGAGGACGACGACGAGCTGCCGCCCGGCGTGAACCAGCTGGTCCGCGTCCACGTCGCCCAGAAGCGCAAGATCTCCGACGGCGACAAGCTCGCCGGCCGCCACGGCAACAAGGGCGTCATCTCGAAGATCCTGCCGGTGGAGGACATGCCGTTCCTCGAGGACGGCACCCCCGTCGACATCGTGCTCAACCCGCTAGGCGTGCCGTCGCGAATGAACGTCGGCCAGGTGCTGGAGAACCACCTCGGGTGGATCGCCAAGACCGGCTGGGACGTCAGCGGCGTCGAAGAGGCATGGGCCGAGCGCCTGCGCGAGGTCGGCCTCGGCCGCATGGACGGCGACGCGAAGGTGGCGACCCCCGTCTTCGACGGTGCCACCGAGGCGGAGATCAGCGGTCTGCTGGCGAACTCGCTGACGACGCGTGACGGCGTGCGCCTGATCGACGAGGGCGGCAAGACCCGGCTCTTCGACGGCCGCTCCGGCGAGCCTTACCCGGAGAAGATCGGCGTCGGCTACATGTACATGCTGAAGCTGCACCACCTCGTCGACGACAAGATCCACGCCCGTTCGACCGGCCCGTACTCGATGATCACCCAGCAGCCGCTGGGCGGTAAGGCGCAGTTCGGTGGCCAGCGCTTCGGTGAGATGGAGGTGTGGGCCCTGGAGGCGTACGGCGCGGCTTGGGCGCTGCAGGAGCTCCTGACCATCAAGTCGGACGACGTCCCCGGCCGCGTCAAGGTCTACGAGGCCATCGTCAAGGGCGAGAACATCCCCGAACCGGGCATCCCCGAGTCGTTCAAGGTGCTCGTCAAGGAGATGAAGTCGCTGTGCCTGAACGTCGAGGTGCTCTCCGACGACGGCCGGGTCATCGACCTGCGCGAGTCCGAGGACGACATCCGCTCCGCGGAGGACTTCGGCATCGACCTCGGTCGGCGCCCCGGCAGCGACCACTTCCTGGACGTCGGAGAGGTGTAGTCCCGCGGGGGCCCCGCTCAGCGGGGCCCCACGGGCTCGCTCCGCCCGCACAACTCAATGGCGAGGAGACGGTGACCTCGGTCACGGTTGATTCCCAGCCATTCCCGGTGATGGATTTTCAGGCGCCTACGGCCAATCAGTAGGGGAAAGAAAGAGAAGCAACGTGCTGGACGTGAACTTCTACGACGAGCTTCGGATCGGTCTTGCGAACGCGGACCAGATCCGCGAGTGGTCGCACGGCGAGGTCAAGAAGCCGGAGACCATCAACTACCGCACGCTCAAGCCCGAGCGCGACGGCCTCTTCTGCGAGAAGATCTTCGGTCCCACCCGGGACTGGGAGTGCTACTGCGGCAAGTACAAGCGGGTCCGGTTCAAGGGCATCATCTGCGAGCGCTGTGGCGTCGAGGTGACCCGGTCCAACGTGCGCCGTGAGCGCATGGGCCACATCGAGCTCGCCGCCCCCGTGACGCACATCTGGTACTTCAAGGGCGTCCCCAGCCGGCTCGGCTACCTGCTCGACATCGCGCCGAAGGACCTCGAGAAGGTCATCTACTTCGCCGCGCACATGATCACGTCCGTGGACGAGGAGGGTCGCCACCGTGACCTGTCCTCGCTGCAGGCCAAGGTCGAGGTGGAGACCAAGCAGGTCGCCGGCCGCCGCGACGCCGACATCGAGGCGCGCATGCGCAAGCTCGAGGAGGACCTCGCGCAGCTCGAGGAGGAGGGCGCGAAGGCCGACATCAAGCGCAAGGTCCGCGAGGCCGCCGAGAAGGAGGCCGGGCTCATCCGGACCCGGGCCCAGCGCCAGCTGGACCGCATCGACGAGGTCTGGCAGCGGTTCAAGTCCCTCAAGGTCCAGGACCTCGAGGGCGACGAGACGCTGTACCGCGAGATGAAGAAGCGCTTCGGCAAGTACTTCGAGGGCTCGATGGGCGCCGAGGCGATCCAGAAGCGCCTGCAGTCCTTCGATCTGGCCGCCGAGTCGGACAAGCTGCGCGAGATCATCGCCACCGGCAAGGGCCAGCGCAAGACGCGCGCCCTCAAGCGGCTCAAGGTCGTCGCGGCGTTCCGGGCGGGGGAGAACCACCCCTCCGCCATGGTGCTCGACGCCGTCCCGGTCATCCCGCCGGACCTGCGCCCCATGGTGCAGCTCGACGGTGGCCGGTTCGCGACCTCGGACCTCAACGACCTGTACCGGCGAGTCATCAACCGCAACAACCGCCTCAAGCGGCTGCTGGATCTGGGCGCGCCCGAGATCATCGTCAACAACGAGAAGCGGATGCTGCAGGAAGCCGTGGACTCGCTGTTCGACAACGGCCGCCGCGGCCGCCCCGTCACGGGGCCGGGCAACCGTCCGCTCAAGTCGATCTCCGACATGCTCAAGGGCAAGCAGGGCCGGTTCCGCCAGAACCTGCTCGGCAAGCGCGTCGACTACTCGGGCCGTTCGGTCATCGTCGTCGGCCCGCAGCTGAAGCTGCACCAGTGCGGCCTGCCGAAGGCCATGGCCCTCGAGCTGTTCAAGCCGTTCGTCATGAAGCGCCTCGACGACCTCAACCACGCCCAGAACATCAAGGCCGCCAAGCGCATGGTCGAGCGCCAGCGCCCGGTCGTGTGGGACGTGCTGGAAGAGGTCATCGCCGAGCACCCCGTGCTGCTCAACCGTGCACCCACGCTGCACCGCCTCGGCATCCAGGCCTTCGAGCCGCAGCTCATCGAGGGCAAGGCCATCCAGATCCACCCGCTCGTGTGCACCGCGTTCAACGCGGACTTCGACGGTGACCAGATGGCCGTGCACCTCCCGCTGTCCGCCGAGGCGCAGGCCGAGGCACGCATCCTGATGCTGTCGACGAACAACATCCTCAAGCCGGCCGACGGCCGTCCCGTGACCATGCCCACGCAGGACATGATCATCGGTCACTACTTCCTCACGCAGCAGCGCTCCGGCGCCGGTGAGGGCCGGGTGTTCTCGTCGCTGGCGGAGGCCATCATGGCGTTCGACCGCGGTGACCTGGCGATCGGTGCGCCGATCCGGATCCGGCTGACCGACGTGATCGTCGACGGCGCCGAGCCGCGCGCCGACGGGTCGCTGCTGGTCGAGACCACCCTGGGCCGGGCTCTGTTCAACGAGGCCCTGCCCGATGACTTCGGCTACGTCAACACCGTCGTCGGCAAGAAGGTCCTGGGCCAGATCGTCAACGACCTGGCGGAGCGGTACCCGAAGGTTGTCGTCGCGAACGCGCTGGACAACCTCAAGGACATGGGCTTCAAGTGGGCGTCGCGCTCCGGCGTGACCGTGTCCATCTCGGACGTCCAGACGCCGCCGCAGAAGGCCCAGATCCTTGAGGGCTACGAGGCGCGCGCGTCGAAGATCGACAAGCTCTACGAGCGTGGCACCGTGACGGAGGACGAGCGCCGTCAGGAGCTCATCGCCATCTGGACCGACGCCACCGCGGAGCTGACCGAGGCCATGAAGAACAACTTCACGGCCGACAACCCGATCTTCATGATGGTCGACTCCGGGGCACGAGGAAACATGACGCAGATGCGTCAGATCGCCGCCATGCGTGGCCTCGTGGCCAACCCGAAGGGCGACATCATCGCGCGCCCCATCAAGTCGAACTTCCGCGAGGGCCTGTCGGTGCTGGAGTACTTCATCTCCACGCACGGTGGCCGCAAGGGGCAGGCCGACACCGCTCTGCGCACCGCCGACTCCGGCTACCTCACGCGTCGACTCGTCGACGTGTCGCAGGACGTCATCATCCGTGAGGAGGACTGTGGCACCGAGCGCGGCCTGACCAAGGTCATCGCGAAGTGGACGAAGTCCGCCGACGACGAGACCGGCAAGCCGGCCGTCGTGGCCGCCGAGCCGTTCGAGGACGGCGCCCGCGTCGACATCACGCCCGACGTCGAGACCTCCGTGTACGCGCGGTCGCTCGCCGTGGACGTGGCCGACGCCCAAGGCACCGTGCTGGTCGAGGCCGGCACCGACCTGGGTGACGCCGAGATCCGCCGCCTCGTCGAGGCCGGGATCACCGAGGTGAAGGTGCGCTCCGTCCTGACCTGTGAGTCGGCGTTCGGCACGTGCGCCATGTGCTACGGCCGCTCGCTGGCCTCCGGCAAGACGGTGGACGTCGGCGAGGCCGTCGGCATCGTCGCGGCCCAGTCCATCGGCGAGCCCGGCACGCAGCTGACGATGCGTACCTTCCACACCGGTGGTGTGGCCGGCGACGACATCACGCAGGGTCTGCCGCGTGTCACCGAGCTCTTCGAGGCGCGCCAGCCCAAGGGCAAGGCGCCGATCGCCGAGGCCGACGGTGTCATCCGCATCGAGGACGGGGACCGCAGCCGCAAGCTCGTGCTCGTCCGCGACGACGGTGGCGAGGACCTCGAATACCCGGTGGCGCGTCGTGCGCGACTGGAGTTCGAGGACCACCACGGCCAGCGCATCCACATCGAGGACGGCGTGCGCGTCAGCATCGGTCAGCAGCTGACCGCCGGCCAGGTGGACCCGCAGGACGTCCTGCGTGTCCGCGGCCTGCGCAAGGTCCAGGAGCACCTCGTGGAGGAGGTCCAGCGCGTGTACCGCACGCAGGGCGCACCGATCCACGACAAGCACATCGAGATCATCATCCGCCAGATGCTGCGACGGGTCACCGTCATCGACTCGGGCGACACCTCGATGATGCCGGGCGAGCTCGTGGACCGCGCGTCCTACGAGAACGCCAACCGCAAGGCCCTCACCGAGGGCGGCAAGCCTGCGGAGGGCCGCCCGGTCCTCATGGGCATCACCAAGGCGTCGCTCGCGACGGAGTCGTGGCTGTCGGCCGCCTCCTTCCAGGAGACGACCAAGGTGCTCACCGACGCCGCCATCCAGGGCAAGAGCGATTCGCTCCTCGGCCTCAAGGAGAACGTCATCCTCGGCAAGCTCATCCCGGCGGGTACCGGTCTCGACCGCTACCGCAACATCCGGGTGGAGCCGACGGAGGAGGCCCGCGCCAGCGCCTACACGATGAGCTACGACCCGTACGACTACTCGTTCGGATCCGATGTGGTCGGCCCCGCCGTCCCGCTCGACGAGATGGACTTCGGCGAACTCCGCTAAAGGGTGCGACCCTGCCGGGGGTCCGGGGCTCACGCCCCGGGCCCCCGGCCGCTTTTGACCCTGCGGCGCCCCTGGAGTAACCTTGTCGGGCGTGCCCGTGATCGGGCTACTTGTGCGTGCCCTGGCATGAAGATCGCTCTTGACGTTGCGGAGAGCGTCGTGCGGAGTTCGCACGGCAGTGATCCAGACCACAGCCACCCGGGAAACGGTGACCTCGGGGTGGGACGGAGAAGCTGCGCCAGGGAAGACAAACGTACACAGACAACGAAGAAAGTGATACCACCAGGTGCCAACTATTCAGCAGCTGGTCCGTAAGGGCCGCACCGACAAAGTCTCGAAGAACAAGACACCCGCGCTCAAGGGCTCGCCCCAGCGCCGGGGCGTGTGCACGCGTGTGTACACCACCACGCCGAAGAAGCCGAACTCCGCGCTCCGTAAGGTCGCGCGTGTGCGTCTGAGCTCCGGCATCGAAGTCACCGCCTACATCCCGGGCGTCGGCCACAACCTGCAGGAGCACTCGATGGTGCTCGTCCGCGGTGGTCGTGTGAAGGACCTCCCCGGTGTCCGGTACAAGATCATCCGCGGCGCGCTCGACACCCAGGGTGTCAAGAACCGCAAGCAGGCCCGCAGCCGCTACGGCGCGAAGAAGGAGAAGTAATGCCTCGCAAGGGTCCCGCCCCGAAGCGCCCGGTCCTCGTCGACCCGGTGTACGGCTCGCCGCTGGTGTCCCAGCTCGTGAGCAAGATCCTGCTCGACGGCAAGAAGACCGTCGCGCAGAGCATCGTCTACAACGCCCTCGAGGGCACCCGCACCAAGACCGGAACCGACCCGGTGCAGACCCTCAAGCGCGCGCTGGACAACGTCAAGCCGTCGATCGAGGTCAAGTCCCGCCGCGTCGGTGGCGCCACCTACCAGGTGCCCATCGAGGTCAAGCCCGCTCGTCAGAACACGCTGGCCATGCGCTGGCTCGTCAGCTTCGCCCGCGCCCGCCGCGAGAAGACGATGACCGAGCGCCTCATGAACGAGATCCTCGACGCCTCCAACGGCCTGGGCGCTTCCGTGAAGCGTCGCGAGGACACGCACAAGATGGCCGAGGCGAACCGCGCCTTCGCGCATTACCGCTGGTGATCCGACGCCCCCGTGCCGTGCGGCCGGGGGCGCTCACCTGCTCAACTTCATGATCTATTCCCGAAGGGCTGCATAGTGACCGACCTGTCCAAGGTTCGCAACATCGGCATCATGGCGCACATCGACGCCGGCAAGACCACCACCACCGAGCGCATCCTGTTCTACACCGGTAAGACCTACAAGATCGGTGAGGTCCACGAGGGCGCCGCCACCATGGACTGGATGGAGCAGGAGCAGGAGCGCGGCATCACCATCACGTCGGCCGCGACGACCTGTTTCTGGAAGAACCACCAGATCAACATCATCGACACGCCGGGCCACGTCGACTTCACCGTCGAGGTGGAGCGTTCGCTGCGCGTCCTCGACGGCGCCGTGGCGGTGTTCGACGGTGTGGCCGGCGTCGAGCCGCAGTCCATGACCGTGTGGCGTCAGGCGACGAAGTACAACGTCCCGCGCATCTGCTACATCAACAAGCTCGACCGCACGGGCGCCTCGTTCGACCACTGTGTCAAGACCATCCGCGAGCGCCTCAACACCGATCCGGTCCTGCTGCAGCTCCCGATCGGCGCCGAGTCGAACTTCATCGGCGTCGTCGACCTCGTCGAGATGCGCGCCCTGACCTGGCGCGGCGAGACCAAGATGGGTGAGGACTACACCGTCGAGGAGATCCCCGCCGAGCTCAAGGACGCCGCCGAGGCCGCACACGCCACGCTGATCGAGCGGGCCGCGGACGTCGACGACGAGATCATGGAGATGTACCTCGAGGGCGAGGAGCCCTCGGTGGAGCAGGTCAAGGCCGCGATCCGCAAGGGCGTCATCACCAACACGTTCACCGCGGTCGTCTGCGGCACCTCGTTCAAGAACAAGGGCGTGCAGCCCCTCCTGGACGCGGTCATCGCGTATCTGCCCTCGCCGATGGACGTCCCCGCCATCAGCGGCTTCAAGCCCACCGACGAGTCGGTCGAGCTGGAGCGGCACCCCTCGGACGACGAGCCGCTGGCAGCGCTGGCGTTCAAGATCGCCGCGGATCCGCACCTCGGCAAGCTCATCTTCGTGCGCGTCTACTCCGGCGTCCTGCACTCCGGCTCCCAGGTCCTCAACGCGACCAAGGGCAAGAAGGAGCGCATCGGCAAGATCTACCAGATGCACGCCAACAAGCGTGAGGAGATCGACTCGATCGGCGCCGGCATGATCTGCGCCGTCATGGGCCTCAAGGACACCGGCACCGGCGAGACGCTGTGCGACCCGTCGAGCCCGATCGTGCTGGAGTCGATGACCTTCCCCAACCCGGTCATCGAGCAGGCCATCGAGCCGAAGACCAAGTCCGACCAGGAGAAGCTGTCCAACGCGATCCAGCGCCTGGCGGAGGAGGACCCCACCTTCCGCGTCCACACGGACGAGGAGACCGGCCAGACGATCATCGCCGGCATGGGCGAGCTGCACCTCGACGTCCTCATCGACCGCATGCGGCGTGAGTTCAAGGTCGAGGCGAACATCGGCAAGCCGCAGGTGGCCTACCGCGAGACCCTGCGCCGCAAGGTCGAGAAGATCGAGTACACGCACAAGAAGCAGACCGGTGGTTCCGGCCAGTTCGCGCGCGTCATCATCGACCTTGAGCCGACCGAGCCGGGTTCGGGGTACGAGTTCGTCAACGCCGTCACCGGCGGCCGCATCCCCCGCGAGTACATCCCCGCGGTCGACGCGGGCGTCAAGGAGGCCCTGCAGTTCGGCGTCCTCGCCGGCTACCCGGTCGATAACATCAAGGTGACGCTGACCGACGGCGCGTACCACGACGTCGACTCCTCGGAGCTCGCGTTCAAGCTCGCCGGCGCCCAGGCGTTCAAGGAGGCGGCCCGCAAGGCGGACCCCGCGATCCTCGAGCCGATGATGGCCGTCGAAGTCACGACCCCCGAGGATTACCTCGGCACCGTGATCGGTGACCTCAACGCCCGCCGCGGCCACGTCCAGTCGATGGACGAGCAGCACGGCAACCGCATCGTGCGGGCACTCGTGCCGCTGTCGGAGATGTTCGGCTACGTCGGCGACCTGCGGTCGAAGACGTCGGGCCAGGCGTCGTACTCCATGGAGTTCGACTCCTACGCCGAGACGCCGCGCAACATCGCCGAGGAGATCGTCGCCAAGGCGCGCGGCGGCCAGTGAGCCACCGCTGAATGTGACGACCCGCGAGGGCCGGCCGGACACCCGGCCGGCCCTCGCGCGTCGAACCCAGCGACACGGTTTGACTGCCGTGCCGCACCCGATACGATTAGGCAGGTATGCACCTGGGCGGTAAGCTCAGATGCTGACCTCCGATCGAGGAAAGACAAGCCGACGCCCCGCACCGTGCGAGGCGACATCCCAAGAAGGAGCCCTCGTGGCAAAGGCCAAGTTTGAGCGGACCAAGCCGCACTGCAACATCGGCACCATCGGACACGTCGACCACGGCAAGACCACTCTGACCGCGGCGATCACGAAGGTGCTTCACGAAAAGTACCCGCAGTGGAACGCCGTCTCGGCGTTCGATCAGATCGACAAGGCGCCTGAAGAGCGTCAGCGTGGTATCACGATCTCGATCGCGCACGTCGAGTACCAGACCGAGAAGCGTCACTACGCGCACGTCGACTGCCCCGGCCACGCCGACTACGTCAAGAACATGATCACCGGTGCCGCCCAGATGGACGGCGCGATCCTGGTCGTGGCCGCCACCGACGGCCCGATGGCCCAGACCCACGAGCACATCCTCCTGGCCCGCCAGGTTGGCGTGCCCGCGATCGTCGTCGCCCTCAACAAGTGCGACATGATCGACGAGGCCGATGCCGACCTCATCGACCTGGTCGAGATGGAGCTGCGTGAGATCCTGTCGGCGCAGGAGTTCGACGGCGACAACCTGCCGATCGTCCGCGTCGCGGCTTTCCCGGCGCTGAACGGCGACGAGAAGTGGTCCGAGTCGATCCTCGAGCTCATGAACGCTGTGGACGAGTACATCCCGCAGCCCGAGCGTGACACCGACAAGCCCTTCCTCATGCCCGTTGAGGACGTCTTCACGATCACCGGTCGTGGCACCGTCATCACCGGCCGTATCGAGCGCGGCGTCGTCAAGACCGGCGAGACCGTCGACATCATCGGCATCCGTGAGGCCAAGCAGACCTCGACCGTCACCGGTGTCGAGATGTTCCGCAAGATCCTCGACGAGGGTCGTGCGGGCGAGAACGTCGGCCTGCTGCTCCGCGGCACCAAGAAGGAAGACGTCGAGCGCGGCATGGTCGTCATCAAGCCGGGTTCGACCACCCCGCACACCGACTTCGAGGCCAACGTCTACGTGCTGACCAAGGAGGAGGGTGGCCGTCACAAGCCGTTCTTCTCGAACTACTCCCCGCAGTTCTACTTCCGCACGACGGACGTGACCGGCGTGGTGCAGCTCCCGGCCGGCACCGAGATGGTCATGCCCGGCGACAACACCGAGATGACCGTGCACCTCAACAAGCCCATCGCCATGGAGGAGAACCTCAAGTTCGCCATCCGTGAGGGCGGCCGCACCGTCGGTGCGGGCAACGTCGTCAAGATCCTCAAGTGATCCGGGGGGCGTGAGCCCCTGACGAGCTGAAGGGCCGGGCAGCGATCAGCTGCCCGGCCCTTTCGTCATGTCCGGCGGCGGTCCCGGCACGGCGTGCGCCGGGACCGACCGGGTCAGGAGCGCTTCTGGATGGCGGCCCACTCGTCGCGCAGACCGACGGTGCGGTGGAAGAGCATGGGCTCATCGAGGTCGACGGCGAAGTAGCCGAGCCGCTCGAACTGCACGACCTCACCGGGGGAGGCGTCGGCCAGGGCCGCCTCGACCCGGCAGCCCTCCAGCAGCTCTCTGGAGTGGGGATTCACGTCGTCGAGGGCCTCCCCGGTCGCCTCGCCCGGGGCCTCGGCCGTGAACAGCCGCTCGTACAGCGCGGCGGTGGCGTTGACGGCATGCGGGGCCGAGACCCAGTGCATGGTCGACTTCACCTTGCGCCCGTCCGGGGAGTTGCCGCCGCGTGAGGCGGGGTCGTACGTCGCGAGGACCTCGACCACCCGGCCGGCATCGTCCTTGACCACGTCGGTGGCCGTGACGAAGTACGCGCCGCGGAGCCGCACCTCGCGTCCGGGGGAGAGGCGGAAGTACTTGGGCGGGGGGACCTCGCGGAAGTCGTCCTCCTCGATCCACAGCTCGCCCGTGAACGGCACCTGGCGGACCCCGTCCTCGGCACGCTCCGGGTTGTTGGGCACCTCGAAGTACTCGACCACCGGGGAGCCGTCGGCGTCCACCGGCCAGTTCGTCAGGGTGAGCTTGAGCGGCCGCAGCACGGCCATCCGGCGCTGCGCCGTCTCGTTGAGGCTGCGGCGCACGTAGCTCTCCAGCGCCTCGATGGACTGGCGCGCGTTGGTGCGCGTCGTGCCGACCTCGCGGCAGAAGTCGCGGATGGCGGCCGGCGGATAGCCCCGCCGCCGCAGGCCGCGCAGCGTCGGCATGCGCGGGTCGTCCCATCCGTCGACGATGCCGTCCATCACCAGCTTGGCGAGGCGCCGCTTCGACGTGACCGTGTGAGTGAGCTCGAGGCGGGCGAACTCGTACTGGCGCGGCGGGTCGGCCACCCCCAGTTGCGTGAGGAACCAGTCGTAGAGCGGTCGGTGCGATTCAAACTCCAGCGTGCACAACGAGTGCGTCACGCCCTCGATGGCGTCGGACTGCCCGTGCGCCCAGTCGTAGGTCGGGTAGATCGCCCACTCGTCCCCGGTGCGGTGATGCTCGACGCGGCGGATCCGGTACATGATCGGGTCGCGCAGCTGCATGTTCTCGTGGTTCATGTCGATCTTCGCGCGCAGCACCCGGCTGCCGTCGGGGAACTCGCCGGCGCGCATGCGCCGGAAGAGGTCGAGGTTGTCGTCGACGGACCGGTCCCGGTACGGCGACTCGACGCCGGGACGGCCGTAGCCGCCGCGCCCCGCAGAGATGGCCTCGGGGTCCTGATCGTCGACGTACGCGAGGCCCTCGCGGATGAGCTGCTCTGCCCAGGCGTACAGCGTGCCGAAGTAGTCCGACGCATAGCGGACGTCGGCGGGCTCGTAGCCCAGCCACTCGATGTCCTCGATGATGCCCTCGACGAAGCTGGTGTCCTCGGTCTCCGGGTTCGTGTCGTCCAGGCGCAGGACGCAGATGCCGCCGAAGTCCGCCGCCACGCCGAAGTCGACGACGATGGCCTTCGCGTGACCGATGTGCAGGAAACCGTTGGGTTCCGGGGGGAACCGGGTCTGCACGCGGCCGCCCCGACGGCCGGCCGCGACGTCGGCCGACACGGCGTCGTAGATGAAGTTGGAGGGGAGGGCGGACGGCTCGGTCATGGGGGTCAAGGTAGCATGACGCCGCCCGGCCAGCCGGTCAGCCGGCCGTGCCGAGGAGCTGCCCGACTCCCGCGATGACGAGGATCGGGACGGCGACGATGACGGCCACGACGAGGGCCACCAACGCCGCCGCTGCGATCCAGTACCGCACGGACGCCTGGCGCACGAGTTCGCGGTTCTCGATGGTGCGGTTGAGCAGCCGCAGGTTCTTCTTGTTCGCCCGGAAGGCGACGTCGAAGAAGGCGCCGATGAAGGGCACCATGCCGAGCAGCCAGTCGAGCATCGAGTTGCCCACCATGCGCGCCAGCACGGGGACGGGCGCGCGCAGGCGGATGGCGTCGAGGAGCACCACGCCGCCGAACGCGGCCCCGACCGCGGTGCCGGCCCACGGCACCAGCGACAACAGCGGATCGACACCGACCCGCACGCTCGTCCCGGGCACCTGCACGAGATCGTCCAGGAGGTAGCTGAACGCCTTCGTCAACCGCGCCGGCTCGGGCTGCGGGTCGCCGTCGGGGCGGGGGAGGCGGCCGGCGGCCGCCTCGGTCACGGCCTCGCGGGCACGCTGCAGCGCCTTGGCGGGGGTCGGCCCGGGTTGCGTCGTCATGTCTCCCAGCATGCCCGATAGGGTGAAGCCACTATGAGCGAATCACGCATCCCCGCCCGCACCCGCGTCGCCCCGTCCCCGACTGGCGATCCCCACGTCGGCACCGCGTTCATGGCGCTGTTCGACCTCGCATGGGCCCGGAAGACCGGCGGGGCGTTCGTGCTGCGCATCGAGGACACCGACCAGAACCGGCTCGTCGAGGGCAGCGAACAGCAGATCTACGACTCCCTCCAGTGGCTGGGGCTCAACCCTGACGAGGGACCGCACGTCGGCGGGCCGTACGCGCCCTACCGGCAGTCGGAGCGACTCGACACCTACCGCCCCTACGTCGACCAGCTCATCGCCGATGGCCACGCCTACCACTGCTGGTGCAGCTCCGAGCGCCTCGCCGGTCTGCGGAAGGAGCAGGAGGCGGCCAAGCAGTCGGTCACCGGGTACGACCGGCTGTGCCTCGGCAAGACCCGCGAGGAGCGGGCGGCGCTGCCCGGCTTCTCCGAGACGCCGGTAGTCCGCATGCTCATCCCGGACGATGCGCCACTCGAGTTCGACGACATCATCCGCGGCACCGTCAAGGCGCCCCGGCCGGACGACCAGGTCATCCTCAAGGCCGACGGCTTCCCGACCTACCATCTCGCCGTCGTCGTCGACGACCACCTCATGGGCATCAACACCGTCGTGCGCGGCGAGGAGTGGATCTCCTCGACCCCCAAGCATGTGCTGCTCTACGACTGGCTCGGCTGGGAGCGGCCCGCGTTCGCGCACATGCCGCTGCTGCGCAACACCGACAAGTCCAAGATCTCCAAGCGGAAGAACCCGGCCGCGCGGCTCATGTGGTTCAAGGAGCAGGGCTACCTGCCCGAGGCCGTGCGCAACTTCCTGCAGCTCCTCGGCTACGCGGGGGACGAGGACGCCGAGGTCAAGAGCTTCGACGAGTTCGTGGCGGACTTCTCGTGGGACAAGGTCAACACCGTCGGGCCCATCTTCGACCTCAAGAAGCTGGACTGGCTCAACGGGCACTACATCCGCGCCCTCAGCGCGGGTGACCTGGCCGACCGCATCCTCGAGTTCGAGCAGGAGCGGTGGGCACCGACGGCGGAGCAGGCCGAGCTCCTGCGTCGCGCCGTGCCGATCATCCAGGAGCGCCTCGTCCTGCTCAAGGACGCGTTGCCGCAGCTGGACTACCTGTTCGTCGACGACGCCGCGCTGACCGTCGAGGAGGAGGCCGTCGCCGCCCTCCCGGACAGCGCCGGGGCGGTCCTCGATGCCGCGGTCGCCGTCGCGGAGTCGGTGCCGTTCGACGCGGCCTCCATCCAGGCCGCGTTGAAGGAGCGCATCGTCGAGGGGATGGGCATCAAGGCGAAGTTCGCGTTCGCGCCCATCCGCGTCGCCGTGTCGGGGCGCAGGGTGTCGCCGCCGCTGTTCGAGTCGATGGAACTGCTGGGCCGCGACGCCACGCTGGCCCGCCTCCGGTCGCTGCGCGCCTCCTTGTAGGGCGGGCCGGAGCTGAGTCGGGTGACGCGGTGCCGGACGGTGGGGCCGGGCCGCCCGCGACAAGTTGAGCCTGCCTCGCTCAAGAATGCGCCGTCGGACTTGACTTCGTAGTTGAGCGGAGTATACTCAACTACGTAAGCCGTAACCAGCACCAACACAGTCGAAAGGAGCACAGATGCCTGGCTTTGACCCGTTCCGCGACTTCGACCGCCTGCTGAGCGACGTGACCCGCACGCCCGCTTCGGTGGCGATGCCGATGGATCTCTACCGCACGGGGGACGACTTCGTCGCCCACATCGACCTCCCGGGCGTGGACCCCGCAAGCATCGACATCGACATGGACGGCGCCACCGTCACCGTGCGTGCCGAGCGCAAGCTCCCCGTCGACTCCGACGTCCAGTGGCTGACCCGTGAGCGTGCCGCCGGCACGTTCGCCCGCCAGCTCACGCTCGGACGCGGGCTCGCGACCGACCGGATCAGCGCCTCGTACTCCGACGGCGTCCTGACACTGACGATCCCGGTCGCGGAGACCGCCAAGCCCCGCAAGATCGAGGTGCAGCACACCAGCCGCAGCAACGAGATCGAGGGCAGCGTCGAGGAGTCGCAGCAGGAGGGCTGATCCTCCGCGGAGACAACGGCGCGGGGCCGGGGTGACGATACGTCGCCCCGGCCCCGTCGTCGTGCCCGGCCGTCAGCCGCGGCCGTGAGGGGTGCCCCAGCCGCTCAGGTCCGGCCCCTTCGGGACGATGCTGAGCGGGTTGAGGTCGGTGTGGACGACGTAGTAGTGCTGCTTGATCTGGTCGAAGTCCACGTTGTTACCGAAGCCGGGGGTCTGGAACAGGTCCCGGGCGTAACCCCACAGGTTCGGCAGCTCCGTCAGCTTCTGCCGGTTGCACTTGAAGTGACCGTGGTAGACGGGGTCGAACCGCACGAGCGTGGTGAACAGCCGGATATCGGCCTCAGTGATCGCGTCGCCCATGAGGTAGCGACGGCTCGCCAGACGCTCCTCGAGCCAGTCCATCGCCGTCCACAACCGGTCGTAGGCCGCGTCATAGGCCTCTTGGGAGCCGGCGAAGCCGCAGCGATAGACGCCGTTGTTGACCTCGGTGTAGATGCGGCGCATGACATCGCGCATCTCGGGGCGCAGCTCGGCGGGCCACAGGTCAGGCGCATCGGGCCGGTGGTGGGCCTTCCACTGGAAGAAGAGGTCCTCCGTGATCTGCGCGAAGTCGTTCGTGACGACCTGCCCCGTCTCCACCTCGACCATGGCCGGGACCGTGATGCCGCGCGGGTAGCCCGGGAATCGCCGCTCGTACGCCTCCTTGAGCCGGTGGATCCCGAGGACCGGGTCGAGTCCGTCGGGGTCCAGGTCGAACGTCCACGAGTCGGAGTCGTGCGTGGGGCCGGGGGTGCCGAGCGAGATGACGTCCTGGAGCCCCAGGACGTCGCGGACGATGATGGAGCGGTTGGCCCACGGGCACGCATACGCGGCGACCAGCCGGTAGCGCCCGGGCTCGACGGGGTAGTCGTCCGTGCCGGCCCGCGGCTCGGCCATGATGCGCGTCTCGATGTAGCGGGAGTCGCGGGTGAACTCCTTGCCCTTGACCGAGTAGACGCCACCGGTGGAGTGCTCTTCGTTCTCGCTCATCCCCCGAGCCTACGCGGCCGGGCTGCGCGGGCTCAGCCCTTCAGCCAGGAGCGGATCGTCCGCACCCGCTGCTCGACCTCGGCCTGCGATGCCTGGGCGAGCTTCGGCCCGCCGCACTCGCGGCGCAGATCGGCGTGCACATGGCTGTGCGGCACGCCCTTGATCCCCGCGTACTGCGACACCAGCGAGTTGAGTTCCTTCCGCTTCGACGCGAGGGCCCGGTGCAGCGCCACCTCGGGCTCCGCCTTGCGGTCCTGCCGCTCACGGCGTCGCAGCTGGCGTCGTTGCCGGTCCGCGAGCAGGGCGCTCACCTGGCTGGGCTCCAGCAGGCCGGGCAGCCCCAGGTACTCCTCCTCGTCGGCCGACGTGGGCTCGGCGTGCATCCCGAACGCCTGCGCGTCGAACAGCACGTGGTCGAACGTGGCGGACGACTCCAGTGCCTCGAACTGGCCGAGCAGGTCGTCTGAGGCCTTCTCGCCCTGGTTGGCCTGCTCGATGAGGGCCTCGGTCTCGGCCCACAGATCCGTCTCATCGGTCTTCGGCCGGCCGAGGACGTGGTCGCGCTGCTTCTCGATGGTCGCCGCGTGCGCCAGGAGGACCGGCACGGTGGGGAGGAACACCGTCGCGACCTCGCCCCGGCGACGGCTGCGCACGAAGCGGCCCACCGCCTGGGCGAAGAACAGCGGCGTCGAGGTCGCCGTCGCGTAGACCCCGACGGACAGCCGCGGCACGTCGACGCCCTCGGACACCATCCGCACCGCCACCATCCAGCGTTCCTGCGAGGCGGAGAAGCCGTCGATCTTCTCCGTGGCCTTGGCGTCGTCGGACAGGACCACGCACGGCTTGGTCCCCGTCAGGTCGTGCAGCAGGCGTGCGTAGGCGCGGGCGGTGGTCTGGTTGGTCGCGATGACCAGGCCACCCGCGTCGGGGATGTGCCGGCGGACCTCGGTCAGCCGCGTGTCCGCCGCCCGCAGGACCGCGGGGATCCACTCGCCGGTGGGCGCCAGCGCCGTCCGCCAGGCGTGCGCGGTGAGGTCCTTCGTCATGGGCACGCCGAGGTCCGCGGCCAGCTCGTCGCCCGCCTTGGTCCGCCAGCGCATCTGCCCGCCGTAGTTCATGAACAGGACGGGCCGCACGACGTGGTCGGCCAGCGCCTCGCGGTACCCGTACGTGTAGTCGGCCCGCGACTGTGTCACGCCGGGCGCGATCTCGTCGTAGGCGACGAACGGGATCGGATGCTCGTCCGACCGGAACGGCGTACCGGTGAGCGCGAGCCTGCGGGTGGCGTGCGTGAACGCGAACGTGATCGCCTCGCCCCAGCTGCGCGAGTCCCCGGCGTGGTGGATCTCGTCGAAGATCACCAGCGTCTCCTTGGAGTGACACAGCGCCTCGTAGACGTAGGACCGCGCCGCGACGCCGGCGTATGTCACCGCGGACCCGTGGTACTCCTTGGCCCGGCCGCGCCGCGACGACCCGCCAAGGCCGGGGTCCAGCTGAATGCCGACGCGCGCCGCCGCGTCCGCCCACTGAACCTTGAGGTGTTCGGTGGGGGTGACGACGACGATCCGCCGCACAGCGCGAGACGCCAGCAGGGTCGTCGCGACGCGTAGAGCGAAGGTCGTCTTGCCGGCTCCGGGCGTGGCGACACACAGGAAGTCGCGCGGCTGGTCGCGTTCGTACTGGTCGAGCGCCGCCGCCTGCCAGGCGCGCAGCGACGACGCCGTACCCCACGCCGCGCGTTGCGGGAAGGCGGGGGAGAGGTGGTCTAGCGCGGAGGAAGACATACGGTCGGTGACTCTAGCCAACGGTCGCCGCGACGCCCAAGCCCCGACACGCCGTCGGGTCAGCCGGCGCGGAGGTCCTCGTACGCGGCCAGCGCCCGCGCCCTGCCGGCGGCCAGCTCGACGACGGGGGCGGGCCGCGGAGTGTGCTCCCCCCGCCAGGAGCGGGGCGCGGCGGCCGCGAACCGGCGCGCACCGTCGGCCGCCGCATCCAGCCAGTACCGGCGGTAGGCGCCGCGCGCGTCGAACTTCGCGGCCTGCGTGTCGGGGTTGAAGATGCGGAAGTAGGGCGAGGCGTCGGGCCCGCAGCCGGCCACCCACTGCCAGTTCATGGCGTTCGACGCGGGGTCCCAGTCGGTGAGGGTGCGCTCGAACCATGCCAGGCCGACCCGCCAGTCGGTGAGGAGGTGCTTGGTGAGGTAGCTGGCGGTGATCATGCGGACCCGGTTGTGCATGCGCCCGGTCGCGAACAGTTCCCGCATGCCGGCGTCGACGATGTCGACCCCCGTCTCGCCGCGACGCCACAGCTCCGCGACGGGCCCGTCTCCGTCCCACGCGAACCGCTCCCACTCGGGCCGCCAGCAGCGGACGCCGAGGCCGGGCGACTCGTGGAGCAGGTCGCGGGCGAACTCGCGCCAGGCCAGCTCGGACAGGAACGTCTCCACACCGGGGGCGCCGGCTCGGTCGCGGGCCACGATCCGGGAGCCCGCAGCGCCGGGGCCGGCAGCGGGGACGCAACCGGCACCTGCCGGAGCGCCTTGAAGAACGGTGAGTAGACCTTGAAGGTCCCGCCGGCGCCGGTGCGCACCGAGCCGCGCGGCACGAGGTCCGCCGTCGGGTGCAGGTGCAGCGCCGCGCCGGCCGCGGCGACCGCCTCGGGGAGGCCGTCGTCGCCGGCGAACGGGAAGCCCGCGGTGGTGTGAACCGCTGAGGCGCCGGTCTCCGCGACGACCGCGGCGAGCACGTCGCGCGGGTCCCCGCGGCGGACGGTCAGGCGGCTGCCCCGGGCCCGCAGCTCGTCGTCGAGGGGGCGCAGGCTGAGCGCCTGTCGCTCCGCGGACGCCGGATGCGCCGCGGCCTCCTCAGGGTCCAGGACGACCAGCGGGATGACGGCGCCGGCGGCGGCGGCCGCGACGAGAGCGGGATGGTCGTCCAGCCGCAGCACGCGGCGGAACCAGCAGATCGTCGTCATGCCCGCACCTTCCGGCCTGGGCGCGGTGGGCGGGAGGCCCGGCGCCGGTCGACCTGAGTCTAGGGGCGCCTCACGACAGCCGCCGCAGCTGGCCGAGGTCCCGCGGGGCCAGCTCGGCCACGAGCGCGAGGTACAGCTCGGCGCAGCCGAGGGCGTCGATCATCGCGTCGTGGCCCCGGTAACTGGGCAGCCCCGCCCGCGCCCGCAACCGCCACAGGCGCAGCGCGTCGCGGGGGAGGTCCTCGTCGAACCCGAGGGCCCGGTGGCCCAACGTCAGGGTGTCGACGGCGGGCAGGTCGATGCGCACGCCGTGGACCCGCCGGACCGCCTCCGTGAGGAAGCCCACCTCGACGGCGGCATGATGTGCGAGCAGGACCCTGCCGGCCAGCCGGTCGAACAGCCGGTCCAGGGCCTCCGGCAGTGGGACGCCGGCTGCCAGGTCGTCGTCGGTGATGCGGTGGATGGTGGCAGACTGGCCGACCTCGCTGCCCGGGTCGACCACCAGGGCCGTGGCGGTCCCGAGTGGGATGCCGAGCCCGTCGACGTCGACCATGCCGACCTCCAGGATGTGGTCGGTCTCCGGCGACAGCCCCGTGGTCTCGAGGTCGACCGCCAGCAGCGGAAGCTCCCGGACCGGCGTGCCGCGGGGCGGCGGGGCGGCCGCGAGGAACCGCCTGAGGCCGCCGTCCGGGACCCGGTCGGCCAGGCGCGGGTTGGTGGGGCGCCACCAGCTCATGAGATGAACTGCGTCTGGAAGGTGACCGTCAGGGCGGTCTGGGCCTTCGCGACGATGGTGAAGGCGTCGCGCAGGTGTCGGCGCTCGAACTCCGACAGCTCGTCGGGCGCGATGAAGTTGTCCGGCTCCGCTCCCGACGCGACGAGCCGCCCCTGGTGTTGCAGCCGGGTGTAGCCGAGGAACTCGTGCGCGTCGAGGAGGTTGGCCACGTCCACCCCGTGCTGACCCACCGCCAGCAGACGCGCCCGGGTGGAGATCTGCGGGAGGCCGCGGTGCAGGGCGTGGACGCGGGCGATGTCGACGATGGGGTTGATGCCGCCCAGTTTGATGTCGAGTCGGTCCCGGTGGCGTCCCTTCTTCTCCACGACGAACCCGCGGAGGAATCCGATGGGCACCTCGGTGTCGTTGACGTGGCGGGCCAGGTGGCCGAGGAAGCGGCTGGACGAGGGGGTGGCCGCCAGGACGCGGCGCTGGAGGGCGTCGGCGAGCGAGCGGTCGCCGTACACGGGCCGCATGTCGAAGAAGATCGACGAGTTCAGCACGGCCTCCGACGTCGGCGCCGCCAGCCAGTCGGCGAATTCGCGCAGCCACCCGGCCAGGGGGCGCCGCCAGCGCGGCGTCGTCGCCATGGCCCCACCCTTGCAGCGGGGGAAGCCGCATTCGGCCAGCGCCGTCGTGACATACTCGGCCAGCTCCGCGAAGTATGGCTCGTGGTCCGGGCGGGCGTCGTCGTGCAGGATCATCGCGTGGTCCTGGTCCGAGCCCAGTGCCTGCTCCTGCCGGGCCAGCGATCCGAGCGCGACCCAGCAGTACGGCACGGGCGGCGGGCCGAGGCGACGCTCGGCGAGGTCCAGGAGGCGCTGCCACAGCGCGTCGGTGGTGCGGCTGACGATGCGCGTGATGTCTTCTGCGGTCGCGTCCTGGCGCAGGAGCCGGTCCACCAGACGCGGCACGCGGCCCATGACGCGCGCCAGCCCCGCGACATCGGACTGCCGCGCCAGGTCGCCGACGATGTACAGCGGGCTCGACCGCTCCAGCCGCATCAGGTCCCCGGAGGTGACCATGCCGACCACCCGGTCGCCGGCCATGACCGGCAGGTGGTGGATGCGGTGCTCGACGAGGCTCAGCAGCACGTCCAGGGCCAGCGCGTCATCGCCGATCGTGAACGGCTCGTGCGACATCACCTCGGTGAGCGGCGTGCTGGGCGGGACCGCCCGCGCCACCACCCTGCGCAGGTCGCGGTCGGTGAGGATGCCGGCGAGCCGGTCGCCGTCGAGGACGAGGATGGACGAGACCCTGCCGTCGTCCATGGCCTGGGCGGCCTCCCCGACGGTGGCATCGGTGCGGATGCCGATCGGGTCGCGGGTGACCATGTCGCGGACGGGGACCTGCAGGATCGGCCCGCCCTCCGGCTCGCGGCGCGTCGCGTCGGCCAGCCGCGACTCGGTGAAGTAGCGCCGCACCTCCGGGATGGCGACGAGCTCGCCCACGACGTCGCGGTCGAACGCCCACAGCAGCGTGTCCTCGACGGCGGTGAATGTGAACCGCGACGGACGCTGCTCGATGATCGACGACTGGCCGAAGCAGGCGCCCTCCTCGTCGTGGTCGACGAGCGCGCCCGCGGCGTCGACGATCTCCACGACACCGGACCGCACGACGAACATCGCGGTGGGTTGGTCTCCCGCGGAGAGGATGACGCTGCCGCGCCGGGCGTAGCGGCCGACGGCGAGGCGGGCGTAGTGCGCGACCCGGCCCGGCGGGAGCAGCGACCAGGGCTCGCGGGCCGCCAGGAACTGGGTCACCTCGGCCAACTCGGACACGGCTGATCTCCTTCGATCGGTCGGTGGTCGAGAGCCTACCGCCGCACGGGTCGGCGGTGGCGCCGGAAGGGTGGGGGTGGGTGCGCGACGGTTTCCTACAAGTAGTAGTATCAAAGCATTCGTTGGCGACATCGCGGTGGCCGGCTCCCCGAGGGAACCGTCTACCGGGGTGATCGGTCCGCGGTGCCACCCGTGCAGGTACATCAGTCCCATCACCAGGAGCACCATGACGGCCTCGGCCACCCTCGACGCCCCCACCACCCCCAGCGACCCGTGGAGCGGTTTCCGCCCCGGTCCCTGGCAGCACGCGATCGACGTCAGGGACTTCATCCTCACCAACTTCACGCCGTACACCGGTGACGCGTCGTTCCTGTCCGGGCCGACGGCCAAGACGCTGAGCGTCTGGGAGACCCTCCAGCGCGACTACCTGAGCGTCGAGCGCGCCCGCCGCGTCTACGACGTCGAGACCAGCATCCCGGGCGACGTCGACGCCTTCCCCGCCGGCTACATCTGCTCCGACGACGACGTGATCGTCGGCCTGCAGACGGACACGCCCCTCAAGCGGCCCATGATGCCCGCGGGTGGCTGGCGCATGGTCGAGACGGCCATCCGTGAGGCCGGCCTCGAGCCGGACGAGCGCGTCAAGGAGATCTTCACCCGCTACCGCAAGACCCACAACGAAGCGGTCTTCGACATCTACACCCCGCGGATCCGCGCGGCCCGCAGCGCCCACCTCATCACGGGCCTGCCGGACGCCTACGGCCGCGGCCGGATCATCGGCGACTACCGCCGCGTCGCGCTCTACGGCGTCGACCGCCTCATCGAGGCCAAGCGCGCCGACATGGACGCCATCGCGGACCAGCCGTTCTCCGAGAACTGGGCCCGGTACCGCGAGGAGCACGCCGAGCAGATCAAGGCGCTGATCAAGCTCAAGAACCTCGGCGCCAGCTACGGCTTCGACCTCGCCCGCCCGGCGGCGACCTTCGTCGAGGCCGTGCAGTGGACCTACTTCGCCTACCTGGGGTCCGTCAAGAGCCAGGACGGCGCCGCCATGAGCATCGGCCGGCTGTCCGGCTTCTTCGACGTGTACGCCGAGCGAGACCTCGCCGCCGGCACCCTGACCGAGGAGGCCGCGCAGGAGGTCATCGACGCGCTCGTGACCAAACTGCGCATCGTCCGCTTCCTCCGCACGAAGGACTACGACCAGATCTTCTCCGGCGACCCGTACTGGGCCACCTGGTCCGACGGCGGCTTCGCCGACGACGGCCGCACGCTCGTGACGAAGACGTCGTTCCGTCTGCTGCAGACTCTGCGCAACCTGGGCCCCGCGCCCGAGCCCAACATCACGATCTACTGGGACGCCGCGCTGCCGCAGGGATACAAGGACTTCTGCTCGCTGATCTCGATCGAGACCAGCGCGCTGCAGTACGAGTCGGACTCCGAGATCCGCTGCCACTGGGGCGACGACACCGCCATCGCCTGCTGCGTCTCGCCCATGGCCGTCGGCAAGCAGATGCAGTTCTTCGGCGCCCGGCTCAACGCGGCCAAGGCCCTCCTGTACGCCATCAACGGCGGCCGCGACGAGATGACCGGCAAGCAGGTCGTCGACGGCTACGCGCCGCTCGACGGCGACGGCCCGCTCGACTTCGACACCGTCTGGGCGAAGTACGACGCGATGCTGACCTGGGCGGTCGAGACCTACGTCGAGGCCCTCAACATCATCCACTACTCGCATGACAAGTACGCGTACGAGGCCATCGAGATGGCGCTGCACGACGACGAGATCATCCGCACGCTCGGCTGCGGCATCGCCGGCCTGTCGATCGTCGCCGACTCGCTGGCGGCCATCCGCTACGCCACGGTCACCCCGGTGCGCGACGAGTCCGGGCTCGTGGTCGACTACATCACGGAGGGCGACTTCCCGAAGTACGGCAACGACGACGACCGCGCCGACGAGCTCGCCCAGCTGGTCGTCGCCACCGTCATGGACAAGATCCGCCGGATCAAGCTGTACCGCGACGCCGTCCCCACGCAGTCCGTGCTGACCATCACGTCCAACGTCGTCTACGGCAAGGCGACCGGCGCGTTCCCCTGCGGACACCAGGCCGGGACGCCGTTCGCGCCCGGCGCGAACCCGCGCAACGGGGCGGACACGCACGGCATGCTCGCGTCCATGATGAGCGTCGGCAAGCTGTCCTACGACGACGCGCTCGACGGCATCTCGCTCACCAACACCATCACCCCGCCGGCGCTCGGCCGCACGGAGGAGGAGCGCGTGCGCAACCTGGTGGGCATCCTCGACGCCGGCATGGGGGAGGGGCTCTACCACGCCAACATCAACGTGCTGAACCGCGAGACGCTCCTCGACGCCATGGAGAACCCGGAGAACTACCCGCAGCTGACCATCCGCGTGTCGGGCTACGCGGTGAACTTCGTCCGGCTCACCCGCGAGCAGCAGCTCGACGTCCTGTCGCGGACGTTCCACGAGGCGCTCTGAGCCCGGTGTCGGTGCTGGCGACGACTGAGGCCCCGGCCGGGCAGCCGGCCGCGGGCCGTGCGTCGTCGATGCTGGGCGGCATCCCGACGGCGGAACATCTGGACCGCTCCGCGCTGCTCGCCGCGCAGCGCGCCGGCGAGGTGGGGTCGGTGCACTCGTGGGAGCTGGTGACCGCCGTCGACGGCCCGGGCACCCGGATGACCACCTTCCTCGCCGGTTGCCCGCTGCGCTGCCTCTACTGCCACAACCCGGACACCATGAGCGCCGCCCGGGGCGTCCCCGTGCTGGCCGACGACCTGCTCGCGCGGATCCGGCGCTACCGGGGCGTGTTCCGCGCCACCGGCGGTGGCATCACCCTGTCGGGCGGTGAGGTGCTCCAGCAGCCTGCGTTCGCCACGCGGATCCTGCGGGGGGCGCGGGAGTTGGGGGTGCACACCGCCATCGACACCTCGGGCTTCCTCGGCCGGCAGGCTTCGGACGAGCTGCTGGCCGACGTCGACCTCGTGCTGCTGGACATCAAGGCCGGCGACGACGACACCGCCCGCCGCGTCACCGGGCGCCCCCTCGCGCCGACGCTCGAGTTCGCCCGCCGCCTGGAGACGTTGGGCATCGAGACGTGGGTGCGGTTCGTCCTGGTCCCCGGGCTGACCGACGATGACGCGACGGTGTCGCGGGTGGCGGACCACGCGGCGTCGCTGCGCCAGGTGACCCGGGTGGAGGTGCTGCCGTTCCACCAGATGGGGCGGGAGAAGTGGGACGAGATCGGGCTGCCGTACGCGCTGACCGACACCCCGCCCCCGACGCCCTCCCAGGTGGACGTGGTCAGGGACGTGTTCCGCGCCCGCGGTCTCACCGTCTACTGAGCCCCGCCGCAGTCCTCCGGCGCTCCCACCCGGCACGACACGCCGTCGAACTGGCTCGTCGACGGCGCCTGGGGGCTCGGGACAGCAGTCGGGCTGCTATTCGTGCTGCGGGCCGGCGTCGGGCCCCCCCGATTTGGTCACCCGGGGCAGCCATGCCAGAATGGTCAGGTTGCTCCGCGAGGGGTGGGTGTCTTCCATGTCGCCGGCCCCGAGAGTGTGATCGAGCTCAACCCGGCTGGTCTGGGTCCGCCTCTCAGGTGGGACCCTCGGATCGGCTCGCGGGTAACAGCGCGACACTCCCGACCTCGGGGGCTGGAGTGACAAGGGGTTTCACCCCCAGGAACTTGAAATTTCCAAAGGGCTAGAGAAGAAGGAACGACTGTGGCTGGACAAAAGATCCGCATCAGGCTGCGGGCGTATGACCACGAGGTCATCGACAGCTCGGCGCGCAAGATCGTCGACACCGTGACCCGCACGGGTGCGAAGGTGGCCGGCCCGGTGCCGCTGCCGACCGAGAAGAACGTGTACTGCGTCATCCGTTCGCCCCACAAGTACAAGGACAGCCGCGAGCACTTCGAGATGCGTACGCACAAGCGGCTGATCGACATTCTGGATCCGACGCCGAAGACGGTCGACTCGCTCATGCGGCTCGATCTTCCCGCCGGTGTCGACATCGAGATCAAGCTTCCGTGAGGTCTGTAGAGATGAGTGAACGAATCGTGAAGGGCATCCTGGGCACCAAGCTCGGCATGACCCAGCTCTGGGACGAGAACAACAAGGTCGTCCCCGTGACCGTGATCCAGGCCGGCCCGTGCGTCGTGACCCAGGTCCGCACCCCCGAGACCGACGGCTACTCCGCCGTGCAGCTCGGCTTCGGCGCCGTCAAGGCGAAGAAGGTCACCAAGCCGGAGGCCGGGCACTTCGCCAAGGCCGACGTCACCCCCCGCAAGCACCTCGTTGAGTTGCGCACCGCGGACGCCGCCGAGTTCACCCTCGGGCAGGAGCTGAGCGCCGAGGTCTTCGCCGATGGCGAGATCGTCGACGTGACCGGCACCACCAAGGGCAAGGGCACCGCGGGCGTCATGAAGCGCCACGGCTTCCACGGCCTCAAGGCCTCGCACGGTGTGCACCGCAAGCACCGCGCCCCCGGTTCCATCGGCGGCTGCTCCACCCCCGGCAAGGTCTTCAAGGGCCTCCGCATGGCGGGCCGGATGGGTAACGAGAAGGTCACCGTCCAGAACCTGAAGATTCACGCCGTCGACGCGGAGCGTGGCCTGCTGCTGGTCCGTGGGGCCATCCCGGGCAACAAGGGCTCCCTCGTCGTCGTCCGAAGCGCAGCCAAGAAGGGTGTTGTCTCATGAGCGATCTGACCGTTGACGTCGTCGACGCCAAGGGCAAGAAGGCCGGCAAGGCCGATCTGCCCGCGGAGCTGTTCGACGCGCAGACCAACATCCCCCTGATCCACCAGGTCGTCGTGGCGCAGCTCGCGGCCGCCCGTCAGGGCACGCACTCCACCAAGACCCGCGGCGAGGTCCGCGGCGGTGGCATCAAGCCGTGGCGCCAGAAGGGCACCGGCCGCGCCCGTCAGGGTTCGCGTCGCGCCCCGCAGTGGACCGGCGGTGGCGTCGTTCACGGCCCGACCCCGCGTGATTACTCGCAGCGCACCCCCAAGAAGATGATCGCCGCCGCTCTGCGCGGGGCGCTCTCGGACCGGGCCCGCGACGGACACGTGCACGTGATCTCCGAGCTCGTTGCCGGCGAGAAGCCGTCGACCAAGTCGGCCATCGCGGCGCTGACCGCGGTCGCGGGTGACCTGAGCAAGGTGCTCGTCGTGCTCGACCGCTTCGAGGACGTCGCGTGGCTCAGCCTGCGCAACGTTCCGACGGTGCACGCGCTCGCCGTCGACCAGCTCAACACGTACGACGTGCTGGTCAACGACAAGGTGGTCTTCACCTCCGCAGCCCTCGCGGCCTTCGTGGCCGGCCCCGGCCGCGCGTCGGCCACGGCCGTCGCCACCGAGTCTGAGGCCGCCGCCGAGGCGACCGCCACCGAGACCGTCGAGCAGACGGACGAGGCCCCCGCCAAGGCCCCCAAGGCCAAGGCCGCCAAGAAGACTGAGGAGACGGACAAGTGACGCAAGCGCTGAAGATCCGCGACCACCGCGACATCATCCTGCGCCCGGTGGTGAGCGAGAAGAGCTACAACCTTCTCGATGACGGCAAGTACACCTTCGTCGTCGCCCCGCACGCGAACAAGACCGAGATCAAGATCGCCATCGAGACGATCTTCGACGTCAAGGTCACCTCCGTGAACACCCTCAACCGTCCGGGCAAGCGTCGCCGCACCCGGTACGGCTACGGCAAGACCGTCGCCACCAAGCGCGCGATCGTGACCGTCGCAGAGGGCCAGCGCATCGACATCTTCGGAGGCCCGGTCGACTGACCGGCGAGCCGCTGAGAGAAGGAACGAACACTCATGGGTATCCGTAAGTACAAGCCGACCACGCCGGGCCGCCGCGGCTCCAGCGTGTCCGACTTCGTTGAACTCACGCGCTCGACGCCGGAGAAGTCCCTGCTCGCGCCCAAGCCGAAGACGGGTGGCCGGAACAACACCGGCCGCATCACCACCCGCCACATCGGCGGCGGTCACAAGCAGGCGTACCGCATCATCGACTTCAAGCGCTACGACAAGGACGGCGTGCCGGCCAAGGTCGCTCACATCGAGTACGACCCCAACCGCACCGCCCGCATCGCGTTGCTGCACTACTTCGACGGCGAGAAGCGCTACATCATCGCCCCCAACGGCCTGGCGCAGGGCACCGTGGTGTCCTCGGGCGAGGGCTCGGACATCAAGCCGGGCAACAACCTCGAGCTGCGTCAGATCCCCGTCGGCACCACCGTGCACGCGGTGGAGCTTCGGCCCGGTGGCGGCGCCAAGCTCGGCCGCTCGGCCGGCGCGGCGATCCAGCTCGTCGCCCGCGAGGGCAAGTACGCCACCCTGCGCATGCCCTCGGGCGAAATGCGCATGGTCGACGTGCGGTGCCGCGCGACGATCGGCACCGTCGGCAACGCCGAGCAGTCGAACATCAACTGGGGCAAGGCCGGCCGCAACCGGTGGAAGGGCATCCGCCCGACCGTCCGCGGTGTCGTGATGAACCCCGTCGACCACCCGCACGGTGGTGGCGAGGGTCGCACGTCGGGTGGCCGTCACCCCGTGTCGCCGTGGGGCAAGCCCGAGGGCCGCACCCGCGACAAGAACAAGGCGAGCAACCGCCTGATCGTCCGCCGTCGCAAGACCGGCAAGAAGCGCTGATAGGGAGCCTGAGGAACAATGCCACGCAGCCTGAAGAAGGGCCCCTTCGTCGACGACCACCTGCAGAAGAAGGTGGACGTTCAGAACGAGAAGGGCACCAAGAACGTCATCAAGACCTGGTCGCGCCGCTCGATGATCGTCCCCGACATGCTCGGGCACACGATCGCGGTGCACGACGGCCGCAAGCACGTCCCGGTGTTCGTCACCGAGGCGATGATCGGACACAAGCTGGGCGAGTTCGCTCCCACGCGCACCTTCAAGGGGCACGTGAAGGAAGACAAGAAGGCCCGTCGCCGCTGAGGCGCGAGATAAGGAATTGATTCAACTATGAGCAACGAGAACGGCAACAGCCGTCGTCGCGAGACCCTGCTCGGGGATCGTCCTGGCTCGTACGCCATCGCGCGGCACGTCCGGATGAGCCCGACCAAGGTCCGTCGCGTCGTCGACCTTGTGCGCGGAATGGGCGTCGCTGACGCCCTGGTCGCGCTGAAGTTCGCGCCGCAGGCCGCTTCGGAGCCGGTGTACAAGGTTGTGGCTTCGGCCGTGGCCAACGCCGAGAACACCGAGGCCCTCCGGTCCGACGACCTCTACATCTCCAAGGCGTTCGTCGACGAGGGTGTCACCCTCCGGCGGATCCGCCCTCGCGCCAAGGGATCGGCCAGCCGCATCCTCAAGCGCGGTGCCCACATCACCGTGGTCGTCGAACCCCGCGAGACGAAGGGAGCCTGACATGGGCCAGAAGATCAACCCGAACGGCTTCCGTCTCGGCATCACCACCGACCACAAGACCCGTTGGTACAGCGACAAGCAGTACTCGGAGCTCGTCGGTGAGGACGTCAAGATTCGTGAGTACCTCACCAAGACCCTCGAGCGCGCCGGCATCTCGTCGATCGAGATCGAGCGTCGCTCCGAGCGCGTGACCATCTTCCTGCACGCGGCGCGTCCGGGCATCGTCATCGGCCGTAACGGCGCCGAGGCGGAGCGCGTCCGCTCCGAGCTGGAGAAGCTCACCGGCAAGCAGGTCCAGCTGAACATCCTCGAGGTCAAGAACCCCGAGACCGATGCGCAGCTCGTGGCCCAGGGCATCGCCGAGCAGCTGGGCGCCCGTGTCGCCTTCCGTCGCGCCATGCGCAAGGCCCAGCAGACCGCCATGCGTGCGGGCGCCAAGGGCATCCGCATCAAGTGCTCCGGTCGTCTCGGTGGCGCCGAGATGTCGCGCTCCGAGGGCTACCGCGACGGCCGCGTGCCGCTGCACACCCTCCGCGCCGACATCGACTACGGCTTCTACGAGGCCCGCACCACGTTCGGCCGCATCGGCGTCAAGGTGTGGATCTACAAGGGTGACGTCGCCGGTACCCGTGCGGAGCGCGCGGCCCAGAAGGCCGCCCGCGCGTCGGCTCCGGGTGCTCGCCAGCGTCCCGGTCGTCGTCCCGCCCGCGGCGAGGGCCGCGGTGACCGTCCCGAGCGCGGCGGCCGCCGTCGCGCCGACGCAGCCCAGGTCGAGGCCCCGGCTGCGCCCGCAACTGAGAACGCAGGAGCCTGAGCATGCTGATTCCTCGTCGAGTGAAGTTCCGTAAGCAGCACCACCCCGGTCGGGATGGCGCGGCCAAGGGCGGCACCAAGCTGGCCTTCGGCGACTACGGCATTCAGGCGCTCGAGTCCTCGTACATGACCAACCGTCAGATCGAGGCCGCTCGTATCGCCATGACCCGTCACATCAAGCGTGGCGGCAAGGTGTGGATCAACATCTACCCCGACCGTCCGCTCACCAAGAAGCCGGCCGAAACCCGCATGGGTTCCGGTAAGGGTTCCCCCGAGTGGTGGATCGCCAACATCAAGCCCGGCCGCGTGCTGTTCGAGCTCTCCGGTGTCCCGGAGGACGTGGCTCGTGAGGCGATGCGTCTGGCCATCCACAAGCTGCCCTTCAAGGCACGCTTCATCAAGCGCGAAGCAGGTGAAAACTGATGAGTAAGACTCTCACCGCACATGACCTGCGTGGTCTGTCGCGTGACCAGCTCAACGCCAAGGTCGTTGAGCTGAAGGAGGAGCTGTTCGGTCTTCGTTTCCAGGCTGCCACCGGCCAGCTGGAGTCGAGCGCCCGGCTGCGCAACGTCCGCAAGGACATCGCGCGGATCTACACCGTGCTGCAGGAGCGTAACCTCGGCATCGTCGACGAGCCGGTTGTTGAGGAGAAGTGACCATGAGCGAAGACACCACCATCCAGCGCAGCGCCCGCAAGGTGCTGCAGGGCGTCGTCGTGTCCGACAAGATGGACAAGACGATCGTCGTCCTCGTGGAGGACCGCGTGAAGCACCCGCTGTACGGCAAGGTCATGACCAAGTCGTCGCGGCTCAAGGCGCATGACGAGAACAACGACGCCGGCATCGGCGACCGCGTTCGCGTCATGGAGACCCGCCCGCTGTCGGCGCAGAAGCGCTGGCGCCTCATCGAGATCGTCGAGCGCGCCAAGTAATCTGCGCGACCGCCGACACCTGACTGCGGCCCGTTCCCCCTGGGGAGCGGGCCGCAGTCGTTGTGTGTGGGTAACCCTCAGGCCCCGGTCGACGGCAATCCGGGCGTGGTCTGGGAGATCCGGACCGACGCCGTCGGCCGGGAGTGAGGGGCGGGTGGGACCGCGGTGGGGGTCGGGGTCGGCGCGGCCGGCGGTGTCGGCTCAGGCGTCGGACTGGGCGACGGCGTGGCCTCAGGGGAGGGCGTGGCCTCGGGGGAGGGCGACGGCTCGGGCGACGGCTCCGGGGCGTGGACCAGCACGGTCTGGGAAGGGTGGCCGGGCTCGTGCGTCAGGATCACCGGCGGGCGGCTGCCGTGGCTGATGCTGACCACCGCGTCCGCGGTGTAGCAGCCCGGGAGCGTCGTGGCCGCCGCTGCAAGCCCCTCGGCCGCGAGCGCGTCGGCGGCCCGACCCCCGGTGAGATCGAGATCGGCGTAGCGGGCCGCGACCGGCGCACGGGACCAGTCCAGCCCGTCGCACTTCGACTCCGCGGAGCCGTCGCGCGGCGCGAGGGGCCCGAGCAGCCTGCCCTGGGCGACGATCGAGAGCCGGCCCCCGCCGGGCACCTCCAGCCCGGGGACACCGGTCACGCGCAGGGAGTCGGACAGCACGGCCCCGCCATCCGTGTTGGTGGCACTCAGGTGCGTGCTGACCGACGGGGCCAGCGCCAGGCTCGTCTCCGCGAGTTGCGGCCACTCCGGAGGCGGCGGAGGGGCCACGAACCGGGCCTCCTCCAGGGTCTCGACCCACGTGTAGTAGCCGGGGCCCGGATAGGTGAGCCCGTCATCAGTGGACACCGCGGCCCTGCCGTGGGCGTCATACCGACCGCGGAACGCGGCACGGCCGACGACGGGGGCGTCCTCGGCAGATGCCGCGCTGAGAGCGTCGAGAGTCGCGAACGGCCCGTACAGCGTGCTGTCCCCGCGGAACTCGGCCCCCGGCCGGCCCCCGGTCACCGTGATGATGTCGACAGCCGGCTCGCCGGCGAGCGCCAGGGGATCCCGCGTCCGCGTGGTCACGGTGGGGGAGAAGCGCGGCTCGAGGGTGGCGGACACCGTCGCGCTGACCGACACCGGGGCAGGGGCGGCGAGAAGACGTTGGACCGTGGCGGGCGTGGGGACGAACACCCGCGGGCGCGCGCCCGGCAGCCCGGCCGCGGTCACGGTGAGGGTCCCGGACGCCGGCGACGCGCCGGGCGCCGCCAGCCTGACCTGGACGCGCAGCGTCCCGTCGGCCCCCGTCGTGCTCCTCCGGCCCCGCACGGACATCGATCCGTCCGCCTGGACGTCGACGGTGACCTCGGGGACCCCGTGTCCCGCCGCGGATCGCACGGTCACCTCCACCTCGCCCGACGGATCCTCGAGAGTGGGCCGGCGCAGCCAGGCGAGGTCGATCCGGTAGGGACCGGCGAATCGCCGAGCGTCCGCGTCGAGGGCGGCGAATGCCTGTCGCGTCGCCGGGTGCGCCGCCACGACCGCGGCCCACCGGGCCGCCTCGCGCCGCCGTTGCGGCTCGTCACCGACGGTGCGCAGGCGCACGAAGTGTTCGACGGCAACGCCGGTGTCCGCCCCGGGGGACTCGCCCGTCACGGTCAGCGCCCATGCCAGTTCGGCCATGCCCCGTGCGGGAACGGGAGCGCCGCCGCGTCCATGGGGGAGTGCGGACTGGCGAGCCAAGCCCGACTGCCGGATAAGGGGCGCGCCTGAGGGGGCCTCGCGCCACGCGGTGGCCTGCCGGGGCGGTGCCGACATCAGGTCCGCGCAGTACGCCGTTCGTCCGCCCACGTGGTAGGCGCCGTACCAGTCCCGGCCGGTGCCGGGCATCACGACGAGGTGGCCGGCCTGCTCCAGCGGCCCGTCCTGCGGGCGCGCCCTGGCCGGTACGGCCCCGGCGAGGACGACGATGAGCCCGGCGAGCGCCAGGGTGAGGGCGAGGAGACGACGCATGATCCAGCTTTCTCGGGTCGACGGTGGGTCGCCTCCACACTGGGCGCTGAAGGCCCGCATTCACCGTCGGGATCGGGAGCTGTGGACAACCGCTCCCCGCTGGATCGCGCGCCCGCGCTCAGGAGTCCTGGGGCCAGCTGTCCGGAGTGGGCTGGTCCGTGTCCTCCTCGGCCCGCGAGTGGTCGGTCCAGGAGTCCTGGGGCCGGTAGCCGAGCTCCAGCATGGTGTTGGTGAGATCCCACCGCCGGTTCGGGTTGTCGGAGACGGCGTAGTAGAGCCCGAAGCGCGCCTCCGCCTCGATGGCACAGCGCACGACCTGGACGGTGTCGTCCTCGCTCAACCACATGGCGCGCAGCAGGTCCAGGTCCGTGTCGTGCGTGTCCTTGGTGCTCCACCCGATGCGCAGGGCGATGAAGTCGATCCCGTGCTCGTCGTGGTAGAAGCGCCCCAGGGCCTCGCCGAACACCTTCGACACTCCGTACAGGGAGTCCGGCCGCGGCAGCATGTGCGGGTAGACCGGCCACTGCTCGTCCCGGTCGTACATGCCCATCGCGTGGTTGGAGGACGCGAAGACGAAGCGACGGACCCCGGCTTCGCGGGCGGCCTCCAGCGCGTTGCGCATGCCGATGATGTTGGCGCTCAGGACGTCGTCCCAGCTCGACTCCGGTGACGCGGAGCCGGCCATGTGGACCACCGTGTCGACGCCCTGCATGAGCGCGAGCGTGTCGGCGTAATCGGTGAGGTCCGCGATGCGGATGCCGGAGGGGTCGTCCTCGTCAGGATGGCGGCCCTGGAGCACGAGGTCGTAGTCGTCGCGGAGCCGACGGGCGAGCAACGCGCCGATGCCGCCGGTGGCCCCGGTGATGAGGATCTTTCGCCTAGTCATTGTCCCATCCTGCCAGCGGCGCCGCGCCACGATGCGGGGATCGTGGCATCGCTGCGGTAGACTCCGCAGCAGTGCTCGGCCTGTTCTGCACCGAGTTCCTCGATTTTTCATCGCCCCGATGCCATCGCGCTGCGGAGTCGGACACACCCTCCGCGCCGGGCAGAACCGCTGCATCACCCCCACCTGGGAGTACTTTCTTCGTGACCACCACATCTTTCGGCACGCTCGGCGTGCCCGCCGACCTGTGCGCCGTTCTGGCCCAGCGCGACATCACCATCCCGACGCCCATCCAGGCCGCGACGCTGCCGGACTCGCTGGCGGGCCGTGACGTGCTCGGCCGCGGGCGCACCGGCTCGGGCAAGACCTACGCGTTCCTGTTGCCGCTGGTGGCCCGCCTGGCCTCCGCCGGCACGCGTCGCACCCCGAAGCGCCCCCGCGCGCTGATCCTCGCTCCGACCCGCGAGCTCGCCCTGCAGATCGACGAGGCCCTGGCGCCGCTGGCCGCCTCCGCCGGCCTGACGTCGCGCACCGTCTTCGGCGGCGTCAACCAGAAGCAGCAGGTCGCCGCCCTCGCGCGCGGCGTCGACGTGGTCGTGGCCTGCCCGGGCCGTCTCGAGGACCTCATCGCCCAGGGCGCAGTGTCCATGGCCGGGGTCGAGGTCACTATCCTGGACGAGGCCGACCACATGGCCGACCTCGGCTTCCTCCCCTCGGTGCGGCGCCTCCTGTCGCAGACCCCGAAGCAGGGCCAGCGCATGCTCTTCTCGGCGACGCTCGACAAGGCGGTCGGCGTCCTCGTCGACCAGTTCATGCATGACCCGGTCGTGCACGAGGCCGACTCGCCCGAGGCGGTCGTCAGCACCATGCACCACCACGTCCTGCACGTCGCCGACGATCGGCACCTCGACGTCCTGATCGACCTCGCCGCCGCGCCGGGTCGCAGCGTCGTGTTCACCCGCACGAAGCACCGGGCCAAGAAGATCGCGCGCCAGCTCAACGCCGCCGGGATCCCGGCCGTCGAGCTGCAGGGCAATATGAGCCAGAACGCGCGGGAGCGCTCGATGGCCGCGTTCCACGCAGGCACCGCCCAGACGCTCGTCGCGACCGACGTCGCCGCCCGCGGCATCCACGTCGACGACGTGGGCCTGGTCATCCACGCCGACCCGCCGGTCGAGCACAAGGCGTACACCCACCGTTCCGGCCGCACGGCCCGCGCCGGCGCCGAGGGCACGGTCGTCACGCTCATGCTCGACGCCCAGCGCAACGACGTCCGCGACCTCACCCGCAAGGCCGGCGTCAAGCCCACCGTCACCCGCGTCGACGAGCGGCACCCGGTCCTGCGCGAGATCGCCCCGGGCGAGCGGTCCTTCCCCGGCGGCATCGTCAAGGAGGAGCCGCAGCAGCCCCAGGGCGGCGGCGGTCGTCGGCGCGGGGCCGGCGGCGGTGGCCGCGACCGGTCCGCCGAGCGCGCACAGCCCTCCCGCGGCAACGCCGCGCGCCCCGCGGCGGACGGCCGTCCCGGGCGCCCCCAGCGGCCGGCCGGAGCCCGCTCCGGAGCACGGGCCGGGGCCGGTCAGGCCTCCAGCGGTGGGGCCGCCGCGTTCTCCGCGGCCACCGGTCGAGGCCGCCGTCGGGGCTGATTTCGTCCCACACGGGCGACGGGCTAGACTTTGGAAGGTTGCCCTGGGTCTGTGCCCTTTCGAGGGGACCTTTCCCGGGTCCGTGTGGCTCCCTCTCTCTCGAGCTGGGAGTTGCCTCCTGGCAAAATCCAGGGGGTTCGTTTCTAGTTTCGCAAGGCCTGTCGTGTGCGGGAACCGGTGGGACAAGGAGAAGTAATGATCCAGCAGGAGTCGCGACTGAAGGTCGCCGACAACACTGGTGCGAAGGAAATCCTCTGCATCCGTGTGCTCGGTGGCTCCAAGCGCCGCTACGCCTACCTCGGCGACACCATCGTCGCCACCGTCAAGGACGCGATCCCTGGCGGCAACGTCAAGAAGGGCGACGTGGTCAAGGCCGTCGTCGTCCGCACCGTCAAGGAGCGTCGCCGCGCCGACGGCTCCTACATCAAGTTCGACGAGAATGCCGCCGTCATCCTGAAGAACGACGGGGAGCCCCGCGGCACCCGCATCTTCGGCCCGGTGGCCCGCGAGCTGCGTGAGAAGAAGTTCATGCGCATCGTCTCGCTCGCACCGGAGGTGATCTGAAATGGCATCGCTCCACGTCAAGAAGGGTGACCGCGTCAAGGTCATCTCGGGCAAGGACAAGGGCACCGTCGCTGAGGTGATCGCCGTCGACCCCGCGAACAACCGCGTGACCGTGCAGGGCGTCAACCTCGTCAAGCGGCACCGCCGCGAGTCGCAGACCGCCAACGGCCGTCGCGTCGAGGGCGGCGTCATCACCGTCGAGGCCCCGATCCACGCCTCGAACGTGCAGCTCGTGGTCAAGGTCGACGGCAAGGACGTCCTGACCCGCGTCGGCCACAAGCGTGTCGAGGTCACCAAGCGTCGTCCCGACGGCTCCGAGTACAAGGCCGAGCGCTCCGTGCGTATCGCCCGCAAGACCGGTGAGGAGATCTGATGACCGCCACCGCCACTACCGCCACGATGCCCCGGCTCAAGGCGAAGTACCGCGAGACCATCGTCCCGGCGCTCCAGGAGGAGTTCCAGTACGACAACGTCATGCAGATCCCCGGTCTGGTCAAGATCGTGGTCAACATGGGCGTCGGCGAGGCCGCGCGCGACTCGAAGATCATCGAGGGCGCCGTCAAGGACCTCACCGCCATCACCGGCCAGAAGCCGTCGGTGACCAAGGCCCGCAAGTCCATCGCGCAGTTCAAGCTGCGTGAGGGTCAGCCCATCGGCTGCCACGTCACCCTCCGCGGTGACCGTATGTGGGAGTTCGCCGACCGGCTGCTGACGCTGGCGCTGCCCCGTATCCGTGACTTCCGTGGCCTCAACGGCCGCCAGTTCGACGGCCAGGGCAACTACACCTTCGGTCTCAACGAGCAGGTCATGTTCCTCGAGATCGACCAGGACAGGATCGACCGTGTCCGTGGCATGGACATCACCTTCGTGACGTCCGCCACCAACGATGAGGAAGGCCGCGCGCTGCTCAAGCACCTGGGCTTCCCGTTCAAGGCGGTCGACGACCCGAAGAAGCAGAAGTCGAAGCGCGGTCCCGCGTTCTACGGCAAGAAGAAGAAGTGAGCTGACCCATGGCGAAGACAGCACTCAAGGTCAAGCAGGCCCGCAAGCCGAAGTTCGGTGTGCGTGCCTACACCCGCTGCCAGAAGTGCGGCCGACCGCATTCGGTCTACCGCAAGTTCGGACTCTGCCGTATCTGCCTGCGCGAGATGGCCCATGCCGGCGAACTGCCCGGCGTGACCAAGTCGTCCTGGTGACCGGCTCCAGCACACCCACGAATTTCCAGTTGCGCGAGGTCCTGGACTCCAGGAAACCGGCGCGAGAAAGAGGCAACAAGTCATGACGATGACTGATCCGATCGCAGACATGCTGACGCGTCTGCGTAACGCCAACCAGGCGTACCAGGAGTCGACGACCATGCCGTCGTCGAAGATCAAGGTGGGAATCGCCGAGATCCTCAAGGCCAACGGTTACATCGCCAACTACGAGCAGACCGAGGTCGAGGGGCAGGTGGGCAAGGTCCTCAAGGTCACCCTCAAGTACGGCGACTCGCGTGAGCGGTCCATCGCCGGCCTGCGTCGAGTGAGCAAGCCCGGTCTGCGCGTCTACGCGAAGGCCACCGAACTGCCGAAGGTGCTCGGCGGTCTGGGTATCGCCATCATCTCGACGTCGCACGGCCTGTTGACCGACCGTGAAGCCAAGGCCAAGTCCGTGGGCGGCGAAGTACTCGCCTACGTCTGGTGACCGGGCGATAGGTAAGGAGAAACAGAAATGTCGCGTATTGGCAGGCTCCCCATCGCCATCCCGTCCGGTGTCGACGTGGCCCTCGATGGCCGCAAGGTCGATGTCAAGGGCCCCAAGGGCTCACTGACGCTCACCGTGGCCGAACCCATCTCGATCGAGAAGAACGAGGCAGGCCAGCTCGAGGTCAGCCGCCCGAACGACGAGCGCGAGAGCCGCTCGCTGCACGGGCTCACCCGCACGCTGGTCAACAACATGATCGTCGGGGTGACCGAGGGCTACGTCAAGAAGCTCGAGATCGTCGGCGTCGGTTACCGCGTGATCGCCAAGGGCCCGCAGCAGCTCGAGTTCGCGCTCGGCTTCTCGCACCCGGTGGTCATCGACGCCCCCGAGGGCATCACGTTCACCGTCGAGACCCCCACGCGCTTCAGCGTGGAGGGCATCGACAAGCAGCTCGTCGGTGAGACTGCGGCGAACATCCGCAAGCTCCGCAAGCCTGAGCCCTACAAGGGCAAGGGCGTCCGCTACGCGGGCGAGCACGTCCGCCGCAAGGCTGGAAAGGCTGGTAAGTAAGACATGGCCATCTCGCTCAGCAACTCCAAGACGCTGGCCCCCAAGGCGGCGTCCCGCGCCCGTCGGCAGCTGCGTGCCCGCAAGAAGATCAACGGGACGGCCGAGCGCCCCCGCCTGGTCGTCACGCGGTCCACGCGGCACCTCTTCGTGCAGGTGATCGACGACGTCCAGGGTCGTACCCTGGCGTCCGCCTCCACGATGGAAGCCGACCTGCGCGCTTTCGAGGCGGACAAGTCGGACAAGGCGCGCAAGGTCGGCGCCCTGATCGCCGAGCGCGCCAAGGCCGCCGGTGTCGAGCAGGTCGTCTTCGACCGTGCGGGCAACAAGTACCACGGGCGGATCGCGGCCCTGGCCGATGCCGCCCGCGAGGCCGGGCTCGGCTTCTAACACGACGAAAGGAAAGGTTTTTCACGATGAGTGAGACCCAGCAGCGCCGCGGTGGCGGCGCGACCGGTGAGCGTCGTGGCCGTGATGATCGTCGTGGCCAGGCTCCCAAGGAAGAAAGCAAGTACCTCGAGCGCGTGGTGACGATCAACCGCGTCGCCAAGGTGGTCCAGGGCGGTCGTCGCTTCAGCTTCACCGCGCTGGTCGTCGTCGGCGACGGCGAGGGCATGGTCGGCGTGGGCTACGGCAAGGCGAAGGAGGTGCCGGCCGCCATCGCCAAGGGTGTGGAGGAGGCCAAGAAGCACTTCTTCCGCGTGCCGCTGATCCAGCGGACCATCCCGCACCCCGTGCAGGGCGAGAAGGCCGCCGGCGTGGTCATGCTGCGCCCGGCGTCCCCGGGTACCGGTGTCATCGCCGGTGGTTCGGCTCGCGCGGTGCTCGAGTGCGCCGGCGTGCACGACGTGCTCGCCAAGTCGCTCGGCTCGTCCAACGCCATCAACGTGGTGCACGCCACCGTCGATGCGCTCAAGCAGCTCGAAATGCCGGAGTCCGTCGCCAAGCGTCGCGGCCTCCCGGTTGAGGACGTCGCCCCGGCGGCGCTCCTGCGAGCCGCGAAGGAAGAGGTGACGCACTGATGTCGAATCTGAAGATCACCCAGGCAAAGTCTGGGGTGGGTGGCAAGCAGAACCAGCGGGACACGCTGCGGACGCTCGGCCTCGGCAAGATCCGCTCCTCGGTCGTCCGTGAGGACACCCCCGAGGTCCGCGGCATGATCCGCGCCGTCGCCCACCTCGTTACCGTGGAAGAGGTGAAGTGAGATGTCGCTGAAGCTGCATCACCTGCGTCCCGCTCCGGGCGCGAAGACGGAGAAGACCCGCGTCGGTCGCGGTGAGGGCTCCAAGGGCAAGACCGCGGGTCGCGGTACGAAGGGCACCGGCGCGCGTAAGAACGTGCCGCAGAACTTCGAGGGCGGCCAGATGCCGATCCACATGCGCCTGCCGAAGCTGAAGGGGTTCAAGAACCCGTTCCGCGTCGAGTTCCAGGTCGTCAACGTGGGCCGCATCGCCGAGCTGTTCCCGCAGGGCGGGACGGTCGGCGTGGCTGAGCTCGTCGAGGCTGGGGCCGTGCGCTCCGGCCAGCTGGTCAAGGTGCTCGGCAACGGCGACGTCGACGTCAAGCTCGACGTGGCCGCACACTCGTTCTCCGGCTCCGCCAAGGCGAAGCTTGAGGCCGCGGGCGGTTCCGCCAAGCAGCTCTGACGAGCCGCACACGCACTACTCACCGAGGGGGTGGGTCCGGATCATCCGGGCCCACCCCCTCGGCGTCGTTGCGGCCACGCGAGCCGTACGCGCGGCTGTTTGGGCGCCGGTGCGCGCGCTTGGTAGGCTGCCCTGGTTGCCGTGTGCCCTGTGGGGCGCCCGTCGGCTGTGTTCCTCTCGAGATCGAAAGTAGGTCGGATGCTCTCCGCCTTGGCTAACGCGCTGAAGACCCCGGATCTTCGCCGGAAGATCCTCTTCACGCTGGGCATCATCGTCGTGTTCCGTCTGGGATCGACGGTCCCCTCGCCGAACGTGAACATCTCGCGCATCGACCAGTGTCTGGCGTTGGCGCAGCAGGGCGACGCGGCCGGCCTGTACTCGATGATCAACCTGTTCTCGGGCGGTGCGCTGCTGCAGCTGACGATCTTCGCGCTGGGCATCATGCCCTACATCACGGCGTCGATCATCCTGCAGCTGCTGACGGTCGTCATCCCGCGCCTGGAGGCCCTCAAGAAGGAGGGCGGCACCGGGCAGCAGAAGATCACCGAGTACACCCGCTACCTGACGCTGGTCCTCGCTGTCCTCAACGCCACCGCGTTCGTGACCCTGGCCCGCACCGGGCAGCTGTTCCAGGGCTGCGACGGCATCCTCTACTCCGATGAGCTGCTGCCGCTCATCACCATGGTGCTCGTCATGACGGCCGGCACCGGCATCATCATGTGGATGGGCGAGCTCATCACCGAGCGCGGCATCGGCAACGGCATGTCGATCCTCATCTTCACCCAGATCGCCGCCAGCTTCCCCTCGGGCCTGTGGTCCATCAAGCAGAGCCACCAGGGCGTGACGGGCTGGGTCCTGTTCTTCCTGGTCATCGGCATCGGCCTGCTGGTCATGCTCGGCATCATCTGGGTCGAGCAGGGGCAGCGCCGCATCCCGGTCCAGTACGCCAAGCGCATGGTCGGGCGCCGCCTCGTCGGCGGTTCCACGACCTACATCCCGCTCAAGGTCAACCAGTCCGGCGTCATCCCCGTCATCTTCGCCTCGTCGATCCTCTACCTGCCGGTGCTGTACTCGACGTTCCGGCCGGACGGTGCGGTGTCGCTGTGGATCCAGCAGAACTTCACCGGGCAGGGCTCCTACTCGTGGGTCTACAACCTCACGCAGTTCGTCCTGATCATCGCCTTCTGCTACTTCTACGTCTCGATCACCTTCAACCCCGAAGAGGTCTCGGACAACATGAAGAAGTACGGCGGCTTCATCCCGGGCATCCGCGCCGGCAAGCCGACCGAGCGGTACCTGGCGTATGTGCTGTCGCGGCTGACGGCGCCGGGCTCGCTGTACCTGGCGACCATCGCGCTGATCCCGACGATCGCGTTCATGGCGGTCGGTGCCCAGCAGAACTTCCCCTTCGGCGGGACCTCGATCCTCATCATCGTCGGCGTCGCGCTGGATACGGTCAAGAAGATCGAGAGCCAGCTGCAGCAGCGCAACTATGAAGGATTCCTGCGATGAGGCTGCTGATCATGGGGGCGCCGGGCGCGGGCAAGGGCACGCAGGCGACTGCGCTGGCCGAGCGGTACGGCGTTCCTGCGATCTCGACCGGCGACATCTTCCGTTACCACATCAAGAACCAGACACCCCTCGGCGTCAAGGTCAAGGCGATCATCGACGCCGGGGAATACGTCCCCGACGACGTGACCGAGGAGATCGTGGCGTCCCGCCTGGCGGAGCCGGACTGCGAGCCGGGCTTCCTGCTCGACGGGTTCCCGCGCACGATGCACCAGGTGCACTTCCTCGACCGTTACCTGGCCGAGCGCGGCCAGCAGCTCGACGCCGTGGTCTCGCTGCACGTCGAGCCGGAGGCCCTCGTCGAGCGGTTGCTCGCCCGTGCCGCGAAGGAGGGCCGGGCCGACGACAACTCGGACACCATCCGCCGCCGCATGGAGGTCTACGCCGGCCAGACGGCGCCCCTGCTCTTCCACTACGAGAACAAGGGTCTCCTGGTGGACGTGGAGGGCACCGGCTCCGTGGACGAGGTCCGCGAGCGCATGTTCCAGCTCGTGGACGCGCACACCGCGTGACGATCGAGGTCAAGACCGCGGAGCAGTTGCTCCTCATGCGCCGGGCCGGCCTGGTGGTGGCGGAGGGCCTAGCGGCGATGTGCGGGGCGGCGGCGGTCGGCGTGACCACCGGCGAGCTCGACGCCGTCGGCCGCGAGGTCCTCGCCCGCAATGGGGCCATCTCCTCGTTCCTCAACTACGGCGAGGACTGGGGCAACGGCTTCCCCGGCGTGGCGTGCATCTCCGTCAACGAGGAGCTCGTCCACGGCGTCCCGGGGGAGCGGGTCCTCCGTGACGGCGACGTGGTGTCCATCGATTTCGGCGCCATCGTCGAGGGCTGGCACGGCGACGCCGCCCGGACGATCATCGTGGGTACGCCCGACGAGGCGGACCTCGCGCTCATCGATGCCACGCGCGACGCCATGTGGGCGGGCGCCTTGGCGATGCGGCCGGAGGGCCGGGTCGGCGACGTGTCGCGGGCCATCGAGGAGCACGTCAAGTCGCTGCCGCGCCGCTACGGCACGCTCAAGGAGTACACCGGTCACGGGATCGGCTCCGAGATGCACATGGAGCCCGATGTGCCGAACTGGCACCGGCGCCGACCCACGCCCCGGCTCACGGTCGGCATGGCGTTGGCCATCGAGCCGATGCTCACCCGGGGCCTGCACCAGACCCTCGAACTCGACGACGGCTGGACCGTGATCAGTCGGGACGGCTCCCGCGGGGCGCACTGGGAGAACACCGTCGCCATCACCGAACGCGGTCTGTGGGTGCTCACGGAGCCTGACGGCGGCGAGGCGTCGCTCGGCGACCGCTTCGATCCACTCGCGGACTGAGCGCGCCGGTTGCGGCCGGCCGTATGCTGGGTGCCATGGCGCTTCCTCCGTCCTCGAAGTACCTCCAGCGCGCGGGTGACCCCGTCGACGAGGTCGAGCGCGAGTCCATCACCTCCCGGCTGAACGGCGCCTTCGCCGACGGCCGGATCACCCACGACGAGTACGCGCACGCCATGGATGTCGTCTACGACGCGCGGACCCTCGGCGATCTCGTGCCCGTGGTCGAGCGGCTGCCCGCGGCCGCCACGTCCGTGCCCGCGATCGTCGAGCAGAGCGGTCCCCCCGCCGGCAATGTGACGACGACGCGGGACCTTGTGCCGTTGGCCATCGGCGCGGGCGTGGTCGGGGTCACCCTGACCGCGGTCCTGCTGCTGCTCGTCGTCCTGCTGTTCCTCTGAGCCGGCTCCACCGGCTGACGATGAGGCGACCGATGATGTGGCAGGCGACCCCGGGCCCCGCCGATGACGCGGCGGTGCCCCGGCACGCCGCGGAGCCGGTCACTGCCGCGCCGCCGGTGGCGATCCGGGTCGGGGCCGCGGCGGTCTCGCTGACGGTGGTGGCCGCCCTGGCCGTCGTCGGCTGGTCGGTGGTCACCGGCAGCCCTCGCCAGGCGGCCGAGCCGGCACGGCCGCCCTCCGCGACACCGTCCGCGTCGCCCAGCGTCAGCCCCGCGCCAGGGCCGGACGAGTGGCGGCTCCCGGAGCGGACCTGGGCTCCGCTACCGCCGGCCGATCCGGCCTCCCCGCTGTACGGGGCGCAGAGCACGGCACTCGACGCCCTGAGCCCCGTCGCGCTGGAGGGCTGCCCGACGCCCACCGCACCCGTGGGGGAGGAGCAGTGGCGGCTCGCCGTCGCGCAGCAGTGGACCTGTGTCCACGCGTCGTGGGCCCCCGTGTTCGCCCAGCTGGGCTGGCCGGCGGACCAACCGGCGCTCGAGTTCTTCGCGGGGGAGGGCACCGACAGCGATTGCGGCTACCTCGAGGCGCCGGCGTTCTACTGCGCCTCCGGGTCCGGCCACGTCTACTTCGGCGACGGGCACTACGCGATGGCCACCGCCTGGGTCCTGTCGGTCAACGAGATGGTCAACCACGAGTACGGGCACCACCTGCAGCATCTGTCCGGCGTGACGGCGGCGAAGCTGCAGTCTCCGCACAGCGCAGAACTGGAGCGGCGGGCCGAGCTGCAGGCGACCTGCTGGGCGGCCACCATGACCATGCACAACACCGCGCTGGCCTTCGACGACGCCGCGCTGGCCTCCTGGATGGCGCGCCTGGACACCATGCTCGTCGACGGCGTGCACGGGTCCCGGGAGTCGATCCGCTATTGGGGCACTCGCGGCCTCTATGCGGAGACGCTGGGTGACTGCAACACGTGGGTGGTGGCGGCCGACGCGGTCGACTGAATCAGTGGCGGGCCCCCGCGTCGGACGCGAGCGCGAACGTGCCCCGGGCCCGACGCACTCCCTGCACCGGGTGGTCGGGCAGGAGCTCGGCCAGGAAGCCGTAGTCGCGCAGGAGGTAGGCGGCCTTGAGGTCGCCGCCCGTGGCCCGGGCCGAGGTGAGGCGCCACCAGTCGGTGATGTCGCCCCAGCCGGGTGCGGCGAGCGACCCGCCGAACTGACGCACCGCCAGTGACGAGCTCAGGCTGGCGAACCGCAGACGGTGTTCCAGGGGCCATCCGGCCAGGGTCCCCAGGATGATCGAGGCGGCGAAGACGTCTCCGGCGCCGGTGGGATCGATGGCGTCAACGGCGACCGCCGGGCAGTACGCCTCCTCGCCCGTCGCCTGGTCGATGGCGAACGACCCGTGGACCCCGTCGGTGACGACGGCCAGCGGGACCCGCTCGGCGAGGCGCCGAACCGCGTCGGTGGGCCGGTCAGTGCGCGTGTAGTGCATCGCCTCGACGGCGTTGGGGGTGAAGGCGTGGCAGTCGTCGAGCAGTCGCAGCACCGCCTGGTCCCACACCCCCGTGTCGTCGAAGCCCACGTCGGCGAAGACCAGCGACCCGCGCTCCTTGAGGGTGTGCCACCAGGACCCGCCCTCCTTGAGGTCGACGGCCACCGCGCGGGCGGCGGGCGCGGCCAGGAGCGCAGGTTCCAGGGACTCGGGGAGCGGATGCATGTGCGTGACCATGCTGCGGTCGTCGGCGTAGGCCATCGACACCGTCAGCGCGGAGTGGAAGTTGGGGAACCGCCGCGAGGCGCTGAGATCGATCCGCTCCTGCCCGCTCAGGGTGTCCCACATCCAGTCGGCGTACGTGTCGTCCCCGAACCCCGCCACCAGGCCGGTGCGCAGCCCGAGCCGGGCGGTGGCGGTCGCCAGGTTGGCGATCCCGCCCGGGCAGGACCCCATGCCGGCGCTGTACAGCTCCTCGCCGGGCAGCGGGAGGCGGGGGAGGCCGGTGAAGATCAGGTCGAAGAAGATGGTGCCCGTGGTGAGGACGTCCAGCGGCGGATCCCCGGCCGAGCGCTGAGCCTCGAGCGGGTCCCACGGGGAGCACTCGGCGCAGACGGGGACCTCGTCGTGCGTGTGGTCGTGGTCAGTCATTCCTGGGCCGCCCCTTCCAGCATGCCGGTGATGAAGTAGCGCTGGAGCAGCAGGAAGACGACGATGATGGGCGCGGCGATGATGACGCCCGCGGCCGCGATCAGCGCGTTGTCGGCGGTGTACTGCCCCTTGAAGATGGCCAGCCCGAGCGGGGCGGTGCGCCACTGGGCGCCGGGGCTCATGATCAGCGGGATGAGGAACTCGTTCCACGTCCACATGAACATCAGCACGGCCACGGTCGCGATCGACGGCAGCGACGGCGGGACGACCACGCGCCACAGCGTCCGCATCCCGCCGGCGCCGTCGATGGCAGCCGCCTCGACGAGGTTGGGGGGCAGCGCCCGGAACTGGGCGCGCATCCAGAACGTCCCGAAGGCCACGGACTGGGCGATCTGCGGGAACGCCACCGCCCAGATGGTGTCGGTCAGGCCCAGCGTCCGCAGGTCGAAGAACAGCGGGATGACGATGGCCTCGGCGGGCACCATGAGCCCGAGCAGGAACAGGTAGAACAGGACGGTCGACCCCGGGAAGCGCATGGTCCCGAACGCGTAGCCCGCCAGGATCGACAGCGTCAGCGCCACGGTGACGACCAGGGCTGCGACAAGGAGCGACCGGGTGAGGGCCGCCCCGAAATCGCCGATCCGCCACGCGTCGGCGATGTTGGTCCAGTGGGGCCCCGGCTCCGTCACGCCGTTCTGGGGCCCCAGGGCGGTGAGCGCGATCGTCAGGATGGGGAACAGCGCGTAGGCCGCGAACAGCACCAGGATGACGTAGTTGAGGACCTTCTCGCCCGTGCCGACCCTCATCGCCCGACCACCCGCTCCTCGCCGATGCGCGAGATGACCACGTTGATGCCGAACACGAGCACCGTCAGGACGATCGCGACGGCCGACGCCGAGCCGACCTCCTTGAGGTTGAACGCCCGGTTGTACACCTCATACGAGGGCACCGTCGTGGCGGTTCCCGGGCCGCCCGACGTCGTGACGTAGACGAGGTCGAACGTCTTCAGCGCCGCGATGATCGTGAGCACCAGGGCTGTGGTGATCTCCGCCTTGACGCTCGGCAGGCTGATGGCGAAGAACTCGCGCACCGGCCCGGCGCCGTCGAGCCGCGCCGCCTCGTAGAGGTCGTTGGGGATCCTGCCCATCCCGGCGAGGAGGAGCAGCATGACGAGGCCGGTCGAGAGCCAGAAGCCGATCATGCCGACGGCGGGCAGGGCGAGGTTCGGATCCCCCAGCCAGCCGCGGGCCAGTTCACCGAGCCCGAGTGCTCGCAGCACGTCGTTGAGCAGGCCCGTCGGAGAGTAGATCTGGTGCCACGCGACGGCGACGACCACCAGGGCGATCACCTGCGGCATGAAGATCACGACGCGGAAGAAGCCGAGGCCACGGACGCGACCGCGGCGCAGGATGGCCGCCAGTACCAGCCCGACGACGAGCGGCAGGATCGAGTAGAAGACGATCAGCGTCAGCGCGTGGCCGACGGCGTCGCGGAAGCGCCGGTCTCCGAGCAGATCGACGTAGTTACCGGGCCCGACGAACTCGGAGGGCCCGAAGCCGGGCCAGTCATAGAGCGAGAACTGACCGGCCCGGATCAGGGGATACAACAGGAAGAGTCCGTAGACCAGGAACGCGGGCAGGACGTAGAGGTACGGCGTCATCCGGCGGTGGATGACGGCCGACGGCCTAACCCGCCTCCTGGCGTCAGCCACCGACGAACGCCTGGTAGTCGGCCTCGAAGTCCGCCAGGACGTCCTGGGCGGACTTCTGGCCGCCCAGCACCTCCTGCAGGCCGGTGCCGGCGGTGTCGCTGAACGTCGGTGTCGCGTAGTCGAGGTAGGGCAACAGCGTGCCTTCCTGCGAGACGGTGTCGAACGCCTCGTAGATGTCCTTCTGCACCCCGGACTCGGGCGCGAGTTCCGCGGTCCGCAGCACGGGCATGCCGCCGTTGTCGGCGATGATCTGCATCGCCTCCTCGCTGGTGATGAAGTCGATGTAGGCCGCAGCGGCCGCGACGTTCTTGGCCTTGGCGGGGATCGAGAAGGGGATGCCGGTGCCGCCGGTGGTGGCGAGCTTCCCGTCGACGGCCGGGGGAGGGGGCATGAAGCGCAGGTCCTCGCCCATCACGGCCTCCATGTCGGTGGCCAGCCAGGAGCCGCCCGGCAGGAAGACGCCGGTGCCCTGCGTGAACTCCGTCCACGCCGGGTCGTAGTCGAGTCCGTTGGGGGAGGTGCCGAAGTAGCCCTCGGTGCCCCACGTGGCGAACTGCTCCATGGCGGCCACGTTCGCCTCATCGGTCCAGGTGGCGCCCGCGTTGCCCATTCCGAGCTGCACGATGGTCTCCGGCTCGACGTAGTGCGCCTGCAGCGGCCCGAAGACGTGAAGCGCCGGCCATTTCTCGATGTTGCCGAGCACCATCGGCTGCTCGCCGGCGGCCTTGGCCTCGTCGAGCAGCGCCAGGTAGTCCTCCCACGTCGCGGGCGCTTCGGCGCCGAGCGCGTCGAGCTTCTTCTGGGAGTAGAACAGCCCCACGATCTCGCCCGTCTGCGGCAGTCCGTAGAGGTTGCCCTCGCCGAACGTGGTCGCGTCGCCCGAGTAGCGGACCTTGCTCAGCACCGACGCCGGGAAGCGGTCCTCCCAGCCGTACTGGGCGGCGTAGGGGGTGAGATCCACGAGCTGACCGGCCTTGACGAACTGCCCCATGTCACCGCGAGCGTTGTTGACCTGCACCACGTCCGGGACGTCGTTGCCGCTGAGTGCCAGCGACACCTGAGCCTTGAGGTCGTCGAACGACTGGCTCGTCCGGTTCACCGTGATGTTGGGGTACTTCTCCTCGAAGGCGGCGATCAGTGCGACGAGGGCGTCGTTCTGGCTCCCGCGCACCTCCTGGTCCCAGACGACCAGCTCGACGTCGCCGAGCTCGGCCGGGTCGGTGACCTCGGGCGCCGCGCCGGTGGCGCTGCCGGAGGCGCTGGGGACCGACTCGCCCGGGGCGCACGCCGAGACGACGGCGGCCCCGGCCAGGCCGGCGCCGAGCAGCAGGCGACGACGGGTGATCGGGTGAAGCTTCATGGTCCCTCCTCGGACATCGATATGCGCGATTCTGCCACGACATGCATGGACTTGATCGGTGTCGAGTACATTTTGTGTCCTAGCAAGGGGGAGCGACATGTTGACCGACGTGCGGCACCAGCAGATGGCGGACCTCGTCCGCCGTCGCGGGGCGCTGTCGGTGCAGGAGGCCGCCCGGCACTTCGGCGTGTCGCAGGCGACCGCGCGGCGCGATCTGGATCAGCTGGCCGAGCGCGGCCAACTCGACCGGGTGCGCGGCGGCGCCCGCGCGCCGCGCCACCACATCAGGCCGGAGGCCGACGCGGCGGCCTTCGCCGTCGTGGCCGAGCAGGAGACCGTCGAGAAGCGGGCCATCGGTCGGCGGGCGGCGTCCCTCGTCCGCGACGGCGACGTGGTGGCCCTCGACATCGGGACCACGGTCTTCGCCATGTGCGAGCATCTCCGCGACCGCGACATCACCGTCGTCACCGCCTCACTGGCCGTCGTCCGTGCGCTCGCGGCCGCGCCGCGGATCGACCTGGTCGTCATGGGTGGCGTGCTGCGCCCGAACTACGAGTCGCTGGTCGGCGTCCTCACCGAGTCCTGTCTCCGGCAGGTCCGCGTCGACATCGCCTTCCTCGGCGCCTCGGGTGTGCGCCACGACGGCGCGGTCCTGGACTCCACGCCGAGCGAGGTGCCCGTCAAGCGCGCCATGATCGACATCGCGACGCGCGCCTGGCTGCTCGCGGACCACGCGAAGTTCCCCGGCATCGGGTTCCTCGAGGTCGCCCCGGTGTCCGCCTTCGCCGGCCTGGTCACGGACCGGGCCCCCCTGCCCACTGACCTGGCACTGTCCCCGGACTCCGACCTGGAGGTCGTCATCGCATGAAACTCGTCATCCTCGGCGGCGGTGGATTCCGCGTCCCGCTCGTCTACGACGCCGTCGCCACCAACGCGCTCGCCGCGGCCGGGCGGCCCGCCGTCGACATCCGGGAGATCGTGTTGCACGACGCGTCGCCCGAGCGGCTCGACGCCATCGCGCGCGTCATCGCCGAGCGCTCCCGGCAGCTGGACCGCCCGCCGGCCGTGCGCGTCACCACGGACCTGCGCGACGCGCTGCGCGGGGCGCACTTCGTTTTCGCCGCCGTCCGCGTCGGTGGAGCGGAGGGGCGCATCGCGGACGAGAGGGTCGCGCTCGACCTCGGCCTCCTCGGCCAGGAGACCATCGGCCCCGGCGGCCTGGCCTACGCCCTGCGCACCATCCCGGTGATGCGCCAGGTGGCCGAGACGATCGCCGATGTCGCGCCCGAGGCCTGGACCATCAACTTCACCAACCCCGCCGGCATCGTCACCGAGGTGATGCGCGGCGTGCTGGGGGACCGGGTGGTCGGCATCTGCGACACCCCCATCGGGCTCGTCCGTCGCGTGTCGCGCCTGCTCGGCGTCTCACTCGAACACGACCGGGACCGCGTGGCCTACGACTACGTCGGCCTCAACCACCTCGGCTGGCTGCGCTCGGTGACGGTCGACGGCGTGGACCGCCTGCCGGAGATCCTCGCCTCGGACGACCTGCTCGACCACATCGAGGAGGCTCGCCTCATCGGCGAGGACTGGGTGCGAGCAGTCGGAGCCCTCCCCAACGAGTACCTCTACTACTACTGGAAGACCGACGAGGCGATCGCGGCCATCAGCGCGGCGGCCCAGACCCGTGGCCAGTTCCTGCACGCCCAACAGGGCCGCTTCTACGACGACGCAGCGTGCTGCGCCTCGCCCCTCGACTCGTGGCGGGCCGCTCTCCACGAGCGCGAGGCCACCTACATGGCGGAGGCCCGCGGCGGGGCTGAGGAGCGGCGTGAGGAGGACGTGGCCGGCGGGGGATACCAGGAGGTGGCGCTGCGCCTCATGACGGCCCTCGCCACCGGGGAGCCCGAGCGCATGATCCTCGATGTCGGCAACGGCGCCCCCGGCGGGCGAATCATCCCGGAACTGCCCGATGACCTGGTGGTCGAGGTCGGCTGCGTCGTCGACGGCGACGGAGTGCACCCGCAGCCGGTCGCGCCCGTCACCCTGCCGCAGCTGGCTCAGATGACGGCCGTGCGCGCCTCCGAGCGGGCCATCGCCCAGGCGGCGCTCACCGGTAGCCGGGAGCGCGCCTGGGAGGGGTTCTCCATCCACCCCCTGGTGTCGTCGCCGCGTCTGGGCCGGCAGCTGGTGGACGGCTATGCCGCGGCGCACCCGGCCATCGACCGACTGCTGCGCTGAGGGTCAGTCGGCCGACAGGGATCCGAGGACCGGGTTCCACTCCTCGATGGAGCGCTCCGCGATGAGGTTGGCGGTCCAGAACGGGTCCAGGTCCAGCAGCTGCTCGAGCTCGTCGGCGGAGCCGGCGCGCATGATGAGCAGGGCGCCCGGCAGCTCACTGTCGACGTAGGGGCCGCTCACCACGAGGGGGCCGCCGAGCAGCGTCGACAGGTAGGCGCGGTGGTGGGGCCGCTCGGCGTCGAGGGCCCGGGCGTCGTCGATGTAGGTGTACTGGACGGCGAAGTAGCTCATCCCCCCAGGCTAATGGGCGGGCACACCGAGGGGCGCCGCGGCCACGCAGGTTTGGTCACGCCGCGACGGCGGGCGTAGAATAGCTGTTCGATACCATCCGGCGCGCACCAGGCGTGCCGTGTGACGAGAGAGAGTACATGGCGAAGAAAGAAGGAGCCCTCGAACTCGAGGGCACCGTGGTCGAGGCCCTGCCCAACGCGATGTTCCGCGTGGAGTTGGCCAACGGCCACAAGGTGCTGACGACCATCAGCGGCAAGATGCGTCAGCACTACATCCGCATCCTGCCGGCCGACCGTGTGGTCGTCGAGCTGTCCCCGTATGACCTGACCCGCGGCCGCATCGTCTACCGGCACAAGTGAGTCGCGCGGCCGAGCGCTCGAGCCGGCCGGAGAGAGGGCACCCCGCACGCGCGGTGGCGCCCTTTTTTCATGCCCGGCGACGGCAGAGGCTGATTTGGGGAAGTGTGGGCGTGTCGCGTAGAGTGGTGCGTCGGTCGTCTATGCCCGGACACGCGTGCGTGCCCAGGCCGTCGGCCAAGTCATCCACCACAAGATTGGGGCGCTCGTGCGCTCCCAGTCGCCGATTGAAAAGGTTGCTCGAATGAAGGTTCAGCCGAGCGTCAAGAAGATCTGCGACAAGTGCAAGGTCATCCGCCGGCACGGTCGTGTGATGGTGATCTGCGAGAACCCGCGCCACAAGCAGCGTCAGGGCTGACCCGGGGCTCACGCCCCAGGCACGCAGACCACCGCGGGACGGGTCGATCGCCCACTCCGCCGACAACTGAAAGCAACGTGATCGCAAGGATCTCCTTCGGGAGATTCCCACCCTTGGACGAAGGCCAAGGCCCCGTCGGTGCCAGCAGGCACCACAGGCGGCGGGGACGCGTCACGCCACACACCTTCGCGGTCCGCGACCGGGCTCCAGAGTGAGTCAGGACCGACATTTCTAGAAAGGTAACCGCCTGATGGCACGCCTCGTTGGTGTCGACCTGCCGCGCGACAAGCGCTTGGAGGTCGCCCTCACCTACATCTTCGGCGTCGGGAAGACCCGCGCCGCCGAGACCCTCGCCGCTACCGGGATCAGTGGAGACGTCCGAGTCCACCAGCTCACCGAGGACCAGCTCGTCGCCCTGCGCGACCACATCGAAGGCAACTACGAGATCGAGGGTGACCTCCGTCGCACCGTTGCCGCCGACATCCGCCGCAAGGTCGAGATCGGCAACTACCAGGGCCGTCGCCACCGCAGTGGTCTGCCGGTTCGTGGTCAGCGCACGCGCACCAATGCGCGCACCCGCAAGGGCAAGAAGAAGGCCGTCGCTGGCAAGAAGAAGGCGCGCTGATCCGCGCCCCTCGTTGAGGACTTAAGGAGACTTCATGGCTACTGCAAGCCGTAAGGCGGCCGCCAAGACCAAGGTGCGCCGCAAGGAGAAGAAGAATGTGCTCGCCGGTCAGGCGCATATCAAGAGCACGTTCAACAACACCATCATCTCGATCACCGATCCGACCGGCGCCGTCATCTCGTGGGCGTCCGCCGGCACCGTCGGCTTCAAGGGCTCGCGCAAGTCGACCCCGTTCGCCGCGCAGATGGCCGCCGAGGCCGCTGGCCGTCGCGCGATGGAGCACGGCATGAAGCGTGTCGACGTGTTCGTCAAGGGTCCCGGCTCCGGCCGTGAGACCGCGATCCGCTCGCTGGGCGCCGTCGGCCTCGAGGTCGGCGCGATCTCAGACGTGACCCCGACGCCGCACAACGGCTGCCGCCCGCCCAAGCGTCGTCGCGTCTGATCGCCCGAGAGAAGAAGGACTAGCAATTATGGCTCGTTACACCGGCCCTTTGACCAAGAAGTCCCGTCGTCTCGGGACCGACCTGGTCGGCAATGACAAGGCGTTCGAGCGCCGTCCGTACCCCCCGGGTATGCACGGCCGCGGACGCACCAAGGATTCTGAGTACTCGCTGCAGCTCAAGGAGAAGCAGAAGGCTCGTTTCGCGTACGGCGTGCTGGAGAAGCAGTTCCGCCGCTACTACGAGGAGGCCGACCGGCATCCGGGCAAGACGGGTGACCGTCTGCTCCAGATCCTGGAGTCGCGTCTCGACAACGTCGTGTACCGCTCGGGCTTCGCGTCCACGCGTCGGCAGGCCCGCCAGCTTGTCGTCCACGGCCACTTCCTGGTCAACGGCCAGCGCGTGAACATCCCGTCGTACCGCGTGCGCGCCCACGACATCATCGACGTCGCCGAGAAGTCCATGACCCTCGCGCCGTTCGTGATCGCGCGGGAGACCCACCACGAGCGCTCCGTTCCGGGGTGGCTCGAGGCGCGTCCGAACCGCATGCGCATCCTCGTGCACCAGCTCCCCGTCCGCGAGCAGATCGTCGTGGATGTCCAGGAGCAGATGATCGTCGAGCTCTACTCAAAGTAACCACTGTGCGGCCGCGGGCCGGTCGGGAACACCGGCCGGCCCGACGCCGCGGGCCGTCAGGCCACCGTTCGCGCCATCAGATAGCGGTTGGCGCGGGAAGGAACCCTCATGCTCATCGCACAGCGTCCCACCCTCTCCGAGGAAGTCGTCTCGGACTACCGGTCGCGGTTCATCATCGAGCCGCTGGAGCCGGGCTTCGGCTACACCCTCGGCAACTCGCTGCGTCGCACCCTGCTGTCGTCCATCCCGGGCGCGGCCGTGACCAGCATCAAGGTCGAGGGCAACCAGCACGAGTTCTCCACCGTCGAAGGTGTCGTCGAAGACGTCACCGAGATCATCCTCAACCTCAAGGGCCTCGTGCTCTCGTCGGAGGAGGACGAGCCGGTGGTCATGTACCTCCGCAAGGCCGGTGCGGGTGCCGTCACCGCCGGTGACATCCAGCCCCCCGCAGGCGTGGAGATCCACAACCCCGAGCTGCACATCGCCACCCTCGGCGACAACGGCAAGCTCGAGATGGAACTCGTCGTGGAGCGCGGCCGCGGGTACGTCTCCAGCGTGCAGAACAAGGACCCGGAGGCCGAGATCGGCCGCATCCCGGTGGACTCGATCTACTCGCCGGTGCTCAAGGTGACGTACAAGGTCGAGGCCACCCGTGTCGCGCAGCGCACGGACTTCGACCGCCTCATCGTCGACGTCGAGACCAAGCCCTCCATCGCCCCGCGTGACGCGGTGGCCTCGGCCGGGCGCACCCTCGTCGAGCTGTTCGGCCTCGCCCGGGAGCTCAACGTCGACGCCGAGGGCATCGAGATCGGCCCGTCCCCCGTGGACGAGCAGATCGCCGAGTCGCTCAACCTCCCCGTCGAGGACCTGGAACTCTCGGTGCGCTCGTACAACTGCCTCAAGCGTGAAGGCATCCACACCGTCGGTGAGCTCGTCGCCCGCAGCGAAGAGGATCTGCTCGACATCCGCAACTTCGGTTCCAAGTCGATCGACGAGGTCAAGGAGACCCTCGCCGGCCTCGGTCTGGCGCTTCGTGACTCGCAGCCGGGCTTCGACCCGCTGCAGGCCATCGAGCGGTACGACGAGGACAACGACGAGGACGGCGACTTCGCCGAGACCGAGCAGTACTGACCGCCCACCACCCGAGAATCCTGGAGATCCACAGCAATGCCCAAGCCAACCAAGGGCGCTCGTCTGGGCGGCAGCCCCACCCACGAGCGCATCATCCTGCGCAACCTGGCCACCCAGCTCTTCGAGCACGGCCGCATCACCACCACCGAGACCCGCGCCCGCCGCGTCCAGCCGCTGGCCGAGAAGCTCATCACCAAGGCGAAGCGGGGTGACCTCCACTCGCGCCGTCTGGTGCTCAGCTCCATCACGGACAAGGAGGTCGTCCGCCACCTGTTCGACGACATCGCGCCGTCGCTCGAGGGCCGCGAGGGTGGCTACACCCGGATCACGAAGATCGGCAACCGTAAGGGTGACAACGCCCCCCTGGCCCTGATCGAGATCATCACCGAGGCCGTGACCCCGAAGCCGAAGGCAGCCGCCCCGGCCCAGGAGAAGCCCGCGGCCGTCGAGACCGAGGCCGAGGCCGAGGAGACCGAGGCGCCCGCCGACGAGGCTGAGGTCGCCGACGCCGAGGCCACCGAGGAGGAGACGGCCGAGGAGGCCGCCGCCGACGAGGACGCCAAGTAAGAACGCTGTAACGCGAGGAGGGCCCCCATGGGGCCCTCCTTTCGTTGTGGGGACCTTGGTTTCCGCGGCGGCGACGCTCGCAGATAAGGTGTGAGCCACGTTCGAGAAGGAGACGACGATGTTGCGACGTGCAGTCACGGGAGCGGCCCTGGCCACGGCCCTGCTGATGGCCGGCTGCGGGACCAGTGCCGAGCCCACCGCCACCACCCCGGCGGCCACCGGTACCGAGGAGAAGCCGTCGGTGTCGGTCGGTGCCGTCACCATCGTGTCCCACCCGTCGCTGGACGCCGTGTACGAGGGCATCAAGGAGGGCCTGGCGGACGCGGGCTACGTCGACGGAGAGAACCTCACGCTCGAGTTCCAGAACCCGCAGGGGGACCAGGCGACCCTCACCAACATCGCCAACACCTACGCCGCCTCCGACCACGACATCTTCGTGGCGCTCGCGACGCCCCCGGCGCAGGCCCTGGCGCAGGTCATCCAGGACCGACCCATCGTGTTCGCGTCGGTCACGGACCCCGTCGCGGCCGGCCTGGTCGACGACCTCGAGGCACCGGGGGCTAACGTGACCGGCACCAGCGACCAGCTGCCCACCGACAGGCAGCTCCAGGTCATCCAGCAGATCCTGCCCGACGTCGAGACGGTGGGGATCGTGTACTCCTCGGCCGAGGTCAACGCGCAGGTGCAGGCCGAGGCCGCGATCGAGGCCGGCAAGGAGCTCGGCATCGAGGTCCTCACCGCCACTATCACCAACTCGTCCGAGGTGCAGCAGGCGGCAGAGTCGCTCGACGTCGACGCCTACTTCGTCGTGGTCGACAACACCGTCGTCTCCGCGATGGAGTCCATGGTGCAGGTGGCCGAACAGCGGCAGCGTCTCCTCGTGACGTCCGACCCCGACTCGGTGCAGCGCGGCGCCGCCGCGGCGCTCGCGACGGACTACCGGGCGCAGGGGGTGCAGACCGCGGGAATGATCGCGCGCATCATCGAGGGCGCGGACCCGGCCTCGACCCCCGTCGAGTTCGCCGAGTCGCTCGAGCTGTCGGTCAATCCCGCCGCCGCGGAGCGCATGGGCGTCACCCTGCCCGACGAGGTGCTCGAGCAGGCCGCGACCACCTACTGACCCGAGCGCGGCGCCCCCGGGCGCACTCACTACTCTTAGCCCAGCGAACCCGCCCCCCAAGGAGAATCATGAAGCTCAAGGCCCTCGCGCTCGGCGCCGTCGGAACCCTCGCCCTCACCGCGTGTGGCGGCGCGTCCCCGGCGGACACCTCGTCGGCTCCGGCCGCCACCTCGTCGGCCGCGAGCTCGGCCGCCGAGACCACCGGCGGCGCTCCCGAGTCGATCAAAGTCGGCGTCGCGACGATCGTCGCGCACCCCGCGCTCGATGCGGCGCAACAGGGCTTCATCGACGCCCTCGCGGAGGCGGGCTACGTCGAGGGGGAGAACGCCGAGTTCGATCTCCAGAACGCCCAGGGCGACCAGTCGACCCTGACCAACATCGCCAACACCTTCGCCTCGTCGGACTACGACGGCTTCCTCGCCATCGCCACCCCGACCGCGCAGGCGCTGGCCAACGTCGTCACCGACCGGCCCATCGTGTTCGCAGCCGTCACCGACCCCGTCGCCGCCGGTCTGGTCAGCTCGTGGGAGGCGCCCGACGCCAACATCACCGGTGTCTCGGACCTCAACCCGATGAAGGAGCAGCTCGAGCTCATCAAGGAGGCGCTGCCCGAGGTCGCCACCGTCGGCATCGTCTACTCCTCCGGCGAGGTGAACTCCGAGGTCCAGGTCACCGAGGCCGAGGAGGCCGCCGCCGAGCTGGGCATCGAGATCCGCTCCGCGACCGTCACCAACTCCGCCGAAGTGCAGCAGGCCGGTGAGTCGCTGGACGTCGACGCCTACCTCATCCCGACCGACAACACCGTGGTGTCGGCCGCCGAGTCGCTCATCCAGGTGGCCGAGCAGAAGCAGGTCCCGGTCTTCGCCTCCGACGAGTCGACGATGGAGCGCGGCGCCGCCGCCGGCCTCTCGGTCAACTACACCCAGCAGGGCAAGGACGCCGCCGCGGTGTTCCTGCAGCTGCTCGAGGGCACCCCGGCGTCGGACATCCCGGTCGAGACGCAGAAGCAGTTCGACCTGTTCGTCAACGTGGCGGCCGCCGAGAAGCAGGGCCTGACGCTGCCCGAGGCCATCGTTTCGCGCGCCACCAAGCAGTTCTGAGGTTCGACACACCCATGATCATCGCGCTGGAGATCGGTCTCCTCTACGCCGTCATGGCGCTGGGGGTGTACCTCACCTATCGGGTGCTGGACTTCCCGGACCTGACGGTGGACGGGTCGTTCACGACGGGGGCCGCGACGTCGGCGATCCTGCTCGTCAACGGCGTCGCGATCCCCTTCGCGATGATCGCGGGCGTGGTGGCCGGCATGATCGCCGGCGCCGTCACGGGCCTGCTGCACGTCTGGGGCAAGATCAACCCGCTCCTGGCAGGCATCCTCACACAGATCGCGCTTTACTCCATCAACCTGCGGATCATGGGCAACAAGGCCAACGTGCCGCTGCTGCGCCAGGAGACGCTGTTCTCCGAGCTCCGCGCCGACCGGTTGCTGGGCACCTGGTTCTCCGTCGCGGTGTTCGCCGTCGTGGTGCTGGTCATCGGCGCCCTCGTGTACTGGTTCCTGGGCACCAGCTATGGCGTCGCGATGCGCGCCACGGGTGACAACGAGCTGATGGCGCAGTCGCAGGGCATCAACACCGGCACCACCAAGATCGTGGGGCTCATGCTGTCCAACGGTCTGGTGGCGCTCTGCGGCACCCTCGTGGCCCAGTACCAGGGCTTCTCGGACATCTCGATGGGCATCGGCCTCATCGTCGCGGGCCTGGCCTCCGTCATCGTCGGGCAAGCGATCTTCGGGATGACGGCCGTCTGGCAGGCCGTCACGGCGGCGGCGCTGGGCTCCGTCATCTACCGCGGCGTGATCCAGATCGCGCTCAACAACGGCTTCAACCCCAACGACATGAAGCTCATCTCCGCCGTGCTCGTCGTCCTCGCCCTCGTGCTGCCGGCCTGGGGACCGCTGCGGCGCCTCCGGGTCCAGCGACGGCGCGCTAAGGCGATCCCGGAAGGGGCGGCCGCCTGATGCTGACGCTGACGAACATCACCAAGCGGTTCTTCCCCGGGACCGTCAACGAGCGGGTCGCGCTCGACGAACTCACCCTCACACTGCACGAGGGGGACTTCGTCACCGTGATCGGGTCCAACGGGGCCGGGAAGTCGACGATGCTCAACGTGGTCGCCGGGCGCTACCTGCCTGAGGGCGGGCGGGTGGTCATCGACGGCTCGGACGTGACGCGCATGCCCGAGCACCGGCGTGCCCGGTGGGTGGCGCGGGTCTTCCAGGACCCGATGGCGGGCACGTCGCCGCACCTGACCATCGAGGAGAACCTGGCCATCGCCTTCGAACGCGGCAAGCGCCGCGGACTGGGCATGGCGGTGACGAAGCCCAAGCGGGCCATCTTCCGCGAGGCGCTGACCACGCTCGAGCTCGGCCTGGAGGATCGGCTGGAGATGCGCGTGGGGATGCTGTCGGGCGGGCAGCGGCAGGCGCTCAGCCTGCTCATGGCCACGTACGCGCAGCCGTCGATCCTGCTGCTGGATGAGCACACCGCCGCGCTGGACCCGTCGCGCGCCGAGCTGATCACGCGCCTCACGGGCGAGGCGGTCGCCCGCCACCGGCTCACGACCCTCATGGTCACCCACAACATGCACCAGGCCATCGAGCTCGGCAACCGCCTCATCATGATGCACGAGGGCCGGATCGTCCTCGAGGTGGACGAGGCGGAGAAGAAGACCATCACGGCGGAGCGGCTGCTCGAGGAGTTCTCGAAGATCAAGGGCGCCAGCCTGGCCGACCGCACGCTGCTCGACTGAGCCCGCACACGAACGACGGGGCCCCGGGGATCATCTCCCCGGGGCCCCGTCGCGTGCGTCGGGTCAGACGAGACCGGCGGAGGCGGCCTTCGCCCGGGCGAAGCGCTCGGTGACGTCGGTCCAGTTGACGACGTTCCACCAGGCGGTGACGTAGTCACCCTTGACGTTCTTGTACTGCAGGTAGAAGGCGTGCTCCCACATGTCGAGCTGCAGCAGCGGGATCTGCCCCGCCGGCAGGTTGCCCTGCTGGTCGAACAGCTGGTTGATGTTCATCCGCTGGCCGAGCGTGTCCCACACGAGCATCGACCAGCCGGAGCCCTGGATGCCGTTGGCGACGGCGTTGAAGTGCTTCTGGAACCCGTCGAAGCTGCCGAAGTACTCGTCGATCGCGGAGGCGAGCTCGCCGTCGGGGCGGCCGCCGCCGTCGGGCGACATGTTCTTCCAGAACACCGAGTGGTTGATGTGGCCGCCGAGGTGGAACGCGGCGTCCTTGCTCAGCTTGTTGACCGCTCCGAGGTCGCCCTTCTCGCGGGCGGCGGCGAGCTGCTCGAGCGCGTCGTTGATGCCCTTGACGTAGGCGGCATGGTGCTTGCTGTGGTGCAGCTCCATGATTTCCGGGGCGATGTGGGGGGCCAGTGCCCCATAGTCGTAGTCGAGGTCCGGGAGGGTGTAGGTCATAGCTCACTCCTTGCAGCTGAGGACTCGCGCCGGTGGGCGCGCTGACAGTGTCATCCTATGCGCGATCTGTAGTTCGTGGTTCAACCATCGGGCGTTCGCTGGTCCGCTGACGGCTGAACATGCTCAGTCGAGGCAGAACTCGTTGCCCTCCGGATCGGCCATCACGAGGAATCCATGACTCATCGGGGGGTCGGGCTCGAAGCGGGCCGTGCGCGTGGCGCCCAGCCCGACCAGCCGCTCGGCCTCCCGCTCGAGGGCGGCCATGCGTTCCTCGCCGGTGAGTCCGGGAGCCGCCCGGACGTCGATGTGCAGCCGGTTCTTCGCGCGCTTGGGCTCGGGCACCTTCTGGATGAAGATCCGGGGGCGTCTGCCCTCGGGATCGACCAGGGCCATGGCGTCGTCCCAGCGATCTTCGGGCAGGCCTGATGACGCGAGGAACTCCAGCCAGGCGGCCACGGTCTCGTCGACGGGGCCGATCGTGCCGCCGGGCGGCGGGTCTACGGCGTAGCCGAGCGCCTCGGCCCAGAACAGCCCCAGGCGGCGGGGAGAGGCGGCGTCGAACGTCAGTTGCAGGTCAGGAGCGTGCATCGATGGGTCCTCCTCGGCAGCAGACTGCCACACCGCCCCGTCGCGCGGAAGATCTCACGCGGACCGGGGCGATACCTCCAGGACACGGAATCCCTTGGCGGAGGCGACACGCTCGGTCGGATGGCCCTGCTCGATCAGCCAGCGCTGCAGCGAATCGCCGCCGAGGTTCTTGGACACCACCAGGCGCGCGACGCCCCCGGGGGCGAGGCGGGGCAGCCACGCGAACAGCAGGGCGTGCAGCGCCTGCTTGCCGATGCGGATGGGCGGGTTGGACCAGATCTGGTCGTAGGTCCGATCCGGCGGGACGTGATCCGGTGTGCCGGCGCGCACGCGGTCCCCGACTCCGGCCCGCTCGGCGTTCGCCTGCGTGAGGGTCACGGCGAGCTCGTTGACGTCGACGGCGTCGACGGTGACCGCCGGACCGGCGACGGCGAGCGCGACCGCGATGGGCCCGAAGCCGCAGCCCAGGTCCAGCAGGTGTCCGCCGGTGGGTGGCTCGAACGTGCGCAGCAGGACGGAGGTGCCCAGGTCCAGCCGCGAGCCGGAGAACACGCCGCCCGCCGTGGTGAAGGAGAGGTCGTGGCCCCAGACGGTCGCTGTGACCTCGCGGGTGGGGCCGGCCTGGTCCGGGGTGTGGAAGTAGTGGCTCACGCGTCCTCCAGGGTCCGTACGGCGCGGGCGGCGCGGGCGCGGGCCGCGAGGGCGTCGTCGGCGGGGTAGCCGACCTCTTCGAGCGTCAGGCCGTGGGCCGGCATGACCAGCACCTCGCCGTGCCGCGTGGGAGCGGCGGCGACCCGCTTGATCCAGGCGAGGTCCCTCCGCCCGGATGCCACCGACGTCAGCGCGCCCACCACCGAGCGCACCATCGAGTGGCAGAACGCGTCGGCCAGCAGGTGGATCTCGACGACGCCGTCGTCGCGTTGCTCGGCGCGCAGTTCCCGCAGGTCGCGGATCGTGGTGGCGCCGGCGCGCGGCTTGCAGAAGGGGGCGAAGTCGTGCAGCCCGGTGAGGGCCGCGGCCGCGGTGTTGAGGGCCTCCAGGTCGAGGTGGTGCGCGACCGGTGCGATGTGGCGGCGCAGCAGCGGGTCCGGGACGGTGTCCGAGGGCGCGACCCGGTAGCAGTAGCGCCGCCAGATGGCGGAGAACCGCGCGTCGAATCCCTCGGGGGCGGGTGCCACGCTGCGGACGACGAGGTCCGCGGGTAGCACGCGGCGCAGCCGCCGCTGCAGATCCGCGGCGACGCCCTCCCCGTCCAGGTCGGCGTCGACGTGACACACCTGACCGCGGGCGTGGACGCCCGCGTCGGTGCGCCCCGCCACGACGATGTGTGGCGGCTCTGCCAGCCGCATCACCTGCGCGATCCACTCCGTGAGGACGCCCTCGACGGTGCGCAGCCCCGGTTGCGCGGCCCAGCCGTGGAAGTCCGTTCCGTCGTAGGCGAGGTCGATCCTAAGCCGCATCAGCCCTCCGATAGGTGAGGTCGTACACCCGGCGCCCCGCGGCGAGGCCCTTGGCCTCGTACTTGGTCACCGGGCGCTCGGCCAGGCGCGGCGCCCAGCCGTCGTGGACGTTGACGAGCCCCGGGTGCGCGTCCAGGTGCTCGCGCATCCACAGCGCGTAGTCCTCCCAGTCCGTGGCCAGGCGCCAGAGCCCCGCCGGCGCCAGCTTCGCGACGACGACGTCGGCGAAGTCCTGCCCCACCAGCCGGCGCTTGTGGTGGCGCTTCTTGTGCCACGGGTCCGCGAAGAAGGTCCACAGTTCGGTGACCGAACCGTCGTCGAAGAGCTTCTCGAGCCCCTGGGCGCCGTCGGCGACGACGACCCGCACGTTCTCGAGGCCCTCTCGGCCCAGCCGGCCGAGAGTGGACGCGACGGCGGGCTCGAACACCTCGAACGCCACGACGTTCGCGTCCGGGCGGGCGGCGGCCATCGGCGCCAGCGAGTCGCCCGCGCCCGAGCCGATCTCGACGATCAGCGGCGCGGCGCGCCCGAACTCCTGCGCCCAGTCGACGTCGGCGCCATCGGCGACGGACGTCGACAGGCTCCCGCGGGGGACGTCGACGACGAAGCGGTCCCGGTACCGGTCCCAGGACCTCATCTGGGACTCGTTCATCCGGGTGCTGCGGCGCACGAAGCTGACGACGTCGCGGTGCAGTCGAGGGGGCAACGGATCCACCCGCCCAGACTAGTGCCCATGGAGGAGGGGCTGCGCATACGCTGGAGGTGCACCGCGATACGTGAGGAGAGACATGCGCACGCTGCTCAACATCATCTGGGTCGTCTTCGGAGGTATCTGGCTGGCTCTGGGGTACTTCCTGGCGGGCATCCTGGCCTGCCTGCTCATCGTCACCATCCCCGCGGGCATCGCCTCGTTCCGGATGGCGCGCTACGTGCTGTGGCCGTTCGGCAGGAGCGTCGAGCCCAAGCCGGGCGCCGGGGCCGGGTCGGCGATCATGAACGTGGTGTGGTTCCTCATCGCGGGCTGGTGGCTGGCGCTCGCCCACGTCGCGACCGCCCTCGCGCAGACACTGACCATCGTTGGCATCGCCAACGCTTACGTGAGCCTGAAGATGATCCCGGTCACGTGCTTCCCGTTCGGCAAGCGGATCGTGGACAACGGCACCATCTTCTGACGCCCGGCCGTTCCTAGCCGTCGCGCCGCGGCAGGCGCAGATCGTTCCAGGCCCCCGGCTCGTCCAGCGTCGCCGTCGACACCGCCACCCCGCCCGGGGACACCGAGGCGACGGCCACCAGCAGGCTGAGGGTCGGATAGCCGTGGGGCCTGTTGTCGCGGATGATGGCACGGTCGTCGGTGGGCGACAGCCGCGACGCCGACTCGGCCAGGACCTCGAGCCACCCCTCCCACCACGCCCCGGGGCCGTCCGTCGGGGCCTCGGCGAAGCGCTCCAGCCAGGCGGCGATGCGGGGCGTGGCGGGGTCGTCCACGTCGTCGTGCGCGATCATGTGCGTGCCCGGCCCGAGGTCGGTGATGCGCGGCACCCCACCCTCCCACGACGCGACGCTGGCCCAGCCGGGGGCCGTCGTGACGAGGTTGAAGCCGAGCGTCGTCAGGGGCCGGGGGAGCGGCCTGCCGGCGACAGCGTCGAGAGGCAGCGACCCGCGCGACGTCGGCAAGGGCACGTCCGCCCCGCCGGCCCGGTTGAGGAGGACGGCCAGGCGCTTGTCGTCGGCCGCGAGCCACGCGCCGCCGGCCAGGTCGTCGCGGACGCCACGCACACCCGGGTGCTCGGGCCACCACGGGCCCAGCGGGCGCCAGGGCCGTGCCGGGTCCTCGTCGCGCACCGCGAGGAGGCGGACGGGCCCGCCGTCGGGCTCGGGTACACGGACGACGACAGTGCACATGCCGGGAAGGCTACCCGCGACGCGGGACGGCTGCGAGAATCGGCCGCATGGTCATCGTCGTAGGGGTCACGGGCGGCATCGCCGCGTACAAGGCCGTGCAGCTGGTCCGCTCGTTCGTCCTGGACGGACACGAGGTGCACGTGGTGCCCACCGACGACGCGCTGCGGTTCGTCGGGCGGCCCACGTGGGAGGCGATCTCGCGCAACCGGGTCACCACGTCGGTCCACGACGACGTGCCCGAGGTGCGCCACGTGGCGCTCGGGCAGCGGGCCGATCTGGTGGTCGTCGCCCCCGCGACGGCCAACACGCTCGCCGCGATGGCGGCCGGGCTCGCCTCGGATCTGCTCGGCACGACCCTGCTCGCGACGCGGGCCCAAGTGCTCGTCGCGCCCGCGATGCACACCGAGATGTGGCTGCACCCCGCGACGCAGTCCAACATCGCGACGCTGCGCTCGCGCGGCGTCCAGGTCGTGGGCCCGGCCGACGGGCCGCTGACCGGCGGCGACTCGGGGCCGGGGCGGATGAGCGAGCCGGAGGACATCCACGCGGCGGCGCAGGCGCTGCTGCGCGGGCGGCGTGACCTGGCGGGCGTGACGGTCGCGGTGTCCGCCGGCGGGACGCGCGAGCCCATCGATCCGGTGCGCTATCTCGGCAACCGGTCCAGCGGCCGGCAGGGCGTCGCGGTCGCGGTCGCTGCCGCCGAGCGCGGGGCCCGGGTGCTGCTGGCTGCGTGCAACGTCGAGGCCGAGGTGCTGCGCCCGGCCGAGGCCGCCGGGGTCGAGGTGCGGCGGGCGGGATCCGCGGCGGAGCTGTCGGAGGTCATGCGCGAGGTGGCGGAGCGCGCCGACGCCGTGATCATGGCGGCCGCGGTGGCCGATTACCGCGTGGACGCCGTGTCCGAGCGGAAGCTGACCAAGGAGGACGGGGAGCCGCCGGTGCTGCGGCTGGTCGAGAACGAGGACATCGTCGCGGGACTGGCCGCGCGCCGTCGGCCCGGTCAGGTGGTGGTGGCGTTCGCCGCGGAGACCGCCGTCGGCGAGGAACTGCTGGCGCGGGCGTCGCGGAAGCGCCGCCGCAAGGGAGTGGACCTCATCGTGGTCAACGAGGTCGGATGGGGGAAGGGCTTCGAGGTCGCGGAGAACCGGCTGCTGATCCTGGGGGCCGACGATGTCGTCGTGGCCGACGTCGAGGGTAGCAAGCGCGACGTCGCGGAGGCCGTGGTGGACGCGGTCGGTGTCGCGGTGTCCGCCGCGCGCGGGGTGGGGTGAGCCGGGCCCCGGCCGGACGCAACCGACCGATCGGGGCCCGCCCGCTCAGGACTTGGGCCAGAGCTCCCGCGGCATCAGCTCGTAACCGTGGAACTCGCGGGTGAAGCTCCCGGTGCCCTGCGCGAGCCCGCGCAGATCGATCGGGTAGCTGATCAGCTCCGACTGGGGGACCAGCGCCTCGATGATCGCGTGGTGCTCGGCGTCGCCGTCGCTGCCCAGCACCTGGCCGCGCCGGCCCGACAGGTCGGTGAGCACCGGCCCGACGAAGGCCTCGTGCACCGTGACGGTCACCTTGTCGACCGGCTCGAGCAGGGCCATGGTCTTGTCCGAGGCCGCCTCCTTGATCGCCAGCGCCCCCGCGGTCTGGAAGGCCATGTCGGAGGAGTCGACCGAGTGTGACTTCCCGTCATAGAGGGTCACCGCCACGTCGACGATCGGGTAGCCGCTCAGCGCGCCGTGGGCCAGCTGGGCCTGGATGCCCTTGTCCACCGACGGGATGAACTGCCGCGGCACCGCGCCGCCCACCACCTTGTCGATGAACTGGTAGCCGGCGCCGCGCTCCAAGGGCTGGATCTCCACGTCGACGACCGCGTACTGACCGTGGCCGCCCGACTGCTTCACGTGCCGGCCGTGAGACTTGACCGGCGCGATGAAGGTCTCCCGCAGGGGCACCATGACGGGCTCCTCGGAGATCGACAACCCGTAGCGGTTGCGCAACCGCGACAGCAGCAGTTCCTTGTGCGCCTGCCCCATCACCCACACCAACTGCTGGTCGGTCTCGGGGTGGCGCTCGATCCGCACCGTCATGTCCTCGACGGCCAGGCGCTGCAGGGCACCGCCGAGCTTGTCCTCGTCGCCGCGGGTGTCCGCCTTGATTGCGACGGGGAGCAGGGGCTCGGGCAGTTGCCACGGCCGGACGAGGGCGGGGCGCTCGATCGACGACAGCGTGTCGCCGGTCTCCGCCCGCGAGAGCTTCGCGACGTAGACGATCTCGCCGGCGATCGCGACGTCCTTGGGGGCCGGGTCGACGCCGATGGGCGCGGACAGCGGCCCCACCCGGTCGGTCTCGTCGTGGTCCGGGTGAGCCGGGTCGGTGTGCCCGGTGAAGAGCTCCCGGTGCCCCGACACGTGCACCTGGTCGTCCGTGCGCAGCGTGCCCGAGAAGATGCGCACCATGCTGAGGCGTCCGGCGTACTGGTCGCTGGTGGTGCGGATCACCTGAGCCACCAGCGGGGCGGAGGGGTCGCAGTCCGAACCGGGCAGTGTCGCCCCTCCGGGCGTCATCACGGGCGGGATGGTGTGGGTGGAGGCGGCGGGGAAGCCGCGTTCGATCCACCGCAGGAGTTCCTCGGTGCCGACGTCGCTGGTCGTGTGCGCCGGCAGCACGGGGAAGAACCGGGCGCCGATGATGGCGCGGTTGAGGACCTGGTAGACCTCCGCGACCGCGATCTCCTCGCCCTCGAGGTACCGCTCCATGAGGTCCTCGTCCTCGATCTCGGTGATGAGGGCCTCGAGGAAGGGGGCGCGCTGGTCGGCGATGAGCTCGGCCTCCTCGGGGGTCGCGTCGCGCGAGACCCGGGTGCCGGAGGAGTAGTCGTGGATGCGCTTGTTCAGCAGCGATATGTTGCCGATGCTCCGGTCCCCGGCGCGCATGGGCAGCAGCGCCGCAACGACGCCGTCGCCGAACGCCTCCCGGCATGCGGCCACCATCTGATCGAAGTCCGAGCGGCCCTGGTCCAGCTTGGTGATCGCGATGATGCGCGGCATGGCCACCCGGTCGCACTCCTGCCAGAGGCTGACCGTCGAGGGCTGGATCTCCTCGCCCGCCGGGATGGCGAATACTGCGGCGTCGGCGGCGCGCAGCCCGGCGCGCAGTTCCCCGACGTAGTCCGGGTGCCCGGGCGCGTCGAGCAGGTTGATCTGGACGTCGGAGGCCGGGATGGATGCCAACGTGAGCGAGGCCGCTCTCTCAGGGGTGTCCTTCTCCCCGCGGTAGCCCTCGACGCGGGCACGTAGCAGGTGCTCGAAGAGGGTTGTCTTGCCGGAGCCGCTGCCGCCAACGAGGATGACGTTGCGGATCGCGTCCGGGCCGGTGATGGTGATGTGTGAGCTCGTCTTTGAGGCCATGGACAGACCTTAGTACCCACCCAGTGCGCTGTGGGCGGGGCCCCCATGCATTGACTACGACAAATCCCTTCCCAGTGACCCTCCGGCCATGACACGATCATCGTCGATACGTTTCGACAATCTCTGGAGGATTCATGCAACGACGCAGATCACCCCTGGCACGCTGGCTCGCGCTCGCGGTCGCCGTCGTCCTGGGGGTGGGGCTGGGGCCGAGCGCCCAGGCCGCCCCGCCGCCCGACCCGGACCCGGTTCCGACGGCGCTGGGCGCCGAGCGGATCGTGGCCGACATGCAGCCCGGCTGGAACCTGGGCAACACGCTCGACGCCGTCGGCGCCGACGAGACCGCCTGGGGCAACCCCCGCGTCACCCCGGAGCTGCTCCGCGCGGTGCGCGCCGAGGGCTTCCGCAGCATCCGGATCCCGGTCACGTGGGGGCAGCACGACGGCGGGGCCCCGGACCACACCATCGACCCCGCCGTGCTGGACCGCGTCGCTGAGGTGGTCGACCTCGCGCTCGACGCCGGCCTGACCGTGCTCCTCAACCTGCACCACGACTCCTGGATGTGGCTCAACCAGTACCCGACTCAGCCCGAGGCCAAGGACCGGTTCCTGGCGCTGTGGCGGCAGATCGCCGACCGCTTCCGCGACTACCCCCGCACGCTCCTGCTGGAGAGCATCAACGAGCCGCAGTTCGCCGGCGTCGACGACGCACGCGCCTACGAGCTGCTCAACGACCTCAACATGGCCTTCGTCGACGAGGTGCGGGCCAGCGGCGGCGGCAACGCGCAGCGCGTCCTGGTGCTCCCCACGCTCCACACGGATGCGGGGCAGGCACGCCTGGACGCGCTGGTTGACACGCTCGATGAGCTCGACGACGACAACATCGCCGCCACCTTCCACTACTACGGCTACTGGCCGTTCAGCGTGAACGTCGCGGGCGGATACCGCTTCGACGACACCGCCCGCGCCGACATGCTCGGCGCGTTCGACCGCGTGAAGACCTCCTTGGTCGACCGTGGCGTCCCGGTCATCCTGGGGGAGTACGGACTGCTCGGGTTCGACCGGCACACCGGCACCATCGAGCAGGGGGAGAAGCTCCGGTTCTTCGAACTGTTCGGCTGGCTCGCCAGGACGCACGACGTGACGACCATGTGGTGGGACAACGGTCAGCATCTCGACCGCGTCGCCCACACCTGGCGCGATCCGCAGCTCTTCGACCACATCGCCACCAGCTGGACGACCCGCTCCGGCACCGCGACCACCGACCAGCTGTTCGTGCGGCAGGGCTCACCCGCGGACCAGACCGTCACCCTGGAACCGCACGGCCACGAGTTCACCGGTGTATGGCTCGACGGCCGCCGGCTCAAGCGCTCGGACGACTACACGCTCGACGGCGACCAGCTCACGCTGCACGGGTCGCTCCTCGCCGCCCTGGCTGGCTCCGGGGACTACGGCGTTCGCGCGGCGCTGGAGGTGGGCTTCAGCCGCGGCGTCCCGTGGACCGTCCAGGTGATCCGCGCCGACGCCCCCGTCCTGTCCGCCGCCGCGACTGCCGACCCGGCCGACGGCTTCGCCATCCCCACCCGGTTCAACGGCGACCGGTTGGCCACGATGGAGGCGGTGTACCCCGACGGCGCCTTCGCCGGACCGCACAGCTGGACCTCCTACAAGGAGTTCGACGCCGCGTTCGCCCCCGACGAGGCCGGCGACCGCATCCTGCTGCGGCCGGCGTTCCTCGCCGAACTCGCCCAGCCGTCGACGGTCCTGCTCACGTTCCACTTCTGGAGCGGCGAGCGGGTCGCCTACACGCTCGAGGTGGGCGAGGGCGGCGTCGTCGGCACGCCAGGTCACCCCGCCGCGTGACACACTGTCCGGGTGCCGTCGTCGCGTGCGGCGGGGCACCCGGGCCCCTCGGGCCCCGGCGTTTTGACCGGCCGCCTCCCGGAACGTAAGCTAGGCAGCTGTTGCGCGCGTGAATCGACCCTGCCTCGGCACGGCCGGCGGGCAACCCCCATCAGTTTCCAAACCGAATGGAAGTGGGATTGTGTCCACGTACACCCCAAAGCCGGGCGAAATCGCCCGCAACTGGCACGTCATCGATGCCGAGAACGTGATCCTGGGCCGCCTGGCCGTCCAGGTCGCGAACCTCCTGCGCGGCAAGCACAAGCCGCAGTTCGCGCCGCATGTCGACACGGGTGACTTCGTCATCGTCATCAACGCGTCCAAGATCGCTCTCTCCGGGAGCAAGCGCACCGACTCCATGCGCTACACGCACTCCGGCCGCCCGGGTGGCCTCCGCACCGTCGCCATCGGCGAACTGCTGGAGCGGGACCCGCGCCGCGCCGTCGAGCGCGCCGTGTGGGGCATGCTCCCGAAGAACAAGCTCAGCCGCCAGATGCTGAGCAAGCTCAAGGTCTACGCGGGCCCCGAGCACCCCCACGCTGCCCAGCAGCCGCAGCCCTTCGAGATCACCCAGATCGCCCAGTGAGCGAGAGCGAGACGCATCCCATGAGCCAGACTGACATCGACGAGACCGTCGCCGAGGAGATCACGCCCTTCGTCGACGACGAGAACCGCGAGATCGCCTACCGTTCCGACGCCAACCCCGCCGCCGCGGCCGGGTCGGACGTCCGCCCCGCCGTCGTCGCCCCCGGCGCGGCCACCGGCCGCCGCAAGGAGGCCATCGCCCGCGTCCGCATCGTGCCGGGCTCCGGCACCTGGACCATCAACGGCCGCACCCTCGAGGACTACTTCCCGAACAAGGTGCATCAGCAGCTGGTGAGCGACCCGTTCACCACGGCCGGTGTCGCGGGGTCCTACGACGTCATCGCCCGCATCCACGGCGGCGGCATCACCGGCCAGGCCGGTGCGCTGCGGCTCGGCGTGGCCCGCGCCCTCAACGAGGTCGACGCCGAAGCGTCGCGCCCCGCGCTGAAGAAGGCCGGCATGCTGACCCGTGACGCCCGCATCAAGGAGCGCAAGAAGGCCGGTCTCAAGAAGGCCCGCAAGGCTCCTCAGTACAGCAAGCGCTGACCTCAGCCGCTGCACGCGCCCGTCCCGCACCGCGGGGCGGGCGCGTCCGCGTTCCGGGCGCGAGCCGTGCGGGGATTCGCTCACCGTCTCTGCGCGACGGTATTGTCACCTGCGTGGCACGACTCTTTGGCACCGACGGCGTCCGTGGCGTCGCGAACAGCGAACTGACCGCCGAGCTGGCGCTCGACCTCTCGGTCGCGGCGGCGCACATCCTGGGGGAGGCCGGCGCGTTCGCCGGGCACCGCCCCCTGGCGGTCGTCGGCCGTGACCCTCGGGCCAGCGGCGAGTTCCTCGAGGCCGCCGTCGTGGCCGGGCTCGCGTCGGCCGGCATCGACGTCGTGCGGTTGGGTGTCCTGCCCACGCCGGGCGTGGCGTTCCTCGTCAACGAGCTGGACGCCGACCTCGGCGTCATGATCTCCGCCTCGCACAACCCCATGCCCGACAACGGGATCAAGTTCTTCTCCAAGGGCGGCGTCAAGCTCGACGACTACCTCGAGGACGCCATCGAGGCCCGTATGGGCGAGACCTGGACGCGCCCGACGGGGTCCGCCGTGGGCCGCATCCGCAACGACCTGGGCGCCGTCGAGGCCTACGTCGCCCACCTGGTGGGGTCGCTGGGCGAGGACGCCTCGCTGCAGGGCCTCAAGATCGTCATCGACTGCGCCAACGGTGCGGCGTCGACCACCGCCCTCGAGGCGTTCGCGGCCCAGGGCGCTCAGATCATCCCGATCCACGCGGAGCCGGACGGCCTCAACATCAACGACAACTGCGGCTCCACCCACATGGGGGATCTCATCGCGCGCGTCCGGTCCGAGGGCGCCGACATGGGTATCGCGCTCGACGGCGACGCCGACCGCTGCCTCGCGGTGGACCACGAGGGCACCGTCGTCGACGGCGACCACATCCTCGCCATCCTCGCCGTCGCGATGAAGGACGAACACCGGCTCCACTCCGACACGCTCGTCGCCACCGTCATGAGCAACCTGGGTCTCATCAACGCGATGCGCGAGCACGGGATCCGGGTCGACCAGACGAAGGTGGGCGACCGCTACGTCCTGGAGTCGATGAACGCCAACGGCTTCGCACTGGGCGGCGAGCAGTCCGGCCACGTCATCATCGCCGAGTTCGCCAACACGGGTGACGGCACCCTCACGGGCCTGCACCTCGCGGCCCGGATGGTGGCCACCGGCAAGTCGCTGAAGGAACTCGCTTCCATCATGACGGTGCTGCCCCAGGTGATCATCAATGTCCGCGGCGTCGACAAGCTGCGCGCCGGCATCGACAACCACGTGCAGCGGGCCGTCGCGGCCGCCGCCCGGGAACTCGGCGACACCGGCCGCGTCCTGCTGCGCCCCTCCGGCACCGAGCCCGTGGTCCGCGTCATGGTCGAGGCGCCCACGGACGAGCAGGCCCGGCGCATTGCCGACGACCTGGCCGAGACGGTGCGCACGCGTCTCGCGCTCTGAGGCACGACGGGACCCCGCCCGAGTATCCTGGGGCGCACCCAACTGGATAAGGACGCCCGATGCTCGCTGACCCTGCCGACCAACGCACGCTGCTCACGCTCGCGGACCTCGACACCGAGGTGGCCCGGGTGCAGCACGCCGCCAGGTCGCTGCCGCAGCACAAGACCATCGCCGAGCTGATGGCAGCCCGGCAGCAGCTGACCGACGAGCTGGTGGCGTCGGTGACCGACGTCGACGACCTGCAGGTGGCGGTGACGAAGGCGGAGGCGGACCTGACGCCCGTCCGGGCGCGGCTCGAGCGCGACGAGAAGCGGATCAACGACGGCTCCGTCAGCGACGGCAAGATCCTGCGCTCCCTCCAGGAGGAGGTCGAGCACCTCAAGCGTCGCATCGGCGACCTCGAGGACAGCGAGCTGGAGCTCATGGGGCGCCTGGAGGACGCGACGGCGCACCGCGACCGCATCGCGGTCCGCAAGCGCGAGATCGAGGAGAAGCTCCGCGCCGCCGTCGCCGAGCGCGACACCGCGGTGACCAAGCTCAGCCAGGAAGCGAAGGACCTCACCGCCACGCGGGCCCCCATCGCCGCCCGCGTCCCCGCCGCGCTGCTCACGCTGTACGAGAAGCTGCGGGCCTCCTCCGGCCTCGGCGCGGCCGCGCTCAAGCAGGGCCGCTGTGGCGGATGCCAGCTGCAGCTGACCGTCTCGGATCTCGACACCTACCGCCGCGCCGCCGCCAACCAGGTGTTGCGCTGCGTCGAGTGCGACCGGATCCTTGTCCGCACGCCGGAGTCCGGCCTCTGATGCCGTCACCGCACCTCGACATTCACGACATCCCGGCCGAGGTGCGGGAGGGCCTGCTCCTGCTGCAACGCCGGCTCGAGATCCCGCGGGCCTTCTCTGCCGAGGTCGAGGCGGAGGCGGCCCGAGCCGCCGAACTTCCGCCGTCGGGGCACGCGGACCTCACCGACGTCGAGTTCGTGACGATCGACCCGCCCACCTCCACCGATCTGGACCAGGTCGTGCAGATCGAACGCGACGGAGACGGCTACCTCGTGCGCTACGCCATCTCCGACGTCGCGCACTTCGTGCGTCCCGGCACCGCCTTGGAGGCCGAGACCCACCGCCGGGGCCAGACGCTGTACGCACCCGGCGCCCGCGTCCCGCTGCATCCATCGGTCCTGGCCGAGGGCGCGGCGTCGCTGCTCGCCGACGGCCGTCCGCGCCCCGCGATGGTGTGGGAGCACCGGCTGGATCGCGATGGGCATCCGCGGGAGGTGTCGCTGACCCGGGGGATGGTGCTCAGCCGCGCCAAGCTCAACTATGAGGGGGTGCAGCGCGACGTCGACGCGGGCACGGCCCACCCGAGTGTCGCGCTGCTGCCCGAGGTGGGCAGGCTGCGCCGGGAGATCGAGATCGCCCGTGGGGGCGTGTCCCTGGATCTGCCCGAGCAGGAGATCGAGGCGCACAGCGGCGGCTGGACGCTGGAGTTCCGGTCCCTGGTGCCGGTGGAGAACCACAACGCCCAGATCTCGCTCCTGACCGGCTTCGCCGCGGCCGACATCATGCTCCGCGGGCGCGTGGGCATCGTCCGGACGCTGCCGCCCGCGGAGGAGTGGTCGCTGGAGAAGCTGCGGCGCTCGGTGCGGGCCCTCGGCGTCGACTGGCCGCGCGGGATGGACTACCCGGAGTTCGTGCGGTCGCTGTCGCCCGACGACCCCCGCGAGCTGGCGGCGCTGACGCGCGGCACCATGCTGTTCCGGGGCGCCGGATACGTGGCCTTCGACGGCGAGCTGCCCGCCGGCAACCTCGAGCACTCCGCCCTGGCAGCCCCCTACGCGCACACGACCGCTCCGCTGCGTCGGCTCGTCGACCGCTATGTCCTGGAGGTCTGCCATGCCCTCCTCAACGACCTCGAGGTGCCGGAGTGGGCGCGGGCCGGGCTCCCCGCGCTGCCCGACGAGATGGCCGACTCCGGGCGCACCGCCCGCGCCTACGAGAACGGGGTGCTCGACCTGGCCGAGGCGCTCGTACTCAAGGATCAGGTCGGGCGGATCTTCACCGGCGTCGTCACCGACGTCCACCCCAAGACCGGCATCGGCACCGTGCAGGTGCCAGACCCCGCCGTCGAGCTGCGGGTGGCGGCCGAGCGGGCTGAGGTCGGCTCGGAGATCCGGGTCCGCATCGACGCGGTCGACGTCCCGGCCGGGAAGGTCGCCCTCTCGCGGCCGTGACGGTCGCGGTGTCAGGTTCTGCCGGGTACTCCCGGCGAAACCTGACACGGGAGGTCCCGGGGGCGCCGCCGACACGTGGCAGCCGGCCCGGGCCAGCCGCGTGATCGGAGTGCCTGTGCCACCTGAAGGGCGACCTCGCAGGGAGCCCGTTCGACGGCGTACCAGCCGTAGCGCAGCGTGATCAGTCCGTCGACGAGCAGGTGCTCGTTGTCGCGCATCATGTCCTTGGACCACACCGAGTGGTCCCGCATCCCGTCGAGCTCGATCACGAGCGATTCACGGTCATACAGAACGTCGACTCGTCCAGCGCTCCTCTGTACCTGGCGATCCGGCACGGGGAGGTGGTGAGGGGTCAACACTCGCTGCTGGAATCGCCACTCCAACGCACTCTCAATGCCCCGGGCAGCGGCTGAGCAGAGCAACCTGAGGGTAGCCGAGTGGCGGACCCGATGGCGCCCATCCAGCTCGGCCAACAGCCGCGGGCCCGTCGTGCGACCAAGGGCGAGCGCGCCCGTGACGGCCGCAACGGCCTCGTCTTCTGTCGAGTGGTCCGAGATGTCCAACAGGGATTCCTCGAGAGTGGTCCGAGGAAGATGGCCGCGCCCCGTACGGACCCCTCGAAGGAATCGCACCTGGAACTCACCGACGGTGAGGTCATCATGCCGGTGGCGCGCCCACACCCTCAGGACGCCGGGGGCGTCACGCATGGCTCCGTGGAGATACGCCGCCCCCTCAGCGCCGAGCACCGCCGAGCTGCCGCCGCGCAGCAGGCCCGCCCACGCCGCCGACTCCCAGGCGGCCGGACCCGTCAGGTACAGCCCGTTGCCGACCCGCTGCCAGTCCCGGGCGAGCCGGGCGAGGCCGTGCCGGGTAATGCCGTGCGCCTCGAGCTGCCGCGTCGTGAGCACGCCCGCCTGAGCGGCGGCCAGTCGCCGGAGGGCGGGGGTGACTGTCTGCGCGTGACGCATGGACTGAGTCTCGCCGTCGAGTGATCGTCGGACCAGGGCGCAGCACCGCCCGGACAACACAGGCCTCCGATCGGACAACACGGGGTCACTCAGTGTCAGGTTCTGCCGGGTAGTCTCGGCGAAACCTGACACGGGAGGCGGGAGTGGTGGACGAGTCGGCCGGTAAGCCGGATTCTGTCGACGGATGATCATCTATCTGAGGCCCGCCGTTGCCGACGGGCTCATGCGACCTACCCGGGCGCCTCGCGCGAGCAGCGCTCGATCGGCGTCCGCGGCCGGTCCGAAGACCGGCCTTCTTGGTCTTGCTCCGAGTGGGGTTTACCGAGCCGCCCCAGTCACCTGGAGCGCTGGTGGTCTCTTACACCACCGTTTCACCCTTACCTGTCGCCAGGCGGTCTGTTTTCTGTGGCACTGTCCCGCGGGTCACCCCGGGTGGGCGTTACCCACCACCCTGCTCTGTGGAGTCCGGACTTTCCTCAGCCACCGAAGTGGCCGCGATCATCTGGCCGACTCGTCCGCCCCCCATGGTACCGGCTGTCGCGCCGGCCCGCCGCCCCGCCGCCGGGCGCTAGGGTTACGGGCGTGACCGTCCCGACCGAAGGCCCGAGCGTCGGCATCAGCGCCGTCGTCGACGCCGTGGAGCGGCTCGGCGCCGACGGGCTGGCCGCCGCCCGCACCGAGCTGGTCCGGCTCGTCGAGGACGAGGGCATCCGATACGGCGGCGAGGGCGGGCGCCACTGGTCGATCGACCCGCTGCCCCTGCTGCTGCAAGCGGAGGAGTGGGCCACCCTGGAGGCGGGGCTGGCCCAGCGGGCGCGCCTGCTGGACCTGGTGCTGGGCGACCTCTACGGCGAGCAGCGCCTCCTCAGCTCCGGCGCCGTCCCGGCCGAGGCCGTGTGGGGCCATCCCGGGTTCCTCCACCGTGCCGCGGGCGTCCCGGCGCCCGGCGAGGGCTGGCTCCCGCTGCTGGCGACCGACGTCGGCCGCGACGCCGCGACGGGCACGTGGCTCGTCCTCGCCGACCGTGCCGACGCGCCCGCCGGCGTCGGCTACGCCATGGCGACCCGGCGCCTCACCACCCGCGTCATGGCCGACCTGCACCACGACGCGCCTCCCGCGCGGATGCGCTCGTTCTTCTCGGCGATGCGGGCCGGCGTCCAGCAGGCCGCACCCCGCACGGACCACACGCCGCGCGGCGTGCTGCTCTGGTCCGGCGCCGCCGACGAGACGGCCTACGAGCAGGGCTTCCTCGCCACGCTCCTGGGCTACACCCTCGTCGAGGCCGAAGACCTGCTAGTCCGCGACGGACAGGTGTGGCTCACGTCTGCCGAGGGTCGCGCGCTGGTCGACGTCATCCTGCGCCGCGTGCCGTCGGATCTGGCCGACCCCCTCGAGTTCCGCAGCGACTCCCAGCTGGGCGTTGCGGGCCTGCTCGAGGCCGCGCGGCTGGGCACGGTGGCCACGCTCAACCCGCTGGGCAGCGGCGTGGTGGAGAACCCGGCCCTGCTGGGGCTGCTGCCCGCCCTGGCGCCGCAGCTGCTGGGTGAGGACCTCGCGCTGGCCACCCCGGAGACGTGGTGGTGCGGCGATCCGGCCCAGCGCAGCCATGTGCTGACGCACCTCGACTCCCTCGTGATCAAACCCATCAACCGCGACCGCGCCCCGAGCCGCGCCGGCTGGGAACTCGACGCCGCCGGCCGCGACGCCGTCCGCGCCCGGATCGCCGCCGAGCCGTGGGCCTGGTGCGGCCAGGCGCCGGTCGAGCTCTCGACCGAGCCCGTCGTCGGCGACCACGGCCTCGAGCCGCGCCGCGTCGTCGTGCGCACCTTCGGTGCCCGCGTCGACGGCGAGCACGTGTTCCTGCCCGGCGGGCTGGCCCGTGCGGCCCGCGGCCCGGACTTCCGCATCGCGTCGGCCGACGGCGCCCTCGCCAAGGACGTGTGGGTCCTCGACCCGGCGGAGGCGCAGGAGACGTGGGCGCGCACGTTCGACGGCGGCGGCGCCGTGGTGCAGCGCGTCCAGGCTCCCGCGCCACGCGTGGCCGACAACCTCGTGTGGTTCGGGCGCTACGCCGAGCGGGCAGACGGCACCGCCCGCCTGCTCCGGGTCGCCGCCGACCTCGCCCAGGACCACGGGCGCCGGCCGGGGTCGCGGGGGGCGCAGACCCTCGCCGCCATGCTCGACGCCGGCGAGCGTCTGACGGGGCTCGAGCTGTCCAGCGGCGACGTCACCGCCGCCCTGACCCACCTCCGGCACGCGATGTCGCGGACGGCCACCACCGGGACGGTCGCGCACTCCGTGCGCCGCCTCGTCGACGCGGCCAACCAGGTCCCGGACATCATGTCGGGCGACGTGTGGCACGTGCTCAGCCGGCTGGAGCGGCTCGTGGCCGGCGCCCCCCGCCGCCACGACCTCGCCGGGGTGCTGGGCGACGTCGTCACGCAGACCCTCGCCGTCGCGGGCATCAACGCCGAGAGCCTCACCCGTGACGTCACGTGGGCCTTCGTCGACGCCGGCACCCGGCTGGAGCGCGCGCAGCGGACCGTCGCGCTGGTCCAGCACGCGTTCGGGGTGTCCCGGGCGCTCGTCGTCGAGAACCAGGTGGCCGAGTCGCTGCTCGCCGCCTGCGAGTCGGCCATCACGTACCGCCGCCGTGCGGCATCGGGCGAGGCACATGACCGCCCGGCGGTGGCGGCCGCCCAACTGCTCTTGGCCGACCGCACCAACCCCAGGTCCGCCGCCTACCAGATGGACCGGCTCGCCGAGGACCTGGGCCTGGTGGGCGACGACGAGCTCGCGACGCGCGCGGACGAGCTGGCCTGGGGACTGGCCGCCTCCGACCTGGAGGAGCTCTTCGCCGGCCCGCGGGACCGCGTCGTGGACGCCGCCGTCGTCTGGCAGGCGGCACTGCGCGACCTGGCCGACGCCCTGCACCGCCGGCACCTCACCCGGTCGGCCCCGCGGCGCGCGACGCTGTCGGACTGGTGGTCGGGCCCGGCGGAGGAGCACTGATGCAGAAAACCCAGCACCTCGGCCCACGCCGCTACTTCGTCAAGCACCGCACCAGCTACGAGTACCCGGAGCCGGTGACGCAGTGCTACGAGCGTGGATTCCTCACCCCCCGCGACACGCCGTCACAGCAGGTCCGCGCCGAGGGGCTGCGCGTCACGCCCGGCCCTCTGCTGCACACCCGGCACGTGGACCGGTTCGGCAACGAGTCGCACTTCCTGGAGATCCACTACCCCCACACGCACCTGGAGGTGGTGAAGGAGGCCGTCGTCGACGTGTCCTGGCCGGAGGTCGACATGGCGGCCCTGGACCGGTGGACTCTTCAGGCGGCGTCGCGGGCACTCGCCGACACGGCGGCGTTCCGCCTGGACCGGGCGATGTTCGGGCTGCCCTCGCGCATGGCGCGGGTCGCGGACGCCGGCGGGCTGGCCGCCTACGCCGAGACCGTCGTCGCCCCGGACCTCGGGTTCGGCGCGGCGCTGGCGGAGCTGACCGCCGGCATCCGGCGGGACTTCGCCTACCGTCCGGGCGTCACGTCGGTGCGCACCACCGTCGACGAGCTGCTCCAGCTGCGCGCCGGCGTCTGCCAGGACTTCACGCACGTCGCGCTGGCGGTGCTGCGGTGGCTGGGTATCCCTGCCCGCTACGTCTCGGGGTACATCGAGACGGTCCCGGCGCCCGGCACCGAGAAGCTGGAGGGCGCCGACGCCTCGCACGCCTGGCTGTCGGCCCTGGCGCCCGACGGCACCTGGGTGGACATCGACCCGACCAACGGCCAGTTCGCCGACTCCCGCTACATCGTCACCGCCTGGGGCCGCGACTACGCCGACGTGTCGCCGCTGCGCGGCGTCATCGTGACCGAGGCCGCGACGTCCCGGCTCAGCGTCGGGGTCGACGTCGTCGCGATGGACGGCGACGAGGTCCCTCAGGTGAGCGTGACGAAGCTGAACCTGTCGTCGTAGGGCAGGTCGCCGTCGACGGAGGCGTCCACGGCGAGGCGCGTCAGCCGCGTGCGGCCGCCCAGGGTGGTCATGAACGCCGTGTCGGCGGCGTCGCGGCCGGTGCAGATGCGCACCATGGGCTGCCGCGGCGCGAGACCCGTGGCGTCGAGCAGATACCAGCGCCCGTCGTGGTACGCCTCCGCGACGGCGTGGAAGTCCATGGGCCGCAGGCCCGGCGCGTAGACCGAGACGAGCCGGGCGGGCATGTTGAGGCCGCGGAGGAACGCGACCACGAGGTGCGCGGAGTCGCGGCACACGCCGGCGCGGCTCAGGTATGTCTCGAGGGCGCCGTCGACGACCCGGCTCGATCCGGGCCGGTAGGTGACCTTGGTGCGCACCCACTGCGTCACTGCGCTCATCAACTCGTAGCCGGTGAGCCCCGCGAAGTGGGTGTGACTGAGGTTGGCGAGCCGGTCGGAGTCGCAGTAGCGCGACGGGCGGGTGTAGAGGATCTCGTCGATGCCCTGGATCTCCGCCTCCGGCGAGGGGGACGCGACCGTGGCCCGGTAGTCGACGTGCAGCGTGCCGACCGGAGCCTCGCGGATGCGGTGCAGCCGGCTGCCGGACGGGGCGATGAGCTCCTCGGCCTCGACCTCGCGGTCCCCGACGCGGAAGGTCAGCTCCTCCTCGATGTCCGGGTAGTCGCTGCTCACCGCGACCGAGAACACGAGGTGCGCCGGTGCGCTGACCTCCACCTCGAGGCGGCTGGAGGCGTGACGGACGGTCACTCGGCGGTGCCCGGCAGCGTCAGGATCTCCGCGCCGTCGTCGGTGACGACGATGGTGTGCTCCCACTGCGCGACCCGCGACTTGTCGGTGGTCACCACCGTCCAGTCGTCGTCCCAGACGTCGGTCTCGTGCGTGCCGAGGGTGAGCATCGGCTCGATGGTGAACGTCATGCCGGGCTGCATGACGGTGGTCATCCGCGGCTCGTCGTAGTGCAGCACCACGAGGCCGGAGTGGAAGACGCTGTGGACGCCGTGGCCGGTGTAGTCGCGCACGACGCCGTAGCCGAAGCGCTTGGCGTAGGACTCGATGACGCGCCCGATCACCGAGATGGGGCGCCCGGGCCGGACGGCCTTGATGGCGCGGTTGAGGGACTCGAGCGTGCGCTCGGTCAGGAGCCGCGACTCCTCGTCGACGTCGCCGCAGTAGAACGTGCCGCAGTTATCGCCGTGGACGCCGTCCTTGTACGCGGTCACGTCGATCTTGACCAGGTCGCCGTCCTCGAGCCGGCGCAGGTCGGGGATGCCGTGGCACACGACCTCGTTGACCGACGTGCAGATCGACTTGGGGAAGCCGCGGTAGCCCAGCGCCGACGGGTAGGCGCCGTGGTCGAGCATGTACTCGTGCGCGACGGCGTCGAGCTCGTCCGTCGTGACGCCCGGGGCGATGGCCTTGGCCGCCTCGTACATGGCCTCCGACGCGATGCGCCCGGCGACCCGCATCTTCTCGATGGTCTCGGCCGTCTGCACGTCCGAGCCGGTGTAGCGCTTGGGCGCCGGCCGCCCGACGTACTCGGGGCGCGGGATGCTCCGCGGCACGTCGCGCAGCGGGGTGATGGGGTGCGGGGTCACGAGGCTCACGATCCGCCAGTCTACTGGCGCGGGCTCAGCCGTCGAAGCGCAGCGACGCCAGGGACCGGTCCACCTCGCGCTGGTTCTCCTCGTGCCCGATGGTCACGCACGAGACGTAGACGGCGAAGCGGTCCTCGTCGTCGGTGGGCACGATGATGATGTCGACGACGTCGCCCTCAATGCCGTTGTGGCGCTGGTTGTTGACGTAGATGTTCGACGTGAGGCGCCAGCCGATGCGGTCGGACACCACGTAGTCCTGGTTGATGAGGATCTCGCGCCGCTCGAAGCCGAAGAACATGCCCGACGACGCCATGCAGGTGACGAACTGCTCGGCGGCCACGCTCATCACGGGGGAGAAGCCGTCGGAGACCTTGATATAGCCGACGTTGACGTTGCTCATCCAGCCCGGCGCGATGTCGCGGATCATGCCGTTGGAGTCGTGCAGCCACGCGATCCAGGCGGGGGAGTCCACCCAGCCCCGGCCGTCGGGCGGCTCGATCGACAGGCCGCCGCCGTGCAGGCGGCCGTCGACGATCTCGCTGCGCGGGTCCTGCAGGGTGGAGGGGCACTCGATGGGCTCCCCGAAGCCGCTCTCCACCGGTTCGGGGGTGGGCGTCTCTGAGGTTTCGAGTTCGTTCCACTGCGTGCCGGTCGGGCGGGCGGACCGCGGGTCCTCGGGCGTGGCGGCGAACGGGTTGGCGCCGCGCGGGAAGAGGATCATGGCTCCGACGACGGTGGCCACGACGAGCAGGGCGACGACGAGCCACGTCGTCATGCCGCGGCCCTGCCGCGGCGGGTCGTCGACCCAGCGTCGGCCGTCCCAGTAGCGCCGACCCTGGGGCGCCGTCGGATCCGCGTACCACCCCGGCTCTGCCATGCGTTCCATCGTAGGTGCTCGCCGGGGCCCCTTCGACCGCGCCCCGGCGCCCGCCACGCGCGGTTGAAGCATGGGACGACATGCGGAAACGGCGGAGTGCGGGCAGACTGGGGGCATGGATAGGCAGACTGAGTTCGTCCTTCGCTCGATGGAGGAACGCGGCATCCGTTTCGTGCGGCTCTGGTTCACCGACGTGCTGGGGTCGCTGAAGTCGGTCGCCATCGCGCCCGCCGAGGTGGAGGGCGCCATCGCGGAGGGCGTGGGCTTCGACGGCTCGGCGATTGAGGGGTTCGCGCGTGTCTACGAATCGGACATGGTCGCCCACCCGGACCCGTCGACCTTCCAGGTGCTGCCGTGGCGGCAGTCCGGCCGGTCGACCGCCCGGATGCTGTGCGACATCAAGCTGCCGGACGGGTCGCCCAGCTTCGCCGACCCGCGGTTCGTGCTCAAGCGGGCCCTGCAGAAGGCCGGCTCCATGGGCTTCACGTTCTACATCCACCCCGAGATCGAGTTCTTCCTGCTGCGCTCCCTCATGCCGCCGGTCCCGCTGGACGAGGGCGGCTACTTCGACCACACGACGCTGGGCGACGGCACTGACTTCCGTCGCGACGCCATCACGATGCTGGAGCAGATGGGCATCTCGGTGGAGTTCAGCCACCACGAGGCGGCGCCCGGCCAGCATGAGATCGACCTGCGCTACGCCGACGCGCTGACGATGGCGGACAACGTCATGACCTTCCGGGTGGTGATCCGCGAGGTGGCGGTGAGCCAGGGCATCCACGCCTCCTTCATGCCCAAGCCCTTCTCGGAGCACCCGGGCTCGGGCATGCACACGCACATGTCGCTGTTCGAGGGCGACACCAACGCCTTCTACGACGCCACCGACGAGTACAACCTGTCGAAGACCGCCAAGCAGTTCATCGCCGGCCTGCTGCGGCACGCTCCGGAGATCACGGCCGTCACCAACCAGTGGGTCAACTCGTACAAGCGGCTCATCGGCGGCGGCGAGGCCCCGTCGTACGCCTGCTGGGGGCGCGCCAACCGGTCGGCGCTCATCCGCATCCCGCAGTTCACGCCCGGCAAGACGTCGTCGGCGCGCATCGAGTACCGGGCCGTGGACGCCGCTGTCAATCCGTACCTCGCGTATGCCGTCATGCTCAACGCGGGCCTCAAGGGCATCGAGGAGGAGTACCCGCTGCCGGAGGAGACCGAGGACGACGTGTGGCGCCTCACCGACCGTGAGCGGCAGGCCATCGGCATCCGGGAGCTGCCGCGGAACCTCGACGAGGCCCTGCGCCTCATGGAGGAGAGCGAGCTGGTCGCCGAGACGCTGGGCGAGCACGTGTTCGAGTACTTCCTGCGCAACAAGCACGAGGAGTTCGCGGCCTACCGCAAGCAGGTCACGCCCTGGGAGCTGGACCGGCACATCCGCGTGATGTGACCGGCCGCGCCCGCCGGGCGGCTGGCCGGGCGGAGGTCAGAGCGGGAAGGCGCGGGCGGCCTCGGCTGCGTGCGCGCCCGACGCGTTGATCCGGGCGTCGCCCCAGGAGAGCCGGCCGGTGGCCAGCCCGACGAACGTCTCCGGCGACATCTCCACGACGTTGGGCGGAGTGCCGCGCGTGTGCACCGGTCCGGTGCCGAAGCCGATCTGCACCGCGGCGTACGGCGGGACGCGCACCTCGATCGTCGGACCCGGGTGGCGTTCGCCCAGCAGGCCGCAGCCGGCGCGGCAGACCGCGGCGAGCAGTTCGCGGGGCAGCGGCTCGGCATCGGCGGCCGCGCGCAGCAGCAGGCGCGTGAGGTTCGGGCGGCGTCGGGCGAGTTCGGCGTCGAGCGCCGGGTCCGCGGCGCCGAGGCGTTCCCGGAGCGCGGCGACGACGGCTGGGGTGGGCTTGAACATGGCCGCCCCAGGATATCCGCCCCTGCCGGGTGCCGCCCGTGGCTAGTCTGGGCCGGTGAGCAGGTACCAGTCGCAGACGGGGGAGTTCGCCCGCCGCGGCTTCGACTCGGCCACGGCCAGCGCCGCGATCTGGGAGAAGTGGCAGCGGCGCATCGACGGTGACCCGCCGCTCGACCTGGCCATCTTCGAACCCGTCGCAGACCGGGACCTGGCGCTGGACTCCCTGGAGCGCATCTCGTCGGCGGACCCCGCGCTCTTCGACCGCATCGCGGCCGACCCCGCCTGGCTGGGTCGGGTCGTGCTGGTGCTCGGCGGCTCGTCCGTGCTGGCGCAGACGCTGGTGCGCCACCCGGAGGAGGCCGAGATCCTCCGCGAGGAGCCGGGACCGCGCGGCCGCGACGGGTGGCTGGACTTCTTCACCGCGCGCGTCGAACCTGTCGACGGTGTCGCCTCCGGCAACGGCGACGCCCTGCGCCTGGCCAACCGCGTCGCGCTCATCGCCATCGCCGCCCGCGACCTCGGTGCCCCGGACCCGCTCGCCGTCGCCGACGACATCGCGCGCGAGCTGGCCCACGTCGCCGACGCCGTACTCGAGCTGTCGCTGGCGTACGCCCGCGCCGAGGTCCCCGGATGGGAGAAGGCCCGACTCGCCGTCCTGGCGCTGGGCAAGACAGGCGCCGAGGAGCTCAACTACATCTCCGACGTCGACGTGCTCTACGTTGCCGAGCCGGCCGACGGCGCGGACGCGGAGGAGGCGGTCACCGTCGCCACCCGCCTCGCCGCAGCCCAGGCTCGGCTCTGCTCCGCCCACACCGCGGAGGGCACGATCTGGCAGGTCGACTCTGCGCTGCGCCCCGAGGGAAAGGCCGGTCCGCTGGTCCGCACGCTGGCGAGCTGCCGCGCCTACTACGAGCGGTGGGCGAAGAACTGGGAGTTCCAGGCCATGCTGAAGGCGCGGCCGGCAGCCGGAGACCTGGCCCTCGGCCAGGCGTTCGTCGACCTCGTCTGGCCCATGGTGTGGCAGGCGGGGGAGCGGCCGGAGTTCCTGGCCGAGGTCCGCGCGATGCGCGAGCGCGTCATCTCCCTCATCCCCGCCAAGCAGGCCGAGGTCGAGATCAAGCTCGGCTCGGGTGGGCTCCGCGACACCGAGTTCTCCGTGCAACTGCTGCAGCTCGTGCACGGCCGCGCCGACGAACGGCTCCGCGTGCGGGGGACGTTCTCGGGGCTGCGGGCGCTGGTGGGCAGCGGCTACATCGGCCGCGCCGACGGCGCCGAGATGGCCGACGCCTACCGCTTCCAGCGAGCGCTGGAGCACCGCGTCCAGCTGCGACGGCTGCGGCGCACGCACCTCGTGCCCGACGACGAGACGGCGCTGAGCCACGTGGCCAGGTCGCTGGGCTTGACGTCGGACGAGCTGCGGGCCCGGTGGCGCGACTCCACGCGTCGCGTGCGCCGGCTGCAGCAGCGCATCTTCTTCTCGCCGCTGCTCGACGCCGTCAGCCACGTCCCCGCCGAGGGGCTGCGGCTGACGCCGGAGGCCGCGACCACCCGCATGCACGCGCTGGGCTTCGCGGACCCGCAGGCGGCGCTGGGGCACATCCAGTCCCTCATTCGAGGCACCGACCGTCGCGCCGAGATCCAGCGGCAGCTGTTGCCGGCGATGCTGGAGTGGTTCGCCGAGGGGCCGAACCCCGACTTCGGCCTGCTGGCGTTCCGGCAGCTGTCCGAGGCGCTGGGCACCACGTCGTGGTACCTGCGGACGCTGCGCGACGAGGGCTACATGGCGCACCGGCTGGCGCGCATCGCGTCGACGAGCCGCTACGTCGTCGACCTGCTCAAGCGCAACCCCGACCACATCCAGATGCTGGCGGGCAACGACGACCTGCGCCCCCGCACCGCCGAGGAGCTGACGGAGGCCATGACGCGGGCGGCCGCCCGCCAGGACGACCCGGACAAGGCCGTCGCGTCCGTGCGGGCGCTGCGCCGGGCGGAGCTGTGCCGGATCGCGCTCAGCGACGTGCTGGGGCTGGCCGACCTGGCCGCCGTCGGCACGGCCCTGAGTGACCTGGCGTCGGCCACCGTCGACGCCGGGTTGCAGGTCGCGCGGCGGCGCGTCACCGCGCCCGAGGTGGGGGTCATCGCGCTGGGCCGGTGGGGCGGCCGCGAGATGGGGTACGCCTCCGACGCGGACTGCATGTTCGTCGTCGCCGACGGCACGGAGGGGGAGGACCTGACGCGCGCGACGGAGCTGATCCGCTACGCCACCGAGATCATCGGCAAGCCCGGACCGGACCCGGCGCTGGTCATCGACACGGACCTGCGCCCCGAGGGCAAGGGCGGCCCCCAGGCGCGGACGGTGTCGTCGTACGCGGCGTACTACGGGAAGTGGGCCTCCACCTGGGAGGCGCAGATGCTGCTGCGGGCGCGGCCCGGGGCGGGGGACCGGGCGCTCGCCGAGGCGGTCCTCGACGCCGTCGAGGGGTTCCGCTATCCCGAGGGTGGCCTCACCCGGGAGCAGGTGGGCGAGATCCGGAGGCTGAAGTCGCGGATGGAGACCGAGCGCATCCCCAAGGGTGTGCCGCGCGAACGGCATCTGAAGCTCGGGCCGGGAGGGTTGTCGGACGTCGAGTGGACCGTGCAGCTGCTGCAGCTGCGGCACGCCTACGATCACCCCGGGCTACGGACGACGTCGACGCTGCCGGCGCTGCGGCTGCTGGCGCAGCTCGAACTCCTGCCGCAGGGCCAGGCTGTGCGTCTCGAGGAGGCGTGGGTCCGGGCCAGCTCCCTGCGCGACGCCATCATGCTCGTGCGCGGCCGCGCCGGGGACGCGCTGCCCGCGGACTTCCGTGAGCTCGCCGCGATCTCCGTGCTGCTGGGGTACGGACCAGGGGAGGCCTCCCGGCTCCTCGACGACACCCGCCGCCTCCTGCGCCGAGCGGGCGACGTCGTCGACGCCGTGTTCTGGAAGGGCTGAGCGGGGCCGCCGCGGCCGGGTGCTAGGATCGCCGCAAACGTGTTCCGGGGTCGGTGAAAGTCCGAACCGGCGGTGATAGTCCGCGACCCCCGCGGCCCGCATGGGCCAACGGGTTGACTCGGTGAAATTCCGAGACCGACAGTCAAAGTCTGGATGGGAGGCAACACGCTTGCGCGACGGCGCGCGCACTGAAGGTGCGCGCATTCAGCCGTCGTACCTGCGCGTACCCCGGACCTGACGAAGGACCGGGACGATATGACCCTTGAGGAGCGCCGCAGGGCCCGCAGCCTCGCCCACCTGGGCGTGTGGTCGGCCTATCCCGCGCGCACCCGCCCCTCCGCCGGACGGTGGAAGCCGGCGGCGGCCGCCCTCGGCGGCGTGCTGCTGCTGTGGTGGGCGGTCACGGCCGGCGGCCTCATCGCCCCGCTCTACCTGCCCAACCCCCTCGACGTCGTCGCCAGGATGGGCACGCAGCTGACCACCGGCGTCGCCTGGCGCTACCTGGCGCCGACGCTGGGCGCCGCACTCCTCGGCGCGCTCATCGCGGTCGCGGTCGCCCTCCCGCTCGGCGTGGTCATCACGCACTCGCGGCTGTTCGCCGCCGTCGTCGAACCCTTTGTCGCCATCTCCCAGACCGTGCCGCTCGTCGCGATCGCGCCCCTGCTCGTGCTGTGGATCGGCTACGGCACCGTGCCCATCGCGGTCCTGTGCGCCATCATCGCGTTCTTCCCCATGGTCACCACCACAGTGGTCGGACTCCGGTCGCTCGACATGCGCGTCGTCGAGAACGCGCTGCTCGACGGGGCCGGTGCCTGGCAGCGCCTCGTCCACATCGAAGGACCCATGGCCGCGCCCGCCATCCTCGCGGGCGTCCGCGGGGGCGTGGTGCTCACCATGACCGGGGCCGTGGTGGGCGAGCTCGTCATGGGCGGCGCCGGCCTCGGCACGCTCCTCACCCTCACCCGCGAGGCGGCCGACACGGCCGGCCTGTTCGCCGTCGTCGCGTGGATCAGCCTCACCGCCCTCACCCTGCACGGCCTCGTCCACGCCCTGGAACGAGCCGCCGTCGCCCGACTCCAAGGAGAAACCACATGATCAGCCGCCGTTCCGTTCTGCTGGGCGGGCTCGCCGCCGCCGGTGCCACCGGTCTCGCCGCCTGCTCCGGCGCCTCGCCGGCCGCGTCGCCGTCCGCCGACGGCAAGCTCACCGTCGGACTCACCTACATCCCCAACGTGCAGTTCAGCGCCTTCTACCTAGGCGTGGCCGAGGGACTGTTCGCCAAGCAGGGACTCGACGTGACGCTGCGGCACCACGGCCAGCAGGAGGACGTCTTCGGTGCCGTGCTCGCCCGAGAGGAACACGTGGTGTTCGCGTCCGCGGACGAGGCGATGGTCGCCGCGGCCGCCGGGCAGGACCTGCGCACGTTCGCCACCAGCTACCAGACCTACCCGCTGGAGGTCATGGGCGGAGGCGACCTCGGGCTGTCCGCCGACGACGGGTTGGCCGTCCTCGCCGGCCGGACGCTCGGCATCCCTGGCCACTACGGATCCAGCTACTACGCGGCGCTCGCCGCCATCCACGAGGCGGGACTCACGGAGGACGACGTGACACTGATGGACATCGGCTACACGCAGCTCAGCGCGCTGGCCGCCCGGCAGGTGGACTTCATCATGGGGTTCCGCAACAACGAGCTGGTCCAGCTGCGGGCGCAGGGGGAGTCCGTGCTCTCGATCCCCATCTCGGATCCCGCGTCGCCCCGGCTTGTCGGGCCGAGCCTGGTCACGGTCGGGACCGAGGTGTCCGACGACGTGCTCGCCGCCGTGGCCCGTGGGATGAGGGAGGCCGAGGAGGCCGTCATCGCGGACCCGGAGGCCGCCCTCGACGCGACGGCGGAGCAGGTGCCGGCGCTGAGTGACCCCGCGCAGCGGGAGTCCGCGGCGCGGGTGTTGGCCGCGACCACCGAGCTGTGGACCCGGGGCGGGGCCGTCGACGTGTCGCTGGACACCGACGCGTTCGCCCGGATGGCGGAGTTCCTCGTCGAGGCGGGCATCATCGAGCGGGCACCCGAGCAGGCGTACGTCGAGCTGGACCTGTCCTGACGGTGACGACCCTTCGAGACGGCCGGCGCCGCTGCGCGGCCGGGCCTCCTCAGGGAGCGATATGTGAGGAGGTCGGCGCGGAGTCTGGATCGTCGTGTTCCGGCCCCTGAGGAGGTCGGCGCGCTAGCGCCGATCGTCTCGAAGGGTCGTGACGCGACCCTCCCGCAGACCGGGACCGCGGTCCTCAGATCTCGACGAGCGTGCGGCCGTGCCGCTTGCCGGCCAGCAGCTCTTCGCCCGCGGCAATCACTCCGTCGAGGCCCACCCGGTCGGTCATCTGGTCGAGCTGGTCCAGGTCGACGCCCCGGGCCAGCACGCGCCACGCGTCCGCGCGGTCCTCGACGCCTGCCCACACCGAGTCGATCCCCGCCAGGGTCACGCCGCGCAGGATGAACGGCATCACCGTCGCGGGAAGATCGGGTGATGCCGCCAACCCGCAGGCGGTGACCACGCCGTGGGGCTGCGTCTGCGCGATGGCGTTGGCGAGGACCTGCCCGCCCACGGAGTCGACGACCCCGGCATAGAGCGCCTTCTGCAGCGGCCGCCCCGGCTCGCCCAGCGCCTGGCGCCCGACGATCGAGCTGGCCCCCAGGTCCCGCAGGTAGTCGCCGAACCGGTCCTCGCGGCCGGTCAGCGCAGCGACGTCGAACCCGGCGGCCGCGAGCAGCATCACCGCGACGGACCCCACGCCGCCCGTCGCGCCGGTGACCAGCACCGGGCCAGAGTCCGGCGACACGCCGTCCATGACCAGGCGCAGCACCGCGAGTGCCGCCGTGTAGCCGGCGGTGCCGAGTGCGGCGGCCCGCTCCGGGGTGAGTCCGTCGGGCACGGGGACGGCGAGGTCGGCGTCGGCCCTGGCCAGCTCGGCGTACCCGCCGTGCCTGGTCTCCGAGAGCCCGGCGCCGTTGAGCACCAGCCACTGTCCCGGTGTCCAGCGCTCGTCCGCCGACTCGACGACGCGGCCGACCAGATCGATGCCGGCGATGAGCGGCTTCTGCCGGACCACACCAGGGCGGCCGGTGACGGCCAACGCGTCCTTGTAGTTGAGGTCGGAATAGACCACCTCGACGAGGACTCCCTCATCGGCGAGGAGTTCCTCGCATCCGTCCTCGAGAGCCACTCCGCTGTCCCGCACCACGATTCCACGCATGCCCCCAGCCTAGGGGGTCGCGGCGGCGGGTCCACCTGGGGTTACTCGGCGGCGTGCGCCGCCCGGTCGGCCTCGAGACGCGCCGGCCACCAGATGCGCGGGCCGATGTCGTAGCTGAGCGCGGGCACGAGCAGCGTCCGGACCAGGAACGTGTCGACCAGGACGCCGAACGCCACGATGAAGGCCAGCTGCAGCAGGAAGAGGATGGGCAGGACGGCGAGGGCGGCGAACGTGGCGGCAAGCACCAGGCCGGCCGAGGTGATGACGCCGCCGGTCACTGCGAGGCCGCGGAGGATGCCGGGGCGGGTGCCGTGGACGAGCGACTCCTCCCGCACGCGGGTCATGAGGAAGATGTTGTAGTCGATGCCGAGCGCCACCAGGAACACGAACCCGTAGAGCGGCACCGACGGGTCCGCGCCGGGCAGGTCCAGCACGTGGTTGAACACCAGCGCCGCCGTCCCCATGGCCGTGCCGAACGACAAGACCGTGGTGAGGATGAGCAGTACCGGGGCCAGCACGCTGCGCAGCAGCACGATGAGGATGAGCAGGATCACCACCAGCACCAGGGGGATGATGAGGTTGCGGTCGCGGATGGAGGTGTCGCGGGTGTCGATGTTGGTGGCGGTCTCGCCGCCGATCTGCGCTCGGCCGTCGAGGTCTGCGCGGAGGGCGCGGACGGTGTCGCCGGCCTCGTCGCTGTCCGGGGCGTCGGCCAGTGTGGCCAGCAGCATGACCTGGCCCTCGCTGACGGTCGGGGCGGGGGCAGGCGTTCCCGGCGAGCCCAGCGGCTGCACACCGTCGGCCGTCACGGGGGCGGTGCCGGCGGGGGAGTCGGCGGCCACGACGGAGACGGAGTCGACGCCGTCGGAGGACAGGAGCAGGTCGGTGACCTCCTGCAGGCGGGCCTCGTCCGTGAGGACGCGGGCCGGATTGCCGGAGCCGGCCGGGAAGTGCTCGGCGAGCTCGGCCTGGCCGTCGCGGGCCTCGGAGGCGCCCAGGACGAACTCGCTGGGCGGCACGCCGTCGGCCTTGAGGGTGGGGACGAATGCGGCCCCCGCGGCGAGGGCGAGCGCACACACGACCCAGACGACGCGCGGCCGGGCGGCGACCAGGCGGGCGGCCTGCGCGTAGATGCCGGTGGTGACCTCGGCGTCCTCGTCGCGGTTGGGGTCGAAGCGGGGGCGGCGCGGCCAGTACGACGCACGGCCCATGAGGTAGAGCATGCTCGGCAGCAGGGTGAGGGCGGCGAGCATGGCGAAGATGATGCCGATCGCCGCGACGGGGCCCAGGGAACGGCTGGAGCCGAGGTCGCTGAGGAGCAGACACATCAGGCCGGCGATGACCGTGCCGCCGGAGGCGAGGATCGGCTCGACGACGCCCTTGAGGGCCGCGCGCGTGGCATCGGCCTTGGACGCGCGGCGCTTGAGTTCCTCGGCGTAGCGGGCGGTGTAGAGCAGCGAGTAGTCGGTGGCGGCGCCGATCACCAGGATGAAGAGGATGCCCTGGGTCTGCCCCGTGAGGGTGACGATCTCCGCCTTGGCGAGCCACCAGTTGGCCAACAGCGCGACCGCGAGCGCGAACAGGCTGGTCGCCAGGACGGCGAAGGGCAGGATCAGCGAGCGGTACACCACCAGCAGGATGACGAGCACCACGGCCAGTGCCACGGCCAGGAGCAGGCCGTCGATGCCGCTGAATGCCTCGGTGATGTCGGCGGTGAACCCGGCCGGGCCGGTGACGTAGGTGGTCACGCCGTCGGGCAGGCCCTCGGGCAGGTCCTCGCGGATGACGTCCACCACCTCGGCGATGCTGGCCTCGGCGTCGACGCCGGCGAACACCTGGGCCGCCAGCCCGTCCTCCGACGGGATGAGCGGGGAGACCGACTCGACGCCCTCGATGTCGGCCAGCGTCGCGGCGCGCTCCTGAAGCTCGGTCAGGACGTCAGGGGTGAGGGTGTCGTCGCTGGAGAACAGCACGATCGCGGGCAGCGTCGAGGAGTCGACGAAGTCCAGGTAGCGGTCGCCGACGACGGTGGCCTCCGCGCTGGTGGGGAGGAACGTCGACTGGTCGTTCGTGGCCACCTCCTCGATGCGGCCGAAGTAGGGGCCGCCGATCCCCGCCGCGGCGAGCCAGGTGAGGATGAGGAGGACGGGGATCGCGAGGCGCGCGAGACGGGTCGTGGACACGGGCTCAGCCTAGGGGCGCGTGGCGGGGTCGCGGGTGGTCGCGGGGTCCGTCGAACGGTCGATGTCGCGGGGGCCGTCGAACCAACGCCCTCCCCGCGACGGCGACGCCACCACCCCGCGACAGCGAAAGTCCCCGCCCTGCCGAGGCAGAGCGGGGACTTCCAGCCGGTCAGCGATCAGATCGCGTAGTACAGCTCGAACTCGTGCGGGTGCGGGCGCATCGCGATGGCCTGGATCTCGGCGCGCTTGAGCTCGATCCACGTTTCGATGAGGTCCGGGGTGAACACGTCACCGACGAGCAGGAACTCGTGGTCGGCCTCGAGGTTGTCGAGCACCGCGCCCAGCGTGCCGGGGACGGTCGGGACCTGGGCGTGCTCATCCGGGGGCAGCTCGTAGAGGTCCTTGTCGATCGGCGCCATCGGCTCGATCCGGTTCTGGATGCCGTCGATGCCGGCGAGCAGCATCGCCGCGAACGCCAGGTAGGGGTTCGACGACGGGTCGGGGCAACGGAACTCGATGCGCTTGGCCTTCGGGTTCGACCCGGTGATCGGGATGCGGATGCACGCGGAGCGGTTGCGCTGCGAGTACACCAGGTTGACCGGCGCCTCGAAGCCGGGCACCAGTCGGTGGTAGGAGTTCACCGACGGGTTGGTGAACGCCAGCAGCGCCGGCGCGTGCTTGAGCAGGCCGCCGATGTACCAGCGGGCCAGGTCGGACAGGCCGGCGTAGCCGTTCTCGTCGTAGAACAGCGGCTTGCCCTCGTTCCAGATGGACTGGTGACAGTGCATGCCCGAGCCGTTGTCGCCGAAGATGGGCTTGGGCATGAAGGTCGCGGTCTTGCCGGCGGCCCACGCGGTGTTCTTGACGAGGTACTTGAACTTCATGACGTCGTCGGCGGACTTCAGCAGCGTGTCAAAGCGCCAGTTGATCTCTGCCTGGCCGGCGGTGCCCACCTCGTGGTGCGCGCGCTCGACCTCGAGGCCCGCGGCCTCCATGTGGCGGACGATGTCGTCGCGCAGGTCGCCGAAGTGGTCGACCGGGGCCACCGGGAAGTAGCCGCCCTTGTACTTCACCTTGTAGCCGCGGTTGCCGCCGTCCTCGACGCGGCCGGTGTTCCAGGCGCCGGCCTCCGAGTCGATGTGGTAGTACGACGAGTTCGCGGTGGTCTCGAAGCGGATGTCGTCGAAGACGTAGAACTCGGCCTCAGGCGCGAAGAAGGCGGTGTCACCGATGCCGGTCGACGCGAGGTAGGCCTGCGCCTTGCGGGCGATGTTGCGCGGGTCGCGCGAGTACGGCTCCTTCGTCAGCGGGTCGTGGACGAAGAAGTTGACGTTGAGGGTCTTGGACTTGCGGAAGGGGTCCACGTACGCGGTGGTCGGGTCCGGCATCAGCGCCATGTCCGACTCGTGGATCTTCTGGAAGCCCGTGATCGACGACCCGTCGAACCCCAGTCCGTCCTCGAACACCTCCCGCCCGAACGACGACGCCGGGACGGTGAAGTGCTGCATGACCCCGGGCAGGTCGCAGAAGCGGACGTCGACGGTCTCGATGCCTTCGTCCTTGATGTAAGCCAGCAGGTCGTCTGCGCCTTGGAACATGGGCGTTCTTCCTTCAATGTCGGGTGATCGTGAGAGTGACTCTAGGCAACGTTATGTGCTCGACAGTTGCCGCCGCGTAACGGCACTGTTACAGCTTCCCCGGATCGGCAGGGTCACCGGGTGCGTCTCGGCATGGAAGACGCGGCGATGACGAGCATGCCCACCACCAGGGCGGCCAGCAGCGACACCCCGACCCACATGGAGCCGGACACCTCCGTGTTGCCGGTGACGTCGAGCACCGCCTCGGTGGCCCAGGTCATGGGCAGCACGCGCGCGACGGCGGCCAGCGCGTCGGGCATCTGGTCGACGGGCGCGAACAGGCCGCAGAGGAACAGCTGGGGCCCGATGAACAGCGGCATGAACTGGACGGCCTGGAACTCGGTGCGGGCGAAGGCGCTGGCCAGCAGCCCGAACGACACCCCCACCAGCGCATCGAGCAGCGAGATCAGCAGCAGCACCCACAGCGGCCCATCGATCTCCACGCCGTAGACCCACAGCACGAACGTCGCGAGCAGCGACGCCTGCAGCACGCCCAGCGCGCCGAACACCAGACCGTACGACGCCAGCAGGTTCCACCGGCTCAGCGGCGTGGTGAGCAGGCGCTCCAACGTGCCACTCGTGCGTTCGCGCAGCATCGTGATGGAGGTGACGAGGAACATCAGCATCATCGGCAAGACCGCGAGCATCGTCGGCCCGATCTGGTCGAAAGCGGACGGCGCGCCTGGTGGGGTGGGCAGGTCGATCATCACGAAGTAGAGCAGGGAGATGAACACCACCGGCAGGAACATCACGAGCGCGATGGTCCGTGGGTCGGCGTGCAGCTGCGCGACGATGCGGCCGACGGTGGCGAGGGGGCGGCCGCGCCGGGCGACGGCGGCGTGCTGTGCGGGAGCGGCGTGCCGCGGCGCGGTCATGCGCCGGCCTCCGCCCGCACGAGGGTCAGGAACGCGGCCTCGGGGGTCGGTGCGCCGGTGCGCTCCTGCAGGTCGTCCATGGGGCCGTCGGCGAGGAAGTGGCCGTCGCGCATGAGCAGGACCGAGTCGCACCGCGTCGCCTCGTCCATCACGTGGCTGGAGACCAGCAGCGTCGTCCCGGACTCGGCGAGCCCGCGGAAGTGGGACCACAGCGACTCGCGGGTCAGCGGGTCCAGGCCGACGGTGGGCTCGTCCAGGATCAGCACCTCGGGGCGGCCGACCAGCGCGCAGGCGAGCGACGCGCGGCTGGCCTCACCGCCCGACAGGGTTTCGACGCGCCGCCCCGCCAGGGGCGTGAGGTCGACGGCGGCGATCGCCTCCTCGGCGGCCGCATCGGGCAGCCCGTGGAGCCGGGCGAAGTAGCGGACGTTCGCGCGGACGGGGATGTCGCGGTAGATGCTCAGCGACTGACTGGTGTAGGCGACGCGGCGACGCAGGTCGGGATGCCCCGCCGGCAGGCCCAGCAGTTCCAGGCGCCCTGAGGTGATGTGCTGGACCCCCACCATCGTGCGCATGAGAGTGGTCTTGCCGCACCCGGACGGGCCGAACAGGCCGGTGACCGACCCGGGGGCCAGCGTGAAGCTGACGCCGTGGAGGACTTCGTGGGAAGCGCGGTGGACGACCAGGTCTGTGGCCGCCGCGGCGGGGTGTGCCATGCCCCGGAATCTACTCCCGGGCCGTGTGGGGCGCGCCCGGACACCCCGCAACGACGACGGCGCCCCGCCCGGTCGCCGCAGCGACGGGACGGGGCGCCGTCGGGAGCCTCAGGCGGAGAACTGCGGCCGCGCCGAGTAGGTGGCCTCGTCGAGGATGCCCTCGCGCTTGGCGACGACGGCCGGCACGAGCGCCTGGCCGGTGACGTTGAGCGCGGTGCGGCCCATGTCGACGATCGGCTCGACGGCCAGCAGGAGGCCGACGCCCTCGAGCGGCAGGCCGAGCGTCGAAAGGGTCAGCGTCAGCATGACCGTCGCGCCGGTGGTTCCGGCGGTGGCCGAGGAGCCCAGTACCGCGACGAACGCGATGAGCAGGTAGTGCGTGAGACCCAGGTCGATGCCGTAGAACTGTGCGACGAAGATCGACGCCAGGGCCGGGAACACCGCGGCGCAGCCGTCCATCTTCGTGGTCGCGCCCAGCGGCACGGCGAAGCTGGCGTACTGACGCGGCACCCCGACGTTGCGCTCGACGACCTGCTCGGTGACCGGCATGGTGCCCATCGAGGAGCGGGTGACGAAGCCCAGCGAGATGGCGGGCCACACGTTGCGGTAGAACTCGCGCACGCCCAGGCCGTGGAACTTGAGGATGGCCGGGTACACGACTGCCCACACGATGAACAGGCCGATGTAGAGGGCGGCGACGAACGTGCCGAGCGACGCCAGCGAGGACCAGCCGTAGGTGGCCACGGCGCGGCCGATGAGGGCGGCGGTGCCGATGGGGGCGAGCCGGATGATCCACCACAGCACCTTCTGGATGACCGAGAGCGCGGACTCCATGAAACCGACGAAGGGCGCGGCCTTGTCGCCGACCTTGACCGCCGCGATCCCGAAGAGGATCGAGATGAGCAGGACCTGCAGCACGGAGAAGCTGGGCGACGCGGCGAAGCCGGACTCGGCGTCGCCGGAGATCCGCACGCCGAGGCCGAAGATGTTGTTGGGGATCAGGCCGGTGAGGAAGGCGGTCCACGAGCCGACGCGGCCGGGCGCGGCCGCCGCCTCAGCGTCGACGCCGGCGGTGAGCCACGGCGAGGAGATGAGGCCGACGCCGATGCCGACGATCACGCTGGCCAGAGCCGTGATGGCGAACCAGATGAGCGTCTGGACCGCCAGCCGGGCGGCGTTGGTGACCTCGCGCAGGCGGGCGATCGACGAGATGACGGCCGTGACGACGAGCGGGACGACCAGGAGCGTCAGGAGGCTGACGTACGCGCCGCCGACCTCGTAGAGCAGCCCGGCGAGCCAGTTGCGCTCCTCGCCGTCGGGGCCGATGGCCACGGCGATCAGGCCGAGGACGACGCCGGCGACCAGGCCGACGACGATCTGGAAGCCGAGGTTGGTGTAGAAGGGCTTGCGCGGCGGGGCGGTCGTTTCGGGCGCGCGCTCAGAACTGATGGTTGACATGGTTTTCCTCTGCTGGGTGTGCGGAAGTGGGGTCGCGGCGGAGCGGGTCAGCGACAGCCGCTGACCGTGGCGCGACACAGGTCAACCCAGAGGCGACCGACGAGCACAGGCATGCGCATACCCTCCCACGGTGTCTCGGCTAGGAGCAACATCGTTCGCCGACGGCACAATGGGTGAGCGCTGCTAGGCTCGCGGCCGTGACCGCCGCCCCCGTCGACCATCCCGGAGCCTCGCTCGGGCTCCCGCCCTCCGGCCCCGGATCCCTCGCCTCGTGGCGGGCGCGCGTGGCGGCCATGATCGGCGACTGGGCCGCCAGCATGATCGTCGCCATCGCCCTGTTCGGGTTCGACGTCATGACGGGTTCCGGCTGGGAGTCGTTCATGATCCTCGCGGTGTACTTCGTCGAGGCCAGCCTGCTGACGGCGCTCGCGGGTGGGTCGTTCGGGCAGCTGATCGCGCGGATCGGCATCGTGAGGGTCGACGGCGGGCCGCTCGGCTGGTGGCGCCCCGTCGTGCGCACGGCGCTGAAGTGTCTGGTGATCCCCGCCATGGTGGTCGGCGCCGAGCGGCGGGCCCTGACCGACCTGCTCCTGGGCACCGTCGTCGTCAACCGCCGCTGACGGCCGCCCCTACCCTCGATCCCTGAGGAGATCGGCGCGGAGCGTCGATCGTCTTTCCCGGTCCCTGAGGAGATCGGCGCGGAGCGTCGATCGTCTTTCCCGGTCCCTGAGGAGATCGGCGCGGAGCGTCGATCGTCTCGAAGGGTCGTGACGTTCGCTTGATCGCAGACCTGGGGCCAGCCCCACCGCGCATCCCCTCCATCTGGAGGTCCCCACCGGTCCCTGAGGAGATCGGCGCGGAGCGTCGACCGTCTCTCCCGATCCCTGAGGAGATCGGCGCGGAGCGTCGATCGTCTCGAAGGGTCGTGACGTTCGCTTCATCGCAGACCTGGGGCCAGCCCCGGGGCTGCGCGGTGGGGGCCGGGCCGCCCACGTCGCCGGCGCCGACGCTTCGCGTTGGTGCGCCGTCGTCGACGCCCACCCAACCTGCCCCGGCCCCCACCGCGCATCCCCTCCATCTCGAGGTCTCTCCCGGTCCCTGAGGAGATCGGCGCGGAGCGTCGATCGTCTCTCCCGATCCCTGAGGAGATCGGCGCGGAGCGTCGATCGTCTCGAAGGGTCGTTACTCTCGCTTTCGATCAGTCTCGTGCGAACGCCCAGTGCCCCGTCGCGCCAGCCGACTCACCTCGTCGAACCGTCCCGCGATGAGTGCCGCCTTCTTGGCGCGACTCCATCCGTGCAGCCGACGTTCCATTGCGTACGCCTCGCCGATGTTGTCGAACTCCTGGGCCCAGACCAGCTTCACGGGAAGCCGCTTGGCCGTGAAACGGGACCCGGAGCCGATCTCGTGCTCCCACGCCCGTTGATCCAGGTCCCGGGCCGAGCCCACGTAGTAGAAGCCGTCTGCGCATTCGAGGATGTAAGTCCATGCCATGCCCGTCATGTCACCAGGGACCAAGGGCAGTTGGGACCCCTTCCGCTGTGGTGTGGATAACAGCGCGTAGTGCGAACTCGAGTCTGTGGGAAACGAAACGTTATGACCCTTCGAGACGGCCGTCGCTGCGCGACGGGCCTCCTCAGGGAGCGGGGGTCACGGCCGCCGCTCCGCGACGGTCCTCCTCAGGGATCGGGGGACGCTCCGCCGAGAGATAGGGACGCGCGGTGGGGGCCGGGGCAGGTTGGGTGGGCGTCGACGACGGCGCGCCTATGCGAAGCGTCGGCGCCGGCGGCGTGGGCGGCCCGGCCCCCACCGCGCAGCCCCGGAGCTGGCCCCAGGTCTGCGACGAGGCGAACGTGACGACCCTTCGAGACGGCCGTCGCTGCGCGACGGGCCTCCTCAGGGAGCGGGGCACGGCCGTCGCTGCGGGACTGGCCTCCTCAGGGAGCGGGGTACGGCCGTCGCTGCGGGACTGGCCTCCTCAGGGAGCGGGGTGGACGGCCGTCGCTGCGCGACGGGCCTCCTCAGCGAGCGGGGATGAACTGCTTAGTCGGCGGTCTCCAGCCACGCCTCCTCGAGGCGCTCGTGGCGCGCCTCGGCGTCGCGCAACTGCGCGTCCAACTCGGCCAGGCGGGCGAAGTCCGTGGCCGCCTCCGCCATCGTCGCGTGCAGCCGCTCGATCTCGGCGGCGACCTTCTCCAGCTGTCCCTCGATGCGGGCCAGGTCCTTCTTCCTCTGCCGTTCCGCGGCGGCGTCGGAGCGGGACGCCTCGACGGCGGCCCCTCCCGGGCGCGAACCGGCGGCGGCCTTCGACCGCGCCCGGCGGTCGAGATACTCGTCGACCCCGCCCGGCAGCAGCACGCAGGACCCGTCCCCGAGCAGCGCGTAGGTGTAGTCGGTGATGCGCTCGAGGAAGTAGCGGTCGTGGCTGACCAGGATGAGCGTCCCCGGCCACCGGTCGAGATAGTCCTCGATGACGGTGAGGGTGTCGATGTCGAGGTCGTTGGTGGGCTCGTCGAGGATCAGAACGTTCGGCTCCGCGAGCAGCAGGCGCAGGAACTGCAGCCGACGCCGCTCACCGCCGCTGAGGTCGCCGATGCGGGCCACCAGCTTGTCACCCGTGAAGCCGAACTCCTCCAGCAGCGACGACGCGCTCGCCTCGCGCCCCGTCGCGAGCTTCGTCTCCTCTTTGAGCCGCTTGACCGACTCCAGCACGCGGTCCTCGTCGTCCAACTCGCCCACGGTCTGCGACAGGTAGCCGAGCCGCAGTGTCTTGCCGCGCTTGACCTTGCCGCCCTGCGGGGAGCGGTCCCCGGAGAGCAGGTCCAGCAGCGTGGTCTTGCCGGCGCCGTTCACGCCGACCAGCCCGATGCGGTCGCCCGGCCCGATCGACCACGTGAGCCGGTCCAGCAGCGTCCGATCATCGACGGCGTACTGGACGTTGATGAGGTCGAACACGTCCTTGCCGAGGCGGGTCACCGCGAACTGCTGCAGGGCCAGCTTGTCGCGGGGCTCGGGCTCGTCGGCGATGAGCACGTTGGCGGCGTCGATGCGGAACTTCGGCTTCGACGTGCGCGCCGGCGCGCCGCGCCGCAGCCACGCCAGCTCCTTGCGGGCGAGGTTCCGCCGCCGCGACTCGTTGGCCGCGGCCTGTCGCTGCCGTTCGACGCGCGCCAGGACGTACGCGGCGTAACCACCCTCGTAGGCGTCGACCACGCCGTCGTGCACCTCCCAGATCCGGGTGCAGATGGCGTCGAGGAACCAGCGGTCGTGGCTGACCACGAGCATCGCCAGTCCGGCGCGGGTCCGCGCCTGCAGGTGCGTGGCGAGGAACGCGATGGCCTCGACGTCGAGGTGGTTGGTCGGCTCGTCGAGGACGATGAGGTCGTGGTGGCCGAGCAGCACCGCGACGAGGCCCACCCGCCGCCGCTCGCCGCCCGACAGGGTGTCGAGCCGGCGGTCGAGGTCGAGGTCGGCCACGAGGGCTTCGACGACGGCGCGCTTGTCGGCGTCGGCCGCCCACACGTGGTCGGGCTCACCGTCGACGATCCAGTCCCGGATGGTCTGGGCGTCGTCGCCGATGGTGGCCTGCGTGAGCACGCCGATCGACGAGTTGGTCGCGACCGTGACGCGGCCGGAGTCCGGCTCCAGTTCGCCGGTGAGGATCCGCAGCAGCGTGGTCTTCCCGTCGCCGTTACGGCCGACGACGCCGATGACCTCCCCGGCGCCCAGTCCGAGGGACACGCTGTCGAGCAGGATGCGGGTCCCGAAGCCGTGGCTGACGCCTTCGAGGTTGACGAGGTTGGCCACGGATCAGCGGCCGCGCATCGCGGACCGGGCGCCCTTCATCTGGATCGGCCCGCGCGGAATCGGTGCCTTGGGGCGCATCGCGTCGAGCGCACGCAGCCGCTGGTTCACCTCGGTGATCTTGGCGGCCGACAGCTTGTTCGGCAGCTTCTTGATGTGGTCGGCGAGCTTGTCGAGCGGGATCTGGCCGGAGCCCTTACCCATCTGCACGATGATGACGTCCACGCCGTAGGCGACCTGCTCATGCTTCTTCTTCTCGCTGGCCAGCAGCGGCTTGAGCCGGCCGGGGTCGCCCTCGCCGATGAGCACGAGCCCGCCGGGGCCGAGCGTGCGGTGGACGGCGTCCAGCTGCCGGGTGGCGGTGATGACGGGGGTGGAGATCCACTTCTTAGGCAGCATCTGCAGGGCCACTTCCGCCGAGCCGGCCTGCCCGTCGAAGCGACGGTAGACGGCCTTGCGGGCACGCCACGTGAAGACCGACAGGGCGCCAAGGACGCCAGCGGAGATGCCGACGATGCCCCAGACGATCCATGCGTCGAGCACGATGCCCAGGATCAGCAGCGCCAGGAACGGCACGACGAAGCCTGCCAGCATCAACCACGGCAGCACGGTGTCGTACTGCACGGTGATCCGGTACGTCTCACGCAGCTGCCGCCACCAACCCCAGTCGGCCGGGTTGGTGGAATTCTTCTTCGCGAGCTTCGCGGCCTTCAGCTCCGCCTTCTGCTTGGCCGCCAGGGCCTTGGCTTTTTCGCTGGCCATCGATCTACTCCGTCTCAACCTTCATCATGCGGGCATCCATCGCGGTGCGGTACAGGCGACCGGCGCGGTAGGAGGACCGGACCAGCGGCCCGGACAGCACGCCAGAATATCCGATCGCTCTCGCCTCCTCCGCCAGGTCCTCGAACTCCTCGGGCGTGACCCACCGGTCGATCGGGTGGAGGGTCGCGTTGGGGCGCAGGTACTGGGTGATCGTGATGAGCTCGGCGCCGGCGTCGTACAGGTCCCGCAGCGCCTGGCTGATCTCCTCGCGGGTCTCGCCCATGCCGAGGATGAGGTTGGACTTGGTCACCAGCCCGGCCTCCCGCGACATCGTCAGAACGCGAAGCGACCGGTCGTAGCGGAAGCCGGGCCGGATGCGCTTGAAGATCCGCGGCACGGTCTCGACGTTGTGCGCGAACACCTCGGGGCGGGCGTCGAACAGCTGGTTCAGCAGCTCGGCCTTGCCGGAAAAATCGGGGGCGAGCATCTCGACGCCCACGCCGGGGTTGACGGCGTGGATCTGCCGAATGGTTTCGGCATACAACCAGGCGCCCTCGTCGGGGAGGTCGTCGCGGCAGACGCCGGTGACGGTGGCGTAGCGCAGCCCCATCTTCCTCACCGACGCCGCGACCCGCAGCGGCTCCGACGGGTCGTACCCCTCGGGCTTGGCCGACTCGATCTGGCAGAAGTCGCAGCGGCGCGTGCACTGGTCTCCGCCGATGAGGAAGGTGGACTCGCGGTCCTCCCAGCACTCGTAGATGTTGGGGCAGCCGGCCTCCTGGCACACGGTGTGTAGGTCGCCGTCGCGGACGATGTTCTGCAGGTCCGAATAGTTGGGGCCCATCTTGGCGGTGGTGCGGATCCACGACGGCTTCCGCTCGATCGGGGTCTCGGCGTTCTTCGCCTCGACACGGAGGAGGCGACGTCCATCGGGCTGCACTGCGGTCACCCGGACAGCCTACCCCGGCCGTTCGGGAACCCCCTGATCGCGACGTTAGGCTGAGCGGGTGCTCAGACCCGCCACCCCGCAGACGTCTGGGCTGTTGCTCCTGGTGGTGGCCGGGGTCGCGTGGGGGACGTCGGGCACGCTGGGAACGCTCCTCAACCGCGCCTCGGGGCTCGGGTTCCTGCCCGTGGCTGGCTACCGGATCCTCATCGGAGGGCTGCTGCTGCTCGCGGCGGCCGGTTTCACCGGCCGCGTCCGGCTGCCGCGACACCGATCCGGGCGGCGGCGGGTGCTGGCGATGGCCGCCTGCGCCGCATTCGCGGCCATCAGCCTGCTGGGTGCGCGTCCGGAGCGGGACTACGACGACGCCACGGGGTCCGGCCTGGCGTTCCTGCTCGGCGGGGCCGTGGTGCTGGGGGTGGCCCTGGCGACGGGGGAGCGGGTGACGATCGACCCGGCCCCGGGCGCCGTCGCGCTGGTGGTGGCCCTCGGGCTCATCCCGTCGGCCGTCGCCTACCTGGCCTACCTGAGGGGGCTGCGGACGCAGAGCTCCACGACCGGGGTGATGGTCGCGCTGCTTGAGCCGCTGACCGGGGCGGCGCTCGCGTTCCTGGTGTTGGGGGAGCGGCTCGGCCCCACGGGGCTGGTGGGCGCCGTGCTGCTGCTGGCCGCCGTCGTGCTGGCGTCCCTGCGGCCGGGTGTCCCGGCACACGCGGGGGAGCGACTCAGTCGAGCAGCGGGGTCAGCGCCCGGGTGAGGGGGTCGCGGAGGTCGTCGGCGACCCCGGTCACGGTCCAGTCCCCGCCCAGTTCCTCGACGATCGACGTCACGCCGGCGTCGGCGATGCCGCAGGGGATGATGTTGCCGAACCGCTCGGCGGAGCTCAGCACGTTGAGCGCGAAGCCGTGCATCGTCGTGCGCCGCGCCACCCGCACGCCGATGGCGCAGATCTTGCGCTCCGGGCGGCCTGCGCCGGCGGGCAGCCACACGCCCGTGCGGCCGTCGACGCGGCCGGTCTCCAGGCCGTAGCCGGCCAGCAGGTCGATGACGGCGGACTCCAAGGCCCGCACGTAGTCGACGACGCCCACGCCGTCGCGCAGCCGGACGATCGGGTAGCCCACCAGCTGGCCCGGCCCGTGGTAGGTGATCAGCCCACCGCGGTCCACATCGATGACCGGCGTGCCGTCCTGCGGCCGCTGCTCCGGGGTGGTGCGCCGGCCGGCCGTGTAGACGGGGGCGTGCTCGACGTAGATGATCCGGCCGGGGGCGCCGGCCGCGACGGCCTCGTGCAGCTCGCGCTGCCGCTGCCAGGTCTCCTCGTAGTCGGCGTGATACTCGCCCAAACCCCGGTACTCGAACGCCACCATGGGCCCGATGGTAGCGCCGCCGTCAGATGAGGGCCGCGGCCAGCGTGACCAGCGGCGGGGCCAGCAGCAGGGCCGGCAGCAGGTCGCCCACCGGGATCTGCTTGAGGTCCAACAGTCGCAGGCCGAGCGCCAGCAGCACGACGCCGCCCGTCGCGGTGAGCGCATCCACCTGGGCGGTGGTGAGCACGTCGCCGGCGAAGTAGCCGACGGCGGTCAGCGAGCCCTGGATGAGCGCGACGGCGCCGGCGGACGCCAGGACACCCCAGCCGAGGGTCGACGCGAACGCCATGGCGGCGAAGCCGTCCAGCACGGACTTGACCAGCAGCTGGTCGGCGCCGCGCCCCAGCCCGTCGGACAGGGAGCCCAGGATGGCGAGCGGGCCGACGCAGAACAGGAGCGTCGCGGTGACCATGCCGTCCACGAAGCGTGCCGCGTCCCCGGACGCGGTGAAGCGGGCGCGTACCCAGCCCGCCCCCTGCTCGAGCCGGTCCTCGACGCGCAACCACGACCCGAGCAGCGCCCCGACGAGCAGGGCGGCCAGGACGACGAGCATGGCGGCGCCGTCGACCGCCTCGCGCAGCGCCTCAGAGTTCATGGCCACCACCGACATGCCGCCGAGCACCAGCGTGACGAGCCCGAGCACCGCGGTCACCGTCGACTTGGTGGTCTCCGGGATCCGGTTGCCCAGGGCGATCCCGATGAGAGACCCCACCACGACGGTGATGACGTTGACGACGGTCCCGGCTCCGATGAACACGCCCGCCATCCAACCAGATGGGGCAGGCTGAACCACACACGGGTCCACCTAGTTTGTCTTAGGTTTGTCTAACCTTTAGGCTGACGGTTGACGGCGACGGGAAGGAGCGGCATGCGACGATTCCTCGCCGAGCCGCGCGCGTTCCTGGCCGCCGCGCTGCTGCACCCCGTGGAGCGCACCCGGGTCGAGACCCCCGGCCAGCGGCTGCGGCGGCGCGTCGTCGTCGCCCTGACGATCGTCGCCGGGGCGGTGGCCCTGGGGTTCGCGCTGGCGATTCCGCCGGGCCAGAGCGAGTTCTACCTGGCCACCGTGGGCGTCGCCGCGCTGTGGGTCGTGGGGGCGCTGGCGTCGGGCCCGCTGTATCTGGGGGAGGGGCGCGCGCGCGACGGCGGCCGCAGCCGCGGCGTCGTCCAAGGCGTGCTGCTCGGCCTCATGCTGCTGGGGGTCTTCCTCGCCGGAGCCCTCGTGGTGGACCGGATCCCGCTCCTGGCCGGGCCCGTCGACGACCTCCTCGACCACGCGCGCTTCGGCTCCCTGTGGGTCGTGGCGCTCATCACGGCGGTCAACGGGATCGCAGAGGAACTGTTCTTCCGCGGTGCGGTCTACGCGTCGCTGCCGCGCAGCGTCAACGGCATCGGCTCCACCGCCCTGTACGCCGCCTCGACGCTGTTCACCGGCGTCCCCCTGCTGACCTTCGCCGCGATCTGCCTCGGACTGCTCACTGCCGCGCAACGCCGAGTCACCGGCGGTGTCCTCGGGCCGATTGCCTCACATCTCACTTGGTCACTCGGCATGCTGTTCCTATTGCCGCCAACGCTCGCCCTGGGAGGCTGACGTGCCCCGCACCGCACTCGTCACCGGCGCCACCGGATACATCGGCGCCGCGCTCGCACCCGTCCTCCTCGACGACGGCTGGCACGTCCGCGTGCTCGCCCGGTCGCCGCACAAGCTCGACCCCGCCTGGCGGGACCGCGTCGAGGTGGTCACCGGCGACGCGGGAGACTTCGCCGACGTCGTGCGGGCCCTCACGGGCGCCGACGTCGCGTACTACCTGCTCCACTCCATGGACGGCAAGGGCGACTACCGAGCCCGGGACCGGGAACTGGCGGCCACGTTCGCCGAGGCCGCCCGGGACGCCGCCGTCGGCCGGATCGTCTACCTCAGTGGGCTCCACCCGCGCGGCCCGCTGTCGGACCACCTGGCTTCCCGTGTCGAGGTCGGGGAGATCCTCCTGGGCTCCGGGGTGCCGACGGCCGTGCTGCAGGCGGGCGTGGTGTTGGGCGCCGGCTCGGCCTCGTTCGACATGCTGCGCCACCTCACCGAGCGGCTGCCGGTGGCGGTGGGGCCGCGCTGGCTGCGCAACCGCATTCAGCCCATCGCCGTCGACGACGTGCTGTTCTACCTGCGCAGCGCCGCCGACCTGCCACCCGAGGTCAACCGCACCATCGACGTCGGCATGGACGAGCGCATGACCTACATCGACATGATGCGCCGCTACGCCCAGGTGACCGGCCTGCGCCCGCGGCACATCTGGACTCTGCCGGTCCTCACTCCGGGCCTCGCGTCGCACTGGGTGGGCCTGGTGACCCCCGTGGACGCCGGGATCGCCCGGCCGCTGGTCGGCAGCCTCATCCACGACGCCGTCAAGGACGACGACGACGCCCGCGCCCTGCTCGGGGAGCCGCCCGGCGGCACCGTCGGGTTCGACGAGGCCGTCCGGCGCGCCACGGCCGGCATCGATCCGCACTGGTGGAGCCGGACGCTGCGCGGCGGCGTCGCGGCCTTCGGCCTCTCGGCCGGTTTGGCTGTGGTCTCCACAATCCTGTCGGTCACCATCGCTAGGCTCGTGCGCGATCGGCGAAGGGGGAAAGCCGCATGATCGACGACCTTCTGACTCAGGCGTTCGACCGGGGGGCCAAGCGCTACGACCTGCTGGTGGCGCTCAACCCGGGTTACCACCGCGAGCTGCGCCGCGCCGCGGAGGCGCTGATCGGCCGGCTCGGTGACCGGGAAGGGCTGCGGCTGCTGGATCTCGCCTGTGGGTCCGGGGCGTCGACCCAGGCGCTGCTCAGCGCGTCGCCGCCTGGCACCGAGATCCACGGCCTCGACGCGTCGCGCGGGATGCTGGCTCAGGCACGGGCCAAGCACTGGCCGCGTCGCGTCACGTTCGACCAGGCACGGGCCGGCGAGATCGACCTCGACCGCATCGACGGGGGCCGCGACGGCATCCTGACCTGCTACCTCTTCCGCAACGTGCCGGAGGGGGACCGGGACCGGGCCGTGGCGGAGGTGTTCGCGCTCCTCAGGCCGGGCGGCTGGCTCGTCGTGCAGGAGTACTCCGTCGCGGGGGACCCGGCGGCCGCCTTCGTCTGGGACGCCGTCAGCCGCGGCGTGATCATCCCGCTCGGGTCGGTGCTCGACGGCGGCCCGGAGCTCTACCGCTACCTGCGCCGCAGCGTCCACGACTTCGATTCCGTCGACCGGTTCATGCAGCGGCTCGCCGCCGCCGGCTTCGTCGACATCGCCCACCGCACCGCCGCCGGGTGGCAGCGCGGCATCCTCCACACCTTCGTCGCCCACAAGCCCGAGGAGCACGCATGAGCCAGTACCCCGGCCGAGACCGCCGCGCCGTCCGACATCGCGGCCCCTCCGGAACGCCGCGCGTGCGGGACCCCCGCACGGCGCTGGTGGTCGGTGGGGGAATCGCGGGCCTGACGGCCGCCACGGCGCTCGCGGAGCGCGGGGTGGGGGTCACGCTGCTGGAGTCCGGGGATCGCCTCGGCGGCAGGGTGGCCGCTTGGCCGCTGGACGACGGCCGCACCATGAGCCGCGGTTTCCATGCCTTCTTCCGCCAGTACTACAACCTGCGCGGGCTGCTCGCGCGGATCGATCCGCAGCTCGGGTTCCTCGTGCCGATCGAGGACTACCCGCTCCAGCGCCCCGACGGCCTGCGGGACTCCTTCACCGGGCTGGCGACCACCCCACCCTGGTCCGTCATGCAGTTCGTGCTGCGCAGCCCCTCCTTTACCCTGGGCTCGCTGGCCAAGGTCGACGTGGCGGCCGCGCTGGAACTGCTGCGCGTCCGGTTCCCCGACACCTACTCCGCCTACGACGGCGAGTCCGCCGCCCAGTTCCTCGACCGCCTCCGCTTCCCGCCGGACGCCCGCGACCTCGCGCTGGAGGTCTTCGCCCGCTCCTTCTTCGCAGACCCGAAGGAGTTCGCCGCAGGGGAGCTCGTCGCCATGTTCCACACCTACTTCATGGGCTCGGCCGAGGGGCTGCTGTTCGACGTGCCCGACGACGACTACGACACCGCCCTGTGGGCGCCGCTCGGCCGGCACGTGGCCGGCCTGGGCGTGGACGTGCAGCTCGGCCGCACCGTCGAGTCCATCGGACTGGCCCAGGGGTCCGCCTGCGTCGTCGTCGACGGCGAGCAGCTCGACGCGGACGCCGTCGTGCTCGCCACCGACCCGCGCAGCAGCCGGGCCCTCATCGGCGAGCTGGGCGGCTCCGGGCTGGGCGGCTGGCAGCGTCGCGTGGCGGGGACGGTCAACGCGCCGCCGTTCGTCGTCGTGCGCCTGTGGCTGGACCGGCCGGTGGATGCCGAACGACCGGCCTTCGTCGGCACCTCCGGCTACGGTCCGCTGGACAACGTGTCGGTGCTGGAGCGGTTCGAGGCCGGCGCCGCGCGGTGGGCTGAGGCCAACGGCGGCTCGGTCGTGGAGCTGCACGCCTACGCCTGCGCGCCCGAAGTGGCCACCGACGGCGCCGCCCGCGACGCCGTCGTGGAGCGGCTCGAGAGCGAGTTGCACCGGATCTTCCCCGAGACCAGGACGGCCGGCGTCGCCCACCGCGAGGTGCTGGTGCGCGACGACTGCACGCTGATCGGCCCGCAGCGCTGGATGGACCGGCCCGGTGTCCGCACTCCGTCGCCCCGCCTGGTGCTGGCGGGGGACTGGGTGCGGTGCGACTACCCGGTGGCGCTCATGGAGCGCGCCGCGACCACCGGCTTCGTCGCCGCCAACGCGCTGCTGGAGGGCTGGGGCGCCCAGGGGCATGACCTCTGGACCGTGCCGATGACGGGCATCCTGGCCCGCTGACCGGGACTAGACGGGCAGGGAGCCGCTGAGCGCGCGCAGCGTCACGGCGGCCTTCTCCCGGCCCGGCACCCGGATGCGGCCGTGGAACACGTCGTACCCGGCGTCCTCGATCCGGTCGAGGATCCGCCGGTACAGCACCAGGGCCGTTCCGACGCAGCGCCGCGATGCGGGGGGCAGCATGTCGAGCCCCGGCAGGGCCTCGGCATACAGGGCCCGGTTGCGGGCCACCTGTTCGGCCATCATGGCCTGCCACTGCGGCGTCACCCGGCGTTCCCACGGGTCGACCCCGTGCCGGGCGAGATCCTCCTGCGGCAGGTAGACGCGCCCGCGGTCGAGGTCCTCGTCGACGTCGCGGAGGAAGTTCGTGAGCTGGAACGCGTGGCCGAGCGCCCGGGCGGGTTCCTTGGCGTCCTGCGTGTAGGGCTCCAGGACGGGCAGCATCATCTCGCCGATGACGGCGGCCGACCCCTCCATGTAGCCGTCGCGGAGGTCCGACCAGGTGGCCCACGACGAGGTGGTGAGGTCCGCGGCCATCGCGTCGAAGAAGCGCTCGAAGCACTCGGGGTCCGTGCCGCGGCGCCCGATGCCCTCGACGATGGCGGACATGACCGGCTGCTCGACCTCGCCGCGGGCCAGCGCGTCGAAGAACGTGTGCCGGAACGCCTCCAGCCGCTCGGCCGACGTGCCGTCGCGCGGGACGGCGCAGTCCTCGGTCTGCACCTTCTCGGGCTCGTCGACGATGTCGTCGGCGAGGCGGCACAGGGCGTAGACGGTGTAGACGTCGCGGCGCTGCTGCTGGGGCAGGAGCCGCGCGCCCCAGTAGTACGTGGTGCCGTAGTCGCGGGTGAGCTGCGCGCAGCGCCGGTACCCCGCCTCCTGGGCCGCGCTCATCGGCCCAGCTCCGCGACGCGGGCGGCGGCCAGCTTGCCGGACACCAGGACCATGGGGATCCCGACACCGGGGGTGGTTCCCGAGCCGGCGAACACCAGGCCCGGGACGCGACGGTCCACGTTGCGGGGGCGGAACGGGCCCGTCTGCGGGAAGGTGTGGGCGAGCGCGAAGGGCGTGCCGGCCGCCATGCCCTGCCGCTCCCAGTCGACGGGCGTGACGAGCTCCTCCGTCACGATGTCGGTGGGGTAGCCCAGCCGGTCGAGCGTGCCGAGCATGCGCTCGCGCAGCCGCGGCCCCTCCGTCGCCCAGTCCATCCGCCCGACGTGCAGGTTCGGCACCGGTTCGAGGTAGTACAGCGTGTGGTGCCCGGCCGGGGCGGCCGCCGGGTCGTCCAGGGACGGCACGGACAGGAACCGCGACGGGTCCGTCATCGCCACCCCGTCGTCGAGCAGCTCGCGGAACGACTCGTCCCAGGCGCGCCCGAAGTAGATGTTGTGGTGGCCGACCCCCTGGGGGAGGTCACCCTTCACCCCGACGTGCCAGACCAGCGCGCTGGGCGAGTACTTCCCGTGGCGCGCCACCCGGGGCGCCGGCAGGCCGGGGAGTAGACGCTCATAGGCCACGGGCAGGTCGGCGGTGACGACGACGGCGTCCGCGGGGACGAGCGAGCCGTCAGCCAGCCGCACGCCCGACGCCGACCCGTCGCCGCGACGCTCCACCCGGTCCACCGGGCTGGAGTAGCGGATCTCGACGCCCGCGTCGGTGGCCGCGGCGGCCATGGCGCGCGGGACCGCGTGCATGCCCCCCTCAGGGAAGAAGACGCCCTCGATCGAATCCATGTACGTGATGACGGCGTACAGGGCCAGCGCCTGTGCGGGCGCGAGCCCGGCGTACATGGCCTGGAAGCTGAACACGCGGTGCAGGCGCTCGTCGTCGAAGCGGCGCGCGACGGTGGGGCCGAGGCGGCCGAAGCCCCCGAGCCGGACCAGCTCGAGCGCGGCCCGCGGTGAGCGGAACAGGCTGAGCGGGGAGTTGAAGTTCGCGTCGATGAAGTGCGGCAGCTCGACGTCGTTGAGGCGCTTGAGCCAGTCGACGAACCGGTCGAAGGCGGCGGCGTCCTTCGCGCCGCTCTGGGCGAGGATCTCCTCGCGCATCGCCTCGTGACCGGGCCGGACGAGCAGCGTCGAGCCGTCGGCGAAGTGCGCGTGGTAGGCCGGGTCGAGCAGTTGCAGCGTCACGTAGTCCGACACGCGACGGCCGACGGCGGCGAACGCCTCCTCGAGCAGCGACACCATCGTGAACACGGTGGGGCCGGTGTCGAAGCGGAAGCCGTCCTTCTCGAGCGAGCCGTTCCGCCCGCCGGGGATGGCCTCGCGCTCGAGGACGGTGACGCGATGCCCGGCGCCGGCGAGGTGCAGCGCGGCGGCGAGGCCGGACAGGCCCGCGCCGACGACGGCGACGGTGCGGGGGGTGGTGGCGCGGGGTGCGGGTCGACGCATCAGGCGTCCCTCCAGGCGAGTGAGTGGGCGGTGTCGCGGAGGCCGGTGACGCCGGCCGCGGTGAGGGGCAGGGTGTCGAGGCAGGCGAGTCCCTCGGCGACGGCGTCGGCGATCATGGCCTCCAGCTCGTCGGCCACGCCTGCGGCGCGCATGGCGTCGGCGAGGGGTGCGACGTCGTCGCGGCCGAACGCCGGAGTGCCGACTCGGGCGACGAGTTCGGCGCCTGCCCCCGTGAGCCGGTCGCCGGCCAGCGACAGCAGCACGGTGGCCTTGGCCTCGCTGAGGTCGTCGCCGGCGGGCTTGCCCGTGATGTCGGGATCTCCCCAGACGCCGAGGTACTCGTCGCGCAGGGCGAACGCGCGGCCGAGGTGGTCGCCGCACTCGAGGAGCGTCGCGACCGCCTTCGCGGTGGCGCCGGCCGCGGTCGCGCCCAGCTGCAGCGGCCTGGCGACGGTGTAGCGGCCGGTCTTGGCGCGGGCGATGTACTCGGCGTGGCCCCGGTCGCGGCGCGCGGCTGCCGCTCCGGTGAGGTCCGCCCGCTGCCCGGCGATGAGTTCCACCGAGAGCACGTACCAGAGGTCGCGCAGGGGCTGCGGTAGCCCGTCGACGAGCCGGTCCGCCATGGTGTGGGCGAGGTCGCCGAGCAGGATGGCGAGGTTGCGGCCGAACACCTCGCGGTCGCCGAAGGCGGTGGCGGAGCGATGCCACCGGGCGGCCTGACGGTGCGCGGACGGGCGGCCGCGGCGCGAGTCCGACTCGTCCATGACGTCGTCGTGGATGAGCGCGAAGAGGTGCAGCGTCTCGAGGGAGGCCGCGACGCGGACGAGGTTGCGGTAGCCGGTCGAGCCGTGCACACCGCCCGCGGCGATGAAGCCCCAGTAGGCCAGGGCGACGCGGAGCCGCTTGCCGTGGCCGACCAGCAGCGAGCCGAGCCAACGGGGGAGGTCGGCGGGCAGGACGTCGAGGCCCAAGTCGCCGGCGTACTCGCGCCACTCGATGGCCAGCGACTCCAGCTCCGCGGTGAGCAGCGCATCGACGTCGCCGATGGCGGAGCCGACGTCCACCGACGGGGGCGTGGCGCGCCACGCGGCGTCCGGGTGGCCGGCGGCGATGAGCGGCACCTGGAGCGCCGCCCAGGGGCTGTAGACGTGCGGGGTCGCGGTGATGGCGTCCGCGAGCTTCTCCCACGGCACCCACATCCACTCCGCGACCTCGCCCGGGTCTGGCGTCGGCTGCTCGTCGGGGACGAAGGCCGCGAACACCGGGCAGATCTCGTTCTCGACGATGCCCGAGGCGTCGGTGGCCCGGTAGCGGAAGTCGGGCACGAGGGGGGTGAGCGGGCCGACGTGCAGCCCCAGCTCCTCGCGGATCCGGCGCCGGGCCGCGTCCTCCAGCGACTCCCCGGGCTTGGGGTGGCCGCAGCATGAGTTGGTCCACACCCCGGGCCAGGTTTTCTTGGCCAGCGCCCGGCGCGTGACCAGGACCTCGCCGCGTGCGTTGAACACGTACGTCGAGAAGGCGAGGTGGAGTGGGGTGTCGGTGGTGTGCACCTGCATGCGGTCCGCACGCCCGATGGGGGTGCCGTCCTCGGCGAGGAGCACGACGTCGTCGGGCTCCCCGGCGGCCGGCGGGGCCGCCTCGCGGTGTCGGTCTGCGATCATGGCTGTGTCCAATGTTTGTCGAACCTTGGAACGACCTTAGCGGGGCGATTGCGATGAGGCAAGATGTGACGAAGGTTTGTCCAGGGTTTGCTACGGTGTGCGATGTCGGCGGGAGATGAAGCGATGTACACAGTCAAGCAGGTGGCTGCCCTCACCGGGGTCGCTGAGGCGACACTCCGGGTCTGGGAGCGCCGCTACGAGGTCGTGCGCCCCGTGCGGTCGTCCGGCGGGTACCGCCTCTACGACGACGCCCAGCTTGCGGTGCTACGGGAGATGGCCGCGCTGGTCGAGGCGGGGGTGCCTGCATCGCGTGCCGCCGCCAGCGTCGCGGAACTCACCGCGATGCCCGCGGCCCCGGAGGACGTCGGCGCCGTGTCGGCGCGGCCAGACGGGTCCGAGTTCGTCGCCGCCGCCGCGTCGCTCGAACCTGCGGCACTGGCGGACGTGCTCGGCCGTGCGCTCGCCAGCGGGCCGTTCGAGGAGGTGGCCGACGACTGGATACTCCCGCAGCTCGTGCGGCTCGGACAGGCGTGGGAGAGCGGCGAGCTGTCCGTCGCCCAGGAACACTTCGCGAGCGCGGGGCTGATGCGCGCCGTCGCGGCGGTCTTCGACGCCGCCCCGGCGACGGCGGGCGGTCCGGCCGTCCTCGTGGGGCTCCCGGCCGGCGACCGGCACCAGCTCGCCCTGCTCTGCTTCGCCACCTGCCTGCGGCGCCGCGGCGTCGAGGTGGTCTACCTGGGGTCCGACATCCCGACCGGCGAGTGGGTGCTGGCCGCCGAGCGGAGTCGTGCCCGGGCCGCCGTCGTCGGCGTCACGGCGACGACCACGCTGCCCGTCACGCAGGAGCTGATCGACGCGCTGCGCCGGGTCTCGCCGCCGCTGTCGGTGTGGGTCGGGGGATCGCTGCGCGACGCCGTCGATGGCGCCCACCCGCTGCCGGACCGCCTCGCGGAGGCCGCCGCACTGCTCCACCGCAGCCTGGCCGCCGGCCGGCTCTGACCCCGACGGAGACGCGACGACGGGCGCCACCCCGCGAGGGATGACGCCCGTCGGAATGCGTCGATCAGAGGCCGAACTCGCCCCCGAAGTCGCCGTCCTCCAGCCGCTCCTTCACGGACGACAGGAACCGGGCCGCGACCGCGCCGTCGATGAGGCGGTGGTCGTAGCTGAGCGAGAGGTACATCATGTGCCGCACCGCGATCGACTCGTTGCCGAAGCGGTCCTCCACGACGACGGGGCGCTTGACGAGCGCGCCGGTGCCGAGGATGGCCACCTGGGGCTGGTTGATGATCGGCGTGTCGAACAGCGTGCCTGCCGACCCGTAGTTGGTGATCGTGAAGGTGCCGCCGGACAGCTCGTCCGGGTTCACCTTGCTCGCCCGGGTGCGGGCGGCGAGGTCGGCGATCTTCTTGGCCAGGCCGGTGAGGTTGAGATCGCCGGCGTCCTTGATGACGGGGACGAGCAGGCCCTTCTCGGTGTCCACCGCGATGCCGATGTGCTCGCCGTCGGCGTAGGTGACGGTGCCGGCCTCCGTGTCGATCGTGGCGTTGACGACCGGGAACTGCTTGAGTGCCTCGACCGCGGCCGCCGTGATGAACGGCAGGTAGGACAGCGACACGCCCTCGCGCTTCTTGAAGTCGTCCTTCACCTGGCCACGGATGTGGCTGATCGCGGTGACGTCGACCTCGACCGTCGCGGTGAGCTGCGCGGACACCTGGAGCGACTCCACCATGCGCGCCGCGATGGTGCGCCGCAGCCGGGAGAGCTTCTCGGTGGTGCCACGGACCTGCGGGGCGGCTGCGGGCTTCGCAGCGGCCGCGGGCGCGGACTGCGCGGCCGGCGCGGCCGCGGGAGCCGGCGCCTCCTTGGCCTTCTTGGCGGCCTCGGCAGCCTCCAGGACGTCCTGCTTGCGGATGCGGCCGCCGACGCCGGTGCCCTTGACGCTGGTCAGTTCGACGCCGTGCTCCTTGGCGAGCTTGCGCACCAGCGGGGTGACGTAGGTGCCGTCGCCGGACGCCTCGGCCGCGCGGCGGGCCACGGCGGCCTCGACGGCGGGGGAGTGCGCGGGCTGCGCGGCGGGCTCGGCCTTCGGCTCAGGCTTGGGTTCTGGCTTCGGCTCGGGCTTGGGTTCCGGCTTCGGCTCGGGCTTGGGTTCTGGCTTCGGCTCGGGCTTGGGTTCCGGCTTCGGCGTCGGCTCGGCCGCGGCGGGCTGGGCCTCGGCGTCGCCGATGATGGCGAGGACGGCGCCGACCTCGGCCACCTCGTCCTCCTTGAACCGGATCTCGAGCAGCGTGCCGGCGGCGGGGCTGGGGATCTCGGTGTCGACCTTGTCGGTGGAGACCTCGAGCAGCGGCTCGTCCGCCTCGACGGTGTCACCGACGTTCTTGAGCCACCGCGACACCGTGCCCTCGGTGACCGACTCGCCCAGCGCGGGCAGGGTCACCTCCGTGCCGGTGGCGGGCCCGGAGGCCTGCGCGGCGGGGGCCTTCTCGGTCACCTGCTCCGGCTCCGGGGCCGGCTCCTCCTCCGCCGGTGCCTCGGCGACGGGGGTCTCCTCGGCGGTGGCCTCGGGCTCGGGAGCGGGAGCAGCCTCCTCTGCGGGGGCTTCGGCGGCCGGCTGCGCGGCGGCCTCGTCGGCCTCCCCGATGACCGCGAGGACGGCGCCGACCTCGGCCACGTCATCCTCCTGGAACCTGATCTCGAGGACGGTTCCGGCGACGGGGCTGGGGATCTCGGTGTCCACCTTGTCGGTGGAGACCTCGAGCAACGGCTCGTCCACCTCGACGGTGTCCCCGACGGCCTTCAACCAGCGGGAGATGGTGCCTTCCGTGACGGATTCGCCCAGTGCCGGGAGGGTGACTTCGGTTGACATGTGTCTGTGGCTCCTTTGCGTACCGCGGTAATGCCCTCAGCCTATATGCGATTCACCCATGCATGTGCAGAGGCCGACCGGCGAGAGCCCAGTTCGCCTCCGCGATCGCCTCGCCCAGCGTCGGGTGGGCGTGCACGATCCCGGCGACGTCGTCGGGGGTCGCCTGCCACCCGACGAGGAGGGCGGCCTCACCGATGAGCTCGGCCACGTCGTCGCCCACCAGGTGGACCCCGACGATTTCCCCGCCGGGGCGGCGCACGAGCCGCACGACGCCCGTCTCCCGGTCGCCCGGTGCCCGCAGGATCTGCGCTCGGCCGTTGCCGGTGAGGTGGTAGTCGACGACCTCGGCGTCGGGCCCGGCCTGGTCGGCGGTGAGCCCCACGGACGCCAGTTGGGGCGAGGAGTAGGTGACGCGCGGGATGCCGGCGTCGCGGGGCAGGGTGGGCCGTTCCCCGGAGCGGCCCTGCAGGTGGGCGATGCGTTCGGCGAGGAACAGACCGTGCGCGTAGCCGCGGTGGGCCAGCTGCGGCCCCGCGACGAGGTCGCCGGCCGCGAACACGCCTTTCAGCGTGGTCTGCAGCTGGCCGTCGACGACGACGTGGCCGCTGTCGCTGACGGCGACCCCAGCGCCCTCGAGGCCGAGGTCGCCGGTCGCCGGGCGGCGACCGACGGCCACCAGCAGGGCGTCGGCCGCGACCGTCTCGCCGCCGATCTGGACGCTCACGCCGTCGTCGGTCGCCTCGGCGGTGTCGACGGGGGCACCGAGGCGCACGTCCACGCCGCGACCCTTGAGGGCCCGCGTGAGGATGCGCGAGTGACCCGGCTCTTCCGTCGGCACCAGCCGGTCCATGGCCTCCACCAGGGTGACGTGGACGCCCAGGTCCGCCCACAGGGACGCGAACTCGACTCCGATCACCCCGCCGCCGAGCACGACGGCCCGCTCGGGCAACGCCGTGAGCCGCAGCGCGTCCGCGCTGGTGAGGATGCGCGCGCCGTCCACGGGCAGGCCCAGCGTGACGGGCGCCGCCCCGGTGGCGAGCACGACGGCGCGCGCCCGGTGCACGGTGGCGCCGGTCTCGATGCCGGGCCCGCGGTCATCGGCGACCAGCGTGCCGCGCTCGCGGATCACCGTGATGCCCCGCTGCGCGATGAGGCCCTCCAGGCCGCGGTGCAGCTGCCCGACGACGCCGTCGGTGTAGGCCAGCAGCGCGGCCGGGTCCGTGTCGCCGAGGGTGGCGCCGATCCCGAACGACGCCGCCTTCGCCACCGTGCGGCGCACCTTGGCGGCCTGCAGCCACGCCTTGGTGGGGATGCAGCCGCGGTGCAGGCAGGTGCCGCCGAGCGGGGTGTCGTCGATGAGCGCCACGCTGAGGCCCAGCTGGGCGGCCCGCAGCGCGCAGGCGTAGCCGGCGGACCCGGCGCCGAGGATGGCCACGTCGAAGGGGTGCGTCATGCGGGCAAGTCTCCCACGCCGGGCCTTGGGGGCGCTGGCGCATAATGGGCCCGTGGGGTGGTTCCGACGACGGCGGCGCGAGGTCCAGGTGGCGCGCGAGGAGCGACAGGTGCCGGACGCGATGCGTCAGCACCTGTCGCAGTTTGTGGCGACCCGGCGGGGTGTGGAGGCGTGGGTCGAACAGCCGACCTCGTTCAACAAGCCGTCGCTGCTGCTCGTCGCTGCGGACGGCGAGTCCACCCGTCGCGGGATCCCGAGCGTCGCCTACGGCTACGACTTCGCGGCCCGGCACGACCTGCCGTGCTACGACGCCGGCGTCGTCCCGTACCCGAAGCGCATGCGCGAGTACGGGCTGCGCGCCAAGCGCGCCCGCCAGTGACCCGTCAGCCCTGCAACAGCTCCGCGAGCGCCACGAGCGTCCGCACCGCGACCCCCGTGCCGCCCTTCGGCACGTAGCCGTACGGCGCGTCCGGGTTCTCAGCCGGCCCCGCGACGTCCAGGTGGGCCCACGCGACACCCTCGGGCACGAACCGCTCGAGGAACGCGCCGGCGACGAGCGCCCCGCCCCACCGGTGCCCGGCGCCGGAGCGCATGTCCGCGACCGTGGACTTCAGCTGCTCGCGCGTGAAGTCCGTCAGCGGCAGCTCCCAGAAGTCCTCGCCGGCGGCCTCGGCGGCGTCGAGCAGCAGGTCCGAGGTGGCCTCCCCGTTGGTGAGCAGGCCACCGGTGCGCAGGCCGAGGGCCACCATGCAGGCGCCGGTCAGCGTCGCGACATCCACGATGAGGTCCGGAGTGTCGAGGCCGGCGCGGGCGATGGCGTCGGCCATGACGAGCCGGCCCTCGGCGTCGGTGTTGTAGTTCTCGACCGTCTGGCCGTCGAACATCGTCAAGACGTCGCTGGACCGGTACGAGCTGCCCGACGGGAGGTTCTCCGCGAGCGCCGCGTAGGCGGTGACCTTGACCTTGAGACCCAGGGCGGCGATGGCTCGGGTGGCCGCGACGACCGCGGCCGCGCCCGACATGTCGAACTTCATGCCCGCCATCTGGCCCGCGGGCTTGATGTCGAGGCCGCCGGAGTCGAACGTGATGCCCTTGCCCACCAGCGCCAGGTGCGCCTCGGCGCCGCGCGGGGTGTAGCTGAGCCGCACGAGCCTCGGCTTGCGGGCCGAGCCGCCGCCTACGGCAAGGATGCCGCCGTAGCCGCCCTTCTCGAGGGCCTTCTCGTCGAGGATCTCCACGGCGATCCGCTCGTCGCGCACGTAGCCGCGGGCCGCGTCGGCGAACGTCTCCGGGTAGAGGAGGTTTGGGGGAGTGTTGCCCCAGTCGCGGGCCTGGCACACGGCGTCCGCGACGACCTTCGCCCGCGCCACCGCGTCCTTCTGCGCCGCGCCGACGGTGGCCGACACGAGCGTCACGGCCGTCACCGGCGTGGGAGGCGTGGTGGCGGTGATGGTCTCGAAGCGGTAGGCGCCGAGCAGGGCGCCCTCGCCGGCAGCCTGCAGCAGCTCGGGATCGGTGACCTCGAGGGACACCGCGACCTCGAGGCCGTCCGCGCCCGGCAGCGCCGCGACCACGCGCAACGCCGAGCCGACGGCGATCCGCACGGCCTCGGGCGTCACGTCGGCGTCGCCGAGGCCGACGAGCAGCAGGCGCGCGCCATCGACGGGCGGCACGTGCGTGAGCTCCTCGCGCTTCGACTGCGCGGCCATCGCGACGGCGACGTCGCTGATGCCGCGGCCGTAGGCCTTGGTGAACGCCTTCTCCAGGTCCGGGGTGGCGCCGACGACGGCGAGGCCGTCGCCGGTGAGCGGGACCACTCCCAGCACGACGACGTCGGCGGACTTCGGGAGGCTGCGGGACAGGGTCAGGGTCGGGTTGATGCGCGTCACATCGGTCAGCCTAGCGAGTCGGGTTGGGCCGCCCGGGAGCGCCGGGGTACCTTTGCCCGCATGATGCAGCGGGTGGGCCTCTGGGCGTTCATCGTGGCCGGCCTCGCCGTCGCCGCGTGGGGCCTGGTGTCGTGGGTCTCGCCGTCGACGTCATGTCGCGGCGTCGAGATGGGCCCGGGCGACACCTGCGAGTACGCGAGCCTCACCGACGAGAGCGCGGGCCGCGTGCAGCGCTACGAGGACCGGATCGAGGTGGCGCGCCAGCAGGCGCCGTTCGCCGTCGCCGCGGGACTCGGCATGGTGGTGTTCGGGGCCGCGCTCGCGCGGCGGCCCGTCACGGGTGCAGCGACATCGGACCGTAGATGAGGCGGTCCTCCTCGTAGAGGCTCACCTCGGCCACCCCGTGCTCGAGCAGGTCCCCGTAGAAGATGCCCAGCCACTCCTCGGCGGCCCCCTGGTCCTCGAAGCGGTGTAGCAGCCCCTCGTCCTCGAGCTCGGCGAGCGTGTAGGCCCCGGACTCGGGGCGCCATGCGTAGCTCATCAGATCGGATCCCCGCGCTTGATCCGCGGCGCCGGCTGCCGGAACCGGCGGATCATGAGCGAGCGGTTGAACATGTAGACGAGCAGCCCGCGGGTCGACGCCCCGGGATGCCGCTCGGCCAGCAGCTTCTTGAAGCCGCGCCACATGATGGCGACGTTGATGATCGTGATCGCGAGCATCACCCACAGCGACATCGAGATCCAGCTCGACAGCACGACGTTGTTCATCGTCACCATCACCGCGGCCATGACGAGGATCATCGCCGGCATCATGAACTCGGCGGCGGTCCAGCGGGTGTCGACGTAGTCACGCAGCAACTGCCGCTCGGGGGACTTCTCGACGCGGTCCCAGGCCTCAGCGCGGGCCCGCGACTTGGCGGCGGAATCCGCCTTGCGCTGCTGCTTCGGCGTGAGGGTGGGATGGAGGCGCTCCATGCGGGCGGCCTCGGCGGCCCGACGGGTGGGCGTGGCGCCCTGCTTGCGGCGCACCGCCTGCCGCGCCTCCGGGGTGGGCTGCGTCGGTTCTGCCGCAGCGGGAGCCGGCGCCTCGGCCTTGGCTGCCTTCGCGGACGCCTTCTCGCCCTTCGGCGTCAACGCGGAGATGCGGTCCTTCGACGGCGTCGAATCGGTGCGCTCATAGGGGCGGAACAGGGCCACGGTGCTCAAAGTCCTTCGTCGGGTGTACGGCTCGCCCAGTCTACCCCGGGTGGCCTCAGGGTCGGCTCAGGGGCCGCAGCGACCCCGGGGGGCCTGCCGCCGCGCTAACGTTGAGGCGAACACCGCACGTTCCTGGAAGGACACCCTCAGTGGCCAGCATTTTTGAACGCATCGCCCTGGTCTTCCGATCGAAGGCCAACAAGGCTCTCGACAAGTACGAAGACCCGCGCGAGACCCTCGACTACTCGTACCAGAAGCAGCTGGAGCTCCTGCAGAACGTGCGCCGCGGCGTCGCGGACGTCGCCACCAGCCGCAAGCGGGTGGAGCTGCAGGCGGCGAAGCTGAACCAGGAGGTGCAGCGGTTCCAGTCCGCCGCGCAGCGGGCGCTCGAATCGAACCGCGAGGACCTGGCGCGCGAGGCGCTCACCCGCAAGGCGGGCCTGCAGGTCCAGCTCGACGAGCTGCAGACGCAGCACGCGCAGCTCCAGGGCGAGGAGGAGAAGCTGGTGCGCGCCAGCTCGCGGCTCCAGGCGAAGGTCGACGCGTTCCGCACCCGCAAGGAGACCATCAAGGCCACGTACTCGGCCGCCGAGGCCCAGACCCGCATCAACGAGGCGTTCACCGGCATCTCGGAGGAGATGAGCGACGTCGGCCTCGCGATCCAGCGCGCCGAGGACAAGACGCTCCAGCTGCAGGCGCGCGCGTCCGCCGTCGACGAGCTGCTCGCCTCCGGGGCCCTCGAGGATCCCACCGGCATGGTCAAGGACGACATCACGCGCGAGCTCGACTCGCTGGCCGCCGATTCGCAGATCGAGAACGAACTGGCCGCCATGAAGGCCCAGCTGACCGGCGGCCCCGCCGCGCGCCCTGAGCTCTCGGCCTCGCCCGCGGAGCCCGCCCAGCAGTCCCAGCAGGTGTCCCCGGCCGAGCAGCCGGCGGTGGATCAGTCCCGGCAGGAGGGGTACCAGGGATGATCGTGCGCATCATGGGGCAGGGCCAGTGGGTGCTCGAGCCCGAGCACCTGATGGACCTCAACGAACTGGACCGCGAGCTCGAGGAGCGGGTCGCCGCCGAGGACGAGGAGGGCATGCGCGCCGCGCTGCAGCGCCTCATCGACGGCGTGCAGGCCGTCGGCGTCGTCGTTCCTGACGACGTGTTGGCCGAGTCCGACCTCATCCTGCCGGACATGGACGTCACCCTCGACGAGATGCAGGCGCTGCTGGACTCCACCAGCGAGTACTACGGCCTCATTCCCGACGCCGACGACGACCTGCACGAGCTGGACCCGGAATCGCAGCATTGAGAGTCGTCATCGCGGCCGACGCGATGGCGGGTCTGACGCCCGCCGACGCGTCGGCCCTCATCGCGGGTCGGTTCGCCGAGCGCGGAGCGGTGCCCGCCGTCGTTCCCCTGGCGGTGACGGGCGACGCCCTGGCGCATGCGGTGGCCACGGCGGCGCCCGGGGCCCCCTTCGCGCGGCCGGCTGACGCCGTCGATCTGGGGCGCGCGCTCGCGGACGCGGACGGCGACCTGGTGGTCGACCTCACCGCGTGCCGCGTCGCCGACCTCGGCCGGGGCGTGCTCGACGCGTTCGCCGACGATCCGGTGGAGGCCGTGGCCGTGGCCCGGCAGGCGTGGTCGGGGCGGCGCCTCGTCGCGCTGGTCGAAGACGGGCAGCAGGAGCGGCCTCTCACCGGTCTCACGGGTCTGGCCGCCACCGAGGGGCGCGAACACGGCGCCGATCTGGCCGACGTACTGGCCGCCGACGCGGTCGCCGGCCGGTGGGCCACCTCGCTGGGGCTGACGGCCCAGCCCGGCGCTGGTGCTGCGGGCGGCGCCGGCCTGCTGCTGCAGGCGATGGGCGCCGTCATCACGGATCCGCTGACCTTCCTCGTCGAGCACTACGGGCTCGCCGGGACGATGGCGCAGGCGGACCTCGTCGTCACCGGCGCGGACATGCTGGACTTCCACGCCGTCGGCGGGCCGGTGGTCAAGCGCATCGTCGGGATGGCGGGGGAGGCGCTGCGGCCGGTCATCGCGATCGTGGGCCGCAACTATGTGTCGTCGCGCGAGCTGAGACTGGCCGGCCTCGAGGCGGCGTACCCGGTGCTGGCAGGCGCCGGCGACGACATCGCGACGCCCGGGCAGGTCGCCGAGGTGGCCGAGCGGGTGGCCCGCACCTGGTCCTGGTGAGCCCATCGGCGGAGTTTCGCCGTGGGCATACGCCGACCGGTATGGGGATTCCTCCGAAACCGACGTAGAATCTTCCAGCAAGACAGTGCCCTCTCTCGACTTGGAGTCAAGCGTGACCGATACCCAGATCACCCAGAACGGTGTGGTCCTCACCGACGTCGCAGTGCAGAAGGTGCGCGCGCTGCTCGACGCCGAGGGCCGCAACGACCTCGTGCTCCGCATCGCCGTGCAGCCGGGCGGCTGCTCCGGCCTGCGCTACCAGCTGTACTTCGATGACCGTGAGCTCGACGGCGACGTCGCCTCCGACTACGACGGCGTGCGCGTCGTCACCGACAAGATGAGCGCCCCGTACCTCGGCGGCGCCAGCATCGACTTCGTGGATTCGATCGAGAAGCAGGGCTTCACGATCGACAACCCCAACGCGCAGGGCTCGTGCGCGTGCGGTGACTCCTTCCATTGATCGGCACCGAACCTTTCAGCTTAAGCCACCCCTGTGGAGCGCAATCCACGGGGGTGGCTTTATGCGTTAAGGTGGCCCCAGCAGTGGTGTCCCTGTGCGATCCGAAGTGTGCGGAATCCACCGGGTCAATGGTCAACGGAAGGGCAACTTGTGAGTGGCAATCCTGCGCCATCGCGTCGGCGGATGGTTCGTGCAGCCTTGCTCGTCGGGCTCCCCGCGTCGCTGGTGGGGCTGACGGCCTGCTCCGGTCAGGGAGCGCGGTTCGGGCTGCCGGAGGCGGCGACGGAACAGGCGCCCGTCATGGGGAACGTGTGGATCGGTGCGTGGATCGCGTCGCTGATCATCGGCGTGCTCGTCTGGGGTCTCATCGGCTGGGCGGTGCTGCGCTACCGCCGCAAGGACGAGGATGCCCCCGCCCCGCGTCAGACCACCTACCACCTGCCCCTCGAACTGCTCTACACCCTGGTGCCGTTCCTCATCATCGGCGTGCTGTTCTTCTACACCGTCAAGGCGTCCGACGCCGTGCTGCAGACCACTGAGGAGCCCGAGGTCACCATCAACGTCATCGGCCAGAAGTGGTCGTGGACGTTCAACTACATGGAGGCCGACAACCCGGACGTGGGCACCGACGCCCACTCCATCGGCACGCTGGAGACCATCCCAGACCTCTACCTGCCCGTCGACAAGACCGTGCGGTTCAACCTGCAGTCGGCCGACGTCATCCACTCGTTCTGGGTCCCGTCCTTCTACTTCAAGATGGACGTCATCCCGGGCCACCCCAACTCGTTCGAGGTCACGCCCAACCGCCTCGGCACGTACGACGGCAAGTGCGCCGAACTCTGCGGCGAATACCACGCGCTCATGCTCTTCAAGGTCCACGTCGTGACCGAGGAGGAGTACGAGGCGAAGGTCAAGGAGCTGGCGGAGTCCGGCAACGCCGGCGAGAAGAAGCTTCAGGAGGCCCTGCAGGCCGTCCTGCCGACTGAGGCACCGGAGGAGCACAAGTGAGCAGCGCCAGCATCACGGAGCGGAGCCAGCTCCAGACCGAGATCCGCACCGAGCCGCACCGGCTCGGCGAGACCATGATGAAGTACCTGACGACCACCGACCACAAGGTGATCGGCAACATGTACTTCGTCACGGCGTTCATCTTCTTCGCCATCGGCGGCGTTCTGGCGCTGGCCATCCGCGCCGAGCTGGCCGCCCCCGGCATGCAGTTCGTCAACTACGAGACGTTCAACCAGTTCTTCACGATGCACGGCACGATCATGCTGCTGATGTTCGCGACGCCGATGTTCGCGGGCTTCGCCAACGCGATCCTGCCGCTGCAGCTCGGTGCGCCGGACGTCGCGTTCCCGCGCATGAACGGGTTCGCGTTCTGGCTGTACGTCTTCGGCTCGCTCATGGCCTGCGCCGGCTTCGTGAGCCCCGACGGCGCCGCCAGCTTCGGCTGGTTCGCGTACGCGCCGCTGTCGAACTCGATCCACTCGCCCGGCATCGGCCACGACCTGTGGTTGATGGGCCTCTACCTGCTCGGCCTGTCGTCGATCCTCGGCGCCGTCAACTTCGTCACCACGATCATCACGATGCGTGCGCCGGGCCTCACCATGTTCCGGATGCCGATCTTCTCGTGGAACATCCTCGTCACCTCGCTGATGGTCCTCATCGCGTTCCCGGTGCTCGCCGCCGGCCTGCTGGTGCTCGAGGCGGACCGGGTGCTCGGCAGCCACGTCTTCGACCCGGCGTCCGGTGGGCCGGTGCTGTGGCAGCACCTGTTCTGGTTCTTCGGCCACCCCGAGGTGTACATCATCGCGTTGCCGTTCTTCGGCATCATCACCGAGGTGCTGAGCGCGTTCAGCCGCAAGCCGGTGTTCGGCTACTACGGCCTGGTGTTCGCGACGCTGTCCATCGGCGCGCTGTCGGTGTCGGTGTGGGCGCACCACATGTTCGTCACCGGCGCGGTGAACCTGCCGTTCTTCTCGTTCATGACGTTCATGATCGCGGTGCCCACCGGCGTGAAGTTCTTCAACTGGATCGGCACCATGTGGCGCGGGTCGTTGACGCTGAACTCGTCGATGATGTTCGCGATCGGGTTCCTGACGACGTTCCTGTTCGGCGGCCTGACCGGCATCATCCTCGCCGCCCCGGCGCTGGACTTCCAGGTGTCCGACACGTACTTCGTCGTGGCGCACTTCCACTACGTGCTGTTCGGCACCGTCGTGTTCGCGATGTTCGCCGGCTTCTACTACTGGTGGCCGAAGTTCACCGGACGCATGCTCGACGAGACGTGGGGCAAGGTGCACTTCTGGCTGATCTTCATCGGCTTCCACACCACCTTCCTCGTGCAGCACTGGCTGGGTGTCGAGGGCATGCAGCGGCGCATCGCGGACTACGGCGCGTGGGAGGGCTTCACGTTCCTCAACCAGCTGTCCACGTTCGGCGCGTTCCTGTTGGGTGTGTCGATGATCCCGTTCCTGTGGAACGTGTGGATCACGCGGAAGGCGCCCAAGGTCATGGTCGACGATCCGTGGGGCTGGGGCCGCTCGCTCGAGTGGGCCACGTCCTGCCCGCCGCCGCGGCACAACTTCACGTCGCTGCCGCGCATCCGCTCCATCTCCCCGGCGCTCGACCTGCACCGGCCCGAGCTGGTGGCGGCCGCCGACCTGCACGCGGAGGACCCGGGCGAACTGCTCGACCGCGTCGACCCCATCGTCGAGACCGAAGGTAGCCACAAGTGAGGCCGGAGAAGTACGTATTCCTGTTCATCGCGGTCTTCTTCGCGATCGTGACGCCCATCTACTGGTTCATGTCGGGGGAGATCGCCGGGACGTTCGTCCTCGGGTTCAGCGGCCTGCTCGGCCTGATGATCGGCGGCTACCTTGCGCTGACCGCACGCAACTTCGACCCGCGTCCTGAGGACCGGGGCGATGCCGAGGTCGTGGAGGGTGCGGGCGCTCTGGGCTTCTTCGCGCCGAAGTCCATCTGGCCGTTCTGGGCCGCGGTGACGGTCGCGATCATCTTCCTGGGCCCCGCGCTGTCGCAGCCGTGGATCAGCCTCGTCGGCTTCGGGATCGGGATCTGGTCCGCGAGCGGGTGGATCCTGGAGTTCTACCGGGGCGACTACAAGCACTGATCCCTGACCACCAAATGCTGAGAGGGGCCCCGCCGCGATGGCGGGGCCCCTCTCAGCGGTCCTGGGGTCAGGCGCCTGTCGTTGAGCAGTTCACGCAGGGAGGGGTCGACGGTGCGCTGAAGGTCAGGGAGCCACTGCCGCTGGGGAAGTTATCATCCGCAACCCACGTGAAGGACGCGGTCCCCTCGATCGAGACGTTCTCGCTGTTGGGCTCGCCCTCGATGCCAAGATCGATATAGGTGCAACTCACCTGGCCCTCAATGGCCCCAGCGAGTTCTACCGGCTCGATAGTCCATCCGGGGCTGAGGACTCCATCGAGGCGGACTACCACCGAGTTGAACGTGACCGTGATCGGCTCTGTGACGTTGGTGCAGACACGGACTCGAACGGCGTAGCCCTTGGTGACGCCTGTCTCCTTCTCGCACGAGGCGCCGGGTAGCTTGCAGGCGACATTCTGGTTCTCGAACCAAACCTGTGGATTCGAGACTGCGAAGGCGGGTGCTGTGGATGCGATGGCCACGGCCGGCGCGGTCCACGCGATGCCCTTGGCGACGGTGCGCCGACTGATCGGTGCGGGTGAGTCAAAAGCCATGGTAGTTCCCCCTCTAATCGGCAGACTGCGCCGAGGCGTACGGTCATCACCACTCTAACACCCGGGAGGGTCAGCGGAGAATAGCGTCTGACACCCAAGATCTCCACTTGACGCGCGGTTTCTGGCCGTTCGTCAAGGGTGGGTCACCAGCTCTGATCGAGCGGCCGCCCCTCCTCGTAGCCGGAGCCCGACTGCACGCCCACGACCGCACGCTCGGCGAACTCGCCCAGGCTGCGCGCGCCCGCGTAGGTGCACGACGATCGCACGCCGGAGGTGATCCAGTCGATGAGGTCCTCCACGCCGGGGCGGCGCGGATCAAGGTACATCCGAGACGACGAGATGCCTTCCTCGAACATGGCGGCGCGGGCCCGGTCGAACGCCGACTGTTCCCGCGTGCGCTGCCGCACCGCGCGCGCCGACGCCATGCCGAACGACTCCTTGTAGACGCGGCCCTGGTTGTCGACGAGCTGGTCACCGGTGGACTCGTGCGTCCCCGCGAACCACGACCCGATCATCACCGACCCGGCGCCCGCGGCGAGCGCGAGGGCGACGTCGCGGGGGTGGCGGACCCCGCCGTCGGCCCAGATGGACTTGCCGCGCGCGGAGGCGGCCTCCGCGCACTCCAGAACAGCGGAGAACTGGGGGCGGCCGACGCCGGTCTGCATCCGCGTGGTGCACATGGCGCCGGGGCCGACACCGACCTTGAGGATGTCCGCGCCGGCGTCGATGAGGTCATCGCAGCCCTCGGGGGTGACGACGTTGCCCGCCACGATCAGCACGCGGCGGCCGGTCTCGCCGGCGAACGCGTCACGGACCTCGCGGGCCAGGCTCAGGGCGGAGATCATCTTCTCCTGGTGCCCGTGAGCCGTGTCCATGACGATGACGTCGGCACGGGCCTCAAGTGCGGCCCGGACCTTGGCGGGGATGTCGCCGTTGATGCCGACGGCCACACCGGCGCGGAGCCGGCCCTCGTGGTCGAGGGCGGGGGAGTAGATTGCCGAGCGCAGCGCGCCCTTAGGCGTCATGAGGCCGACGAGGCGGTCGTCGGCGTCCACCGCCAGAGCGACCTTCTGGTGCTGCTCGGAGAGCCGCTCGAACACCTCCTCAGGGGTGGACTCGGGCGCGACGCGGGTGACGTCGGTGGTCATGATGTCCTTGGCCTGAGCGAACCGGTCGGCGTCGAGCGCGTCCTGCGGCGTGACGAGGCCGATGACGCGCCGGTCGCCGTCCACCACGACGGCGACGCCGTGCGCGCGCTTGCCGATGAGGCTGAGGGTCTCGCCGACGGTGGTGGTGGGGGAGACGGTCACGGCTGTGTCAAAGACGGGGTGCGCGGCCTTGACCTTCTCGATGCTGCGGGCGACGACGTCGCTCGGGATGTCCTGCGGGAACACGGCGAGCCCTCCGCGCCTGGCCATCGTCTCCGCCATCCGGCGTCCGGAGACGGCCGTCATGTTGGCGGCCACGAGGGGCGTCGGGGTGGCGAGGCCGTCGGTGGAGGTGAGGTCCACGTCGAGGCGGGAGCTGATGCCCGAGCGGCTGGGGACCATGAAGACGCCCCCGGAACCGCGAGTTCGGTTGGGAGGAGGTGGGCCGCTTCCGGCCCGACCAGGGCATGCTCATGCACTCCCTCACGTACCGCACGGCCGTGCTGCGCAACTCCGGCATGCGGCTGCCCGAACAC